>NZ_JAFA01000022.1 GCF_000519185.1 Paraburkholderia nodosa DSM 21604 | reverse complement strand
CGGCCCTTGGCAAAAGCAGTCAACTGCACGCGATCTGAACGATGAGACACAGTTATTCCGTATCACGCATCCCTTCCATCCGTTGTATGGGCGAGAGTTCGCGCTTGTGGATCGGCGCAACACGTGGGGAGAAGACCGCGTCTACTTCCACGACGACGCGGGTGACCTGAAACGTATGCCGGCAGCCTGGACGAGCGCCGCGGCGCCCGATGCATTCGAGATGGTTTCGGCGGGACGATCGCATTTCCGCATCGAAGATCTGTTGCAATTGACCATGCTGATTGCGCGGCACAAAGAAACTGGCGGACATCCAAAAAGGCGTTCGGGCGGGCGCAAGCCGTCAAGCAAATAATGCCATACATGTAAAATAAATTATGCCATTTGCGGAAGCAAGCGCGCTTAGACCCGGGTGAAATTCGTAATTCGCCGCGTGCTTGACAGGGGTGTCTGGTGAAATTCAAAAAAATGGCCTTGACATCGTCTGTTTATGGGCATAATTTACATTACATATGACCCGCACACGAAAGCCCGACCCCAAACTCGCTGCTCTCGAAGAGAGTGGCACGGTGAATCCGCGCCCTCAGGACATCGATGATCATGCCTTCGTTGGCAGCGACTTCTTCGATCCCCGGGATCTGGTTCAGGTCCGATACGAAATGCTGCGACGCGTGCGCGTGGAAGGGCAAACCGTCGCGGATGCCGCCGCACACTTCGGAGTCAGCCGGCCGACTTTCTACAAGGCACAGGCCGACTTCGAGCGCGATGGCCTCGCCGGGCTGCTGCCGGTCAAGCGGGGGCCGCACGGACCTCACAAGATTACCGATGAGGTGATGCGCTTCATCGAAGAAGCGCGCGCGACTCACGCTGAGCCGGACGTGCAGGAACTGGTTGATCTGATTGCGGAGCAGTTTGGCCTGGCGGTGCATCGACGCACCGTGGAACGCGCCCTGGCGCGTTTGAAAAAAAAACTGCGGTAAATCCTCCCGTAACGGCGCGCGATACCCAGTCCCTGAGCCGAAGCTACGAGATCTTGCGGCAGGAGGCTCTCGAGCCAGGCGGAGGCGGTCCGACGCTGATGCGAGGCCGTGCGCTGTTCATGTTCAAAGGCATGGCGGTCTGGATGAAGTCTGTGACCGAAGCGTTTCCGTTTAGTCCATTACCGGTTGCGCGGCCGGGCGGGCTGAACCTGCCTGCCAGTCTCGAACAGAACCTGGTCGCCGTCGTGGCGACGATGGCAATTGCGACAGCGGAGGTGATGGCATGACCGATCAGGCGCACGCGAAAGTTCAGGCCCGACATCTGAAAAGAGACGCCTACCTGTATGTCAGGCAGTCTACGTTGCGACAGCTGTTTGAGAATACCGAGAGCACCGAGCGCCAGTACAACCTGCGACAGCGCGCGATCGCCCTCGGATGGCAAACTGATCAGGTGGTCGTCATCGACTCGGACCTCGGCCTGTCTGGCGCGTCCTCGGTTGATCGCCAGGGGTTCCAGCGCCTGGTCGCTGAGGTAAGCCTGGGCCGCGCCGGGATTGTGATGGGGCTCGAGGTGTCGCGCCTGGCGCGCAACTCCACCGACTGGCATCGGCTACTGGAGATTTGCGCACTGGCCGACTGTCTGATCCTCGACGAGGATGGCGTCTACGATCCCGCGCACTTCAATGATCGATTGCTGCTCGGCCTGAAGGGCACGATGAGCGAGGCCGAGTTGCACGTCATGCGGGCACGACTGCGCGGCGGCATCCTCAATAAGGCACGTCGCGGAGAGCTGGAGATGCGGTTGCCCATCGGCTTTGTCTACGACACGGAATCGCGCGTGCGTCTGGATCCCGACGCACGTATCCAGGAAAGCATCCGGCATCTCTTCCGCACGTTTCGGCGCACCGGTTCGGCCACAGCAACTGTCAAGGCCTTCCGTGAGCAGGGCCTTCTGTTCCCGCATCGTGTCCACCACGGAGCACGCAAAGATGATGTGCTGTGGAGCGAGCTCGAGCACTCACGCGTACTGTGGGTTCTGCATCACCCGCGGTACGCAGGTGCGTACTGCTTCGGGCGCACGCGCAATCGCAATCATCCCGACGGGCAGAAGGTCAGCGCCCGGCTGCCCTCTGAGGAATGGGTGTCGCTGATCCCCGACGCCCACGAGGCCTATGTAAGCTGGGAAGAGTTCGAACAGAATGTTCAGGTGTTGCGGGAGAATGCCCACGCACTGGGCATGGATCGGGAAAAGGGCGCGCCGCGTGAGGGGCCGGCGCTGTTGCAAGGCCTCGCGATATGTGCCAAATGCGGTGAGCGGATGACAGTGCGCTATCACGTCCAGGGTACACGCAGGGTACCGGACTACATGTGCCAGCGCCACAGCGTCAAACATGGGCGGCCGGTGTGCCAGCATGTTCGCGGTGGAGAGCTTGACGAGGCCGTCGGCAGGTTGCTCGTGGAAACTGTCACGCCAGTCACACTTGAGGTCGCGCTTGCAGTACAGGAAGAACTTGAGAACCGCTCTGACGAGCGCGACCGACTGCACCGCCAGGAGTTTGAACGAGCACGCTACGAGGCCGATCTGGCGCGGCGCCGCTATATGCAGGTGGATCCCGCGAATCGACTGGTCGCGGATTCGCTTGAATCGGAATGGAATCAGGCGCTACGTGCTCTCACCGAAGCTCAGGACCACTACGAAAAGCAGCGCGAAGCTGATCGCGCAGGACTTAACGATAAACAGCGTGCAAGCATCATGACTCTCGCGAGAGACTTCCCTCGTCTCTGGAACGATCCGCGCACACCTGATCGCGAGCGAAAGCGCATGGCGCGACTGCTCATTGCTGATGTGACTTTGCTCAAGGGTGCAGACATCTGCGTTCAGGTCCGCTTTAATGGCGGCGCCACGCATACGCTACATGTGCCGCTGTCCAAGCCAGCGTGGATATTACGGCAAACCCCTCGCGCAGTCATCGCCGAAATGGACCGGCTTCTCAACGATTACACCGAGAGTGAAACGGCAGAGCAGCTTAATCGTCAGGGGCGCGCCTCCGGCTGGGGCAAGCGGTTTACTTCCAGAATGATCACGCGGCTTCGACTATCCCATAAGCTACCGAGTCATCATGACAGGCTGCGCGCACGCGGAATGCTCACCCTGGACGAGATCGCAGAGCAGTTGGATGTGATGCCGACGACGATCAAGACCTGGCGTCGTGCAGGCCTGCTTGTAGCGCAGCGCTACGACGACAAGGGAGGGTATCTCTTCGAACCGCCCGGCGCTGACGCACCGGTGAAATTCCAGCACCAGGGAAAGACCCGTGGCCGACGCTCGACCGCGTAAACACCAACTCAACCGACCTATGAGGTGCACTATGCAGCGCAGCCCTTGGCCGAACTGCTGTTGGCGCAGAACGTGTCGATGTTCAGCTCGTACATTGCGCGCCCAAAGTGCGTCACGCTGCGGCCCGTTTCGGGGGCCCGGACGCTGCGGAACACGCTGGCCTTGTCGCTGTACAGCGCCACCGGCTTGCCGTGACGCTCAAGGTACGCACGCGTCGCCTCGAAATAGCTGAACGTCGATTCGGTCTGCGTAAAGTGCAGGTGCATGATGCGGCTCGTCGCATCGTCCACGTACACCAGCAGCGTGCAGGCCGGCGCGCGCTCCTCGAACCAGCGGTGATCGCTGCCATCGATCTGGACGAGTTCGCCCAGGCACGCGCGGCGGGCCCGTGGCTGGTAGACCTTCGGCGGGCGCTGCGCCCGCGGAATCCACAGACCTGCATCGCGCATCCATCGACGTACGGTCTCCTTGGCCAGTGCAATCCCATGGCATTCAGCGAGCTTCTCACACGCCAGCGTCGGCCCGAAATCGGTGTAACGTTCCCGCACCAGCGCCATGGCCCGGGCCCGCAGATCAATGGACAGTTCCCGGTTACTCGGCCGCCCACGCCTGGCCGAGACCAGTCCAGCCGGTCCGCAAGCCTCATAGCGCCGGCACAGCCGGCTGATCTGCCGCTCGCTGAGCTGCAGCCGCTCAGCCGCCTGAAAACACCGCAGGCGGCCTTCAATGACCGCCTCGATGACCTTGACCCGCTCGAGTTCGCGCATGCTTGCCGTGATCAGCTCACGTCCGTTCATGGTTCGCCCCTGGTCGACGCCTCACGCGAGCGTGCGCGTCAACCAGGACAGGAATCGGACATTTCAAATGAGCCAGAACCGGACATTTCAAAAAAGCCGCAACACGAAAAACTGCGATAATCTTAATTATGTCAAATTGAACGAAAAATAAAAAAGGCTCTGATCCATCGAGCCTTTTTTACCATGAAGCGGGTGCGGATACCTGTTCCGCGGTCAAGTGATGGTGCGCAATCAGGGTAAAACAAACCTCACTGCCATTGTGGACTACACCTTCAACCAGACTTGCTATTTCGCGCAGATGCATAGTGCATCCTCCCATAATGTGAAAGTAAGACAACACGTTTGATACGACACTTGCTACAAGCTCAACCGGAAACACCGTTGCGAAAAACTGCAACGTCACGGCTGTGAAAAACAGCTTAACAAAACGTGCGCTACCACCACCAGGAGACCTGCGGACTGGACTCGAACCTAGCTTCCCGAAACCTTCTCAACCGGTAGAGCGATTCTACATACTTTTTCGTAATAAGTCAACCCGCCGGGAGCGATTTATGCTAGCCAGTTCTCCCGTTGTTGCAATGCATGGTCGACGCGAAGGCCCGCCTTGATCTCGTTTTATTCGTAACGGGGACGCCAGCATCTCGCACCGCTGTCTCGGGCCGTCGGCTTCCTGCCGTCGCGAGCTCCGGAATCATGGTGTGAGCAAAGGAATCACGTGTTGTGCGGCATGCATGCCGCACAACATAGCACTAATTTTGGCAACCATCAAGATCTGCGCACTCAGACACGCCGCTCCCGGCTTGACTGGATCTATTATTTATGATATTCTGCGCAGCGTTAACGCTGCGCAGAACCTACCTACTTAAAGCCACCGTGGCCGGCAACCGCCCGGGAATAAGTGCCACATCGTCCTCTAGTTATCAAGGTCGACGAGTCCCTAAAGAGGGATTGCATTGCTCGCTGGGATCGCGTCAGATCTCGAAATTAACGACACGATGCGGGTGCTACGCGGCATGGATGCCGCGTAGCATGACGTATGTTTACGCAATCGTCAAGCCCTCTTCCCCCAGCCAGTAACGCTTTCATCTTGAAATTCCTTAAAAGAGACGTTATGCTATGCAGCGTTAACGCTGCATAGCACTGAGTTTCCCGTCGTGCGTTAAGCACCTTAATTTCAGTTGATTGGTTGCCGGAGAGCTGGCAGCATGCATGCTGCCAGCTCTCCGGCAGGGTCAATTTTTCGGTATGCGGAATGAACCGAACAAGAATTCAGATCGCCAAAGCTGACATCGTTAAACATTTCGACCAGCTTCCGTCGCACGTACTCAAACTGAAGGAAATCCGGGCGATTCTCGCGGACCAGCGCGCATTCTGGCGCCTCGCACAGAGCACGACCGCAGCGGACTTCATCGCATTTCTGCGGCAACATGCGAAGCTCAAAGAAGTTGCCTTCCCATTTCCGCAGCGATCGGAACAAGCCTATGTTTGGGGCGAAGTACCACTGCTGACTGTTTTGCTGTCGCTTCGCAAGAACCTCTATCTCAGCCACTATACGGCCATGCGGTCGCATGGGCTGACAGAACAGTCTCCCACGACGATTTACATTACGGACGAACGCAGCAGTGGCAGCGCTAGCCAACAAGAGCGGCCAAAGCTCAGTCAGGACGACATCGACCAAGCGTTCACGCACGCTCCTCGTGTTTCCCACAATTGGGTCGAGCACGCGGGGAAGAAGATTTACTTACTAAACGGAGCGCATACTGGCCACCTGGGTGTCGTGACGGAACGCGTTACCGACGACGGTGGCGAAGAGGTGCTTGCGAGACTCACGAATCTGGAGCGCACGCTCATCGACATCGCGGTACGGCCGATCTATGCCGGCGGGATCTTCGAGGTTGCAAAAGCGTTCGAGCTCGCGAAGGGTCGTGCCTCCATCAACAAGCTAGTTGCAACGCTGCGCAAGCTCGATTTCTCCTATCCGTATCATCAAGCTATCGGCTACTACCTGGAGCGCGCGGGCTATAAGTCGACCCAGATCGACCTCATCCGACGCCTTCCGATCGAACACGATTTTTATCTTATGCATGAGATGGGCGAAACCCGTTACGTCAAGGAGTGGCACTTATTCGTCCCAAACGGGTTTTAATTGGTCAACCAGCTTTAGTACAAAGTTGAAATAGACATCGAACCCTTTCAGGTCAAAATCGGGGGAGACCGTATCGACCACAGCCGCAAATCCGGTGAGATGGAAGTCGTAGGTCTCAGGAATTAGACCCATGAGCGAGAGCGGCACCTTCTTAACCTCAAACATGGAGGTCAAAACCCGTCGCATCTCTTCCCCTGCCAAATCCATCTCCAAAGAATGCGCGAGTACGTGGATGTCGACAAAGTCCTTGGGGCGTGCGCTTCCGGGGCGCTCCCGCTTAATGACAGGGCCGTACGCAGGCATCTGCTGGCAGATTGCCCGGAGCTTTTCACAGACGATCATCAGCGGCGAGTAGACATAGATCAGCGTTCCGTCGAAGTCCCAATCTTGCTTGTCCGCGACATACTCGAAACGGCTGATGTCGATCAGAAACTTGGGACCTTGCCCCAGATTGATCGCCAACTTACGCAAAGTCTCGATCTCGTCGGAATGACGGGCGTATATTTCAGCTGTTACAAGCTTGAACTCAACGGCATAGCCACCCCAGAAATCCTTCATGTCGTCGGTGATTGCCTTGGGCTTTTCGACCATCTTGAAGTCGAAGACCTCAAACTGACTAGCCCTGAACGTCTCCAGGAGTGTCTTCTTGATTCTTGCCTCGACATCCCCGATATCCTCACCAAAATCCTGCTTCAAAGAGAAGTCAAGGTCCACTGACGCTCGGGCACTGATCCGGTGAACTAGCGCCATTGCATTACCGCCTTTAAGCACCAGTTGTTCGAGAAGTTCGTCGTCGGAAAACATGGCCTGGACGGCTAGGCCCTTGATCTTGTCCAGTAGTTTCGGGTCTTGCGGTGCAACCTTGGGCTTGTTCATCACTTTGCGCTCATTTCGCAATTCAAATCTATAACGATAGCCGCCACTATGGCGCGCGGCGACTGCGTGAATTCACGATGCCGATCGCACCGTCCCGCCAATTTTTCTCGCGCCCGTCCATATCTGCGCGGAGCTCGGTTCTGTGTCATAGGGGCTGACGGATACATGTGCGCTTCTCAGCCAGTTGCCGCCGGCACTGCTCGTTTTCGATGAGCAAGTGGTCGACGCGCTCGCGCAGTGCAACGTTCTGCGCACGTAGCGCATCCGCCCCGATATTGGCCTGCTGACGTACGGCAACATTCTGAAGCTTCAGGAACTGCTCGGTGGCTGAAAGGCGTTGCGCGGTGTCGGCCAGATCCTTGGCGCCCGCTCCGGCGGCACCGATCGCCTCGAACAGCTCGGCGAGCATGGTCTGCACGTGCTGTCCAGCCATATCGCGAGCGCTTTGTGCGGCACCGAGCTCACGCTGAAGGTCGGCGCATGCCGCCTCGAGCCGCCGTATGCGCGCATGCGCATCGCCGAGTGCGGCTCGCGTGAGCATTAGTTCTGCCTCCCCACTTCGCCCTTGTCTCTCGGTGTCTGCGAGAGCGCTCCGCGCCGACGATGCCGCGTCCACATTGATTGTGGGCGTCGCGGCACCAGGGCCCGCTGCCAGCCCGCTCGCGGTTGCGTGAGCAACGGGTCTTAGCGCGTGCGCGCGCGCAACCGCCTGCTGGATCGTTGCAGAACTCGGTCGACGCGCGACGCCAGCCTGCGGCGCGATGGTGCGCAGAAGGTTGTCGTAGGCGGTCGCCCCGTACAGGCGCCCCGTCAGCAGCCGGACTTCGCCAATCAGCGCATCTAGAAACGCCCCGTTGTCCCGCGGGAAGTCGCGCTCGAGCACAGGGAGCGCCGCGAGCAGTGCGCGCATCTGCGCATCGGTCCAGGTCAGTCGGGGGCGGCCCATGGTTTGCCTCCGGACATTAGAAAAGTCCCAGCTGTCGCGCATCCCGCACCGGCGGCAGCGACACCTTCGCGCGACGCGCCCCGGCCCGGCGTGCAAGACGTCGCACGTGGGCGATCAGCTCGATCACGGCAGCGGCCGAGGGTTCTGGAGAGGGTAGCGTCAGGCGCAGCGTGAAGCGCGCGCAACCGTCGGCAGACAGGCCCGCGATCGGGCGCAGCGACGCGCGCAACGCCAGACGGCGCGCGCGGTCAAGTAACTGGGCGCGGCTCATGCCCGGCCAGCAGACGGCGATCAGGCGAGTGACAGATTCCGGCACGGACTCCGGCGCGAGCTCCGTCGGTAGCGCAAGCATGACAAGTTCGAAGCGGGTGGCCATCGCTGCGGTTCAAAGGTGATTCATGTCGACTGGCAGGCCGGCATCCCGCATCTCTTTCGCAAGCTTCGTCTTCCACGCGCCGTGGGCATCGTAGTCCACGTACTGCACACCGCTGTAATCAGACGGAATCTCGACCTCGCCCTCACGCAGCGCACAGACATGGCCGCGCCCCAGCTTCGCGGCGAAATAGCCAAGTTCAAGGATCACGTTCTGACGCGCACGCGGCTTCAACTGCTCCGGACTGGCGGAAGCGAAGCCGCCCTGGTCGTCCGGCGTAAGCAGCACCACCGCGTACGCTGCCCTCGCCGCTTCGTGTTCAAATTTGTCGATGATGGTCCTGCCGCCCCCGCTCTGCTCGTCGAGGATGACACCTTCAAGGCCGAGTCGCCCGAGCAGCGCCTGGACCTCGTATTTCGCCGTCAGGTTGTGGCCATGCACGATGAACACGCGACGCGACGCATTTGCTGGCACATCGGGCGCAGGTCGCGCAGGAACCTCCCGTTCAGTTCGTTTCTCGACCTCGCGTTCGATCCTGCCGTTGATTGCCGGCCCAAGCCGAGTCACGGCAGCTTCAAGGCCTCTCATGCTTTCGGAAATTGCGGTCGGCTTGGTGCGCGGCGCTGCCGCGCTCGGCGAGTCGATCAGCAGATCGTAGCGGCAAAGTACGTCGAAAAGGTCGACCTGCTTCACCGCCCAGTGGGTACGGCCCATCTCGTTGGCCTTCAGGTCGATGTCGAGTTCGTCCGCAAGGCTTGCCAGCTGCATCGGGGCAATCGGCGTCACCGCGTTATCGAATTCGTAGCGCAGGAAGAAGGCGTTGCGCCTGTGCTGGATGGCGATGATGTTACCCACACGTGCCGGCGCGTCCACGCCCCGTTCGTATGCGAAGATGGCCGGAAAGCTTTTCAGGCGCGCCGCGACGGTATCGTCGAGCGGGTAGAACTTCGTCTGTAGCACGTCAACAGTGTGCTCGATATAGCGGTCAGCCTGCACCAGTGCGTGCCCGGCATCCCAGAAACCGGCCGTTGGGGCCACGAGCAGGCTGTAGTGATCGGACTGCTGCATGTTGAACGCTTCCTGTGCAAAAGGATGACCTAGTGCGGCATGCGCCGGCTGTTGCGCCGATTCTCCCATGCGACAAATCATATTTACTAGTGTTCTTATGATCCACGGATAATCTAGGCAACGCTAGCACCCAAATGCGGCCCAGTTTGGGATATGCTCGATTCGCCTGACCAGCCTCTCCTTTTGCGTCAATCAGCCGCCGCTGCGGCGGATGAGTGGCGAGCGGCTCACGCCGATCCGGACGCATGGCTCGTCGGTTACCGGTAGCGGCTCCACCTCGCCATTGCCGTGGGGCAATCGTATTACGGTGAGCGTCTTCCATCTGAAGGACGACGGCGAACCCGAGGGCTCGCCCTTGGCCGTCAGGTTCCTGGTGTCGCCCGGCAGGCTACACCGCGGTGTCATCTGGCTAGCGTCCGCCTCGCTCGAGCTCTGGTCGGGGCACTTCGTTAATGTTGCAGTTCCCTTCGTGCTCTCGGGGGCTTGCAATGGCTGTCTGCTTGCTCAAACTGGCGTTCCTTCTTTAGGCATAGGAGGCCCCAGCATGCGCTCCCTCCACACAAAGGCTACTCCGACCAAACCGGCGCGTCGGCCCGGTCCTGCCGCCTGACCTGACTGACGCCGACATCGTTGCCCGCTGGCTCACCCTGAATGCTCCGAGGCCCAGGCGCCTAGCCACTCCCAGGTTCAGCCAATAGCGCAAGTCGCTTTGCCCAACTTCATGGCGGCCACGCTCTCGGTCGCCGAGTCGCATCAAGTCGCTAAATTAGGATTACATATTAAAAATGCGATCATTGTTTTTATGTTAAGTAACTACAAATGCATTATTTTACGTTTATGAACCAGTCTTCTCGTCGGATGGCGCGAAAGCTATTTACTAGCTCGGATGGTCCGCCGCTGCGAGAATCTCCAGGATCTTGTCCATGATTCCCTGTCTTCTCCATTGTAACCACTTCATGTAGGCCGTCTGCGGCGGACCAAATTCCGGCGGCAGACGATGCCATCGCTCACCGTTGATAGTTACCCACAAGATCGCATCGAGAATCGTGCGAGGATCACGAGCCGGTCGCCCCCAGCCGCGACGCACTTGCGATTGAATCAGATGGCCCACGAGAAGCCATTGATCGTCGGAGACAGGGAACTGAAGCACCAGTGAATCTCCTATACGTAACACCGCAACCGTGTCCAAACTGCTATCCGGCGCGGAACAGATCTAGGGAAGGTCTGCAAAAGTCCTGGCATTGAAGACTGGTTCGCCTATCCTGGAAGATAGGCAAGTTCAAGGAGTTCGTCGATGACACAGCTCGGTCTTGGTCTGGATCTTTCAACGAAACGCACGCGCAAGCGGGAATTTCTCGATGAGATGAGGCGCGTGGTGCCATGGTCGAGGTTGATTGCGTTAATCGAACCGCACTATCCGAAGGGTAAGACTGGAAGGCCGCCGTTTCCGGTTGCGACGATGCTGCAGATCCACTTCATGCAGCAGTGGTTTGGTCTGTCAGACCCGGCGATGGAAGAGGCGCTTTATGACGTGCCACTGTATCGTGAGTTTGCGGGGCTGGGCGAAGGTATGACGCGTTTGCCGGACGAGAGCACGATTCTGCGGTTCCGTCACCTTCTCGAAACGCACGGTCTGGCCGCGCAGATGCTCGCGGTGGTTAATGAGATCCTGAGTGAAAAAGGCTTGATGTTGAAAGCAGGGTCAGCGGTCGATGCGACCTTGATTAGCGCACCCACTTCGACGAAGAACGGCTCTGGCGAACGAGACGCGGAGATGCACCAGACGAAGAAGGGAAATCAATGGTATTTCGGGATGAAAGCGCACATCGGCGTGGACGCAGAGTCGGGTCTGGTCCACACCGTCATTGGTACGGCGGCCAACGTCCACGACATCAATGCGGCCCAAGCGCTGTTGCACGGCCAGGAAAAGGATGTGTACGCTGACGCCGGATATCAGGGTATTGAAAAGCGCTGTCAGGCGAACCCGGTACGCTGGCATGTCGCGATGCGACCAGGCAAGCGTCGACAACTGGACCTGAACAATCGTCTGGACGCGATATACAACCAGATTGAGCGACTGAAGGCTGGCGTGCGCGCCAAGGTTGAACACCCTTTCCGCGTGCTCAAGCAGCAGTTTGGCTATACGAAGACGCGGTACCGAGGATTGGTGAAGAACACCGCGCAGATCACGACACTGTTTGCGCTGGGCAACCTCTGGATGTCGCGCAGGGCTTTAAACAAAGTGTGAAACGCTGCGTGGGCAGGCCGTGAGTCTCGAAAAACGAAGGTCATCATGCTTCAAAAGCCGGACGACCAACCTGCCAGCAGACGCTTACGGCTGATACGCCCAACGTGGAAAAAGATCAGCGCTCTGAAAGCGTGTTGTGCAGACCTTCCCTAGTGGGAGTAGGATTCACGTTCAGCTTGGCGATCCAGAAACGTATCGCGATCTGAAACCGTAGTCGCAGGGTTCAGGCGATATCATCAATCGACAACCTCGGCCTCGCACGTGCCTTTCGTACGGCTCTGCGTGGTTGGGGCTGGACTAAATCCAGCGAGACCTGTTTCGTTTTGGCCTAGCTCAAATCGCGCTTCGCAGCGTAATGAACTCGCCTCCCGGGCAAGCCGGTGAGAAAAAAATCGCTCCAGCTGCTCACAGCCAGAGCGACAAACAGCGCGATTCACACAACGATGTGACCGTGAGCGCACGCATGCAAATCGTATGCAGCGGAGCAACACGGCATGAATATGTTATATCCGGAGTGGTCACGCTTGCAGGACATAGGTAGCAACGTTCCTTTGCCAAATTGCGATTACTACGCTCATCTTTCACGGTTCTGGGCGCGACGAAATTTGTTGAATTCTGCGTGCTCTCGTGCTTCATGCGTCGGCTCGGCAGTGAACAACTGATGTCTACGTCTTCAAATCACTACTTCATTCGGGGAATTGAACTTGAACTCCGATACAGCATCTTTAAGCGCCAAAGATTGCATCTCCAGCGATTGCGCGACACGCGTTGTCTGGCTTGCCAGCGTGGCATTCTGCTGGGTCGCATGATCGATATGGATAACCGCCTGATTTATCTCTTCGATTCCGCGCATCTGCTCATCCGAAGCGATGGATATTTCTCGGACGATGTCAGACAGACTTGAAACCGAGCTGATAACCAGGGGCATCGCGTCACGAACTTCGAGCGCCTTTCCGGCACCATCGTGAATCGCTGAAATCGAGGCAGTGATGAGTTCCTTTATCTCTCTCGCCGCTGCTGCCGACCGTTGCGCCAGGACACGTACCTCACTCGCTACAACAGCAAACCCTCGACCTTGTTCGCCCGCTCTGGCCGCTTCGACGGCCGCATTGAGCGCGAGGATATTAGTCTGAAAGGCGATTCCTTCAATCACTGCTGTAATCTTGGCGATCCTGCTTGAGCTGTTGCTGATCTTTTCGATCGCTGCTGTCATTTCCCGAACAGCACGGTCACCCGTGTTTGTCATATCAGTCGCCTTGACTGCCAGATCCGCAGCGTCGCGTGCCATTTTCGCGTTCCGGTTTGTCGTCTCGGTGAGCTGGATCATGCTTGCGGAAGTCTGTTCCACAGAGGATGCCTGTTCGTCGGTCCGCGACAACAGGTCAAAATTTCCCGCGACAATCTCGTCCGTTGCCGCCCGCAGGGAGTCGGTCGCGCTTGCGACCGTTTCCATTGCAGCCTCGATGCGGCCCAGAAGTGCATTGAATGCAGCCGAGGTGCGTCCAATTTCGTCTTCCCGACGCTGCATCGCCCGGCGCCTCAGATTCAATGTCTTGCTGACGTCTGACAACGTAGCTTCTATGTCGCCAAGTCCGGTGCTCAACGAATGTAAAGTCTTCCAGGCAAATAAGCCAAGAATAAGTCCACCGATCAGCACAATCGCGGTCATTGCCGCGCGCATCACGTCCAGCACGACGAGTTCTCGCTGATGCCTGACATCTGCGCCGGTGCGAAGTGCCGATACAAGGCTTTCGATTTCTGCTGCCTCGGCCATCCCCGCGGGGCGCACCTCCCTCTGGATAGTCGCAAATGCCGTCGGCAAGTCTCCCCCGCGCACCAGTCCGATAACCTTTGACAGGGCTTCGACGCACTTCTCCCTGTCGCGCCCGAAGGAACTGGCGATCCTGACCGTTTCGGGTGGTTTGGTTGCTTTATTGAAGAGTGCGAAGCGCTCGTCAGACGCCTTTCGAAAAGCTTCGGCGTTGGTGGTGCTCTGCTGTCTGTCTGCGTCGCTGGAATCCAGCATCGCCTCCATGATCGAGAGCGCCATCAGGAGCTGGAGGCGGTAGCTTCCCTCAAGATACTGGGAGGGAAGCGTCACCTCCTCGTACATCTCCTCTGACTGCCTGCTGGCGCTAGTCATACCGAACATGCCAATAAGAGCGACGGCGAAGCTCAGCATTCCAATACACAGGAAAAGAAGCGACACTCGTTTCCTTATACTCATCTCACTTCCCGTTATCATCCAGAGAACTTTTACCGAGAATTAAAATCAATCTCTGATCCGTGCAGTATTCGTGGTCGAATCGATCGTCGCACCCTGCTTGATCTCGCAAAAAAATGCCCGGCGTGATGCCAGGCAGAAAGGTGCACTCTCTCGCACAAGTGCTCAACCATGAAGTTGCTGCGCTACCGGAGCCGGATTACGTCACGCGTTCCCAACGCTGAAGCCTCCCCTCCCCCCGACGTCGTCTCGCTTTGCGTAGTGCAGACTTCTGCGGGCGTCACATCGTAAGTGATCGCCCCGTTCCCTTGTCTCGCACGATCCATCGCGCGGCCCACCGCGGCAGCATCGATTGCAACGACTCGTTTCCATCTAGAAAATGGTGCTTCAGCGCCATCAGGGCGTGTCCAGCTACGAGGAAAGCAATCGCGTAGGCGAAGCAGAAGTGGATCTGCCTGAAGATAGGCGCGAGTTCCGGTGCTTTCTCCATGAGCGGTGGAAGGAAGAAGAGCCCTGCAACCGGAACCGGATATCCGGCCGCCGACGACCAAAGCCATCCTGTCGCGGGTAACGCGACCATGCATAGATACAGGATCAGGTGACCGGCTGTCGCCGCTCGCCGCTCCAGTGACGACAGGTGGGCGATGGTTTCCGGGGGGCGATGCGTCAATCGCCAGAGAATCCGTGCAGCGAGCAGGAAAATCGTGACTGTCGCGATGGACTTGTGCAGCATGATGGTTTGATGCTCGAGGTTCGGGAGCTGACGCAATGTACTCGAGTAGTATCCGACCGCCCACGCGCAGATAATCACGACGGCCATTGTCCAGTGCAGCGCTTTCGCAACCGGTGTGTACTGCTTCGAATCCATACTCTCCTCCGTCTTCGGTGTATTCGCCCTGGCGTGAGACGCTGCGGCGCCTCGATGCCCCTTCTGAAGCCCCGGTTGAAGTGGCATCTGCTCTGGCGTACCTGCCAGAGCATTGCCGGCTCCTTACTGTCCGGATGCCGGCGCTGGTGCAGCCGGCCTGGACTGCGGGGCCGTCTTGCGTTCGGCATTCGTCAGGTTTTCTGGATACTGCTCCGGGTTTGCCTGGGGACCATACCCGTTGTCCTGAAGTTTCTTCAACTCTGCGTTCTTCAGCTGACGCCGCTGACGCGCAGCTTCCTTGCGCTCGGCGCGCGATTTCGCCCGCGCTTCTGCCTTCGTAAGTGGAGCTGACGCAGGCTGTACCTGTGCCGAAGCCACATCAGGGGATGACGGGCCTTGCTCTTGAGCGACTGCGAGAAATGGAAGGCTCAGAATTGCCGTTCCAATACATTGGACTACTAATTTTCTCATGGTGTCTCCTGGGTGTGTCGGTGCCAGTGGCACCTTTCTATTTGATTAAAAAACGCAAGGGGTCAATTGTGATCCGAGACCGTCAATGGATGCTTCGATGACGTCTCCGGGCCTCAGGTAACGGGCGTAGTGGGTGCCAATTCCAGCCGGTGTGCCCGTGCAAACGAGGTCACCCGGTTCAAGGCCAACCACGGACGACAGGTAAGCAAGCTGCTCGCCAATACTAAAAATCATGTCACTGACGCAACCCTCCTGCATTTGCTCACCATTCAGACTGAGGCGCAGCTTGAGGGTCGACGGGTCTTCAATGTTCCAGGCAGGTACGAGGAACGGGCCAGTGGGCAACCATCCAGCGCGTGCCTTCGACTGGATCCAGTCAGTGCCCAGATTGGGCATGTCTGCACGGAAAACGCGGTCCCGCAACGTGATATCGTTCACGACGCAGTATCCCGCGACGCCCTTAAGCGCTTCATGCGCGTCGACGTTCTTCAGACGACAGCCGACGACCACGCCAAGTTCGACTTCCCAGTCGAGGGACGCGAGTCCCTCGTGGATACGCAGCGGCTCGTTGGCGCCAGCAATGCACGCCGTTCCCTTCATCGCGATATATGGCTCGCCAGTGCGCCTCCTGGCTTCGAAAGAATCGAGCGTCGTCTTCTGGCGGTCCTCCCTGTCTTGAGCGGTCATGTGCCTCGTCGCGTCTGCGGCTGCCTCAAGCAGCTGTGCGCGGTAGTTTGCGATGGTGCAGTACACCTGCGAGGGTGCGACGGGAGCGTGAAGAACCAGTGTGGAAAGCGGTACGCCCACTGACGTCATGAGCGCACGCGTGGCAGGCTCGTCAGCGATGTCCCGCAGGATTGGCGCATTGGCATCCCAGGATTGCATTAGCGCCCCCATCGATTGCACGCCGCGCAACCCGCGTCCCGTCCACAGTGCCAATGCACATGCCAGTCCGTCCATCACCAGTACCGGAAACGGCATGGAACCAGCAGACGAGACATTCGCTACAGCATATTTCATGAACAAACCTTTCTTCAGAGTTCAAAGCTCATGGAACGCCGGCACCAATCATTCTCCAGTCAGTCGCTGCTGGCATTGATTTGCCCGCCGGCGCCGATCGACGCCCTCCCGGGATGTTCCGTTGCTGCGTCTTGCGTTGTCCCGCTCTTGCGGCGACGCGGAGCGGTTTCAACCAGAAAGCAACTGACGACGGCGCCGAGCAGCAGGCTGTAGAAAGCGAAATCCAGCGTCCGGGCAATCCCGTAGTTCTGGGCTACGAACCCCGCAATAACAGGCGCGACGCCGCCACCGAACGTCTCGCCTACGCCGGACACGAATCCGATCGTCGATGCAATAAGGCCAAGCGGAGCCGCCTCGGTCGCAACCGGGCCGCTGAACAGGCTAAGAAGACCCATTGCGAAAAGCGCCACACCGAAGAGCAGAGCGAAGAGCAGCCATGGGTTCGCACCGACGCGGGAGAAGGCAGAGAGGAGAGCCGCGGCACAGACAAAACCGAGCAGTGCGGTCGGACGTCGCCCGATGAAGTCCGAGAGACCGGCCAGGGCGAAGCAGCCTATGAAGCCTCCGAAGCCAACGGCAGATGCCACTAACCCCATACTGCGAACGTCGAGCTGAATGACTTTCACCAGATAGGTCGGCACCATCGCGCCGATGACGAAGATGCCCCCCATTGCGCAGAGAATACCGACCGTCGCCACGATCACATTTCGACTGGCGAACAGGTCCAGCCATCGTTGGGCCTTCTGGTGACCGTGCGTCTCAGGTACCGCGGGGAGGCGGTCGTGGATGCAGCGCCAGATAAGGAATGCCACAATGAACCCGGGAATAGCCGAGAAAGCGAATACCCAGTGCCAGTTCGGAACCCACTGCAGCAACTGGGTCGCAACGATTGGCGCGAAGCCGAGCCCCATCAGCGGAATCATGCTGATTTGCAGTCCCTGATTCAAACCCCGCCGGGAGGGATGGGACGCATCGCTGTTCGCAGCGATGCTTGCCGGGGTAAATGTGCCCTCCGCAATACCCATCGCACCGCGCAGCAGCAACAGGCTGAGGAATCCTGTCGCGAGGCCCGACAGGCACGAAAGTGCGGAGAAGGTAACCATCGTCGCCACGAGGATCTTCTTGCGGCCAACGCGGTCTGCCAGCGGGCCCATCAAGATGGCCCACAGACCCCACGTAACGCCAATCACGCCGATCAGGCTTCCCAGCTGGGAGTAGTTGAGATTGAGGTCGCGCATCATGTGCGGGAACAGGGGCGCCATCAACCACCGGTCGAAACCGACCAGTCCAAAACCCACGCCCAACAGCACGAGCGTCGAACGCTCGTATCGCACGTCATGTTCGGGGGCAGCCATTGCTGTGTCTCCTTCCAGTTCTCAAACGTTTATGCACTGCGCAAGGCGGTTTCACGAGGAATGCCGTCTCTTTTTACTTCACCAATGCTAACGTTAGCGCAGTTTCACGGAAGTGTATGAGCCAAAAGAGCGCACGTCAACGTCATATTTTTCCTGGGGCTTTGTTATTGCCATTACCTGAATGCTATCGTTTGCCCGATAGGATCGGGAAAACTATCCGCTAACGGGCACGGAGGGCGCAGAGAAGGCAGAGGAGCCTGGGAAAAGGCGCTGCCAGGGACAACGAGGCAGTTGTGCTATCGTTTGTATTGCGGAGGCTGCCGGCCGTCGCGGCGAACGCCTGGGGTTGCTCTTGGCAGATCCAGCACGCCTGCCTTTTCGCGACCGAACGAGCAATGAATTTTTGCGCGTGTGCGCTGCGCGTGTGGTGCTTTCCAGCACCTGGACATTGTCTGGCATGCTGCGGGCACTGACTGCGGAAGCGCCGACTTTTCCTGTGCCCGCGTGGGCCCTGCAATTGCAAAAGAACCTGTCAGCTGAACACTATGGTCACCATCAAGGATATCGCCGCCCGCCTGGGGGTTTCGCCTTCAACCGTCGGTCGCGCTTTGGCGGACGACCCTCGCATCAGCGCCGCCACCAAGCAAAAGGTCTCTGAGGTTGCCGAGGAGATCGGCTATGTCGGAAACCTTGCGGCTCGCATGATGCGAGGCGTTTCCAGCAATCTGGTGGGTTTTGTTCTCCCTGACATTCGCAACGGGTTCTACGCGACAATCGCGCACGCCCTGTCCAAGTGCCTGCAGGATGCAGGCTACCAGCTGGCGCTGTCTGAAACCGAAGACGACAGGATGGCTGAACTGCGCAATGTGCGTGAACTTGTGAGCTCGAATGTGGCTGGCATCATCATCGTGCCGACAGCCAAGCCACATCGGGAAACGCTCCGGCTGCTCAAGATGCGCCCTCATGTGCAACTGCTGCGCGGCGACGCCAGTATCGGTGACCAGTGGTTTGGGATCGACGACACCCAGGCGCTGTTCGATGCCACGGAGCATCTTGTAGAGCGCGGACACAAGCGAATCGGCTACATTGGCGGCACCGATGCGCTTCCGACTGGCGCAGCGCGCCTGAAAGGGTTCCTTCGCGCCTTGCCGCTCACTGGCCAGGACCGCGAGGAACTCGTGGAACTGGGCTCGCCTGGTGAAGCGAACTTTGGTCGCGAGGCCGTTCGTCGCCTGCTTGCCCACAAGGCCAGACCGACCGCCATCGTCGCCGGCACAGTCCAGATGACGCAAGGCATCCTTGAGGAACTGCATGAGCAAGGCGTGCGCGTTCCGGAGGATCTCTCCGTCGTCGGATTCGGTGATGAGCTGGGCTTCCGGTGGTGGGGACCGGGTCTGACCACTGTTGGGCTTCCAGTCTTCGAACTGGCAACTGCCTGTGGTCTGTGGTTCGTCCACAGGATGCGCCACAGCACCGGAGAAACGCCGTATCGGTCCATCTCGCAGGCGTCCCTTATCATTCGTGGCAGCACGGCGCCGGTGGCGAAGGCGTCCAGCGCCACGGGCAGAGCTTCGCGTCGAAGCGCCACTGTCTAGGCGGCGCTGCTTCGCCCGGGAAGGTCCGGCGACCGTTTCAGGCTTCGCGAACCAGTTCGGGGACGACGGAGAAGAGGTCGCCTACCAGACCGTAGTCTGCCACGCTGAAGATCGGTGCTTCTTCGTCCTTGTTGATCGCGACGATCACCTTCGAGTCCTTCATGCCGGCCAGATGCTGGATCGCGCCCGAGATGCCGACTGCCACGTAAAGCTGCGGCGCGACGATCTTGCCGGTTTGACCAACCTGATAGTCGTTCGGCACGTAGCCCGCGTCGACTGCCGCGCGCGATGCGCCGAGTGCGGCGTTGAGCTTGTCCGCGAGCGGCTCCAGAACCAACGCGAAGTTCTCGCCGCTACCCAGACCCCGGCCACCCGAGACGATAAACTTCGCGCTCGTGAGTTCCGGACGGTCGAGCTTCGTCACTTCACGGCTCACGAACTTCGAGAGGCCGCTGTCTGCCGCCGCTTCGATCCTCTCGACGGCTGCGCTGCCTCCTTCGGTTGCGACGGGATCGAAACCGGTCGTGCGGACCGTGATCACCTTGATCGGGTCGCTCGACTGGACGATTGCGATCGCGTTGCCTGCGTAGATCGGACGCTCGAACGTGTCGGCGCTGTCGACTGCCGTGATATCGCTGATCTGCGCGACGTCGAGCTTCGCGGCAATGCGCGGCGTGACGTTCTTGCCCGCTGCCGTTGCTGGAGCCAGGATGTGCGTGTAGTTCTTCGCAATGCCCAGCACCGTTGCTTCGACGTTCTCGGCGAGACCCTGCTCGAGTTGCGGCGCATCGGCGAGCAGCACCTTGGCAACGCCTGCGATCTTCGCGGCGGCGTCTGCCGCAGCCTGTGCATTGTGGCCCGCAACCAGCACGTGCACGTCGCCGCCAATTTTCTGTGCTGCGGCGACCGTGTTCAGCGTCGCGGCCTTGATCGACTGATTGTCGTGTTCGGCTATTACCAGATTCACCAGATTCGTCATTTTTGTCTCGCTCTCCTTACAGCACCCTGGCTTCCGTCTTCAGCTTCTCGACCAGCGTCTTCACGTCCGGCACCTTCACGCCTGCCGAACGCTTCGGCGGCTCGGCGACCTTCAGCGTCTTCAGGCGCGGCGTGACGTCAACGCCCAGATCTTCCGGCTTCACCGTCTCAAGCGGCTTCTTCTTCGCCTTCATGATGTTCGGCAGCGTGACGTAGCGCGGCTCGTTCAGGCGCAGATCCGTCGTGACGACTGCGGGCAGCGTGAGCGACAGCGTTTCCGCGCCGCCGTCCACTTCGCGCGACACGGTCGCCTTGCCGTCGGCCACGACCACCTTCGAGGCGAAGGTGGCTTGCGGCAGGTTCGCCAGTGCAGCGAGCATCTGGCCGGTCTGGTTCGAATCGTCGTCGATGGCCTGCTTGCCGAGAATGACCAGTTGCGGCTGCTCCTTGTCGACCAGCGCCTTCAGGAGCTTGGCGACGGCCAGCGGCTGCAGGTCTTCGTTCGACTCGATGAGGATCGCGCGGTCCGCGCCGATGGCCAGCGCCGTGCGCAGCGTTTCCTGCGCTTGCGTGACGCCCGCGGACACCGCAATGACTTCCGTCGCCACGCCCGCTTCCTTCAGACGCACCGCTTCTTCCACAGCGATTTCGTCGAAGGGGTTCATCGACATCTTCACGTTGGCGATGTCGACGCCCGTGCCATCCGACTTCACACGAACCTTCACGTTGTAATCGACTACCCTTTTCACGGGAACGAGAACCTTCATACCCTTTCTCCTTTTCTGGTCTGCTGGAGCACCCGTTGGCTCAATATTGATGGAATCCACGGCCAGATTTGCGGCCGAGCACGCCGGCAGCCACCATCTCCCTGAGCAGCAACGCGGGTCGGTACTTCTGGTCACCAGATTCCTTGTGCAGCACGTTCATGATGGCAAGCACCGTATCGAGACCAATCAGATCTGCGAGCGCCAATGGGCCAATGGGATGGTTTGCACCCAGCTTCATGGCGTCGTCGATATCTCCCGCGCTCGAGAGACCTTCCTGGAGTACGAGAACGGCCTCATTTATCATCGGAATCAATATGCGGTTCACGACAAAGCCGGGTGAATTCCTGACCCCGACAGGATGCTTTCCGAGAGATTCCGCCAGGCGAACGGCCGACGCAAACGTAGTGTCGTCTGTGCGCATTCCCCGGATGACCTCGACGAGCATCATGGCCGGAACCGGATTAAAAAAATGCATCCCGATGAACCGGCACGGCCTCGCAAGCGCCGCACCGAGACCCGTTATCGAGACCGATGACGTATTTGTTGCGAGCACTGCGTCAGGACGAATGACTGCCTCCAGCGAGGTGAGAATCTCTTCCTTGACATTCTCGTTCTCTGTCGCGGCCTCGATCACGCAGTCGCACGCTGAGAACGCGCGCAACGTCGCGCTAAATGAGATTCGCTGCATGGTTGCTGCCGCATCCGGTGTCGCCATCTTTCCTGCCTGCACCCGCCGCTCGAGGTTGTGACCTATCGTGCGTTGCGCCCGCTCCCATGCGCCCTCACTCACATCACTCAGGATGACTTCCAGCCCGGCAGCCGCGCACACCTGGGCAATACCGCTGCCCATCTGGCCGGCACCTACAATTCCAATGTTCTTCATGTTCACATGTTTGAATAGTTTGGACCGCCGCCGCCTTCGGGCGTGATCCACACGATGTTCTGCGTCGGATCCTTGATGTCGCAGGTCTTGCAGTGCACGCAGTTCTGCGCGTTGATCTGCAGACGATCTTCTTCCTGATCGTTCTTTACGAACTCATACACGCCTGCGGGACAGAAGCGCGCCTCGGGACCTGCGTAAGTCGTGAGGTTGATGCCGACCGGCACCGTCATGTCCTTGAGCGTGAGGTGCGCTGGCTGATTCTCTTCGTGATTCGTGTTCGAGATGAACACCGAAGAAAGCCGGTCGAATGTGAGCTTGCCATCCGGCTTCGGATACTCGATCGGCTTGCACTGCGAAGCGGGCTTGAGCATCTCGTGGTCGCGATGCTGGTGATGCAGCGTCCACGGCACGTTGCCGCCCAGCAGTTTCTGTTCGATGCCCACCATCAGCGTGCCCAGGTACAGGCCCTTGCTCATCCACTGCTTGAAGTTGCGCGCCCTGTACAGNTCCNTGTAAAGCCACGACTGCTTGAACGCTTCCGGGTAGGCCGCGAGTTCATCGCTCTGGCGGCCTGCCTGCACCGCTTCGAACGCCGCATCCGCGGCCAGCATGCCGGTCTTGATCGCCGCGTGGCTGCCCTTGATGCGCGAGGCGTTCAGGAAGCCCGCATCGTCGCCCACGAGCGCGCCGCCCGGGAACACGAGCTTGGGCAGCGACATCAGNCCNCCNGCNGTGATCGCNCGCGCGCCNTACGACACNCGCTTGCCGCCTTCCAGATACTTGCGGATCTCCGGATGCGTCTTGTAGCGCTGGAATTCCTCGAACGGCGAGAGATACGGNTTCTGGTACGCNAGACCNACGACAAANCCCACCATCACCTGGTTNTTGTCGATGTGGTACAGNAACGAGCCNCCGTAGGTGTCGNNNTCCAGCGGCCAGCCNGCGGTNTGGATCACGAGNCCNGGCTNGTGCNTNGCNGGATCGATNTCCCACAGTTCCTTGATGCCGATGCCGTAGACCTGCGGATCCGANTCCTTGCCNAGCTTGAACTTCTCGTTNANCTGNCGGCCCAGNTGNCCNCGGCAGCCTTCGCAGAACAGCGTGTACTTCGCGTGCAGCTCCATGCCGAGCTGGAAGTTCCCGGTGGGCTCGCCGTCCTTGCCGACACCCATGTTGCCGGTGGCGACGCCCTTGACCGACCCATCGTCGTTGTAGAGCACTTCGGCGGCCGGAAAGCCNGGGAAGATTTCCACGCCCAGCGCCTCGGCCTGCTGGCCCAGCCAGCGCGTGACGTTCGCGAGGCTGATGACGTAGTTGCCGTGGTTCTTGAAGTTGTCCGGCAGCGCCCAGTTCGGCACAGCCTTAGCCCCCGTTTCGGAAAGAAAAAGGAATTTGTCCTCGGTCACGGGCACGTTCAGCGGTGCGCCTTGCTCTTTCCAGTCCGGAATCAGCTCGTTCAAGGCACGCGGATCCATGACCGCGCCCGAGAGGATATGCGCCCCGATTTCCGAGCCTTTCTCCAGCACGCAGACGCCGATTTCAGCGCCTTTTTCCGCGGCCAGCTGCTTCAGGCGGATCGCGGCAGACAGCCCCGCGGGGCCGCCGCCGACGATCACCACGTCATATTCCATCGACTCTCGCGATACACCACCGACATTACCATTCATGTCTTTTCATCTCGTGCTCGTGTTGATCGTCTGTCGCGCGCCTTCTCACGCTCAAAGAACGCTGGCGTTGCGTAGCGCTTGAACGTCCGCGTCATCCATGCGCAGCCAGTCAAGCAGGACATCGTCCGTGTGTTCTCCCAGGGTTGGCGGCGCGTTGCGATACTGGACCGGCGATTCGGAGAACCGGACGGGGTTCGCGACCATGGCTACGTTGCCGCCCAGGGAGTGGCGCATCTCAACCCGCACGTTACGCTCCTGCACGTGTGGATCGGCGAACACCTCTGCGAGGTTGTTGATGGGCCCACATGGCACTCCTGCGGCCTCCATCGCTTCAACCCATTCCCGGGTGGTACGCTCCCGCGTGGATGCTTCCATCATCGCGACGAGTTCCGCGCGGTGCTTGACTCGCTGCGGATTCGTGAGAAAGCGTGCGTCGCTTCCCCACTCTGGTCGTCCCAGCACTTCACAGCAGTGGCGAAACTGACCGTCATTACCCACCGCGATAATCATGTGACCGTCGGCCGTGGGAAACTCCTGATAGGGAACGATGTTCGGGTGCGCGTTGCCGAGGCGCTGCGGCACCTTTCCGCCGACAAGGTAGTTGGACGCCTGGTTCGCGAGACTGGCAATCTGTACGTCAAGCAGCGCCAGGTCGACGCGCTGTCCCAAACCCGTGCGCTCGCGCCGCGCCAATGCTGCGAGGACGCCGACAGTCGCGTACAGGCCCGTCATCACATCAGTCAGCGCGACGCCTGCCTTGATCGGACCGGCGCCCTCTGTCCCAGGCGCGCGGCCCGTGAGGCTCATCAAACCACCCATGCCCTGAATCAGGAAGTCATAACCCGCGCGACTCGCGTACGGACCGTCCTGACCGAAACCCGTAATGGAGCAGTAGATCAGCCGGGGATTGACCTCTTTTAACGCTTCGTAGTCGAGGCCATATTGTGCAAGCCCTCCTACCTTGAAGTTTTCGATAAGCACGTCAGCTTCGGTAGCGAGGCGCCTGATGACTGTCTGGCCGTCCGGGTGGCTCATGTCGACCGTCACAGACCGCTTGTTGCGATTTGCGCACAGGTAGTACGCTGACTCACCCGTTGCATCGCCATCGGCGTCGGATAGCCACGGCGGCCCCCAGGCCCGGGTATCGTCTCCTGTTCGCGGCCGCTCGATCTTGACCACATCCGCGCCAAGGTCGGCCAGCAGTTGGCTCGCCCACGGACCTGCGAGCACTCGCGAGAGGTCCAGAACGCGCAGCCCCTCGAGCGCTCCTCGTGATTGCGTCTTGTCCATTTTCGTCAGAAGGCTGCAATACCCGTGATAGCGCGACCAAGAATCAGCGCATGGATGTCATGGGTGCCCTCGTAGGTGTTGACGACCTCGAGGTTGACGAGGTGGCGTGCGATGCCAAATTCATCGCTAATGCCGTTACCGCCCAGCATGTCGCGCGCAACACGGGCAATATCAAGGGCTTTGCCGCATGAATTGCGCTTCATCAGCGACGTGATCTCGACAGCAGCTGAGCCTTCATCCTTCATGTGGCCCAGGCGCAGGCAACCGCTCAGACCGAGGGTGATTTCTGTCTGCATGTCGGCGAGCTTTTTCTGCACGAGCTGGTTGGCGGCCAGCGGTCGTCCGAACTGCTTTCGGTCGAGAACGTATTGACGTGCGCGGTGCCAGCAATCTTCCGCGGCGCCAAGCGCGCCCCACGCGATACCATAACGCGCGCTATTCAGGCAGGTGAACGGGCCCTTGAGGCCTCGCACATCCTGGAACGCGTTCTCCTCGGGGCAGAACACACCATCAATCACGATCTCCCCCGTGATGGACGCACGCAAGCCGACCTTGCCGTGAATCGCCGGTGCCGAGAGCCCCTTCCAGCCTTTCTCGAGAACGAAACCGCGAATGGCGCCTTCGTCATCCTTCGCCCATACGACAAAGACGTCTGCGATGGGGCTGTTGGTAATCCACATCTTGCTGCCAGTCAGCTCGTATCCGCCGTCGACCTTCCTCGCGCGCGTGGCCATGCTACCCGGGTCCGAGCCGTGGTTCGGTTCGGTCAACCCGAAGCAGCCAATCCATTCGCCGCTCGCCAGTTTCGGCAGGTACTTTTGCCGCATCGCGTCAGATCCAAATTCGTCGATCGGCACCATGACGAGTGACGACTGCACACTCATCATCGAACGATATCCGGAATCCACGCGCTCCACTTCACGCGCTACCAGCCCGTAGCTCACATAGTTCAGCCCGGCACCACCGTACTCCTCCGGAATGGTGATACCGAGCAAGCCGAGTTCGCCCATCTCACGAAAGATGGCAGGGTCGGTGGACTCGCGACGAAAGGCTTCGAGCACACGCGGAGCCAGACGGTCCTGGCAATACGCGTTGGCCGAATCCATCACGAGGCGCTCCTCCCCGGTGAGTTGTTGCGCGAGAAGGAGCGGGTCGTCCCACTGGAACGAGGGCGACTTGTGCTGAACAATCATGATATGCACCGTGCTGGAGGAAATGCGTCCAATCTATCGAGGCATATGTCGCGTCACAACCGATTTGTTTGCACTAATCTGTGCGTGAAACGCACAGAAACCATGGATACGTTCCATCACGTAGCTATAATGATTCGCGTACGTCTGGACAGGAGTCATCCTCGTGAAAGTGCAATGATCCAGGTGGACGAAGCGAGAACTCAACACTTCTCTGGGTCAACCCCGATCCGCTCGTCCAGCGCGTTGCAAGATGCGTGAGTGAAAAACCTTCGCCATCGCGAAACGCGGCTTTCCCTGCACCGCGTAGCGCTATCGAAGTGCGCTTTTTGTCGACTAGATATCTCCCGGTAAAGGTTAGGCATGCGACGCAAGATTCCATCGACGATTGCCCTCTCCGCATTCGAAGCTGCTGCGCGGCACCAGAGCTATACAAAAGCGGCTGATGAACTCGCGGTCACACAGAGCGCGATCTGCCGACAGATTTCGGCGCTCGAAGATTATCTGGGCGTGGAGCTGTTCGTCCGGGACCGGCGTGGCGTTCGCCTCACGGAAGCGGGGCAGCTTTACAGTCGCAAGGTCGCCGCGCGACTCGATGAGGTAGAGCGGGATACGCTGGAACTGATGTCCAGGCGGGGGCATGGCGGAACGCTTGAACTCGCGGTCGTTCCAACGTTTGCGACAAAGTGGCTGCTGCCCAGGATGCCGCACTTCAACGCGCAGTACCCTGACATTACCGTCAACCTCTCATCACGGGCGCGGCCTTTTCTGTTCGACGGTACGGAACTGGATGCGGCCATTCATGCGGGCGTGTCAACCTGGCCGGGTACACAAGGCATCTTTCTCATGCGTGAGAGCCTGATTGCCGTATGCAGTCCAATGCTTGTTTCGCCACGCAGGAAGCTCACCGCGCAGGATTGGAACCGGCTAACGCTTCTCCAGCAGAGCACGCGCCCGTATGCCTGGCGGGACTGGTTTGCCTCCCGCGGCATGCAGGTTGAGGCAGACATGGCCGGGCCACGTTACGAGCTTTTCTCGATGCAGGCTGAAGCGGCTATCCAGCGAATCGGCATCGGGCTCATCCCCCGACTGCTCATTGAGGACGAACTGGAGCGCGGCGTGCTCGTCGACGTCGGGTCGTATGCCCAGTTGAGCGACCGCACATACTATCTGCTCTATCCGGAGCACAAGGCCGCGAACCCGGCCCTTGCTGTCTTCCGCGACTGGATCCAGGCTCAGGCTGAGCGGTATCGCGAACCAATGGGACTCGCGTAGCAGATTCAGGGTGGAGTTACTACGCGGTTGCGCGGAGACGCGCGGCACCGGGTACCGCGCTAAAAGGGATATCAGGATACTATCCCGGGCAGCGATCACGCCGTCTGCCCGGCGAGCACATGCGGACTAGAACTTCACGCGGAGCCCGGCGCTTGTGAGGAACTGTTTGTTCGTCGACGAAGGTCCGCCACTGCCGCCGATGAACGCGCCACTGAATATCGTGTTCTGCGCGCCGGTTACGTGCTGATATTCAGCCATCAGGTACACGTCGGTCCGCTTCGACAAGGCATAGGCCGTCATCAGATTGAACTGACTCCAGCGCGGCTTCGCCTGCACTGCCGCGTTTGAGTACTTGCCGTCCGTAAAGGTGTAGGACGCGGCGATCGTCCAGGCGGGCGTCACGAGATAGCGAATATTCGCTTCATAGTTGTCGAATTTCAGGTCGGTCGGTTGCCCGGTTGGCGCCGGCGCCTGGGTGCTACCGCGATAGACCGCAGTCGTGTTGGAGTACGCGGAGTGGCTCCAGACGAGGCCGAACGTTGCCGGTCCGAGCTGATACGAGGCGCCTGCGCCCCACACCTGCTGAAGTGCTGCATGGAATGTGGCATCGCCCGAAGTCGACGAGCCGTCCAGTGCACCGAGCGCACCATCACCGGGCTGGTCGATGCGCATATAGGCGGCGCTCAGGGTGACCGGGCCACCTGTATACGTCGCGCCAGCGCTATATGCCCGGTTGTCCGTGAAGTCCCCGGCCTTGTTTGAGAACGCATAGAGTCCGCCGAACTTCAGCCCCTTGTAATCTGCACTCGCGAACTTGACCGCGTTGTCCAGCCGGAAGAAGTCGCCGAAATTATCATTGTCCATGGGGTGCATGAACTCGAGGCCACCGACGAAGCTTTGCGCGAGGCTGCGCGGCGCGAGATAGTCGACTACCGAGTCGTACTGGCGTCCGAGCGTGATTGCGCCGTACGGATTCTGCAGACCAACCCAGGCCTGGCGACCAAACAGCCGACCGCCCTGCTGCAATCCACCGTTCGTCCCGGTGAACCCGTTTTCGAGCTTGAAGATCGTTTGAAGACCGCCGCCGAGGTCTTCCGTACCCATCAGGCCGAAGCGATTGCCAACGATATTCCCTGACGAGGCAAACACAGCACTATGCCCCTTCTGGTTGTTGACATAGGAAATTCCGTCGTCAATCAGGCCGTACAGCGTAACTGAACTCTGGGCGTGTGCAATTCCGGACAGGCAACTGCATAGCACGGGCAGCAAATACCGCTTCATCGATTGTCTCCTGTATTTTGATCTATTTGTTACGTACTACAAACTTCTACAGCTAACCCTTTCTGATTCAACGTGCGGTGCTGGATGGCTTCTCCGGCCGCAACCCTGAGGCGCCGATTCGCCTTCGCTGCCACCCAGTTGTATCCGTCTCGAGTCAAGGTAACCAGGTTGCGCGCCTTTGCTCTGACGAAACCGGAGGAGTTCTGCTGCACGCTCACTGAACTTTCGATATCATGCGAACGTTAGCACTCCCTTGGGACGCAGTGTAGATTCCCCTTCGGGCAGTGTCAATGCGGTTTTCCCGGTTTTTCTCGTATGCCGTAGGCTGAGACCACAGTTCCGGGATGCTCCGATCTTGGCTATCATCGATTTTTAATGCTAACGTTATACCAAGCCGGATGTCGTTGCGCCGGTAGTCCGCCTGCTTATCAACATCTTCAGAAACCTATGAACAAGACCGTTTTTCTGACTGACTATGCGTGGCCCGACGACAGTGTTGAGCGGGAAGTCATTGAAGGCGCTGGCTTTCGGCTCGTCACGGGCCCCTCAGATCCCCTGCCAGCGACCGGGATTGAAGACCTTGTGCGGGAGCATCGGCCCCATGCGATCATGACCTGCTGGGCGCAGGTGTCGGGTGAGGCAATCGCCGCAGCGCCGGATCTGCGCATCGTTGCCCGGCTGGGCGTTGGTCTTGACAACATCTCGGTCTCCACCGCGACGTCGCGCAATATCGTTGTGACGAATGTCCCCGACTATTGCGTCGAGGAAGTGTCCGACCATGCCGTCGGGTTCGCCCTGGCATGGACCCGCGGCCTGGTCCATTTCGACCGGGAGGTTCGCGCCGGCCGCTGGGCCCCGGCGTCGGCGAAGCTGCGTCGGCTGTCCGAGCTGACTGTGGGCATCATCGGCTTTGGCCGTATCGCGCGCGCGACGGCGCGCAAGCTTGCGGCGTTTCAGTGCGAGCTGCTGGCCCACGACCCGTACGTGATGAAATCTGAAGCCGGCATCGAGTTTACTTCGCTTGATGACCTGCTCGCGCGAAGCGACATTGCTGTCGTGCACTCGCCGCTGACGGATTCGACCCATCGCCTCATCAATCGTGACCGTCTCGGGAAGATGAAGCCAGGCGGCCTTCTCATCAACGTCAGCCGCGGCGGCATCGTCGATACAGAGGCCGTGGTCGAGGCGCTGCAGTCGGGGCACCTGTCGGCCGCAGCACTCGACGTTCTCGAATCCGAGCCAACTGTGCCGGGAGAACTGCTCGAACAACCTGGTGCATTGATCTCGCCGCACGTGGCATTCTCATCGGATGCATCGCTCATCGAACTCAGAAGGCGGGCGGCGGAAGAAGTCGTAAGAGTCCTGCGCGGTGAAGCACCACGGAATCCCTGCAACCCGATCGCCAGGTAACGAGTCTCTTCCGCGATTGCCCACAGCCTAGCCAAGATGACGCAACAGAATAGCCCGGATACGAAGCTGGATGAGTTTCTCGTCCACCACTCCCTCGCCGCGCCAGGCGAGGCCATCAAATGGGAGCCGCTCACAGGTGGCGTATCGTCCGACATCTGGAGAGCGGACCTCCCCGGACGCACGGTGTGCGTCAAGCGTGCACTGTCAACGCTGAAAGTGGCAAGCAACTGGGAAGCGCCTGTGTCCCGCAACGCGGATGAGTGGGCGTGGATGCAGTTCGCCTATGCTCACTGCCCGGCGAACGTGCCGAAACCGCTTGCCCACGATCTGGGACTGGGCGCCTTCGCCATGTCCTTCCTCGCGCCGGACGCGCACCCTGTATGGAAGAAGCAGTTGCTGGAAGGGCATGTAGACCTGGACACGGCCGCGGCTGTGGGTCGGCTGGTCGGCCACCTTCACTCGGTGAGCGCATTCGATACGGACGTCGCTGCAACTTTCGATACAACCGACAACTTCAGGGCACTGCGCCTCGACCCATACTTCATCGCCGCGGGCGAAAAACACAAGGACTGCGCCGAACGCCTTCAGTACCTGGCGGACCGCACGGCGAATACGCGAACTGCGCTGGTTCACGGAGACGTCAGCCCGAAGAACATCCTTGTCGGACCAAACGGCCCGGTGCTGCTCGATGCCGAATGCGCGTGGTACGGGGACCCAGCGTTCGACCTCGCGTTCTGCCTGAACCATCTGTTGCTCAAGTGCCTGTTGCCGGGAGCCAACGGGCGCAGGCTGCTGGAGAGCTTTGCAGCGCTGACGGCCGCCTACTTCGCCTGCGCGGACTGGGAGTCGCGCGCAACCCTCGAAGGACGGGCAGCCGACCTCCTGCCTGCATTGCTGCTTGCGCGCGTGGACGGCAAATCGCCGGTTGAATACATCACAACTGACGTGCAACGCCAGCACGTGCGTTCGCTCGCTCGCGCCCTGCTTCTGCGCCCGGCGACAACGCTGGGCGGGGTCGCACTGGCATGGCAGGCCGAATGCGAAATTGACCGCTGAATTTCGCGACACCGGCAAGGGCCATGTCCAGCGCGGGCGGCGCGGGACATGGCCCTAGTCACTTTCGTCTGGCACGCGCGGCGCAACGGCCCCATGCGAGCGAGGCCAGCGGCTTCGGCTTCCGTCTCCCCGAGACCATGTGTGCAAACGCCAGCACCAGGCGTGCCCATGCCTTTTTACGCTAACGTTAGCGTATAAATGTTGCCCTTGCTGGAAAAGCAATTGAGCTTTGCTTTTTCAATGACTTAATCGCGATGAAATACGGTTGACACCCCTGACTGGATTTGCCAGAATTTGTGCAAACGTTAGCAATAACTGGAGACGATCATGGCCCACGAAGAGCCTCAGGACGCGTTGACCACAGCGCCGGGCGTGCCGGTGCATTTGCAGCGCGTGGTGACCGGCCATGCGGCGGATGGAAGCTCCATCTTCGCGCACGAAGGCCATCCGCCGCGCCCAGGGGAGTACAGCAAAATCCCCGGCATGGTTTCGCGCCTGGTCTGGGCAACGGAAGCGGACACTGCCTTGCCGCACACTGGCGTTGACCCCACGCCGGGCGTCACGACTGTTGTGCCTCCAGCGTCCTCCACCCGCTTTCTTGTCGTGACGTTTCCGCCGGACTCGGTCTTCACGGCGGACGCCTTCGACGCTCAAGCCGCGATCTCGGAAAACCTCGCCCTCGCCCCCGGCCTTGCGGAGCGCTTTGAGCCGGACGGCATGCACGCGACCCCGACTGTCGACTACGGCGTCGTGCTCGACGGCGAGATCTGGCTGGAACTCGACCACGGGGAAACCCGCCACCTGCGCCAGCATGACGTCATCGTCCAGAACGGAACGCGTCATGCCTGGAGAAACAGGGGCGAACGTCCGGCCACCCTCGCGTTCGTCCTCATTGGAGTGCGTGGCGCGCGCTAGGCGTGCGTACCCGCGCTCCGCGCCGCGTCCTCTCCCGGCCTCTGCCGGCATTCATGAACGCGACACCCACACCATCTGGACAGACAATGCACACAATTGATACGACGATAACCAAGGTACACGGCCGCCGCGTATGGGACTCCCGTGGCCGCCCGACCGTCGAAGTGGAGGTTACCCTCGCAGGCGGCGTCAAGGGCCGTGCCATCGCCCCTGCGGGCGCCTCGACCGGCACGGGCGAAGCCCTCGACCTGCGCGACGGCGGCACGCCGTTCGCCGGCCTTGATGTCAAGAAGGCCCTCTCTGCCGTCAACACCGAAATCGCCAGTACGCTCAAGGGTGCCGACGCGTCAGCCCAGGAAAAAATTGATAGCACGCTCGTTGCGCTTGACGGTACGACGAATCGCAGTCGCCTCGGCGGCAACGCCATCGTGGCAACATCGATGGCGGTGCTGCACGCTACGGCGGCCGCGCATGGCCAGCCCCTGTGGCAATACCTCTCTGGAGGCCGGCCGGTGCGCATCCCCCTTCCCGAAATCCAGATTTTTGGTGGGGGCGCGCATGCTGCGCGCCGCGTAGATGTTCAGGATTTCATGCTGATGTGTCCCGCAGCTGCCAGCTTCAGCGAAGCACTCGAATGGACAGCCGAGGTGTACCGCGCCGCCGGCGAACTGATGAAGCAGGCCGGCAAGCTTCAGGGTGTCGCCGATGAAGGGGGCTACTGGCCCGCGTTTGATTGCAACGAGGATGCGCTGGACACCCTGGTCAGCGCGATCGAACTCGCGGGCCTGCGGTTAGGCGACCAGGTCGGCATTTCCCTCGACATCGCAGCGTCCGAGTTTGGGAAGAACGGACAGTACACCTTGGCGCTTGACGGTCGAACGCTCGACTCGGCTCAGATGATTGACATGCTCGGGCGCTGGATGGACACGTATCCAATTCTCTCCATCGAAGACCCGGTTGCGGAAGACGATCCCGCCGGCTTTAGGCATTTCACCGAAACCTACGGCAAGCGCTGCCAGATCATCGGGGACGACTATCTCGTCACGAATGCCGCGCGCGTCAGGACGGCAGCGGCGCAACACGCGCTCAACGCCGTGCTCATCAAACCGAACCAGGCAGGCACCATCACGGAAACACACCTGTCACTTGAGGAGGGCAAGAGCGCGGGCTTCGGAACCATCGTCTCCGCACGCTCCGGCGAGTCGGAAGACGTCACGATTGCCCATCTGGCGGTCGGCTGGGACGCTGGGCAGCTGAAAGTCGGCTCGTTCTCCCGTTCCGAGCGCATGGCCAAATGGAACGAAGTCCTGCGTATCGAAGAGAGCCTCGGCAGCGAGGCCAGATTTAGTGGCTGGTCCGCGCTTCCTTTCCAGCGTCGCGCGGGCTGAATCGATTCATTCGTCAAAAAGTGCACCGAGCAGGCCGCGCTCACGAATTCGCAGCCTGACAGACGCGTTCGACGTACCAACGCGCGCTCCTCGAAACACGAAACCGCTAGAGAGGATTACATGCTTCCCGCTGTCGACCTTCGCCCCCCATTCAATATCACCCGCGCGAGCCACATCGTCCTGAATGTCGCTGACCTCGAGAAGAGCAAGCATTTCTATACGGAGATCGTCGGCCTCGTTGTGACCGAAGAGACTTCCGACACCGTGTATCTGCGCGGCCTCGCGGAAGCGTGTCATCACAGCCTTGCCCTCGTCCGGTCGCGTGATGCCGCCTACACCTGCAAGCGCATCGGTTTCCGGGTCTTCCTCGACGAAGACCTCGACGTCGCATACCGGTTCTTCAGCGAGGAAGGGCTCGACGCTGAATGGGTGGACGTCCCTTACCAGGGCCGCACGTTGCATGTCTCGGACCCCTTCGGCACCCCGCTCGAACTGTGTGCAACGATGGAAACGCGCCCGCGCCTCTATCTCGACAAGGACAAGTTTAAAGGCGCGCACGCCCAGCGCATCGATCACTTCCAGATTTTCTCGCCGAATACGTACCGGTCGTGCGCGTTCTACAGCCGCCTTGGATTCCGCAACTCGGAATACCTGTCGCACGGCGAAAAGCTGCTCGGCGCATTCATGTACCGCAAGGGCACCTGCCTTGACCTTGCGATCGTCGAGAACAGCGGCCCGTGCATGCATCACTTTGCCTACATCGTCCCGGAGTCGCACAACATCTTCACGGCGTGTGACATCGCGGGCATCCACGGCTACGGCCAGGAAGTGGAGCGCGGCCCCGGCCGCCACGGCCCCGGCGGCATGCTGTTCGTGTATCTGCGCGACCCCGATGGTCATCGCGTCGAGCTGTGCGACGGCCACTACCAGACCATCGATACCGAGATCGAGCCTGTGCGCTGGGATGCGGCAACGCTGAGCACCAACGTCCGTTGGGGCCTGCCCGCAGAACACCGCTGGTACTTCGAGGCGAGCCCCTTCGAAGGTACGCCGTTGACGGACCCAGCCGTCAAACCGAATCCCATGACCCTCGAGAAGTACGTCCAGAGCAACCTGACCTAACCCGCAGAACACGAAACAAGGTTTTCATCATGGCACGAGTAAAGTATCTCCAGCGCTCCGACGTCGCCGGTGTCGAAGACGCACTCTTCGACCGCCTCGAGCGCGAACGCAAGGTCCCGACCGCAAACATCTTTCGCGCGCTTGCAAATGCGCCGCGTATCCTCGACCAGTTCCTGTCGTATGCGAACGCCATCCGGGCGTCGTCAATCAACCCGAAACTGCGCGAACTGGCAATCCTGACGGTAGGACATTGCACCGACTCGGAATACGAGATCGCGCATCACCAGTCGCACGGCCTGAAGGCCGGCGTGTCGGCAGAACAGTTGAAAAATATCCCTGATTTCGAGGCATCTCCGCTCTTCGACGAAGAAGAACGCGCAGTCATGGCATTCGCGAAGGAATCGACGCTCAAGGTCAACGTCAGCGATGTGGCGTGGGCACGTGCCGCCAGGTTCCTCAACGAACAGCAGCTCGTGGAACTCACGCTGAACGTCGCCTGGTACAACTCCGGCGTCCGGATCATGGGCGGCCTGAAAATCGAACTGGAGGAAAGCTATCGGTGATGCAGTCCTTTGGTTGAACGGGGAGTCGAGGCCGCCAGCTACCGGTCCAGTTTAGGTCTCCCCTCATTGTTGAGCGCACCACACGCAGTCGGGCAACAGAATGCCGGCGACGGCCAGTGCTGTGCACCCGCACGCATGCTACGCACTGGTCGCGGCCACGTAGAAGAACTTTTGATAGCAGAGGATAGTATGGAACGAATGATGGTTGCAGCTCGCCTGCACGCCCTTCACACCCCGATGACACTGGACAGGATTCCGGTCCCGAAGCCGCGAGCCACCGACGTTCTCGTACGCGTGAAGGCCTGCGGCATTGTCCCGAACATGGGCAACGTCATCAATAACTGGCCAACCTGGTTTCCGCATCAACCGCTGCCAAAATTCCCGGCCATCTTCGGCCTCGACCCGGCTGGCGTCGTCGAAGAAGTCGGCGAAGCGGTCCTGAACGTCAAGCCTGGCGACCGGGTATACGTCAGCCCGTTGCGCTCGTGTGGTTCGTGCAGGGCGTGTCGCGCGGGCCGGCGCAGCGAATGCAGCTACTACACCCTCAACGGCTACTTCAGCACGAGCCGCGACGGCCAGCGCATCTTCGACCTGTATCCGTATGGCGGTTTCAGTGAGTACATGACGGCGCCCGAATACTCGCTCGTCAACCTGCCCGACAACATGACGTTCGAGCAGGCAGGCCGCTTCGGTTATCTCGGTACCTCGTACGGTGCGCTCAAGAACGCAAACGCCGGTCCTGGCCAGGTCGCGCTCATCGACGGCATTACGGGTACGCTCGGCGTCGCGTCAACCGTTCTCGGCCTTGCAATGGGGCTCTCACGCATTCTCGGTACCGGCCGCGACGAAGCGCTGCTCAAGCGGGTGAAGGCACTCGCGCCCGATCGCATCGAAGTCATGAAGCTTGGTGAAGGTTCGACTGGCGAATGGGCAAAGTCGATGACCGGTGGCGAAGGTGCCGATTTCGCAATCAGTGCGCTTGGTGCAAAGGCACCTGCGGCGACGATGCTGGACTCGATGAAGGGCGTGCGTCGCGGTGGCCGCGTCGTGAACGTCGGCGGCGTCGCCGAAGACCTGCCTATCGACGTGAAGTGGCTGATGGACGAACAGATCCACATTATTGGATCGAACTGGTTCACGACCGCACAAGGACAGGAGATGGCGGACATGGTGAAGACCGGCACACTCGACCTCTCGTATCTCGAGCATCGTCTCTTCCCGCTCGACAGCGTCAATGAAGCGATTTCGGGCCTGAAAGATCGCGATGGCGGATTCAGCAACTACATCGTGACTCCCTGACCGTTCCCCGTACCTCACGCGTCACCGGCGTGAGGCTGAAGCAGCAAGCCCGGCCAGCATTCCTCGCTGGCCGGGCCCTTTCAACGGCCGCATTCCCGCTTCTCGCGTCGTTAGTAGCGCCTGACGTCCACGAACGGCCTTTCACCCCGCGTTCCATCGCATCCCAGCGTGCCCCCTCCGCGCCGTGGGCAGCACCATTGCCATTTCACAGCCATTCAGCGAGCACTCGTCAGGCCCCCATATTTTCCGCGGATGATTTTGGCTATGCATACCAGAACGTCGCCCGCATCGTTGCTATCGTGCTAACAAAGCATTGCCATCCAGGTACTTTCCCTTAGAAATGGCGTCGATAGAATGGATTCGAAAGCTGCTGAACATCGAGGCGGCTCAAACTTCCGAAGGGTCATCCACTGTGAAAAATACCGCCAAAGCCTTCATTGCCACCATCGCTTTCTCGTTGCCGATCCTTGCGTTGGCTCAAACGGCGTCCACTCGTGCACAGGTGAAATCAGACCTCGCTCAAGTCGAGAAATCCGGTTACAACCCCACAGGGAGCGACCTGCAGTATCCGGACAATCTCATGACCGCGGAAACGCGCCTGGCAAAGGCGAAAACCGCCAACGCGTCCGCACAGGTGCAGTCTGCTTACGGCGGCGTCGTCAACGCTGTGAGTGTCTCCGGGTCAAACTAAACGTCGAGTGCAAAGCACCTTGTGTTTACGCACGATACAGCGAATATTCGCACCATCGATCGTCTACCTGTTCAGGCAACTGACCACTGCGGGATTTCTGCATTGACATTCTGAACGCCGTTGCGCTAACGTTAGCATTAAAGATCAGCACGAGGAGACAGTGAGTGAAAATTCTCAGATACAGCAGCAACGGCGAGGTTCACTACGGAGTCCTCCGCGACGGCGGAAAGATTGAGCGGCTGGGGGGCTCCCCACTGGACAACGCTGAGCCGAGCGGGCACTTCGATGAAGAAGCTGCTATCAAGGTCCTGAGCCCTTTCTACCGGCCCCGTGTCTTTGGACTGGGCTACAACTACCGTGCGCACTCGAAGGAGGTCGGCAAACCGACCCCGACGCGCCCCGTACTTTTCATGAAGCCCAGCACGACAGTCATCGGCCCACTTGAACCGATTGTCTATCCGGTCGACGGTGAAAACGTCCACTTCGAAGGCGAGCTCGTCGTGATTATCGGCAAGGAGGCACGCAACGTCCCGGAAGCAGATGCTTTCAGGTACGTGCTTGGCTATACATGCGGTAATGACGTCAGCGACCGCGTCCTCCAGCGCCGCGAAAGCGAATTTGGTTGCCTGCTTGTGGGCAAGGGCTACGATACGTTTGCTCCGATTGGCCCGGTTGTCGAAACCGAACTCGACCCGTCCGGCCTGCGTTTGATCACGCGCGTCAACGGCGAGGTGCGCCAGGATGGCAACACGTCGGCGCTGGTCTATGGCGTTCCAGCGCTGATCGCCTATCTCAGCAAATACATGACGCTTCTCCCGGGCGACCACATCATGACCGGCACGCCGGCGGGCGTCGGCCCCATCAAGCCGGGCGATATCATCGAAGTCGAAATCGAAGGTATCGGCACGTTGTGCAACAACGTCGTACTGGCCGGCTGAACATCCGCGGAGTGATGCGGAAACGCCCGCCATCCGGTAGATGCCGGCACACGAGGCGAAGCTCACGCGCCTAACCAGTTGGTGCACCGACTGCTGGAGAATACGGATGGACCACGAGGAAAAGCGTTTTACCTGTGCCCTCATCGCGGCATCGCTGCCCGTCTGCCTGCTTGTTTCTCAAGAATCAGGACGTGGCAGCGAGACGCTCGGCGCCTCGCACGTGCAAACCGACGTCGGGCCAGCTACCCAACGCGTGTCGCGCACGCGTCCTGGTGGCTTCATCCAGTCGCTACCGTGCATCATGATCCGCCTGGGTCAGTGGGGACGACGCTCGCTTCGTCAGGTTTGTAACGTCAACGGGGCTCGTGACCGGAAAACCACGAAGTAAATCTCCGGTGAGTGCGGGGACCCTTGTGCGGGTTCGCGGTGGTCGCTTGCTCAGTCGGAGCCACCATCCAAAGGCGCGACAGCGGCGCAAGCCGTTATGCAATGAGACGACGCAATCACTTGAAGCCCCGGTGTCGCGCCTCGCTTCGTGCGCACGCTGCTCGTCATTCGCCCCCGTCACCTGCCAAGTAAGCAATTGCCATGGCGTATCGACCGCCATATGGACTTCACTTTCCCTGGCGGTGACCATGGCCATTCACGCCGATGCGAGGTTCAGCTGTCGGAGCGACCTCCCGCTGCCTCCATCGACCAGGCTCGTACCCGGCGAGATCCTGGCTGGGCGGTCGCGCGCTGATCGTCGTGCCGGCACCGCGGTACATCTTCGTTGATCCAGGCCAGGTGCGCGAAGCTGCACAACGCCCTTCACATTCGCGAGTCACACCCTCTCGCTTGCGCTGTCGAGCACCCGCAGTTCGCCGATATAGTGTTGGAGGATCTCCGGAATGTCCCCACGTAAGCGGTCAACCCAGGCGCGCACCTTCTTCTCGAGGAATCTCCGGGACTGGTAGAGCACATAGACGTTCACAGGTTGCGGGACATAGCCAGCGAGCAGTCGGATAGCGCGTCCGCTCCTTAGCTCCGGAAGCGCCGTAGAGATTGGCAACAAACCAATTCCGAGGCCCGCTGCGACGGCCGGAGCCAGCGCTTCGGGCATGTTCACGGAGAACCCCATGTGCCCGATGTCGACCGAATAGATGCGATCGTCTCCCTGGAAAACCCATTGCTCTGCCGGAAAGACAGCATTCGCCAGCTGGACGCAGATGTGTCGCTCCAGATCCCCGGGATGATCTGGCATCCCGTGTTCCCGAAGATACGCTGGCGACGCACAGACTACCCCGCCCATGCTTCCGAGCCTCGCGCTCACGAAACTTGAGTCAGGCAGTTCAGGTGCAAAAACAACCGAGCAGTCGTATCGATCTTCAATCATGTCAGCCGGCGTACTGGACAGCGTCAGGTCGAGCTGGACAGTCGGGTTTTCGCGCTTAAAGCGGAGGACCGAAGGAAGGAGCAAGTTCTGTCCAAAGCTCGAAATCGCGTGGACTTTCAACTTCCCCGTCAATCGCGTCGCCGACGCAGCTGCCTCAGCTTCTGCTTCTTCAATGTTCTTGAGAATTTTCTGGCATTGATGAAGATACTTCTCACCCGATTCTGTCAGAGCGACGCTTCGCGTCGTACGATTCAGTAGACGGATGCCTAGATGTGTCTCCAGCTGTACGACAGACCGCGAGACCACCGACGTTGTCGTGTCGAGGCTTCGCGCAGCCGCCGCGTAACCGCCCGTAGACACGACCTTCGAGAAAATCCGCATGCATTGAAGAAGATTCATGGCAAAGCTGAAAGGGACGAGTACGGATATGTTCACACCGCACGAGACGATCGTGAGTCGATCGGTGCACTCGTGATCAATCGGACGCTGTCTGGTACATCCCGGCTCTCTTCTCCACGGGTGTTAAGCCATGCACCGACGCGTGAGAAATGCGAGCAATGGCTTGCACGACCTGCATTTCGCACTCGTAGAAGACGGCTTTCGTTACGGCAGCCAGTTGTTCATCGTATAGGCAGACCAGTCGCTCAACGGGCGAACTCGCGGCGAGCAACCATATCCCCGATTCCTCGGCGTGTTCTGCGGCGAGTTCCAGAACCTGCTCGGCAGCAGTAAACGTGTCGACCTCCGCACTACCCACCCCCTTCTTCCACATGTAGTAGGACGAGTAGGACACACGAGCAAGTTCACACAACAGGTATTTGTTTCCCTTTCCCGCTCGACAAACAGCCAAAGCGAGATGTACGGTGAGAGCGCGTCCTCGCACTTCTTCGTCTGGCAAAGGGAGCAGGGAACCGTGGGGCTGCACCCAGTGCACATCCTTTTCGCGACGGGGTTTGTTACCCCTTCTTCTGCGCATGGGACTCAATCACTGATATATTTGTGTTGGAAACTGGAACCGACGAACGGTTGGCGACGTCCGTGAGCGAAAGGATTTTCGGCTCGGACTGCGCTTCCCTCAGCAATAACAACGATTCGGGCTCTATGTAACGCCACAGAGAGCGTGCACCGGAGGGTAAATACCCGTCCGAAATCGCGTCATTTAAAATGCGGATCAAACTCCCGAGCACCGAACGGATTTCATGAATTGGCAACGCAGTACCGTGCCGTCTCACGCACTGGCGCGCCCCCTCTGTACCTGCGAAGACGAAGCGCTTCTGAATTTGTTCGACGCTGTACATCCAGCCTCCGGGAGACGCCCGGTTCCAGCGCTCCTCCCACGCCAAAGTTCGCATGGTGTGTGCAAAATTGTGAATCTGGTAGACCGCGAACCAGAAGAATGGCCACTCTGCGATTCGCAATCGCCATACTCAAAAGTTGCGGTCCTACGTTTCATCGGAGTCACGATTCCTTCCAGATCCCGCACCCATACATATTCACCGACTGTGTCATTGACGGTCGCCGCACGTCCGGCGGCGAGACGCTCCACCTGCCGTCGCGATGCTGAAAGAAGAATATCTCCGTGGGCTTCTCAGACCTGGCAAACGCCACGCGGACACATCGAACTCGACCAAGCCTCTGCGGTCGGACGCGACGGACCTCCAATGACGAAAGTGCGGCTGACCCGAACCACTTTTCAACGTGGAACCGCAAGGTACACTCTTCAAAATTCACGTTATCCTCCTCGCCACGGGCTACGAGTCATGCGCGCCCTGCACGCCGCCGCGTCGGTTGATCGCGATATCGCCGCGAATCATGACGCACTACTAGCATTCAGTCGCCTTTGCAAGCGACTCATAATGCTATCGTTCGCACAATAATACATGCTGGATCGGCAAAATGCAAAATTTATGAGCTATCGTTCTGTGCGTACGTTAGCACCATAAAGACCGGTGCTTTCCCGCGGAGTGGCTGGCTTGACCCAGGAAACTTTCCTGTATCTGAATTATGTTTCTTCTGACCCCGCAACGTCCGAGCCAAGTGCTGACGCAGGCGTTACTTTCATGACTGGCTTCGCCTGACACAGGATCATCGGCATGTGTGCTGACTTTCATTCAGACGAGTTACAGGGCCTCATGCTTCCGGTGCTCAAGCAACGCTTACGAAAGAAAGGCAGCTTGCCGCGTCGCAAATTACCGATGAGCGTCTAGCAGATTGCCAACCACTTCGATCAGACGCGCTATCGGTGTGGGCTTCCTCAACAGGACGTCCCATAAGCGTTCGCCTGGGGGAGGCTGCTGCGGCTGCGCAGCCGAAAGCATGACAACAGGAATGGCCGCTGTCGCTTGGTCGGCCTTCAGCCGGCGGCAAAGCGCAACGCCGTCCATACCAGGCATCATCCAGTCCGTAACGATGAGGTCGGGCCGGTCTGCTTCGGTGATGGAAACGGCAGCATCCCCACTGAGCGCGGTCAGCACACGAAATCCCTCACCCTCCAGAATGATGCGGAGCGGGCGCAGGGTCTTCCTGTCATCGTCAACGAGAAGGATCGTGTCCACGGTGATCGGGTCGTTGGGGGAGGGAATGGACCGTGAAGCAAACAGTTTCCCGAAGCAAATATCATTCCTGGTCACCGGGCCTACCTGCCTTGCTATGCCGGGAGGCATGCGACGCACGGCGCCCCGATGCCAGCCTTGCCGACTCGGCCCCACTTCAACTTCGCCGCCTCCCGCTATTCCGCCGAGTGGTTAGCGCTGCGAACCGATCTTCTCGGGCAGTGTTTCTGGTTGCAGCTCGACAACGAGGACGACGCGCGCTTTGCCACCGTCTCCAGCCGGCGGGGGCATTTTCTCGCTGTCGTTCGCGCCGCGCCGCCGTGGCACCGCACCCCGCATTCCCTCTACGGCCTCCACCCAGAGAACGACCACCGCCCATCACCGCGTTCTGGGACGAAACGCCCGACGCTACGGTATATCGTGCGCTCGCACGTTACATCCGCAGGCACATTGCTCCGCACTCAACGCGGATCGTCAGGTCCTTCGTGGCAACGGGCGACCCGCTGGAAATCGGTTGCCGGATACAGTCCGACGTGCGCACGCTCCGTGCGTTCACGGACGTCCTCTGGTCACGGGCGATTGAACCTGAGGTCGAGCTGCGCGGCTGGCCCGGTCGAAAGCCACCATGGGACGTTGTCGGTGGGCTGCGCAACCACATCAAGGACGGATGCTGCGTAAAGGGCGCGAATGCATTGAGTCCTGCGCAGGCCCGCTGGGCTGGATATCACGCTGCACGCGTCACGCTGGGCGCCGTCTGGCAAGAAGCGAATCTGCGTGCCGCACTCGTCGCCCACACGGGTGTTGCGGAATGGTCTGATACGGAGTCCTATGCACCATGGAGTAACTGCGCGTGGCTGGCCAGAGCGACGCCCGACGGCCTGCAGTTCGTCACCGCCGCGGCTTCTGCTTGGGGCGCCGCGCCCCAAGCAACCAAGTCCGAACGACGCGCAGCGTACACGGACGCGCTTGAGCAGCGCCGTGATGAAATGCTGGCCGACCATTCCGGCGCGTGCCTGATATGGTCGCGCGATGCCGGGTGGACCGTCATCGAAACGATTGAACCTGCGGAGCTCGATCTCCGGCGTCGGCGCCTGGTCGGGTTCAGGGGCAAGCGCCTGTGGTGCTGGATCTACCGCACCCGGGACAGGCAATTCGCGGCGCGACTGGCAGGGGCCCGGCTGCAGGCGATCGGCGCCACGCCAGGTGACGCCATCACAGCGTTGCGGCGCAGCGCCATCGACTATCAGCGCGTCTGCCACGTTGCCCTGCCACACACCCCGGCTGTCCCGCTTGTCAGACCTGAACCGATGGATCCGCTGCTCGCCGGCAGCTACCACGCGCTGGTTGGTGATGTCCGGCACTTCGGCGGCTTCTGGCGGGCGGGCCCCACCTGGGCGATGCTGCGCGCCGTTACCAGCAAGCCAAGATCCGCGGCTCGCAGCGCCTCTAGCGCACGCGTCCCCGCTGTGCCGCCGAGCGCGAAACGGCACTGGACTGATAACGCTATTTTCAGTCCAGAGCCGACGTGAAGTGAGAGTGGTCGCCGTTAAATCGCGTGTACAAGGAATACCTCCCCGTGCAGCGTCCTGCTTCCCGCCAACGACACGCCATTCGGCCTCGCGTCGTACTTCTACAGCCAGGACGTGCGCCGTATCGACCGTATGTCGCGGGCGCTGGAGGCGGGCATTGTCGGCATCAACGAGAGCGCGATTTCAAGTGAAGCCGCTCCGTTCGGCGGCGTGAAGGAATCGGGCTACGGCCGCGAAGGTTCGAAGTACGGTCTCGACGACTATCTGTCGATCAAATACCTCTGCCAGGGCGGCCTGGATTGAGGTAATCCCGGAGGTCCATGAGGCTCGCGCCAACATAACATCAGGTCATGGACACTCCAACAATTGCGGTATTGCCGCCGCGAAATTGACTCAATATATTCACTTCAAACGCGCGCCTTTTCCGTTTGTGCAATTGCGGGAAAGCGCGCCGCCTGCAAGACGTCCACCGCTTCACCCATGTCGAGGAAACGCCGTGATGAAGATTGCAAGGTTCCATTGTTCGAGCTTTCCGCTGCGCCCGCTGGCCATGACATTGCTGTTCACCATCGCGGGCGCCTCGCCGGCCTTCGCAGCGGGCAAGATCACCTTCGTGTCGCAGGGCGGCGCCTATCAGGAAGCCCAGACCAAAGCGATTCTCGACCCCGCCGCGAAGCAGCTCGGCATCACCATCAACCAGGACAGCATTCCCGACGCGTGGCCGCAAATCAAGGCGCAGGGCGAAACGGGCAAGCCGGTCTGGGACGTGGTCGACACCCCAACTGCCAACTGTCTGCGCGGCGGCCGCGCGGGCCTGCTGGAAAAGCTGGACTTCTCGAAGCTGCCCAACGCGGCGAGCGTGCCCGCCAAGTACCGCACGCCCTATTCCGTTGCATATGAGTTTTATTCGACGGTAATTGGCTACAACAAGAAAACGCTGAAGAAAGTGCCGCAAAGCTGGAAGGACTTCTGGGACGTGAAGAACTTCCCCGGCACGCGCGCGCTGCGCAATGATCCCGTGACCGTGCTCGAAGCCGCGCTGCTCGCCGACGGCGTGCCGCGCGATAAGCTGTATCCGCTCGACGTCGATCGCGCCTTCAAGAAGCTCGAACAGATCAAGCCGGACATTACCGTGTGGTGGACGTCGGGCGGCCAGTCCGCGCAATTGCTGCATGACGGCGAAGTCGACATGGCCATGATCTGGAACGGCCGCGCGAGCGCCGTGATGAAGGACGACCCGGACATCGGCTTCACGTTCAACGACGGCATTCTGCAAAACACGCAATTGTGCGTGCTCAAGAATGCGCCGAACCTGAACGACGCCGTGCGCTTCATCAATGCGGCGCTGTCGCCGGATCTGCAGGCCGATCTGCCGCTATATATCGATTACGGTCCGGGCAACCCGGCTGCGTTCAAGACCGGCAAGATCAGCGAGAAGCGTGCGGCCGAACTGCCTAGCTCGCCGGCCAACGCGGCGAAACAAGCGTTGATGTCGGAGGAATGGTGGGCGTCGGAGCCGGGCATTCAGGCGAAGGCACGCTGGCTCAAGTTCATGCAGTAACGCACGACTCTCTTCACGCTCCTCATTCCTCACGTGCCGCGCATCGTGCGAGATGCGCGGCCCACTCCCTCCACACGTGATCGACTATCTGATTCTGGGCGGCGGCTCGGCGGGCTGCGTGCTGGCCGCGCGTTTGTCGGAAGACAGGGGTGCGAAGGTTTGCCTCGTCGAAGCGGGCCGCGATATCTCCGCGCATACCATGCCCGACGCGATCCGCACCCGCTATCCGGGACGCGCGTATCTGGAAACGCGCAACCTCTGGCAGCAGTTGAAGGCGCGCATGAGCGCGAGCGCCGCCCTGCGCCGCTATGAGCAGGCGCGTTTGCTGGGCGGCGGCTCCGCTATCAACGCGCTGATGGCCAATCGCGGCGCGCCCGCCGATTACGACGAATGGGAAGCGCTCGGGGCCTCGGGCTGGAACTGGGCGTCGTGTCTGCCCTACTTCCGCAAGCTCGAAACCGATTCCGATTTCAGCGGCCCGCGTCATGGCAGCGACGGGCCTTTACGCATCCAGCGCACGAAGTGGCCGCGGATCTCGCCATTCGTGCGCGCCGTGCTCGATACGCTCGGCCAGAACGGCTACGCGCTTCATGGCGACCAGAACGGCCCGTGGGAAGACGGCACGTTCATCGGGTCGATCGCGGTGAGCGCGCAAGGCGACCGCATTCCGACTTCGGTGTGCTATCTCGACGATGCCGCGCGCGAGCGCCCCAATCTTTCGATACGCACGGGCGAAGTCGTCGAGCGCGTCCTGTTCGATGGCCACGTAGCCCTCGGCGCGCGCATCGTGCGGGCGGACGGTACGCGTGAGGACGTGAAGGCGCGGCGCGTGATCGTCTCCTCCGGTGCGATTCATAGCCCCGCCTTGCTGATGCGCAGCGGCATTGGCCCAGCCGATGAACTCGCGGCGCATGGCATCGACGTGATTGCCGATCGCGCGGGCGTGGGGCGCAACCTGATGGAGCATCCGTCGATCGCGGTGTCGGCGTTTTTGCCGCGCGGCGCTCGCACGCCGTTTCCCGACGAGCATCATGAGCAGGCGATCGTGCGGTTTTCGTCGGCGCTCGAACGCACGGTGCCCGGCGACATGCACGGCGCGATCCTGTCACGCTCGGGCTGGCATTCGGTGGGCTACCGGCTCGGCACGCTCTTCTTCTGGGTCAACAAGTCGTATTCGCGCGGCCGTGTGACGCTCGCGTCGTCGAGCGTGTTCGACGAGCCGAAAGTCGATTTCGCCATGCTCTCCGACGCGCGCGACCTCGAACGGCTTAAGCTCGCGCTGCGCTTTGGCGCGGCGACGCTGGCCTCGCCCGCCATGGCGGGGCGTCGCGACGTGATCTTTCCGTCGAGCTATTCGCCGCGTGTGGCGGCAGTGGCCGTGCCCGGCATGTGGAACGCGGTGCAGCGCGGCTTGCTGAGCGGTTTGCTCGACATGGTCGGGCCTTTGCGGCGCGCGTTGATCAAAGGTGTCGTGACGCAAGGCGTGACGCTCGACGCGCTGCTGGCCGACGACCGTGCGATGACGGATTTCGTCAAACGTTCGGTCGGCGGGACATGGCATCCGTCGGGAACCTGCCGCATGGGTTCGGCCAGCGATCCGCTCGCAGTGACGGATTCAGATGGCGCGGTGCATGGCGTGAAGGGCTTGCACGTGTGCGATGCCTCGCTGATGCCGTCCATTCCGTGTGCAAACACGAATGTGCCGACGATCATGATGGCGGAACGGGTAGCGGACCTGCTGCGTCTCCACGCATAAGGCCGTGGCGCGCGGTGACGTGCTGTGACATTGCCGGCGTATCACTCGCCGTAGCCCACGATCCCCTTGACCTCCAGAAACGCCTCCAGGCCCCACTCGCCGTACTCGCGCCCGTTGCCAGACTGCTTGTAGCCGCCAAATGGCGATGACGGATCCCACGCCGGATAGTTCACGTACACGCTTCCTGCGCGCATTTGCAGGGCCACGCGCCGCGCGCGCTCCCGATCCTTCGACTGCACGTATGCGGCCAGCCCGAACGGCGTGTCGTTGGCGATCGCCACGGCTTGCGCCTCGTCTCGATACGGCATGATCGCCAGCACCGGCCCGAAGATCTCCTCTCGCGCAATGGTCATTGAAGGAGTCACGTTGGCGAACACGGTTGGCTTGACGAAGTAGCCGCGCTCGAGGCCATCGGGCTTGCCAGGGCCGCCCGCGACTAGCGTGGCGCCCTCCTCGACGCCGATCTCGATGAGCCGCTGCACGCGTCCGTACTGCACGTCGCTGACGACGGGGCCCATGGTGGTGTCGGGGCCGTCAGCCGGTCCTACGCGCTGCGCACGGGCGACGCGCGCGGCAATCTGCGCCGCTTCGTCGTGACGCGAGGCCGGCACCAGCATGCGCGTGGGCGCATTGCACGACTGGACGCTGTTGCTGAAGCACGAAAGCACGCCCGACGTCACCGCCGCTTCGAAATCGACATCGTCGAGCAGGATGTTGGCCGACTTGCCGCCCAGCTCCTGATGCACGCGCTTGACCGTTGGCGCCGCGAGCCGGGCAATCTCGACACCCGCACGCGTGGAACCCGTGAAGGACACCATGTCGACCCCGGGATGCGCCGCGAGCGCCGCGCCGACGGTCGGGCCATCGCCATTCACGAGATTGAATACCCCTTTGGGCACGCCGGCCGCATCGACGATTCCGGCGAACAAAAGCGCGTTCATCGGCGACACTTCGCTCGGCTTGAGCACCATCGTGCAGCCCGCGGCGAGCGCGGGCGCCACCTTGCAGACGATCTGGTTGATCGGCCAGTTCCAGGGCGTGATGAGCGCGGCCACGCCCACCGGCTCGTGATTAACGAGCGTCGTGCCCTTGAGCCGTTGCCAGCGAAACTGCGCGCAGGCGCGCAGCGTTTCCTCCAGATGACGTTTGCCTAGCGCTGCCTGCCACGCGCGCGACAACTGCGCCGGCGCGCCGATCTCGCGTGAGATGACCGCAGCCATCTCGTCATAACGGTCGAGATAGATGGCGAGTACGCGTTCGAGCAACGCAACGCGCTCCTGCACGTGCGTTTGCGAGAAGGTGGTGAACGCACGCCGTGCCGCGGCAACCGCGCGGTCGACGTCGCGCGTGTCGCCGAGCGCGACCTCGCCTAGCGACTCCTCCGTGCCAGGGTCGATCACGGCCAGCCGCCTCGCTCCCGAAGGCTCGACCCACTCGCCGTCGATATAGAACTGCTGCATATGCTGCATAAAGGTTCACTCCAGGAGAGTCAGGCCGCCGCCGCCGCCGATGAGCGCCTGCTCACGACGACGATCAGCACGAGGCACAGCGTAATGGCCGTGAGCATCGTGCTGATCGCGGCGATGGTCGGGTCGATCTCGTCGCGCAGGGTGACGAACATGCGCCGCGTGAGCGTCTGGTTGCTGCCGCCCGAGACGAACAGCGCGACGACGGTTTCATCGAGCGCCTGAATGAAAACGAAGACCATGGCCGAGATCACGCTTGCCTTGATCTGCGGCAGCGTCACCGTCATGAAGGCCCGCAGGCGGTTCATGCCGAGGCTGCGCGCGACCATTTCCTGGGTGCGGTCGAAGGTGCGCAGATCCGCGCCAACGGAAATCAGCACGTAAGGCAGGCCGAGCATGGTGTCGGCGACGATCAGGCCGCTGAGCGTGTTCACATAGCCCGCCTGCGTGTAGACGAAAAACACGCCCACGGCCACGATGATGATCGGCACCATCAGCGGCAGCATCAGCAGCGTGCGCATGTAGCGCATCGACCAGTGCGAGCCGTTCTGAATGCCGTAAGCGGCCATGATGCCGAGCGGCGTGGCGAGCAGCGCGGCGGACGTCGCGGCAATGAAGGTCGTTCGCGCCGCCGCGATCCACTCGGGGTTGTCGAAAAACGCGTGATACCAGCGCAGCGAATAGCCGGGCGGCGGGAAGGTCAGAAAGCGCGCGTCGGAGAACGACAGCGGCACGACGATGATCACCGGCACCATCAGGAACGCGAGGATCAGCATCACCGAGGCGCCCAGCGTCACGCGCCCGAACGAAAGTTGGCTACTCATCTGCATCACTTGGCTCCCAGCGTCTTTTCGAGCGGAATCACGCGGCTCACCGCATAGAAGATCGCGAACACGCAGATCAGCAACACCACGCTCACCGAACTCGCCGCGCCCCAGCTGTTGTAGATCTCGACGTTGCGGCTGACGATCATCGACACCATCATCGACTTGCCGCCGCCCATCAGCTCAGGCGTGATGTAGAAGCCGAGGCACAGCACGAACACGAGCGTCACGCCCGCAAGCACGCCGCTCATCGACAACGGCAGGAACACGCGCAGGAACACATGCAGCGGCGAGCCGCCGAGGCTCGCGCCCGCTTGCGAGAGGTTCGCGGGAATCTTCTGCATGGCCGAATAGAGCGGCAGCACCATGAAGGGCAACAGGATATGCACCATCGCAATGACCGTGCCGAACTGGTTGTATGAAAGCTGCAACGGCCGGTCGATCAGGCCCATGCCGAGCAGCGCCTTGTTGATGAGGCCGGTGCGCTGCAACAGCACGAGCCAGGCATAGGTGCGCACGAGCACGCTGGTCCAGAACGGCAGGATGATCATGCCGAGCACGAGCGCGCTCCAGCGCGGCGGGATGGAAGCCGCGAAATACGCCACCGGATAGCCGAGCAGCAAGGTCACGGCTGTCACGATGAAGCTGAGCTTGAACGTGAGCAAGAAGGTGTCGAGATAAGCCCCCGTGAACACGCGTCGATAATTGACCAGCGTGAAGGCGCCGTCGTGATAGATGGACTGCCACGAGAGCCACGCGAGCGGCACCACCAGCAACACCACGATCGTCAGCAGGGCCGGCACCATCAGCAGCAACATCGTGCGATCTTCGCGACGCTGGTGACGCACGGCGGGATCGATGGTGGTGGCGTGAAGCATGGTCGGGTCTTGAAACATCCGTTTGGCTGTTGTCATTCATGCACCCACGGCGTCGAGAAACTGATACCACGCAGCGACGAGCCTGACGCCCGGCGCGCGCAGCGCGTGAAATGGCACGGGCCGAAGCCCCTCCTGCGCGAGCATGGCCAGCTCCGGCTTTTCGCCCAGCGCGAGCGCCGCCGCGTGCTGGCCGATGAGGCTCGCCATCGCTACCCCCGCGCCGTTGTAGCCGAGGCAGAACGTGGTCCTGTCGTCGCTGCGCCCCATGTGCGGCAGTGCGTTGAACGTCATGCCGACATAGCCCGACCAGCGGTACTGCACGGGCACGTGCGCGAGGTCGGGAAAGAGCGCGACCATTGCGCGTTGCAGCGCGTCGAAGCCAGTCAGCTCCCCTTCCTTGCCGAACGCGTCGCGGCCGCCGAACAGCATGCGGCCATCGACTTTGCGGAACCACTTCATCATACGGCGCGTTTCGGTGTAGCTGCGGCCGTTGACCATCAGGCGCGCGTCGAGTTCGGGCGGCAGCGACGCGGTGGCGATCATCGCGCTTCTGAACGGCACGAGTTCGCGATGGTACTGCGAGGTCGCATCGGTCAGGTTCGAATACGCGTTGGTCGCAACGATCACCTGCTTCGCGCGCACCGCCCCGCCTGGCGCGCGCAGCAGCACGCGGGCGTTGTCGGCGCGCTGCATGTCGATGACCGGCGTCGACTCGTAGACCGGCACGCCGCGCGCCGTGACGCCCGCCGCGAGGCCGCGCACGTATTCGAGCGGCAGGATGGTGCCCGCATCGGCGCTCAGCACACCGCCGACGAAACCCTTCGATCCCGTTTCGTGCTCGATCTGCGCCCGCGTGAGTACGCTCATCGAGGTGTCCTTGAGCGTGTTGCGCACCCAGTCGGCTTCTGCGCAGATCGATGCCAGCGCGCGCTCGGTATGCGCGCAACGCAGGCTGCCAGTATGTTCGAAGCGCGCGCGTTCGAGGTTGAACTCGTCGATCAGGGACTGCACCGCGCGCACACCGTCATGCGCGAGCCGGTGCATTCGTATGGCGACGTCGAGCCCGTGCGAGCTTGCGATCGACGGGAACGAGAGGCGGAACTTCGACGACACCACGCCGCCGTTGCGCCCGCTCGCGCCCCAGCCAATCGGATTCGCGTCGAGCACTACGCAGTCCACGCCGCGCTGTTGCAGCGCATGGGCGGCGCTCAGCCCCGAATAGCCCGCGCCGATGATCGCCACTTCCACGTCGAGATCGCGGGCGAGCGGCGCGCCGGTGCTGACCGGCGCGTCCATGGTCGGCACGCGGCCGGCCATCGCCCGCCACAGCGATGCGGCATGCGGGCGCGGTAAGTTCGTCGGCGCGCGCATCGTCAGGCTGCGGCGCGCAGCTCGTCGTCCACGGCGTCCGCGAGGCCGGCGAGCGTCGCGAACTTCCAGGTCGGCGTGGTGAAGCTTTCCGGCGTGGGTGTGGCGCCGTAGCCCTTCATGCCCTGACGACGCTCGATCCAGCACGTCGAGTAGCCGAGTTTCGTCGCGATGCCGATGTCGTGATACTGGCTTTGCGCCGTGTGCAGAATCTCGCTGAACTTGTAGCCGAAGGCCGCCTGGCGTCCGCAGTTATAGGCGAAGAATTGCGGGTCGGGCTTGGCGACGCCGGTTTCATCGCAGCATACGGTGTCGTCGAACGGGTCGCCGAGCGTGTGGGCGTAGGCCGAAAGCGCGACGCGGTCCGCGTTGGTCATCGCGACGAGGCGAAAGTGCTTGCGCAGGCGCTTCAATGCGGCGACGGAGTCCTCGAACGCGGGCCAGTCGAGCACGTCGCGCTGGAACGCCGCCGCGCACTCGGGGCTGTCGGGCAGGCCGAGCTTCTTCGCGAGATGCAGGTAGACGTTCGCCATTTCATGGCTGGAGCGGCCATAGAACTTCGCGCGGCCTTCCATGTACGGACCGAAGATCTGGTCGTCGGTCAGGTCTTGCGCCTTCGGACCGCCAAGGCGGCGCACGGAGCCGAGCACGCCCGCCTCGAAGTTGATCAGCGTGCCGACGACATCGAACGTCAGGACCTTGAAATCGGTGAGCTTCATTGCTTCATCCTCTACGGGTTGCGTATCTGCGTTTGCGTCGAAATCGCCCGTGCACAGGCGGGGAATGAACTTATGCGGGTACGACGATGGTGTCCTGCGGATCGAGCGCAACGGTCATGGCTGCGCCCGGCTCGGGAATGCGTTGCCGCGCGTCGTGGCCGCCCGGCTGCCTGAGGCTGATTGCGGTGCCGTCGGCAAGCGACGCGAACACGCGCAGGCTCTCGCCCTGATACAGCACTTCTGTTACCCGGCACGACAGGCGGTTGGCTTCGGCATGACGGCTCTCGCCGTCGATGACCAGTTTCTCGGTTTGTACGGCGAGCAGGAGTTTGTCGCCACGCGGCAAGGGGTGGGCGGTACGCAGGAGCGTGTTGCCCAGGCGCACGGCATTGTCGCCTGCGCGGCTCACGTCGAGCAGCGTCGCCTCGCCGATGAAGCTGGCCACGAAGGCATCGCACGGGCGATCGTAAAGGCGCTCGGGCGTGTCGATCTGGACGAGCTTGCCATCCTTTAGCACTGCCACACGATCGCTCATGGTGAGCGCTTCGCGCTGATCGTGCGTGACGTTGACGATGGTCGCGCCGAGCTGCCGATGCAGCCTGCGCAGCTCGATCTGCATGGTCTCGCGCAGTTGCTTGTCGAGCGCGGAGAGCGGCTCGTCCATCAGAATGAGCTGCGGCTGGAACACTATGGCGCGCGCCAGCGCGACGCGCTGCTTCTGCCCGCCCGAAAGCTGATGCACGCTGCGGCTTTCATAGCCCTTGAGCTCGACCATGGCGAGCGCGTCGGCAACACGCTTAGCCCACGTCGCCTTCGGCTCGCGCCGCGCGCGCAGCGAGAACGCCACGTTTTCCCCCACCGTCATGTGCGGAAACAGCGCGTAGTTCTGAAACACGATACCGATATTGCGCTTGTGCGGCGGCTCAAATGTAATGTCTCGTTCGCCAACCCACACGCTGCCCGAACTCGGCTGAACGAATCCGCCCAGAATGCCGAGCAACGTTGTTTTGCCCGATCCCGACGGGCCGAGCAGCGAGACGAACTCACCCGGCGCGATATCGAGCGAGACATCGTCGAGCGCTGTCACAGCGCCATAGCGCCTGGTAGCACCCCTGATTGACACTCCGGTTTTATCACGTTTATCCATGGTGTGGCTCTCACGGTCAAAGCATCAGTTGGAAAAAATATAAGGCGCGATCTTTTTGGCGGCAATTCCAAAATTGTTGGATGAGGCATAACATCAGGTCATGCCAAACCTTCGCAGGAAATTGCCGAGCGCCAACGCGCTGTTCGTGTTCGAAGCGGCCGCACGATGCGGAAACTTCACGCGCGCGGCGCAGGAACTCTATGTGAGTCAGCCCGCCGTGAGCCGCATGCTGGCGCGCATGGAAGATCACATTGGTGTGAAGTTATTCGAACGGGTGCGCGGCGGCATCGAGCTGACCGACAACGGCAAGATTCTCTACACCAAGATATCCGAAGGCTTCAGCGGTATCGAGAGTGCAATACGCGAGATCGAAGCGCGCGCGACCGGCGTGGAGACCGTCACGCTCTCGGTATCCACCGGCTTCACCACGCACTGGCTCATGCCGCGCATGAGCCGACTGCATCAGGCGTTTCCTTCAGTTGACCTGCGGTTTCAATTGATATCGGGGCGCATTGGCGGCCCGCTCGTCGACGTCGATCTCGGCATGCGCTTCGTGCACGACGAAGAGATCGACGAGAACGCCGTGCTGCTGATGCCGGAAACGCTGCTCCCGGTATGCAACGCGCGGTATCACGAGCATGCGATGAGCGATGCGGGCCGCGAGTATGGCGACACGGTCATCATCATGGACGACGAGGAGCGCGGCTGGCACGAGCGCTTTCAGGCCTTCGCCTCGAAGCGGCGGCATGCGCAGAGCATGTTGAGCTTCAACGACTACGCCATCGTGGTGCAGGCCGCGCTGCTCGGCCAGGGCATTGCGCTCGGCTGGCTGACCGTGACATCGCACTGGCTCGCGCAAGGCGCGCTCGTGCCCGCTGAACAGGAACTGCTCGTGACGAGCCGGCGCTGCTGCCTGCTCACGCCTCCCAACCGGCCGCTTCGGCCCATCGTCGCCGATGTGCGCGACTGGCTCATCGAGGAAACGCGCAGCGACATGCGCGTGGTCGAGAGCAAGTATCCTGGGCTCGGCTTGCGCGATGCCCTCAGACAGACGGGCATCGTGCTGGATTAGCAGCCGCGCCGCAGCGCAGCGCGCCTCACAGGACCTTTCCGGGATTGAGCAGTCCATCGGGATCGAGCGCCTGCTCGATGCGGCGCATCAGTTCGATCTCGGCTTCGCTGCGCGTATGGGGCAGCCACGGCTTCTTCGTCAGACCAATGCCGTGCTCGGCGGAGATCGTTCCGCCGAAGCGGCGCACATTCGTATAAACGATCTCGTTGATCGCCTCCTTCGGCTGCGGCGACATGCCCGGCACACACGCGACGATATGCAGATTACCATCACCGACGTGTCCGTAGAACCGCGCGCTATCCTTCCCCCTTCGACACATCCCTTTACCGGCGGCCCCTTCACAACGGCATCTGCCGGCCAAGTGGCGCATCGCGCCGGCATGCTCATCACGTCCAGTTCGCGATCGCGTTCGGCCAGCATCTTCTTGCTTCCTGAGCCGGGCATTCTTTTGCTCCAGCTGCTTCAGTGGCTTGACGTCGGCCGCATCCATGCCGCCATGTACTGGCGCCAGTTATCGATTGTCTGGTCGCTTACCCCGTATTTCTTTGATATCTCCGCGACCGACGTCTTGTCCGCCTCGCGCAGCGTCGTGACCATCTGTCCTCCGTGAACCGGCTCTTCTTCATGGTTTCCATTCTCCGTTGGAAGCCATTCTCTCAAGTTTCAAGTGGTCCGAAAATCGCCAGGCATGTCAAATTCCTTGCCAGTTCACTTTGCTTTGAATGCCATCCGATTGCTGCCTGAGCAGCTGATCGCGTACGAGACTCATTTTCACCGCACCCGGCGCGTCAAACTGAAGCGTGCTTCAAGCTTCTGCTAGAAGCGATGCCGGATGCCAACAACTCCTTGTACCTGGTTCTGAGTTGTGGAGGCGGTCAGGCCGTTGAGGTTTGCGACCGCCTTCCCGCCGGTCGAATCGGTGCCCGACGCATGCTGGTAAACCGCGACTGTGTAAAGGTCAGTTCGCTTGGATAGGAGGTAGTTAGCCCCGATCGCGCCTTGATTGTACGTTGCACCGTTGACGCCATATCCTTTCAGGTAGTTATAGGCGACGCCGAGGTGGAGGAACGGCGTGAGTTGATAGCCGACATTGGCTTCAATGTCGTGGAATCTTGCGTCGCCGCCTGCGCCGGTAGCCGGGAGACCCGGTAGCGTCCCGATATCCTTGAACTGCGTGTTGCTGTATACAACGCCGAACGTAGCGGCACCAACGACATAAGAAGCGCCGGTGACGAAGATCTGCTGGCTTTTCGCGGACGCATAGCCCGAATACACGCGGCTTCCGGTCATGTTGGACCCCGTAGTGCTTGAAGCCGCGGTATTGCCAAAATAGGAAAAGTTAGGATCTCGCGCGTTAACGAAGGCGGTGCCAAGCGTGAGTGGTCCCAAATTGTAGTTCGCCCCGACTGACCAGATCTGATTCTGGTTGAATTTCCCAGCGACACCCCCGAAGCTGTAGAGGCCCGCGAACGTCAATCCACCGTACGACACGCTGCGAAACTTGATCGCGTTGTTGACGTGGTTGCTACCATCTGTGTTGTCTACATCGCCAGGATGGGCGCTAGCGAATCCGCTCCACATTTGAGCCGCCACGAACATGTAGGTCAAGTCGTTAATCAAATCATATTGACGCCCGAACGTGACGGTACCTATGTTCGACGATGAAAAACCGACATAGGCTTGGCGTCCGAACTCGTCGCCCCCTTGACCTAGCTTTCCGTTCGCAACACTGAAGCCGTTTTCAAGCACGAAAAGTGTTTGCAGTCCACCGCCGAGGTCCTCAGTGCCTCGTAGCCCCCAACGGTCGCCACTCAGATTTCCGGCGACCATCGAATACTGCTTGTGGCCACCAATGTTGTTCGCATAGTTCATGCCGACATCGATCACACCGTAGAGTGTGACGCTGTTCTGAGCATGTGCCGTACATGCGAAGGAGGCTGCGAGCGCTGCCGCAGTCAAGGACTTTTTCATATGAAGGTCTTGTGGTTGGATAAGAAAATAAATTGAAACGACGTTCGTCTCGCGTCGTCACCAGCCCATCCCGGATGAGGCACGGTAAATAGGAGTCCTTCTGGATCGCGACGTCGAGATGAATGTAACTGGTTGCGGTGCAGCGCTTCCGGGAACGATGAAAACGCCGTAAACGCCGGCAACCATAGTTGCCGCCGTCCAGGGAAGCCTTCCTTACTTCATGACGAAGCGCGCGCTGCTCATCGACTTGTCTTCCATCGTTACGAGAGCGATCACCTTGTCGCCCTTGACAAGCTTCGTGCTGCAAGCGGCCGCGGCAAGTGCGGCCAGCCAGAAATTCGTTTCATTGGGGACAAGCTCCAGCAGATAACGCTTGATCACTCGGGCAGGTGCTGCAGCACGAACGACAGTGTGGCCTTATGCTCGTCCTGGTTCGCCTTCGCGGGTTCCGACGGCGGCGTATCGAGTGTTGCTACGACCACGTTCAGACCCTGGTTGCGCACCTTGATCGTCACGGTGCCGTCTGCGCCGGTCTTTAGCGGTTTGGAATCAGGGTCATTGACGAAATCCGGCTGCACCTCGGCACCTGGCGCGGGCTTGCCGTCGTAGAGCACCCGAACCGTGAGCGCCTGGCCCATCTGATCCGGCATCTGTTTGCCGACCGGCACGATCTGCAGCTTCTGCCCAGGCAGTACGGGCATCACGCCATTCAGGGGCCGGCACAGATGCACCGCGTACTTGAATGTGTGCTCGCTGAACGTGGCGCCGGGCACTTCGTCCTTGCCCTTGTTTTGCCACTCGCCGTTCGTCGTCTTACTCCACAGGCCGTAGTCCATCATCCCTGCAACGATTGCCGGCTGCTTGTCGGTATTCACCACGAGCAGCGGCCCGTTGGGCGTGAGCTGCGCGGAGACCTCCTTGCCCTGCTCGTCGTAGGCTGTGACGCTCTTCACCTTTTGCTGGCGCTTGATGACATCCAGGTCGTCGCTGCCCTCGCCGTAGATCAGCGCCAGTTGGTTCGAGCGCTGCGCGAAATAGATGCCATGGGCCTGCGCCAGACTGGCGGCGCCCATGCCTGCAAGCAGGCTCGCAACGACAGCAAGCTTTCCGATGATCCTCATTTGTGTCTCCTTTCAGTGGTTGAAAAAATGCCGCCTTTGTTTACACTTTTTCCGGCAGTGCCGGCCTTTCCATCTACAGGTCGAGTACCAGCATCCGGCTATTGGCACGCGAACAGCAGGGAGTGAATCGATCGTTCCTGTTTTTCTCGTCGTCGGAGAGAAACACGTCGCGGTGCTGCGGTTCGCCTTCCAGCACGCGCGTCACACAGGTGCCGCAGACGCCTTGCTCGCAGGACGCCGTAATATGGATTCCCGAATCGGCCAAAGCAGCTATTACCGTCTTGTCTGCAGGGACACAAATAGTCTTGCCGGTGCTCGCGATCGTGACGTCGAATTCGACATTGTTGTCGGATTCCCTGCGCTCAACGCTGAAACATTCCCTGTGCATACGGTCCTTGCGCCAGCCTTTTTGCAATGCGGTGTCGATGACCGCATTCATGAACGCCTCGCCGCCGCATAGGTATAGGTGCATTTCGGGACCGTGCGTTTGGAGAAGCGCGGCTAGATCTATCCGTTGCTGTTTCTCGTCTTCCGTGAAGTGGAAGACAACGCGGTCGGCGAATTTCGAGTGCTTGATGCGGTCGACAAAGGCTGCGCGCGACGGCGAGCGCGCGAAGTAATGCATTTTGAAATCGGCTCCGAGATCAGCCAGGTGTTCCGCCATGCAAAGAATCGGCGTAATACCGATACCACCCGCGATGAGCAGGGAGTGCTTCGCAGATTCCACGATCGGGAAGTGATTTTTCGGAGCGCTGACTTCAATTAAGTCGCCTTCCTTGACCTGCTCATGCATGGCCCTCGACCCACCGCGCGTAGGTTCGGTGCGCATGACGGCAATGAGATAGCGATGTCTTTCGTCAGGAGGATTGCACAGTGAGTATTGTCGAACCTTTCCGCCGGGTACACGAACATCAAGGTGGGAACCGGCCGTAAACGACGGCAGCGCTTTTCCGGCAGGGTCGACAAGTTCAAAAGATTGAATGTTCTCCGCTTCGGCCGCTTTCCTGGCCACTTTCAACGCGAGAGTCGTTCGGGGCGACACGGGAGCCGGCGGAGGCCGTTTGCCGCGCAGATAACTGCCAATGCCGAGGTAAGCCAATACCGGTACAGAGAGCATGCCGATCAGTTGCAGCAATTGAACAAATCCGCCGCTCAGCCATCCGTAATGAAACGCAAGCGCCGTCAGGTAAATTCGATGACCTAAGCTGTTCTCCGAATATGGAGTAAAGCGCAACACTTTACCTGTGCTTGAATCGAGACTAGCAACGGAAAACGCATTTATATGCGGTGCGTCGCGTGCGACAAGATCGAAGTTGAACGCATCCCCGGGCTTGCCAGGGTAGCGAATGCGGGCATATATTGGTTGCGGCACCAATGCCTGTGCGCGTCGCCAGAGGGCCTCGACTGGCAGGCTTTGCGCATCGGCCCGCACGACCAATTTAGGAGAAGGTGCGGGGGGCTTCGAGGCCGTCAGTGTGTAGAGTGCATCCCTCACGAACTGAAACGATTGCAGCGCGCCGGTGAGCGCGGAGGCAAGTACGATGATACTGACATAGGCGCCGAGCGTTTTGTGCAGACTGAGCCAGCGCGCGCGACCGGTGAGCTTGGGCTTGATCGTGACGGGTCGCCTGCGTTTGCGCAATGTCTCTGGAATCCACAGAGCCAAGCCGCCACCGACCAGGACAATCGCGAATGTCAGCGCAAGCGTTCCAGCGAAGACGCTTCCATTCTTCTTCAGAAACTGAAAGCTGTGCAGGCTGGCCATCGTACCGAACAGGCCGCCGTAACGATCCTCGTTTCCAAGCACTTTGCCAGTGCATGGATTGACGTAGTACCACCGGTTGTCGCTGAAGAGAACACGCGTGCTGGAATCCGCGTCGGCGTATATGCGCACCTGCTTTGGCCGGCCTGCGACTGGATTAGAAGCGCTCGCATTGGCAATCAGCGTATCGAGCGGCAGGCGGTTTTTGCACGATTCGACTTTGAGCAGACCGTGGTAGACGACGGGTTCGAGTGACTCTCGAAACAGCATGCCCGCGCCGGTAACCGCCACCATGACGACGAATAGACCAATGCTCAGGCCTATCAGGCGATGTAACTGACGAATACACTCACTTAGAGATACACGCATAGGAACCCTAATAACTGAAAAGGCTTTGTTCGATGGCGAGCCTTGACAGTACGCGTACCCGCTGCGAACCTATCAGTCCAATTCAAAAAGTTGGTTAGGTCCAATGGTTGACTCGTTGCTTGCTGACCTCCTGGTCGCCCGTCTCCGTCGAGACGGGACCGTACCACTACAGATCCAGATCGCGAACGGGATCCGAGACGCGGTATCCGACGGCACGCTGAAGGCTTCTGCACGTTTGCCGTCCTCCCGAACGCTCGCGGCTGCCCTGGAAGTCTCCCGAATAACCGTTGTAACGGCTTATGAAAGGCTGTCGGCCGACGGCTATCTCCATACCGATTCCACGAGTGGCACGCTTGTCTCCGACAAGCTGCCGCAATCGATGAAGTCGGCGCCTCGGGAATCAACCGCACGAACCCTTTCCGAGCGCGGGGAGCAACTGATACACGCTCCTGCAGGCATCCAGGAACGCAAGGGGGCCTTCGTGCCGGGTGTTTGCGATACGGATTGTTTTCCTTATCAGATTTGGAGGCGTATCCAGAATCGCTATCTTGGAGAGCAGCATGCGGACCTCATGGGCTACTCCAATCCAGGTGGATATCTGCCGTTGCGCCGCGCGCTGTCGGAATATTTGTGCGTATCGCGCGCGGTCCGGGCCTCCCCGGAACAGATCATCGTGACGATGGGGACCAATCAGTCGATTGACCTTTGCTCACGCATTCTGGCCGACGTGGGTGAACTGGCCTATGTTGAAAACCCTTGCCACTGGGCGACGCCAATCCTGTTGCGCGCCAACGGGTTGGAAGTGGAGGCTATTGCCGTCGACAGTAACGGTATGAAGCTCGAACGATGTTTGCGCCGACCTCGACTCGTGGTGACGACCCCATCGCATCAGTTTCCAATGGGGGTGACGTTGTCGGACGAACGGCGTGCCTGTCTGCGTGCGGCCGCCGCGCGGTGGGACGCATTCGTTCTGGAAGACGACTATGACAGTGAGTTCCGATATGACCAGCGTCCGCTTCCGTCTCTTCAAGGCGATGATGAAAACGGCCGTGTCATTCTGATGGGAACGTTAAGCAAGGTAATGTACCCCGGCATGAGGCTCAGCTATATAGTTGTTCCACCTGACTTGGTCGATTCCTTCGCAGCTGCGTCGTTGCGCCTATACAGACCAGGGCACCTTTCCTTGCAGGCCGCAACGGCAGACTTTATTGCGGACGGGAATTTCTCGAAGCACATTCGGCGGATGCGCGATATATACGGTGCGAGACAATCGGAATTGCTCCGATGTCTGGACCATTCCTTTGGCGATGCACTTGAAACTTCGCGGAACGCGGCGGGTCTGCATATGACAATCAGGATCCGGGATCTGGTTGACTTCGATACGACTGTATCGCGATCGCTTGAACAGGGAATCTACCTTCGCCGGCTGCACACGTTCAACCAAGGCGATCCGGGATTTCGTGACGGATTTCTGTTGGGGTTCGGCGGGCTCGATATCGAAGCCATCCGTCCCGCTGTCCAGACCTTCGCCCGCATCGTCGAGAGCGTAATATCCGTGCCGGATTCGCGGAATCACCCCGCGGACGCTTCCCGGCAAGCGCAGATGTTCAGTCGACCTTGAATCTTCCGATCGTCGACGCCAAGGCGTCTGCCTGGGTCTGCAGCGCGGCCGACGCCGCTGCCGATTCTTCGACCAACGCCGCATTCTGCTGAACCATGGCGTCGAGTTGCGTAACCGCTCGATTGACCTCCTGGATTCCGCGTGTCTGCTCCGTGGTAGAACGTGCGATGCCCGAGATGACCGATTGCACATCGGCCGAATTCGCGACAATCTGGTTCATCGTCTCGCCCGCTCGACGCACTTGAGACGATCCGGCTGCAACGCGCGAGACCGTCTCCTCCACGAGTTGCTTCACTTCGCGCGCGGCCTGCGCGCTGCGCTGGGCGAGACTGCGAACTTCATGCGCGACGACGGCGAAGCCACGGCCTTGCTCCCCTGCACGAGCGGCTTCGACAGCGGCATTGAGCGCCAGAATGTTGGTCTGGAACGCGATGCCGTCGATGACGCTAATAATCGCGCCGATTCGGCCCGACGCTTCCTCGATCTCTCCCATCGTGCCAACCGCATCGGACACGACCTCACCTCCGCGCGAAGCCATTTGCATCGCGATGCCCGATCGCTCGTCGGCCCCGAGCGCCGCGGCGGCAGACCGGTCCACCGTCCCTGAGATTTGCTCCATCGATGCGGCTGTCTGTTGCAGGCTCGCTGCAGCAGATTCGGTGCGGGACGACAAATCGTGGTTCGCCTCGGCAATTTCACTTGCGGCGGCACGCACCGATTCGCTCGCACCGCGGATTTCCAACATTACACGTTGAAGTTTGGCGACGAACTGATTGAACGAACGCGCGATGTTGGCCACTTCATCCCTGCCCTCGTCCGGTAAGCGCTGCGTCAAATCGCCCGCGCCCGAACCGATCGCTGTCATGGCCAGGCAAACGTGACCTAGGCGACGGAACGCCGTCGTGGTAAGGGCGACGCCTATCACGGATGCGATGCAGACGATGACGATAAGAGAGATCAGTGACGCACTCAATAGCGAGCGCATTCCAGCGGTCGCCTCGGATTCGTCGAGGGCGATCACGATGTCCCAATCCGTACCCGGCGCACTCTGCGCGCGCACCATTTTCGTCTTTCCGTCGACCACCAGTTTCATCGGCGCATTCCCCGGGCCTGCCGACGCGGTGGTGACGCCAGCGAAATCCGCTGCGACATCAGTGACCGGTTTGAGCTGCAGCTTGGGATCGGGATGTGCAATCACGCGGCCGCTGTGGTCGATCAGCATGCCGAAACTTGACGGGGTCGGATGGATCGATTTTACGTTCTCAATTACGCTGTCCAAGGCGATATTGCCGTCCAGCACAGCCTTCACCACGCCGTCGCGTATCACGGGAATCCCCAAGCCTACCAGCAACGCCCCGCTCGTACTGACGTAAGGGATGGCGACGGGTTTGCCCGATCGCACGGCGGCTTTGTACCAGGGTCGGCTAGTCGGATCGTAGCTGGCAGGAGGGTTCGGCCAATCGTTGAATTTCGCGGTTTTGTCCGGGTAGCCGACGCCCACGTCAAAGAATCCACCGGCGACGGCGATCTGTTGAAGCATGGGCAGAGAGTCTGCCGTCAGCACCACATCCTGCAGCGATGAAACCATTTGGGTTTTCGCAGCGATCCACTCGCTGATTGCAGCGGCGTGATCGTTGGCGGACGACGTCAAGTCGTGATCGATTGCAGCCTCCATGCTCGACTTCGCGATCGAATAGTCAGTCGCGGTGCTGGAGACGACGGAGAAAACGACCAGCGCTATGCAGGCAAGAACAACGCGCGTGCGAATGGACGATAGCATCGGGTGGTCTCTATGGTTCTTATGATTTAATTTGCGCACGCGTGCCCGCCCGTGCGCTCGGCGCGTCAAAAAAGCCCGTAGACAGAGGCTGCCTGCGGGCGAAGCTACACCGGCGGCGTGATTCGCGGAGTTAAGCCGGACGATAAATCGCGTATACCTTGGCGACGTGCTCGCGGCTATCCCAACTGCACCGCGCGCCTTGCTCGACGAGGAAGATGTCGCCGCGCCCGAACGTGGCCGTTCTGCCGGCTTCATCCTCGAACGTGACACTGCCTTCCAGGAGATACATCAGCTCGCAATGGTGATAAAACATTGCGCTGCGTTGATAGGGCGTTGAGTCCCAGGTGCCGCAGACGAATTCTCCATCCGCAGACCGGTAGTCCGTGAAGTTACGGCAGAGGGGCGCGGGCGTGAGTAACAACTCCGCGGAAGGCGTGCCCGAGGTCTCCAACAGCGGCGCGTGCTGGATGGGGACAATCTTTCCATCAGCAGACTGGCTGCCGTGGTAACGCATGAAGATGATCGAAACCGGCCCTCGCGCCGACCAAAAAAACTCAGCGCCATGAGCAAGCACCGCGCTGTCGCCTGGCCCCAGCGCCATGGCATGCTCTGCTTGCGTCAATGTGATCTCGCCTTCCGCGACGATGACGAATTCATCTGCAGGCTGGGGTGGCACCACACCGCATCCTGTGTCGAGCGCTATTACGCCCGCGCTCATGGGACCCGGCGGCCAATCTAGAAAGTGGCGACTAGCAAGGAAGCGACTCTCGCCTACCGAAGCAATTGCCTCAATCCCCTGGATATTATCCGCCGCGAACTTTCGGAGATCGACAAACGATCGGGAGCCGGACTGCTCCACCGCTGCTTGCTGCAATTTGGACATGTTGTGTTGTGTTCTGGTAGTTTGTGGCGAATCCGACGACGGCTATGCCGCGCCGCCCGCGGACCGTTCGATCAATGGGCCAAAGCCCTTCCTGAATAATTGTCTTGCACTACTAAATCAATACGTTCCCGATCTCAACTGGACTGGTTCCTTATCTGCCGTCCCGCCCGAGCCACATCTGCCGCGCAAGGGGGCTTCGACTGGGATCGTTTCACTGATCAACGGGAAAGCCCCGTGGTAGCCGTGGTCTGTCAGCCGTCGTGCCCGATGGCTAAAGCCGAAGCAGTGGCGGACGTCGCAGTGAATCGGTCGATTGCGTATGTATCGAGCGGGATTGGCGTACGCCCCATGTCGATCAGCTCCGCGAGCGTTTCGCCCACCCCTGGACCAATCTGAAACCCCGAGCCACTGAAGCCAAATGCATAAAAGAGACCGTCTACTTTCGAACTCGGCCCGATGACAGGTTCTCCGTCGGGAAGGTAACCCTCCACCCCGCTCCAGACGCGGATCACGTTGAGCCGAGCCAGCGCGGGCGCGAGACGACGGAACTGCGCCATCTGCTGCACGGTGTTCTCCGGCAACACCGACGCCCGGCGCGTGACGGCATCGGCGGGACCGGGCGGGCCACCGCCGAGCACGATGTTGCCGCGCGGAATCTGCCGGAAATAGACGCTCTCTTCCTTGATCGACGTGTAGACGCCCATCGATGACTGAAAGACGTAAGGCACCGGCTCTGTGACGGCCATCTGGGGCCCGTGCGCTATCAGAGGCACCGGCTCGCCAAACTGCTGCGAGAGCGCACTCGCCCACGCGCCCGCACAGATAACGAGCCGCGCTGCTCGATACGTTTCGCCTGTCGCGCTCTGCACCCGGAATTCAGCACCGTCCTTCTCTACGCTGACGATCTCGGTGTTCTCGACGATCTGTGCGCCGTGCCGCACGGCAGCGCGTGCGAAAGCCGGCGATGCGATCCGCGGATTAGCGTGTCCGTCGAGCGGTGAGACGGACGCGGCGAGAACTTCCCGTCCCAGAAATGGGAAACGCCTGAACATTGCAGCACCGTCCAGCACCTCAAGGTGCAGGCCAAACGCGCGCGCCTCATTGGCATAACGATGAAAATACTCAGCATCGTGCGCGTGGTAGCAAACGCGCGTATGACCGGAAGGCAAAAATTCAATGTCCTCACCAAGCAGTTCTCTGGTTCGGTACCAGACATCCAGTGCGCGATTGGCTATTGCAAGCTGAGGCAAGGAGCGACCCTGCCGGCGGACACCGCCAAAGTTGGTGCCGCTGGCCTGCTGTCCGACGAGTCCGCGTTCAATCAGGATCACCGAGCGCATGCGCCTGCGCAGAAAGAAAGCCGTCGAAGTGCCCATGATGCCGCCACCAATAACGATTACGTCGGCGTGTCGGTTCATCGAACAGTCTCCATCCCGGACCCTGATTCCAGCGCTATGGGCAGCGGCTTGACAGGGGCCTGGCCGCGTAATCGCCCGACGGCTTCCAATGGCACGCGCGCTTCTGCTGCGATGACTTCAGCACCGGCGTGCGAGCAGTAGCGTCCCTGACATCGGCCCATGCCGACGCGGGAAAATGCCTTTGCGCGGTTTGCCTCTATCGCGCCCATCTCACGAACGACCTGCCGCAATTCGCCGGCAGTGATTGCCTCGCAGCGGCACACGATGGTGTCATCCGGCAGGGCTGCCGCGAAGCGCGCGGGCCACGGAAAGGCGGTGCGCAAGCCGGCTGCGAAACGTGTGAAACGGGAGAGTTCCGCGCGTAGTTGCGCGGCGCCCCCGAGTTCGATACCTGCGTCGTGCAGCGCGGCCAATGCGGCGAGCCGGCCCGCGCGTTCGGCCGCGTCAGCACCGCGCACGCGCACCCCATCGCCTGCCAGATAGATGCCTGCGACGCTGCTACGGCCATCCTCATCAATCTGCGGAAGCCACGTCTGCGTGATCGTGTCGAAACGAAAAGCGCAGCCCGCGAGATCAGCAAGCTGTGTTTCGGAACGCAGGTGATAGCCGAGTGCGACGGCATCACACGTCACATTCAGCGTCGTGTCGTTTGCCAGCTTCACGCGAACGCCTGTGACACCATGCTCAGACGAGCCTTCGATTGCGACAGGCACCACGCCACGATGAATCGGAACCTCCGCGCGGCGCAACACGCGCATCAGTGCGATGCCCTTGCGAAGCGTCGATGGAATCGCGAGCAACTGCGGCAGCGCTCGCAGGCGCTGCGCCAAGGACGATGTATCCAGGACGGCGCTCACTGTCGCACCTGCCTTGACATACTGCGCGGCGACCAGATACAGCAATGGCCCGGTTCCCATCATCACGATCCGAGCACCGATCGCGCATCCCTGCGACTTGAGGGCTACCTGTGCGCCGCCCAGACTGTAAGTACCCGCGAAGTGCCAGCCGGGAACCGGCATCAGCCGATCGGTGGCTCCGCTGCAGATGATCAGCGAATCGAATGCAAGCTTGCGGTAGCGCGAGCCACTCACGATATGCACCGCCTTTGGCCCGATATTCCATACGAGCGTGTCAGGCAGATAATCGATTTGCGCGCGCAATGCATCGAAGTCGCGATGGAGCGATGCGGCACGCGCAGCCTCCGTCCCATACAGCGTTTCATACGAACGCGAAAAGCCGTCCGGCTGGCGCCGATAGATCTGGCCACCATCGCGGCGCCCTTCATCGATCACCGTGGGCCGCAGCCCCGCGTCAACCAGCGCCTGCGCGGCGCGCACGCCCGCCGGTCCAGCGCCAATGACGACGACGTTCGGACCCTTCACTTCTGCAGACGCGGCCATACGCCCTCCCCCACTAGCGCTACGCGCGTGATGATCGACATGCCGGGCATTGCTGGCGTTGTACAGGCGCGGACACGCTCACCTTGCGCAGTCCAGACCCAGCAGTCCTGGCAAGCACCCATCAGACAGAAGCCCGCACGGCGGCCGTCGCCAAACTCGGAATCGCGTAACGTGTCTTGTGCCGTCAGGAGCGCGACCAGCAGCGTGTCGCCTTCGGCGGCCTTCACTGCGTCTCCATCGACGGCGATCCCGAACGTCTTGCGTCCGGTCTCCGCCACTCTCACAAAGCGTGCAGTCATGCCGTCACCGGGTCGGCTTTCTGCGCGAGCTCGAGTTCGGCGGCAGAGCGGTGGCAAAGGATTATGGCGCCCGAGGGCAGCTTCCTGGCACTGGGGGGTGTAACGTTGCACTTACCGTCGATGCGGACCGGACAACGCGCCCGAAAGCTGCACAGCTCAGTGGAGTCACTGGCGGGCCCCATCGACGGCAAGGCGGCGCCTGTGAGCGTGCGCCGTGAGTCGAGCCAGCCTGGGTGCAGTGCGGGCACCGAATCGACCAGTAGCTCTGTGTACGGGTGGTGGGGGGGCGCGGCCAGGACGTTGCGCTGACCGGCTTCGACACACCGACCGGCATAGAGGACCATGACGTCGTCGCAGATCGCCCGCACCGTCGAAATATCGTGGCTGATGAACATGTATGACAGACCCAGTTCGCGCCGCAGTTCCACGAGCAGGTCAAGAATCGCTGCGCCGACTACGGTATCCAGTGCGGAGGTCACCTCGTCGCAGAGAATGAGCGCAGGCTCGGCCGCAAGCGCGCGAGCCAGGTTCACGCGCTGCTTCTGGCCGCCCGACAGGCCGCCCGGCTGACGCCCGGCAATCGATGCTGGCAGCTTCACCAGATCGAGCAGTTGGAGCATGCGCTTGCGCGCCGCTGCCCCGCGCAGCCCGTGATAGAAGTTCATCGGCCGCGCCAGAATGTCGGCGATCGTGCGGCTCGGATTGAGCGCCGTGTCCGCATTCTGAAAAACGATCTGCACGCGCCGGTACTGATCAGGCGTGCGCCCGGAGAGCTTCGCTGGCAGCGGCTTGCCGTCGAGCAGCACCTCACCGCGGGCACGATCCACCAGTCCGGCCACCACGCGTGCGAGCGTCGTTTTGCCCGAACCCGATTCCCCGATCACGCCGAGTGCGCTGCCGCGCGAGATCCTCAGGTTTACGTCCTCAAGCACACATACGGCAGGCACGCCGTTCGCATCGATCCGTCCATACCCGGCGTTCAGATTGCGGACCTCGAGCAACGGTGGTGCCACATCTGAAGCCAGAAGCGCAAGGTCCGGCTCCGGGCGGCGCGTGGCCGCGAGCAGTTGCCGCGTATAGTCGTCGGCCGGCGTATCGAGCACCTGCCCGGTCGTGCCATTCTCTCGCACGATGCCCCCGTTGAGTACGACAATGCGGTCCGCCATCTGCGCGACGACGGCAAGATCGTGCGAGACATAGACGGCTGTCGTGCCCAGTTCGCGGATCACTTTCTTGAAAGCAGCGAGCACTTCGATCTGTGTGGTGACGTCGAGCGCCGTCGTCGGTTCGTCGAACACGACGACAGCGGGATCGGTAATCAGCGCCATCGCCGCCATCAGGCGCTGCAACTGACCGCCCGATACCTGATGCGGATAGCGTGCACCAATGGTTTCTGGCGACGGCAAAGCCAGCGAGCGAAACAGTCCCACGGCCTTCTCGCGGGCCGCAGCAGGCGTCATCAATCTGTGTAGCAGCGCGGGCTCGGTCACCTGGTCCATGATCGTGCGGGCCGGGTTGAAACCCGCCGACGCGCTCTGGGCGACGTAAGCGACGGTGCGCGCGCGCAACCCGCGACGTCCGGCTGCATCGAGTGACAGCACTTCGACGCCCCCGATCTTCACCGATCCGCCCGCAATAGAGCAGCCGCCGCGTGCGTGCCCCAGTAGCGACAGCGCGATCGTCGTCTTGCCCGAGCCCGACTCGCCAATCAGCGCAAGCACTTCGCCTTTCTTCACGGTGAAATCGACGCACTTGACGATCTCGACGACCGGGTCGGGCGCCGAGCCCGCGACCACGCGCAGGCCCTTGACTTCGATCATGTTCATTTGGCGTCTCCATGGCCGCGCGCGGCGTGCCGGCGCAGGCTGTCGATCAGCAGGTTCACGCCCACCGTGAGCGTCGCGATCGCGACGGCGGGCACCAGTACGGCCGGTGCGCCTTCCGCCAGAGCGCCGATGTTCTCGCGCACGAGCGAACCCCAGTCGGCATTCGGAGGCTGCACGCCGAGGCCGAGAAAGCTCAGGCCGCTGAGCAACAGCACGATAAACACGAAGCGCAGGCCGAAGTCCGCGAGCATCGGATGAATCATGTTGGGTAGCACCTCGACGCGCGCGATGTAAAACAGTCCTTCGCCGCGCGCCTTTGCGACCTGCACGTACTCGAGTGTCATCAGGTTGACTGCCAGCGAGCGCGAGATGCGAAACGCGCCAGGAATATAAGCGAGCGCGGCGACCATGATCAGTATCGACACCGACGAACCGAATGCGGCGATCACGACGAGCGCGAGGATCTTGCTCGGAATCGAGATCAGGGCGTCGAACAGTCGGCTCATGATTTCGTCGACCCAGCGTCCGGACACGGCCGCAACCAGCCCGAAGAACGTTCCTATGCAACTGGCGAGCACGGTCGATGCCAGCGCCAGTCCAACTGTGTATTGGGTGCCGTACAGCACGCGGCTGAGCATGTCGCGGCCCAGAAAATCGGTGCCGAGCAGATGCGCCGCGCTGTACGACCCGAATATCTCAGTCGACGTCACGGCGCCCCCCTTGTACGGAGCGACGAGCGGCCCGAAGAACGCAACGCAGAGCCAGAACACCACGATCACGAGGCCGATCAGGCCAAGCAGCGAGAGACGGTTCGCGAGACGGCGCAGCGGACCACGTTTGTTGACAGGAGCTGTGGCGGGGGCGTCCTGAAGCGTATCGGCGCAAGGGCGGGCCTCTTCATCGGGCACCGAGTACAGGACGGTCCCCGCATGGGATGTATCGGGTCGGTTCATCGTTGACGCAACCTCGGATTGGAGAAGATCTGACATAGGTCGGCAATGAGTACCAGGGTGAGATACGCCGCGCAGAACACCATCACGCAGCCTTGCACGAGCGGCATGTCCCGATTGGTGACGGCATCGACCATCAGGCTCGCGAGCCCCGGATAGTTGAAGATCGATTCGACGATGACGACGCCGCCGAACAGATACGACAGGCTGAGGGCGACCGCGTTGGCAATGGGGCCAATCGTATTCGGCAGCACATGGCGCAACACGATTCGGACCGGTGAGGCGCCCTTGAGTACGGCCATCTCGACGTACGACGCGTTCAGCTGATCGAGCACCGCGGCACGTGTCATACGCGCCATCTGCGCCACAATCACACAGCACAGCGTCATAACGGGCATCGCATAAATACGCACCAGCGCGCCGAACGACGTGACCTCCGACAGATATGACAGCGCCGGCAGCCAGCGCAGCTTGACAGCAAAGATCAGCACGGCGATCGTCGCTATCAGAAATTCGGGCACAGCGACGGTTGACAACGTCAGCACGTTGAGGGTACGGTCCAGCAGCGAACCGCGATACATCGCCGACAGAATGCCGATCGCCAGCGCGACAGGAACCGACACAGCGGCCGTTAGCCCTGCAAGCATGAGCGTATTCGGCAGGCGGGTCGCGATCAGCTCGCTCACCGGCGTGTTGTTCGACAGCGACGTGCCGAAACTGCCACTCACGATGTGCAGAAGCCACTGGAAATAGCGCTGCAGAGCGGGCTGGTCGAGACCAAACTGGTGACGCAAGGCTGCTACCTGTTCCGGTGTGGCCGCCTGGCCGAGCGCCTGCTGCGCCGCGTCGCCCGGCAAAAGGCCAGTTATCGCGAATACGATGGCCGACACCAGCAGCAGCGTGACCAGCGCGAAACCGAGGCGCGCTGCAATGAGTCGTTGCGCGTTTGCGTTCATACTAGAAACGCCTCCTGTACAGAAATGGTGCGCCGCCAGGTAGCGGCGCGACTGAAGACGTGACAGCTCAGGACTCGAGCCAGACGTGTTCCGCAAACGTGAAGCCCATCAGTCCGGCCAGCGGAATCGTGCCCAGACCTTTCAGCCGGGTCGTATGGGCGTCGAGTGAACTCACGAACAAGGGGATGCCAATACCGCCGGTTTCATGCACCATCACCTGCATGTCGCCGTAGATTTTCTTGCGCTTCGCGTCATCGGGTTCGCCGCGCGCGGCGAGGAGCAACTGGTCGAACTTCGGGTTCTTCCAGTTCGCTTCGTTCCATGGCGCGTCGGACTTGAAGAACTGTGTAAAGAGCACATCGGCGCTCGGCCGCGCGTTGACGTTGCCAAAGCTGAGCGGATGCCTCATCCAGTGATTTGACCAATAGCCATCCGCCGGTACACGGTTCACCTGGAGGTTCAGGCCAGCGCCTGGCGCGGCAACCTGGAGCAGCGTCGCGATTTCGACCGATCCGGTGGCCGCCGGCGATGCATATACCTGCAGCGGAGCGTTGCCGAGCTTCGCCTTCTGAAAATGGAACCTGGCCTTGTCCGGATCGAAGCTTCGTTGTGGAATACCGGCAAAGTAGTACCTGTTCGTCGGGTCGATCGGCTGGTCATTGCCGATTGCCCCGTAGCCGCGAAAAGCCGCACGAAGGATCTGTTCGCGATCCAGCAGGTACGTCATGCCACGGCGGAAATCCTGGTTACCCGTGATACCACCTTCGTCGCGCATGATCAGATCGGTGTACTGGCCCGTTTTCGTCTCCAGGACCGAGAAACCGGACGTCCCCTTGATTCGCTGCGCGGAGTTCGGCGTCACTGCATTGATCAGCTGCACGTCACCCGAAAGCAACGCGTTGACGCGCGCCGGTTCGTCTCCGATGCCGACCAGCTCAATCTCGTCAAGGTGCGGCAGTCCAGTCTTCCAGTACGTTTCATTGCGCACCCCGACGGTACGCACGCCCGGCGAGAATTCCTTGAGCCTGAAAGGACCAGTGCCGACCGCCGTCCTGAAATCCTTCGTTCCGTCCTTGATGATCATGAAGTGCGAGGTCGCCAGGATCACCGGCAGGTCGGCGTTTGCACCTTCGAGGGTAATCGTCAGTTCATTCGCGCCCGTCGCCTTCACGTCCTTGATCTGGTCCGCGAGCGTCTTCGCCTTCGAGGCGGTCGCCGGATCCTTGTGGCGCATGATCGAGTAGACAACGTCGGCGGGCGCGAGCGCCTTGCCGTCATGGAACTGCACGCCCTTGCGCAGCTTGACAACCCACACGGTCGCATCCTTAGTTTCCAGCGAATCCGCGAGCGCCATTTTTGCGCCAAGATGCGAGTCGAACTCGGTCAGACCGTTGTAGAGCATATTGGCGCGCACGTAGTCCGTGCTCAGCGCGCCCTTCGCCGGATCGAGCGTATCCGCAGTGGACGCCGATTGCGTCGCGACGCGAATCTTGCCGCCTTTTTTCGGCGTCTGTTGCCCGAATGCCGACCCGCTCGCGGCCAGCATTCCCGCGCCAGTCATCGAGAACATCCCACCGGCAGCCATCGCGCGAAGCAGATTGCGTCGCGACACGCCTTTGCGGTTGAGCTGTTGAAGTTCATCGCCGACGCTGGCGTCGGCGTCGCGCATATTTATCTTGTGCATCTGTCTCCTCCACAAGGGAGTTGTTCGTCAATAGAGGACGTCTTTTAGCCGGAAGTACGCCCCGACGAGCGGCAGGAACCACGGTTTGCCCGTATGCCCTGGAATCGCGGACCAGTCAAAGTCTCGCCAGGGATTCGCTTCAGAATTCCCGGCCATCACCTCGGCCATCACCTGGCCCATGTGCGTTGCCATCTGCGTGCCGTGGCCACTGTAGCCCATCGAGAAATAGAGGCCGTCGTGTTCCCCGGCGCGTGGCAAACGATCAGCCGTAATATCGACGAGACCACCCCAGCAATAGTCGATACGCGCCTTGGCAAGGCTCGGGAACATCTGCGCGAGGTTCGCCTGCAGGATACGGCCGCTTTTTTCGTCCGATGGTTGCTCCGATGCCGTAAAGCGTGCACGTCCACCAAATAGCAGCCGCGAATCGGGCGTGACGCGGAAGTAGTTATGCATCAGGCGGCTCGTTGTGTATGAGCGCCGATTCGGCAGCAGCCGGGCGAGATGCTCAGCACGTAACGGCTCCGTCACAATGATGAATGAACCGACCGGCGCCATACGCCGCCGGTACCAGCCGAACGGTCCATGCCGCGATGGACCCGTCGCGACCAATACCTGCTGCGCGCGTAATGTGCCGCGTCCGGACTCGATCTGGTAAGCGCCGCGGTCCTTCGCGATCGACGTGACGGGCGCGTGCTCGAAAAGCCGCGCACCGTTGCGCACGGCCGCATTTGCCAGACCAACCGCGAACTTGCCCATGTGCATCTGCCCGCCGTGCTTATGCAGCAGGCCTCCGAAGAAAGCGTCTGATCCGACTTCACTGCGAATGCGCTCACGCGGAATGATCTCGACATCGGGATCGACTTCGCGGCGGATCAGCTCGGCCGTATGCTCGAGGTGCGCCAGATGTTGCGGTTTCGCGGCCAGTTTCAGCTTGCCCGACGCGAGATAGTCGCAGTCAATCTGCTCTTCGCGAATCAGCCGCTCGACCGTATCAACCGCCTCGGCATACGCGCGATAGCAACCTTGCGCGCGCTCGACGCCCAGTTGCTTGCGAAGCGCTGCGTAGTCCTGCGCAACGCCGGTGTTGCACTGGCCGCCATTGCGACCAGATGCCCCTCCGCCGATACGACCAGCATCGAGTACGACAACGCTCGCGCCGCGCCGGCCGAGTGCCAGCGCAGCGGACAGCCCGGTGAAACCGCCGCCAATGACGGCGACGTCGACTTGGCCATCGACGGGACCCTCGCAAACCTGGGGCCCGGCGGGTGCCGTGTCGAGCCAGTAGGAGTCGAGTTTCATCGGGTGTCCTTGCATGAGAGGAGGCAGGGAGTCACAGACCGAGTTGCGTTGCGAGATCGCCGATGGTGTCGACTTCATAGTACTCGTAGTACGGCGCGTCCGGCTCGTGACCGCGTTTGACGAACGCCTTGTGCTTGATGCCCATGTCATGCGCCGTCATCAGGTCGTAGCGAGGGCTCGACGACACATGCAACACGTCCTCCGGGTTGCAGTTCAGTTGGTCGAACATGTACTCGAATCCCTGCATGCGCGGCTTGTACGACTGAGCCTGCTGCGCGGTGAACACGCGATGGAACGGCGCGCCCAGCTTGTCGACGTTGCTCTGGATCTGATCGTCCGACGCGTTCGAAAGAATCACGAGCTTGTACTTCCTGGCCAGCCGCGACAGCCCTTCCGGCACGTCCGCGTGCGGACCCCATGTCGGTACGGCGAGGTAGAATTGCTCCGCTTCCGTTTCGATAAACTCGACATTCATACGCTTGCACGCGCGGCGTACGGCATTGACGACGACGTCGCGATACGGCTTCCACGCGCCGAGCACCTCGTCGCGGCGATAGCCCGAGAAGAATGCAACGAATTTCTCCAGTTCTGCGCCGTGAAGGCGGTTACCGTAGATCTCGCGGGCCATGTCACCCATGCGAAACTTCGTCAGCGTGCCGTAGCAGTCAAACGTGATGTACTTTGGTTCGAAATCGATCATCGTCTCAGTCCTATCGTGTTGTGAATCCGCGTGGAGCTTAGCGGGAAAACAGGAAGTGCATTCCTGAACAGAATTTAAGCATTGCAAAAAAGAATATGTCGTTTGTTCTGCCGGCAAAAACATGGCTTCAACGCTTTATACAAGGCCCAAACGGCACAGTCTGCCGAGCATCTCGCACGCCATCCGTGCTGCTCCCCGTCGTTGGAGTAACCGTTCATGAGCGCGTGTCGATCAGGACGCTCTTGAAGCGAAGATTTGCCTCATAGGCCTGCCGTCCCAGATCTTTGCCAATGCCGGAGCGCTTGTAGCCGCCCGTAGGGATCATGAAATCGCTGGTTCTCCCGTAGCGATTCACCCACACCGTACCCGCTTCGATGCCACGCACGAAGCGCAGTGCTCGGCCCAGATCTGCGGTGTGCACGCCGGCAGCCAGGCCATAGTCGGGGTGGTGTGCCAGAGCCAGCGCTTCCGCTTCCGTATCGAATGTCTGCAGCGTCAGAACCGGGCCGAACACCTCCTCCCGAACCGCTTCGGATTGCTCATTGACGTCGCAGAGAATCGTTGGCGAATAGAATGCGCCGCCCGGTTCGCCATCCGCTCGACGGCCGCCGCATCGCAAGGTTGCGCCGCCGGCCACTGTGCGCTGCACAATTGTTTCAATGCGTGAGGCCTGGGCTTCAGAGATGATCGGCGATAGCGTCGTGCCTGCCGACCATGTCGCGCCCGGCCGGAGTTCCGCGAAGATGCGTGCGATCCGGTCGGCCAGGTCCGCCGCAATCGAACGCTCCACCAATAGACGTGATCCCGCCACGCATACCTGCCCGGCGTTGCCCGCGACCGCCGCTGCTATGCGGCGCGCGACGTCCTCGAGCCGTGGCGCATCCGCAAAGACGATCTGCGGACTCTTGCCGCCCAGTTCCAGGGTAACCGGCTTCGTGCCAGAATGCGCGCATGCCGCCATGATCGCGGCCCCGGTGCGCGTGGAACCGGTGAACGTCACTTTTGTTATATGCGGATGACGCACAAGCGCATCGCCAGTCATGTGACCGTCGCCCTGTATTACGTTGAAAACACCCGGTGGCACGCCCGCTTCGACCGCCAGTTCCGCGAGGCGCAGCACCGAAAAGGGCGTTGTCTCCGACGGCTTCAGTACGACCGCATTGCCCGCCGCCAATGCCGGTGCGAGCTTCCACGACGCCATCACCAGAGGGAAGTTCCAGGGCGCGATTGCGCCGACGACTCCGTACGGTTCAGCGATTGTCATACCAAGGTGATCGTGATCGGTTGCTGCGACATCGCCGCCGATCTTGTCGGCGAACTCCGCATAAAAGCGGATGCCCTCGGCTGTGAAGGGAACGTCCCAGGCTGCCACCTCGCGGATCGGGCGGGTGGACCCGAGCGCCTCCAGGGGTGCCAGCGTCTCGCCGTCGGCGGCGACAAGCTCGGCAAAGCGGTGCAGCACCCTTGCGCGTTCGCGAGGAGCGATTCGCCCCCAACCACTCGAACGCCAGGCCGTCCACGTATTCTCGACCACGCGATCCGTCATTTCCGCATCGGCCACCGGAACCGTCGCATAGGCAACGCCATCCGAAGGGCGAACCACTTGCAGCTTCTGCGTGCCCTCGTCGATATATTTTCCCCCGATGAAATGCCCGGAACGCACCGCAACCTTGCCGGGATCGAAGCTGTCCATTTCGTCTCCTTTTGACTCGCGCATCTGCCGTTAATTTGGTGCTTTCACTCAGTTGAAATCGTACCGCTGGCGACCCTCCGCAATTCACTGACTGACGGGCTGCTTTAGCAGAAGTGACGCGTTTTTTACGCGTTGACGCTGCAGTTTTTATCGATTTGCTTTCCACCCAGTCAACGTTATGGACAACACAGCAAGGCAATGCGAGAGTTGCGGCGTAAGCATCCAGCCAAGGAGAAAGGCATGTCGCGCCGAAATGAAGCCCCCGCCACAGGTCACCAAGTTGCCTATCGCCCGTTTTCGCTTCTGGACGTCGCGCGCGCGCGCGCCCTGTCGAGTGAATTGAGGTGGCCTCATCGCGTCGAAGACTGGCAATTTGTCGCTGAAGCGGGCATGGGATTCGTCGCGGAGGATGCGAGCGGAACGCTTGTTGGCACGGGGCTCTGCTGGAAGTTCGGCGATGATCGCGCGTCGCTCGGAATGGTCGTTGTGTCGCCGCAGCAGCAAGGCCAGGGCATTGGCCGCAAACTCATGGAACTGCTGCTGGAAGAACTGGGCGAGCGAACCGTCATTCTTCACGCAACTGCAGAGGGTCGGCATCTGTATGAGACGCTCGGCTTCGAAGCGATTGGAACCGTTGATCACCATCAGGGAATCGCACTCCAGCCGCCGCTTGTTTCACTCCCTCCCGGCGAGCGGCTGCGCCCGCTCGGCTTGAACGATACCGCGCGCCTGATAGAGCTGGCGTCGCGTGCGAGCGGCCTCGACCGCGGGACGCTCCTGCCGGCGCTCCTCGAAGTTTCACAAGGGATCGCAATCGCGCGCGATGACGACCTGATTGGTTTCGCCCTCATCCGACGCTTTGGACATGGTTTTTCCATCGGTCCGGTCGTGGCACCGGACTCCAACGACTCCAGCCGTGCCAAGGCATTGATCAGTTACTGGCTCTCGCTCCACGCCGGCACGTTTGTCCGTATCGATACGCCGCACGAATGCCAGCTCTCGGCGTGGCTGGAAGCACTCGGACTTTCCCGATTCGGTACGGTCGTGAAGATGGCGCGCAACGGTACGCTTCGCGCCGATGCATCCTTTCGCCAATTCGGTATCGTCAATCAGGCGGTGGGCTAGTAAGCCAATTCGGCTTGAACCGGTTGCCATTGCACGACGTGCGCACCAATTTCCCGCAGCATGGGCGTGTCTTTCTGACCGATCGAACGGGCTGCCCTTGATTTCCGCGGCCTGTTGCGATGGCAGGAGGCCGCAGCGATCCCTCCCCAAAGCGCGGCACCGGAATGTCACGACTAACTTCCGGTCTTGCCGGAGCGCGTACCGTGAGATTGCTCCCAGCGAAGCTGACAGTTCGACAATTTGATCAAACATGACACTACTCTACAAAGCCGACCCTGAACGCGGCAAGCAATGGGCACAGCTCTTTGCGCTAAAGGCACCCGATATTCCGATTCGCCTGTGGCCCGACATCGGCGAGCCGGCGCCCGTACGCTTTCTCGCCACGTGGCAGCCTCCCGACGATATCGCGTGCACGCTACCCAACCTCGAAGTGATCTTCTCGGTGGGCGCAGGCATCGACCAGTTCGACCTGTCCGGAGTGCCGCCACATATTACTGTCGTGCGCATGGTTGAGCCGGGTATCGTCGAAGGAATGGTTGAGTATGTCACGCAGGCCGTGCTGACCATCCATCGCGATCTGTTCGACTATGGATTGCAACAGCGGCAGCGCATCTGGCGCGAATTGCCGGTGCGCGCTGCGGCGTCCCGACGTGTTGGGGTGATGGGGCTCGGCATGCTCGGTAAGGCGGTGCTGGAACGTCTGGGGCAGTTTGGGTTCCCGTGCGCGGGCTGGAGCCGTTCGGCGCATCGCCTGGAAGGGATCGACTGTTATTCGGGCGCCGAAGCGCTCGATGCGTTCCTGGCACGCACCGGCATATTGATCTGTCTGCTACCGCTCACCACTGAGACGCGACGTCTGCTGGACAAGCGCATATTCGCCAGGCTGCCGAAGGGAGCCTCGTTCATTAATGTCGGGCGGGGCCCGCAGTTGAACCAGGAAGACCTGCTTGATGCGCTGGCCAGTGGCCAGTTGCATAATGCTATCCTCGACGTCACCGACCCCGAGCCGCTGCCCGAATCGCATCCACTCTGGAACCATCCGCGCGTGCGCATCACGCCGCATATCGCGAGCGCGACGCGGCCGGAGACAGCCGTCGACGTGGTGCTGGAGAATATCCGCCGCCACGGCGAAGGTCTGCCAATGCTTGGACAGATCGATCGTAATCGCGGCTATTAACGCGATCACCGCGAACTCCCGACGATTCACGCGCAAGCACAAAATGCTACGCGTACCCCGCAAAAAACCGCACTTGCGTTTTTTCACGGCTTATTTTGCGAACCGGCGAAAGTTCCTCTCTCGTAGTATTGGAATGGTCCAAAGCCCATTCCGAGAAGAGAACTGCACCATGGCTATCCAATCGCTCATCGAAGCCGATCGTAGGCATCTGATCCACCCCGTCGTCAGCTATCGCGCGCATGAAGCGCGCGGCGTCACCGTGCTGGAATCTGCGCGGGGCGTGTTCCTGCGCGACATCGACGGCAACGAGCTGCTCGACGCTTTCTCCGGCCTCTGGTGCGTGAACACCGGCTACGGCCATCAAAGCATCGTCGAGGCCGCCACGAAGCAGATGACCCGCCTGCCCTATGCAACGGGCTACTTTCACTTCGGCTCCGAACCGGCCATTGAACTCGCTGCGAAGCTCGTCGAACTGTCGCCGGCATCGCTGCAGCACGTGTACTTCACGCTGGGCGGGTCTGATGCCGTCGACGCTGCGCTGCGCTTCATCACGCATTACTACAACGCGACGGGCCGTCCGTCAAAGAAGCACATCATCGCGCTGCAACGCGGGTATCACGGCTCGTCGTCTATAGGCGCGGGGCTCACTGCGCTTCCCGCGTTTCATCGCAACTTCGACGTGCCGCTACCAACCCAGCATCACATCCCGTCGCCATACGCGTACCGCAATGACTTCGCCAATGACGCCGCGCTGATCGCCGCCTCTGTCGCGGCGCTCGAAGCGAAAGTCGCAGAACTCGGCGCCGATAACGTTGCTGCGTTCTTCTGCGAGCCGATCCAGGGTTCGGGTGGCGTGATCGTACCGCCTGTCGGCTGGCTGAAGGCGATGCGCGAAGCTTGTCACAAGCTCGGCATCCTGTTCGTTGCAGATGAAGTCATTACGGGCTTCGGCCGCACGGGCCCGCTCTTCGCGTCTCAAGCCGAAGGCGTTGAGCCGGACCTGATGACCGTCGCCAAGGGCCTCACGGCCGGGTATGCCCCGATGGGGGCAGTGCTGATGTCGGATGCCGTTTATCAGGGCATTGCCGAGGGCGACGTGGCGGCGGTGATCGGCCATGGGCACACATACTCGGCCCATCCGGTTAGCGCTGCGATCGGACTCGAAGTAATTCGGCTCTATCTGGAAGGCGGGTTGCTCGCGAACGGCATCGCTCGCGCGCCACGCTTCGCGCAAGGACTTGATGCGCTGCTCGCGCACCCCCTGGTCGGTGATTCGCGGCACCGCGGCCTGCTGGGCGCACTCGAGCTGGTGTCTGACAAGGATACCAGGCAGGGCTTCGACACCTCGCTCAAGCTGCCCGATCGTATCGCCGCGGCGGCCTACGCAAACGGGCTCGTTTTCCGTGCCTTCGGCGACAGCATTCTCGGCTTCGCGCCCGCGCTGTGCTACACGGAAGGCGAATTCGACATGCTGTTCGAACGTCTCGAAAAGACACTCGATGACGTGCTCGCCCAAACCGATGTCCGTACCGCGCTTAAGGGTTCGATCGAATTCAAACGCACTTTGCCCGCGTGCCAGTCTTGACTGATCCTTGCCATGCCAGCGGGACCAAATCACGATGAACGCCGATTGCAAAGTGGACCGCATCGATCTGCGCATCCTCTCGCAGCTGCAAATACGAGGGCGTATTACCAACGTCGAGCTCGCCGACGCCGTCGGCCTTTCGCCGAGTCCTTGCCTGATTCGCGTGAAGCGTCTGGAGAAAGCAGGCTATATCGTCGGATATGGCGCGCAGATTCAACTGGAGAAGCTCGGCGATCTCCAGATCGTGTTCACCGAAGTCACACTCGCCGACCATCGCCGGGAGGATTTCACCAGGTTCGTCAACGCAGTCAAGGATGTCGACGAGATCATCGAATGTCACCTGGCGAGCGGCGGTTATGATTATCTGCTGAAGTTCGTCACGCGCAGCGTTAGCCACTATCAAAGCATCATTGAGGGACTTCTCGAGCGCGATTTGGGTATCGAGAAATACTTCAGCTACCTCATTATCAAGACGCCGTTCGTGAAGACGCACTACCCGCTCGAAACGCTCTTCTCGCAGAACCATCGTTAGAACACGCCGGTCGTCAACAGGTCGTTGGCGACCGTCTTGTTCCGGTTCGGCTACCGTCCGCCCTCAATCTGCTGATGCTTCGCCCGTCGGGAAGCGGGGCCTTTCAACCGCGCGCCGCAACCAACTCCATTACAAAAACCCATTCATCCCCGAACATTCTGCACGAAGAGATGCATATGACCCGCACCCATCGCATCGCAGTGATTCCTGGCGACGGCATCGGCAAGGAAGTGATGCCCGAGGCGCTGCGTGTGCTCGACGCCGTCAGCAGGCGCTTTGGCATTGGCTTCGACTATCAGCACATCGAGTGGGCGAGCTGCGACTACTACGCGCAGCACGGCCAGATGATGCCCGACGACTGGAAGGCGCAGCTTTCCGGCGTCGATGCCATCCTATTCGGCGCTGTTGGCTGGCCGGCCACCGTGCCCGATCACATTTCGCTGTGGGACTCGCTGCTCAAGTTTCGCCGCGAGTTCGACCAGCACATCAACCTGCGTCCCGCGCGACTCTTCGAAGGCGTGGCGTCGCCACTCGCGGGCCGCAAGGGGGGCGACATTGACTTCATGATCGTGCGTGAAAACACCGAGGGTGAATATTCGTCGGTGGGCGGCATGATGTTTGAAGGCACCGAACGCGAAGGCGTGGTGCAGCAGTCGATCTTCACGCGCAAGGGCGCAGAGCGGGTGCTGAAGTTTGCCTTCGATCTCGCGCAGCGCCGCGAGAGGAAAGTCACCGTGGCGACGAAAAGCAACGGCATCTCGATCAGCATGCCGTGGTGGGACGCGCGCGCTGCCGAAATGGCCGCGCGCTATCCCGACGTGACGTGGGACAAGCAGCACATCGACATCCTGTGCGCCCGTTTCGTACTCAATCCAGAGCGCTTCGACGTGGTGGTCGGGAGCAACCTGTTCGGCGACATCCTCTCCGATCTTGGCCCGGCCTGCACGGGCACGATCGGCATTGCGCCGTCAGCCAACCTGAACCCGGATTGCACGTTCCCGTCGCTCTTCGAACCGGTGCATGGATCCGCGCCGGACATCGCGGGCAACGGCATCGCCAATCCGATTTGAGCGATCTGGTCGGCGGCAATGATGCTCGATTTCCTCGGCAACGGTCAGGGTAAGGAACGCGAAGCGCACGATGCGATGCTTTCGGCGATCGAAGCCGTGCTCAAGGAAGGTCCGCACACGGGCGACCTGGGCGGCAAGGCCAAGACCGCTGAAGTGGGCACTGCGATCGCGCACTGTCTCGGTTAATGGATGCGCGGCACGGTGTCAGCCGCGCCCGCACGAAAGTTAAAAGGAGTCTCTTCATGACAAAGCGATACGAATTGAGCGAACTGATCCGCGGCGACAATTTCATCGATGGCGAATGGGTCGCAGCCGTCGCGGGCAAGCGCTTCGATGTCACGAATCCGGCGACCGGTGAAGTCATCAGGGAGGTCGCTGACAGCGATACTGCGGACGCACGTGCCGCCACCGATGCCGCCGCTCGCGCATTCCCCGCTTGGCGAGATGCGCTGGCGAGGGATCGCGCGGCCGTGCTGCATCGCTGGCATGCGCTGATGGTGGAGAACGCCGACGCGCTCGGCCGCCTGATCTCGCTCGAACAGGGCAAGCCATTCGCCGAAGGACGCGGCGAGGTGATGTACGGCGCGTCGTACGTCGCGTGGTTCGCCGACGAAGCGACGCGCATCTACGGCGACCTCATTCCCCAGCAGCAGCGCGGCAAACGCATGAGCGCGATCAAGGAGCCGGTGGGTATTGTCGCCGCGATCACGCCGTGGAATTTTCCGCTAGCAATGATCGCGCGCAAGATCGCGCCTGCGCTTGCTGCGGGCTGCACGGTCGTCGCCAAGCCAGCCGAGGACACGCCGCTTACCGCCCTTGCGCTCGCGATGCTCGCGGATGAAGCAGGCGTCCCGCCGGGTGTGCTCAACCTGATTTCGGCATCGCGCGACAACGCGATGCCCGCCGTCGCCGACTGGCTCGCCGACAACCGCGTGCGCAAGGTCACCTTCACAGGTTCGACGCCCGTCGGTAAGTATCTGGCGCGTGCGTCGGCGGATACGTTGAAGAAGCTCTCGCTGGAACTGGGCGGCAATGCGCCCTTCATCGTGTTCGATGACGCCGATCTTGAGGCGGCCGTGACCGGCTTGCTCGCCGCGAAGTTCCGTAACGGCGGACAGACCTGCGTGAGCCCGAACCGCGTATACGTCCACTCGGGTGTGTATGAGCGTTTTGCAGACCTGTTGGCGACGCGCGTTGCCGCGCTTAAGGTCGCGCCAGCGAGCGATCCCGCCGCACAGATCGGCCCGATGATCAACGAGCGCGCCATCGACAAGATCACGCGGCACGTCGACGACGCCGTGAGCCGCGGCGCGCGCGTGCTGACAGGCGGCAAGCGCCTGGCCGAGCTTGGCCCGAACTACTATGCGCCGACCGTGCTCGCGGACGCGACGCCCGACATGCACATGAGCTGCGACGAAACCTTTGGCCCCGTCGTGCCGCTGTTCCGCTTCGACGATGAAGCCGAAGCGATCGGCGCCGCCAACGACACCCTTTTCGGTCTGGCGTCGTATTTCTATAGCCAGGACGTGCGCCGCATAGACCGCGTCGCGCGGCAACTCGAAGCGGGCATCGTTGGCATCAACGAAGGCATACTTGCGAGCGAGGCAGCGCCGTTCGGCGGCGTGAAGGAATCGGGCTATGGCCGGGAAGGGTCGAAATACGGCCTGGATGATTACCTGTCGATCAAATACCTGTGCCAGGGCGGCCTCGAATGAACGCGCACACCTATCCGGTCGAACTCGTGTTTCCGGACATCTCCGTGCACGAGTGCAGCGACACAGGCGTTCCATACGTGCACACCTTTGATTCGGGCGTCGCGGGTCCGCACGTGATGATCAACGCGCTCACTCACGGCAACGAAGTGTGTGGCGCGATCGTCGTGGATGCATTGCTGCGCGCGGAGCTGCGTCCTAAGCGCGGCAAATTGACGCTCGCGTTCGCGAACGTCGAGGCGTATGCGCGTTTCGATCCGACGCATCCCGACGCGGCGCGCTTCGTCCATCAGGACTTCAACCGCGTATGGACCGCTCAAACGCTCGATGACGCATCACGCGAATCGAGTGAACTGCGCCGCGCGCGCGATGAGGCCCATCGTCGATACCGTCGATCTGCTGCTCGATCTGCATTCGATGCATGAGAAGAGCAAGCCATTGATCGTCGCGGGACCGCTCGACAAAGGCATCGCGCTTTCGGAAAAACTCCGCACGCCCGCCACGGTAATCTGCGACGAGGGCCATCCCGAAGGCCGCCGCATGCGCGACTACGAGGGCTTCGGTGATCCACATAGCGCAAAGAACGCGCTGCTGATCGAATGCGGACAGCATTGGGAAACGGGCGCCGTGGCCGTCGCGCGCGATGTGACGGCGCGCTTTCTGTTGTTGTCGGGTGTCGTCACGAAGGGGACCTGCCGCAAGGCTGGCTCATGCCGCTGCCTGACGAAATGCTGATCGTGCGCGTGACAGAGCCCGTTGTCGCGAAGAGCCTCAACTTTCGCTTCTCCGGTAACTACACGGGGCTCGAAGTATTCCCCGAGGCCGGTAGCGTGATCGGCTGGTCGGACGGCGAGGCTGTGCGCACGCCGTATCCCGACTGCATGCTCGTGATGCCGTCGCTCAGGCAGTTGCGCGCGGGTGTGACCATCGTTCGGCTCGGCCGGATAGAACATCGGCTGACAGGGCCTCAATAGCTTTTTTTCCATCCCACTCATCGACGGATACGCAACATGAAAGTCCAGCAGATCAAACAAGGCATCGCATTACAGGGACTGGAAGACTGGGGTACGGCCGGTCTTCCCGGCACGCCCGAGGTCAGAGTATCAGGGATACAAAAGATAATTCCGGGCTGCGAAGGGATCGACGCGGGCATCTTCGAATGCACGCCTGGCACCTATCGGCGCTCTGTGGAGCAGGCAGAGGTGATGCACTTTCTTGGCGGCCGTGGCCAATTTACGCCCGACGGCGAAGACACGATCCATTTTTCCGGCGGCGACACGCTGTTCTTTGAGGCTCACACCGAAGGCACGTGGGAAGTCGAAGAAACAATGCGAAAGGTCTACGTTATATTCTAACGATCCGATGCTCGGCCCTCGCTACGCAGATGTCCAGCGTAGCGAGACAGATCAGATCTCATACATCTGCGATATCTTCGCCTGAACGCGTGCCCAGTCGCAGATATGCACTAACCGATACCTTCGATTTAACATGGCATCACGTGTCCGAAAAGTTCCACAGACGGTGACAGGCAGGCTCTCCAACGCGACGCTTACCGATCTGTCGCTTCGCAATCATCTGAGTCTCAATGCCCTGAGTTCCGAGAACGGCGCCGCATTCCACTTAGGGACTATCGTTCGAACGATGTTCGCGTCCTTCTATTTATTTGACGCCGGCTTCGGCGACGGGGATCTGTCCGTATACACCGACGCTGACACGAGCCTCGGCGAGCTGGCAACTTCGCGAAGCCTCGAGTCTAGTTACAGGCTCGAACCGCATGCAGTTCAAGCTACGGCAAGACTGCTTGAACTCTACGATAGTCAGATCCAGACGGCACCACTTGATGAACTTATCTCGGCACATGCACGCGCCCATGGCAATTTTCAGGCATCTCCTGAACAACGATTGTCTATTCCCGCGCTCGTTCAAAGATGCCAGCGAGGATGACATCAACTCAGCATGGACTCCATAGTGAATTTGGAACTATCCGACACTGCACAGTCTTCAGCACCAGCCCCTCTTGGCGACGTCCTTGAGGTTAGGAGCGATGCGGTTGCCCATCACGTCGCTCTTTCTTTCCGCGCGTCGTTTCTGGCCGTGCTCCATGGAACTAGCCTAGCAAGAAACCTGGGAAAACAGTCGCTTTATCGTTTGCGTCCACGCGTGACGTAGCCGTTCGTTCCTATCACCGGTTGCTCCGTGGTCTGAATAGTGCCTATGAATGATGTTGGCAATGTCCGAAAGATAATCGAAGGTTGGGACATCGCCCGAGTCTAAGACCATAGAGCGAAGACACGAGTCGCTTGGTCGCCGCATGGCGGATAAAGAGGATCGGCAGACTGAGCGCTGTCCGGAGGCGGATTCACCCTGCGGCTGGCAGCGCCCTACGGCACGATCGCTCCAGACGGCGTTGTCAACTTGCCATGCGTGAGACAAAACGCTGGAGGTGTGACGATGATTTAGAAACCAGTCGACGGATCTTGGGCGAGGTCGGTGAATTCGCGCCAGGCAACGAACCTTGCTGCAAGCTGCTTGCGATAAAGTGAAGCGCGCAGCAGATGCAGCTTGATCGCGAAGTGTTGCCGGAACAGTCCGAAGCTCGACAGGAAGGCCTGCGTGCGTTTCGGATCGCGAAAACCGCGCATGCGACGCTCGCGTTCACGTGTCGGCTGGTGGCTGTTTTCAGCCCTGTTGTTCAGTCGGGCTGCCGCTTTGACAAACACGTGCTTTACGCTCGCCAGCTCTGGAATCTCAGCTTTGGCGGCCGGATAGCTGCGCAGTTGATCGGTAATGATCTTGCGCGGCACCGGGTTCGAGCGCAGCACACGCTTGAAGAAGCGCTTGGCCGCGGCCTTATCGCGCCGCTTTTGCAGCAGGACGTCGAGTTCGGCGCCGTGCTCGTCCACTGCGCGCCATAGCAGGTAAGGCTCGCCGCGCAACGTCACGAACATCTCGTCAAGGTGCCATGTGCCGCCTGGCTTGCGACGCGCCGCTTGCACCCGACGAGCAAAGGCGGCGCCAAACTTATCGCACCAGCATCGGATCGTCTCGTAGGTCACGGTCACGCCGCGTTCAAAGAGCAGTTCTTCGATGTCACGCAAGCTCAATTGATATCGGTAGTACCAGCGCACGGCGCAACTGATGACACTGGCTGGAGAACGGTGCCCGCGATACAGCGATTTCGATCTCTTCATCGCCTCATCTTATGCGAGACGGCCAGCAACCTGACAACGCCGTCCCGCATTGCGGGCAGGTCAACACGGAGACGAGAACGACGTCACGGTGACAGTCCTCCTGTCGAAATCAGCGCTCATCGCGCTGAGGCCGGACGCCTTCCGGCGAAGCATCGCGCCACCGTCGCTCACGGATCAGGTGGTCGAGCGACAGAGCTCCGGCGCCCCGGCACAACAGGATGAGCAGCATGGCGGCCCACTGGATGTGCGTCGGCCACGCCTGCGGGTACACGAAGATCTCGATCACGGAGGTCATCCCGAGCAGGACCAATGCGGCGGGCCTGACGCCCAGGCCGAGCACCAGCAACACCGGCATGCTCAGTTCTATCGATACGGTAATGTGCGCAGCCACATCCGGCGGCAACACCGGCAGCCTGTATTCGTCGCGAAACAGTTCGAGCGCCGCATCCCAGTTCGCGAGCTTGGTCATGGCCGAGTTCCAGAATATTGTGGCAACCGCGAGGCGCAGCGGAATGGCCAGCAGCCAGTAAGGCACGCGTTCCAGCAACCGAACTGCGCATTGAAATACGCTACGGCCCTCTGCAGGGTTGGAGACGCGAGTCATGTCGATAATCCCCGTTCGATGCGAATGCAGCCAGCAATCTGCGAAGTCTGGGCGAAGCATCCGCGCGCCAGGTATGCGCCGATAAGTCCAAAGCCATCCGCTTCCGGCGCGCATGCCAGCGCCGCTCCGAAGGCCTCGCCTGCAAAAAGCGCCTTGCTGATGCGCCACTCTCCGGCGCTCAAGCGCAGGGTATCGACGCCTTCATCGACGCGTTGCACGAGCAGATGCACAGGGTCGTCCGCGAGCTCGATCGCGCGCAGCGCCGCGTCGTCCTGCTGGAGCACAGCGCACCAGATGGTGTCGGCGGGCGAATCGCAGCGCAACAACCGCGTGGCCGGATGAGGCGACAATCGCAGCGAGCCGAGCGCATCTTCGTCGAGCTGCGCCAGGCGCGCCGGATCGAGCGGCGCGACTTCGGGTGCGTGCAGCACGCTGTTCACCTGCCATTCGAGCCGCGCAACGTCGATCACATACGGCACCGATGAGAGATGGGGCATCTGCGCGAGGAAGGCCGGGAATTCCGCGCCGTATTCGTCGAGCCATGCGCTGCGCGGCGGCGCGGCGCGCACGAACAGGCGCACCGCGCCCTCGAGGAAGTCCGCGCCGACCAGACGCTGCACGGCGGGAAAGGCAAGCCGCAGCGCATTGACCAGCACACCTTCCGCTGTGTTCCGGTAGATGTTCAGGCGTGCCTGCGGATCGAGACCGTCGGCCAGCACGACGGCCGCTGCGTGTTCATCGGCGCTTTCGTTGGGAACTTCGAGCAGGCTGCGGCGCATGGCCTGTTGAAGGTCAGCCAGCGATGGCGTGCGCATGTTCATGGCGAATCGCCTCCAGTGCTGATTGCGCCGCAGCGGCTTCCTCGATGAGAACGTCGAGCGGCGGCACGTCGGTGTCCCATTCGATTAGCGTCGGCGTGGGTCCGAAGCGTTGCAACGCTGCCGCATAGAGCGCCCACACCTGCGGCGCGACACGCGAGCCGTGATCGTCGATGCGCAGGACCCGGCCGCCCGTGAGTTGCCTGACGCTGTGGCCGGCAAGATGGATTTCGCCGATGGCCGCCGGCGGCAGCGCGTCGAGATACGTGAGCGGATTCCAGCCGTGATTGCACGCGCTCACGTAGATGTTGTTCACGTCGCACAGGAGTCCGCAGCCCGTGCGTTGCGCGAGGCTCGCGAGGAACTCCCACTCCGGTATCGTCGAATGCGCGAAACGAAGATAGGTGGACGGGTTCTCCACGAGAATGCGCTGCCCAAGCGCCGTTTGCATCCGGTCGACGTTCCGGCACACGACGTCGAGCGCTTCTTCGGTCATCGGCAACGGCAGCAGGTCGGCGAGGTACGTTCCGCCCGCCATGCTCCACGCAAGATGCTCGGAGACGAGGCCGGGCTCTACGCGCGCGACGACCTTGCTCACGCGTGCGAGATGCGTGGCGTCGAGCCCGTTGGCGGTGCCAAGCGAGAGGCCCACGCCGTGCAGGGACACCGGATAGTCGCGGCGTATGGCATCCAGACAGCGCGTCGCAGGACCGCCGCCCATGTAGTTTTCAGTGTGCACCTCGAACCACGCCACGGCGGGACATTCGTCGAGCACGGTTCGATGATGGCGAAAACGCAGTCCCACGCCGGCCCTCGAGGGAATCGTGCCGGCCGGCGCGCGTGTGCGGGCGACGGTTGCGCTCATGGCCGCAGCGCCCCTCAACCTGCCTTGATATGGCCGCCCGCGATCTTGCTGCAATCGCCTGCCGGCAACAGCACGAACGACTTCGGGTCGCGCGCCTGTGTGGCCTGGCCGGCGCACGAGTGCGCCCCTTCGGCGCAGTCGTTCTTCGACACCGCGTTGACGCCGTAGCACTTTTCGAGGTGGTTCTGTGCCATTCTGGCCATGTTGTCCTTCACGACCTGCGGCGGATTGCCCATACCCTGCGCCTGTGCTGGCAACGCCTGCATTGCGAGCGCCATGCCGACCGCGGCGGACAGCGACGAGATGGTCAAAGCGGACTTGCTCATAGTATCTTCTCCGAGGGTAGGGATCGCGAAGCTGCGATCTCCCTGTGAGATTCGGTCCGGCGCGGCCAAAGGTTACGTCGTGTGCCAATTATTTCTTCGGTTCGATTGCCCTCTTCCACTGACTGCAACGATGTCCGACTATCGACACCGCAGCGCCGCGCGCATGCAGCCCGAACGATCCACGCCGGCTGGCGAGGAGCCGCGCGGCACCACCGTGGATCACGCAACCCGGCCTGACGGTACGCCCGACTGGTCCGTATTGATGGCGCGCGCGCAGCAGGGCGATCGCGACGCGTATCGCCGTCTGCTGCAAAGCATGACGCCGTATCTGCGCAGCCTCGCAAGCCGCCATGGGGTCCGTCCCGACGCGGTCGAGGACGTCGTGCAGGACGTCCTCGCCACGGTCCATCTCGTGCGCCATACCTACGACCCCAGGCGCCCGATTGGCCCCTGGCTGCTGACCATCGCCATGCGCCGCATCGTCGATACGCTGCGCCACGATGGGCGCCAGGCCGCCCGCGAAGTGCCACTGGACGATGAACATGAAACCTTGGCCGACCCCACGGCGAATCTGATGGAAGAAACCACGGATGCGCGCGTGCTGCGCGAGACGATCGAGCGCTTGCCGTCCGGGCAGCGCGACGCAATCCGCATGCTCAAACTCGAGGAAATGTCATTGAAAGAGGCGGCTGTGGCGAGTGGAATGACTGTTGCCGCGCTGAAGGTCGCGGTGCATCGCGGGCTGAAAGGCCTGCGCAAGCTCCTGACGCAGGGAGACCGGAAATGAGCCCGACCTCCGATCTGATCGAGTCATTGGTGGCCGATGCCAAGCCGGTGCGCCCGCTGCGTGCGCCCGCCGTGCGGGCCGCCGGCTGGCTCGTGTTCGCCGCGCTCGTGCTCATGCTGGTCGGCGTGGCGCACGGCGTGCGGCCCGACCTCACGGCGAAGCTCCAGCAGCCGGTGTTCGTGACGAGCGTGGCCGCAGCGGCGTTGACGGGGATTCTCGCGGCCGTCGGGTCGTTCATCGCCAGCGTGCCGGGAAGAACGCTGCGCTGGTTGCTGTTGCCGCTGCCCGCGATGGCGGCCTGGGTATCGACGATCGGCTACGGATGCCTGACGAACTGGATCGAAATTGGCCCGAACGGCATGTCACTGGGGGAAACCGCGCGCTGTTTCGCGACGCTCGGTCTCACGGGCATTCCGCTCTCGCTCGCCCTCCTGATCATGCTGCGCCACGTGGCGCGCCTCGCGCCCGCTCCCGTGACGATGACAGGCAGCCTGGCCGTTGCGGCGCTCACGGCTGTAGCGCTCTCGATGTTTCATCCGCTCGACGCGACGGTCATGATCCTCGTCTGGAATTTCGGCGTCGCGACGATACTGTTGCCGATCAGCGCGCGGTACTCACAACGACTGTTCGCGTGGGTGATATCGCCTGTCCGATGAAAGTAGTGGTGGACGTTGTTGTACCGGGCGCACGCGGGCCGTGCCGATATTCGAATGGCGATTCGTTCATCAACGTGAAACACGTATGGATGAGGTAGCCTCCCCGGTGCCGAACATGCGTGCGCCATTGCAGACATCCAGCTTGACTCGCGGTGAGCTATGAGCTGAGGCCAGTCCACGTGCCCCGACGGATTAGAACATCGGATGAGCGTCCGGATACAGCGCTGTTCTGAGTGCAAAACCTCCCAGGACGACAAAAATAATGGCCGCCACGGCGTGTACCGCCTTCGTCGGCAGGCGATCGGCAAACTTGTGCCCGAGGTAAATGACCGGAACGTTGGCGAGCATCATACCCAGCGTCGTCCCGGCAACGACTCCAAGGAACTCGTGAAAGCGGGCGGCCAGGGCAACCGTGACAACCTGCGTCTTGTCGCCCATTTCCGCGAGAAAGAAGGTCACCACGGTTGTACCGAACACACCCATGTGCCCCTTCGTGACGGCATCCGTTTCGTCAAGCTTGTCAGGGATGAGAATCCAGATGGCCATCAGCGCGAACGACGCGACAACGGCCCAGTTCATGACATGCGGATTGACGACGTTTGCGAGCCACGCGCCCAGCGCACCCGAAAATCCGTGATTGACCAACGTCGCCACGAAGACGCCAAGCATGATCGGAATGGGCTTGCGATAACGGGCCGCGAGAACGAGTGACAGCAGCTGGGTCTTGTCGCCAATTTCGGCAAGGGCGACCACGCTGGTCGATACGAGGAACGATTCCATGGGGTTTGTTGTTACCGGGCCGCGAAGTCAACACGCGATGACACACACCCCTGCGACCCGGCCAGGTAGGGATGCACGTCATCGGTCTTGCCAGGCTTACGCTGCGCACGCCATGTCGCCATCAAGCCGACAAGTATGTTGACGTGCGCCTCCGAACATTGCGTCCAGAGCGGCTACTCCCCGAAGAGTGCCGCGATTATAAAGGTGCATCGTCCGATCGCACAAGCGTTTTGGTATACCCCCCTACCCTATTTTTGCTAGACTACACCCCGAAATGGGAGAACAGCCATGAGTCACACGATCCGCGAGAAGCAGAAGCTACTCAACCGCATTCGCCGAATCAAGGGGCAGGTGGAAGCCATTGAAAGGGCATTGGAGGAAGAGCGCGGCTGCATGGAGGTGCTGCAACAGGTTACGAGCTGTCGTGGCGCCATGAACGACCTGCTCGCCGTCGTGCTCGAGGACCACATTCGCACCCATCTGGTCGACGCAGAACCGGCTGACGAGCATGGCAGCGGGACCGAACAATTGATCGAAGTAGTCCACAGCTACTTCAAGTGAGAGAAGTATGGGCAAGTTCGAGGACGCCGCCTTCGGGGCGGGCCATGACCATATCTTCCTGGGCGCTGCCCACAAGGAAAACGAGCGCAGAACCTGGATGGTGATCGCGCTGTGCAGCGCCATGATGGTGGCCGAGATTGTCGGCGGCAGCCTTTTCGGGTCGCTCGCGCTCGTTGCCGATGGCCTGCACATGTCGACCCACGCCGGTGCGATGCTGATTGCCGCGCTGGCGTACACCTATGCGCGAAAGCATGCGAGCGACACCCGCTTCGTCTTTGGCACCGGCAAGCTGGGCGACCTCGCGGGCTTTACCAGCGCTATCGTGCTCGCGATGATTGCGCTGCTGATTGGATACGAGGCCGTTTCGCGCTTTCTCTCGCCCGTGCCCATCCACTTCGGCCAGGCGATCCCCATCGCCGTCCTCGGCCTGCTGGTGAATCTCGCAAGCGTCTGGCTGCTCAGCGGAAACCATCACGGCCACAGTCATGGACACGCGCACAGCCACGGCCACGGGCATGGACATGAAGACGAACACGGTCATGAGGAAGAGGCGCATCGCATCTTCAGTAATGCGGGCGTTTTCGCCGTGTCGGTTTTCGAAGATGGTGTGCCGCCCGTTTTCCGCAGTACGCCTGAAACCGCCTCTTCGAAGCTGACTACCGATGCGGTATCAATCACAACGATTCGCCCCGACGGTTCCCACCAGACCTTCACGTTCGCAGACCGTGGGAGCTATCTGGAGTCGAAAGATGACATTCCCGAGCCACATGCATTCAGGGCCATTGTCAGTCTGACCGATGGCGAACATTCAATTGAGTTCGAAGAAGACGATCACAGTCACGACGACGCAGATGCTGCGGCAAATCGCGATCACAACATCCGCTCGGCCTACATCCATGTGATTGCGGACGCCGCGGTTTCCGTGCTGGCGATCATCGGCCTCCTGCTGGCCCGCGCGTTCGGTTGGGTCTGGATGGATCCGCTCGCCGGCGTGATCGGCGCCCTAGTAATTGCGAACTGGTCGTGGGGCTTGATGCGCGATACGGGCGGCATTCTGCTCGACATGAATCTGGACAAGCGCATGGCCGAGAACGTTCGTCATCTCATTGAAGACAACGGTGCCGACGTGCTTGACCTCCATGTCTGGCGCGTCGGTCCCGGGCACATGAGTGCGGTGGTGTCGGTCGTCACCAGTGAAACACAACGCAGCCCGAGCTTCTATCACGCGGCCCTCAAACGCTTTAAGGGGCTGTCCCACGTGACGGTCGAAGTGAATCCGGTCAGCGCCGCGGCCTGAGGAATGGCGGTCAAATCACCCTGCATCGATGTCTGCGCGTTCGATGGCAAGACTGGACTTTGCATCGGCTGCTTTCGGACGCTCGACGAAATCCGCGACTGGAAGAAGATGACGGACCACCGACGTCATCAGATCCGCAATGAGCGTTCCCGGCGACAGGCGAAGGTGGTCCGTGAGGCGCCAAAAGCTTCGTCGGAAGACTGAAGCAATCGCGCGTCCCAACTGTTTGATCGCGTTCGACCGACAAAGTCATCAAGACGCGTTCAACGTATCACCGTCGACGTGAACGGGGGGCCGGGGACTAATGGGACAGCCAACCGACTTAGGCCGATAGGAGGGTCGGCCGGTAATCGCGAATATCTCAAGCTTCAGGTACTGACGATTCCCGGCCATAGCAAGCCGTCGTGTCACCAGCCGCCATTTGCTCGGCGCGCCACTCAGTCGCGTTCCAATACATCGATGATCGGGCACGGCCTGGCAGTGTCCCCCACATCGCATTGATGGACCAGTTCCCCTAGCACCTGGTGCATGGCCGTCAGGTCAGCCATCTTCCGCTCGATCAGATCCCGCTTGCGGGCTGCCAAGGTCCGCGTTTCCGCGCAGCCGCATACCGAGTCCAACGTCAACAGCGTGCCCACCTCGTCCAGCGTGAAACCCAGCGCCTGCGCTCGCCGGATGAAACGCACCCGTTTGGCCTGGTCCGGCGCATAGCGCCGATGCCCGCCCGATGGCTTGGGCGGCTCATCAAGCAGGCCGCGCCGCTGATAGTAGCGGATCGTTTCGATGTTCACCCCAGCCGCTTTCGCCAGCTTGCCGATGGTCAGTGCCGCGTCCATCAGATTCCCCTTGATTCCGTACCTGAGTACAGGATTTAGAGTGACAGTCGTGCGAAAAGGTTCAAGGAGAAGGCGATGGTGCAACTCACCGGCAAAGTGTCCTTGGTAGCGGGTATCCTGGCCGCCGTAGGCGCGTCGGTGTGCTGTGTCGGGCCGCTCATACTGCTCGCCCTTGGGATCGGCGGCGCATGGGTAGGCAGCCTGACGGCGATGGAGCCTTACCGGCCGTTTTTCATCGGGTTGACGCTGCTGTTTCTCGGCCTGGCCTTCCGCAGGCTTTACCTGATGCCGAAGGTTTGCACTCCAGGCACGCCCTGCTCCGATCCGCGCACGATCCGCCGGCAGCGACTCACCTTCTGGATCGTCGCGGCCCTGTTGCTCGCCCTGCTGGCCGTGCCGCGGATGGCCCCGTTGTTCTACTGAGAGGAGTTCGCCATGCGCATATTGCTCGTTACTCTACTGGCCTCCCTGCCGTTGGCAGCGCTGGCTGCCACACCAAAGACTGTCACGCTGGCCGTACAAAATATGACCTGCGCGCTGTGCCCCATCACGGTCAAGAAATCGCTGGAGAAGGTGACCGGTGTAAGCGCCGTGCAGGTTGATTTCGACAGGAAGACGGCCACCGTCACGTATGACCCGGACAAGGCCCAGCCGAAGACGCTTACCGAGGCCACGACGAACGCGGGCTATCCGTCCACTGTACGGAAGTGATGCCACCATGCCCGTGATCCTCAAATCCGTGCTGATCTGCCCGCACTGCGCACACGCCCAGCAAGAGAGCATGCCGACGGATGCCTGCCAGTTCTACTACGAGTGTCCGGCGTGTCACACACTGCTGCGCCCGAAACCTGGCGACTGCTGTGTGTTCTGCTCATTCGGCTCGGTACCGTGTCCCCCGATCCAGCAACAACGCGCGTGCTGCGAGCGTCCGGCTTCGTAGCAGGAGCAGTTGACCGGACGGCGCTTTGCTGGAAATCGCGCACGACCCTGGCAAGCACCCCATCATTAGCGCCCAGACCGCGAGCGAGTGGTCTGGGCGGAGTAGCGCAGCCGATCCAACGGCCGGCGCGCCCCGCTTGCCGACGCGGGTTGTGGCCGAGGCCTTCCGACCATGTCCCGCACCCGCCCGTGGAGAACAACGCTACCCACACGCTGCCGGCGGAATAAACCGTCCGCTCCATACGTTTATCTTTCGAAGGAGCACCGGCAGGTGACATCATGTGCAACGTACTTCGACTTGGACCGGCGCTACTCGCCGGTCTGGTCTGCTCCGCCCCCGTGGCAGCCCAGACTTATGAAGGGCAGCCGATCGACAGTTCCACGTGCCGCGACGTGACAGGTCAAACTGAAATAGACGGCATCATTCAGCCGTACACCGGGCGGGCCTGTCGGCAGCCTGACGGCAACTGGGTGTTCGTGAACGGCTATGGCCCGTCGTGGGTCATGCCGGACTACGCGTACAACTATGAGCCCTGGTACTTTGGGCCGCCGGTCTTTTTGAGTGGGGGATTCGTTTTCTTTGATGATTTTCACCGCCACCACCATCACCACCATTTCGACCACGATCACTTCGGCCATCTTTTCGAGCGCGATTTCGACCGCGATCGCTTCGACCACCGTCCGAATCGCATCGTAACCATGCCGTCCACTGTCCCGCCCGCTCAGCCGCCGCATCGCCTGCCCATGCCGCCCGCCCCCGCTCCAGCACCGCACGTGGTAGTGATGCCGCCGAAGGCTCCTGCACAGGCACCGCACATAGCAGTGACGCGGCCAGGCGTCCCCGCTCAAGCGCCGCATGTGGCGGCCATGCCGCCGAGTGCCCCCGCACAATCACCGCACATGGCAGTGATGCAGCCACGCGCCCCCGCACAAGCGGGGCACACGTGGACAGGCGGATATGGCGGGGTCGGCGAAGGCGGGCATGCCTCGGGTGGCGGAGGTGGTCACTTCACTGGACGCGGCTTTGGCGGCGGCACGCACGGCCATTGATCGAGTCGGAGAAAATCGCACCGAAGCCAACGATTGGGGGCAAGTGAAATCGGTGGGCACGAGCCGGCTGCACCGCAACCCCAATCGATTCAGACAATTGTGCGTTCCGAACAACGATCACGGCATATTTGCGACTTCGTGAACTTCGGGTTTTGAAAACGCAGTCACCCGGCGGCCCGCGTTCGATGAAATCGCCCGCACCCAGATCATGGCGGCCCCCACCTTCTAGCCGGAAGTGCGCCACTGTGTGTCTCCACTATACGTCCGACAGCATTCCGTCGATCTTGTGGTCGTCTTCTATGCTCACTGCGATATTTCTCGACGAACCGCAAGTCCGCTAAGCCGCGCCGCAAGGATTAGTTGATTACTTGACGTTGCCCACATGCAGCATGCGCTTTTCCGCTGCCTCGCGCTCGCGACGAAATCAGCTGGCGAGAAATCTTGCCTTCAAGGACCTCGGAATAAAGGGCATATGTGGAACGTTTTTCCGTTGTCCTTAGTACGTAAGGAAGCCGGGATGAAATCCGGACAGATTCTCTGCCTGCGGGCATGGACATCCTGGCACCCAGGTTCGGCGCGGCCTGCCTGTTGGCACGGTGATGTCGCGTCTCTTGCCGGCGCATGGTCACATACGCCAACTATTCGCAGGGCGCAACTCGACAGCCCCGCGTCGTTGACAGCATTGGGCTAGCCCGATGAGCGACGATCTCGATCCCACTGCAGCGTCAGGCTTTAGCGTGGCGGCGCTACGCGCATTCTCGGCATTCGTCGACGACGAGTTGACGGAAGCTGAACGCCTGACGCTGGGAGCCCGGTTGACCGTGGACCGGCGTGCTGCGAACCTCGTCGCCCGCTATCGCGCGCAGCGGGCCGCCTTGCGTGTGCTGTTCGCGGATCCTGGCGCGCAAGCGAGCGTGTCGTGCGTTGTGCTGCACACGCGCGTGAACCGGTGGCATCGCACAGCGTTCGCCATAAGCGCGCTCGCCGCCGGAGCCACACTCGCAGGGCTCGCCGGCGTAATTTCATCGCCTGTTGCGCCGCCATCGGCGCAGACGGCATTCGCCGAGCAGGCCGACGTCGCTTACGTGGTCTACGCGCCGGAGCGGCGCCATCCGGTCGAGGTGACTGCCGCGCGCGAAGGGGCGCTCGTCGACTGGCTCTCGAAGCGCCTGAATCGTCCGCTCTCCGTGCCGTCGCTAAGGGATTACGGCTATGCACTGCTGGGCGGACGGCTGCTGCCGGGCGCAGACGGACCAGCCGCGCAATTCATGTACGAGAACGGGGCCGGCGCGCGGCTTACGCTTTACGTGAGCCCAGCCTCGCAACGCGAAACGGCGATCCGCGTCCTGCGGGAAGGCGATCGCCGCACGTTCAGCTGGGCAAACGACCAGATCGGCTACGCGCTCTCCGGGCAGATGGCGGAGGGTCAATTGCGCAAGATCGCTGTCGACGTTTGCAGCGAGCTTGGCGGGCATCCCGAACCGTGGAGGTAGATGCGTGCCCGATCGGAGCCCCATCCGTCGACGAGGCGCGGCCATGCGTCGTCTCAAACCACGCGCTACCGTGATCGCGACGTTCGCCTGCGCTGCCTGCGCAGTTGTTGGGGTCAGTGCCGAACCGATCGACACGTCTGCGCCGCAGGCACTGTATCGGCTCGATCCAGGCCGTTCAGGTGTGACGTTCGATGTCGCGAACGTCTGGCACTCAAACCTCACGATGCGCTTCAGCCGCATAGGTGCCCAGCTCGAGGGATTCCAGGGTTTTACCGCAGGCCGCGTCGTGGTGACGATCGACGCGACAAGCCTCGAATCGAACACACCATTTGTCGCCGGATTCGTGGAAGGCGGCGACATGCTCGACGTGGCGCATTTTCCGGCCATTCGCTTCGTCAGCACCAGCTTCGCCCGAACCGGTACAGTTACCGGCCTCTTGACGGGCGATCTGACGGTCCGCACGACGACGCGTCCGGTCACGCTCGCTGTCGCGTTCGACGAAGACCCGCGCGATCCGCCGGGCGCCCGCCGAACGCTGGCTTTTTCCGCGGAAGGCCACTTTAGCCGGGCGGCGTTCGGGCTGTCGAAGTGGTCGCACGCTGTCGGGGACGAGGTGCACTTGAGGATCCAGGCCAAATTTGTTCAGGAACGCGCCCATCCGTGAACTCTCGCGCTGCCGTTTCACGCGAGGAGACCCGTCGTGATCAAGCCCTTTCTGGACATCGCTGCCGCCGTGAACACGCTCAGCACGTATCGGTAGATCGATGGCTACATCGAACGAGCCATCATGTCATTTGAGGAAAGGCAGCATGCGCGAAAGCAGGCGGTCGCGGTCGAGCCACTGATGCTTGACGGCCGCGGCGACATGTACGGCAACGAGTGCGAACAGCCCGTAGTTGAGCGCGATGTGAACCGTCTTGAACACCACCTTCAGCGCCGGATCGGGCCCGATGATGCGCGGCAGCGGGATCAAGCCCAGATAGACGACCGGCACGTTGGCAGCCAGGGTGTAGAGATAGCCGGTAACCGGGATCGCGATCATCAGCACGTAGAGCAGCAGGTGCACGACATGCGCCGCGCTGCGCTGCCAGGCGCTCATGCCGGCAGGCAGGGGGGGCGCCGCATGGCTCGCGCGCCAGAGCATGCGCAGCACGGCGAGCGCGAACACGGTTACGCCGATCCACTTGTGCCAGGAGAAGTAACGCAGCTTGTCGGGCGTGATACCCGGGATGCGGACCATCACCCAACCTAGCGAGAAGCCGCAAGCGATCAGTNCCGCGATCAGCCAGTGAAAGACGATCGCCGTGCACGTGTACGAGACGGGGGTGGCTGACGTACGCCGGGATGACATGGGGAAAAGACGCAAGGCGAACCCTCAGGAACAGACTCCAATCAGTAACCCGGCCGGCCCGCAAATCCCCTCGCGCGACCATGGCTGCGCCCGTGACCTGAATCGCCTCCGACAGGAGCGAGAGTTATGCGTGTCCATTAACTGATCACATCCTTGCGCCACGAAGACCAGGCTTTCGACACGAAGTTAACGAATTCTTCGGTTATGTTATTCCGTCGATAGCTTCTCGTGCCTGGAGAACGAGAGGTGGTGGAGCGCACGGCGAGCGCTTGCGCAGCGATCCGGGACATCGACAGGTTCTTGTCGCGTGATCGAATCCCGTGATATCGCGCCACCATGACGGTATGTCGACGACACGTCAGGTTCGTGCGCGCGTTTCCACGAATATCGGCGCCATGCATCGCGTGGATCCGGCACCAGGTCGTCGACGCCTCTCGCTGCCCAGATACACGCCTGCGGGCTCCTGGAATATGCCTCCCACCCCGCGCGTTTGCTGCACATATCGCACGCCGCAGAAAGCGTTCATGCCATCGCACAGGCAGGGGCCATTGCGTGCGCAACGAATTGCATGCGGTAATCGCTCGACGCCAGGCAGACGTGATATGCCGATGCAAAGGAGGCCGCCATGACTGCCACTTACAGAATCAACTTCCTCGCCAGTGTGATCGCACTCGGGATGACGTCGAATCCAAGCTGGGCGGAGCAAACCGTCAACGCGACATTGCTATCGAACTCGATCCAGCTCGGGACGCACAATGTGAAGACGGGTCGCATCACGCTTGAAGTCAGGAATGCTGCGGACAACAACATGGAACACGAACTCGTCGTGCTCAAGACGGATCTCGCGGACGATGCACTTCCCGTCAGCAAGGGACTGGTGCTGGAACGCAAGCTGAAAAAGATCGGCGAAGTCGAAGACATCGCGCCGGGCAAGAGCAAGCGCGTGTCGTTCAAGCTGGCCCCCGGGCACTACGCGCTGATCTGCAACAAGCCGGGACACTATGCAGCGGGGATGCACACGGCGCTTGTCGTGGCGCCGTAGATCGCCTGGCGAGCCAGATCGTTCTCCTCACCGGCCACATTCTCGCGCCGGATTCGGCAGGGTCGACATCCACGACATTGACCGCGTAGAGCAGATTCTTGGCGAGGTAATCGTCGAGGCAGACAGGACGGGAGATGGAATATCCCGGATTCGCCGATCAGCGAACTCACGACCGTGGTGAACGAGTACGATCGCCAGCTCCGGAAAATTGAGCCCGGAGAGGAGCTGTTTCTCGACTATGCACTCGAGATCCCACCGAAGGCGCAATGCGAAGCGCTCAGCGAATACGCCTGCCATTGCGGAACACAACGCTGCCGTGGGACGATGCTCGGTCCTCTGTGAGCACCTCACAAAGCAAGCCGATGGTGGCGCTGCTCGACGATAGCCAGAGTTGCGAAAGAACGGGCGATCACCTCATTGACGGTCGCAACGTTACCGCGCAGAAGAGACTACTGCTGAACCATGACTCCCAACCGCGGGCTGATACTGGGCCTCCTGCTGCTTGCGGCGCTGCTCTGCTTTCTTGTGACGTTACTCGTTGACGTTGAGATCTGAATGCGGTCCGTCAATACCTGGCGCGGTTCGAGCGTTCACGAAATCGGCTGTCACGGAAGGTGCGAGGCGATCCGCCCCCTTGGGACTCAGACCCGTCGTGCTACCGTTCCGCCAGGGTTCTCTCCCGAATACAATCGTCTGCGACGCGCCAGCTTGATGCGACGCCCGTCGCATTTGGCGATGTTTCGAGTGACGCAAGCCCGCATTTGCGGCGCGATCACCCCTTGAGTGCCTCCCTCGCCGGAGCGGCGTCCAGCTTGAAACTGAATGTAGCGCCGCGCCGCTCGCGCTCGACCAGTTCGATGCGGCTTCCGTGCAGTTGCAGCATCCGTTGCACGATCAACAGTCCCAGCCCACCCTGGCGACGCACGTCACCCGAACTGAACGCACGCCGGAACAGGCTCGCGCGGAGCTCGGGCGCAATACCCGGCCCGGTGTCGCTGACCACGACACCGATCTGGTCGCCCGCGCGGGCAAGCTCGACGCTGACCTCGCCGCCGTCCGGCGTATGCCGGATTGCGTTGTCGAGCAGATTGGTCAGCACCCGCTCGATCATGCCCAGGTCGGCGCAGACCGCCGGCAAATGTGCAGGGATATTGGCCTGCAAGCGGATATGCCGGGCCTGCGCAGCAAGCTCGAACTTCTGGAACACGTCCTGTACGACGTCAGCGAGGGCAAACGCTTCAAGTGTGAGTTGTATGTTCTCATGCTCCAGGCGCGCGAGCTCAAACAGCGATTGCGCGAGCTTCCCTACTTTTGCGCTTTGTGCGAGCGCGATCGCGAGATAGCGACGGCGCTCCGTGCCCTCCAGGAGGTTGTCTTTCAAGGACAACGTCTCGAGATAGCCGTGCAGCGAGGTCAATGGCGTGCGCAGATCGTGGGAGATGTTCGCGAAAATCTCGCGGCGCTCCTGGTCCTGCTTTTTGAGTTCGCGCCATTGCACGCCAATACGGTCTGCCATCTGGCCAAATGTGCGTTCAAGGATGGCAATCTCATCGCGGGTTCCGGTGTGTGTCGCCGGGCGACTGAGTGCAAGCGACGCTGGTTCCGAACCTTCCCGAATCGAGGCATTGAATCGGCTCACAGTGTCGGTCAGGCGTCGCAAGGGGCGCGTGATCAGGCCAAATGCGATCAGACCAGAAATCAAACCGAGCGACGCAACCACCGCCATCAATCCGAGCGTAGCGCGCAGCACCGTGCTTTCAGCGAGTCGCGATGCCAGTGCGTCACGCGCTTCGCCAATCAGGACAACGTAGATATAGCCGGCCGCACGCCCGTCGGCACCGGGGACCATTGCGGCGCTGAACACCTTGCGGGCATCCATGCTACGTGGGTCGTCACCCAGAATCGGCAGTGGTTCGTTGGCCAGAAAACGCCGCACCGGCTGCAGGTCGACCTGCATGCGCCGGATATGTCCGGGTGGTGCATCATCGCCCGTGATGCGTCCGTTCGCGTCGAGCAGATAGACTTCGACGCTCGGATTGACAGCCATCAGTTGGCCGAAAAGTGTACGCAGCGCCGCTGGTTTGGGTCCGTCCGCACCCATCAGCGCTGCGTTGCGGCCGATATGGGATGCCAGGTCTTGGGAGAGCGCCTGGATGACCTCCTCATCATGCAGTTCCGTCGCCCGTATCTGCAACCATGCCGACGCCCCGCAGCACGTGAGCAACAACACCGAAAACACGATGGACACTCGCTGCGTCAGCGACAGTTTCACGACGCCCCTCCTTGCACCTCGTCGCGCGGCGCAGTTTTGCCAGGGGCTGCGGGCGCCATCGGGTCGAACCTGTAGCCGCGTCCCCATACGGTCAGTATGCGCACGGGCTGCGCGGGGTCGGCCTCGATCTTGCTCCGCAAGCGGTTGATGTGCGTGTTGACCGTGTGCTCGTAGCCCTCGTGCTGGTAACCCCAGACGGCATTGAGCAACTCCATGCGCGAGAACACCTTGCCGGGATGGCGCGCGAAGTGATACAGCAGATCGAATTCGCGTGGCGTCAGCTCGATGCGCTTGCCGTCGACGTGCGCTTCGCGGGTGACCGGATCGATCGAAAAACTGCCGAGCATCAGCGTGCCACCCTCGATTCGCAAATCTTTCGCCATCGCGTCGACCCGACGCAGCAGGGCCTTCACGCGCGCGACGAGTTCAAGGACCGAAAAGGGCTTCGCGAGGTAATCGTCGGCGCCGAGTTCGAGTCCCAGAATGCGGTGAACTTCGCTTGAGCGCGCGCTGGTGATGATGATCGGTGTATAGCGCGTCATCGCTCGCGCGCGCCGGCAGATTTCGAGGCCATCGACGCCGGGCAGCATCAGGTCGAGAATCAAGGCATCCCAGCCGCCCTGCTCCAGCAGTCGCAGTCCTTCTGCGCCGTCGGCGCTATGGACGACCTCGTAGTGCTCGTCGCGCAGATGCAGCATGAGCACGTTGGCAATATCCGCATCGTCCTCGACGATTAGCACGCGTTTGGTCTGATCCATTTATCACTCAGGCATAGGGCGCATCGCGCCCCGGATTGGAGGGCCGAATGTGCGGAATATTGTGCAGAAAATTCCGCCACAGAGTTATCACAATTAATTTTACTTTTCGTGAGGACTTCGGTATCGGCCACTGCCTAAGCTTCATGTAACGGGTGCGCACCGCCCCGATCGCGTCGGGTGGCGTTGCACTGCACAAGGAGAGCACGATGGATATCCGTAGGCGGCTCCTGTTGTCCGGCGGCGGCGCGCTCGCCGTCATGTGCTCGCTCAAACAGTGGCGCGTGAAAGCGGCCCAGCCGCTCGGCGACACGGCGACGGCCAGTAATCCGGCGCCCAGCCCGGCCGAACATTTCGCCGTGATCCACACCGAGGATGAATGGCGCAGGCTCCTTACTCCCGCCCAGTATGAAGTGCTCAGGAATGCGGGGACGGAGCGTCCGTTCACGAGCCCGCTCAACAGCGAACACCGACCGGGCACGTTTGCCTGCGCGGGCTGCACGACGAATCTGTTCGCTTCGAATACGAAATTCGACAGCGGCACGGGCTGGCCCAGCTTTTATGCTCCGCTCGCGCACGCGGTGGCCGAGCATGAAGATCGCTCGTTCGGCACGGTCCGCACCGAAGTGCACTGCCAACGTTGCGGCGGCCACCTTGGCCACGTCTTCGACGATGGCCCAAAGCCAACCGGCCTGCGCTATTGCATGAACGGCGTTGCCATGACCTTCAAGCCCGGCGCGGCCTGAACACCTCAAACGCGAATTGCCCTTGCCCGAGACCATCATGCTACTCATCGTCCTGGCGTATCTCGGCGGCGTACTCACCATCCTGAGTCCCTGCATCCTGCCGGTGCTGCCCTTCGTCTTCGCGCGCGCAGATCAGCCCTTCATCCGCTCCGGCTTGCCGCTGCTCGGCGGCATGGCTGCCACCTTCGCGGCTGTTGCCACCCTCGCGGCCGTCGGCGGCGGCTGGGCCGCACAGGCCAACCAGTATGGTCGCTGGCTCGCGATCGTACTGCTCGCTGTGTTCGGCCTCACGCTCCTGATGCCACGTGTCGCCGAGCGCATGATGCAGCCTCTGGTGCGCGCCGGCAACCGGCTGTCCAACGCGGCGCAGCACGACGGCGCGCCGGGAATCGGCTCATCGTTCCTGCTCGGCATTGCCACGGGACTACTGTGGGCGCCTTGCGCCGGCCCGATTCTCGGCCTCGTCCTGACCGGCGCGGCGCTGCAGGGCGCCAGCATCGGCACGACGCTGCTGTTGCTGGCCTATGCGGCGGGGGCGGCGACTTCGCTTGCCGTCGCGCTGCTGCTGGGCGGTCGCGTCTTCGCGGCGATGAAGCGCTCGCTGGGCGCGGGCGAATGGATCCGGCGCGGCATTGGCGTGGCGATGCTTGCCGGTGTCGCCGCCGTTGCGCTGGGGCTGGACACGGGCGTCCTCACACGCGTTTCAACGGTGGCGACGGGCGGTCTGGAGCAGCATCTCGTCGATACGTTCGCACCCTCCCGCCACGGAGCCATGGTGACGACCGGCTCCGCCAATCCCGCGAAATTCGCGAACGAGCCCGAAAACAACACGGATGCCGCGAGCACGATGTCGGCGAATAGCAGCGCCATGATGCGCACCTCCGACGCAATGCGGGCGGCGTCAACACCCACGCTGCCGGTGCTCGGTCAGTTGCCGACGCTCGCGGGCGCCGTGCAATGGCTGAACTCGCCGCCACTCACGGCTCAATCGCTGCGCGGCGAGGTCGTGATCGTCGACTTCTGGACGTATTCGTGCATCAACTGCCTGCGCTCACTCCCCTACGTCAAGGCGTGGGCCAGCAAATACCGGGACAAGGGGCTCGTCGTGATTGGCGTGCATGCGCCCGAGTTCGCTTTCGAACGCAACATCGACAATGTGCGCAAGGCCGTCCACGATCTCCGCGTCGACTATCCCGTCGCGATCGACAACGAATACGCGATCTGGCGCGCGTTCGACAACCAGTACTGGCCTGCCCACTATTTTGCTGATGCCAAAGGGCAGATTCGCTACGAGCATTTCGGTGAAGGCGAATATGACCGGTCCGAACGCGTTATTCAGCAACTGCTCGTGGAGGCTGGCCATCCCGAAGCTGCGAATGTCCCGCTCGGCCTGGGCGGCACGACAGAGCATGGCGTCCAACTGGAGGCCGACAACGCCGACATGCGCTCCCCCGAAACCTATATCGGCTTCGAGCGCGCCCAGGGATTCGCTTCGCCGGGCGGCGTCGCACAAGATAGTGCCCGCGACTATCGCGCGCCATTCAAGCCTGCGCTGAATCATTGGGGACTCGCCGGCGAATGGCGCGTCGGCGCCGAACACGCGACGCTGGACGGCGCGCGCGGCGAAATCGTCTACCGCTTCCATGCACGGGATCTGCATCTGGTTCTAGGGCCCGCCCCCGACGGCAAGCCGGTGCGCTTTCGCGTGACGATAGACGACAAAGCGCCGGGCCAGGCGCACGGCAGCGACGTGGCGCCGGACGGCACTGGCATGGTGACGGGACAGCGTCTCTATCAACTCGTACGGCAGCCCGGCGACGTGGCCGATCACACCTTCGCCATTCAGTTTCTCGATCCGGGCGTACAGGCCTTCGCATTTACTTTTGGTTAACCCCACGCGCCGGGCACGCTGCGCCCTGCAAGGATGACATCGTGAATCCGTTTTTCATGAAGCCAGAAACTACATCGATTCGCAAACCCGCTCTGCCAGGCAGAATCGCCCGCTTCGGCGCTCTGGCGATCGTCATGGGCGCCGTCGCGCTATGGCAGCGCACCGCGCACTCCGATGAGCGCGCGGTGTCCGTTCCAGCGCCTCTGCAGGACGAGCATGCGACCAATATCCATGCGGAAACTGCCGTCGTTGCAGGAGGCTGCTTCTGGGGCGTCCAAGGTGTGTTCGAGCATGTGCGCGGCGTCACACAGGTGGCGTCCGGTTATGCCGGCGGCACAGCCGATACGGCCGAATATGAACGGGTGAGCGAAGGCGATACCGGCCACGCGGAATCGGTGCGGATTACCTTCGATCCCACCGTGATCAGCTACGGCAAAATCCTGCAGATCTTCTTCTCGGTCGCGCACAATCCGACTGAACTCGACTATCAGGGTCCCGACCACGGCACGCAGTACCGTTCAGCGGTGTTTCCGATGAACCCGCAACAGCGCAACGTGGCGCAGGCCTATATCGCGCAGTTGCAGGGCGCTCATGTGTTCGCGGGGCCGATTGTGACGCGCGTCGAGACCTTCAAGGGCTTCTACCCTGCTGAGAACTACCATCAGAACTATCTCGCCCTACATCCCGATTATCCCTATATCGCGATCAACGACATGCCGAAGGTTGAGGCACTGAAAAGCTTTTTCCCTGCGCTGTATCGGACTCAGCCTGTCCTGTTTCAGCCCACAGTCAGTATCAAACAGTAGTCGTCCTGTGAAATTGATCGATTCTGGCGTGTCGCCAGGCTGAACGCTGCCGAACTCTGCAGGTCCGGGCAGGACTTCAGGTTACTCGCGCAAACAGGCCACGACCGGGCCCCCGTTAATGTGGTGACAGCTAATACTGCGTACGTAAGATGGTCCGCTGCGCTACCCGTCTCCTCCGGGGCGACGGGCTGCCCCTCGGCAACAGCAAAGGCTGCTCTATTCTGACGACGGTCATCCAGGTTGGAGCGACTGAAGACCCGTTTCGGGTCGCTTTGTGCCCTCTGCATGAGAGGCGGCACCCGAGGTAATCGAGGCGCTCGGTCGTCGCTTGGCGACCAGTTATAGCCGTTCGCTCGAGCGCTGACATGGACACTCGAACGTCAAGTTCAATCGGATAGCGGCCCTTTTGTGCTGCACAGATTGAAGGCCGCCTGCACTCATCGGCAACTTCAATGCTGCCGGGCATCGGCGGCGAGCAAGGCTCCTTCGCCAATTGCATCTCACGCGACGTCCACCACGATTTTTCCGCGTGCGGTGGCGTCCGTTATGGCATCGTAAGCGAGTTCCGCGGATTCCAGATCGAACCGGCGAGGATCGAGATTCGGTGCGAGCGTGCCGGCTTCCGCCAGCCGCGTGGCTTCGCGCAGCATCGCTCCGTGGTGCGCGCGATGCGCGCCCGTTAGAAGCGGATAGAGGGTGAACACCCCTGAGTATGTCGCTTCGCGAAACGACAGCGGAGCGAGCGCATGCGTACCCCAACCCAGTGCGCTGACCACGTGACCGAAATGCTTGACCGCAATGAGCGAAGCATCGAGCGATGGGCCGCCCACGGTGTCGACCACCAGGTCGAAGCCTGCGCCTCGCGTCAAGGATGCGACGTATTGCTCGACAGACTGCGCGCGGTAATCGATCGGAGTAGCGCCCAGGCGCGCGACCAGATCGTGGTCGCGCGAACTCGCAGTCGCGAAAACCTGGGCGCCGAGCGCACGCGCCAGCTGTACCGAGATGTGCCCGACACCGCCTGCGCCTCCCTGAACCAGCACGGTTTGCCCTGCTTGCAAATGGGCCCGGTCGACAATACCGGAATACGACGTGATAAACGCGAGGGGGAGTGCCGCGGCTTCGCGCATCGAGAGATTGGCCGGCTTGATCGCGAGCAGGTCGGCGTCGACTGCTGCATATTGGGCCAGCGAGCCCTGAATCCCGCCGACGCCGCCCGTCATCCCGTACACCTCGTCGCCGACCTTGAACGCGGAGACGCCGGGGCCAACGGCATCGACTACGCCGGCCATATCGATGCCCAACACCAGCGGCAGCGGATGCTTTGCATGCGCTGCGCTTCCGGCGCGTATCTTGGTGTCGAGCGGATTGAGGCCGCTTGCCGCAATGCGCACCCGCACCTGGCCATGCGCAGGCTGAGGCATCGAAATTTCCGTCAATTCGAGCGGGCCATTGTAGCGATTGAGGACGAGCGCCTGCATGTTCATGATCATCTCCTTTCCAGTGGAACTAACTAGTTGATGGGTTCATAATCGGCCATGCTAAAAGACATGTAAATCAACGTTATTGCACGAAATCCAAACAAAAATGAATGAGATCGGACTGGAATGGAGCGACGTCCGGATTTTTTTGGCGATTGCCCGTTGCGGCACGCTGGGGGCGGCTGCGAAGCGCGTTGGACAGACCCAGCCGACCATGGGCCGCAGGTTGCGCGCGCTGGAGGAAACTCTCGGACACACGCTGTTTCAGCGCACCAGCGATGGTTTCGTCCTGACGGATGAAGGCGCGGCCGCGCTGGCCTATGCCGAGAGAATGGAGGAGGAGGCGCTTGGCTTCACGCGCGCCCTGACCGGCAAGGAGACGCAGCTGACCGGGTTGCTGCGGGTCACGTCGTCGGACTGGTTCGGCATACACGTACTTACGCCAGTGTTCGCGCGCTTTCTGGCGAAACACCCGGCTATCTCGCTGGAGCTTGTCACCGATTCGCGCCTCTACAATCTCGCGCGGCGCGAAGCGGATCTGGCGTTCCGGATCACGCCCTTTGACGAACCTGACGTCATCCAGCGCAAATTAATGCACCTTGACTACGCGTTGTATGGACATGTCGATCTGGTCCCGCCGCCGCGCGGGCAGGGGGATGGCATCAGGCTGATCAGCATGGACAGCGCGTTCGGCTCGCTGCCCGACGTCGAGTGGGTCAAGCGCATGCTGCCCAAGGCGAAGATCATGTTCGGCAGCAACAATCGTGGCGTCCAGGCGCGCATGTGTGCTGAAGGAGGTGGCTTCGCCGTGCTGCCTTGCCCGCTTGGCGATGCGACGCCGGGACTTGGTCGGATCGATCTGGGCGAAGCGCCGCCGGGACGCGATGTCTGGCTTGGCTACCACCGTGATCTGCGCCGCGTCGCGCGACTGCGCGCCCTTCTGGATGCGACCATCGAGGCGCTAGCGAGCGTTTGAGTGAGCGTTTGAGGACCCCGCGGCCTCCCCACGCTGCAACTAGCCACATCACCTCGCTGTTTGGCCACGTTACGGCGATTGCGCCGCACGAAGCGCCGACAGATCGAAGAAGAAGTTCCGGTTGTCGGCCATGCGTAGGGTTCGTCGCAAAGCCGTGCAAATGAAGCACGACCACCCCGGGGATTCGAAGAAGCTCGCGGCCGCGATGATCAGTCTCGTCGATGCGCACCCTCCGCCATTGTGCATTCCGCTCGGTACTGACACGCTGGCCGCAATCGCTGCGAAAAATGCCTATGTGACGTAGAAAACGAAGGCATGGAGGAGTTGTCGGCATCGACTGACTTCGCTGCCTGAGCGAAGGAGAGCGGTGGCTCGGCCTTCGCAGAGCCGCTGTCCGCGTGAATGGCCGTCGTAGCGCGGAAGTCGTCGTTTGGTACACGGCGGTGCGAAGGGCCACAGTCGCTTTATGCCATTTGCATCGCACGCGTGCCCGAGACGATCATCGCGTTCGGTCATCGGGCGCTGAACGGCCGATTCTGTTGAAAAACTCGTCTTTGACCTGAATTTTTGGTGGCTCGAGTTCGCAACGCTCGAGCGCGGGAGTTGCAACGGAGCTTTCGGGAGAGGATCGGTCGCCCCGATGCCCCTCAAGCGTTCATACTCGCCGCGTTCTGACTCATTGGCGTCAACCACTTCGCCATTCGCCGTAGATTCTGCGCTGTTGCGGCCAACAGAAATTCGTCGTGCGCACCGCTGGGTCCGCGCAATCGCAATCGATCAAGCTTCAAGATTCGCTTCAAGTGCGCGAACAGCATTTCTATCTTCTTCCGCTGTCGGCGCGAGTGCCGATATGCAAGGGTATCGCCAATGGACCTCGCTACATCTCGCGACTCCTCATGCACGCTGCGCGCGATTTTGCGCATCGGCGTGTTTGGGCAGCACAACTGCTTCATCGAGCACGAAGCACAGGCCGGTTGACTTGATCGATAGATGATCGTGTTGGCCTTTGTGATATGTGAGCGCGGATCTTTGAACTGTCGCCGGTCACTTCGCAGAGCTTGACCTTGCGGACATCGATACTCGTTCGCTTGCTCGTTCCATTGGAATTCGCTGTTGGGAATGGTCCCATCGTTGCGAGCGTAGCGTTCCCAGACCGGAACATGTGGCTCGATGGCCTTCTCCTTCACCATCCAGCCAAGCATCGCTCCCGTTCCATATGCGGTATCGCCCACCAGACGCTTTGGCTTGAGCGCGAAGCGCTGTTCGACCCGATTCACCATCGTCTTGGTGGACTCCACTTCCTGCGACCGATGTGCGGGCGTGGCTTCGACATCGACAATGATTCCTGCATGCAGGTCGATCAAGTAGTTCGTTGAGTAAGCGAAGAACGCCGGACCGCCTGGAGCGGCAGTGTAGCGTGCAGCGGGATCGGTCAGCGATATACGCTTCGGTGGCGTAGCCGAATCTGCGTCTTCAGGTGAAACTGGATTGGCTTCCTCCAACGCATCGAGATACTCGCGAACCGCACGGCTCGGTCCGTCGCCTTTGCGCCAGTCAATGACTTCTTCTCCGGACACGCCACGTGCGCGGTTCGCATCGGCTTTAACCACGCTGGCGTCCACGGCGAATCCTTCGCCTTCAACCAGTCCTTCGCACATGCAGCGACGTAAAACGGATTCAAAGACGTGCCGCAAAGCGTCGCTGTCGCGGAAGCGCCCATGCCGGTTCTTGGAGAACGTCGAGTGATTTGGCACTGAGTCTTCAAGTCCGAGCCGACAGAACCAGCGATATGCGAGGTTGAGATGAACCTCTTCGCAAAGACGACGCTCCGAACGGATACCGAAGCAGTAACCTACGATTAGCATGCGTATCATGAGCTGGGGATCTACGGAAGGACGCCCCGTATGACTGTAGTGAGGCGCCAAATGCTCGCGTAAGCCGTGGAGCTCAAAGTACCGATCAATGCCGCGCAACAGATGCGTTTGCGGGACGTGATCGTCAAGGTTGAAGGAGTAGAAGAGTTTGTCTTGCCCGCCACCTTGACGACCCATCATAGCGATGCGCTCCTATCACTCGATGAATCAAGGATAGGCAACCCGCCCGAATTCTGCGGTGTTTTTCAACAGAATCGGCCATCAGCAGACACTCGATCCAATTGGCCAGATCGTTGACAATACGGTATTGAACACTAACAGCAATGTCTGGAGAAAATATCTATGGGCTACGACGTTCACATCACCCGTAAGGCAAATTGGTTCGATGATGGCGGATCCGGGATCAATATTGACGAGTGGAAGGCTGTCGTTCTGTCCGACCCAGATATGCGTCTCGATGGATATGCGAGTGCGATTGTTGGCGGCGGTAGAGCCCTACGGGTAGATAGCGACGGGTTGTCCGTCTGGACTGCCTACGAAGGAAACGGTGTAGGTGGAAACATGGCGTGGTTTGATTTTCGGCAAGGCAATATAGTCGTCAAGAACCCCGACGGTGCGATTCTCGGCAAGATGTGGCAGTTGGCACAGCGGCTTAAAGCGAAGGTGCAAGGCGACGAGTGCGAAGTTTACGGCGAAGATGGCAGCGTTATAGGGTAGCTGACTGGTATGGATTTTACCTTTCGTCCTAAATGGAAAGAAGAACTGGTTTGCGTCTGCCACCTTGGTGAATTCATTCTTGAGATGCCGATGGGAATTCCCTCCGTCTACCTTCCCACACAGGCAGTTTGGCGAAATCTAGCCCCGATGTGGGCACACCCATATTGGAGTTCGGTTCACGTCCAGTTGAGGGATTGGTGTGCGTGCCATGGCTTTTCACTGCACGTGGATGATTCGGCGAATATTTTCTCGAAATGACGTTCGCTTTGTGGATTTTGATGAAGAACGCCGAATTGCTGCTTAAGATCGACAAGGCCTTGTCAGCCATCGAACCCATGCTGACTTCAACGTGGCCGAACGTTCAGAGCATTCACCGCCAACTGGTATGGTGCCGCGCTCAAATCGCCGGTGAGCCGTCGGAGCCTAAACAGGGACCGCTCACGATGGGGCTGATTGCGACCCGGGAATTTGACATGTGGGGAGACAAGCCAGAGCTTGCAGCCCTGATCAACCAAATACAACGCGTCGTCGAGTGAGGTGAATGACTGCTTTGGGCGCTCGCGACGGACCGCTTGGGGTCGGTTATGCCAGTTGCATGATGGCGTGGGCCGTGGGCGAGCGGCGTGCCTGGTCGTGGGGCGCAGTGCGGCCACAAGCCGCCACTCGACTTCAGTATCTGAATTGGTGACAATCGGTTCGTACATACAACCACACTAACGTCCAATGGAACTGACAGCCGAGCAAGCAAAGGAAGTTGCCCAACGTGCCATCACCAAGGCAGGTTGGGAAGGCTGTGACGCGGTTGTTGTCGACGAATACACCCAAGAGTTTGACGTCGGCTGGGTTTTCTACTACCAATCAGCTCGTTTTCTCGAAACGGGAGAATTTGGATTCTCGCTGGTCGGAAACGCTCCCATCTTTGTTAGTCGCGCGGGTGGCTATTCCGCCTTCATCAGCTACCTCAGACCCATTGTCGAATCCATCGAAGCCTTCCGCATCTGCGGAAATGCAAACGCGTAGTCGACAATGGCAAATTCGGCACGAATTCTTGAGTGCCCGCTTTGGGTGCGAGTGAAGGGCTGCTTGGGGTCGCTTTATGCGTTTTGCATGAGTCGCGTCCAAGACGATCATCGTGCTCGGTCGCGGGGCGCAGTGCGGCCGCTTGCGGACATTCGACACCAGGGTGCTAGATCGTTCACAATCTGACACGAAATCCGGCCGTGAAGAACCCATCAAGGAACGGGCAATCACCATTCGCCTCCCCGTGGGTCACTCTATGCGTCGAGGAGACTCAACTCCTCCTCGAAATTGCCGATATGCAATATGGAGCCAAAGCGTATGTTTCGAATTTTCGGTCGGTGGTTCAGGCGCAGTAGTGTAGAACGTTCGCAAGTAACTCCAGCAGTGCCCGAACCCAAGCTCTCCGACGCAGAAATTCTGCGTGATCACTTCTCACCGTCGCAACACGCTGTGTCGGCGCTTATGGATCTCGTGCAGCTTATCTCGACGCCACTTGAGGCCGCCACGCGGGAACGAGTCGTCGCCTGTGTGCGCGATGCAGAGCCGGGCGAGGACGCATCCACTATGCTGGACTGGGCACTCACGCGTCACTTCGGCGAAACAGAAACAATCGATCCCTCCGACTGGTGTCTATGCATATCCGTTGACTGGCGCGCATCTGACGAGATCGAGTGGCAGGCGAATCGGTTGCTGCATACGCTTGGCATTGCGGATCGATGGACTTGCCCTAGTGGCAACCTGACAGTCCCTGATGCATTGCTCGCCTTCGGCGCGTGGTTGGCTCAAAAGGGCTACACACTGCTGCACCTAGACACAGGATCGGATGGGTACATAGCTTTCGTGATCAGGCGAGACGACCTCGATGAGGCGCTGAGACTCGCGACGACTGCAGGTGCCGTCGTTGAGACCGGCGATATGTTCAGAGCTTCTACACTTGGTCGCGCGTAGCACCCAACACAAAGGACTGCGTCAGCAATTTGTGTATCCAAGTTTCTCGCGTCGGGCGGGTACTTCGCGTAGATCCGTGCCTTGATGGACTGACGCCGAAGCCGTCATCGGACGAAGCCGGCCAGGAGCAGTCGCTCGACGTCGGGGCTGGATTCGCTGACAATCGCCCCGCGACGGCGACCCGCTGATCGGCAAACGAGAACGGAAGATGCAAATAGACACGCAATATGGTTCGCTCAGAATTGTGAATGAGGCGACATACTCATTCGGGTCACAAGACAATGTGCGTGCGTACCCGCTCGAAGCACGTCTTACAAACGACTCGCTTACGTCGATCCATGGTGTCGAGCTAAACAGCCGCGGCATTATGGTCGTTGGTGCCGGTGGCGGATGCTCTGCAGTGCATGAGCGTTCGGCTTTGGTGATTCATGACAAGCTTTACTTGGCTGTCGGTGATCATCTAGCGTGCCTGTCGTTGGAGTTTCCATATCGGATAATCTGGTCAACTCGTGTCGATACCGCGACGTGCTTTGGTGTCTACTGGGACAGCGAGCGGGCTGCGCTCATTTCGCATGGAGAACTGGAGATTGCACGCCTCTCACTGCATGGCGATCTGGTCTGGCAGGCATCCGGCGCCGACATATTTTCCGAAGGCTTTCGCTTGCTACCCGACTATATCGAGGCGGTAGATTTCAATCAGACCATCTATCGATTTGACTACGTGACCGGCGAAGCGATTTTTCGCTAGCGCTTCGGACGGCTCAACGGCCGCTTTTGGGAAGATCTAACGTCCGTTTCGGGTCGGTTATGCCTGTTGCATGAGACGTGGGCCCCGGGGGCGAGGGGCGTGCCAGGTCGTGGGACGCAGCGGCCAGGAGCGGCCGTTCGACAGACGAGCGTGGATCGCCGACAATTGCCCCGCCTTCCTTAATCGACCAATTGCCCCGTCGGAGTGCCCAATATGAGCTGGGACGTCTCGCTGTACAAATTCTCTCAGCGTTATCGCCATATCCAAGAGATTTCCGGTGACGAGCAGCCACATCAACTAGGGACTCGTTCCGAAGTTCAAGCGGCTGTGTCGGATACTTTTCCGGGCACGAACTGGAATGATCCTGCCTACGGCATTTATGACGGCGAGTTCGGTTCGATCGAATTTAACGTCGGGAAAGACGACTCAGTGCGAAGTCTGGCACTTCACGTACGGGCGAGCACAGTCATCGTTGGCGGAATCCTCCAGCTCTGCGAACGCCTTGGCTGTCAGGCTATCGACCTTTCGGACAGCAGCTTGCTCGATCAGTCTGAGCACCCTGCCGCCGGCTTAGAGAAATGGCGCTAGTATCGCGACCAAGTCATTCGAGAATCTCGAGGCTAAGGACTGTGGTGGGCTGTCCTCGCGTCGTGGAACGTCGGGATGGCATCATCGGTCAGGCTACGTCCAGTATCGGTCACTCGGACCACGCGCGTAGTCGTCGAAAATTTGGCGGGTTCGGAGTCGGCCATGTTCGTTCAGTCGACCGCTTACGTAGATTTACGATTCTTTTTCATGGGGTGAGCTGATGCGGCAGGAGCTGGTCGAGCTAATACAACGGATGACACGTCGCAACGACGTGACCAGCTCGGACAATTCAACCTCCTGGCAGGCGCATCGTGAAGCAGAACTGCTTGCCGACGAGACGTTGGTTGATGAACTCATTGCATACCTGGATGAGAAGCCAACAAAGGACCACCGGTCAGCGGCTTACTTCATCATCGGCAAGATTGGAAAAAACTGCGTCAGCGAAGAGTGCGCGCTGCACCTGATCGAATACACGTCAAAAGAGACGGATAAATATGCACTGGCAATTCTCCTCGAACAGCTTGCTGATATCCCGAAGCCAGAAAGCGTCGATGTCAGGGCGTTGTTTCCCCTTCTTAAGGACGAGCGCTGGCTTGTGAGACGCGCGGCAATACAGTCTCTAAAACGCTGCCAGAGAGCGGAGGCTGAAGACAAGTTGCTGGAGATTCTCACAACTACCGCAGATCCTATTGACGCTATTTACTGTCAGGCCACGCTTAATCAGATTGGTACGCGCAAGTCTTTGCCGGCTCTTGCTCGAAGCCTGAAGTCTCGAAAACGCGATGTGAAAGCTTCAGCCTACGCGGCGATAGAAGCCATTAAGGCACGTGACTGCTAGCCCGCCAAGAACATTGCCGAGGGAACCACGTGAGGCCGACGCTAGTGCTCAACGTCCGTTTCGCGGCGATGCGACCGTCTCTTCATGGTCGTATGCCGCTTGCATGAAAGGCCGCGCCCGCGGCGAGCGCCACCCTTGGTCGTCGGGCACTAGCCAGCCAGAAGCGGTCGTTCGACATACCGACGCGAAGAGTCGACAATTGAGTTTGATATGACGACGCAGGGGTTTACATCCGGCCAACAGCGCAACCGGCCATCACAGGTTCCGGCTGTGGATTTCCTGTGCCCATGGAATGATTCTGCGCAGCCCGAGTGTAATGACCAACATTAGAGATACGGACAGTGTGGACTGAAAGAGCCGATTCGAAAGGTGCGCGCTGCTTCCAAGCCGCTGTCACGTGCCTGATCGCTGCGGCGTGGACCTATGGAGCGGTGAACGCCTATCTGACATCGCGAGCGTTCGAGAATGACTCGGCAGTTGTCGAGGGCCGCGTCCTACGGTTGGAGCCAGGCTCAAACGGTAATCTGAGTCCTCTCGTCGAGTATTCATACGGCGGCCGACAGTACGAACGACTAATCCGAGACAAGGACGGTCGCTACAATCGCGACGCGTTGTTGAGCCTCAAGCTGCAAGTCCGACTAGTAAAATCATCACCAGCCACCGCAATCGTCACTCGTTGGGAACGCCCTCCGATGGTTTGGCCATTGGCGCTGGGAGCCTTCATTTTATTAAATGTCGCTTTAGGGCTGACCGTAGCCATATGGCGGCTGGGGCAGTTAAGCCCGACGACATGCAAGTGACACTCGCCATAGCCACACACGTTGAACGGCCGCCTTGGGGAAGTGCGAAGGACCGCTCCGGGTCGACTACGGAAGTTCGGAGCGGCGGTAGGATGAACGAGCAGCGTTGGGCGACGAACTTCCGAGTGCGGCCACAACCCGCCGTTCACATGCATCGTCGATCGGACGTTCAGGAGTCGGCTTTGCCTCGTAACCGGCCGTCCGATTGTCAAAGACGAATGCTCCTTCATCGATAGCAGACGCTCGGATGTCGCCGCTCGTAGTGCCGCTTTCAGGTCGCTCTTCAGCCATCCACTGCGGCGTGACCACGAATGTCAGCTCTCACTGCGATGGGTGCATACTCTCGACCCGCTTCTGCCGGTCGAGCCATAGCAGTTCCAAGGGCAGACAGCCTTGATGAATCGAGTTGCAGGTACTCGGGTCTGAAGCAAGGCGACATACAATGATCGCTTCCCTGTTTCTCGCCAATTATCGTGACCGCTCTCCGCGCCGCAGACAAGAGAATCCTTGCCGAGCAAGGATGGCTGTTCCTTAACGATCCAGCTTGGGCTGGAGACATAAACGGCGTTGCGGAACTGCTCGGGACGCCGGTCTCAGGCCCGGGGACGCCGGTCGTCCAATCGCTGCGACCGAGAACCGAGGCAGCCGCGCGGCCGAATACTACGAGTTCTCTCTACGGACGGGGTGAATTCCCGTTGCATACCGATATGGCACATTGGCCGTTACCGCCGCGCTATCTGGTTATGCGGGCATCGGTGGTCGCGGGGTCGGTGCCCACCTTGCTAGTTGATAGTCGCAAGCTGGAACTTGACGCAACTACGCGCGACGAGTGGGCACGCGCGCTGTGGCGGGTTTCCCGTGTACGTGAGCCTTATCTTTGCTCAATGTTCTTCCAGCACGGCCGCAAGTCCGGCATACGTTGGGACGTTTGCACCATGTCGCCGCGGGGCCAACTTGCCCTTAAAGTTGCTGCAGAGGCGGAAGCAAGTCTTGGCAGCCTGCTGGCGCAACAGCCTATTACGATAAACTGGCGTTCGACTGACGAAATATTGATCTTGGACAACTGGCGAGTGCTGCACGCGAGGCCGGCAGTCAGCCCGTCAGCGAGCGACAGAACAATTCAACGAGTAATGGTGGGGGCATCGAACTATGAGTAATGCAAATCCGCAGTCGCTTTGGACGCACGATCTATTGTGGAGTAAAGCACGCGCGTATGTAGACAAGGCTCTTGAAGCGCCACGGGAAGACGACCTGTTTCCTTTCTGGGCATCGCTCGCCCTAGAGTTTTTGGGTCGGTCGGCCCTTGCGTATGTCCATCCTGCACTTCTGGCTGAAGCCTCTGACCCGGACGGTCGGAACCTGCTTTACGCATTCGGTCTTGAACCCAAAGTGAAAAACTTTGTCCCGAAATCGATACCGACATCAGAAGTGCTGTTGCGGTGCGAACAGATCGTCCCGAACTTCACCAAAGACCTCGAATCGTTTTGCAAAGGCTTGGCCAATAAGCGAAATGAGGAGTTGCATAGCGGCGGATTACCCTTTTCAAAACTTGCCAATCACACCTGGCTCCCCCGCTTCTATGAAGCAGCGAACGCGTTGTTAGCTTTCCAGAAAAAGAAACTCGAAGATTTTGTAGGCAAAGATGAAGCAAACGCAGCAGCGAAGATGCTCGCAGCGGTTGTCGACGAAGCGGCAAAGAATGTGCAAAAGCTGGTCAATGCACACATGGAAGTCTGGAAAAACAAAGACCAGAGCGAAAAAGATGAGCTGGCAAAAGCCGCGAAGATTGCCGCTAATCCCGCTTTTGGCCACGTGATCGACTGCCCATCCTGCGGTTCAAAGGCGCTTCTGATGGGAGAGGAAATCCGACAGCAGCCGCCCGTGCTGGAAAACGATGAAATGGTAGTCAGGAGTTTGATGTTGCCAACTGAGCTCGTCTGTAAAGCGTGCGCGCTCACAGTCAAGGGCCACAACCAATTATATGCTGCGGGCTTTGGCAGCCAGTTTACAAAAACCCTCACTTACGACCCCGTCGATTACTACGCCGAAGAACCAGACGATGAAGACCGCTACGAGGAGTTCAATAACGAGTAGCCGAGCGTTCAGGGACGTACAGTAAGGCCAAAAGCTGACTCGATGGCGAACTGAAGCGTAGCCCTCGGCGAAGTAGCAGCACGCTGCGAGTCATATTGAAGTGCCCTGTTCCACTGCGCTTCGCAGCAAGGCAGCCCCAAAAAGAGAAGCAAACACGCCCATGGACGCGCCGACCGACACGACTGCGCGAACGGCCGTTTTACCTTGGAAGCCGCCGCTAAGGGTACGCGGAATCGAAGGACGGCTGAGGGTCGGGTAGCGACCACTGCTTCCACTGCGAGACGGCACACTGGATCTCCCTTCAACCGGAAGGAGATCATCATGGAAACGCAGAATGGTCGCGCAGGCAACGGTGTGCCGTGGAACAAGGGCAAACTCACCGGCCAGAAGCCGCCGTTGAAGCTTCCGGAAATCTGGGCGATTCGCACCCGGCTCCAGATGTCTTCGAACATTCGCGAGCTGGCTATGTTCAATCTCGCAATTGATAGCAAACTTCGGGCATGCGAACTGACGCGGCTGCAAGTGCGAGATGTCTGCCAGGGCGCCCACGTCGGATCGCGGGCAATGGTAATGCAGCAAAAGACCCAACGACCGGTTCAGTTCGAGATCACGGAGCAGACTCGTCAGAGCCTTGAGGCATGGATTCGGGCGCGGGGATTGAAGTCTACCGACTATCTATTCCCAAGCCGATTGCATGCGTCGCCGCATCTGTCGACACGACAATATGCTCGAGTGGTTCATCGGTGGATTGCATCGATCGGACTCGACGATTCGGCGTACGGCACCCACACCATGCGCCGCACCAAGGCTTCGTTGATCTACCGGCGAACGAAGAACCTTCGGGCTGTGCAGCTACTGCTCGGACATGCCAAGCTGGAAAGTACAGTGCGCTACCTCGGCATTGAAGTCGACGATGCCCTCGAGATGGCGGAGCAGACCGAGGTCTGACGGCGAGATGGCCGGCGAGCGGACGCTTGCCGGCCAATAAGGGCCCTTCGTGCCGACTCTACGAACGTCGGCTCGCCTCCTCAGAACGGCCCCTGACTATCTGAGCGGCCAAAGACGCCCCGCTCCACCGAGCGGAGGCGTCTCCCCTGTTAATCCCTGTCAGCTTGCCGGATTGCGTGCCATGACGATCCACGCTGCGCCGTTGATCATCACCGACCGTTCGCCGGGGAGGCCCGCGAAGGCGGCACGAACCGCGGCCGAGGCGCGCGCGCGGATGTCGTCAGGCTTATCAGCGAGCGAGCGCGACAGCGGGCCGACCTCGAGCGTCATCTTCACCGCGTCGTCGATCGCAGCGTCCCGCGTCCCGCCCTCGCCGAACGGGACGGAAGCATCGAAGGGCGCGATAGCGATATCGGTGAAGCCGGCCGCCGTCAGGATGCGTGCCACGCGACCCCGGTCGCCGAACGAGAATGGGCCGGGCGCTTCGGGATCGGGCAGCGCGCTCGGCGGGACGATGCCCTTGAGTGCGCCCATCGGCAGGCGCACCCAATCGTTCTCGGCCGCGCCGCGCCAGCAGACGAAAGCGACCCGCCCGCCCGGCCGCAGCGCGCGTCGCAAATGGACGAACGCCGCTGTCGGATCGTCGAAGAACATCACCCCGAAGCGCGAGAACAGGACGTCGAACGCGCCCTCGGGCAGCTCCGCGCTGCTGGCGTCGGCCACCTGGAACAGGACCGGCGTATCCTGTGGTGCAAGCGCGCGCGCCCGGCCGATCAGCGGTTCGGATATGTCCACGCCCAGCACCTGCCCCCCCGCGCCGACGCGGGCGGCCAGAGCCAGACTCGACGCGCCCGCGCCGCAGCCGACGTCCAGCACGCGCTCACCCGTCATGGGCGAGGCGGCTTCTATCGCGGCCTGGCCGAACACCGCCACCATGGCGTCAAGCCGGGTCTGGTTGGCGACCCAGCGCTCCCCGCTTTGACCATTCCAGTCGCCGACCTGATAGGCATTTTGGTCTGCCATGTCATCTCCTCGTTCCGATTCGTTCTCAACTAGCTCCCCTCTGTTCTAGGCAAAGGGCAGCCGAACCGATGCCAAAGCGCGCATCGCAGTCAGAGCCCCCGCTTGTTCGAGGAACCCCACACGCCAGCGCTCCAGGCGTTAAGCGTCCACTATTCTTTTCAACGTGGCCCTTTGTATTGATCGCGGCGTCAGACGATTTGAAAAGGCTGCCATCTTGTTCGACAGGCCGGCGACCACCATAGCCTTTCCTTGCAACAACGCCCGAACACCGCTCACGGCGACCGGACGAGGTTTCATGGTGAGGAGGCGCAGCAAGGCCGACGTGGTTGCGCCGGCTGCCTCATCGAAGCCCGTCGCAGTGTGCCCCGGGCAGAGAGTGGTAACAACCACGCCATGCGGGCGCAGTTCGTCGTGCACGGCCTCGCCAAGCGCGAGTACATATGCCTTGGTTGCTGCGTAGGCCGCGTAGCTGGGAACCGCTTGGAAGGCCATGAGGCTAGCGACGAGAAGGATGTGTCCAGATCGCCGCTTGGCCATATCGCGGCCGAAGAGATAGGTCAGCTCCGTGAGCGTCGTGATGTTGAGCTGGATCATGTTCGCGGTGCGCTCGATCGGCGTTTCCAATAAGTCGCCGTGCAAGCCGTATCCGGCATTGTTCAACAAGATGTCGACGGTCACCGACCTCGCGTCGAGACTGCATTTCAAGCGGCTGGCCGCGTCCGGCGAGGCAAGATCGATCGCCTCGACCAGCACATGCACCCCGTATTTGCGGCGGAGATCGCGGGCAAGCTTTTCCATCGACTCCTGCCGTCGGGCCGCCAATACGAGATTGACTTTCTGCGCAGCCAGTAGATCTGCGAATTCAAGGCCGAGGCCACTCGACGCCCCGGTGATCAGAGCCCATTTTCCAGCGAAGCTGTTCATTGGTTCTTTCGACATTGTTCTCTTCCTCAACTATTTGATCAGCGAATGGGGCTCAGCCACATTCTCAATCGGAGCACCCGCCTATCCTTTCGATCGGCGACGCTTTCGCGAACCTGTTCGGCCGCCGCATCCAGAAGCGCGTAGTCGATCTCCCCCGGGATGGAATCTGTGCTCTCAAACCACCATCGACTGCTGGGCGAAGATGCCCGCCATCGCGCCCTGCGATGATGCCTGGGTGACCGAGGGCAAGAAGGGTGTGGCGAGGTCGCCAGCGGCGTAGATTCCGGGCATGCTGGTTTGGCGGCGCTCGTCGACCTTGAGGACGATGCCGGTGGGCGTATCGACCGTGGCGAGACCCAGCGATTCATGCAGGCTTGCAGCTGGCTTATTGCGCGGCTGGGCGAACAGGACGTCGACCGCGACGTTGCGGCGGGTATCGAGATTGACGGTGGTGATATGGCCGTTCTGGTGGGCGATCTCGACGATCCGGCCATCGACGAGAGGTATGTTGCGGCGCGCCAGATCGGCCTGGATATCGGGCGCAATGTCATGACCATCGGTGAAGATAGTCAACCTGTCAGTCCAATCGCGGAACAGCCTGGCAGACTGGTACGACTGCGGGCTGGACCAAACGAGGCCCCAATGCTGGCCGGCGACTTCAAAGCCGTCGCAATAGGGGCAGGGCACGATGGACGTGCCCCAGCTTTCGGCAAAGCCCGGAACATCAGGCATCTGGTCGGCGACGCCATAGCTCAGGATCAGGCGGCGCGCGCTTAGGCTTTCGTGATCGTCAGTGACGACGCAGAAGTCGTCGATGGCGCCAGACACGCTCTCGGCCCGGGCATTGACCAGGCTGATCGTTGGATAGCGCGCCAGCTGCTGCCGCGCCTCGACGAGGATGTCCAGCGGCGGCTTGTGATCGTGGCCGAGCAAGCCGTGCGAGTGGCCGGCAAAGCGGTTGCGCGGCCGGCCGGTATCGAGAACGGTGACCTTGCGGCGGGCACGGCCGAGCTGCAGGGCGGCGGCGAGGCCGGCAAAGCTGCCTCCGATGATGATGGCGTCATCCATGCTGATGGGCTCCGTGTTGTGGATGGAGGGGTGGGCTGGGCGTGGTGTGCAATATCGTCCGGCGTCCAAATGAGGTTTCCCCGGGCCGCCGGCGATATCGCCTACCCTTGGCTTGCACATTTCGATACTGCGTGGTATCGTAATTCACTAATTTGAATACTGTCAAGTACCGGAATTGTCGTGACCGAAAATAGCCAGGGCCGGCGCGGCCGGCCCGCCAACGAGGCGCTTCGCCAAACGATCGTCGACGCTGCCTGCGAACTCTTTGTGGAATTGGGTTTTCAAGCGACGACCATGGATAAGGTCGCCCAGCGCGCGAAGATATCCAAGCTCAGCATCTATCGGCACTTCGAGAACAAGGAGGCGCTGTTCAGCGCGGCCATGGTGGCCCGCTGCGATCAATTTGCACCGCAGGCCCTTTCTGAAGGCGTCGACGGTTCGGCCGAAGATCAGCTCATGGCGGTGGGATCATCCCTGCTTCGCACGCTGTTGAGCCCGGACGTCCGCACTGTCGAAGCCATGGTTTTGGCCGACAAGACGAATCAAAAGGCGTTAAGCAAGCTCCATTACGAAGCCGGGCCCGCCCATGTCATCGCCCAAATCGAGGCCGTGTTGCGTCAGTTGCACGCGAAAGCGATTCTGAACGTACCCGATGCTCTCCGGGGCGCCCGCTTGTTTGCAGCGCTTTTCAAAGGCTCCGATCTGCTGCTTATCGCACGCTTCGACGAGGCGAGAGCAAAGGACGACAACGAAATCGAATCCTATTGCCGGTCGGCCGTCGCCATGTTCATCGCCGCGCACGGTGGCATCTAAAGGTGCGCTATCGCGGCCAATGAAGAACACGCAGCAACTGCATACGATGTGCGCCCCGAGCAACCTATGGATGATGCGTGGACAACTGACGCGTGAGGCCATTGCGTGAGCGCAAAAAGCCGTCCGCGCGGGCAGGCAATCGACGCCTTCTTTGTGCCGAACGTCGCGCTGCATTCGAGCCAGGTGCCGCACCGCTTGCACCGCATCGGCTCTATGTTGATGGCTCAGTGCTGCAAAACGAGTTCTGAATACCATCCCTAGGCGTCGCGGAGCACTTACGACCAAGCTTTGACGCACGCGATGACTTCTGTCGATTCCAAAGCAGACCATGACAGTGCGTTGGCGATTGGCTCCTAGGGGTCGACTTCGCCCCCCCATCGGGCGGGCAAGTCGGCCATATCCTGGCATCCGCTTAGGTCAGTGATGAGCCATTCAAAAGACCGCTTGTCCTTTGAAAGCGGTCACTGACCCGTCATTTTGCGCCTCAGGCCGATCACATGCTTCGGTAGGTCAGAACATCGGGTGAGCGTCCGGATACAGCGCTGTTCTGAGTGCAAAACCTCCCAGGACGACAAAAATAATGGCCGCCACGGCGTGTACCGCCTTCGTCGGCAGGCGATCGGCAAACTTGTGCCCGAGGTAAATGACCGGAACGTTGGCGAGCATCATACCCAGCGTCGTCCCGGCAACGACTCCAAGGAACTCGTGAAAGCGGGCGGCCAGGGCAACCGTGACAACCTGCGTCTTGTCGCCCATTTCCGCGAGAAAGAACGTCACTACCGTCGTGCCGAACACGCCCATGTGCCCCTTCGTAACGGCATCGGCCTCGTCAAGCTTGTCAGGAATCAGAATCCAGATGGCCATCAGCGCGAACGACGCGACAACGGCCCAGTTCATGACATGGGGATTAATGACGTTTGCGAGCCACGCTCCCAGCGCACCCGAAAATCCGTGATTGACCAGCGTCGCCACGAAGACACCGAGCACGATCGGAATGGGCTTGCGATAACGCGCCGCAAGAACGAGGGAGAGCAGTTGGGTCTTGTCGCCAATTTCGGCAAGAGCGACCACGCTGGTCGATACGAGGAAGGATTCCATGGGGTTTGTTGTTACCGGGCCGCGCAGTCAACACGCGATGACACACACCCCCGCGACCCGGCCAGGTAGGGATGCACGTCATCGGTCTTGCCAGGCTTGCGCTGCACACGCCATGTCGCCAGTTAGCGGACAAGTATGTTGACGTGCGCCTCCAGACATCGCGCCTGGAGCGGCTACTCCCCGAAGAGTGCCGCGATTATAAAAGCATCGCGCCGTGTCCTGCAAGGATATTTTAGTATACCCCTCCACCCTATTTTGTTAATATACCCCCCTACGCTATAACTGGAGGCGGAGCATGAGCCATACGATTCGCGAAAAACAGAAACTGCTCAACCGGGTACGCCGCATCAAGGGACAGGTCGAGGCCATCGAGCGTGCGCTCGAGGAAGAGCGCGGTTGCATGGACGTGCTGCAGCTCATTACGAGTAGCCGTGGCGCGATGAACGGCCTGCTCGCGGTGGTTCTTGAAGACCATATCCGTACGCACCTCGTCGACGCAGAGCCGCACGACGACGAGAACGGCAGCGGCACGGAGCAACTGATCGAAGTAGTGCACAGCTACTTCAAGTGAGAGAAACATGAGTCAATTCGAGAACGCCGCTTTCGGGGCGGGACACGATCACATCTTTCTGGGCGCAGCCCACGAAGAGAACGAGCGCAGAACCTGGATGGTGATCGCGCTGTGCAGCGCGATGATGGTGGCTGAAATTGTCGGCGGCAGTCTTTTTGGCTCGCTCGCACTCGTCGCCGATGGACTCCACATGTCGACGCACGCCGGCGCAATGCTGATCGCTGCTTTGGCGTATACCTACGCACGCCGGCACGCGGCCGACCCGCGCTTCGTATTCGGGACCGGCAAGCTCGGAGACCTCGCAGGCTTTACCAGCGCCATCGTGCTCGCGATGATTGCGCTGCTGATCGGGTACGAGGCCGTTTCGCGCTTTCTCTCGCCGGTGCCGATCCACTTCGGCCAGGCGATCCCCATCGCGGTGCTTGGCCTGTTGGTCAATCTGGCGAGCGTCTGGCTGCTAAGCGGCGATCATCACGGGCACAGCCACGGACATAGTCACGGGCACGCTCATGGCCACGCGCATGGGCATGAAGACGACCACGGCCACGAAGAAGAGGTGCAACGCATCTTCGGTAGCGCCGGCGTCTTTGCCGTTTCGATCTTCGAAGATGGCGTGCCGCCCGTCTTCCGTATCAAGCCAGAAATGGCTGCTTCGAATCTTGGCGCCGATGTTGTTTCAGTGACGACAATCCGCCCCGATGGCGCGCAGCAAACCTTCGCATTTATCGATCGCGGCGGCTATCTCGAGTCGAAGGACGACATTCCCGAGCCGCATGCCTTCAAGGCCGTCGTCCGCCTGCCTGATGGCGAGCATTCAATCGAGTTCGAAGAACATGAGCACGACCACGTCGACGCGCAGGCTGCCGCGAATCGCGACCACAACATCCGCTCAGCCTACATTCACGTGATTGCAGACGCTGCAGTTTCCGTGCTGGCCATCATCGGCCTGTTGCTGGCCCGCGCGTTTGGCTGGGTCTGGATGGACCCGCTTGCAGGCATAGTTGGCGCGCTTGTCATCGCAAACTGGTCGTGGGGTCTCATGCGCGATACGGGTGGCATCCTGCTCGACATGAACACGGACCGCTGCATGGCCGAGAACGTCCGCCACGTCATCGAAGACAACGGCGACACCGTGCTTGACCTGCATGTGTGGCGCGTAGGCCCAGGGCACATGAGCGCCGTCGTTTCGGTCGCCACAGGTGAAGCACAGCGCAACCCGGGTTTCTATCACGCGGCGCTAAAGCGGTTCAAGGGACTGTCGCATGTGACGGTCGAAGTGAATCCCAACCGGGCCGTAGCCTGAGCCATGGCAGTCAAATCTCCCTGCATCGACCTATGCGCGTTCGATGGCAAGACCGGACTCTGCACTGGCTGCTACCGGACGCGTGAGGAAGCCCGCGGCTGGAAAAAAATGACGGACCACAGGCGTCATCAGATCCTCAATGAAAAATCCCGGCGGCAGGCAAAGCTGGGACGTGAAGCGCCGCAAGCGTCGAAACAGGACTGACCAGGCGCGCCCCTATCGCGGTGCCATGATCCGCAGGACGGGATGCCCGCCGACGTCCTTCAGCGGAAAGTACGCCCGGTGCGTCGCCGCATCGAGACTGACAACGTGTGCATTCGGTCCCACGCGCCCGTCGCCAATCTTCGACACACGGGACGCGTCGACGCTGAACATCGACACGACGCCTGCCTCGCCAGCCACGAAGACCGTGTGCAATGCGGGATCGAACGCCAGGACATCCGGCTCGCCGCCGGTATCGAACGCCGAGACAACCTTCATCGTGTGCATGTCGAGTACCAGCAGGCGATCGTTGTCCTCACAGGCTATCAGCGCGAGGTGCAATTCCGGGACAATCAGCAGTCCGTGATTGCCTTTCGCGCCCGGCAGATCGGTACGGGAAACAATCGTGTTGGTAGTTGGATCAATCTCCACCAACTGGCGTCGCGTCTGCACGTTGACGAAGATGTGTCGCGAAACCGGATCGTATTGCGAATTGCCCACTTCCCCGTCGAGTGGAATTGTCGCAATTCGACGGTTGCCCGGAACATCGATCACCGTCTCCGTTTCTCCGGTCTCATCTGAAACGAACAGTCTGTGTGCATCGGGCGCGTACGCCATGCCGTCCGGATAGATGCCGCCGGGCGCCCGAGCGATGATTTTCAGCGTGCGCTCATCGATCGCGACAACCTCGTTTGTGCCGGTTGCCGACGCATATACGCGCGACAGTTCGGGCACGACCAGCAGGCCATGCACTGATGAGATGCCGGGTATGCGTGCGACGACGCGGGACGCGACTGTGTCGAGAACCAGGACTTCACTGTCCCCCAGGTGCGCGATGAACAGCAGGTGCCGGCTAGGGTCATAGCTTTCATAGTCGAAGCGTGACGATCGACCAGGCAGCGGAACGTCCTCCACCTGCTTCAGTGGCAGATTGCCGGTTACTGCATCATCCGCTCCATGTGCAACACAACTGGCAACGCTACCGGCCACAGTCACGATTGCGAAAAGCACGCCGACGAGCGGCGCCCCGAAGCGATGGTTTGCGCGTTGACATTTCACGATGATCCTCCGTCCGGCCGGATATGACGGAAAGCGGCGAGCACCGCGAGATCGTAGGCAATCTTGAGTGTGCCGCAAGCGATCAGCGGCGCGCCGAGCCATCCCGCTCCGAGCAAGCCACCAGCGATCGTCGGCGCGACCGCCGCCGCGAGACTTCGCGGCACCGCCGTAAAGCTCGCAGCCGCCGGTCGTTCGGGCGGTGTCACCACCGCCATTACATAGGCACTCCGGGTCGGCACATCGAGCTGCGACAGCGCACTGCGCGCGAGCAACAGCACCAGGGTTAGCGGCAACGATGGCGCGAAGGCGGCGGCGATGAGGCACACACTCGACGGAATGTGAGTGAACACCATGGTGTTGAGCAGGCCGATCCTTCGCGCGATCGGTGCGGCGGCCAGTTGTGAGCCTGCACTGAGCAGCCCCGACCAGAAAAAGAACTGTCCTGCTGACGCGAGCGAAAGGCCAAAGCGCTGGATCAGCCACAGCGTCAGCAGCGAGTTCACGAGCAGTCCGCCTGCAAACGCGTCCACGCTGAACAGCAACGCGAGACGTGTGACGATCGCGCGCGACGGGCCGAGCGGCGCCCGGGCAGTTGCCGCGTGCGCCTTCCGCTTTGGCAGCCGGAGATACAGCAGGAAGACGACGAAGCCCGTTATTGCGTAGACGATGAACATCGCGCGCATGGCGAAGAGCGCGGAAACGCCAGCATGCGCCGCAAGCCAGTCCGGGAGCCCGGCGAGCAGCGCGCCGAGTGCCGCCGAGAGCCCGCCCACGAGGCTGTAGCGCGCGAAGAGCGCAGTTCGGGTGTCGCCCTTCGCTGATTCCGCAAGGCGCGCGTGCTCGAGCGGTAAAAAGAGGCTGACGTCATCCGAACTCGGGTTGAGAGTGCCGACAAACGCCACCACGAGCAGCGGCCATAGTGACGACAGGAAACCAAACGCCAGACCGGTTGCCGCCATCAGGGCTGCAGCGAAGAGCAGCAGTGCACGCTGCGGGTAACGGCTACCCAGCAGGCCGACAACAATCGTCGCAGCGGCCGAGCCGAGCAGTGTGGCGGTGCCGATCAGGCCAACCGTGAGTTTCCCGAAACCAAGCGACAGAAGATAGGCTGGCAGCAGCACGGCGACAAAGCCGTCGCAGATTCCGCGCAGACTCCGCGCGGCGAGCAGCAGCCACGCGCTTCGGTCCACGCCCGCAGGCGGGAGCAGGATCGACAGTGCCGCCCTGGCCGGAGTCATCGCAATACCCTGTTTTTCGCCTCGACGTTACGCCACACGCTTGCTTCCCGCACGCGGGCATCAGGCTGAGGCGCGTGACGGCATCGCCGCCTGTAGTCTCATTGCAGCGTTATCCCAGTTGATGATGCTCAATAGCTGGTTGACATACTCGTTGCGGCGGTTCTGATACTTCAGGTAGTAGGCATGCTCGAAAACATCGAGGACCAGGATCGGCTGGATGCCCCAGGCCGTGAGTTTCTGGTGGTTCTCGCACTGGAGGATCATGAGCTTTCCCGTCGCCGGGAGGTATCCGACGATGCCCCACTTCCGTAGCAATGGTCGCTGCAATGAGCTGCGCCTTGAACTTCTCGTACGAGCCAAAGTTGCTCTCGATCACTTTTGCCAGATCACCCTTCGGCTCACCACCCTTGCCCGAAATGCTTGTCCAGTAAATCGTGTGCAGGATGTGGCTGGACAGCTGATAGGCCAGTTCCTTGGAATGGAACTTCACCAGCGCGAAGTCGCCGGTCTCGCGTGCCCTGGCGAGCCCCTCCTCTGCCTTGTTCGCTGCTGCGGCGGCGGGCTTGTGATGGAAGTTGTAGTGGAGTTCCACCGTGCGGGCATCAATGACCGGCTCGAGCGCATCAAAGGCAAACGGCAGTGGTGAGGCAGCATACTTGCCGTCCGCATTGACGAGTCTGTCGACATAGCCCGGTACGCTGGCCGCCCGGACCATTTGCACCTGAGCCAGCATCATGCCTGCACCGACAGCGGCAGAATCGTGCAGAAAGGTACGTCGCGATTTCATGTGCAATCCTCGCAGTTATCCCGCACGGTGGTTACCAGGCGTGCAGATGGAGAAGCGGATAGAGGGCAAGGCCAATCAGAGCGGCTGCGACGACGATCACGGGCTCTGGAAGTTTCCTGAAGCGCCACAGCAGCAGCACGGCTGCGAGTGCGATCAGCGCGGTTGGCCAGTCGATGACCGAACGCCTGGCAATGACGACGACCGAACCGGTAATTGCCCCTACGGCAGCAGCGGTAATGCCATCGACAAACGCCTTCACAGCAGGCAGCCGCCCATACTTCTTGAAGTACGGTGCGGGCAACACAGTGAACAGGTAACACGGCAGAAAGGTGCCGAGCGCGGCGACGCAGGCACCGGCCAGTCCCGCAACCAGATAGCCGATGAAACCTACGGTGATGACGACCGGCCCCGGCGTAATCATCGCGACGGCCACTGCATCGACGAACTGTTTGTCGTTGAGCCAGTGGTGCTCGGTCACGACGCCGCCGTAGAGAAACGGCACGATCGCCAGACCCGAGCCGAACACGAACGCACCCGCCTTCGTGAAGAAAAGACCAATCTGGCCGAGCAACGGGAGATCCAGTCCGCTGAAGACACCAGCAAGTGCAGGCGCCTGGGTCACTGCTAACGCGTTGAGCCCGCCTTTACCCAGCCATCGAGGCGGCGACCGGCGCAGCCAGTTGACGACGCCGCCCGTGATGAAGAGCCACGCGATTTCGGACTCTGTGGCAACCGTCACTACCGCGAGGCTCAGGTAGATGATCCAGAGCAGCCGGTCTGAGCCGAGCGTCTTTGTTGTCAGCTTGTACGCGCTCATCGCGATGATGCCGACTACCGCCGCACCTACGCCATAGAAAACCGCCTGCATCCACGACAGCCCACCGAAATGCGCGTAGGCCCAGCCTAGCGCGACGACCATCAGGAACGAAGGCAGCACGAAGGCGAGCCCCGCGACCGTCGCACCCAGAAGACGGTAGTGCACAAAGCCGAGATAGATGCCGAGCTGCGCGGCAAGCGGGCCGGGCATCATCTGCGCGAGTGCCAGCCCTTCGCGGTAGTCCGCGTCCGTAATCCAGCCGCGCTGCTCGACCAGATCGCGGCGCATGTAGCCGACGAGCGCTACCGGTCCACCGAACCCGACCGTACCGAGCTTCAGCATATAGAGCGCCATCTGGCCAAGCGTGTAGCCGGGCACGTGTGCGGTCGTCGTGCTCATGGACGCCGTCCCGTGTCGCCGCCTTTTTCGCTGGCCACGAAATGCGTGTACATCGAGTCGAGCACCGGGCTCATCGCGGCGAGTAGCTGGTCGTCGTCTGGTGCACGCTCCCGGGTGCCGGCCATAATTGCTTCGAACCCGATGGCTTCCGGCACGCTCGCACCGCCCACGTCGAGCGCGTGAACCATCGCGCCGAGCCGCAGAAGCGCCGGGTCCGAGTCCAGGCCGAAGCTCGCCAGCAGCACTTCGAACGTGACGCGTTCTCCCACATGGGTAAAGCTGGCGCCGTCGAAATCGAAGCCGAGCGCGTCGGCGGGACAGGCGTCGGGCGACGTCAGCCAGATGAAGCGGGCGTCGCGGTCGATGAAACGACGAATCACCCATGCGCTCGCCACCCGGTCGACCCACATGCGCCTGCGGGTCGCCCAGGTCCGCCCCTGATAGTCCTCAACGGATAACGAGCGGATTGCGCGGTTTGCCGCATGCGGCTCGCCAGGCGACAAAACCGTGTCGACGTGCGACACAAAATCCTGCCAGGCGGCTTCGGCACGCGTGGCCGTTTCGCCCGGGAAGAAGTCGATTCCGACGACTGTTTCGTAATCCTTGCGCAAGCGCCGCAACACCTTTGTCAACTCGGCGGCGGACTGGCCCGAAACTGTCTTGCGGGCATCGGCTAGCGTGCGGATGAGGCTGTCGTATTCGTCGGCGCGATCAAACAGCGCGCGAAATTCCGCTTCCTGCGACGCGTCCAGGCTGGGCGCACGCAGCAGGTGAGCCGTGCCGCCGCTCTCGCCAATCGCAACCGAAAGCTCGCGCAGCATCCGCTCGCGCTCTTCCGTGTACGGCAACAGATAGATGCCGTCGCGCAGCACGGCGCACCCCCTCGCCTTGAGTGCGCGCCAGAAGCGCATGCGTGCGGTCGCGTTTTCGGTGGGCAGCGTCAGTACGAGAACTGACCAGGTCGACAATGTTTCCATGTAGACTATGCTACTTGTACGTAGCGCTATCTACAAGTCAACTTTTGAGCATCCCGCGCGACCTGATTACGTGCGGCAACCATGGGTGCCTGGTTGCCCCACTGCCGCGTTCGGTGCACGGGTACAAAGGATGGTGGCCCTATCGGATCCGCCACAAGCTGATCGCCAGCAAGGGCCGACGCAGTCCGAAACACACGTGCCGCACGAGCGTCGACTGGTGGCTCCTCACGGTCAGTGACGGCGAGCATCAATGGACCTGCAAGGGCCGTCCCTTTTTCGCTTCGCGCAGGACAAACAACCTGTTCAGATGAACGGCGACGGATTCAAGGGAATGTGGCATTCCGTGAAGCCGCGAAGGCCGCACGAAAATGTTCCCGGTAGCCCCGCCCCGACGCATTGGGCTAGCGTCACGCGGTCAGCTGAGGCGCAGCGCCCGACCGCGCGTGCCAGGCGTGAGTGCGTGAGGTGGATAACTATCCCGCCCAAACCGGAGTTCGCGCTCATGCACACATTCGTCGCGCGGAGTGAGCAACGATGGCTTGGGCGGGCGTTCTGTGTTTGCTTAGTGATTGTCTGACCGCAATGTCCAGACCGTCGCCGAATTTGTGGTGTCGTCGACCGCGGCAAATTGCAGGTGGTGCTTGCTATCAAAGCCGAATGCAAGACCGAACGCCGAGCCCTGCGCAGGGTCGACGGACATTTGCGCAACGAATTCTCCGTTAACGGTGAACTCGACGATCTCACTCGGTTGCTGCGGGTCGGGATTGACTGCGTCGCCGTTCGCAGTAACGAGATGTCCGTTCGGTGCCAGTGCCAGTGCAAGCGGCCCGTGGAGGTGTTTGTTGTCCTGGTAAATCATCCGGCCGACCCCACCACTATGATTCGCGGCGGCAGCGCCGTAGACAGCGAACACCGCATTGTCACCTGTCGAAGCGACGTAGAGTACGTCATGTTGCGCGTCGTATGCGAGCCCGGTCGGACCGACAACAAGTGCAGCTGGATCGCTGCGGTGCATGTAGCCAGACGCAATGATGGTCGAGCTTGGCAGCACCTGCACGCCGTTCGCGCTGATCGCGAGATCGATCCGCGCGACCGTTCCATTCAACACATCCGAGACGAAGACTCTGGCGAATTGCCCCGCGTCGATCACGGCGAGATCCCATGGACCATCGAGTAGGTTAGGATCTTTCAGTTCCTTGACAAGGCCGCCCTGCGGATTGATGACGAGCAGCGAGCCTGGCGCGACGATGGTCTTGCCATCCGTAGTCGGTACATTACCCACCAGCACGAAGCCGCTTCTTAGAACTGCAAGTGCCGTTGTGAGGCCGAGGTTGTGTCCTTCGAAGAAGGTCACGGGATTGCTGTTAGGTACGAGCTTGACGATTGTCGTGCCAGTGCCCTGCAGATTCGACTGCGCATTGAAATTCGATACCACCACATCGCCGGGTTGGAGTGTGCTCCAGGACGGCACGCCAACCGGAACGAACGCGATACCGTACGGATTGAGATCACCGTTGGCTGGAACCGTCGATGCGTTCACGGACTGTGGTGGCAGAATCGCCTCCTGCGCACCGGCCCAGGCAGTTCCCAACGATAACGCCAGGAGACCGGTTCCACACACTGTACGACGCACAAAGCGGATTACGGGTGCTACTCTCGCCAGCCCGATGAAGCCAGTGTATGAACTGAATGCAGACAACGATCGCGAAGCTTCCATTTGACACCTCCAACTCGCGCAAACGACCTGAGCCGCCAGGACGAGTCGCGCAGCCACGGCGCTGCATTGCATCGCGCGACCCACATCCTGCGTAAACGAACGGGTACCTCGATTATTCCCGACGGGTTGTGTCGTCTGTGTGATGCTTAAAGCCGTGCTATCTCAATTGCGCCGCCTGGCTTTGCGATGGGCTTCGAACCGGACGATGTGATCGCACTGGAATAACGCCATGTTGTTTGCCATTCACCGTGATCGTGTCATTCGTGGGCAGATTCCGCCCCGCCGGCACCCTGATCAGCCGGTATCGCAACTGGAGCCGTCGACGATTCGAGGAAAGCCGCCACCGCGTGCATGTCCTGCTCCGTCAGGTTTACGCAGATTGCATTCATCACCTCGCCGCGCGGCCTCTGTCCCGCGTGCTGAAAGACCACCAGTTGCTTCTCTATGTAGTCTGCGTGCTGCCCAGCCAGGCGCGGAAACTCGCCTGCCCCTTCGCCATGTGCACCGTGGCAGGCGCTGCATGCCGGCACACCCTTGTCCGGTATACCGGACACGAAAATCGTCTTGCCGTGATCAACGAGTCGAGGATCTCCGAGGCCGCCCGCTGGTGGCGGACGGCTCGAAAAGTACACGGCAAGCTGTTCAATCTGCGCATCGCTGAGATGTGTGAATCCCCACATGTATCTTTTCGCGTTAGGATCGGACCGGAGATGGGCCCTGAAGTCCGTCAACTGATTGACCAGATACTCCCTCTGCTGACCGGCAAGTTTGGGAAACGTGGGCGACACGGAAACGCCGTTCACACCGTGGCAGTTCGAGCACACCTGCAATGCAATTGTCCTGCCCGCAACTGCGGGATCGTCGATCCTCCTGGAATGCTCGATGTCGTGACAACCGGCGTCGGTCAGCAATGTGGCGAGCAGGATCCATCGTGACACCCCTTTCACTTTGCCAGGATCAAGACGACATCCCCTGAATTTTCCCGGACTAAGATATGGCATGGTTTTCACAGATCCCCCTGGATGGCCAGCGACGGGAATAAAGCCATGAGCGATGCTGCTTCAGTCTGAAAGAAAGCGCGGCAAGACACGTCACCAATACGCCGCCCAGAGGTAAACAAACAGCGTGTCGTTGTCGCTCGCATTGCGCCCGAGTCCGTCGTAATTCGAACGCGCGCCAAGATACTTCGTGAAGTGTGTGTATTGCAGACCGATCCGGATATTCTGGACAGGAATCCAGAATATCTCGGGGGTCCAGCCTTGCGTCGCTGGAGAAAAATTCGCACTGCCCGGATACGCGACACTGTCGCGGCTCCCGGTCACGTTAAAGAGTCGGCCTTGAACAATCCGCGAAGGCTTATGCGGCAAGGCTCCGAGGCCGAAATAGCATTGTGGGATTTGCAGAGACCTGGCATATTGATGCCGAAATCCTGCAAATCCTGACGAGGTGCGGATGGGTCCGAAGACGCCTGTGACAGAGGGAGATTTCTTCCGGCAGCCCCTGCGTGAGCAGATCAACCTGAAACATCCGCTGGTGCGGCTGGCTGACCTGATCAACTGGAATCGGCTGGGCATGGCGATGAGCGAGAGCTTCGTGTCGCGCAAGG
>NZ_JAFA01000021.1 GCF_000519185.1 Paraburkholderia nodosa DSM 21604 | reverse complement strand
GATAAGCGACGCCTGTCGCGTCAGAGGGATGGTGTCGGCAACTTCGCTGCTGTAGTTGGCGCTCGTTGGTGGAGAGACCCTAAGTCGTATCTCACGCAATTCGTGGCGTCGAACTGTGTCGGTGGATNAGTCCAGGAAATCAGGCGCGAGTCGATAAATCTACAAAGACTTCAACTGAACCGAAGATCGAGTAGAGCCCGATTGGGAGTGCGTGAACGTCCGTTAAGGCTTGAGAAGCAGCCGACTATGTTTTTTGGCTCTAACGTCGCTTCCTGGCCGAACTCGGCCGATGGGGGGCTAGAAGGTCACGCGCGCACCAGCATTGTGCCGCGGCAGGACTCCAGCGAGCACCGAATATCTCGTGAATTGCCCAAAGCAGGCGTTTCACGACCGGCGTGGAGTTCTCGTCGGAAATGCTGGTCAGACGGACGTCGAAAGGGCGCCACTGTACATTGGCGTCTCGTGCTCACCTCAAATTGAGACGCGGCTTGTTTCATGAGCGATAGCGATCAATGATCTCGAACAGTCGGTGGCACGACTTGGCGAGGTGTTGTTCAGGGGCCGTAGCAACCCCGAGCAAAAGTCCTGGCACAGTCCAGGAGGGATTGGCGAACCACACCGACAAAGGCGATGGCGCCATACCAGCAGTCATTGCCTCGCGAACGATCCGTACGTCGGGCGCGCCGTCGGGGAGTCGAAGAAGTACTGCCAGGCCCGCATTAACCCACTCTGCATTCCGCATACGCAACTGCTCCGATAGCGCGTCACGCTGCGCGGAATATAAACGCTTGAGCCGACGCACGCGCCGGATGTAGTGGCCCTCACGCATAAATTGCGCCGTGGCGATTTGAATTACGGGTGATGGCGCGGGAGCAAGTGTTGCGGCCACCTCCGCGAACGCATTGGCGAGTTCGGCTGGGGCCACGACGAATCCAAGCCGCAGAGCCGGGCTAACAGTCTTGCTGAAGGAACCAATGTGGATGACCCGCTTGCCCTCGCCGAGAGACGCCATGGCTGGCGCCGGCCTGCCTTCAAGCTGTAGCTCACCCAGGTAGTCATCTTCAATGACCCAGGCATCGTTTGAAGCCGCCCACTCAAGCAGCTGAAGACGTCGCCTCAACGATAGCGTCGAGCCTAGAGGCGCCTGCTGACCAGGCGTCAAGACGGCTAGTGCGGCGTCTGCAGATGTCGCGATTCCATAGTCTACGTTGAGCCCGTCCGCGTCCACCGGTATCGGCACGATGCTCAAGCGAGCGAGCTCCAAACCTTTTCGGGTGACCATGAAACCGGGTTCTTCCATCCAAGCCTTCTTGCCCTCCAAACCTAACACCCGAAGCGCCACGCCTAAGCCGGCGCTGTATCCCGAAGTGATAAACACCTGCTCTGGGTGGCAGTGGAAGTTTCGCGCGATGGACAGATTGCCTGCGATCTCCCTGCGCAGTTCGAACTCTCCTCTCGGATCGGGATAGAGCAGCGACGATAAACATCCGGTTTTTAGCAGGTTGGAAGAGCGAGCCCGTGAAAAAAGCTTCTCGGGTAGCCCTTCAAACGCGGGAATACCTAGCTGGAAGATCGCCGGCCCGGCGTTCATCTCCTCGTACGCCCTCATAAACGACCCGAGTCGCGGCGCTTTACGTTGAGTGGCCGCGACGCGAAGCCGCGGGGCTACGCGCGTTCCCCCGGCTCCGAATGTCTCGATCATCTGGGCGTCACACAACCGGTCATATGCGGCTTGAACTGTCCCGCGCGCCACGCCGAGCTGCGAGGCCAGGTCTTGCCACGAGGGCAATCGGGTGCCGGGTTCGAGCAGACCTGACTCTATGGCCCTGCTGATGCTTTCACAAATCTGTTCTGCAAGGGACAGTTTTGCTGTTCGGTCGAGCTGTATCTGCAAGTCTGAATCCATGTTCTTGGTACACACAAAAATGCAGATCTTGGTTCTTCTATCCGCACCATCGATGGTACAGAATATTCCTGCCATCGTTGATACAAATGCGAGGCCAATGCGGAAGTGGGCTTTCGCAATCATGCGCCCGATTTTCCTGCCGTGTTCGATCGAAGCTGCGAGCGCGCTGCGCAAATGGCGGCATTGCCGCGCCGTGCAGAGCACCCTTGGAGCAGAGCGTTGCACAGATGATTCCGTGTCTGCGCGCGGACGCTGTTCATCATAGGGCTGCAAAAGACGCCCGTCTAATTCGGGGCCTGACGTTTATAAACAATCCGCCTTCGTCTGCTATCCGAGGCTAACGACTCCGGGGCAAGCGATCACGCCACCATAGCCGTTGCGAATCGGCTGGAGAAACTTGTATGAATATTCTGCATATCGATTGCAGCCCGAGACTGGAGTCGCATAGTCGAAAGCTTTCGGCGGCGATCGTCGCGAAGCTTCTAACGATCCTTCCCAGCGCGCAGGTTCACCGTCGGGACTTGGGATACGAACCGATAGCTCATATCGGAGCCGCCTACGCTGACGCACTCTCGACGCCCGCGTCGTTGGCTGTAGCGGGGCGGTCCGCTGACGCGGTACTTCTCGCTGAGGAACTCATTCAGGAGGTCGAGGTTTCCGATGTGATCGTCATTGGAACCCCGATGAACAACCTAACGGTCCCGTCCGTCCTGAAGGCGTGGATCGATCAGATTCTCCGAGTCGGCCGCACAATGCAGTCGACACCGGCTGGCAAGGTCGGGATGCTTCGAGACCGTCCGGTATTCGTCGGTATCGCTTCGGGGGGTGTGTTCACCGGCGATCGCGCCAACCAACCGGATTTCCTTACGCCTTACCTTTCCGCCGTACTGGCGTGCATTGGCTTCACCACAGTCCACTATGTGCCGTTGCAGGCAACCGCATTTCTCGATGAGGTGCAAGCGGCGCAACTTCGGGCTTCGCTGATCGCCGCGATCGAGCCGGAGATGGCAAATCTCGCGTGCAGTCTTGTTTGAGCGTACGAATACCTCATGCAGAACGAACCGACGCCCTCGCAGGTCTCCGTCGTGGAGAAACTGTCGTCGACGACGATTAGCGTACGCTGGAGCGATCCTTGCTTGGGCCATTACGAGAGCCAGATCTGGGGTGTGGGTCTAGCACAGGCGGATGCCGTCTGTGTGCTGTCGGGTAAGCCCATACGCCGCGGAGACCCGATATTTCGTCCGCGTGTAAATCGAACGCATGCCCCCATTAATCGCCATAGAATGATTCTGGCTTCCGCAGTACGTTGCTCTCCCGGGGAACCGTCATGTTAAGAGGCACTGGACCATGAGCGCGTCGCGAAAGGTTGTGGTCGTTACCGGCGCATCGCAGGGGATTGGTGCCGCCATCGTTCAGGCATTTCGCAAGCTCGACTACGCCGTCGTTGCAACGTCACGCTCAATAAGGCCTTCTGCCGACGCGAGCGTTCTGACGGTCGCCGGTGACATTGGTGATCCTGCTGTCGCACAGCACGTCATTGCCGAAGGCGTTGCGCGATTTGGCCGGATCGACACGCTGGTCAACAACGCGGGTATTTACATCGGAAAGCCTTTCACCGAGCACAGCGCTGCGGACTACGTTACGGTGATGAATGTGAATATGGCTGGATTCTTTTACATCACGCAACTTGCCATCGCCGAGATGGAGAAGCATTCTCGCGGCCACGTGGTCAGCGTGACCGCGAGCGTCTCCGACACGGCGTACAGCGGCGTATATTCGGCACTTGCGGCATTGACGAAGGGCGGTCTCAACGCCGCTACAAAGTCGCTCGCCATAGAGTATGCGGGGAAGGGGGTCCGCGTGAACGCGGTTGCGCCGGGATTAATCAGGTCGCCTATGCATGCACCCGAAGTTCATGATGCTCTTGGCGCGTTAGCTCCGCTGGGGGTCATAGGCGAGGTGAGCGATATCGCAGACGCGATTCTCTTTCTTGATTCAGCGTCGTTCATCACCGGAGAGGTGTTGCATGTCGACGGCGGAATGAATGCTGGCCGATAGAGCCCGCCGCGCTGACGTTGAGAAACCAGCACATCCTGCCATCCTGGTTTTGAGCGCTGGCCAGGTCGGTAGTTTGAACAGCCCTGATTTTTCAATGCCGAGGCCTTACAGATTCCTATGTCCCACGTCGACTGGCTGAGTCACCTGCTTCAAATGATCACCATCACTGGTCGACCGGAGGTCCGCTGCACCTACGGTGCGCCATGGCGCGTGGCGTGGGATCAGGCCGCTGCCCATGAAATCCCCTACCACGTCGTGCTCAAGGGGAGAGCAATCATTGAAGATCCGGAGACAGGGATGGCCAAGGATCTGGTGGCTGGCGATATCGTGTTATTGCCTCATGGGTCAGCGCACGTTCTGCATGACGGTAGTGGAAATGAACCCGGACCCACTCGCGAACGCCAGGACTTCGCAGGATTGACCTTTAGCGAGAATGACGGCGCCGGCGAACCTCTGGATATGTTATGCGGCCGATTTTTCATTGGACCGCCCCATGATCGACTGATTCACAATTACCTCCCGACAAATCTGGTAGTGCGGACTGTGGTCGACGACGATGAAACGGGTGTCGAGGCCGCGTCGAATCACCTCGCCAATTTCGTGAGGCTGATGCGCGAAGAGTCTTCAGGCGACAAAGTGGGCGGTTACGCCATCCTCAACGCACTCAGTTCGGCGCTGTTCACTATCGTGCTGCGCGAGGCGAGCAAATCCGGACAGGCCCCGACAGGCCTGTTGGCGCTCGCCGGCCATCCGCGGTTGGCCCCCGCGATTTCAGCCATGTTCTCCGAACCGGCGCGACCCTGGAACCTGCCTGAGCTGGCCGCCTTGTGCAACATGTCGCGCGCGACGTTCATGCGGCATTTCCAGGAAACGCTAGGGCGGTCAGCCGTCGATTTGCTAACCGATATCCGCATGAGCCACGCCGCGAACGAACTGAAGAAGCCGACGATGACCACCGAGGCCGTTGCCGAAGCGGTAGGTTATCAATCCGTGTCGTCATTCCGGCGTTTGTTTGCCGACAGGATGGGCATGACACCGGGGGAATGGCGCCGTCTCGCGCGCCATGGTCGGTAAGGCCTGGGATTCATCGCTTCATATTCGATTTAGAGACTGGATGAAATCCAGCCGTGTCCGCGCGGAGCGACTGGTTTTTGCACCCGCGACCTTCGAAGGGTTCTTGACTCCAACAGATCAACCTCGACCGCGGCGATGCGCCGGGCACCGACGTGTGACTGGAGTTGAGGGAACGAGCTCGGGCGATGACTTGATCCTTTTGGATATTTTATTGAGCAAATTCGCTCTCGAACCAGCGATCGGGGAGGCTTAAAGTTGAGACACGTCACCACCTGATGGCGAGTTCGCAACAAGCACTGCAACGAAACGCCCGTCGGCGGATCCGTCACCGGCGCAGCCGCCGGGATCACTGGACGCTGGGGCGGGGCGGACTATGCCACGGTGGTGAAAGCGGCCAAGGTGACCAGATATCAGGGTAATAACCGTGAACTTCAGCCGCGCAATGTAGAACGAAAGCACTTGTGTATCTCAGCAACTCCTTCCACCCATAGGGATCACCATGAACAGCGGAACCACCATGAATAACCCAGTCATCGAATGCATCGTCAGCCGCAGCGCCACGAAGTACTACGATCCGTCGGCGACGTTGAGCGACGACCAGATCCGCGAGCTGGTGCGAATCGCCACCAGCGCTCCGACGTCCTTCCACCTGCAGAACTGGCGCTTCATTGCCGTACGCACGCCCGCGGCGAAGGCCACGCTTTTCCCCCTTGCCTGGAAGCAGCCCGCTGTCGCGGACGCGGCTGTTACCTTCATCGTCTGCGGGCAGCTGGTCGATACCAGCGTGATTCCGGATCGTCTGGCTCCGCTGGTGGAAGCAGGAGTGATGCCGGCGTCGATGGTGTCGGAGTGGGAGAACCCGGCACGCGAGCTGTACATGGCATATCCCCAGCGTCGGCGCGATGAAGCCGTACGCACCGCGACCTTCGGCGCGTCGGCGATGATCTACGCGGCCCGTTCGCTGGGTCTGGGTTCGACGCCGATGATCGGTTTCGACGCCGAAGCGGTCCACCGTGAATTCGGTCTGGCCGATGACGAAGTGCCCGCTCTGCTGCTCGCCATCGGAGCGGAGCGCCAAGGAAACTGGGCGCAAAAACCGCGTCGCCCCGTGGCAGATGTGCTCGATCTCGTTTAAGCGCATCGCCGGGGCGTAGACCACGTCGAACGACCAGCCGGCCATGAAAACGGGAGACACAAGCGAGGTATCTCCTGCTTGAAGGCCTGACCAGCTTCGACCCGCCTCCCGGGCACGAAGTAAACCGAGGGAACGGTTCAAGAATGAACTTTTCTCAATCAGTACAACCTACGAATTAGAGAATCGAAGATGACCAGGACTACTACTCTTACGCCGGAACAAGTGCCCGCCGAATCGAAGGCGACACTCGATGGATTTACCAAAAACATCGGGTTCACCCCGAATATGATGGCTGCCTTTGCGCAGAGCCCGATCGCCTTCAACGCGTGGGCGTATCTGCTCGGCTCGTTGAGCAAGGCTCTCGATGTGAAGACGCGCGACAGCATTGGCCTGGCGGTCTCTGAAGTGAACGGTTGCAACTACTGCCTGACGGTTCACAGCTTCACGGCCGAACACCTGGCCAAGTTGCCGGCGGATGAAATCATCCTCGCCCGAAAGGGTCACGCCGCCGATCCGAAACGGGACGCTGCCGTCCAGTTCGCGCGCAAAGTTATTGAAACCCGCGGGAAGGTAGGCGACGCCGATCTGAACGCTGTCCGCGAAGCGGGCTACACGGACGCCAACGTGATGGAGATCGTCGCACTGGTGGCCATGTATTCCCTGACGAACTTCTTCAATAACGTGTTCGATCCGGACACGGATTTCCCCGCTGTTACTCCGGCCGGCTCGATCTAAGCTCGCGACTTCGGCGCGCAGGACTTTGTGAACCTCGAGAACGGCGTTCTCGAGGTCGCTCCTCCGACTAGTGCGATGTCTTCGGCCGCCACGCGGCAAAGTGTTCCGCAGGTCCGAACCCAAGGAACGCTGCTTGATCGTTGGTTGTACCGGTGGTGCACGTCGCCTCGGGCACGGATAAGGGCCGAAAAGTCAGCCATGTTCAGTCAAAGGCTGACTCGTTCCCTCACCAAGGAAAAAGATGAACCTTCAGCATCCAATCTTCAAGCGCTGGCCGGCGCAGCGCCCCGACCGGCTCCAGCTTTTCCCCCTACCGACACCCAATGGAGTGAAGGTCAGCATCATGCTGGAGGAGACCGGCCTTGCGTATGAGGCGCATCGTATCGACATCATGGCGAACGAGAACCAGGATCCGGCATTCCTTGCGCTCAACCCTAACGGCAAGATTCCGGCGATCTTCGATCCCAACGGTCCCGGCGAGCGGCCGGTCGCGTTGTTCGAATCAGGAGCAATCCTGCTCTATCTTGCCGACAAGACGGGGCAACTCCTGTCTGCCGATCCTGCGATCCGCTACGAAACGATCCAGTGGCTGATGTGGCAGATGGGCGGAGTGGGGCCGATGTTCGGTCAGGTTGGCTTCTTCAACAAATTCGCCGGCAAAGCCTATGAGGACAAACGCCCGCGCGACCGCTACGTGGCCGAATCTGCGCGGCTGCTCGGCGTTCTCGACAAACGGCTCGCAGGCCGCGACTGGGTGATGGGCGGTGACTACAGCATCGCCGATATTTCACTGCTCGGGTGGGTTCGCAACTTGATCGGCTTTTACGAGGCAGGCGAGCTTGTCGGTTTCGATCGCTTCGCTCATGTCCAGCGCTGGTTCGATCGCGGTCTCGCGCGTCCTGCGGTACAGCGCGGCCTCGAGGTGACCGCAGCTTGAATCAGATGCAGCCTGAAAGAGGAAGACCCAGCCAACACGCAGAAGGAGAGGACCATGAAGATCCGGACCATCATCGTTGCCAGCTACGTGGCGCTCGCCGTCATGGGCGCCGACACCGCCTCAGCTCACGACGGCGAAGGACAAACCGTAACGAAGAATTTTGATGCAGTTATTCCCAATGTCCCTGGCAAGTCACTGATTGCCGTAGAAGTCGACTACGCTCCGGGCGCGTCATCGGTGCCCCACACCCACGCGAAGTCTGCGTTCATTTACGCCTACGTGATCCAGGGCGCTATCGAGTCGAAGGTGAATGACGGTGCGGCACGAGTTTATCGGGCAGGTGAGAGTTGGTCGGAACCGCCCGGCGCCATCCATTCGATCAGCCGAAACGCGAGCAAAACCCAATCGGCAAAGCTGCTCGCCGTGTTCGTCCTCGACACGGATGACAAGGCGCTGACTACGCCAATCAAATAACTCGAAGCTCACCGATACATAACGAATCCGGCGAGTCCTGAAGCACGATGCTCGAATTCGCAGAAATCCCTTTCAGACGAGTCCATTCATGATTGAAATTACCGCCGACGCCGAGGCAATCATAAAAGGGGCGATCCTGTCGTTCGTCGCGACAGTGAACAATGATGGGACACCAAGTCTTTCGCCAAAGGCGTCCTTGACGGTCAAGAATGGTCGCCTCTACTTCGCCGATATCGCATCACGTGGCACGATACGAAACTTGAAGCGGAACCCTGCCGTCGAGATTAACGTAGTCGACATCTTCCAGAGGCGTGGCTACCGGTTCAATGGTCGAGCGCTCATTCTGCCGCCTGGCAACGACGAATATACGATGATCGCAGACTGGATTCGTGTGACAAACGGGCCCGAGTATCCGGTCGAACATGTCGTCAAGATCGAGATTATTTCGGTTTCCTCATTGCTGTCGCCCGCACACATCTTCGCCGATCCTCCTCGCAGCCATGACGAGATAAAGAATACGTACTTTCGAAAATACGGTGTGAGTCAAATCGTGGAATAGGCTCCGGGTAAGCATGAGCGGTTCGCTCCATCGATCCTGCTGTTGTGAACTGACCTGTTCATGCGGCTTCGAGCGCCAGGCGTCGGAAGCGCGGTTGGTGGTCGGAAGGGCCGCTGTTGTGCGGCTGACGAATTGGCGTGCCGCTGAATGTTGTCGCGGCGCTAAGGTATTGCTTGTTGACGGGAGCCGGCACAGTTGCGTTTCGCAGCGAGACGGCCATCTGAATTTCGGGAGCAATCTATGCAATCAGTTGAGATCAAAGCCATCGAACGTAGCGATTTTGATATTTGGCTGCCGCTGTGGCAAAGCTATCAGCGATTTTACAAGGTCGATATTCCCACGATCGTGACGCTCGACACCTGGGTGCGGTTCCATAATCCAGACGAGCCAATGCACGCGGCGCTTGCTATCCCGTGCGGGCAAACCTTTGGATTCGTGCATACGGTCTACCACCGATCTACCTGGACAACCGGTGACTACTGTTATCTCCAGGACCTGTTTGTTGCAGCCGATGCACGTGGCCGTGGCATTGGCCGCGCACTGATCAAGCACGTTTACGCGGAAGCGAAACGTCGCAAGGTTTCCCGTGTGCACTGGCTGACTCACGAAACCAACTATCCCGGCAGACTCCTTTACGACAGCGTGGGAGAACGCTCTGGTTTTATCCAGTACCGAAAGGCGCTCGCGTGAAATGCACTTTCTGGGTCACCGGCAGGACGCTTGCGACACATCGCCAGCTGGAACGAAAGAAAAGTTGGCGTCGGGTTGGCTCCTCGGTATTTTTGACATTTCCCCGACTACTTCGGCCGAATGTAGCTCTCGAACCGGTGTCGCAAAAATGAAGTAGTGAATTGTTGAACGAGCCAGTTAACAATCTGAATCGGAAAATCAAAATGAGTATTCGCGGAAATCAGTTTCGTTTTCAAATCGCTGAAAAGAGCGCTGGATCCCGAGCTAGTCTTTCGTTGCTCAGATGGGCGCTTGTCGCCATCTTTCTGTGGTTCGGTGCAATGAAATTCACCGCTTACGAAGCCAACGGCATCGCGCCGTTCATCATCAACAGCCCTATTATGAGCTGGTTACATTACCTGTTCGGCGTTCAAGGGGCAAGTTACGTAATAGGTTTACTTGAACTGTCGACAGCGGTAACTCTGACTATCGGAGCGGTCAAACCGATTTTCTCCGCATTGGGAGCGGCGATGTCGGCTGCTACCTACCTGATCACGCTTACCTTCATGTTGAGCACCCCTGGGGTGGCCGAAGCGTCCGCAGGTGGGTTTCCGGCGATTTCAGCCTTGCCAGGCCAGTTCCTTCTGAAAGACGTCGTTCTGCTGGCTGCCTCGCTTTCTCTCCTTCTCGGGTCGGTCCAGGCCTCACGGCCAAACGCGCACGAGTGAGCTGAAATAAGGTTAGAAGTCCGGATCGCCTTACTCAACGGGAGATGAGAAATGGAGAGCAACATGATGCAACGCGCCCAGATTGGCGACAGAGTCGCCGATAAATCCTCACAGCCGGATGAACGCGTTATCCGCGATTGGTTGGGCCCGGAGGCCTTTGAACATTGGGTTGAACTTCGTAGCTGGATCGAGGAGTTCTACCCCAACGTTTTCACACCGGATTGGCTATATGGTGGCAAGAAGCGCGGTTGGGCACTGCGCTATAAGGAAACCAGGGCCTTCTGCAGCCTGCTTCCCGCATACAGGCTGTTGTCGGTTCTGGTCGTCCTGGGCCGAGCCGAGCGAGAGAAGTTTGAAGAGCGGCGTTATTTCTGGAGCCCACCGTTGGTCAAACTGTACGACGAATCCCGGACGTACCATGACGGGAAATGGCTGACTGTCCCAATCTTGTCGATGGATGATCGAAATGAGGTGACAGATCTCATGAGCATGAAACGCCCAGCACTTTCACGCCGTTGAACGTCGTAGAAGTCCTTCGATCCACAGCACGGGCCTCTTTGAAGATCGATACGGAGATGATGGAGCGGGCGTTCGTGCCTCGGCCGCCGGCGTCCGTGCCGTCCTCGCGATCTATCAACGTTAGCTAAACTCCGAGGGCTAACAGTTCACCACTGAGATCGCGGCGTCACCCAGAAATCCGACCAAGGAGCAGGCGTTTCGTTGCCCCGGATCCTCGTAGTTGTTGATCTATACGACACCGAGTTTACTTCCGCGGTTGACGGACCGTTGTCGACTGTGGATTCAACCGGTCGATGCAACAGATTGATGGAAGCGCTCGGCAGGAATGCGTCAATTAAAGCGGCGCGCCATACTCGGTCTGATGGCGGCAGATTTTTGCAAACTGCGTCGTACTGGCTCAACACTTGCGAGCGCAAGTTAGTCGAACGAATTCCCGTCGTCGAATTCCCGATGAGCACCTGCATGGCAGGCGCGTGCGCTGGACAGACGACTGGCACGATCAACCCCGGCGTAATCTGGATCAATCGCTACGGGCAGTTCGGCGTCGAAGCACAGATTCCCGTCAATCGCGCGACCGGCACTCACACGGGTATCCTGGTGCAAGCCCATATCTACTTCGACGACATTTTCCCGAGCTCGATCGGCAAGCCGCTGTTCTGACCTATGAGGAATCCCTTCATGAAGCTGCCTACGACCGCACGCGGCGCCGTTGCCGCGCTCTTGATCGCTACCTGTCAGCTCGCGCAGGCGCACGCCTACCCGACCCATCAGGCGCCGGGGGCTGGTTCGACCGTGCCCGCCTCGCAGAAGGACGTCGCAATCGATTTCGACGATGGCCTCGAGCCGGCCTTCAGCTCGATGATCACCGTCACGGATGCGCAGGGCGGCGCCGTCACCCGTGGCAAGGCCGTGATCGACCCGTCGAACAGCAAGCACATGTCGGTAGCACTGAACCCGCTGACTCCGGGTGTCTGCACGGTCTCGTGGGTTGCTGTCGCGGCGGACGGGCATCGCACGCAGGGTCACTACACGTTCACGGTGAAGTGAGCATGGAGCCGCTCGTCGCCGGGCAGATTGCCCTCGCCGCAGTGCAGGACGTGTTGTTCGCGACGGCCGCCGGCTCGCTGGCGTGCGCTGTACTGGGCAAGAGGAGCGGCATGGGCGCGCCGGCCGCGCTGCGCGGGTGGCAGGCGGGTCTTGCAATCGCGTTGGCGCTCACGGCCCTCGCGTACCTCTGGCTGCAGGCTGCCGTGATGAGTGGCTTGCCGCTTGCCGGCGCCAGCGACGCGGTCGCCGCCGTGCTCACGGAGTCACACTACGGCGTCGCATGGTCAGTCGGGTTCATCGGCACGCTGCTCGCAACGCTGAGTCGCATCGCTGATCGTCGCGGCCTACCGTTGTTCGCCGTGGGCATCCTCGTGTGGGCGGCGGGCAAGGCTGCGGCCAGCCACGCGGCGGACGCGGGCGACTTCTCGGTGCGCGAAGCGATCCATCTCGTGCATCTGTGTGCGACAGCGCTATGGGCCGGCAGCGTGATCGTCGCGTCGGTGATGCTGCGCCGGGCCGCGCCGAGCGCTTACGCAGCGGCCGGACAAAGGGCGGCGTTCTGCATCGGGCTGTCGCATCTGGCCGCGGCCGCGCTCCTCGTCGTGCTGATCACCGGCCTCTACAACGTGATGCAGGACACCGCACAGGCAGGCGCGCCGTTCTTCGGCATGGCCTGGGGCCGGATACTTTCTGCGAAGCTCGTATGCGTCGCCGCCGCCGTGGCCTTGGGCGGCTGGAACCGGCGGATGGTCCTGCCTGATCTGTGCGCACAGGCGCGGCAGGACGGCTCCGGTTTCATGGCCGCGCAAGGCCGCTTCTACGCCTGGCTGACCGTTGAAGCGCTTGTCATGCTGGCCATTCTCGTGTTCGCCGCAGTGCTGGGACATACGTCTCCAACGGGCGGATGATAGGACAGGGAACGGGGTCCCCGCCGCGCTTCAATAGCGCTCAGGCGAGTTCCACGGGACCGTGGTCATCGCAGTGGTCGCCGTGCGGGTGATGAAGATGGCCGTTGACCAGATAATCGACATGATCGCCATGTGGTACCGGCTCGTGTCCGCAGCCAGGGCCGTGGACGTGGCCCGGTTCATGACCACCACAGTCGGGTGTACATTGGTCCGGATTCCTGGCGCTGACCTCGATCCTGATTCGAACTGAACCGGTCGCTGCGTCTTCTGCTGCATGACGATTGCCCGTGACCCGACGTGAGAGCCCTGACAGATATCCTGCACACGTAGCCGCGTTAGATTACATGCCCGAAGTTTGCTATCAATCGCGAGGTTGAACATCGTCAGCTCGCGGGTGTTCGCAGACATCTGGAGCCTGGTTCGAATCGCCCATATCTCCGGAAGCTTCAAAGGCGCTTTCTGTCCGGCGAACCTGCCTTTGTTCTACGGCACCCGGATGCCTACGGCGCCGCCTTTCTGCGTCTCCATGACGATCTCCTTCCAAGGTTGAAGGGAGATCCAGTGTGCGCGTCTTGGCGTTGCTGGGCGTCGCTCTGGCGATCAACCTCAGTCCGTCAATTGCCTGGCCGCCGGACCCGAACATGAGGTGGTGGGGCATACGGGTTCCGCGGCGAGAATCGTCAGTGTTCATTCCAATAACTGCTACGTAGATGCGATTCAACGATCCGATGTCCGACCAACGGCGTGATCGAGCAGACCGGCAACTGCCGGCACAGTTTTTATTGCCTAGAATTTCGTTAAGCTGGTCTACGCCTAACGGGCGACGTGTCGTCGCGTCGCCTGATCGCATCTTGTACCGTCATGGAACTCATCGCGGTGAACGGTCTCCGGAAGATCTACAGGACGAGAGGCGCCTCGGTGATAGCGCTACAGGACATCGACTTCGCGATCGAAAAGGAACAGTTCGTTGCGATCGTCGGACCGTCTGGCTGCGGGAAGTCGACACTCCTCAAGATCCTGATCGGGCTGATTCCGGCCTCACAGGGCGAGGCTAGACTCAGCGGAATTGCGATCGCCGGACCGCGCAGGGACATTGGCGTTGTCTTTCAGTCACCTGTGCTGTTTCCCTGGCGAACGGTGCTAGATAACGTCCTGCTTCCCGTCGACGTGCAGCGACTTGGCCGCGACAAGCTCAAGGCACGCGCAATGAATCTCCTCTACCTCGTAGGTCTGCAGGGCTTCGAAAAACGTTATCCGCCGGAGTTGTCTGGCGGCATGCAGCAGCGCGTGGCCATCGTGCGAGCGCTTGTTCATGATCCCACCATCCTGTTCATGGATGAGCCATTTGGTGCACTCGATGCGATGACCCGGGAGCAGATGAACATGCAGTTGCAGCACATATGGCTCGAGCGGAAGGAGACCATACTCTTCATCACGCACTCTATCCCGGAGGCGGTCTTTCTCGCAGACCGCGTGCTGGTGATGACGCCGCGCCCTGGACATATCGTCGATGACGTCGTCATCGACCTCGCGCGGCCACGCAATCTTGATGTCATGACAACGCCTGACTTTGGCCGGCATGTGAAACGAATCCGGGATCATTTCAAAACCGTGGGCGACCTCTCAGTATGAGTCGCCCGCCGAGGTCACTGTTGCGCCTGCTTCTCGTGCTCATCGTGCTCGCGACTTGGGAAGGCGCCGTTCGCCTCTTCGAAGTCTCTGCCTATATCGTGCCGGCGCCGTCGAAAATCGTCGTCGCCCTATATCACGGCGTTGCATCGCTGCTCTACGTTCGCCACCTCTGGATCACTCTCGTCGAGACGCTGCTCGGCTTCACTGCCGGTTCCATCGTGGCGCTCGGTCTCGGCACGCTCATCGCCTTGAGCCGGCGCTGCGAGTATTTTCTTTATCCCTTCATCCTCATGTTTCAGGCGATGCCAAAGGTGGCGTTGGCCCCACTCATCATTATCTGGCTTGGCCTCGGACTCGAGTCGAAGGTCGCCCAGGCTGCCCTGACAGCCTTCTTTCCACTCATGGTCAACACGATCGCTGGCCTCCGGTCTGCCGACGAAGATCGTGTCGCACTCATGCGCTCGCTTGACGCCTCTGGGATCCAGATTTTCTGGATGCTGCGCATACCGGGAGCAATGCCCTACATTTTTGCGGGCTTCGAGATTGCCATGATGCTGTCGCTTATTGGCGCAATCGTGGCGGAGTTTGTCGGTGCGCAAAAAGGTCTCGGCGTGCTGCTCATGAGCATGACGTTCACGATGGACGCCGCGGGTCAGTTCTCAGTACTTTTCATGCTTTCCCTGCTGGGGCTGCTTCTGCACACTGCCATCGTTGTTATCCGCAGGCGGCTACTTTTCTGGGACAGATCGCAGGACCGGGTTCCAGATCTGCGGGGCGGGGAAGAAATCCGATGAAACGCATCTACTTGTTTGTCGCAATCGCATATTTATTTGGTGCTGCCGAACTTGATGCGGCAGCTCAGACCACGGTGCGGGTTGGCTGGTGCGCGCGCACCATAACCACTGCTGCGGCCCCGTTCGCCGTTGCCATGAAGATGGGCTGGTACGCGCGGGATGGAATCGCCGTCGAGCTGGTGCCGCTGGCGGGTACGGACTGCGTCAAGCTCGTCGCGACGAAGACAATTCCCTACGCACTTGCCTCCGTCGAACCGCTCGCAATTGTCCGTTCGCAAGGGGTGAAGGCGAGGATTTTCTACACCGCCTACCAAGGAAACATTTTCGGTATTGCTGTTCCTCAGAGCAGCACCATCACTAAACTCGCTGACTTGAAGCAGAAGACTATCGGCGTCACCGCGATGAGTTCGACTGGAACGCTCATCGCGCGGGCTCTCGCTGCCAGTGCGGGGCTTGATCCCGATCGCGACATCCACATCGTCGTGGCCGGCGAAGGGGCGCAAACGGCAGCACTGCTTCGCTCAGGCCAGATCGACGCCCTGAGCCAGTTCGACACGCAGTATGCGCTGGTCGAAAATGCCGGGGTCAAGCTCCGGCGTCTCTCGACCAGCGGGATCGAGCACTTTCCGTCAAATGGCTTCCTTGCTCTCGAAGATACCTTGCGAACCAGCCACAATCAGGCAATTGCACTCGCCCAAGGCTACGCAAAGGGTACCGTCTTCACCTTTGCGAATCCGGAAGCGGCGATACGTATTCTCTGGGAAGTTTATCCAGAGACCAAACCTACCGGCGTTGACGAGGCGACGGCTCTTCGCGAAGGAATGAGGACGCTTCAAGCACGCATGACGAATTTAAGGCTCGAAAAGTCCGGAGTTTCCAGGTGGGGGGAAAGTTCCGAGAAAAGCTTTTCCGCTTATACAGACTTCATGCAGAGGTGGGGTGTGACCAAGGTAAAGGTCCCGGCGAACGAGCTCATCACGAACGACTTAATCGACGAGATCAACAACTTCAGTCAGGACAAGATCATTGCCATGGCGAAAGCCTACAAGGACAAGTGAGACATGGTGTGCGCACCGGCGGCCGCCGAGCGTTTTTGCCTCTGCCTGTTGCCGAAACCTGTTGAGCGCAATCATCTGAAAGACAGGCCGCCGCATTCTTGTGGGATGCTGCGGCCGCAAGGGGCATGCTGGGCGGCTCATGCGCACTGCGGAGTCGCCCATCCAACCCGCCGAACTGGTGACACTGACGATGCGAGAGCTTGACCGACTCATTGTGACCCTTGCGCGCGCTGCGCAGGCCACGTCGGACGTCAAGTACAACCGGCCAGCCGTTCGCTCGCGGCCACTTCCCTGTTTCGTTCCAGTGAATATCACGGATCAAACGCGCCTCACCTGACAGCTCGATCGGGTGATAAAGAGGAGAGCCAGCCATGGTCGAATCCGCTGATGTGATCGTCATTGGCTCCGGCGGGCTTGGAGCTGCAACAGCCTACTACCTTGCCACGCGGGGCACCCACCGGGTCGCGATACTCGAGCGGCTCGAAATCGGCTCACAGACCTCACCGCGAGCAGCGGGCATGGTCAGTTGCCTGCGCAAGAGCGACTTGATGATCGACCTGATCAAGCTGGCCGCTGACGGCATCAGGCAATTCTCTGAGGACACCGGTCAGCCCCTGGATTGGGTGCGCTCGGGCAGCCTCAAAGTCGCGCGGAGACCGGTGGATGCCGAGGTCATTCAGGACGACATCCTGCGCGGCCGGCGCCACGGCCTGGACGTGGAGGAACTCTCCGTCGACGCGGCCCACCGACTCAACCCGTTTCTTCAAACAACGGGAGTCGCTGCGGTGATGCGCATCGGCGACGACATGTATTTCAATCCCGCTCAACTGGCCGTCGGCTTCGCTCGTGCGGCGCAGGCAAACGGGGCAACGCTACTGCCGAACACTGCGGTGACGCGCGTCCTGATTGAGGACGGCGAGGTGGCCGGGGTCGACACCACGCGCGGCCGCATACGAGCCCCGGTCGTCGTCGATGCAGCCGGCGCCTGGACGCGACAAATGGCCGAAGCCAGCGGAATTCGAGTTCCGCTTGTTACGACAGCGCAGCAATTGTTCGTCACCGAACCCGTGCCCGATGCCCGAGCCGAATTGCCGATGGTCCGAATTATGGATGCTGCGGTGTATATGAGACCTTGTGACGGTGGATTTCTCTGGGGAGTCTACGAGGAAAATCCGAGATTCTTCGACATGAATGGCTTTGACGCCAACTTCGACATCAAGGATCTGTCGCTCGACGCTGAGATTCTCTGGCACTACGCTCGGGACGTCGAGGCACAGCTTCCGATCCTTTTGAAGACAGGGGTCCGCGAGCATCGTGGCGGGCTCCCAACGATGACCGCCGATGGCCAGCACATCGTCGGACCCGCGCCGGCCATTCGGGGGTTTTACTTCGCAAGCGGCTGCAATGTCGCGGGACTCTCCATCGCCCCGGCACTGGGCGAGATGCTCGCGGCGTGGATCGTCGACGGTGCAGCCCCCATCGATCTAACGCCTCTATCGATTGAGAGATTTGGAACCGGCCCATGGCCCGACGACGAGTTGATCAGGCAGTCCGCGTGGCAGTACCGTCATTTCTACGGGGCAAGATAACTAAAGCATCGACGCGTTCTTCAATGGTCGTTTCGAGCGATAGTCTTCGTTTGCCCCGACGGAGCGTTCTGGGCAATGACAGGGCGGATACCCCAACACGGGTCAATCTTCGCGTACGATCGCCCTCGGTCGACATGCTTCCTTGCTGTGCCTGATCTCAAGGCGGAAGGCTGCTGTTCATGCAGAAGCGACATTCCAGTGACTAGCGCCGCGTGCTACCGAACGACCGGATGTGGCCGGGCTCTGCCGAACGCGGAGGTGGGGCAGTTCGAACCGAGATGGGACCGGGCACCGTCGTCCTGGTGACGGCTGCTTGATCTCCCATGTTGCACACAAGGAACCTGTCAGCGCGTCCTGAACCAGCACCGCAGCCGTTTCGGGAATGACCGACAACAGGCGCATGTATGACCGGTGACGCTTGTCAGTTCGCAAGCGGACGCAGCTCTCGCTGCATCATACTTGCCGTCAAGCAGGCCATCCAGCGCGTCGCCGATCTCGTAGCCGAGATCACGGTGGCGTCCGACGAGCAGACCCTTGGTGTCGAACAGGTCGATTCTGCGGTGAGCCAGATGAATCAGGTTACCCAGCAGAACGCAGCACTCGTCGAACAGGCCGCCGCTGCGGCGCAGTCGATGGACGATCAGGCGGGGCAACTGAAGGCGCCGGTAGCGGTGTTTAGGCATTGCGGATGCGACCGTGTAGTCTGCGGCGCGCAAGCCGGGAAATTATTGAGCAAAAACATAACGGCCAATAACAGGGCGCTTTCGGTACGACTGCTTAGATGTCGATCACGACATCGCCTTGTGGCCTTACGCAGCAGATCAAGACATTTCCGTCTGCGGGCGGATCGAGCGGCTCAGGCTGGTAAGTGACGGCCCCGGAGATCAATCCGCTCTCACAGTTGTGGCAAACACCCGTCCGGCAGGACCAGCGCACCGGGACGTCGCAGGCTTCAGCCAGTTCCAGAATGCTCTGATGGGCCGCCGCGTTCCAGTGTGCAGCGATGCCGCTGCGCGCGAACGATACCAGCGGACCCGTGTTTGCGTCGTCGCTGGGCGGACGAGGCGTACGTTCTGGAGCGCCGGCAATGCCGGGATTGAAGGCCTCGCGGCCATTGAAGATCTCAGCATGAATGCGCTTTGGCGGTGCGCTCAAAGCCGAGAGCGCTGCTTTCATGTCCGCCATGAAACACGCAGGTCCGCAGAGATAGACATCCGCTTCCCGAGGGATACCGATCTCGCTCAGGACAGTTTGCGACAGGTGGCCGTCGGCATCGAAATCCCTCCCCCTACGGTCAAACGAGCCCGGTGTGCTGTAACAGACATAGCTGCTTCCATGCGCGAGCGCATGCATCAGGCGGCGTGCCTCGACGGCAAACGGATGATGCTCGCGATCTCGCGCCGCGTGCAGCCACAGAATTCGCCGTGTCGAGCGCGTGGCCGACAACGCGAACAGCATTGAGAGGACAGGCGTCGCGCCAATGCCCGCGCTGAGCAGGACTACCGGTCCATCACCAGGTAGTAGTACGAAGCTTCCACGCGGCGAACTCACATCGAGCACATCGCCCACTTGCACACGCTCCCGCAGCCAGGTCCCAGCCTTGCCATTCGGCTCGATTTTCACGCTGATCCGATAGCGCTCGGTGGAGACAGAGCCCGAGAGCGAATAACTGCGGAAAAGTGGCGGTCCGCCCGCGCTCGGGTGCAGGCGCAATACCACGTATTGGCCCGGCAATGCCGCTTGCAGAGGCTCGCCATCAACGCTCGTCAACGTGAACGAGAAAACATCCGAAGACTCCCGTTCGATCGCCGCCACCGTCAGTGGACGGAATCCTGGCGTCACCGGGTACGAAGCCGCTGCGGGGGCGAGCCCGGCGTTCCCACTCGTCACGCCTGTCGTGCTGCTCTTCAGCAACGCCTCGAACGACCGCCGCCATCCGGGTGAAAGCGCCTCGATCCGCAACACGCGCGCCAGTTGATCTAGCGGATGATTGGGCGAGTAGAGCAGGGCGTTGGCCTCGGCAACGGTCATTTTCTCCTTCGCCTCGTCCACTTTCACGATCTCGTCGCCAGCACCCACTTCGCCTTCTTGCAGAACGCGAAAGTAGAATCCTGGCCGTCCGCTGGAAGTCAACAAAGCAGGCATGCCCGGCTCGTTCGTCCGGATGCCCACGCGATAGCAGGTGACGCGAGGCTGCGTGACTTCGAACAGTGCACTGCCGATGCGATAGCGGTCGCCGATGCATACCGCAGAGTCGGGCATGCCTTCGATCGTGAAGTTCTCGCCGAACGCCCCATAGGCGAAGTCATTCCTCTTCAATTGTTCTTGCCAGTAGCGACACGATTCGATCTGATAGACGAAGACGGCCCGCTGCTCACCTCCATGTCCGGCAAGATCACCTTGACCGTCTCCCGCCAGATTCAGTCGTCCGGCCCAGCAACGGCCTTGCACGGGGCGCTTCCAGATTCCGGTATGTACAGTGCGGCTTTTCCACTCGACGTCGCGCGGAAGTCCGACATTCACCGATAGCAGTCGAGCCATTTTCCGTTCCTCCGCGGCGGAGCCGAGCGCGAAGCGATGCGCTAGTTCTTGACCTTTTCCGATTCAACCACCATGTCCAGCACGTATGCAATGGCCGGTCCGTCGGCGGGCGGGTTCTTGATGGTATAGCGCTTGACGCGCAGTACTTCGCGCATTCCAGGCGTGTGGGTATAGCCCTCGATATCCTGATACAGCGGTTGCCATTCACCCGGTGTTCCCGTTGGCAGACCCTGCTCGTCGAAGTGGCGCTCTCGCACCAGCAGACATTGCTTGTCCGGAACGAGCGGATGTTGGCACTGCACCGCTTGCGCGGCCACTTCGAGGAAGGTTGTTTCACCGGGGCCGCCGAAACGCGTCTGAGCAGTCGGCACGCCCGTAAACGTCAGTGTGTCGCCGCTGTCGGTAACTAGTTGCATACGCGGGGTGTTGCCACGGGCCAGCAGGCTCACGCCGAGGCTCCCATGCAGGCGCTGGGCAATAGCGTCGTCGAGGGCGGCGCGGGCGGCGTCAGGGCAGGCCATCATGGTGCTCACCATCTGGCCAATCTGCAGCCTTCCTTTCTTGACGCTGTAGCTGCCTCCCATATTGTTGCAGCTATTGACTACGTTTAACCGGTCGGCGCTGAATTCCAGTTGCACTGGCTTTTCTGCACTGACAAACAACGCATCGATGCGCATGCCTTTGCTGTCAAATGCGTCGCTGAGTTGCCAGTTATACTGACTGAGGATCCCAGGCTCGATCGCCGGTAGCGCGCTCGCTGCCGCAGCAGTCGACGCGCTCGTTGAAGGCGCCGGGCTTCTTGCGTCAGGTATTTGCGAACATGCGGCAAGGGCGAGCAGCAGAGATAGCGTGTTGCATTTCACGGCGGTACCTTAGCTGGTTCGGTGGATGTTTCAGGCAGCCGGCGGCGCGAGCCTCGGCCCGATCAACTCAACGACGCCAGCAAGATAGACAGCTTGCGGATATGCGCCCTGAACGCTTCGGTCATCTCGCGGTTATGGCCGTCGCTCAGATGCGGTCCTTCGGCCAGCTCGACCTGGCCGTGGAACTCGTCGGAAACTTTGCGCCGTTCGTCGGGCGGAAGTATGCGGATGAGGGACACCATCAGTAGTTCCTGCGCATGGATGATACCGAGCACGGATTGTTCGTTCATGTCGACCTCCGTCGGAACGCGGCAATGCAAGTGGCTGAACAGCAGGACAAAGCGGGCAGCTGACGGCAGCACGAGGCCGATGCTGTCTTCGATCCTCCGTTTTACCTGCCCATACTAGCTCATGGATTGCGTCATCTGGACGCCGGTTGCTCCTATGAGGCGTGGCGAGCTGAATTGCGTTCAACGCCTGCTCGGCCATGCGCGCGAGATCGCGAAAGTGCCTGCTCTTCGTCGTCCATTGTTCGCGGCTTGACGTCAAACAGACAAGGCGTTCCAGGTCGAGTGCGGTTCACCACAGCAGGGCACCACCGACCTCGGCAATCGAATAAACGGGGCCGCGAACCGTTTTGTCGCAGTCGAGGCGCTTGACCTTCCAATGATGGTAACCCCCAAGCTGAGGGTATCTTTCTTCAGGAGTTCATCATGAAGTTCTATCTCGACAACATGACCTGCGGCGGTTGTGCACGCACTTATATTTGGGTTTCGATGTTAGAACTCTCGATCTTTTCAGGCGAATGCAAGTGAAGGCTCAAGCCGGCAAGTATCAAAAACACAAACGTACCGGCAAAAATTAAAGCAATAGTTGGTTGTTGTTTACACTTAAGCGAAAGATGATCATCCAGTCATTCTTTGCTCAACTTGTCAAATTGCGAACGCAACGAAATCCCGCATAAACATACTGATAACGCGGCTGAAACCAGTTGCGGAACGTTGGCCGCAACATGCACTGGGCGGTGCGCGGCGAGCCGCCTTTCATTGCGTAGTGCTGACCGTCGAAGAAGTTTGCCGAATACCCTTCGTAGAACGGGAACGCCTTGAAGCCCGGCAGTGGACCGAAGAGCGTGGAGGTCCATTCCCAGCCGTTGCCGTACAGGCCTTCCACGCCCCACGTGCTGGCGCTGTCCGGTGTGGCGTCGACGGCCACCGGGTTCCAGTCGCGGAAGTCGAAGTTGTCGCTGCGGCCGGGCAGCGCGCCATGCGCCGCGCGCTGCCACTGCGCCTCGCTCGGCAGCGCCATGCCGCGCCAGCGCGCAAAGGCGCTGGCTTCGGCGTGGCTCACATACACGGGCCATGCAAGCGGCAATGCGATGTCTTCGAACATCGTGCGCAGCGTCCAGCCTTCGGCGCCGCGCGACCAGAATACGGGGTGCGCCACGAGTGCGCTTTCCTTCCAGGCCCAGTCCGCGTCATTCCAGAGTTCGCGCTTCTGGTAGCCGCCGTCCTCGATAAATTCGAGAAACGCGCCATTCGTCACCATGTAGCGGTCGATCTCGAAGGCCGGCACGTCGACCTGCTGCTCGCCGAACTCGTTGTCCCAGCCGAACAGGCCCCGCTCGGCGGTCATGCCGAGTTCCGTGCGGCCCGCGGGCACCTGCACCGTTCCGGCCTTGACCGTATAGAGCGGGTCGGCGCGCGCGCCCGTAGCGGCGGGCGCCTGCTTTTGCGCGAACGGCAACTGGTGGAGCATGTAGGTGAGCGTTTCGACGTGCATGAGCCGATGTTCGATCGCGACGTTCAGCAACTGCCCCGGCGTATCGTGATTCGAGGCATCGGGCGGCAGGTCGAGCGTCGAGAGCTGCGCGTCGATGCGGCTGCGTGCGTCGCGTCCGTAGGCCAGGACTTCGGCGAGGTCGGGCCAGTCGGCGGGCACGTCGGTCGGCAGGCCGCCATCGACAGGATCGATGCCGAACGCGAACAGCTGGTCGAGGCGCGCATCGGCGGAGGGCACGTCGAACAGGCGCTTGTCGAAGAGGTTGCGGTCAAATGCTTCCAGATGACCGATATAGAACACGATGCGGTGCCGCTCGCGAATGGGCCGCTCGTACAGAAACTCGGGCTTGACGACGTTGAAGAGCGCGTCGCTGGCGGTGCGCGCCGCTTCGAGGCGGGCCGCGAGCGTGGGGGATAGCGCGAGATGCATTTCGGCGATACTCCTTGCGTGGGCGTAGTACGAAACTTTAACCCTGCGCAGGAGTTGTGCCAACGGCGTTGCCGCACCGGCGAGGCGCGGCGCCGGCACCCCGGGCGGGCCGCCCGCCCGGGGCTTGCCGCGCATTACAGATGCCGCAGACCTTCGATATCGATGATACGGATCAGCTTGCCCTGTGCGTCGATCAGGCCGCGCTTTTGAAATCTCGACAGGGTGCGGCTCACCGTTTCGAGCGTCATGCCGAGATAGCTGCCCATGTCCTCACGCGTCATGCGCAGGTTGAACTCCGCATGCGAATAGCCGCGCTGGCCGTTGCGTTCGGAAACGTCCAGCAGGAACGCGGCGACGCGTTCGTCGGCGGAGAGCGAGCCGAGCACCATCATTTGCGACGATTCACGGATCAGCTGCTCGCTCATGAGGCGGTGCAGCCGGTCTTGCATGGCCCCGGTTTCGCGGCACAAATGCTTGAGGGCCGAGTAGGGAATGAGGCAGACCGAGCTGTCTTCGAGCGCCACGGCGCTGCAGGTGTGGAAGCCGGTGCTGATGCCGTCGAGGCCGAGCGGGTCGCCGGCCAGACGCAGGCCGGTGACCTGCTCGCGGCCGTCGCGGTGCGCCATGACCGTCTTGAGCGAGCCGGAGCGCGCGACATAGAGGTTGTCGAATGCGTCGCCGGCGCGATACAGGGCTTCGCCGCGCCGCACGCTGCGCGCGGAGCAGATCAAGGCTTCGAGTTTCGACAGGTCGTCGAGCGTGAGGCCCTGGGGCATACACAGGTGCCGCATGGCGCAAACCGAACAGCGCGTGGACGTGCGCGGCGCCGTCGTCAGGGGCGTGCGATTGCTGCGGCGCACGGTGGTTTGAGAAGCGACGGTATGGTTCAGCATGGACAATGCTCCTTTGATTTCTGTCCAGGCATTGTCTACCGGGGTCGAATCTCAGATTAGTGGCAAAGCGACGCGCATTTAAGATGAATCGTTTTGAGCCTTGTCAGAAGGCGCTCGCGCGGCGTCTGACGGCGCGCAAGCGACTCTCCAATAACAGGCAAAACGGCCTGTGCTCAATGCGACTACTGCCCGGCATTTCCGGCGGCAGACGGGATGAGGAGGACGGGCAGCGTGGACTGCCGCACGCAGCGTTCGGCAACGCTGCCGAGGATCAGGCGCTGGAAGCCCCGGCGGCCGTGTGTGCCCATTACGATCAGGTCGGAGCCTGCGGTTTTCGCGGCGCTGAGCACGAGCGTCGGCACGTCGTCGAGCGAGGAGGCTTCGCCCGTGAGCATGGCGCCCTGTACGCCATGCTCGCCCATCGCCTTGTTCATTTCTTCGGCGAGTTCGTTGCCCTGCGCGATCATCTGGTTGCGCAGGATCGACGGGTCGTAGCCGGGCGCGTCGAAATACATGGGCGTGTTCTCGATCACGTAATACGGCTGCAGCGTCGCGCCCATCGCCTTCGCCAGGTCGAGCGCGGCTTCGAAGGCGCGGCGCGAGGTGGCACTGCCGTCGACGGCGACAAGGATGCGTGTGTACATAAGACCTCCTCTTTGAGTGGGATCGAGAATCGCGCGGCCCCGGGCGATGCTGCGACGAGGCGGGCGCGGCGTGTCATGACTGGCGAGAAGCTTAATGGATCGCCACTAAACACGCAGCCGGACTGTATGAAATGTGGAAGGTGCAGGAAGGAAGATCAAGTGGGTTGCGTCGGAATATCGCAGCGCCGCCTGGTTTCATTTGCTATGTCGTTATGTTGCACGCGCACCGGCATACCGCTATCGTTGCCTCTTTTTCGCTCCGCGCCGTCTTCCCCTCCCGTGAAACCTTCCTCCGCTAACCTGCCGTTCCGCGACGCGCTGCTGGCCATGCTCGGCATCGGCCTCGTCAACATGCTCGTCGCACTCGATCAAACCGTCGTCAGCACCGCTTTGCCCTCGATCGTCGCCGAACTGCACGGTTTCGAGTTCTACGCGTGGATCGCGAGCGCCTACCTGCTGGCCTCGGTCGTGACGGTGCCCGTGTTCGGCCGGCTCGGCGACTACTTTGGCCGCAAGCGCTTCGTGATCGCCGCGGTGATCGTGTTTACGGCGGCCTCCGTGCTGTGCGGGCTCGCGACCGACATGCGTTTTCTGGCAGCGGCGCGCGCGCTGCAGGGCGTTGGAGGCGGGATGATGGTGGGCACGGCGTTCGCCTCGATTCCCGATCTCTTTCCCGACCCGCGTGCGCGGGTGCGCTGGCAGGTCGTCATGGCGGCCGCCTACGGCATCGGCACGGCGGCGGGGCCTTCGCTGGGCGGCTGGCTCAGCGAGCACTTTGGCTGGCGCTCGACCTTTCTCGTCAATCTGCCGGTTGGCGCGCTTGCACTTTATTTCATCTGGGCGCATCTGCCGCGCTACCAGCCGGGGCGTACCGGCGAGGTGCGCATCGACTGGACGGGCGCCGCGCTCGTCGCACTGGTGCTGGGCGGTTTCCAGACCCTGATCGAGGCGGTGCCCAGGAGCGGCCTGACGACCGGCAACGGCGCGCTCGCGCTGGCAGTGCTCGCCGGCGCGGCGGCGCTGCTGGCCTGCGAGCGCCGCGCGACGCACCCGATCATCCCGCTCGACCTGTTTCGCGACCCGCAGCTCGTCACGTTGTTTACGCTCTCGACGCTCTCGGGCTTCGTGATGTTCTCGCTGATCTTTTTCGCGCCGCTCCTGCTGCAGGGCGGTTTCGGGCTGTCGCCCCAGGAGGCGGGGCTGCTCGCCACGCCGATCGCCGCCTGTATCGCGCTAGGCAGCCTGATCAACACGCGCATCGTGATCCGGCTGCGCAAGCCCACGACGATTCTGACGGTCGGCTTCAGCTTGCTGGTCGCGGCTTCCGCCGGTCTTGCCTTCGCGTCCCGGCACACGGCGCACCTCTGGCTCGAGCTGGCGATGTCGGCGGTGGGTATCGGGCTCGGCTTCATCCTGAACAACCTGAATATCTTCGGCCAGGAGATTGCCGGGCGGGAGCGTTTCGGCATCACGACCGCCTTGCTGCAATCCACGCGCATGGTGGGCGGCATGCTCGGCACCAGCGTCGTGGCGACCATCGTCAACCATCGCTATGCGGCCGGGGTGGGGGACGCGCTGGCGGTGATCGGCGCGCCGCTGCAGCAGCGCTGGCAGCCCCAGCTGGCCGATCCGCGCGTCCTCATCGACCCCTCGTTGCGCGAGGGTCTCGTCGCGCAGATGAAGGCGGCGGGGCTCGACGGCGCGGCGCTGATCGATGCGGTGCGCCACGTACTGGTGGATGCGATCCATCTGGGCATCGGCCTGACGGGCTGCGCGGCGCTCGCGGCGGCCCTGTGCGTGGGGCGGATTTCCCATATCCGCTTCAGCCGCAGCGCCTCGGCGGCGCAGAAAACTGCTGAAGCGCGCGCCGACGAGGTCAAGGCCGATTAGGCGCCGCCGCGTTCCGGTGTACGCAGTCGGCGCAGGTTTTCGCGTTATATTTGTCAGACAAAAACAACAGTGTGTCTGGCTGAGCGAGAAGGGTGGCAACACCCAGCCAGCGCGTATTTGTCCCTGCGCGGCGTCGCCTTCAGGCGGCGTGGGCCATCGCCCCGAACAGCGCGTGGTGCGTTTGCTGGCTCATGGCGATTTCGAGCGCGACGGCGTTCTCCACGCCAATGCGCATCGGCGCGCCAAGCCGCGTCAGCTCGATGCCGGTGCGGCGCAGCAGGCGCTCCATCGGCGTCGTGGTCACCGTCACGTAGCTGTTGATGCCCGCCCGGTCGGCGAACGAGACGACCGCCCGCATCGCGCTCATGGTCACGTCAGCGAAGCCGAATGCCTGGTCGTTGCCCGACTCGATGGCGAAGCGGCTCAGTTCCCAGATGTTGCGGGCCGTGGGCGCAGCCTTGCCCTGCAGCAGTTGCGGGAAGGTGTCGCGCAGCATGTTGGGGCCTTCGGTGGGCATCAGGCGCCAGCAGCCGCGCACGTGGCCCGTGCCGTCCTGAATCAGCATGTAATGGGGCCCGAGCGCGTCGTAGCCGTCGATTTCCATCCCCGCGATGGTGGGAATGTCCCAGCCGAGGCGGTCGCGGAACACCCGCGCGCGCAGCCGGTACATTTCATTGATGTCCTCGTTGTCGAAGTCCTGTCTCAGTCCGATCCGTATCGCAGCTTGCATGACAACTCTCCCGATTTGTGTGGAAGCGCGGCAGTACGGTTCGAAAGCTATGCGTTATGAATATAAAAAAACACCTATCTAGATAGGTAGGTGCGCAAATAGGGCCTCTTAAGGAGAANCACTTCCGCGGCAGTCACTCATCAGGCATATCTGACAGCGAGAGTCATCATGGAACTTATGGGCAATCAATGGCACTCGGGTGCGAATACCATGTCGTCTCCCGGGGATCTGTCCTCGGTCGTCGACCGCGTCCTGATCATTGCGTATCGGAAGAAGAAGAAAGAGAGCCAGCGCCGCTTCTGGGCGCGTTTCGGCGTGACGCAGTCGCGCGGCAGCCGGTTCGAGTCGGGCGCGGAGATTCCGCCGCCGGTGTCGATCCTGCTCGGGCTGTATTTCAACAAGACGATTTCGGACGGCGACCTTGGCCGTGCCGAGCGCGTGTTGCGCGGCGAAGCACCGATGGTGCTTAGCCCGGGTCAATAAGACCCATCTGGGTCGCAATCACGGCTGCCGCTCGCCGTGAGTTCACGCCGAACTTCCCGCGAATGTTCTTCATGTGGAAGTTCACGACGGCCTCAGAGCAATTCAGGATGTGAGAAATTTCCCAAGTGGACTTGCCTAGCGCAGTCCACTTGAGGCATTCCTTTTCCCGTGGCGTGAGCTTGGGAATCAGCGACTGAACGTGGTCGTTCAGGTGCCGCTGGCTCGTGTCCAGCACGAGATCGCGCAGCAGGACGAGATTCGGCAACGCGCGGTTCACGTCGTCCCAGAACTTGTCCGTGGGATTCGCGTCGTTGACGAAGCAGAGCATGCCGATTTCCTGGCGTGGGCCATGGATCGGCAGGGTGATGCCTGCGCGCAGCCCGTACGAGCGGGCCTCCTCATACATCGATTGTTGCTGCTCGGTCGCGAAAAGCTCCGGCGACCAGATGAGCGGCGCCGAACGCGTGGTGCAATGCGACACGGTCGGGTCGAAGTACGCCATACCGTGATCGTTGTACGTCTGCCGCCAGGCGGCCGAGTAGTTCGTGCGAATGAACGCGTCCTCGAGCCTCATGCCCGGGCGCGGCAAGATAGCCAGCATGAGCTGGCTGAATCCCCACGAGCTGGCGAGCTTCGCCACCGCGTCGAACCACGCTGCCTCTTCGGGCGCGTCGAGCACGGGCGACATCTGCTCAATAAAATGTAGAGGCACGTTCAACACTCTCCATCAGCGCTGGGCGAGATCGCGGGGCAAGCCCTCAGACACTCGCTCCTCGCTTCTTATGATGTAAGAATTTATCACTAAATTCCTATCTGATCCCCCCTCGTCTGCAATCCTCCCGCTTTGTGGGGTCATTTCTGTCAGATTTCGGTGACATCGGAGAGAGTTCTGCGTCTCCTGAACAAGCGCAGGTCTGCACGAAAAAAGTGCACTGCACCGAAGCTGAGACAAAGCCAGACGGCATTTCGAAAGCGGCAAAAGCGTGCAATTCGCCGGGATAATGCCGCCGATTTATCGGCTTTCATTAATTTTCAGGCTTTTCATTTCGAGTTTTAACTGCACTCGACTGGATACTGTCTATATCCGCCATTGCTACGAAATCGCCTGGATAATCGCAAACGATTCGCCGCGTCGTGAGCGACGAACCGTTGTTCAGGGCTTGCGGTGCAACTCGATCACGCGCGTCGGTCGCAGGTGGTTGAGCGCGAAGTGCAGGCGTCCCGGACTGCGGCGCACGCCCGCTTCGCGTGCGGCGTTGCGCTGCCAGTCGACGTCGCCGGGCCCTTCGGGCGCGCTCATGCCGAGGTCGACGGCCTCGTATCCGGACTCCGGCGCGATCGGCAGCCGGTGTACGCCCTTGCGGCTGTCGAAGCCCGCCAGGCCGTCATCTGCTTCGGCCACGCTGTTGACGAGCGTCGCGTTGCTGGTCGTCACTTCATCGGGGCCGATGCAGCCTTCGCCCGCCAGGCGTGCCGCCTCGCGGTTTTTGCCGTCGGTGTCGACCGAGCTGTCGTGCGTGCGGTCGTTGTGGAGTTCGGCGCTGCGCGGCCGCGACGTCGACGCGCTCACATCTCCCACATTCGATTTTTGCATGTCGTCGGGACGATTCATGATGCTTCCTCCTTGGAAGATCTGGGTGCCTGCGTTCAGCAGGCCATTCCGCAAGCGCCGTTCCGCTGCAGCGCCGCACCCTTGAATCGGAATGAAAAGCAAGCCGGTTCGCCAGGAGAACGCCTCCAGCGATGTTGCATTTTTTTCGTTGGTTTGCGCTTTTTCCCAGGAGTATGATCCTCTTTCAACGAGTTGGCGCGCTTCGATTAATGGGCCGGGCGAGGGCCCATGCTGTGGCTTTGCCGCACGATCCTGAATGCACGCGCCAAATAAAATGGACGAGGCAGTCAGGGGCGGGTGACACACATGCACTTCGACGCTGCATTTACGCATCGTGGCTATTTGCTGAATTGCGCACCGGCGCGTGCCGGTGACGGCACGTATCAGCCGTATGTGGTGATTTCGCGCTCGAGCGACGGCGAACTCGTTGCCAACCGATTTTTCCCTGCCGAATTGCGTTTTTCCGATGAGGCGGCCGCCATCGCCCATGCGCGCGACTGGGCCGTGCGCTGGATCGACGCGAGCACGGTCACGCTTTGAGCGCGCGCGCCCCGCGGGCGTAGCCGGCTTCGAGGGCGCTTCGGCGAACTCCCGCAAAACGCGGTAATCTCTGGGGTCGATACACTCACTCCTGCACGGGCCCTGCGTCTGCTGCCGCATTACCATGTCCAAAGCTGCTTCCCCCGACTGGGGTCTCGAACAGATCGTCGCCGATCTGCGTGCGTCGCGTGAAGAGCGGCACCGCACGCGCCATCCACTCGGTATCCGCGAACTGCCGTCACGCGATGCGGTCGTCAACATCGTGGCCGGCCTGCGCGCCGCGCTCTTTCCGACGCATTACGGCGCGCCCGACCTGACCGACGAGAGCATCGACTACTACGTGGGCCATACGCTCGACAGCACCTTGCGGCTGCTTGCCGAGCAGATTCGCCGCGCGTTGCGCTTCCTGCCGGAAAGCTCGCAGGCGAGCGACGACGAACTGCGCGCGCGCGCATTCGACGTGGCGCGCGAGTTCGGCCGGCAACTGCCCGACATTCGCGCGCTGCTCGTGAGCGACATTCAGGCAGCGTTCACGGGCGACCCGGCCGCGCAGCACATCACCGAGATCCTGCTGTGCTACCCGGGCGTGTGGGCGATGACGCATCATCGGCTCGCGCATGCGCTGCACCGTCTCGGCGTGCCGCTGCTCGCGCGCTTCATCAACGAGATCGCGCATTCGGCAACGGGTATCGACATTCACCCGGGCGCACAGATCGGTTCGAGCTTCTTCATCGACCACGGCACGGGCGTCGTGATCGGCGAGACGGCGATCATCGGCGAGCGCGTGCGCGTGTACCAGGCCGTGACGCTCGGTGCGAAGAGTTTCGCGGCCGACCTCGACGGTACGCTCGTGAAGGGCAATGCGCGCCATCCGATCGTCGAGGACGATGTGGTGATCTACGCGGGCGCGACGATTCTCGGCCGCGTGACGATCGGGCGCGGCTCCGTGATTGGCGGGAACGTGTGGCTCACGCATAGTGTGCCGCCGGGCAGCAGCGTGCGCCAGGGCAAGATTCGCGAGATCGAGCGGGGCGACGACGGTCCGCTGAAGTAAGGAGAGGGACGGGACACGCGGTCCCGTTCCTTATCGGCGGGTTGCGTTCAGGTATTCGCGACGCTCATTGCGCTCGGATTGCCGACGATCGCGAGAAACTCGCGGCGCGTGGAAGGATCGGTGCGAAACGTGCCGAGCATGCGCGACGTCACCATCGCCACACCCGCCTTGTGCACCCCGCGCGTGGACATGCATTGATGCGCCGCTTCGAGTATCACGCCCACACCCTTGGGCTGCAGGATCTCATTGAGCGTGTCGGCGATCTGCGCGGTCATCTTCTCCTGGATCTGCAGGCGCTTCGCGAATGCGTCGACGAGACGCGCGAGCTTCGAGATGCCCACCACGCGATGCTCGGGCAAATACGCCACGTGCGCGCGCCCGATGATCGGCACCATGTGATGCTCGCAGTAGCTCTCGAAGCGGATGTCCTTCAACACGATCATTTCGTCGTAGCCGTCCACCTCCGAGAAGGTGCGTGACAGGATTTCGCGCGGATCGACCTCATAGCCCGCGAAGAATTCCTCATAGGCGCGCACGACGCGACCCGGCGTATCGAGCAGCCCTTCGCGAGCGGGATCGTCCCCGGCCCAGCGCAACAGCACGCGCACGGCGTCCTCGGCTTCGGCGCGCGACGGGCGCGTGGCGGTCGTGCTCGTCACGCTCTTGCGTTGCTTCGCACCTTGGGTCGCGCTTTGTTTCGCGCTTTGCTTCGATTTCCCGGCCTTTTTTTCTTCGCTCATGCATGGGCTCCTGACAGGTGGGAGGACGCCGCTCTGGCGTGCACCACGAGCCCCCATTGTTTCATGTTTTGCCGTGCTTGGCGCGAGGGGTCATTTGGGCCATTCGTCCATGGCGTCGTTGAACAGTTCTGCCACGATGCTTCGCAGCCATTCGCCGCGCGGCGCGTTGTGATACTTGCGATGCCAGTGCTGCTTGAGATCGAAACGTGGCAACTGCAACGGCGGCTCGACGAGCGTGATCGATGCATGCTCGGACACATAGGCGAAGCCGATGGCATGCGGCACGGTCGCGATGAGATCGGAGCGCGTGAGAATGAACGGCAAGCTCATGAAGTGAGGCGTTTCGAGCACGGCGCGGCGGCGCATGCGCCTTTTCTCCAGATACTGTTCCAGCACTTCCTGGCTGCGTCCCTCGGCGCGCACGACGGCATGGCCCATGGCGAGAAACTGCTCGATCGTCATGGCCTTGCCCGCGAGCGGATGCCCGCTGCGCATCATGCAGATGAAGCGGTGCGTGAAGAGGCGCTGCTGGAAGAAGTTGTTGCCGCCGAGGTCGGGGAAATAACCGACCGCGAGATCGATGTCGCCCGATTCGAGACCGCGCTCGACCTGGCTTGGCGGCAGCGACACCGAACGCAGGTTCGCGTTGGGCGCGCGCTCGGCGAACACCTGCAGGAGGCGCGGAAGAAACACGATCTCGCCGACGTCGGAGAGCGCGATGGAGAACGTGTGCGTGCTGGTGGCGGGATCGAAGTCCTGCGCCTGCAGCATGCCTTTCTCGATGCGCACCAGCGCGTCGCGCGCGGCGGGAATGAGACCGAGCGCGCGCGGCGTGGGCTCCATGCCGCGCGAGGTGCGCACGAAGAGCGGGTCGCCGAAAAACTCGCGCAGTTTGCCGAGCGCCGTGCTCACGCGCGGCTGGCTCACGCCGAGCCGCTCGGCGGCGCGGCTCACGTTGCGCGTTTCCTCCATGGCCACGAGAAAGGGGATGAGATTCAGATCGAGGTCTTGCATGAAGGCGGCGGCGCTGACTATGTCGAAATCGGATAAAGACTAGTCGATGAATCGGAATTCCGGATATTGGGGTATGTGCCCACGGGTGCGCCCGGCCTGAAGGACGGGCCGCGCGTGCGATCCGGCGCGCACCGGCGCCGACATGAAGTAGATTGCCTGTGTGGGTAGACCCGCCTTGACAAGCGCTTGAATCCACTCCGATAATGCGCTGGACGTTCGCTAAACGAATCAGTGTTCGTATATAGAACTTTTCGCGATCGAGTGACGTGGACCTTCCGCGATGCGCATCGCTTTCAGGAACAGGCATGATCAACAAGATTTTCGACTCGCTTCAAGCCGCCGTGGCCGATGTGCATGACGGCGCCACGGTGATGATCGGCGGCTTCGGCACGGCCGGTATGCCCGCCGAACTGATCGACGCGCTCATCGAGCAGGGCGCGCGCGACCTCACCATCGTCAACAACAACGCAGGCAACGGCGACATCGGCCTTGCCGCGCTGCTCAAGGCGAAGCGTGTGCGCAAGATCATCTGCTCGTTCCCGCGCCAGACCGACTCGTATGTGTTCGACGCGCTCTATCGCGCCGGCGAAATCGAGCTCGAACTCGTGCCGCAAGGCAATCTGGCCGAGCGCATCCGCGCCGCCGGCGCCGGCATCGGCGGCTTCTTCACGCCCACGGGCTACGGCACGAAGCTGGCCGAAGGCAAGGAAACGCGCCTGATCGACGGCCGTCACTATGTGCTCGAAGCGCCGCTGCACGCCGACTTCGCGCTCATCAAGGCGTATAAGGGCGATCGCTGGGGCAACCTCGTCTATCGCAAGACGGCGCGCAACTTCGGGCCGATCATGGCGAGCGCGGCGAAGGTCGCCATCGCGCAGGTTTCGGAAGTCGTCGAACTCGGCCAGCTCGATCCGGAAAACATCGTGACGCCCGGCATTTTCGTGCAACGCGTCGTGGCAGTGCCGCAAGCGGCGCATCAAGCGCACGCCGACCAAAGCGGCCAGGCAGCCTGAAGGAACGGAGAGAGGCAATGAAACGACTGAATCGCGATGAAATGGCCAAGCGCGTGGCCGCGGACATTCCCGAAGGCGCGTATGTGAATCTCGGCATCGGCGTTCCGACGCTGGTGGCCAACCACCTCGATCCGAGCAAGGAAATCTTCCTGCACAGCGAGAACGGTCTGCTCGGCATGGGCCCGGCGCCCGCGCCCGGCGAGGAAGACGACGAACTCATCAACGCGGGCAAGCAGCACGTCACGCTGCTCACCGGCGGCGCCTACTTCCACCACGCCGACTCGTTCGCGATGATGCGCGGCGGCCACCTCGACTACTGCGTGCTCGGCGCGTTCCAGGTGTCGGTCAGTGGCGACCTCGCGAACTGGCACACCGGCGCGCCCGACGCGATTCCGGCTGTGGGCGGTGCGATGGACCTCGCACTCGGCGCCAAGCAGGTGTTCGTCATGATGGAACTGCTGACCAAGCAGGGCGAAAGCAAGCTCGTGAGCGAATGCTCGTACCCGGTGACGGGCGTGGGCTGCGTGGGCCGCATCTATACCGACCTTGCCGCGTTCGACGTCACGCCCGAAGGCCTCGCCGTGCGCGAGATCTATTCGGACATCGATTTCGACGCGCTGCAGAAGCTCGCCGGCGTGCCGCTGATCGACGCGACGCAAAACCGTCGCGCAGCGTAAACTGTTCGTAGACGTGCGCATCATTCGCACGTGAGTGGCGCGGCAACCGTCGGCATTCGTCGACGGTTGCCGCGCCCGCTTCGTTCCGTCTGTCTCTGAACGCCCGCCTTTTTCCACGCGCCACACTCCATGATTGAACGCCTCACGAGCCTGATCTGCGGGACCGAACCGATGAATGCGGTCTGGTCTCCCGATGCCACGCTGCAACGCATGCTGGACGTCGAAGCGGCGCTCGCGCGCGCCTCGGCGGCGCATGGCGTGATTCCGCAGTCGGCCGTGGGTGCGATCGTCGAGGCCTGCGCGGCGGATCAGCTCGACGCGCCGGCGCTCGCACGCGACGCCGCGCTGGGCGGCAACCTGGCGATCCCGCTCGTCAAGCAGCTCACGGCGCGCGTGAAGTCCGCCGACCCCGAAGCCGCCAAGTACGTTCACTGGGGCGCCACGAGCCAGGACATCATCGACACGGCCACCGTGCTGCAGTTGCGCGACGCGCTCGCGCTGATCGAGCGCGGCATCGACGCGCTCTGCGCGACGCTGGCGGACCTCGCGCGCACGCATCGCGCGACGCCGGCGGTCGGGCGCACGTGGCTGCAGCAGGCGCTGCCCATCACGCTCGGCTTGAAGTTCGCGCAATGGCTCGACGCGATGCTGCGCCATCGCGAACGCCTTGCCGTGCTGCGCGAGCGGGCGCTCGTGCTGCAGTTCGGCGGCGCGGCCGGCACGCTCGCGAGCCTGCGCGACGCCGCCCCGGCGGTGAGCGCCGCGCTCGCGCAAGAACTCGGGCTCGCGCTGCCCGCCATGCCGTGGCACACGCAGCGCGATCGCATTGCCGAAGCCGCGTCGTTCTTCGGCATGCTCATCGGCACGCTCGGCAAGATCGCGCGCGACATTTCCTTGCAGATGCAGACCGAAATCGGCGAGCTGGGCGAACCGGCGGCGGCAGGCAAGGGCGGTTCCTCGACCATGCCGCACAAGCGCAATCCCGTGGGTTGCGCAGCCGTCCTGACGGCTGCCGTGCGCGCGCCGGGCCTCGTCGCGACGGTGTTCGCTGGCATGGTTCAGGAACACGAGCGCGCGCTCGGCGGCTGGCAAGCCGAGTGGGATGCGCTGCCCGATCTCGCGCGCCTCGCCGGCGGCGCGCTCGCGCAGATCGAACAGATTACCGCTGGACTCGAAGTGCGCCCCGAACGGCTCGCGGCGAATCTCGACATCACGCACGGCCTCATTCTCGGCGAAGCCGTGATGCTCGCGCTCGGCGACCAGATCGGGCGTCTGGACGCGCATCATCTCGTTGAGCACGCATCGAAATCGGCGGTGCAAAGCGGCCGCACGCTGTACGAAGTCCTCGCGGCGGAGCCCGCCGTGACGAGGCACCTGGACGAAGCGCGCCTCAAGGCGCTGCTCGATCCGGCCAATTACGTGGGGCAGGCGCACGCGTTCGTCGACGCGGTGCTCGCGTCGTATGCAGCGAAAGCCACGCAGCGCACGTCCCATTGATCACAGAAGACACACGAGGAGTAACACGCATGCCTTACGCAGCCGTCAACGACACGCATTTGTTCTACCGCATCGACGGTTCGGAGAACCGCTCGGCGCCATGGGTGGTTCTGTCGAATTCGCTCGGTAGCGACGTGTCGATGTGGACGCCGCAGATCGCCGAGTTCACGAAGCACTTCCGCGTGCTGCGCTACGACACGCGCGGCCACGGCCACTCGGCGGCGCCGCAGGGCCCGTACACCATCGAGCAGCTGACCAGCGACGTGATCGGCCTGATGGACCAGCTCGGCATCGAACGCGCGCATTTCGTCGGGGTTTCGATGGGCGGCCTGACTGGCGTCGGCCTCGGCGCGCGTTACGCCAACCGCATCGATCGCCTCGTGCTGTGCAACACGGCCGCGAAGATCGGCTCGCCGGAAGTGTGGGTGCCGCGCGCCGCGAAGGCTCGCAGCGAAGGCATGCTCGCGCTCGCCGACGCGGTGCTGCCGCGCTGGTACACGCCCGAGTTCATCGCGAACAATGCGCTCGTGATGTCGCAGGTGCGCGACGTGTTCGTGCATACCGACAAGGACGGCTATGCTTCGAACTGCGAAGCGATCAACGCAGCCGACCTGCGCGGCGAGGCGCCGTCGATCGAGGCGCGCACGCTCGTGATCTCTGGCACGCACGATCTGGCCGCGACGCCCGCACAAGGACGCGAACTGGCCGAATCGGTGCCGGGCGCACGCTATGTCGAGCTGAACGCCGCGCACATCTCGAACGTCGAGCAGGCGGACGAGTACAACAAGATCGTGGTCGATTTCCTGCTGGGGGCGTGATGAACGACGAAGACCGCTACGAAGCCGGCATGAAGGTGCGCCGCGCGGTACTGGGCGACGCGCACGTCGATCGTTCGCTCGCCAACCGCACCGAAGTGACCGAAGAATTCCAGAACTTCATTTCGCGCTACGCGTGGGGCGAGATCTGGACGCGTGATGGCTTGCCGCGCCACACGCGCAGCCTGCTGACGATCGCCATGATGGTCGCGCTCAACCGCAGCGAAGAACTTGCGCTGCATCTGCGCGCTGCGCGCAACAACGGCGTCACGCGCGACGAGATCAAGGAAGTGCTGCTGCAAACGGCGATTTACTGCGGCGTGCCGGCGGCGAACTCGGCGTTCCATCTCGCCGACCGCATCTTCCGCGAGCAGGACGCCGAGCAGGCCTGATCGTATGGCCTCAACACGCGGGGCACTCGCCCCGCGTTCAGTCGAACACCGGCGACTCCACGCCGAGCACCTTGTGCAGGCGCGTGCTGGTCGTCGTGTACTGCAGATGGATTTTCTTCTCGGGAAACACATGATGTGCCGCGCCGAATGCAGCGAGCGCGGCTTCGTGAAAGCCGGAGAGAATCAGCTTCTTCTTGCCCGGATAAGTATTGATATCGCCGACGGCAAAGATGCCCGGCACGCTCGTTTCGAAGCGCGCCGTATCCACCGGCAACTGCTTGCGTTCGATCTCGAGGCCCCATTGCGCGATCGGCCCGAGTTGCGGCGACAAGCCATAGAACACGAGCAGGTAATCGAGATCCAGCGCGCGCGTGATGCCGTCGCCGCCGGTCACCTTGATGCGCTTGAGCTTGCCGCCTTCGTCGTCGAAGCCCGTCAGTTGGCCGACAATGGACTGCATGCGCCACTCCTCGCATAGCGCGTGCATCTTCGCGACCGTTGCCGGCGCCGCGCGATAGCCCTCACGCCGATGCAGCAGAATCACGCTCTGCGCGACGTCCACGAGTTGCAGCGCCCAATCGAGCGCCGAATCGCCGCCGCCGCACACCGCGACGTCCTTGTCGCGAAAGCGCTCGAGATCGCGCACGCGATAGAACAACTGCGTGTCGCGGTAACGCTCGATACCGCTCAGCTTGAGCGTGCGCGGCTGAAACGAGCCCACGCCCGCCGCGATGAACACCGTCTTCGTCAGAAACTGCGTACCCTTGCTCGTCTGCACGAAAAAGCGGCCGTCGGCGCGCGGCTCGACGATTTGCACTTCCTGGCCGAGATGGAACGTCGCGCCAAAAGGCTCGATTTGCTGCATCAGCGCATCGACCAGCTGTTGCCCGGTGCACATCAGCACCGCCGGAATGTCGTAGATCGGCTTGTCGGGGTAAAGCTCGGCACACTGGCCGCCCACCACCGGCAGCGAATCGACCACGTGTGCGTGGATTTCCATCAGGCCGAGTTCGAACACCTGGAAAAGTCCCACCGGCCCGGCACCGATGATGAGCGCATCGGTTTCGACAAGCTGGGGCGGGAAGTGATCGTTGCGCTCGTTCATCGGCGAGCTCTCCTTGCAAGAGGCAGGGATAATGATCAAGAGTCCTATTCTTCTGGCTGCACGTCGGCTACGTAGCGGCGCAGGCAGGCGAGCAGCGCGGCTTCCTCGGCGCGGCTCGCCGCGTCGCTGGCCGAACCCGCGTCGCGTTCTTCGCCGAACATGGCCGCGGGCGCGGGGATCGTGTCGACCACGCGGCCGTCACGGAACACACGGATTTGATGGGTCGCTTCCCCATACTCGGCGATCCAGTGGACGCCCTCGATATGCGTGCCGATGCGGACTGGCATCTTCATGAGATTCCCTCCTGGCCAGCGCACGTCGGTCGATGCGCGCTCGCCGCAATCGCGTTTGTTATGGCGGATAGGGCAACGATACGCCGATGGCGCGCGCTGTGCTTGAACCCGGTCCTCGCGCGTACGGCTGCGCAATCCTGCTGCCTGCGTATTGCATGGGTCGAACGGCCGAAAAAAGAAAAGGCGGCCCGACCCCGGGCCGCCTTTGCGGCGGATTACCAAATGAAAGCAGGCGCGAGTGTTGGTTCGCTCGCGCCTCGCGCGTTACTGCACCGTGGCGAGCACGTCGCGCACCGTGCCGAACAGGCGTGCGATTTCCTCTTCGGTCACGATCAGCGGCGGCGAGAACGCGAGAATGTCGCCCGTGAAGCGGATCAGCACGCCCGCCTCGAAGCACTTCACGAAAACCTCGTAAGCGCGCGCGCCCGGTGCGCCGTCGCGCGAGTCGAGTTCGACGCCGGCAACGAGGCCGAGATTGCGCACGTCCTTCACGTGCTTCTCGCCGCGCAGCGCATGCGCTGCGGCCTCGAACTTCGGCGCGAGCGCTCCGGCGCGCTCGAACAGGCCCTCGCGGCGATACAGATCCTGCGTCGCGATCGCGGCGGCGGCGGCGAGCGGGTGCGCCGAATACGTATAGCCGTGGAACAGCTCGATTGCGCCCTGCGCGCCGCTGTTCACGATCGTGTCGTGAACCGTGCGGCTCGCGGCCACGCCGCCCATCGGCACGGCGGCGTTGTTGATCGCCTTGGCCATGGTGATGATGTCGGGCGTCACGCCGAAATACTCGCTGGCCGTGGCCTTGCCGAGGCGCCCGAAGCCCGTGATGACCTCGTCGAAAATCAGCAGGATGCCGTGCTTCGTGCAGATCTCGCGCAGACGCTGCAGATAGCCTTGCGGCGGAATCAGCACGCCGGTCGAGCCCGCCACGGGTTCGACGATTACGGCGGCGATGGTCGAGGCGTCGTGCAGCGCGACGATGCGCTCGAGGTCTTCAGCGAGATGGGCGCCCCAGGCCGGCTGGCCCTTCGAGAACGCGTTGTGCTCGAGATCATGTGTGTGCGGCAGATGATCGACTGCGGGCAGCAGCTGGCCCGAGAACGCCTTGCGATTCGGCCCGATGCCGCCCACCGAGATGCCGCCGAAGCCCACGCCGTGATAGCCGCGCTCGCGGCCGATCAGCTTGGTGCGCTGGCCTTCGCCGCGTGCGCGATGGTAGGCGAGCGCGATCTTCAGTGCGGTGTCGACCGACTCCGAGCCGGAATTCGTGAAGAACACGCGGTCGAGCCCGGCCGGCATGATTTCCGCGATCTTCCGGGCCGCTTCGAACGCGAGCGGGTGGCCCATCTGGAACGTGGGGGCGAAGTCGAGCGTCGCGGCTTGCTGGGCGATGGCCGCGACGATTTCCTCGCGCGCATGGCCCGCGTTCACACACCAGAGGCCCGCGCTGCCGTCGAGCACTTCGCGGCCATCGGTCGTGCGGTAGTACATGCCCTTCGCCGATTCGAGCAGGCGCGGCGCGGCCTTGAACTGGCGATTGGCGGTGAAGGGCATCCAGAACGACGAGAGATCGTCGATGACGGGGCGCGAAGTCATGCGTGCTTCTCCTCAGGTGGGTTTGGCTCAACTGTAGCGCCGAGGCTTGAACGACGGCATAGACAGTCTCTATACTGCTCTGCAAACCGTGCTGGACAATTCTCGCCAACTGTATTGGTCGGCGCCCTAAATCGTACGGGTTTTCCCTCGCACTATACGCTTGCTTTCCCGATGATCGAACTCGAACTGGAGCGCGGCCGCGGCGTCACGACGACGCTTGTCGAGCAGCTCGTGCAGGGCTTCACGCGCGCGATCGAAGCGCAATCGCTGCGCGCCGGCGCGTTGCTGCCCTCGGTGCGGCAGCTCGCGCAAAGCCACGAGCTATCCACCTATACAGTGACCGAGGCGTACAACCGTCTCGTTTCGATGGGCTTCGTCGTTGCGCGGCGCGGCTCGGGCTACCGCGTGGCGCCGCGCAACGAGTCGGCGCGCGCGAGCGCAGCGGGCTGGCAGCCGCCCACGCTGACGGCGACCTGGCTGCTCTCCGACGTGTTCGCCGATCATTCGGTGCCGATCAAGGCGGGCTGCGGCTGGGTGCCGGGCGAGTGGATCAACGAAAGCGGCCTGCAGCACGCCTTGCGCGCCATGAGCCGGGTGCCGGCCGTGCGGCTTGGCGACTACGGGCACCCGTACGGTTACGCGCCGCTGCGCGAGCGCATCGCGGCGCAGCTGGACCGGCAGGGGCTGCCGGTCGAAGTGTCGAACGTCCTGCTCACGCAGGGCGCGACGCAGGGGCTCGATCTCATCGTGCGTACGCTGCTGCGGCCCGGCGACACGGTGCTCGTGGAAGACCCCGGCTACTGCAATCTGCTGCAGATCCTCAAGCTCGCGGGGCTCACGGTGCACGGCGTGCCGCGCACGCCCGCCGGGCTCGACATCGAGGCGCTCGAGCGCCAGGTGGCGGCGCACCAGCCGAAGGCGATCTTCGTGAACACGACGCTGCAGAATCCCACCGGTGCGACGTATGCGATGTCCAACGCCTTCCGCTTGCTGCAGATCGCCGAGCGCCAGCGCATGTGGGTCGTCGAGGACGATGTGAGCCGCGAGCTTGCGCCGCCTGGCGCGCCGCTGCTCGCGGCGATGGAAGGCTTGCAGCGCGTGCTGTACGTCAGCGGCTTTTCGAAGACGGTCACGCCTTCGCTGCGTTGCGGCTATGTGGTCGCCGAGCGCGATGTGCTGCGCGAGCTGGCGCGCGCGAAGATGGCGGTGGGGCTCACCTCGTCGGCGACCATCGAGCGCATGGTCGACAAGGTCTTGCTCGAAGGGCGTCACGCGCGCCATGTCGAACTCGTGAACGAACGGCTGAAGGCCGCGCATGCCTGCGTGGAGGAGCGGCTCGACGCGCTGGGGCTCGAGATATTCCACCGGCCGCGCGCGGGGCTGTTCGTGTGGGCGCGGCTTGCCATCGAACCCGAACGGGCCGGCGCGATCGCCACGGCGGCGCTGCGCGATGGCATCTGGCTCGCACCTGGCTCCTATTTCAGACCCGACGACGAACCGAGCGCGTGGTTTCGCTTCAACGCGCCGTATTCGACCGACGATGCGCTGTGGCGGTTTATCGAGCGCGCGCGCTAGGGCGTGCGAGAGGGCGCATGGTTAAAACAGACTCTGCTGCCCCGACATCAACGTATCGAAATCCTCGCGCAGGAAAGGCAGGATCGCGTCCGCAACGGGCTGTAACTGCCGGCTCACGTAGAACGCGTAATCGAGCGGCGAACTCAGCGTTTCGAGCGGCTCGGGGCCGGCCGTCGTCATCACGTAGCTGATCCAGCCGCCGTTCTGATACTGCAGCGGACGGCCTTTCGCGCGATTGAACTCGTCCGCGACACGCGCCGCCCGCACATGCGGCGGCACGTTGCGCTGGTACTCGGCGAGTGGCCGCCGCAAGCGCTTGCGATAGACGAGCTGGTCGTCCAGCTCGCCGTTGAGCGTGCGCCGCACATAGTCGCGGATGTACTCCACGTAGGGCTCGCGCTGGAAAATGCGCCGGTACAGCTCGCGCTGGAATTCCTGCGCGAGCGGCGTCCAGTCGGTGCGCACGGTTTCGAGGCCCTTGAACACGACTTCTTCGCCGCCGTTCTTCGCAAGCGTGAGGCCGGCGTAGCGCTTTTTGCTGCCTTCTTCCGCGCCGCGCACCGTGGGCATGAGAAAGCGCGAGTAGTGGCGTTCGAACTGCAGTTCCAGAGCGCTTTGGAGACCGAAGCGTTCCTGCAGTTCGGTCTTCCACCAGGCGTTGACGTGCTCGACGAGTTGCTTGCCGGTTCGCGTGGCGTCGGCTTCGCTGTGCGCGTGCTTGAGCCAGACGAAGGTCGAGTCGGTGTCGCCGTAAATCACGTCGTAGCCTTGCGCCTCGATGAGCTGACGGGTTCTGCGCATGATCTCGTGCCCGCGCATCGTGATCGAAGAGGCGAGGCGCGGGTCGAAGAAGCGGCAGCCGGTCGATCCGAGCACGCCGTAGAACGCGTTCATGATGATCTTGAGCGCCTGCGAAAGCGCGGCGTTGTGCTGCCGCTTCGCATGTTCGCGGCCCTCCCAGACCTGTCGCACGATTTCCGGCAGACAGTGCTTCTCGCGGGAAAAGCGCGCGCCGAGAAAGCCGGGCACGGACGCGTCGTCGCTGGGGTTGCCCAGACCTTCGATGAGCCCGACAGGATCGATCAGGAAGGTGCGGATGATCGAGGGGTAGAGGCTCTTGTAATCGAGCACGAGCACCGAATCGTAGATGCCGGGGCGCGAGTCCATGACGAAGCCGCCGGGGCTGTTTTCGCCCACCACGTCGCCGAGATTGGGCGCGACGTAGCCGAGCCGATGCATTTTCGGCAGATACAGATGCGTGAACGCGGCCACCGAGCCGCCACTGCGATCTACGGGAAGTCCGGTTACGGATGCGCGTTCGAGCAAAAAGGCCATCAGTTCGGTTTTCTCGAAGACGCGCGTCACCAGCTCGCAGTCCTTGAGGTTGTAGCGGGCCAGCGCGGGTTTGTCTTCGTCGAAGCGGCGCTGGATCTCGTCCATGCGCTGATACGGATTGTCGATCGACTTGCCTTCGCCGAGCAGCGCCTGAGCGACGTATTCGAGGCTGAACGACGGAAAGCTCCAGGTGGCCGAGCGTAGCGCTTCGATACCGTCGATGATCAGGCGACCCGCGGCGCCCGCGAAGAAGTGATTCTCCCGCATGCCGTGCTCGCGCCACTCCATGACCTCGCCGCCGCGCCCAAGACGCAGGGGCACGCTGGTTTGCTGGGCGTGCGCGTGCAACACGCGCAAATCGAACTGCACGAGATTCCAGCCGATGATCGCGTCGGGATCGTGTTTCGCCATCCATGCGTTGAGGCGTTCGAGCATCTGCGCGCGGCTTTCGCAGTATTCGAAGTCGAAGTCGATCTGGCTCGCGTCGCCGTTTGCGGGGCCGAGCATGTAGACCTGGCGTTGTTCGCAGCCTTCGAGCGCGATGGAATAAAGCTCGCCCTGGGCGCTCGTTTCGATGTCGAGCGACACCAGTCGCAGGCGCGGGCGATAGCCGTTGGCGGGTTTCATCTCGCCGTCGAGCAGCACGCCGCTTTCGTCCGGGCTGCCCGCATCGCCGCGAAACAGCACGGGCGCCGTGATGAAGCGCTCCATCATGTAGCGCTCCGGCGGCTGGATGTCGGCTTCGTAGACGTCGACGCCCGCTTTGGCGAGGCGCTTGGCGTGCCCGGCTAGGGCGCGATATTGCGGCGAATAGAGTCCCAGCACCGGGCGGCGCTGGAAGTCGCACAGATTGAGCGGGCGTAGCTCGGTGCGTGCGTCGCCCTTTAGCGCGGCGCGGGCCGCGGCTTCCTGGGCGACCGGCACGAATGCGACAGAAGGCTGGGGGCGCAGGCGCAGCTGGCGCGGCCCCGCATCGGTCGCGAGCCAGAAGTCGACCTCGGTGTGTTGGCCCGTATCGCGCCAATGGCGGGTAAGAATAAAACCCGCTTCAAACTCAGACAAAGTGTGACTCCGCCGCCTATGTTTCCCGCTTGCGATTGTAGCGGTTGAGCCGGAGTATGGCGGCGGGTCGTTTTAACGTTGAAGCAGGTGCACGAACATCGGATACAGCGAAACGAGCAGCGAAAGCGCCATGAAAATATTGAACGCGCGCAGCCGCCGCGGATTCGACAGGAAACGCCGCATGCTGGTGCCAAACGCGGCCCAGATGCAGATGCAGGGCAGACCGATCACATAGAACAGGAAGGCCATCGCCATCGTGTTGGTGCCGAAGTTGGCGGAAAGGCGGATCGTGGTGGCGGCCGTGAGCACCATCATCCACGCCTTGGGATTGACCCACTGGAACGCGATGGCTTCGTGAAAGCGCATGGGCCGGTGTTCGCCGCTCTTCACCTTGATGTCGCCCGAGGTGCCGATTTTCCACGCCAGATACAGCAGGTACGCAATGCTCGCGACCTCCAGCACGGTATAGAGCGACGGGACGTGCCTGAACACCTGGCCAAGCCCGAAGCCCACCGAGAGCATCAGCACGACCACGCCCGCGCTAATGCCGAGAATGTGCGGCACCGTGCGACGAAAACCGAAGTTGACGCCGGAAGCGAGCAGCATGGTGTTATTGGGGCCGGGCGTGATGCTCGTGACCACGACGAAGAGCATGCCGGCGGGCAGCGCGCTGAGCATTTCGGGCAGCATGATGCGAGGGGGCTCCGGAAAGAGAAGACAGAATCGACGGAACCAGTTTATCGACAGTAATCGGTACAGTACCGGTACAGTTGTGAGGACGCTGAGCAGTACGGATTGGGGGCGTGAAGGCGCTGAGTGGCATCCACGCAACCGGCGCGCAGGGCGCGAGCGGCGCGCGCCACGCGCGTTCATAGCTCGGATTCGATCGGCAGAAGGCCAAGGAACCAGACGCTTGTACGCCGCATGAACGAGACGTCGGGTTCCGAGTCGAGTTCTGTTTCTGTCCCGTTTGCGGCGGTATCAATCCAGACAATCCGGCTTTTGCCGTTCGTGTCAGTGCGTAATTCCACTCGCCAGGCAATCTGGTCCAGATGCGGCTCGACGTCATCGATCACCTGGCCCGCAATCGCCGGACTGTCGCAGAGTACGCCAACTTCCGTATTGAGTTTGCTAGAGCGAGGGTCGAGATTCATCGAGCCAATGAAGATGCTCTGTCGATCGAATACATACGTTTTCGCATGCAACGAGGCCCTTGAAGAGCCAAAGAACTTGCGTTGCGATTTGACGCTGGTCGACCCCACCGGCTTCAGTTCATAGAGGCGCACGCCTGCCGCTAGCAGGGCTTCACGATAGTGTTGGTATCCGGCATTGACGGCAACGACGTCGGTTGCAGCCAGCGAGTTTGTGAGCACCGTGACGTGTACGCCGTGCGCGGTCAAGTCGCTTATCCACGCAACACCCTCTTTTCCCGGCACGAAGTATGGCGAGATGATGAGCATCTCGTGCGTGGGTTTGAGATTCAGGGCCGCAAATTGCGTCATCAGGTGACCTTGCGGGTCAGTCGGGGCGCGTGTCACCTTGGAAGGGTCGTCGTATAGAAGCGTGGCTTTTCCCCATGAAAAGGCGGTATCGCCAGGTATCAGGACCGTGGCCAACTGCTCTCTCGCTTGCACGACGTAAGGCGCGTCATGTTCGGACTTGATATATTCGTCCAGCTTCGCGCGGTAGGCGGCTAGCGCGGACGGATCCGCCGGATGCCCCACCAGCTGTTCTATCGAATAACTCGATTCGGAATTCCAGAACGCATCGAATGCTCCGGAGACTTTCCGGACGATGGGACCATGCACCAGCACGTCGAGATCGCCGAACGCCACCACGTTCGACGCGCCGAAGTATTCGTCGCCGATATTGCGTCCGCCTAGAATGGCGGCTTCATTGTCCGCAATCATCGCCTTGTTGTGCATACGCCGGTCGACGCGGGAAAACTCCAGGGCAGTCGCGAGTGACTTGAAGTGACGGCTCGCGACCGGATTGAATAGCCGTACCTTTACGTTGGGGTGCGAGCTGAGTGTGAGCAGAACCTGGTCATCTGCGTTCGTGCCGAGGTCATCGAGCAGTACACGAACGCGTACGCCACGGTCTGCCGCCTTGAGCAACGCGGCCGCCAGTTCGCGGCCCGTCAGGTCGTCGTGCCAGATGTAGTACTGCAGGTCTAGCGAACGCTCTGCCGTTGCCGCGAGTACGATGCGGGCCACAATTGCATCGGTGGGGTCGGGCAGCAAGTGGAACGCACTGTCACCCGGGTGCTTCTGCTCTTCAGGCACAAAGAGCACGCCGAGTCGAGTGGATTCCGTGTTCTTAAGGGCAAGCGTTTGTGGTTGGTTCGTCTGCGGCGGCAGACTGGCGCACGCGGCCAACAGGAAAGCAAGAACGATGGCCGTAAGGCGCCTGAGTTTTGTCATGTCCTCACCTTGCTGTCGGGCCCAGTCGGATCAACCGCGTTCGGCGAAGGGCGCCCGAATCCTATTGACGAATGACCTGAATGCGTCCCGCCTTGACTGCCGCTTTCAAAACCGCCCAGTCTCTCTCATTTTGTTCTGCGTAGGCGAGCGAGAATCGCACGATGGCTTCGTCGAATGCCGCCGACTTGCCGGCATAGCCGCTGAGCAGCGCGGGATCGCCTGCCTTCGCCATCGAATGGGCTAGCGCGTGAGCGCAGGAAATCGCATACTCGCCGAGATCTTCAACGTCGAATGCCGTGAAGTCGAATGCGCCTTTCATGTCGCGCAACTGCCTCACATAGAAGTCGTTGCCGGTGTGGCGCATCTTGGACCACCCGAGAAAGATGTCACTGGCCGACTGCAGCAGACGCTGTCCGTTGACCACACGTTGACCATGATTTGGATAACGGCTCGGCGGCAGATAACCCTCCAGCACGGAAGCGCGCGCCTCCTTGAGCTGAAGGAAAAGCGGGCACTCGCCGTCGGCCATGAAAAGCGCCTCATAGCAACGCGTTCCGACCGACCCGATGCCCACGACACGAATGGCGACATCAACCAGTTCATATCGGTCGAACAGTGCGCGCCTGTCGTCGGGAAGCGTCAGCCGGTAATCGGCGAAGAAGCGCCGTACCATCGCGTTGTACTGCTTGCTGTCACTCGCGCTCTCGAGCGGTACGTGATACACGAGCGGCGGTACGTCCTTGATCCGCAGCTTGCCATTGACTACCTCGGTTGCATGAGTCAGCACGGAACGCGACGACTGTTGTCTTGCCTTTTCGATGACGGCCAGTTCCTTGTTCCTTTCCTCGACCGAATCGGCAATGGCCAGCATGGTCGCCGCCTTGAACTGGCAGTACCAGACGTCGAGCGTGTCCATGCGGCTGAAGTCGGCGAGCCGTTGGCGGAACGTTGCGCACAACCGGCGCACGATGCCTTGCTGGTCGCGCAAGGCAAATCCGCGTTCGCGCGCAGCGATCACGAACGATGTCGCGAGTCTGCGCACGTCCCAGTCGAATGGTCCAGGCAGCGTCTCGTCGAAGTCGTTGGGGCCGAAGAGAATGCGCCGCTCCGGGCTTGCGAACAGACCGAAGTTGGCCAGGTGCGCATCGCCACCCAGTTGCACGATCACATTGGAATGCGGCAGCTTCGACAGATCGTGCGCCATGAGCGGCGCCGCGCCGCGATAGAACGCGAACGGACTCGCGACCATCCGTCCATAACGGATGGGTATCAGTTCCGTCACCCGACCCACATTGGAAGCGTCGAGCAGTGCGATGGGGTCGCGATCGCCAATCCTGCATTCGGCGAGCTTCTCGCGCGGCACTTCTCTGCGAGCCGTCTTGCCCCGTCTGACGCGATCGGCCAGCGAGCCACGCCCCGCAAAGAGTGTGGATGGGTCTTCCTGCACCGCAGGTGTACCCGGCGCAGCGAGATCGGCGCCAGGCGCGGCGCGCTTTGTGTTAGCGGAATCAGGCACGCATTACTCCTTTGATCGATGCCAGGCCGAACCGGACCTGTGTCATTTCAGGTCGCTTCATTTCGGTTTGGCGTCCTGGGAAGTTGAGGACGTAGATGGCGAAATATCCCGCAGCGCCTCGATTGCGGCATCGACTGTGGCAAAGACCTCGCGATGCACGCCGGTCACACGCAACGCCTTGTACCGCTCGATTTCGTGTCGCACGCCCGAGGGGAGGGCGACCGCGGCGATGCCCACGCCGTGCTTGTCGAGCTCGCCGCCCAGCTGGATCAAGGTCTTGCCTGCCGTGTAGTCGATGTTGTTGATCTCCGATGCGTCGATCACCACCCAGCGCAGCCCCGGACTCGCTTCGTTGACAAGCTTCAGCACCTCTTCCGTGAATCGGCCGGTGTTCGCGTAGAACAGGTCGGCTTCAAAACGGTAGACGACGATACCGGGCGCGGCGAGCAGATTGGGCTCGACATGTCGCGCGATCCAGCTGTCGCCGGGGCCTCGCGTCAGCACCCGAGTCCGCAGGCGGTAGCTGTGGCGTGCATGCGCGATCAGCGAAAGCACGACGGCAGCAAGAATGCCGTGCATCACGTCGACGAACACGACGACGCCCGCAGTCAGCAACGCCACGACGAGCTCGTCCTTCTGCATGCGAAACAGTTCGATCATGCCTTTCACGTCGATCAGCTTTACGCCGATCATGAAGACGATGGCCGACAGCACTGCGGCAGGCAGAAGACTCAGCGGTTTCGTGAGAAATAGCAGCACCAGCAGCACGATGGCGGCTGTCGTTAGGTGGGCGACCTGGGTGCGGCCGCCCGCGTCGTCGAGCATCTCGGTCTTGGTCGGGCTGCCGTTCACGACGAACGTTCCCGTGAAGGCCGCTGCTGCGTTGGCGGCCGCGAGCCCGATGATATCGGCGTTGTCGTCGCCCCGCTCGTTATAGCGATTGGCGTACGCACGTGCCGTTGCAGCGCTCTGGGCAATGATGACGATGAAACATGAGGCGGCCGTGACCAGTACCTGGTTGATCTCGCCCATATGCAATGGTGGGAGGAACCATGACGGGAGTCCACCCGGCACTTCGCCCGTGACTGCGATGCCATGTCCGGCGAAATTGAACACGCCGCTTGCCACAATGGAGCCGATCACCGCGATCAGCGCACCCGGTGCTCGCGGCACGAAGCGCTTGCAGCCGATGATCACCACGAGCACGCCGATCGAGAGCATCGTGGTCGGATAGTTCGCCTCGGCTACGCGTTGCAACACGGATGCGATCTGCATCAACGGCCCATGCCCTTGCTTGGCGATCCCGATCAGTCCGGCAAGCTCGCCCGCTGCGACCTGGATGCCGACGCCGGTCAGGAATCCGATCAACGCACTGCGGGAAAGAAAGTCGGCCAGAAAACCCAGACGAAAGACACGCGCGATCACCAGCATCACAGCGACGGTCAAGGCGACGGTACTCGTCAGGGCGACATAGTCCTTGCTGCCGAGCGCGGCGACGGCCGTCAACGTACCCGCGAGAATGGCGGCGGTAGCCGAGTCGGCGGCGACGACCAGTTGACGCGACGCACCAAAGAGGGCGAACGCCAGGAGCGGCAGCAGGATCGTATAGAGGCCCGTAACGGTGGGCGTGCCGGCAATTTTCGTATACCCCATCACTTCGGGAATCCCGAGTGCCGCCAGCGTGATCCCGGCGATGATGTCGTGCGGCAGTTGCGCGGGATTAAAGGGCAGGAGCCCTTGCAGGAAAGGTAGATGAGGCAGGCGGTGCGGTGTGGGAGTGGCGGGTTTCATGGTGCGGTCCCCGCTACAGTCGCAATCTTGCTGATCAACGCTTTGGCAACGATATCGTCGGCAATGACGACGTTGGTCGCGCCAGCGTTCTCAAGCAGCTCTTTTCGCAAGGGGGTCTCGCCAGGTACCGCAATGGCGAGCGACGGGTTGAGCGTATGGGCCAGCAGTGTGATTGCCAGATTGTTATTGCTGTCCGGTGTCGTGACGAACATGGCTTTCGCGCTATCCAGTCGCGCACGCTTGAGCACGTCGTCAAAGGCGTCCGGCGAGCCGAGTACGACCAGATGCCCGCAATCCGTTGCCCGGTTGGCCTGATCCTGATCGCCCACGAGTACGAGCACCGTGCTTCCCGCTTCATGCAGGTAGTTTGCGACCCGTTCGCCGAGAGCATGGAAGCCAACTACCACGACATGATTGGCGAGCTGTTCGAACTTGCGTTCCATGATCCTGTTCTCCCGATAAGCCATCACGTCATCGCCCGATAGCATGCCTGTGAGTCTCGAAACTGCGAATCCGCCGACCAGCAGCGTCGCGACCATGGCCAGAAGCATGAAGACCTTTTGAGGCGGACTGAATTCGCTGAAGGCGCCGAGTGTCGTAATGAGATTGACTCCGTTCCAAAGAGCCGTAAACAGTTTGTCGGGGAAAGAGTTGCCGGACTGATCGAGAGCGACCAGCCCGATGGTGGCGCCGCCCAGCAGCATGACGAGAAGGCCGATTGTGTGATGCGCGCGACGGCGCCATTCTCGAATACGGATGACCCCAAGACGAGGTTCATCGACACGGAAGATCCACATGGTTACCTCGGATTGTTGGTCTGATCGAGACAACAGCGAACCTGATGCCAGGCAGATACGCTCTCCCTTTTTGTGTCCATAGTCAATAGTAAATAATCAGGAGCCCAATATATCGGGCAGGCGAGTGACGACGCCGTACGGCAACCTGTTTCAGACGGTAAAGCACGTCGTAAGTGAAAAGAAAAACTTTGTAGCCGCGACTGTGCATGTCGTAGTCGTTAGCCGATTAAGAAACGTTAGCGAACCTGTGCTGAAAACACTTGCCGGGGGCGCATTCGGTCGACGACGAGACAAGTCGCGGACTTGCGCTCGAGGTCTTCGGCCAGTTGATTCTATTGGGTCGTCAGTCGCCGGATCCGCCGAATCACGTCTGTTCGGCAGCACGCTCAGGGCGCAGTCGTCATTGACCGTGCCGGTAAACGCAGGCAGAGCCTGCGCCATATCAGCGGAACGAAGCAGCGAGCGCCACCATCGCTCGATGAAACCCAGCTCGCGAGCGGGTGGCCCCGGTACAACGACCCAGCGCTCAACACGCTGATTCATCGATCTCGATGCGCAGTTCTGGCGCGTGGGCTTGCAGACGCAGTGGGAAATCGATGTATTCGAACGCGCTTACGCGGCTATCGCGGCAGGCGCAACGCCAGGCGGCGGCGCGCGTCATCCCGGCTGGCGTCCGTCTTCCCAGCGCGGGTCCGCGGTGATCTGCACGGTGAGGCGGTTTTCCAGCGGATTCGCGCCGAGCGTTTCCCAGATGCGTTCGCGCAATCGGTCTTGCGAGGGGAGATCGCTTAACGCGGACGTCGCGCCGACAAGCACGCTGACCTCGACAAAATTGCGCCGGCCAGCCTGAATGACATGCGTGTGATGGCGCAGAATGCCAAGCTCGCGTTCGAGCTTGGAAAGCGCCTTCTCGATCGCCGAACGCGGATTGTTCTCTTCGGGGCTCATGTGCAGCAATTCAGCAAAGCTGGTGCGCACGATTTTCACGGGCACCGAGAGAAATATCAGCGAGAGCCCCGCGGTCATCGCACTGTCGATATAGCGCGCCCATACTTCGTGAAAGCTTTCAGGCAAGATCGAATACACGAAAAAGCCGAGCAGCGTGGCCGCGCTGAACGACAATTTCATGATCCATTTCCAGCCGTCGGTTTTGAGCAGCTTGGAATTGATTTGCGCGGCCGCGCGCTTTTTGTAGACCACCATGGCAAGGCAGATCACGCAACTCGCGACGCTAATCAGCATAACGCCGCGCGCGTTCACCACGTGGCCGCCTGAACGTATCCCCTCAATGCCGTTCACGAAGCCATACACGCATACCAGCAGCATCATGAGGCCGTTTATGCCATTCACGAGCGGCTCGAGGAACCAATACCCATATTCGAAGCGGGTCGTCGCGGGCCGGGTGATCACGGAGGCTGCGAGCAATCCAAGCGCGGCACTCACGAGATTGAGCAGATAGAAAATGGCGGTCAGCAGCAGCGTATCGGATTTCACGAAGAAGCCATAACCGACGTTGGCCGCGAAACCGAGGCACACGACGTAAATGGAAATCTTCATCGCGCGCTGCTCGACCGCTGCGAGCTGCGCCTTGCGCAGAGCGTAGCTGATAGGCATGGTTCCTCGCTGTCGAACGGTGGAACGTTTGAATGGCGGCGGTGAGGCGAACAGCAGTCACGAGACCGATGGATGCGGGCCGGCGCAACGGCGCGCGGCTAACGCCATGCGGAGGCGCTCAGCCCGAATATCGCAACGAGTCCGCCGCCCATCACCACGAGAAACGCGCACCACTCGGGCCGGGAAAAGAGCGCTTCGCCACGCTCGCGCCGCGCCCACATGTAGAGCAGGCTGCCAGGCCCATAGAGCAGCGCGGACATGACGAGCAGTTCCACTCCGCAAGCGTAAAGCAGGAACAGTGTATAAATCGTGGCGATGATCGCCGTGGCAAAGCTCAGCGTGCGCTTTCGCGCGCTCATGGCCGATTGCGGCAGTGCGCGGATGGCCTTGAGCCCGAAAGTCGCCACGAAAAAGTAGGGGATGAGCGCCATGGCGCTCGTGAGGCGCAGCATGAGCGAGAAGGCGTCGGAGGACCAGTACGTGCTGATGACGAAGGCCTGCACCACACTGCTCGTGAGCCAGATCGCGGCGGTGGGAAGCTGCCGCGCGTTGCGGCGCGCGAAGATGGCTGGCATGGCGTCCGCTTTCGCGCTGGCATACAGCACTTCCGCGCAGATCAGCGACCATGCGAGGTAGGCGCCGAGAACGGAGACGATGAGCGCGCCGCCGATGAACACCACGCCTGGCGAGCCGACTACGGCGCCAAGCACCGCCGCCATCGAAGGTTGCCGCATGGCGGCGATATCCGCGCGCATGAGATGCGCGTAGGGCAGCAGCGTCACGAGCACGAGCAGCAACAGCACGAAGGCGAAGCCGAGTATCGTGGCAGCGCCCACGTCCGAGCGCTTTTTCGCGTAGCGCGAATACACGCTCGCCCCTTCGATGCCGAGAAACACGAATACCGTCACGAGCATGGTTCCCTTGACCTGCGGGGCAAGCCCTTGGGCGCTTTCCGCGAGATTGTCCGTGAATGGCTCCGCGCTCGCATAGACACTCAAAATGCCGATAAAAACGAAAATGGGCAGAATCTTGACGACAGTCAGAATCGCATTGATGAGCGTGGCCTGCTGAATGCCGCGCAACAGCATCCAGTGAAATGCCCATATGCCGACCGACGAAACCGCAATGGCAATCGGCGTATTGCCGTTTCCAAATGCCGGCACGAATGCGCCGAGCGTGGATTTGATCAGCACCCAATAAGAGACATTGCCGAAGCAACCGGCCATCCAGTAGCCGAACGCGGAGAGAAAGCCGGCGTAGCCGCCAAAGCCGTCGCGCGCATAGGCAAAGATGCCGGAGTCGAGGTCGGGCCGGATTTCGGCGAGAAGCTGGAAGACGCGGGCCAGCATGTACATGCCGCCTCCCGCAATGCACCATGAGATGACGGCAGCCGTCGGGCCCGCTTCGAGCGCGAAGTTGCGCGGCAGCGAATAGATGCCGGCGCCGACCATGGAGCCCACGACCATGGCCGTCAGTACCGGCAGCGACAATTTCTGGTCATCCGTCGATTTCATGTTCGAGCCTTTTTCTGATCTTTGACCGGTCGAAATGCGAACGCGGGAAATCGCGGATAAAAAATGCGCGCCACATTGAATTACTGAACTATTCTCGAACGAATGTCACGTTGAATACCTCATGTGCGAATCGTATTCCATAATGTTCGTCAGGTGTCCGGAGGATGGATTGGGCAATGAGAATCGCCGGGCACGTATTGGCTAAATGTTCGCTAATGACTATACGTGGAATCGTTAGCAAACAGGCCGAATGAATTAGCGAAACCGCAATGCGCCGCATTAGGGGGGAATGTCATGCGATATCTCGCTGCAACACTTCTTGGGTCCGTGGTTGTCTCGGTCGCGCTTTCCGGCTGTGAGGCACCGACTTCAGGCTCTGTCTTCACACCGGCCCAGGCTCAGCAGGTGTTCGTGGTCGAACTCGGCGCGGTCGAATCCGTGCGGCCCGTCACGATTCAGCCGGGTCCAACCGGCATCGGCGCGATAACGGGCGGCGCGCTCGGCGGCATCGCGGCAGGCAGCAACATCGGGCGCGGCACGGGCTCCGTTGCGGCGGGCATCGGCGGCGCCGTGCTGGGCGGTGCGGCAGGCAATGCCGTGGAGCAGCGCGTCACGCAGCGGCAAGGCCTTGAAATCGTCGTGCGTCTGGATTCGGGGCAACTGATGTCGGTGGTCCAGGATGCGGATCAACAGTTCGTTCCCGGCGACCGCGTGCGCGTGCTGCTTGGTAACAACTCTGTGCGCGTGACGCGGTGACACCGCAGACGCCTGAAGCTTGAGCGGCGGCGCAGAAGTGCGCTGGCCGCCCGATAACGCGAAGTTCCGAACAAAGCGAGGAAACCGATGGCCGATACCGAGCAGAAGATGAGTCGCGTGCAGTTGACCGCGATGGTAGTCGGGGGCATGGTGGGCGCCGGGATCTTTTCTCTGCCGCGAACCTTCGCCAATGCAACGGGGCCGGTCGGCGCGGCGATTGCGTGGCTCGTGGCGGGCGTGGGCATGTACACGCTCGCACGCGTCTTCCAGGCGCTCGCGGAGCGCAAGCCGAACCTCGACGCCGGTGTGTTCGTGTACGCCAAAGAGGGCTTCGGCGATTACCCCGGCTTCCTCTCCGCGTTCGGTTACTGGATCGGCAGTTGCATCGGCAACGTTTCGTACTGGGTGCTGATCAAGTCCACGCTAGGCGCATTTTTCCCGGTTTTCGGCGACGGCAATACGGTCACGGCCATCATCGTCGCCTCCATCGGCATCTGGCTGTTTCACTTTCTCATTCTGCGCGGCGTGAAGCAGGCCGCGTTCATCAACACTGTCGTGACGTTCGCCAAGGTCATTCCGATCGTGGTGTTCATCGTCATCCTCCTGTTCGTCTTCAAGTACGGGACTTTCCACCTGAATATCCAGTCTGCGGCGCAAGAGGGCGGCCTCCTCCAGCAGATTCGCGCGACGATGTTCGTGACCGTGTTCGTGTTCATCGGCATCGAAGGGGCGAGCGTGTATTCGCGCTATGCAAAAGAGCGCACGGACGTCGGGCGCGCAACGATCTTCGGCTTCGCGGGCGTGACCACGCTCATGGTGCTCGTTTCCATGCTGCCTTTCGCCGTGCTGCCGCGCGGTGACGTGGCGGGCATGCGCCAGCCCTCCATGGCGGCCGTGCTCGAAAGCGTGGTCGGTCCGTGGGGCGGGATTTTCGTGAGCATCGGCCTGATCGTTTCCGTGCTGGGCGCGTATCTGGCGTGGTCGCTCATCTGCGCCGAGGTGATGTTCGCGGCGGCGCGCAATCAGGATATGCCAGCGGTGTTTGCGCGCGAAAACGCCAACAACGTGCCGGCCAATGCGCTCTGGATCACCAACATCGTTGTACAGATTTTGGTGGCGAGCACGTATTTCTCGCGCGACGCGTTCGCACTGATGCTCAACCTCACGAGCTCGATGTCGCTGATTCCTTATCTCTTCGTCGCCGCTTACGGGTTTATGGTTTCGAACCGTGGCGAGAGCTACGAGGTGCGGCCTGAAGAGCGCAAGCGCGATCTCGCGCTGGCCTCGGTCGCCGTGATCTACACGTTGTTCATGATTGTTGCCGGTGGTCTCAAGTTCATCCTGCTATCGGCGATTCTTTACGCGCCTGGCACGGTGCTGTATTTCCTCGCGCGGCGCGAGCGCAAGCTGAAGGTTTTCCAGCGTACGAGCGACTGGGTCATTTTCATCGTGGCGGCCGTAGCGGCCATTGTAGGCGTCGTTGCGCTGGCCACGGGCACCATGGCGGTCTAACGAGAACGAGCGGAGATCGATATGTCCAAGGCGAAGGGCGGTGGCAAGAGTGAGAAGGGCGAAAAGGTAGAGAAGGTAGAAAAGGCGGAAAAAGCCGCGAAGGGCGGCAAGGCCAGGGCGAAGGAAGAGAGCGCGCTTGGCGTGTACTCGGAGGTCGGGCAACTGCGCAAGGTGATGGTGTGTGCGCCCGGCATGGCGCACTCGCGGCTCACGCCGAGCAATTGCGACGAGTTGCTGTTCGACGACGTGCTGTGGGTCGACAACGCGAAGCGCGACCATTTCGATTTCGTCACGAAGATGCGCGACCGCGGCGTCGAGGTCGTGGAAATGCACAACCTGCTCGCCGAAACCGTTGCCGTGCCCGAAGGCAAGAAGTGGATTCTCGACAATCAGATCGTGCCGAACCAGGTCGGGTTGGGTTTCATCGACGAATTGCGCAGCTATCTGGAAGGGCTCGACGATCGCAAGCTGGCCGAGACCTTGCTTGGCGGCCTGTCGATCTACGATTTCCCGGAATCGCATGGCGGCGCGGCGCTCAAGGTCGTGCGCGAAGCGGCCGGGTCCACTGAATATCTGCTGCCGCCGTTGCCGAACACGATCTACACGCGCGACACCACCTGCTGGATTTACGGCGGCGTGACGCTCAATCCGCTGTACTGGCCCGCGCGGCACGAGGAAACGATTCTTGCCGCGGCGATTTACCAGTTTCATCCGGACTTCGCGGGCAAGGTCAAGGTATGGTGGGGCGACCCCACCCAGGACCACGGCATGGCGACGCTCGAAGGCGGTGATGTCATGCCCATCGGCAACAAGACCGTGCTGATCGGCATGAGCGAGCGCACCTCGCGCCAGGCGATCAGCCAGCTCGCCGCGACGCTGTTCAAGAAGGGCGCCGCCGAACAGGTGATCGTGGCGGCGATGCCGAAAATTCGCGCGGCCATGCACCTCGATACGGTCTTCACGTTTGCCGATCGCGACTGCGTGCTGATCGCGCCGGATTTCCTCGCACGTACCCGAACCTTCACGTACCGGCCCAGCGATCATCCGGCGGGTGTGGAACTGCACCAGGAGAAAAAGTCCTTTGTCGAGGTGGTGAGCGCGGCGCTCGGCATCAAGAAAATGCGCGTGGTCGAAGCGGGCGGCAACGACTACCAGCGCGAACGCACCCAGTGGGACAGCGGCGCGAACCTCGTGTGCACCTCGCCCGGCGTGGTGTTCGCTTACGACCGCAACACCTATACGAACACGCTGTTGCGCAAGGCCGGCATCGAGGTCGTGAGCATCGTGGGCGCGGAACTGGGGCGCGGGCGCGGCGGCGGACATTGCATGACGTGTCCGATCGTCCGCGATGCGGTGGACTTCTAGCGTCGAAGTGCGAGGAGATCGTTGCGGGCGCAAGCAATGGTGCCGGATCAAAGGGAATGCGCGCGAAGCGCTCGCCACAGCGGGACTCGCCGTGACGGGCAGCGCGCGCATGACGGGCGATCATGCAGCGCTCACGCGCTCGTGAGCCGTGGTTCAGACACCGTGTTAAAGCACGTTGAGCATGGCGAGCGCGCTTTCCTGCAGATGCGGCAGGACGCGCTGGAGAGCGGCCTCGGGGCTTTCTTCGCCCATCGGCATGTTGGTGCTCAGCGCGGCGACCACCTCGCCGTTGCGATTCCTGAGCGGCACGGCAATGCCGCGTACGCCCACCTGCAACTGCTGCTCGATGATCGCATAGCCGTCCACGCGCGCGCGCCCGATCTTCTCGCGCAGGCGCGCGCCGCTCGTGATGGTATGCGGCGTGAAGGGTGACAGCTCGACGGTATCGAGCCACGCCGAAACCGCGTCCTGGTCGGCCTCGTGCGCGAGCAGCACCACGCCGGGCGAAATCAGCGGCGCGGGCACGCGCGCGCCGAGCACGAACCCCGTCGTCATCACGCGCGACACGCCATTGCGCGCGATCACGACGAGTTCCCAACCGTCGAGCACGCTCACATAGGCCGATTCGTTGAGCGTCGCGCTCAGCTGCTGCAGATAGGGCTGCACGGTGCGCGGCAGACGCGCCGAATCGAAGTAGGACCAGCCCACGCGCAGCACACGCGGCGTAAGGCCGTACAGACGGCCGTCCGTGTATACATAGCCCAGCGATTCGAGCGTGAGCAGATAGCGGCGCGCGGCGGTGCGCGAGAGGCCCGTGCGCTCCGCCGCCTGGGTGGGGGTCATGCGCGCGTGCTCGCTGTCGAAGGCTTCGAGAATCGCGAGGCCTTTTTCGAGCCCGGCGATCCAGTCGCGCCGGTCCAGTGGCGGTTTCTTCATCGGCGTGCCAGACCCTGTGCTGCAGGGTGGCTCAAACAACGGAAAAAGCCGCAGGCGAGGGACGCCTGCGGCTTGCGAGCGAACGATCGGCTCTTGCTCACTCGGGCTTCATGCGCGCCGCCACGATCAGCGAGATCAGGCAGCCAATCGCGAGGTACGCGGCGACGAGGTGCCACGAACCGCCGCCCACGCCCACCAGCGCCACGGCGATGAACGGTGTGAAGCCGCCACCCACCACGCTCGCGAACTGGTAGCCCACGCCCGCGCCGCTGTAGCGGTACTCCGCGCCGAACAGCTCGGTGAAGAGCGGCTGCTGCACGCTCACGACCATGTCATGGGCGATGTTCGCGAGCATCACGGAGAAGATCACGATCCAGACCGTGGCCCTCGCTTCGAGCGCGAGAAAGAACGGCACGGCGCTCACGAGACCGATGCACGCGCCGATCAGATAGATGCGGCGCAGCCCGAGGCGGTCGGCGAGCCACGCGAAGCAGGGGATCGTCACGCACGAGAGCGCGCCCACGAACAGGCCGATGCCGAGAAAGAGATCGCGCGACAGGCCGAGGTTGCTGGTCGAATAGCTCAGCGCGAAGGCGGTCACGATATACATCGTGAAGAGTTCGGCAAGGCGCAGCGCGATGATGTAGAGGAAGGCCTTCGGATGGCGCGTGAGCGCTTCGAGCACGGGCATCTTGAGCTTGTGATGACCGTGCTCGACTTTTTCGACGAACTCGCGCGACTCATCCATGCTCGAGCGCACCCACAGGCCCACGAGCACGAGCACGACGCTGAAGAGGAACGGCAGACGCCAGCCCCACGAGCGGAACGCCGCGTCGCCGAGCAGGTGGCTCAGGAGCGCCACGAGGCCGGTGGCGAGCACGAGCCCCACGCCGTAGCCCACCTGCACGCCGCTGCTATAGAACGCCTTTTTGCCGCGCGGCGCGCTTTCCACGGCCATGAGCGCCGCGCCCCCCCATTCGCCGCCCACGGCGAAGCCTTGCAGCGCGCGCATCGTGACGAGCAGCACGGGCGCCCACCAGCCGATGGTCGCAAAGGTCGGCAAGAGCCCGATGGCAACGGTGGAAAGGCCCATCATCATGACGGTCAGAACGAGCATGCGCTTGCGGCCGAGCCGGTCGCCGAAATGGCCGAACACGACGCCGCCGAGCGGCCGGAAGAGAAAGCCCACGCCGAAGGTCGCGAACGCGGCAAGCGTGCCCATGGTCCTGCCGACCTGCGGGAAGAACGCCACGTTGAACACCAGCGCGGCGACAATGCCGTAGAGCAGGAAGTCGTACCAGTCGACGACCGCGCCGACGAAACTGCCGAGCGCCGCCTTGCGGGCCTGGCTGCGCGACGGCGCGAGAGGGGCGGCGTCGGGCGAGCCGGTGGTGTCGAGGCTTGGGGTCATGAGTTGTCTCCAGACTTTTGCGCATGTGCCATGCTGCGAGATGCGCGAAACGTGAGACGCAGCATAGGGCGGCCCGCGCTCTCCGGCAATGCGTGGCGGCGCCGTTTTGCGCGATTATCGCCCAACTGCGTGCGATTATCGAACGCTTTGCGGGTTTGCACCGAGATGGCGCGCGGACCGCCCACGTACGGCGGTCTTCGTCTAAATGAACGAACTGGTTAAAATCGGCCTGCTTTGCGCGCCCTCCAGGTTTGCGGCGGGGCGGCGAAGTGTCCGTTTCAGCGCTTGCGTCAGGAGCCTATTGCATGTCCAGCCCCAGTAATCCTCCGCCGCTGGCGGACAATCCGCTCGGCATGGCCGGTCTCGAGTTCGTCGAGTTCGCCGCGCCCGAGCCCGCCGATCTCGGCCGCCGTTTCGAACAATTCGGGTTCAAGGCGATCGCGCGTCACGTGAGCAAGGCGGTCACGCTCTACCGCCAGGGCGAAATGAATTTCCTGCTGAACGCCGAACCCGATTCGTTCGCCGCGCGCTACGCGCAGGAGTACGGCATGGGCATCTGCGCGATCGGCGTGCGCGTCGACAATGCGAAACGCGCGTTCAAGCACGCCATCTCGCTCGGCGCGTGGGCGTTCGAGGGCGAGCGGCTGGGTCCCGCGGAGCTGCACATTCCCGCGATCCAGGGCATTGGCGATTCGCACCTCTATTTCATCGACCGCTGGCGCGGCCGCGGCGGCCAGCGCGGCGGCGTGGGCGACATTTCGATCTTCGACATCGACTTCCGGCCCGTCGACGTCGCCACGGCGCATACCGATTTCGATCACGGCGGCACCGGCCTCACGCGCGTCGATCACCTTACGCAAACGGTGGGGGCGGGGCGCATTGCGGAATGGCTCGACTTCTATCGCGACCTGCTGCATTTCCGCGAGATCCACGAGATCAACGCGAACTGGCATGTGTCCGAGGAGTCTCGCGTAATGGTGTCGCCCGATGGCGAACTGCGCATTCCTGTTTATGAGGAGGGCACGCGGCGCACGCAGCTATTGCACGACTATCTGCCCGAGCACCCCGGCGAAGGCGTGCAGCATATCGCGCTCGCGAGCAACGACATCCTCGCGAGCGTCGATGCGCTCAAGGCCAATGGCGTCGAGTTCGTCGAACCGCCGCCCGCGTACTACGACACCGTGGATGCGCGTTTGCCCGGCCACGGCGCGGACCTGGAAGCCTTGCACAAGCGTCATGTGCTGATCGATGGCGAGATTGGCGAAGACGGCGTGCCGCGGCTCTTTTTCCAGACCTTTGCCAAACGCCTTCCGGGCGAGATCTTTTTCGAAGTCGTGCAGCGCAGCGGCCACCACGGTTTCGGCGAGGGCAATCTCGACGTGCTCGCGCGGGCGCGCGAGGCGGGCGCGAAGCAGGGCCACGCACCCGGTTAAACCGCGCAGTCCGCGACGTCAGCGCTCCAGACGTGACTTCGCGGCTGCGCCCGTTGTTGTGCGCGTGCGCGCCGTGCCGGGCGCGGCGGCGCGCGGCGAGACCATCGTGCGGCAGCGATGGCGCACCTCCTTGCTGAACTCGGTGCACACCTGCGTCATCAGGTCCGTGGACCGGTACACCATGAACACATGGAAGTCCGGCAGCTCGTCGCGAATGGGCAGCGTGTGCAACGCGTCGCGCCTGAGGACGAGCGGCCCGCTCATGCCGTAGAACACGAAGTCCGACCAGATGCTGATGACATCCGTGCAGGTCGCGAGCTGCAGGCCGAGCAGGTTCGACACGCTGTGCACGATGCGCCTCGGCATCTCGAGGCGATTCAGGCGCATGAGGCTCGCGAGCGGGCTGCCGGGATCGTCCAGCGGGTCGAGCGTGAGCCAGTCGGCCTCGAGCAGATCGCGCAGGCGCGTCGTGCGTGCAAGCGGGTGGCCGGGACGCGTGGCGAGCACCATGCCCACCGAAAAAAGCGGCTCCCACTGAAACGCGCTCGTGCCGGGGCCGCTGTTCGTCGAGACGAGCGCGAGGTCGAGGCGGCCTTCGCGCAACCCTTCGAGTATCTGTTGCGGCCGCATTTCATAGGCGTGCACCGCGACGCCCGGAAAGCGCGCGCGAAACGCCGCGATCGACTCGGGCAGCGGCCCGCTCGATGCAACGGCGGAAAAGCCGATGTTCAATTGCGCCTCGGCATGGCCGCGCATGCCTTCGATATCTTCCAGCGCGTGGCGCAACTCCTGTTCGACCACGCTCGCGCGCTTCGCGAGCGCGCGCCCGTAATTCGTGAGGCTCACGCCACGCACCGAGCGCGACATGAGCGTCACGCCCAGTTCGCGCTCCAGTTCCGCCACCGCCTTGGAAAGCGCCGGCTGCGAGATATGCAGGCTGCGCGATGCCTCGTGCATGCTGCCGTGCTGCGCGAGCGCGAGCAGGACGCGCAACTGGTGCAGTTTCATCTGTAGTGCTCCAACGTTCTCCGATCGGAAGAGATTCTAAACGTTGCGAAACGCGGCGAGCATCGGAGCGCGGTGCGCCCGGTGTTACGTCGATACTTTGCCGACCAGATGAAAACGTGATGAGGGATGCCAAAGCTCGACGGCGGTCGCAACGGCGCTGCCGACCCACGTACGCCGCCACATCAGCAGGCAGGGCTCGCCAATATTCATCGAAAGATGGCGTCGTATGTCCGCGTCCGGTTTTTGCGCGTAGATCCGGAACTCCGCCCGTTGAACCGGCGCGAGCCGCATCATGTAGTGATTCGGTGTTTCCAGTGTGAAGTCCTGCTCGAGATAACCCGGAAACACATGAGGGTTTACGTAGCGGTCCTCGTACAGAATCGCTTCGTCTTCCTCGTAGTGGACGATACGCGAATGGAACACGGAACCGCAGCCGAGCTCGAGTGCGGCCATCGCCTGATCGTTCGAGCTTGCTCCCAGCGTCAGCACCCGCGCGCTATGCCGGTGACCCCGCGCGGCGATTTCGTCGGCAATGTTGCGAACCTCGAGGACGGTCGATTCGACGTCGCGCGATGCGACGAACGTTCCCGCACCCTGAACGCGTCTGAGCACATGCTCGGCCGACAGTTCGCGCAGCGCGCGCGATACGGTCATTCTCGCGACGCCGAATTCCTTGACGAGCTCGGTCTCCGACGGAATGGCCTCACCCGGCTTCCAGGTCCCGTCCGTGATTCGATCGACCACGTAGCGCTTGATCTGCTCGTACGCCGGAGCGGCCTTATGCGCTGTCGCGGCATGCGTCGAGTTGTCGATGAGCGAAGATGGCGCGTTCATACCTGACCTCGCATCAGACGCCGACAGTGCCGGGAACCGCGCTGCTCGCCGGGGCCGCCGTACTGCGCGCGACTGGCGGCATGTCCAGCTCCGTTTCCCGCGAGACGGTCCTGGTGCCATCACATGCCGGGCTGGGAAGCGGCGGTGGGGCGCCGTCGGCAATGAGGCGAAACGCGAAAGTCATATCGTCGGAGAGCGGGCGGTCGTCGCGATAGGTCGGCAGCGTGGCGCGCACGCTGGCGTAAAGCGCATCCGTGTAGGGCGCGCGCGCCGCGTTGAGCGGCTGCAGATCGTAGGCTTGCGCCGTAGCGAGCAGTTCGATGCCGAGAATGCGGTTGCTGTTCTCGATCACCACAAGCGCCTTCAGCGCGGCCGGCGTCGCATGGCACAAGTGATCTTCCTGCAGCCCCGATGTCACGCCGCCGTCGAGACTCGCGGGAGCGGCTTCACGGCGGTTCTGCGCGACGAGCGACGCGGCCGTGTACTGCGCAATCATGAAACCTGAGCGCGTGCCGGATGCGTGAGCGAGGAAGGCGGGCAGGCCGCTCACGAGCGGGTTCACCAAACGGTCGAGACGGCGCTCGGCCATTGCCGCGACTTGCGCAATCGCGGTTGCGAGACTGTCCATGGCGAGCGCGATCGAGGCGCCGACCGCATGCGCCTGCGAGTACACCTGGGGCGACTCCGGCGTGCCGGCAACGATCGGATTGTCAGTCACCGAGGCAAGCTCGCGGTTCACGACTTCGGCCGTTGCAGCGAACGTGTCTCGTGCGGCGCCGTGCACGTGCGGAATCGTGCGTACGCTGAGCGGGTCCTGTGTGCGCCGCCCGAGCGAGACCTCGAGCAGCGAGCTACCGGCGAGCGCCGCGCGCAGACGCTCGCCCACGCGGGCGAGGCCCGGCGACACGCGAAACGCAAGCGAACGGGTGTCGAACGCCGCGATCTGGCCGCCGAGATTCTCGAAGCTCATCGCCGCAACGACGTCCGCCCAGTCGAGCAAGCGCTCCGCGCGGTGAAGCGCGAGCGCCGCGAGCCCGGTCACGCACGGCGTGCCGTTCACGAGGCTCAATCCCTCCTTCGCTTCGAGCGACAGGGGCTGCAAGCCGAGCCGCTGCAGGGCTTGAGCACCGCTCACGCGCTCGCCGTTCCAGCGCACATGTCCCGCGCCCACGCAAACGAGCGCGATATGCGCCATATGGCTCAGATAGCCGACGGAACCGAACGCGGGCACCTCCGGCAGGCAATTCGCCTCCAGCAGCGCGGCAAGACGCTCGACGACTTCGAGGCGCACACCCGAGTGTCCATGCGCGAAGTTGTTGATGGCCGCAGCCATGATCGCGCGCGTCTCTTCCGCGTCTAGCGGCTCGCCCNCGCCCACTGCGTGGCTCATGAGGATGTTGTGCGACAGGTCGTGCTGTTCGTCTTGCGAGACGACCACGTCGCACAGCGCGCCGACGCCCGTGTTCACGCCATACGCACGGATGCCGCGCGCGACGATCTGTTCGACGAGCACACGGGCGCTACGAATGTTCGCCTGCGCATCGGCGCAGAGTATCAGCGGCTCGCCTGCGGCGACGGTGGCGATCGCGCGCCAGTCGAGCGGATTCTGGGTACGGGTGATGGCCATGGGAGTGCGTGTGCCTGGTGCGGGTTCAGTGAGCGTTGCGATCCTGGTGGCTCGACACGAACTGGCGGAAGCGGTCCGACTTCAGTTCGCCGAATACCTCGTCTGGCGTGCCATCCGAATCCACCTGGCCCTGGTGCAGGAACATCACGCGATTCGAAACGTGGCGCGCGAAGCCCATCTCGTGCGTGACGACGAGCATCGTGCGGCCTTCGTCGGCGAGCGTGCGCATCACGCGCAGCACTTCGCCGACCAACTCGGGGTCGAGCGCCGAGGTCGGCTCGTCGAACAGCATCACCTTCGGATGCATCGCGAGCGCGCGCGCAATCGCCACGCGCTGCTGCTGGCCGCCCGACAGATGTGCGGGGTAGTGGCCGCGCTTGTCGGCAAGGCCGACCTTGGCGAGCAGCGCCTCGGCTTCTTCGACCGACTCGGCGCGGCTGCGCTTGAGCACGCGCATGGGGCCTTCGATCAGGTTGTCCAGCACGGTCATGTGCGACCACAGGTTGAAGTTCTGAAACACCATGCCGAGCTGCGAGCGCACGCGGTCGACCTGACGGCGGTCGCCCGGTTGCAGCTTGCCGTCGCTGCGGCGCTTCATCTTGAGTTCCTCGCCCGCGAGCGCGACCGAACCGTCGTCCGGCGTCTCCAGCAGATTCAGGCAGCGCAGGAACGTGCTCTTGCCCGAGCCGCTCGCGCCGAGAATCGAAATGACGTCGCCCTCGTGAGCGTCGAGCGAAATGCCCTTGAGCACGTGATGGTCACCGAACGACTTGTGGATGTTGCGCACCGACAGCGCAACGGGTGCTGACGTATTCATCAATCTCTCCAGGTAGGGCGGCGGGTCACGACGCGGCACGCGTGGCTTCGAGCGGCGCGGCGGGTTTGCGCGGGGCGGGCGGCGCCGCGCGCAGGTGGCGCGACAGCCGTTGCTCGACGAAGCCGATCACGCGCACGACCACGAAGTTCAGGAACAGGTAGATCAGCGCGGCGCACGTAAACACCTCGGTGGTGCGATAGGTCTGCTGAATGATCTGCTGCGCAACCCCCGTCACTTCCCAAACGGTGACGAGGCTTGCCAGTGCCGTCGACTTGACGAGCAGCACGGCTTCGGTCGAATACGCGGGCAGGCACTGACGCAGCGCGATCGGGCCGATCACGCGGCGCAGCAGGGCGAAGCCGGAAAGTCCGATCGAGTAGCCGGCTTCGATTTGTCCGACGGGCACCGCCATGAGGCCGCCGCGGATGATCTCGGCCGTGTATCCCGCCGTGCACAGCGCGAGCGACAGGACCGCACAGACATAGGGCTCGCGCAACACCGGCCACAGAAAGCTTTCGCGAATCACGCCGAACTGCCCGAGGCCGTAATAGACGAGGAACATCTGGATCAGCAGCGGCGAGCCGCGAAATACGAGGATGTAGGCGCGCGCAAAACGGTTCGGCAGCCAGTGCGGCGAGACCCGCATCGTGACGATCACGAGCGAGAGCAAGCCGCCCAGCACGAGCGACGCGAAGAAAAGACCGAGCGTTGTCGGCACGGCGCCGATGAGCTGGCGCATCGTGTCGAGCAGGAACGCGAAATCGATATTCATGAGTGTGCGCTCCCCGATCAGTTGCGCGCAAAGTTGCGCTTGAACGAGCGGCCGACGACCGCTTCGGCGCGACCGAAGACACGGTTCGACACACCCGTCATGGCGAGATAGAGCAGACCGCCGACGACGAAGAAGAGGAAGTACTGGTGCGTTGAGCCCGCTGCGATCTGGCTCGCCCGCAGCAACTCGGCGAGCCCGGTGACCGAAATCAGCGCGGAGTCCTTGAGGCTCAGTTGCCAGACGTTGCCGATGCCGGGCAGCGCGTAGCGCAGCACCTGCGGGATCAAAATCCGGCGAAACAGCGTGAGCGTCGGCATGCCTATCGCGCGAGCGGCTTCGAGTTCGCCGCGTGCCACGGCGAGCACGGCTGCGCGATAGACCTCGGCCTGATAAGCGCCCGAAATCATGCCGACCGCGAACGCGCCGACGGCGAAGGGCGGCACGCCGACGAATCCTTCGGCGCCGAACCATTGACCGACGGTGGTGACCAGAGAAGAGCCGCCGAAGTAGAACAGATAGATGACGAGCAATTCGGGCACGCCGCGAAAGACGGTCGTGTAGAAGTCGCCGAACACGCGCAGCACGCGCAAGCGCGAGAGCTTCGCGGCGGCGATGAGCGCACCGAACACGGCGCCGATTGCTAATGCGGCAAGCGTGAGCACGACGGTCATCAACGCGCCGAGGAGCAGAACGCTACCCCAGCCGTCCGGCCCGAGGCCGAGTGTGTTGAATAGCGATAACAGAGACATGGCATGGATCCACGCGGGTCGGGAAGCGAAGGCGCGCGTCAGGCGCGGCGCGCGCGGCCAGGATGCGACGCTTACGGCGTCACGTCGGTCTTGAACCACTTCAGTGCGAGCTTCTTCACGGTGCCGTCGGCAAGTGCCGCCGTGATCGCGCTGTCGAACTTCGCCTTCAGGTCGGCGTCCTGTTTGCGGAACGCGAGGCCTTCGCCCGGACCCCAGATCGGACCGGAAATCATCGTGCCGGCAATCACGACGGGCGACTTGTCGGCGTTGGCGGCGTAGTAGGTCACGTCGTCGAACGTCGCGTCGATGCGGCCGTTGGTGAGATCGAGATCACGCTCGGGCGCGGTCTTGTACACGCGCACTGACGCGACGTCCTTGAAGTTGGCGTTGATGAAGCCGGTGTACACCGTGCCCGACTGGATGCCGATCGTCTTGCCTTTCAGCGCCTTGCGCATCGACTCGATGGCGGGCGCGTTGCTGCGCGAGTCTGCGTCGAGCTTCAGAGGCGGCGTGTTCGGGCCGCCCTTCGGCAGGATCTTCGGATCGGACACGGCGAAGGTTGCCGGGGTGGCCGCATAGGGCTTCGAGAATGCAATGATTTTCTCGCGATCCGGCGTGATCGAGATCGCATCCATCAGGACATCGAACTTGCCCGCCTGCAGGCCCGGAATCATGCCGTCCCAGTCCTGGGCGACGAGCTTGCACTGGATTTGTGCACGCGCACACAGGTTTTCGACGAGTTCGGGTTCGAAGCCGCCAAGCTTGCCGCCGGGCAGTGTCAGGTTCCAGGGCGCATAGCTGCCGTCGAGCGCGATCGTCACGCTTTTCCATTCCTTCGCGCCGGCACTGCCGCTTCCAAGCAGCGTGACGCCGAGTGCTGCGCCAATCAGCGCTTTTGCCAGCCGGGTGTACTTCGCCTGCATGACCATGCTCCTTTGTCGGTGGGTACCGTGGACTCGTGGGGACGTTCTTTCGTTCGTGCGACTTGCATAGACAAGCATGGAGAGAAAAGAATTTGAGTGCAAGAGAATTTCATAAATCCAGACTCATGGAAAACCCTGTGCATAGGCGTGGATTCGCGATGAATCCATGCTTGTGGCAAGACGAGACGTCGTTGCGGCATGGGCTGTCGCAGTCATTGGTGTGCCTCATTAATTTGTCTAGTCATGTCGAGGGCTGTGAGCCGTAATGAAAAGGAGACGCGCAATGGCGGCCATCGCTCGATGGCCGTTCCGCGTCACTGCGATTCCATCCGGTTATCAAGATGAAAATTTGTGACTTCTTTCAAAAGTGAGACCTGCCTGAATATCGACCGGCCGCTTCCTGTTCCCACCGCTCCACGTCTCGCGGAGATCCGCCATGAATGACGCCACGCTCAGCGCCACCGCCCCGCTTGCGCCGCCCGCGGCCACTCGCCAGAGCCAGTTCCGCCTGATCGCCGCGTGTTCGATCGGCAATGCGCTCGAAATGTACGACTTCACGGTCTACAGCTTTTTCGCGCTGCTGATCGGCCGGCTCTTTTTCCCCTCGGACAGCACTTACGGCTCGCTGCTGCTGGCCGTGGCGACGTTCGGCATCGGTTTCGTGATGCGGCCGCTGGGCGGCCTCGTGATCGGCAGCTATGCCGACCGGCGCGGGCGCAAGGCCGCCATGACGCTGACCATCGCGCTGATGGTGGCGGGCACGCTGTGCATCTCGCTCGCGCCGACCTATGCGCAGGCCGGCGTGCTGGGCTCGCTCGTGATTCTCGCGGGGCGGCTCCTGCAGGGCTTCTCGCTCGGCGGCGAAATCGGCGCGTCCACGGCCATGCTGATGGAGTCCGGCGAGGTGGGGCAGCGCGGCTTTCGCGTGAGCTGGCAGCTGGGCAGCCAGGGCATCTCGGCGCTCGTCGGCGCGCTCACGGGCGCCGTGCTCTACGCCACGCTCTCGCCGCAGGCGCTGGAGAGCTGGGGCTGGCGTCTGCCGTTCCTGGGGGGCCTGCTGATCGCGCCGGTGGGCCTCTATATCCGCTCGAAACTCGACGAAACGCACGAGGCCGAGCCCGACGCGCCCAGCCCGCTCGGCACGCTCATGCGCGAGCACGGCGCGAAAGTGGGTCTCGGCATTCTCTCGATCACGGCGGGCACCGTGGGCATGTATCTCGTGGTGTTCTTCATGCCGACCTACATGATCCGCGTGCTCAAGATGCCGCCGTCGCTCTCGCTGCTTTCGGGCTGCGCCACGGGCTTCACGATGCTCGTCGCATCGCTCGTCTCGGGGCGTCTCGCCGACCGCCTCGCGCGCCGCAAGCGGCTCGTGCTCGGTGCGCTGCTGTTCAACATCGTGGCCATCGTGCCCGCGTTCTGGCTGATGACGCGCATGCCGGGCGTGCCGCTCGTGCTCGCGCTCTCGGTCATGATCACGGCCGCGGCGAATCTCGGCTCCACCCCCATGCTGCTGATGCTCATGGAAATGCTGCCCGCCGGCGTGCGCGCAAGCGGTCTTTCGGTCATCTATAGCGTGGGCGTGACAGTGTTCGGCGGCAGTTCGCAGTTCATCGTCACATGGCTGCTCGCGAAGACCGGCAATCCGCTTTCGCCCGCGGTCTATCTCGTCGTTTGCGGGCTCATCTCGCTGTGCGCCGTCGGCGCGATTCGCGAGCGGCGCGTCGGCTGACGATGCGTTGCGCGCAGCTTTTCGCCTTTCGATCCTTCACACGATTAACGGAATCCTCATGAAACGTGAACCGTCGCTCACGCCGTTCCAGTTGCTGCCCACCTTGCTGCCCGAAATCGAGATCGACGCCGGGACGTTCATCGACATTCGCCGCCAGATTCATTCGCAGCCCGAACTAGGCTTCGAAGTGGGCGCCACGGCGAAGCTCGTCGCCATGCTGCTGGAGAATTGGGGCTACGACGTGCATACGGGCATCGGCAAGAGCGGCGTCGTGGGGCAGCTCAAGGTGGGCGACGGCAAGCGGCGCCTGGGCATTCGCGCCGACATGGACGCGCTGCCGATCGTCGAGAACACGGGTCTGCCGTACGCGAGCCAGACGCCCGGCAAGATGCACGCGTGCGGCCACGACGGCCACACGGCCATCCTGCTCGCCGCCGCGAAAGCGCTGGCGGAGCGGCGCGATTTCGACGGTACGCTCAACCTGATCTTCCAGCCCGACGAAGAAAACCTGTGCGGCGCGAAGGCGATGATCGAAGACGGTCTGTTCGAGCGCTTTCCCTGCGACGCGGTCTACGCGCTGCACAACATGCCGGGCGTGCCGGCCGGGACGTTTCGCGTGCTGCCGGGGTCGGTGAGTCTTTCGTCGGATGTGGCCGACGTGACGCTCAAGGGCGTGGGCGGCCACGGTGCGATGCCGCACCGCGTGAAGGACCCCATCGTGGCCGCGGCGGCGCTCGTGACGGCGCTGCAAACCATCGTCGCGCGCAACGTGGCGCCCGACGAATCCGCGGTGGTGTCCGTGGGCTACATTCGCGGCGGCGCGACCCACAACGTCATCCCGGAGACGGTCACGCTCGGGCTGAACATCCGTGCGGCGCGCGCCGAAACGCGCGCGCTGGTGGAAGCGCGCGTGCGCGAGATCGTGACGCTCACCGCCCAGGCACACGGCGTGGAGGCGCTGATCGACTACCGGCAGCTCACGCCGCCGATGGTCAACACGCCGGCGGAAACCACGCTCGCGCAGCAGGTCTGCGCGGAGCTGGTGGGCGAGGACAACGTGGTCATGCAGGCGCCCAAGGGCTTGAACGGCAGCGAGGACTTCGCCTGGATGCTCAATGCGGTGCCCGGTTGCTACCTGCTGCTCGGCAACGGAGAAGGGGAGTTCGGCGGCTGCATGGTGCACAACCCCGGCTACGACTTCAACGACCAGGTGCTGCCGCTCGGCGCGGCGTGCTGGGTGCGGCTCGCGCAGCGGTTTCTCGTCGCGTGACGAAGTGCAAGTCGTTAGTCATTCGAATCATCTGCGTGGGCGGCCAGCAGGTCGGGCGTCAGGCCCAGCCGCTCGCGCAGATCGAGCCAGCCGCGCGGCGTGACCTGCACCGCGCGCGACGCACGCGTGCGACGCATCCAGCCGCGTTCGCACAGCAGCGTGAGCAAGGCCACGCCGAGCGGCCCGGCCAGATGATGCTGGCGCTCGGTCCAGTCGAGGCATTGACGCGCAATGCCGTGGCGCCCCGGCTTGAGCGCGGCGACGTCGAGCCCGAGTTCGCCGAACCATGTCTCGCCCGCGGGCGTCACCGCGAAGCGTTTGTCCGCTTGCGCCGTGATGAGCCCCGCGTCCGTGAGGCGCTCCGTGATCGCCACGCCGACCTGGCCCGCGAGATGGTCGTAGCAGCAGCGCGCGAAGCGCAGGTCCCGCGCCTCGCGGCCCAGCGGCTTGCGGCGCACCGGTGCGCGCGCGCCGACCGTCGCGAGGTTTTCGAGCAAGGTCGCGACCTGGGCATCCGCGAGCCGGTAGTAGCGGTGGCGGCCTTCCTTTTCCACGGTGAGCAGCCCACCGTCCAGCAGCTTCGCCAGATGGCTGCTCGCGGTTTGCGCGGTCACGCCGGCCGCGTAAGCTAGTTCGCCGGCGGGCAGCGCGCGGCCATCGGCTAGCGCCATCAGCATCGCGGCGCGCGCGGGGTCGGCGATCAGGAAGGCCGTGGCGGACACCCTCGGGTGCGTGTTCATGCCATTCATGCGTTTCTCCAGGACATACGCATAGCGTAGCGCGCGAGCCGGGTCGCATGTTTCGACACGCATCGAAGCATCGGCCCTGCCGTGCGCCCGATACTGGGCTCGTGACCGGCGCCCAACGCGCGCCGGCGTAGCGGGAGAGCCCATGCAGATACACGAGACGCACGAGACGCACAGCCGCGAGCAGCAATGCCGGGTGCTCTGGGCCACGAGCATCAGTTATGTCGTGGTGATCCTCGACACCTCGATCGTCAATGTCGCGCTGGAGCGCATCGGCGCGAGCCTTGCTGGCGGCGTGGCCGGCCTGCAATGGGTCGTGAACGCCTATACGCTCACGTTCGCGAGCCTGCTGCTTTCGGGCGGCACGCTCGGCGACCGGCTCGGCGCGCGCCGGGTCTATATGGCCGGCCTCGCGGTCTTCACCGCGGCCTCGGCGTTGTGCGGCGCCGCGCCGAGCCTCGCGCTGCTCACGCTTGGACGCGTGCTGCAGGGCCTCGGCGCGGCGCTGCTCGTGCCCGCCTCGATGGCGCTCATCAACGGCGCGTGCGCCAACGCGCGCGAGCGCGCGGCCGCCTTCGGCGTGTGGGCTGGACTCGGCGGCGTCGCGATGGCGGCGGGCCCGTTGCTGGGCGGCGTGCTGATCGGGCTCGCCAGCTGGCGCAGCATCTTTCTGCTCAACGTGCCGGTGTGCCTCGCCGGCATCGTCATGGCCGCGCGCGTGGCGCCGCAGCCGCGAAGAGGCGCGCCACGCCGGCTCGATCTCGCGGGCCAGGCGGCGGCCATCGCGGCGCTGGCGCTGCTCAATGCCGCCATCATCGAGGCGCCTGCGCACGGCTGGCATGCGCCGCTCGTCGCGGGCGGTCTCGTGCTGGCGGGTGGGGCGGCGATCGCCTTCGTCGCGCTCGAAAAGCACCGCGCGCAACCGATGCTGCCGCTCGGCTTCTTCCGCGAGAGCGTGTTCAGCGCGGCCGTGCTGGTCTCGATGATTTCGGCGTTCACGTTCTACGGTCTGCTATTCGGACTCAGCCTGTATCTCCAGCACGAGCGCGGCTACGCGCCGTTGCGCGCGGGTCTCGCCTTCCTGCCGCTCACCGTGGTGGTGCCGATCGGCAGTCTGCTGTCGCGGCGCGCGGTGGCGTGGCTCGGCCCGCGCGCGCTCGTCGCGCTCGCCTGCCTGCTCGCGGCGGCCGGCTATCTCGGCGCGGCGGTTTGCGGCGCGACGGCGCGATACGACTTGCTGGCCTTGCCGCTGCCGGCCATCGGTTTTGCCGCGAGTCTGATCACGCCTGCGGCCACGGCGGCGCTCATGGCGACGGTCGATCAGGGCCGCGCGGGCATCGCCGCCGGCGTGCTCAACGCCGCCCGGCAGACCGGCGCGGCGCTCGGCGTGGCCGTGGCGGGCGCCATGATCGCGGGGCGCGCGTCGATCGGCGCGGGCATGCGCGTGAATCTGCTGATCGCCGTCGTGCTCTCGGCAGGCGCGGCGTGGGCGTGGTGGCGTGCGTGGTCCCGCTACGCAACGCATGCCGCCGAGTCGCATGGCGCGAAGAAGACCCATGCCGGGTAGCCGTGCGCCTGATTCCTCCCCGCGCGCGCCCTGGATCATCCGCTGTGCATTCTGGGATAAAGTGCCGTTGCATGCATCGCGCATTCGCGCGGGCCGTGCGCCATAGGAGGAGTTTGTCATGGCCGAATACGGGCAACATCCCTCGTCCGTGCTGGCGCTCAAGAGCGCCCACGACTTCGACACGACGATCACGCGCCTGAAGACCGCGCTGGCCAAGGCAGGCGCGGATATCTTCGCCGACGTCGACCAGCGCGAAGCCGCCGAGACCGCCGGGCTCAACCTGCGCCGCACGCGCCTCATCCTGTTCGGCAATCCGAAGGCCGGTACGCCCGTCATGGCGGCCAACCCGCACGCGGCGGTCGAGTTGCCGCTGCGCATGGTGATCTGGGAAGACAACGAAGGGCACACGCGGCTCGACTATCGCGACGTCTCGCAGACGCTCGGCCCGCTCTATGGCATCGACGCCGAAGTGCTCGTGCCGCTGCAGCGCGTGGTGGGGCTGCTGCAGACCGCCGTGCAATAGCGGCAAACGAACTGCGCGCCTCGCGCCAGTAGCTTCGGCCGGCGCCCGAGCGCCCATCTTCGGCGGACGCTTAAAAAATTGACAGCCGCGGCGCGCTTCGCTTAACGTAGGTGCCTTGCGACTTCACCCGGCGAGCGGGCGAAGCGCGTCGCCCGCCGCTGCCTCGATCCGCCGATGACCTCCCGCGCAGAAGACCCCGACGATCCGCCTCGCGATCGTGCCGGGGTGTCCGATTCGACTTCCGCATCTTCATCGACGCCATCGCCTGCCGTCTCCCGCACGCAGCAAGCGCTACCCGAAAACCCGCACGACGCCGATGTCGAGCAACACTGGCGGCGCAATCTCGCGGTCTGCGTGGTGGGCTCGTTCACGACGCTCGTCGCCATGACGCTGATGCTGCCGTTCCTGCCGCTCTACGTGGAGGAACTGGGCGTGCACGGCCACGCGGCGATCGTGCAGTGGTCGGGTATTGCGTACAGCGCGACGTTTTTCACGGCCGCGCTCGTCGCTCCCGTGTGGGGGCGCCTCGGCGACCGCTACGGCCGCAAGCCCATGCTCGTGCGCGCGAGCCTCGGCATGGCGATCACGATGTCGCTCATCGGCATGTCGCGCAATATCTGGCAGCTCGTCGCGCTGCGTTTGCTCGCGGGTTTCGCGGGCGGTTATTCGTCGGGCTCGACCATCCTCGTCGCCACGCAAACGCCGCGTCACCGCTCGGCGTGGGCGCTCGGCGTGCTGTCGTCGGGCATCATGGCCGGCAATCTGATCGGGCCGCTGCTGGGTGGCACGCTGCCGCCGCTCATCGGCCTGCGCGCCACGTTCTGGGTGGCGGGCGCGACGATCTTCGCGGCCTTTATCGCGACCTGCGTGTTCGTCAAGGAAGCGCCGCGCCCCGCGCGCGCCGCGCAGCATGCGGCGCAGAAGGGCGGCTGGTCGGCGCTGCCCAACAAGCGCCCGATCGTCGCCATGCTCGTGACCGGCATGCTGCTGATGCTCGCCAACATGTCGATCGAACCCATCATCACTGTGTACGTGGCGACGCTCGTGCACGACCCCGCACGCGTGACCTTCGTCGCGGGCCTCGCGATGTCGGCGGCGGCGCTCGGCAGCATCGTCGCGGCTTCGCGGCTCGGGCGCGTCGCGGACCGTGCAGGGCACGCGAAAGTGATCGTCGGGGCGCTGGCGGCCTCGGCATTGCTGCTCGTGCCGCAGGCGTTCGTCACGGCGGGCTGGCAACTCGTCGCGCTGCGCTTTCTCATGGGCGTGTCGCTCGCGGCGCTGCTGCCGTGCATCGCGACCGTGATTCGTCACAACGCGCCGGACCATGCCGCGGGCAGCGTGCTCGGCTATTCGGTATCGGCGCAGTTCGCGGGGCAGGTGCTCGGGCCGCTGATCGGCGGCTTCGTCGGCGGGCATCTGGGCATGCGCGCCGTGTTCCTCGGCACGAGCCTGCTGATGCTGGCGGGCGCGCTGTTTGCGTGGCGCGCGGTGGGTTTCGCCCGGCGCGCGTAACGCGGCGGGCAGGCTGCGCGCAGGCGTTGAAAGTGTGAGAGGCGAGGGCGGCGGATCTTGCGCGCCGCCGCCTCAGGTTCATCGGCGCTCGTTCAGCGGGCGCGGGTCAGTGACCAAAAAAAACGTCGCAGTCGGGACGCGGCCAGCACATCTTGCCCGTGCGATGGCCTGAGGCGCTGTGCGTATCGGGCGTGCCGCCATACGACATGTCGGTGCTGGCCTGAGCCGAAGCATCGGCGTCGTCGGTCATCGTCTGATGCGCGCGCTCCTGCGAAACGGGTTCGTCCTTCGCGCGCGCCGTGCCGGGCGCAACGGCTGTCACGGCCGCCACGCATGTGGCGATCAATGCCAGGCGTAATGTCATATCAACCTCCTTTCTCGAGTTCGTGAGTGCGCCTTCGCGGCAATGACGAAGTCACTGCGGGATAACGGCGGAGTGGCTCCGCGGCGAAGGTGCGCGCGAGCGAGAGGCAAAGCCTCAAGCCGCACACTCATCTGGAAAGTCGGGATGCCTGCGCGCAGCGCACGGCTGCCGAACGTCTTAGCTCACTGCTCACGAAGGAAGCTCGCCCACGCATTCGGGGGCGGCACAGCGCGGCGCGACGCAAGAAGAAGGGGCGAGCGGGCGCGCAGAGAACATCCGCACTGTGCTTTCAGTTATAGCTCGCGCCGCACGGAGTGCAATTGGCTCAATCCCGGCCCCGCGCGCGGACCGAATCCAGGGCCGAATCCAGAACCCCGCACACACAGTCCCTTCAACGATTCTTTCGATTCTGAAAATTACTGAAAGTATTCGGAAATTAAACGGTCGCCGTGTAGTCATCTTGCGATGTTGTAATGCGCTCGCTCTGATGTAAGGCGCATTGGAGCCCGTCCGCAGGCTGGATGGGCGCCGCCTGAACGGCGCGGCGGCAGGGCGCACTGGTGCGCGCCGCGTCTGAAGGACTCTAAAAAGCAACTCAAACAATCGATGGAGCCTAACTACATGTTGTATCGCCGAGCATTACTCGCCCTGCCTTGTGCGGGCCTCGCTGCCGCGCTGTTTGCATGTGGCAGCAGCAATTCGAATTCGGGGACGTCTGCAGCCGCAGCCGCGTCGGCGCAGGATACGCTGACGACGGCCACGCCGATCAAGCACCTCGTCGTGATCTACGGCGAGAACGTTTCGTTCGACCACTACTTCGCCACCTACCCGAGCGCCACGAATCCGAGCGGCGAGCCGGCCTTCACGGCCGCTTCGGGCACGCCGACGGTCAACGGCCTCACCACCGCGCTGATCAACTCTAACGGCAACGCGAGCACGACGCTCAACGGCGCGAACGCTTCGCCGCCGTTCCGTCTCGACCGCACGCAGGCCGCCACGGCCGATCAGAATCACGCCTACACGGCCGAACAGCAGGCCGGCGACAACGGCTTGCTCGACCTGTTCCCGACGTACACGGGTAAGGGCACGAGCGGCGGCGCGGGCGCCTTCGGCACGAAGGGCCAGGTGATGGGCTTCTACGACGGCAACACCGTCACGGCGCTGTGGAACTACGCGCAGAAGTTCGCGATGAGCGACAACGCATGGACCACGACCTACGGTCCGTCGACGCCGGGCGCACTCGAAGTCGTCTCGGGCCAGACCAACGGTCTCGAACTCGTGAACACGTCGAAGCTGCCTTCGACGGTTGCGGCGCCCAGCTACTACATCGAAGACGGCGCAGGCGGCCTGACGATGATGGGTGACGTGGATCCGGGCTACGACACGTGCTCGAGCAAGACCGACCAGGGCATGATCAACGCGCAGAACATCGGCGACCTGCTGAACGCGCAGAAGATCACGTGGGGCGGCTTCATGGGCGGCTTCAACCTGCAGACGGTCAACGCCAACGGCACGACGGGCTGCCTGCGCAGCACGGTCGCAACGGCCGTGAACGCGGCGACCGCCGACTACAGCCCGCACCACAACTGGTTCCAGTACTTCAAGACGACGGCGAATCCGCAGCATCTGCGCCCGAGCGCGACGGCGGCCGTTGGCTCGACGCTCGAAGCGGACGGCAAGACGCTGGACCCGGCCAACCACCAGTACGACACGGACGACTTCTTCGCGGCTGTGACGGCGGGCACCTTCCCGTCGGTGAGCTTCCTCAAGGCACCCGCTGCCCAGGACGCGCACGCGGGCTATTCGGACCCGCTCGACGAGCAGCAGTTCGTGACCAAGGTCGTGAACTTCCTGATGCAGCAGCCGGACTGGAAGAACACGGCCGTCGTCGTGACCTATGACGATTCGGACGGCTGGTACGACCACCAGTACATGGCGCCGGTGCATTCGTCGCTGAACGCGGCCGATCAGCTCAACGGCAACGCCGTGTGCGGCAGCGGCACGCAGCCCACGGGTATCGCGGGCTCACCGGTCAACGGCCGTTGCGGTCCGGGCACGCGCATTCCGTTCCTCGTGATCTCGCCGTGGGCGAAGGCCAACTACGTCGACCATACGTTCATCGATCAAGCTTCGGTCGTGCGCTTCATCGAGGACAACTGGCTCGGCGGCGGACGTCTCGGCGGCGGTTCGTTCGACGCAGCCGCAGGCGACATGCGCGCGCTGTTCAACTTTAGCGGTACGGGTAATCTGCCGGTGTTGTATCTCGACGGCACGCTGGGCACGCAGTTGAGCTCCGCGCCGTCGATCTGATCGACGTCCGGCGCGAGGTTCGACCGTCGGCACGCGCAAGTCGCGCGCGTGCAGGACGGCCGGCCTCGCGCCGTTGTCACGTCGTGTGGCTCTCGCCGCGTTGCGCGCCAGCTTCGATGTTCGCTGGGTGCTCGCGGCGTTCGGCTTTTCCTTCTCGTGGTATTACGCAAAGAAAGATCGCATCATGTCCGAGCTTTCCACTTCGCCTACACCGTCTTCACCCAAACCGCGTAGCGCGGCGAGGCCCACGCGGGTCGTCCTGCGCGCTGCCGCCGCCGTGATCGCGGTCGGCGCACTGGGTTTTTGCGCCTACGCCGTGGCGTTTCCGGCCAACGTGCCCGATGCCGTGGGCGAGGTCGTCGAGAACCTGACGGGCGCGAATCCGCACCCGGTGGTGCTGCAGCGCCCGCCAGTCGCACCGCTTTCGGCGATGGCGCAGCTCGGCAAGCAGCTCTTTTTCGATCCGGCGCTCTCGGGCTCCGGTCAGCAGTCCTGTGCGTCGTGCCATAGCCCCGATCGTTCCTACGGTCCTCCCAATGGGCACGACGTGCAGCTGGGCGGCCTCGCGATGAACCAGCAGGGTTATCGTCCGCCGCCTTCGCTCATGTATCTGTACCGTCAACCGAACTTCAGCATCGGGCCCGACCAGGGCGAAGCCGACGACGCGCCGACGGTCGCCCAGCAGGCCACGGCCGCAGCCGACGTCGTGAAGTCGCAGAAGGTGGCGGGCGGCGCATCGACTTCCGTGGAGATGGTGCCGCAGGGCGGCCTGTTCTGGGACGGCCGCGCCGACACGCTGCAGCAGCAGGCGTATGGCCCGCTGCTCAATCCCGTGGAAATGGCGAACACGAGCATCGAACAGGTGGCGACGAAGCTCGAAAAGGCGCCGTATGCGAAGCACTTCACGGAGCTGTTCGGCGACCGGATCTTTGGCGACCCGAAGCTGGCGGTGGCGGAGGCGATGTTCGCGATCTCGCGCTACCAGGTGGAAGATCAGTCGTTCCATCCCTATAACAGCAGGTACGATCGCTGGCTCGAAGGCCATGCGCGCCTCTCGCAAGCCGAGCTGCGCGGCTTGCGCCTCTTCAACGACCCGAACAAGGCGAACTGCGCGGGCTGCCACCTCTCGAAGCCCGGCAAGGACGGCCTGCCGCCCATGTTCACCGACTACCAGTACGAGGCGCTGGGCGTGCCGCGCAACAACAAGCTCGCGCAGAACAAGGACCCGCACTTCTTCGATATGGGCGTGTGCGGCCCGTTCCGCTCGGACTTCAAGGACCAGACGCAGTACTGCGGCATGTTCCTCACGCCCACGCTGCGCAATTCGGCTACGCGCACGGTGTTTTTCCATAACGGCGTGTACCACAACCTCGACGACGTGATGGCGTTCTACAACGATCGCAATACGGACCCGGGCAAGTTCTATCCGCACGGCGCCGACGGCAAGATCGACAAGTACGACGATATTCCGCCGCAGTTCCAGAAGAACGTGGACGTGACCGATGCGCCGTTCGACCGCAAGTTCGGCGACAAGCCGGCGATGACGCCAAGCGACATTCAGGACATCATCGCGTTCCTCAAGACGCTCGACGACGATCCGCAGCCGTCGAAGCAATGAGCGAGGCCGGGCAACCCGTCTTCGACAAGTAAAAGGGCGTGTCCGGCATTCGCCGGGACACGCCCTTTTTTGTGGCGGATGCTGCACTAACCCTTACTTGTCCCCATGGGCGAGATGAATCGTGACGATCACGGAGGCGTCGTCGAGCGCTTCCAGCGCGTGCGTTTCGCCGCCGCCGAGCAGCAGCATGTCGCCGGCGTGCATGGTGCGCGGGTCGCCGTTCACGAAGAAACGGATCACGCCTTCCACGCACTGCACCGTGATCTCGCCGGGTACGCTGTGCTCGGGCAGGCGCTTGCCCGTGGGCAGCACGATGCGCATGACTTCGAGTTGCTGCGCGCGGATCAGGGTAGTCGACTTCGTGGTCTTGAGCGCGCCGCCTAGCGGCCGCACGTCGAAGACCTCACCCGGCGCGGCATGGGGGATGGCCATGACAGCCTCTCAAACGAGCTTCGCGTTGAGCGTGATCTTCGCGTTGTTGGCGAAGAGCTTCGACACCGGGCAGTTTTCCTTGGCGCCCTTCGAAAGCTCGTCGAACTTCGCTTGATCGATGCCCGGAATCTTCGCCGTCATGTCGAGCTGGCAGCTCGTGATGGCGAAGCCTTCGCCCACCTTGTCGAGTGTGACGGTCGATTTCGTCTCGATGCTCTCGGCCGTGAAGCCCGCCTGGGTGAGAAAGAGCGAGAACGCCATCGTGAAGCAGCCCGCGTGCGCCGCGCCGATCAACTCCTCGGGGTTGGTGCCGGGACCGTCTTCGAAGCGCGAGGCGAAGCCATACGGCGCTTCTTTGAGCACGCCGGTTTGCGTGGAGATCGTGCCCTGTCCGTCCTTGATGCCGCCGTGCCATTTTGCCGATGCCGTCTTTTGCATGATGTCGCTCCGCGAGGTTGGGTGAGGGACGTGCAGGGCGCGCAATTTGCGTACCGCCGCAAGCCCCGCGTGGTTGGGTTCAGGGTTGCTTCGGCGGCGTTTCGCCCGCGTACCAGGCGGCGGCCGCGTCGATTTCCTCGGGCGTCATGTTGCGCGCGATGTTGCGCATCTGCTCGGAAATGTCGTTATGGCGCGTGCCGTTCGCGAACGCGAGCAACTGCGCCTTGGTGTACGCGGCCGGCAGGCCGTCGAGCCACGGGCTGCCGATCTTGCTGTCCACGCCGCCATGGCAGGCCGCGCACGCGGGAATATTGCGCAGCGGCGCGCCGTGCGCCACGATGGCGGGTGCGCCGCCATGCAGGTGCGCGATCGGCTGCAGCGAGGCGTAGTAGGCGGCGAGGTCGCGCATGTCCTCGTCGGACAGGTCGCGCGCCATGGGCGACATCACCGCGTTCTGGCGGGCGCCGGTCTGGAAGTCGTGCAGTTCCTTGAAGACCACGATGGCGAACTGGCCCGCCAGATTCGGCGAATTGGCCATGCTGATGCCGCGCGGGCCATGGCACATCGTGCAGCGCAAGGCGAGCGTCGCGCCGCGGCCAACCGAGAGCGTCGTCGCGCCGTCGAGCATGTGCGGCGTCAGTTCGACCTGGCTCAGCTGGTAGCCCGGCGGCACCGCCGACCCGACCGGGTGCCACTCGCGCGGCACGCCGGCCGCGCTGCAGATCGCCGTCCAGATGCCCTGAAAATACGGGTCGCTCTTGGCGGAAGGCAGCCAGATGAAGCCGATCAGCACGGAGACGACGAACACGACGATCGCCGTGCCCACGCCCGCGCGAAACCACACATTGCGAAACGAGAACAGGCGTTCGTCGCTCATCGCTGTGCTCCAATCGGGATCGCGGGCACGGCCGTTTCGGGCGTCGCCAGCAGTTGCGCGATCGGGTAGCCATAGTTGGTGATCGTGAGCGCGATCATCAGCACGACCCACAGCCCGAAGCTATTGAGCGCCACCGGCAGCGTGGCCGACTCGTGCACCGGCTTGCTGAAGCGATATTCCTCGGGCGCGGCCGCCTCGCTGCGATGCCCCTGGAGCAGCACGGTGAAGAACAGCACCGCCGAGATCACGAGGATCAGTCCGCCAATGGCCGAGAGCACCACGAGTGCGCCCTGGCCCGCGAGCGCCGGGTCGCTGTAGTCGTAGTAGGCCATGCGCCGCGGCATGCCCATGAGGCCGACCAGGTGCCACGGAAAGGTCGTCACGATCATCCCGATGAACCACAGCCACAACTGCCAGCGCATGAGGCGCCAGTTGTTGAGCGCGCGGCCCGTGATCTGCGGCCACAGGTCGTAGGCGATGGCGAAATACATGATGACGATCGCGCCGCCATAGATCAGGTGAAAGTGGCCCGTGATCCACTGCGTGTTATGGATGGTCTGGTCGAGCTGGTAGCTCATGTTGATGAGGCCGCCCGCGCCGCCAAAGCCGAGCATGACGAACGAGAACGCCACGGCCAGCATTTGCGGGTTCTGCCACGGCAGCTTCGCGATCCAGCCGAACGGGCCCTTGCCGCCGCGCAGCCGCCCGGCGATTTCGACCGACGCGCAGATCGTGAACACGGTGAGCAGCGTGGGCACCGAGACGAGCGCCGTGAACACCGACTGCACGAACTTGAAGCCCGAGCCCACCTGCGGATCGGTGAAGAGGTGGTGCAGGCCGATCGGCATGGCCACCACGAGAAACAGGATGAACGAAATGCGCGCCATCACGTCGCTGTAGAGCCGGCCGCCAATCGCGCGCGGAATGATCGTGTAGTAGGCGATATAGGCGGGCACGAGCCAGAAGTAGACGATGGCGTGCAGGGTCCAGGAGAAGAACACGCGCGCGAGACCCGCGTCGATCGTATTGCGCCAGCCGAAGGCCACGGGCAGGATCTGGAACAGCACTTCGATGGCCGCGCCCACCGCGGTCCAGCCCCAGAGATACGCGCCCGCCGTGGTCGCGAACATGGCGAGCGGCAGGGGTTTGCCGCGATTCTCACGCTTCCATTTCGCGGTGTTTATGCCCATCAGCGCGACCCAGACCCACGAGCCCACCACGACGAGCACGACGCCCAGGTAATAGAACACGTTGCCGATCATCGGCGGGTAGAACGTATAGAGCACGGAGGCGAGGCCGAGCGCCACGGGTACCGAGGCCGTGACGGCGCCGAGCGCGAGCAGGATGAAGCCGAGCCAGGCCCACTTCACGCCCACGAGCGGGCGCTTGAGCGCCAGTTCGCTGACCGCGTAGCCGAAGCCCATGGCGATGAGCGTGGGAAACACGTAACCCATCACGGTGCCGTGTTCCGTGACCGAGCGGTAGTAAAGCTCGGGGTCGTTGAGCCAGGGGTGCAGCGGGCTGCGCACGAACATCTGCCACGCGCCGAGCAGCAGCGCCACGCCAAAGACGATGAACGCGAGCCAGAAGTGGGCGAGTACGAGTCGCTTGTTATTTAACACAGCTGAGTCTCCGCGCGGAATTGCCTGCCTGGTTCGCCATCTGCATGAAGGCATCCTTGTCGATGACCTTCACGTGGGCCCACATGCCCTGGTGGCCCGTGCCGCAGTATTCGTGGCACGGCATGAGGTGGTCGGCGGGTTTGTCGAAGGTCGTGCGGAACGTCGAGATGTAGCCCGGCTCGACCATCGAGTTCAGGTTGGTGTCCGTGACGAGAAAGCCGTGCACGACATCGGCGCTCGTCGCGCGGAACGTAATGGGTGTGTTCGTCGGAACGACGATGCATTGCGGCGTGAACGAGTATTGCTGCGCGAGAATGCGCACCGTCACGGAACCGTCGGTCTCCACGGCGCTGCCGAGGTTCGACTCGACGAATTCGCCGGACAGGTGCAGCGTTTCCGGATTGACGAGTTCCACGCGCGAGGGCGGCATCATGGCCCAGTGCAGGCCCGTGAACACCACCACGGCCACGAGCAGGGAGACGAACGCCACCATGAGCGTCGCCCAGCGGCGCTCGACGCGCGCGGCGACTTCGGCACTGGCATGGTTATCGAGCGGATTCGACATGAGGCCGGCCTTTTCTTGTCTGTCTGAGCTATTGGATGACGCCGCGCGGCAGGAACACGACGAAGTAGAAGATGAACCAGAGCGCGGCCACGATCGCCGTGGCAATGCCCGCTACCGCGAGCGCGCCGCCCGGGCCGCTGGCCACGATTTCGTCGACCTGTTCGTGTTGCGGGCGCTCGCCCGGTTGTTCGGGTACGGGAGTTTCGATCATCGCAGCCTCAGAAAAGCGGCGCGGAACGCAGCGCGTTCACTTCGTGCTCGGAAACCGGCGTGCCGTGATTGCCCCACGCCGTGCGGATATACGTGACCACGGCCGCCACTTCTTCATCGGAGAGCGACTGCGCGAAAGGCGGCATGCCATAGGGCATGGGATTCTTGCGCGTGCCCGGTGCATAGCCGCCGTTGAGGACCATGCGGATGGGATTCACGGCCGAGTTCATCTGGATCGACTGGTTGTCGGCGAGCGGCGGGAAATGCGGCGGCTTGCCCTGGCCTTCGGTCGCGTGACACACCGCGCACTGCGACTCGTAGATCTTCTTGCCGAGCGGCACGAGGCGGGCGGCTTCCTCCGTCACGAAGGTGCTCTTGGGCGACTTGTCGACCTCGTTGTTGCGGCCCGGCAGCGACTTCAGATACACGGCCACGGCGCGCACGTCGTCTTCGGTGAGGTACTGGAAGCTGTCGTAGACCACTTCGGCCATCGGGCCGTACACGGCGCCGCGCTTCGACACGCCCGCGTGCAGCAGATCGACGATGTCCTCGATGCTCCAGTCGCCAAGGCCCGCTTCCTTGTTCGAGGTGAGCGAAGGCGCGTACCAGTTCTGCACGGGAATCAGACCGCCCTCGAACGCCTTCGAGGGCGAGTTGCCGCCCAGCGCGTTGATGGCCGTGTGGCACATCGTGCAGTGGCCGAGGCCTTCCACGAGATAGGCGCCGCGATTCCATTCGGCGGACTGCTTCGGGTCGGGCTTGAACTCGCCCTGACGGAAGAACAGCGTGCGCCAGCCGAGCAGCAGCGCGCGCTTGTTATACGGGAAGCGCAGGTCGTGCGGGCGGTTCTCCTTGTGCACGGGCTGCGTGGAGAGCAGGTACGCGAAAATGGCGTCCGAGTCCGCGCGCGTGACCTTGGTGTACGACGCGAACGGCATGGCCGGATAGAGCAGCGTGCCGTCGCGCGACTTGCCCTCGTGCAGCATGCGGTAGAACTCGTCGGCGGTCCACGAGCCGATGCCGAAGGTCTTGTCCGACGAGACGTTCGGCGTGTAGAGCGTGCCGAACGGCGTTTCCATCGGACGCCCGCCGCCGAACATCTGCTCGGAAGGCACGGTGTGGCATGCAATGCAGTCGCCGGCGCGCGCGAGATATTCGCCGCGCGCGATCAGTTCGGCGTTGCTCGCAATCGGCTTCGCGTTGGCCGTGGCTGCCGCCGCGGCGGCTCTCGCCGCGTCCGCTGCGTTCGCGCTGGGCGCGGCCGTTTGCGCGAGCGCGACCGCGGCGCCCATGCAGAGCGTGGCGGCCGCGAGCGAGAGGCGCGTCGCGAGTGGCTTTGACGATGACGGGAGAAGGGATCGAAGTCTGCGCACGTCGAGGCCCCGGCTAGTTATGGACGCTGCCGCACGCGAGCGGCAGCGGCGAGGCCGCCGCCGGCGTCGTATCGGCGGGCGCGGGTTGCGACGAGAGCCAGGCCGCGATCGCGGTGATGTCGCGGTCGGCGAGACGGGTGGCGATGTCGTGCATGCAGTCGGGCGCAGCGGCGCGGCGCGTGCCGTAGCGGAACGCGCCGAGTTGTGCGCTGATGTAGTTCGCATGCAGGCCCACGAGGCCCGGAATGGCCGGCTGCATGCCCGTGAGCGAGGCGCCGTGGCAGCCTGCGCAGGCGGGCACGTTGCGCTTGCTGTCGCCGTTCATGACGAGCGTTTTACCGAGCGCGAGCGTGGCCGCGTCGACCGTGGGTTTGGCGGGCGGCGGATAGGGCGGGTGCTGCTGCGAGAAGAATTCCGCGATCTGCTTGAGGTAGGCGTCGGGCAAATACGCCAGCAGATAGTTCATGGGCGGGTAGCTGCGGCCGCCGTCGCGGAAGGCGACGAGCTGGTTGAACAGATAGCCGGCCGGCTTGCCCGCGAGACGCGGGAAGTAGTCGTTGTCGGTGCCTTCGCCGTGCGCGCCGTGACAGGCCGCGCAACCCATCACGCGGGCCTGCATCGTGTCAGGCGCGGGCTCGGCGGGCGGCGCCGCGAGGAGCGGCGCCCATGGCAGCGCGAGCGCAAGGATGAGTAGGACGATGCGGGTTCTCAATGATTCCCTCGTTGCGGATGGTAACGACACAAACGCGTTGCGATTCGATATCAGTTGAGGCGTCGTCCGTGGGGGATTCTCATTGTCCAAGACGGTCGGGCGCGCACCTTTTCGAGGAGATTATCGGAGAACGCCGACTTGTGCAGCCAGTATGTGCAAATAAATCTGCCGGATTATTGCAGCGCGATATGTTTGCTAACACAACGATGTGCGCTTCTTCCTGCGGGTCGGCGCGGCGCGAATTGCATCGGAATGCGAAATAAAATAAGGATCGTTCACGGAGCGATTTCGCGGGGTGCCCGGGCCTGCACGGGTGGCGTCCACCATGCGGTCGTAGGATGTCCTCAGTCGCATGCGCGCGCGCTTTTCCAGCGGTTGTCCGACAACGTATAATGGAATGACATGACTTACGCACGCATATCGAGCCAAGGAGATCCACATGGCGGAGTCGCTTGCCACGCCCATCGCCGCGCGTAGCCGCAATCTCGCCGAGCAGGTCGTCAACTTCATCAGCGCGCAGATCGCCGCGCGCGCGCTCAAGCCCGGCGACAAGCTGCCCACCGAAAGCAACCTCATGACGCAACTGGGCGTGAGCCGCACGGTGGTGCGCGAGGCCATCTCGCGTCTGCAGGCCATGTCGGTGATCGAAACGCGTCACGGCATTGGCAGCTTCGTGCTGGAGCCGCGCCGCGAGCCGCTCGGTCTCGACGTCGTGCCGGCCAGCACGCTGGACGATGTGCTTTCCGTGCTGGAGTTGCGCATCAGTCTCGAAACGGAGGCCGCGGGCCTTGCCGCCCAGCGTGCGAGCGAGCGCGACCTGGCCGGCATGCGCGCCGCGCTCGACACGCTCGACGTCGTCATCCGCACGGGCGGCGACAGCTCGGGCGCCGACCTCGAATTCCACGTCTCGGTGGCGCGCGCCACGGGCAACCGCTATTTCGTCGACATCCTCACGCAGATGGGCGCCGCGTTGATCCCGCGCCGTCGCGTCGATTCGGCTGGCATCGCGCATCGCGATCCGCAGGCTTACGCCGAGCTGGTGAACCGCGAGCACGAGAGCATTTTCGACGCCATCGCCCGTCACGATCCCGAAGGCGCACGCGCGGCCATGCGCATGCATCTGTCGAGCAGCCGCGAGCGGCTGCGCCGCGCGGCGGCCGAGTCCGGCGAAAGGGCATAACGCGTTCCAGCGCGTACCCTGCATGGAAAAACAGCGGCCGCAGGTTGAACTGCAGCCGCTGTTTTCATTTGCAATGCGCGCAAGGCGCTGACGAGGCAACTCAGCCGCGCACCATCTCGCCGTTCTTGCGCCGCCAGAGGTCGAGCGGATTGGCGTCCGCCAGTGCCTGCGGCAGCAGCTCGGCCGGGAAGTCCTGATAACACACCGGCCGCAGGAAGCGCTCCATCGCGCTCGTGCCCACCGAGGTCGCGCGGCTATCGGAGGTGGCCGGGAACGGGCCGCCGTGCACCATCGCGTGCGTAACTTCCACGCCGGTCGGGAAGCCGTTCACGAGCAGGCGGCCGGCTTTGCGTTCGAGAATCGGCACGAGGCGCATCGCGGCGGGCACGTCGGTGCGGTCCATCTGGATCGTCGCGGTGAGCTGGCCCGCGAAGTGCTCGGCCACGGCGAGCAGTTCGGCTTCGTCCTTGCAGCGCACGAGCGTCGAGGCCGGGCCGAACACTTCGTCTTCGAGGGCGGGCTGCGCGAGGAAGGTTTGCGCGTCCGTCACGAAGAGCGCGGCGAACGCCTGGTTCGGGCCGCTCGCGCTTTGGCCTTGCGCGAGGGCGCTCACGCCCTGGGTTTCGGCCAGCCGCCGCGCGCCTTCTTCATACGCCGCATGGATGCCCGCCGTGAGCATGGTCTGCGCGGGCTTGACGCCCAGCGCCTGCGCGGCGGCCTGCGCGAACTGGTCGAGCGCCGGACCCTCGATGCCGATTGCCAGACCCGGATTCGTGCAGAACTGACCCGCGCCGAGCACGAGCGAATCGACGAAGCCCTGCGCGATGGCCGCGCCACGCGCCGCGAGCGCCTCGGGCAGCAGGAACACGGGATTGATGCTGCTCATTTCCGCGTAGACCGGGATGGGCTCGGGCCGGTTCGCGGCGATGCGCATGAGCGCCGTGCCGCCCGCGCGCGAGCCGGTGAAGCCCACGGCCTTGATGGCCGGGTGCGCAACGAGCGCCTCGCCCACGGTGCGCCCCGCGCCCACGATGAGCGAGAACACGCCCTCGGGCAGTCCCATCTCCTGCACGGCCTGCTGGATCACGCGGCCCACCATCTCCGAGGTGCCGAGGTGCGCGCCGTGCGCCTTGACGATGACCGGACAGCCCGCCGCCAGCGCCGCGGCCGTGTCGCCGCCCGCTACCGAGAACGCGAGCGGGAAGTTGCTCGCGCCGAACACGGCGACCGGGCCGAGCGCGATTTTCTGCAGACGCAGGTCGGCGCGCGGCAGCGGCTTGCGTTCGGGCAGGGCGGCGTCGAGCGTGGGCGTGAGCCACAGTCCCTGGCGCACTTCCTGTGCGAACAGCTTGAGTTGACCGACGGTGCGGCCGCGCTCGCCTTCGAGGCGCGCCTTGGGCAGGCCGGTTTCCGCGTGGGCGCGTTCGGTGAGCGCGTCGCCGAGCGCGGCGATGCCGTCGGCGATACGTTCGAGGAACGCCGCGCGCACGGCGAGGGGCAGCGTGCGGTAGGCGTCGAACGCCTCTGCGGCGAGCTGGCAGGCGGCGTCGACGTCGGCGGCCGTGCCGCTGCCGAAGGCCGGTGCGGGGATCGCTTCGCCGGTGGCGGGATTGAAAGCCGCGAGCGGCTTTTCCGAGCCGCGCACCGCGCGGCCTCCAATGAGCATGTCGCCAGTGATTTGCATATCGTCTCCGAGTCTCGTTGCAGTGAGTTAAGTCATCGTACAACTAGTATACGCCAGATCGTCGTTACCGCCCACCCACGGCAGGCGCCTTTGGCAGGCGAGAAGTGCTACAGGCACGCCAGTTCGAGCTTTATCGGTTATGATTCCGGTTCCGGAGCAGGGTAAACACGACATTGGCTCCCTCGACAGCCGAGCTTAGAATGTCATCAGACAACGTACCACGACACATCTAATCCGCGCGCCGCCAGCGCCTGAAGGAGACCACCCCGATGTCCGTCCCTGCCAACCGTTATGAGGACCTGCTGGAGTCAGCCAGCGCGAAGGTCCTGCGGCACGTGCTCCCGCTTTTCCTCATCATGTTCATCGCGAACTATATCGACCGTGTGAACGTCGGCTTCGCCGGCGCGCACATGAAAGCCGATATCGGTCTTTCGGCGGCGGCGTATGGGTTCGGCGCGGGGTTGTTCTTCGTGGGCTATGCGATCTTCGAGGTGCCGTCCAACATCCTCATGCAAAAGTATGGCGCACGCGCCTGGCTCACGCGCATCATGGGTACGTGGGGCGTCGTGGCGGCCGCCATGGCGTTCGTGCACAACGACACCTCGTTCTACGTGCTGCGGTTTCTGCTGGGCGTTGCCGAAGCAGGTTTCTTTCCCGGCGTGATCTATTACTTCGCGCAGTGGCTGCCGCAGAAAGAGCGCGGCAAGGCGGCGGCGGTGTTTCTCGCGGGCTCGGCGTTCGCCTCGGTGCTCTCGGGTCCGATCACGGGCGCGCTGCTTTCCGTGCGCGGCCTGGGTCTCGCGGGCTGGCAGTGGATGTTCCTGATCGAAGGCGGCTTTTCCATCGTTCTGTGCGGCGTGAGCTGGGTGTTCCTGAAGTCGCGCATTCGCGATGCCCAGTGGCTCACGAGCGACGAGCAGGGCGCGCTCGAAACGTACCTGGCGCGCGAGCAGGCCGAGCGCGAAGCCGCCACGGGCGCGCACGTGCCGGTGCTGCGCCTCTTGAAGGACCCGCAGATCGTGCTGTTCTGCTTCCTCTACTTCGCCATCCAGCTCACGATCTACGCGGCCACGTTCTGGCTGCCCACGATCATCCGCAAGATGGGCGGCCTGACCGACTTCCAGGTGGGCCTCTACAACGCCATTCCGTGGCTGATCGCCATCGTCGCGATGTACTGCTTCGCGCTGCTCTCAGCGAAGTACCGCTTCCAGCAGGCGTGGCTCGCCGTCGCACTCGTAATCGCGGCCTGCGGCCTGTTCGCTTCGACGTCGTCGGACCCGGTGTTCTCGTTCGTGGCGATCTGCTTCTCGGCCATCGGCTTCAAGGCGGCTTCGTCGCTGTTCTGGCCGATGCCGCAAGGCTATCTCGACACCCGCGTGGCCGCCGGCGTGATCGCGCTCATCAATTCGCTCGGCAACCTGGGCGGGTTCTTCGCGCCGGCCACGTTCGGCTATCTTCAACAGCATACGGGCTCGATTACGGGCGGCCTCTACGGCCTTGGCGTGACCTCGCTGATTGCCGCCGCCGCCGCGTTCCTCGCCCGTAACAAGCCGTCGCGCCGTGCCTTTGCCGACGATTCGGTCCGCAGCGGCGCGCACTGAGCCCGCGCGCAACCCTCAATCGAGAAGGAAACCCACACCATGAACCAGCCGAACCCTGAACGCTTCTTCGTCTACGTCGCGAATTCGAAAGACGGCGACATTGGCGTGTTTCATCTCGATGCGCGCAATGGCGCGCTCACGCCGCAAGCGCGCGTGGCCGCGCAGGACAACGTGATGCCGATGGCGCTCTCGCCCGATCGCCGCCGCCTTTACGCGGCCACGCGCGGCGCGGACAAGCGCATCAACGACTACGCCATCGACGCGCAAAGCGGCAGTCTCGCACCGCGCGTGCAGACGCCGATCGAATCGAGCCTCGCGTATCTGTGTGCCGAGCCGCAGGGGCGTTTCCTGCTGGGCGCTTCGTACGGCGAGCATCGCGTGAGCCTGTATGGCGCGCAGGATCTCGGGAACGGGCATGGCGCGCCGCTGCAGGTGATCGGCGAGATCGAGCACGCGCACGCCGTGATCGTTTCCGCCGATGGGCGCTTCGCCTATGCGTCGTCGCTCGGCAGCGACCGCGTGTTTGTTTTCGCGCTGGAAGACGCGGGGCGCCTCGTCGAGACCGGCACGGTCGATCTCGGGGCGGGCTTCGGTCCGCGGCATCTGCGCTTTTCGCCCAACGGCGACGTGCTGTACGTGCTGAGCGAATTCCGCGCGACGGTGGCGGCTTTCGCGCGCGACGCCGCCACGGGCAAGCTCGCGGCGCTGCACGTCTCGCCGCGCGCGCCGGTGCTCGCGCATCTGAACGACGGCTTGGCGCGCCCGAGCCCCACGGATCCCGTGCAGCCCGACCCCGCCGTGCTCGCGAAGCTCGTCTGGGCCGCCGATATCCACGTCTCGCCCGGTGGGCGCTTCGTCTACGTGTCCGAGCGCACGACGAGCCAGATTCTCACGCTGCGCGTCTCCCAGGACGGCGCGCTCGATTACGTGGGCGCGACCGCGACCGAGACGCAGCCGCGCGGTTTTCGCATCGACCCGACGGGCCGTTTTCTCGTGGCATGCGGAGAAAAATCGCAACACGTATCGGTCTACGCGATCGATGCGGCGAGCGGCGCGCTCACACCCGTCTCGCGCGGCGAGGGCGGCAACGGCGCGAACTGGGTGGAGATCGTCGCCGCCAACGCTTGACCGGTTCAACCCAAGGTTTCGATTGTCAGGGCGCAGCGCGCCGCACTTTTACAGGTAATCCGTTCATGTCTACACAAACCGTTCAACCGAACGCCACGCCCGTTGTGACCGAGTTGCGCGTCGTGCCCGTGGCGGGCCGCGACAGCATGCTGCTGAACCTCTCCGGCGCGCACGGTCCGTTCTTCACGCGCAACGTCGTGCTGCTGTGCGACAGCGCGGGCAACACCGGCATCGGCGAAGTGCCGGGCGGCGAGGCGATCCGCAAGACGCTCGAAGACGCGCGCGCGTTCGTCGTGGGCCAGTCCATCGGCAACATGCAGTCGGTGCTCAACACCGTGCGCAAGCAGTTCGCCGATCGCGACTCGGGCGGCCGCGGCCTGCAGACCTTCGACCTGCGCACCACGATTCACGCGGTCACGGCGCTCGAAGCCGCGCTGCTCGACCTGCTCGGCCAGCATCTGAACGTGCCCGTTGCCGCGCTGCTCGGCGAAGGCCAGCAGCGCAGCGAAGTGGAGATGCTCGGCTATCTGTTCTTCATTGGCGATCGCAACAAGACCGATCTCGCCTACGCGAGCGGCGCCGATGGCCGCGACGACTGGGAGCGCCTGCGCACCGAAGAGGCGATGACGGCGGAAGCCGTCGTGCGCCTGGCCGAAGCCGCGCAAGCGCGCTACGGCTTCAACGACTTCAAGCTCAAGGGCGGCGTGCTGGCGGGCGACGCGGAAATGGAAGCGGTCACGGCGCTGGCCGAGCGCTTTCCCGAAGCGCGCGTGACGCTCGACCCGAACGGCGCGTGGTCGCTCGCGGAAGCCATCCGCCTGTGTCGCGACAAGCACGACGTGCTCGCCTACGCGGAAGATCCGTGCGGCGCGGAGAACGGCTATTCGGGTCGCGAAGTGATGGCCGAATTCCGCCGCGCCACCGGCCTGCCCACGGCCACCAACATGATCGCGACCGACTGGCGCCAGATGGGCCACGCGATTCAGCTGCAATCGGTGGACATTCCGCTCGCCGACCCGCACTTCTGGACCATGCAGGGCTCGGTGCGCGTGGCGCAGATGTGTAATGACTGGGGCCTCACGTGGGGCTCGCACTCGAACAACCACTTCGACATTTCGCTCGCGATGTTCACGCATGCGGCCGCCGCGGCGCCCGGCAAGATCACGGCGATCGACACGCACTGGATCTGGCAGGACGGCCAGCGCCTCACGCGCGAGCCGCTGCAGATCGTGGGCGGCAAGGTGCAGGTGCCGCACAAGCCGGGCCTCGGCATCGAAATCGACATGGACGCGCTGGAAAAGGCCCACGCGCTCTACAAGGAGCACGGCCTCGGCGCGCGCGACGACGCGATCGCCATGCAATACCTCATTCCCAACTGGAAATTCGACAACAAGCGTCCGTGCCTCGTGCGCTGAACGCCGTCTTCGACTGAACACCTCTACTGACTTCGCAACAGGATCAAGACCATGACCACGCCGCAAGAACTCAAGCAAATCGTCTCCGAAGGCCTGCTTTCGTTCCCCGTGACCGACTTCGACGCACAAGGCAACTTCCGCGCGAGCACCTACGCCGAGCGCCTCGAATGGCTGGCCCCGTATGGCGCGAGCGCGCTGTTCGCGGCGGGCGGCACGGGCGAATTCTTCTCGCTCACGAAGAGCGAATACTCGCAGGTCATCAAGACCGCCACCGAAACCTGCAAGGGCAAGGTGCCGATTCTCGCGGGCGCGGGCGGCGCGACGCGCGTGGCCATCGAATACGCGCAGGAAGCCGAGCGCAACGGCGCGCAGGGCATTCTGCTGATGCCGCACTACCTCACGGAAGCGTCGCAGGAAGGCATTGCCGCACACGTGGAGCAGGTCTGCAAGGCCGTGCCGAAGATGGGCGTGATCGTCTACAACCGCGCCAATTCGAAGCTCAACGCCGACATGCTCGAGCAGCTCGCGGACCGCTGCGAGAACCTCATCGGCTTCAAGGACGGCGTGGGCGAGATCGAGGCGATGGTGACGATCCGCCGCCGCCTGGGCGACCGCTTCTCGTACCTGGGCGGTCTGCCCACCGCCGAAGTCTACGCAGCGGCGTACAAGGCGCTGGGCGTGCCCGTGTATTCGTCGGCGGTATTCAACTTCATTCCGAAGACGGCCATGCAGTTCTACCGCGCGATTGCCGCCGACGACCACGCGACGGTGGGCAAGCTCATCGACGAATTCTTCCTGCCGTACCTCGCCATTCGCAATCGCCGCGCGGGCTACGCGGTGAGCATCGTGAAGGCGGGCGCGAAGCTCGTGGGCCGCGACGCGGGCCCGGTGCGCGCGCCGCTCACCGACCTCACGCAAGAGGAAGTGGCGCAACTCGACGTGCTGATCAAGAAGCTCGGCGCGCAGTAACGCGTGTGGTGTTCACGCCATGCTCGCGCCAGCCGGTGCGCGGCATGGCTTGCGACAGGGCCCTTGCGGCCCTGTTTGCTTGTGAAGGGCGTGGGCGGCCGGTCAGGCGTTGTCGCCGAACAGGTCCAGATTGGCGCGCTCGCGCTTTTTGCCTTCATTGCCTTCGGCGTTGCGGGCGCGGCGCGCGGTCTTTTCGCGGCGCGGCTTGCCGAACACCTCGTCGGGCGTGAAGCCGAATTCGGCGATTGCCGCACGCACGTTGGTCAGCGCCGCGTGTGCCGCTTCGGCGCGCGCCGCTTCGATGCGCTCGTCGAGTTCGCGCTTCTGGGCGAGCAATTCGCGGTAGGTAGCCATCGATAATTCTTGTCGAGTGAAAACGAGCCGCTGATTTTACGCGTTGTGCAGGCTTCGCGTGGGCTTTACACCGCAATTTCCGGCATCAAAGATACGCGGCGAGCAGCGCCACCACGACGCCGGATAACCCCATCAGCAAGGCCGCGAGCCAAAGCGACCCGCGCGCGGGCGCGCGCACCGAGGCGGGCAGGCGTTTTTTGCCGCTCACCATCGGGCCGACCAGGTTGTGGCCTTTGACGAGCGCATAGACCGCAATCGCGCACACGTGCAGCACGACCGCTGCCGCGAGCAGATCCCAGCCCCACGCGTGCAGGCCGGCGATCGCGTTGGCAATTTTTGCGGGCACGATTTCGCTGAGCGGGCCTTCGTCGGCGATGTCGTTGTTGTCGTAGAGACCGGTGAGCGTTTCGACCAGCAGCAGCGCGAGCAGCAGCAGAACCATCCAGCCGCCGGCCGCGTTGTGGCCCACCTGGACGTCGGGCTCGCGCCGCCCCAGATGGCGCAGATGCTCGATCGCCTTGCGCGGCGAGGCGACGAAATGCGAGAAGCGCGCGGTCTCGCTGCCGAAGCACCCCCACAGGATGCGAAACAGCACGAGCGCGAGCAGCGTCTCGCCGAGGCGCACGTGCATCTGCATCCAGTTCATGCGCTGTGTGACGTAAGCGGCCGCCACGAGCACGACGGTCAGCCAGTGGAAAAGCCGCGTGGGCAGATCCCAGACAGGCACGCGCCGCTCAGGGCGGTCGGGGTGCTCGGGACGGTCGCGGGTTGCGGATGTCGTGGAGTTCATGATTCGAGGCGGGCGGCCGGACGTGGCGCTCAAAGGCATCATAGGCCAGGAATGCGCGCGCGATGTATGGCGCAACCTGCGCAACTGCGATGCCCCCAGCGGTTACGTGGCGTCGCGCGGCGACTTCGGCGATACTTGCCGCTCGCCTTACATCCCTTGCAAGCCGATTCCGCAGATGGAAAAAAACCGACTCGAAGCATTCAGCGATGGCGTGCTCGCCATCATCATCACCATCATGGTGCTGGAACTCAAGGTGCCGCATGGCGACGATCTTGCTGCGCTCGCGCCGCTCTGGCCGGTTTATCTGAGCTACGTGTTGAGCTTTATCTACGTGGGGATCTACTGGAACAACCATCACCACATGCTGCAGGTGGCGCGCCGCGTGAACGGGTCGGTGCTTTGGGCCAACCTGCATCTGCTGTTCTGGCTTTCGCTGCTGCCGTTCACCACGGGCTGGATGGGCGAGAACGAGTTCGGGCGCTGGCCGACCGCGCTCTACGGCGTCAACCTGCTGCTCTGCGCGCTGGCCTATGTGGTGCTGCAATTCACGCTGGTGCGCTATCACGGGACGCAAAGCCCGCTTGCCATTGCGCTGGGCAATGACGTGAAGGGCAAGATTTCACCGGCGCTGTATCTGGCGGGGTTTGCGCTCGCGGCGTTCGACTATCCGCGCATTGGCGCGGCCTTCTACTTCTTTGTGGCGTTGCTCTGGCTCGTGCCCGATCGACGCATGGAGCGGCTCGCCCTCGCGGCCGGCGAAAAGAAGGAAGAGTAAACGGCACTGGGGCCGGCGCGCATGCGGCCGGCCCCTTCGAGCATCACATCGTCATCAGCCTGCCAGGTGCTTGCGCTTGGCGAGTTCCTGAGCCTTGGCATAGTCGGCCTGAATCACAGGCAGGCCTTCCGTGGCGGCCTTCTTGAGGCCCGCATCGCGGCCCGAGGCGATCTCCGCCTGGAATGCCGAAAGCGTTTTCTGCTGGCCGGCCAGCGCGACCTGCTCGATATACGTCTTGTCGAAGTCCGCGCCGCGCAGATCGTTGATGCTGCTGATCACCGCCGCATCCGGGTCGTTGCGCGGAACGTCGACGCCGCGCGGGCTCGCCGCGCGCATCGAGTCGGACAGCTTCGAATAGTCGGCCACCAGCTTTTCCGCAAAGGCCTTCACTTCGCGGTCGGTCGAGCGCGAGTCGGCAATGCGAGCGGCATCGCGCTGCGTGGCGACGGTTTGCGTGCCGTCCGCGATGAAGGCCTTGTCGGCTTCGTGAAGCTTGCCGGGTGCGGCCGAAGTCGAGGCAGAAGCCGCGGAAGGCGCGGGGGTCTGCGCATGGGCGCTCAGCGTAACGGCGCAAAGGCTGGCGGCCGAAGCCGCGATGAGCGAGGCAAGCGAGAGGCGAGTCATGTGAACTCCTTTCTGCGTAGTTGGTATCGATTGCACGCGCAGGGCCTTGCGTAATGCGGCTTTCCGTGCGGCTCTGCGCGGGACCGTTGTGGCGTGGCGCCTTGCTGCTCAACGGTCTGGGGAATTCTATGAAGTCGCTCGCCGTTCAGGTGAAACGATTGCTTCGCTTGTGTAACGGTTGGTAAGAAAGCATGCGACAGAAATAACGATCCGCGTATTCACATCGACGTCATGCGTTTATGCAAATACGGCGTTTTCCATTCGCGTCAACCGGCGCACAATGTCCCTCGCGCTATCGTTGCTGCTACAGCGAAAAGTCCCACGATCTGGGCACGAACGCGGTTTGAGTCTCACGAGCTTGCGCATCAGCGCATGCAAAAAAACGTAGGCCAACGAGGAGGAGACAGGATGGACGACGAGCTGGTTGCAACCGCATCCACCACAAAATCGACTGCCACAGCCACCACCGCCGCGAATTTTCGCTGGCGCGTGCTGATCTGGCTGCTGTTCGGCGGCATCATCAACTACCTCGATCGCGCGAATCTCGCGATCGCCGCGCCCGGCATGATTCACGACCTCGGCCTCACGCGCACGCAGATCGGCCTGCTGGGCACCGTGTTCGCCTGGACCTACGCCGTGATGCAGTTGCCGGCAGGCTGGATCATCGACCGCTTCGGCGCGAAGCGCGCCTATGCAGTGGGCATGATCTGGTGGAGCGTGGCGACGTGGCTCACCGGCGTGGTCGGCTCGATCTCGGGCCTCATCGTCATGCGCGTGCTGCTCGCAGTGGGCGAGGCGCCGTGCTGGCCGACCTCCGCGAAGATCACGGCCGCGTGGTTTCCCGCCAAGGAGCGCGGCTTCGCCACCGGCATCTGGGATTCGTCGTCGAAGTGGGGGCCCGCGCTCGCGCCCGCCGTGCTGGTTGCGTTGATGATCGCGTTCGGCTGGCGCTCGCTCTTTCACGTGACGGGCGCCATCGGCATCGTCTTCGCCGTGCTGTTCCTGTTTCTCTATCGCAACCCCGCGCAAAGCAAGCGGCTCACGCGCGAGGAATTTGCGTATATCGAAGCGGGCGGCGGCGGCCACGAGCGCTCGCTCACCACCGCGCCCATTCGCTGGCGCGCGCTATTCGCCTCGCGCAGCGTGTGGGGCATGATCTTCGGCTACTTCTGCGCGATCTGGCTGTGGAATATCTTCCTCGTGTTCCTGCCGCTCTATCTGCTCGATCGTTTTCATATTTCGTTCGCACAACTGGGCATCTACGCGAGCATTCCGTGGTTCGGCGGCGCGGTGGGCGAGATCGTCGCGGGCTGGATCGCGAAGAAACTCGTGGATCGCCGCGTGGCTTCGCCCATGGTCGCCAAGCGCATGCTGATCGTGGTGGGCGCGATTGGCGCGGGCGTGTGCGCGGCGGCGCTGCCACTCGCCGGCACGATAGGCACGAGCGTCGCGCTGATGACGTTGGGGCTGGCGTTCATCGCCGCCACCATCGGCAACGCGTGGGCGCTCGCAGCCGACATCGCCCCGTCTTCGATGGTCGCTTCCGTGAGCGCGATCCAGAACTTCGGCGGCTATTTCGGCGGGGCGTTCTCGCCGGTCGTGGCAGGCTTTATCGTCGACCGCACGGGATCGTATTCGCTGGCGTTCATCATGGGCGGCGCGATCGCGGCCTGCGCGGCGCTGTTCTACTGGTTCATGGCGCGCAGCACGGTGGGCCAGTCCGCGGACGCAGCTTGAGGAGACCAACGTGAACGCCTACGAACGCTTTCCCTGGCGCGCGCTATACGACGCCGGGATCGAGCCGAATCCTCGCCAGGACTATACGAACGGTCTCGACATGTTCGCGGCGGCGCTCGCTCGCGCGCCGCACGAAAGCGCGCTGCTCTACTTCGACGGCAGGCTCGACTGGCAGGCGCTCGACGCATGGAGCGATCGCATCGCCTGCTTGCTGCTGGACGAAGGCGTGCAGCGTGGCGACCGTGTAGCGCTCTATCTGCAGAACGTGCCGCAGTTCGTGATGGCCTTGCTCGGCATCTGGAAGGCGGGCGCCGTGATGGTGCCGGTCAATCCGATGAACCGCGCGCGCGAACTGAGACTGTTGCTCGACGATTCGCAAACGCGCGTGCTGATCTGCGACGCCGCGCTCGAAGGCGAAGTCGTTCGCGAAGTGATGGCGAGTATCGAAGCCGAAGGCAAAGCCGCGCCGCGGGTACTCACGACGCGCGCGCGTGCGCTGCAAACACGCGACGATCCACGCGTGTTCGGTGCACAGCGCGAGGCAAGCGGGGCAGGCGAGGGCGCACGCGATCTTTTGCAGGCAGCGCAGGCCGTGCAGCCAGGGCGCAAGGCGCCGCCGGTCGCGCTGGCGGCGAGCGACGCCGCCATGCTCGTCTATACCTCGGGCACGAGCGGCCGCCCGAAAGGTGCGATCTGCACGCACGGCAACTTCGCGTTCAACTCGCAGACCTACCGCGATTTCTGCGGCCTGCGCGAAGGCGGCCCGATACTCGGCGTGGCGCCGCTCTTTCACATTACCGGCCTGGTTGGCCACATCGGCGCGGCGTGGATTGCGCGCGCGCCGCTCATTCTCACGCACCGCTTCGACCCGGCGGCCACGCTCGACGCCATCGAGGAACACCGCGCGGAATTCACGATTGGCGCGATCACCGTGTTTATCGCGCTGCTGCATCACGCCGACGCGACCCGCGAGCAACTGGCGACGCTCACGAAGATCTATTCGGGCGGCGCGCCCATCGCGCCCAGTGTGGTGGAGGCGTTTCGCACGAAGTTCGGCCACGTGATCCACGGCGCGTATGGGCTCACCGAAACGAATTCGCCCACGCACTTGGTGCCGCTCGCGCGGACGGCGCCCGTCGATCCGCGCAGCGGCGCGCTGGCCATGGGCGTGCCCGTGCCGGGCGCCGAAGCGGCGATCGTCGACGATGATGGGCACATGCTCGCGCCCGGTGAAACGGGCGAGATCGTCTGCCGCGGACCGATGATCGTGCCCGGCTACTGGAACAACGCGGCGGCGACGGTCGATGCGTTGCGCGGCGGCTGGTTCCATACCGGCGACGTCGGCTTCATGGACGAAGCGGGCTGGTTCTATCTCGTCGACCGCAAGAAGGACATGATCAATGCGGCCGGATACAAGGTCTGGCCACGTGAAGTGGAAGACGTGCTTTACGGCCATCCCGCCGTGCGTGAAGCGGCCGTGGTGGGCGTGCCCGATGCGTATCGCGGCGAGACCGTGAAAGCGGTGGTGAGCCTGCGTGCGGGCGCGGTGGCCGACGCGGCGGAACTGATCGCGTTCTGCAAGGCGCGCATGGCTGCGTACAAATACCCGCGCATCGTCGAGTTCCGCGACGAATTACCGAAGACAGCCACGGGGAAGATCTTGCGGCGCGAGTTGCGGTAATGGTTGCGCGAGCAACTCGATTGGGTTGAAAACTGATGCGCCCCGAGACAGGCTCGGGGCGCATGACACGACTCGCTAACGGGCTAACGGGCTAGCGGGCGTGCGCTTCGGCGCCTTATTGCACCTGGCTGCGCAACGCCTTGGCGGCAGCGACCATGTTGGTCAGCGCCGGAATCACCTCGGCCCACTGACGCGTCTTCAGACCGCAGTCAGGGTTGACCCACAGGCGTTCTGCCGGAATGCGCCCGGCGGCCTTCTGCATCAGCTGCACGATGTGCGCTTCGGTCGGGATGTTCGGCGAGTGAATGTCGTATACGCCAGGCCCGATTTCGTTCGGATACTTGAAGTTGTCGAACGCGTCGAGCAGTTCCATGTCCGAGCGCGAGGTCTCGATCGTGATGACGTCCGCGTCCATATCGGCGATCGACGCGATGATGTCGTTGAACTCCGAATAGCACATGTGGGTGTGGATCTGCGTTTCGTCTTCCACGCCGTTTGCCGTGATGCGGAACGATTCCACGGCCCAGCGCAGATACTCGCCCCACTGCGCGCGGCGCAGCGGCAGACCTTCGCGCAGCGCGGCCTCGTCGATCTGGATCACGCCCACGCCGGCCTTTTCCAGGTCGAGCACTTCTTCGCGAATGGCGAGCGCAAGCTGGTAGCACGAGACCGAACGCGGCTGGTCGTCGCGCACGAAGGACCAGTTGAGGATCGTCACGGGGCCGGTGAGCATGCCCTTCATGGGCTTGTTCGTGAGCGACTGCGCGTAGGTGATCCACTCCACCGTCATTGCCTTCGGGCGGCTGATGTCGCCGAACAGAATGGGCGGCTTCACGCAGCGCGAGCCGTACGACTGCACCCAGCCGAACTGGCTGAACGCGTAGCCGTCGAGCTGCTCGCCGAAGTATTCGACCATGTCGTTGCGCTCGGCTTCGCCGTGCACGAGCACGTCGAGACCCAGTTGCTCCTGCTCACGCACGCTGCGCTCGATTTCGGCGCGCATGGCGGCCTGGTAGCCCGCGTTGTCGAGCGCGCCGCTTTTGAACTGGCTGCGCGCCTGGCGGATTTCCGCCGTTTGCGGGAACGAGCCGATCGTGGTGGTCGGGAATGCGGGCAGCTTCAGGCGTGCGGCCTGCTTCGCGGCGCGCTCGGCGTAAGCGTGCTGACGATTGCCTAGCTGCGCGTCGATGCGGGCGATTGCGGCCTTCACTGCGGGGTTGTTCACGCGCGGCGACTGGCGGCGCGCTTCAACCGCAGCGGCGTTCGCGGCGAGTTCAGCGGCGACTTTGTCGCGGCCAACATTCAGCGCCGTGGCGAGTACCTTCACTTCGTCGAGCTTTTCCAGTGCGAACGCGAGCCACGAACGGATGTCAGCGTCGAGCTTCTCTTCGCTCGCGAGATCCACCGGCACGTGCAGCAGCGAGCACGACGGCGCGATCCAGAGGCGCTCGCCCAGTTGCTTCGCGAGCGGCTCGAGCCAGTCGAGCGTGGCGTTCAGGTCCGTCTTCCAGATATTGCGGCCGTTGATCGCGCCCACTGAAAGCACGCTCTGCGCCGGCAGCTTTTGCGCGGCCAGCGCGACTTCGTCTCGGGCGTTGATCGCGTCGATATGCAGACCGTCGACGGGCAGCGAGCACGCGAGGTCGAGATTGTCCTGCAGTTGGCCGAAGTAGGTGGCCAGCAGCAGCTTGATGCTGCGCAGTTCGAACCCTTCATACGCCGTCGCGAACGCGGCGCGCCAGGCCGGATCGAGTTCGGTCACGAGAATCGGCTCGTCGATCTGCACCCATTCGATGTCCATCACGCGGAAGTAGTCGAGCAGCGCGCGGTACACGGGCATGATGCGCGGCAGCAGCGCCAGCTTGTCCGAGTCGTCCTTGGCCTTGCCGAGCCACAGGTACGTGAGCGGCCCGATGATCACCGGCTTGGCCTTCACGCCCAGTTCGCGGGCTTCGCGCAGTTGCTCGGAAAGACGCGAGGTGTCGAGGTTGAACTGCGTGTCGGCCGTGAATTCGGGGACGATGTAGTGATAGTTCGTGTCGAACCACTTCGTCATTTCGCCGGCCGCGACGCCGCCGCAGCAAGCGGCATGGTCCTCGGCGCCTGCCGCCGAGCGGCCACGCGCCACGCGGAAGTAGTTGTCGAGCTTGTCGCCGTGGAAGCCCTGCACGCGCTCGGGCAGGTTGCCGAGCGTGAAGCTCATGTCGAGCACCTGGTCGTAGAACGCGAAGTCGCCGGCGGGCACGAGGTCGAGACCCTTCTGGTTTTCCCAGTGACGCGCGCGCAGTTGCGCGCCGAGCGCCTTCAGTTCGTCGCGCGAGGATTCGCCCTTCCAGTAGCGTTCCAGACCGAATTTGAGTTCGCGTTTCGCGCCGATGCGCGGAAAGCCGAGATTGTGCGTGGTGACCATGTGTGGTGCCGTCCGAAATGAAAGTGCAGAAAACGATCCAGAGTGGCAGCGATCATAGAGGTATCAGACGATGAAGAAAAATGGCATTATTTCATCCATCCATTAGTTTTCTTCATCTATCGCCAGCCTGGCACGGGATTCTCCTTTTTTATGCTCGAACGCATTCATCTTGTCATCGTCCGCGAAGTCGCCCGGCAGGGCTCGCTGACCGCCGCCGCGGAGTCGCTTTTCCTCACGCAATCGGCGTTGAGCCATACGGTCAAGAAGATCGAGCAGCAGCTCGGCACGCAAATCTGGGACCGCGAGGGGCGCAGCCTGCGGCTGACGCAGGCCGGGCAATATCTGCTCTCGTTGGCCGAACGCCTCTTGCCCCAGTTCGAACTCGCGGAAGAGCGCATGAAGCAGTACGCCGCGGGCGAGCGCGGCACGCTGCGCATCGGCATGGAATGCGCCCCGTGCTATCAGTGGCTGCTCAAGGTGGTCTCGCCGTATCTGGCGCGCTGGCCCGACGTCGACGTGGACGTGAAGCAGCGTTTTCAGTTTGGCGGCATCGGCGCGTTGATCGGCTATGACATCGACGTGCTGGTCACGCCCGATCCGCTCAACCGGCCCGGACTGCGTTTCGATCCGGTGTTCGACTACGAACAGGTGCTGGTGGTCGCGGAAAACCATCGGCTCGCGAACGTGCGCTACGTGAAGCCCGAGCAGCTCGTCGACGAAACGCTCATCACGTATCCCGTGGATACCGACCGGCTCGATATCTACAACCAGTTTCTGCGGCCCGCAAGCATCACGCCGCGCCGTCACAAGACGATCGAAACGACCGACATCATGCTGCAGATGGTCGCGAGCCATCGCGGCGTGGCTGCGTTGCCGCGCTGGCTCGCGGAAGAATACGCAGACCGCATGCCGCTCGCGATCGTGAAGCTCGGCAAGCAGGGCATCGCGAAGCAGATCTTTCTCGGCACGCGGGAAGGCGACGCCGTGGTCGATTACCTGAAATCCTTTGTCGATTTCGCGCGCGACCCGGTCTGGCAACAGCCCCGCGTGCGAGGCTGACGCGGCGCGGCGCACGCGAGCTTGCGGCAATGGACGCGTGTGGCGGCCTGATTACGTTTTGAAAATGAAAGGAACGCCGCGCAAGTCCGTATATTGATCGTTCAATTAACTTAAAGCCGCTGTTCATCGGCGCTCGCTGGAATCGCTTGTCGCTTCTGCGCAATTGCTCGTCGCAATTGCTACGTTAGTCCGCTTTTTGCCGGACAACCATGTGTCATGAGACTTCATGACCCTGCGACGCAGTTCGATTCCTGAGGAGATGACGATGTGCCGATTCCCCCTGCTTAAGACAGGCGCGCTCGCGTGCGCCGCGATCCTCTGCACCAGCGCCTACGCGGCCGACCCCGCCGCATGCAAGGACGTGCGCTTCGCGGACGTGGGCTGGACCGATATCGCGGCGACCACGGGCGTGGCGTCAACGATCCTCGGCGCGCTCGGCTATGCGCCGACCAAAACGATCGCCTCGGTGCCGATCACGTTTGCGGGGCTCAAGAGCAAGCAGATCGATGTGTTCCTCGGCTACTGGTCGCCGACCATGGACCCGATCATCGAGCCTTTCGCGAAGTCGGGCTCGATCAAGGTGCTCTCGACGCCGAATCTCACGGGCGCGAAATATACGCTTGCCGTTCCCGATTACGTCTACCAGGGCGGCCTCAAATCGTTCCAGGACATTGCGAAGTACGCGGACAAGCTGCAAGGGCGCATCTACGGCATCGAACCCGGCAACGACGGCAACGCGCTGATCCAGAAGATGATCGGCGCAAACCAGTATGGACTCGGCAAATTCAAGCTCGTCGAATCGAGCGAGGCGGGCATGCTCGTGCAGGTGAACCGCGCCGTGCGCGAGAAGCAATGGATCGTGTTCCTCGGCTGGGAGCCGCATCCGATGAACGTGCAGATGAAAATCGACTATCTCTCGGGCGGCGACGCGGTGTTCGGGCCTGACTATGGCGCGGCGCGCGTGCTGACGGCGGAACCGCCCGACTATGCCGCGCGCTGCCCGAACGTGGCGAAATTCGTCTCCAACCTGCAGTTCACGACCGCCATCGAGAACCATTTGATGGTGCCGATCGCCAACAAGGAAGACCCCAACAAGGCCGCCGCCGACTGGCTGCGCAGCAATCCGCAGGTGCTCGACAACTGGCTCGCCGGCGTGACCACGCTGGACGGCAAGCCGGGCCTGCCTGCCGTGCGCGCCTCGTTGGGCGTGCACTAACGCGCCTTTGTCCGCGGCGAAAGCCGCGGACACCCCTGCGGTACATCCCTATTTGCGCAGCAATTTTGGTTGATTAGCGTTCAAAAGAGGAGGAGGCAGATGGAGCAAGCGGGAATTGGTACGCACGGCGCAGAGGAGAGCACCGCACGAGACAGTCATGGCCATGCGCTGCAACGCGGCCTCACATGGAAGGATGCGTTCTGGGTGACGAGCGGCGTGCCCGCGGGCGTGCTGTTCACGATTGGCGGCGTTTGCGCGACCATCGGCCAGCCGGCCTGGGCCATCTGGATCGCGTCGATTACGATGGGCCTCGTGCAAAGCGCCACTTACGCCGAGATTTCAGGGCTCTTTCCGCACAAGTCGGGCGGCGCTTCGGTGTACGGAGCAATTGGTTGGGTCCGATACAGCAAGATGATCGCGCCGGTTTCCGTGTGGTGTAACTGGCTCGCGTGGTCGCCCATGCTCGCGCTTGGCTGTGGACTCGCCGCGAACTACGCGCTCGCCACGCTGTTCGCACCCGAAGCGGCGATCATGCAGTGGCACTGGACGCTCGCCAACCTGAACTTCATCAAGCCAGGTCTCACGCTGCGCATCAATGCGACGTTCGTGATTGCTGCGGCGTTCTTGCTCATCACGTTCCGGCTTCAGCACAGCGGCGCTTCGAAGGCCGCGAAAACGCAGAAGATTCTGGGCATCGCTTCGCTCACGCCGCTTTTGATCGTCGGCCTCGTGCCCTTCATCACGGGCGATGTTCCCGCAAAGCATCTCTTTCCGCTGCTGCCGCTCGGGCACGACGCGCACGGCAATCTCAGCGCGGCGGTGTTCGGCGCATGGAATGGGCAGGGCGTGGTCATGGCGCTGGGCGCGATGTTCATGGCGGGATGGGCATCGTACGGGTTCGAAACGGCGGTGTGCTATACGCGCGAGTTTCGCGACCCGCGGCGCGATACGGCGCGGGCGATATTCTGGTCGGGCGCGCTTTGCCTCGTCGTGATGACGCTCGTTCCGCTCGCGTTTCAGGGCTCACTGGGCACGGCGATGATGCTCGATCCGCGCATTGGCGACGGCACCGGTGTGGGCGCCGCGATGGCCGCGATGGTGGGCGGCGGCGCCTGGGTGGGCAACGCCGTGGTGGTGATGCTGATGCTCTCCATCTTGCTGATCGTGATGACGTCGATGATGGGTTCGTCGCGCACGCTTTATCAGGCTTCGGTGGACGGCTGGCTGCCGCGCTACCTCTCGCGCGTGAACGAGCACGGTGCGCCGACAGCGGCGATGTGGACCGATCTGGGTTTCAATCTCGTCCTGCTCGCGATGTCGGACTATATGACGGTGCTGTCGATCTCGAACGTCTGCTACATGTTGTTCGTGTTCCTGAACCTTCAGTCGGGCTGGATTCATCGCATGGACCGTGGCGCGTGGACACGTCCGTTTCGTTGCCCGACGTGGCTGCTCACGCTGGGTGCGCTGTGCGGCTATGCGAACCTAGTGTTCGTAGGCGCGGGGGCCAATCTGCAAGGCGAGGGGACGCTGCGCGATGGCCTCATCGCCATGCTGCTGATCGTGCCGGTGTTTGCTTTCCGGCATTACTGGCAGGATCGCGGGCGGTTTCCGGCGGGCAGTGCGCTCGATATGGAAGTGAGCGTGCCAGTGCGCAGCCGGTGGTTCAGTCTTGCGCCTTATGGTGCGCTCGTTGCGGCGGCGCTGACGATTGCGGTTTCGCATTGGCTGGCCGCATCGGTCTGAGTGGGCTTCAGTGTTGGCGGCATCGTGCGGGCGAGTTGCTCGCGTGGTGCCGCGTTTTTTGGCGCGCTTTTCGCGTAATTGATCGCACGCTGCATCAATGATGCTTGATGACGCCCAACGTGACCGTGAAATCGCCGGTTGCATACGAGCCAATCATGCTCAATTGCGCGACCGGGTTGCTGTGCGCGTCCTCGAGCGTCAGCACCCCGCCGGTGAGGCCGTTGACGGGACCGGATACGAACGTACCTTGCGTAGCGGGAGCGTGCAGCTTGATGACGTCGCCCTTCACAAAGCCCGCTATCACGCCAGCGAAGGCCCCGGGGTTGAGCAGAACCAGCTTGCCCGTGTTGCTGGCGAACGTGATGGTTTGCGAGCTTGCCACCGCCGCAACCGATACGACGGCGCCCGCGTCGAGCGCAATCGTCCCGGTGCCCCCCAGCGAACCCGCGCATACGAGTTCGCTGCCGGCATCGGCGTTGATCGTGCCGTCGTTGCTTAGGTCTCCCACCAAAATCAGCGGCCCGTTTGCCGTGATGGTCCCGCCGTTGTTCTCGAAACCCATGGGCGCAGTCACCCGGCCACTGCCGGACAAGGTGCCGCCCTTGTCCACGCCGAGCGCGGCCGTGTCGATTTGTCCGTGATCGAGCGTCAATGTGCCCGTCGCACTGACGTTGACGCCCAAGCCTGCCGATACGATAGCGTGCGCCGCCACATCGAGGGAACCCGTTCCCAGCGCAGCGCCAACGCCCAAGGCGCCTTCGACGACAAGCCGCGCGCGTGGGCCCGAAATCGACACCTTGCCGCTCACGTGAGTTTGCGGCGTCCAGCCGATATACAGATCGCTGGCGGCAACGACGCTGCAGCCCTCGATGGTAAGCGTGCCGTTGGCCTGGCGGCCGACGATGATCTGGCCGCGCGTGGTGAGGGTCGCCTCCGAGACGCTCACGGTCCCCTCGGCATGATTGCCGACGACGAGTGCCCAGGGATAGACGAGTGGGTCGCCATTGCCTGCGGTGACGGTGCCCCCATCGGCAATGGTCAGCGTGCCGGGGCTGCCTTGCCCGACCGCAATCGGCTGATTGCCGCCATCGACGACAGCCCCCGCGCCTTGAACCACCAACGCGGCGGATGGAGGCCCGGCGTCACCGATCAGGATTCCGTAATTGTCCACCGAATGGAACGGCGTGATCGCGACAGCGGCTTGCGTGCCGACCGTTAGCGCGCAGGTGCCCCCGTGGCTGCCGTCTATGGGCAAGCCAAGCCTCGGTGTGGTCAGGACCGCGCCTGGGTCGAGCGTCAGCACCTGGTTGGCTTGCACGCCATAAGTCGCCGTCAAGAGACCCGATACGGTAGCGCTCCCGTAGAACTTCAGCCGTTGTACGGTCCCGCCACCGGTCACCACGACGCCGACGCCATCGATGCTCGCAAAGTCGTTCGGCCCAGGCGGCTGCGTGGCGGCTGCACCGTTGACGGTCCAGTTTGCCGCAGACGTAAAATCCCCGGCCGCGCCAGGGGCCCAGCTATAGACGGCCATGCTCGATCTCCCGATGCGCCGCAGATGAACGCTCCGCTCCCTAAGCCTAAAGATTGCGGTGCGTTTTCGCGTCCATCATTTGGTGGAGAGCGTGAGCCGGCGCGCAGATCCTGCACGCCGGCTCCGGCCCATCGGCGTTGCTTAAAGCGTCACGCTATGCGCGTACTTTCTCCCTGCGCGACGTGCCTTCCGCCGCGGAAACACGCGCCCCCCGCGCCGGCGTCCCATTCGCAACGAAATACGGCGCACCCGATCGCGCAAGCGCCTCACGCCCGCGTATCCGGTCCGCGATCTTCTCCGCGATCATGATGGTCGGTGCATTGAGGTTGCCGGTGGTGATGCGCGGCATGATCGACGCGTCCACCACGCGCAGGCCATCGAGTCCATGCACGCGGCCTTCACCGTCCACCACGGCCATGTCGTCGTAGCCCATCGCACACGAACACGACGGGTGATAGGCCGTTTCCGCGCGGTTGCGCACGAAAGCATCGATCTCGGCGTCGGTCTTGAGCGCCGCACCGGGGCTCAACTCGCGTCCGCGAAACCGGTCGAGCGCGGGCTGCGCAAGGATTTCGCGGGTGATGCGGATCGCGTCGCGGAACTCGCGCCAGTCGAGCGCCTCGGCCATGTAGTTGAAGAGAATCGACGGATGCTGGCGCGGGTCGCGCGAACGCAGCTTCACGCGCCCGCGGCTCGGCGAGCGCATGGAGCCCACGTGCGCCTGGAAGCCGTGCATCTTGATCGCATTGCTGCCGTTGTAATTGATCGCAACGGGCAGAAAGTGATATTGAAGGTTCGGCCACGGGTCGTCGTCGCGCGTGCGAATGAAGCCGCCCGCCTCGAAATGATTGCTTGCGCCAATACCGGTGCCGCGCAGCATCCATTCAAGGCCAATAGCCGGTTGATTGCGCATGAGGAGCGCAGGGTAAAGCGAGACCGGCTCCTTGCACTCGTACTGCATGTACATTTCCAGGTGGTCCTGAAGATTCTGCCCGACGCCCGGCAGATCGAGCACAACGGGAATGTCGAGCTCGCGCAGCCACGCACCGGGGCCGACGCCCGAGCGCTGCAGGATCTGCGGCGAGGCGATCGCGCCCGCACACAGCAGCACTTCGCGGCGCGCGTAGCGGGTCACGCGCGCGGGCCCGTCGAGAAAGACGACGCCACACGCCCGCTTGCCGCTGAACAGAATGCGGTCCGTCACCGCGTGCGTGACGATGTCGATGTTAGGCCGATGCTTTGCCTGATCCAGATAGCCGCGTGCGGTGCTCGCGCGCCGGCCTTTGGCCGTCACGGTGCGGTCCATCGGCCCGAAGCCTTCCTGGCGGTAGCCGTTGAGGTCGTCGGTGCGCGCATAGCCCGCCTGCACTCCCGCCTCGATCATGGCCTCGAACAGCGGGTTCACGCCCGGCTTGCTCGTCGTCACATGAACGGGACCTTCGCCGCCGTGATAGTCGTTCGCGCCGATGTCGCGCGTTTCGGCCTTGCGGAAATAGGGCAGGCAGTCCAGATAGCTCCAGTTTTCGAGCCCCTTGCGCTCGGCCCAGCCGTCGTAGTCGAGCGCATTGCCGCGGATATAGCACATGCCGTTGATGAGCGACGACCCGCCCAGCCCCTTGCCGCGGCCGCATTCCATGCGCCGGTTGTTCATGTGCGGCTCGGGATCGGTTTCGTAGGCCCAGTTGTAGCGGCGGCCCTGCAACGGGTAGGCGAGCGCCGCGGGCATCTGCGTGCGGAAATCGAAGCGGTAGTCGGGGCCGCCCGCTTCGAGCAGCAGCACCGTCGCGTCGCGGTCCTCGGTGAGGCGCGCGGCAAGCACGTTGCCCGCCGATCCCGCGCCGATGATGATGTAGTCGTACTCTTGCGCTGCCATGCAGGACTCCCTTAGAAAACGGGCTGATACGGTCCCAGTTCCACCTGGACGGATTTGATGCGCGTGTAGTGCTCGAGCGTGGTGATGCCGTTTTCGCGGCCCACGCCCGACTGCTTGTAGCCGCCCACGGGCATTTCGGCGGGCGACTCGCCCCACGTGTTGATCCAGCAGATGCCGGCTTCGAGCCGATGAATCACGCGGTGCGCACGAGAAAGACTTTCGGTCACGACACCGGCGGCCAGGCCGTAAAGCGATTCGTTGGCGCGTGCGATCACTTCGGCTTCGTTGGCGAAGGCGAGAATGCTCATCACCGGGCCGAAGATTTCCTCCTGCACGATGCGCATGTCGTCGCGGCAACCGGAGAACACGGTGGGCTGCACGTACTGGCCGCGCGCGAAATCGCCCTGCGTGAGGCGCGCGCCGCCCGCGAGCAGCCGCGCGCCTTCGCGCTTGCCGCTTTCGATAAAGCCGAGCACCTTGTCGAGTTGCGCGGCGCTGGCGAGCGGGCCGAAGTTGGTGGCAGGATCGGTGGGGTTGCCCACGCGGATGCGCTGCACGCGTTCGAGCACGCGCGCCTCGAATGCGGCAATCACCGATTGATGGACGAACACGCGCGTGCCGTTGGTGCACACCTGGCCGGCGCTAAAGAAGTTGGCGGTCACGGCGATATCGGCGGCGCGCTCGAGGTCGGCGTCTTCGAAGACGATGAGCGGCGACTTGCCGCCCAGTTCCATCGTGACTTCCTTGAGCGTCGAGCCGCCCGCGGCCGCCATGACCTTTTTGCCCGTTTCGACGCCGCCCGTAAACGAAATCTTCTCGATGCCGGGATGCAGGCTCAGCATGGCGCCCACGCGGCCGTCGCCATGGACCACGTTGAACACGCCGGGCGGCACGCCCGCCTCGATATAGATCTCGGCGAGCTTCGAGGCCGAAAGCGGGGTGATCTCGCTCGGCTTGAAGATCATCGCGTTGCCGGCGGCAAGCGCGGGCGCCGATTTCCAGCAGGCGATCTGCAGCGGATAGTTCCATGCGCCAATGCCCGCCGTGACGCCCAGCGGCTCGCGCCGCGTGTAGACGAACGAGCTTTCGCGCAGCGGAATCTGCTGGCCTTCGAGCGCGGGTGCAAGGCCCGCGTAGTACTCGATCACGTCGGCGCCGGTGGCGATGTCCACACTGCGCGTTTCGGCGATGGGCTTGCCCGTGTCGCTCGTTTCGAGCGCCGCGAGTTCGTCGTTGCGCTCACGCAGCAACTCGACCGCGCGCCGCAGCACGCGCGAGCGCTGCATGGCTGTCATGGCGGCCCAGACGCGCTGTCCGGCTCGCGCCGATTGCACGGCACGGTCGATATCGGCGGCGCTCGCGTGCTGTACCGTGGCGAGCCGCGTGCAGGAGGCGGGATCGTAGGTGTCGAACGTTTCGCCGCTGGTGGCGTCGGTATAGGTGCCGTCGATGAAGAGGCGTTGCAGGGGAAAGAGGGGCATCGATGGGCTCCAGGCCGGGTTATCTGGCCGACTTGCCTGAGCGCGGCTTGGCGCGCGCTTCGAGCAGCAGGTCGATGTAGTCGTTGGCCACGCGCAGCGCGGCCTTCGTGTCGAACGGTTCGCCCGTGAGCGCGCCGCGCAGCCAGAGGCCGTCGATCAGGGCGGCGAGTCCGCTTGCGGCGCGCCGGGCCGCGGCGCCGGGCAACACCTTTTCGAATTCCGCGCAGAGGTTCGAATGGAGCCGCCGCGTGTTGACGCGCTGCAGCCGGCGCAGCGCGGGCTGATGCATGCTCTCGGCCCAGAACGCGAGCCACGTCTTCATGACGGGTGCGTTCACCTGCGAGACGTCGAAATTGGCCGCGACGATGGCGCGCAAGCGCGCGCGCGGTTCGTCTTTCGCAGCGAGACGGCGCCGCACCGTGGCCTCCCAGAGGTCGTGCAGCACGTGGCGCATGGTGGCTTCGAGCAGGCCGTCCTTACCGCCGAAATAGTGACTGACGATGCCAGTGGAAATCTTCGCGTGCTGCGCGACGGTGGCGAGCGTCGTGCCGGAGAGACCCGACTCGTCGATCGATTGCAGGGTGGCGTCGATGAGTTGCGCGCGGCGCACGTCGCGCATTCCGATCTTGGGCATGGTAATTCCGGGCGATTCGGGGAGGTTTCCACTCTAGGTATTTTTTATTGAATGTTCAATCAATAAAAACGTAGAAATGGCGGGATCGGCGGATTTTACAAAGTCCGCGTCGGATTACCGATGATCGCATCTCCGGAACCCCTCGCGAGGCCCGCCAGATAACGGATTGCGCCTGTTTTGCAGGGGTTTTTCTGTGGCTGGCGTGTCGCGTTAGCGCCAGCGCGTGTCGTGTCTGCGCAAGTCGGGCGAGATTTGGACTTGTACGTTTTGATCCACCGCGCAAGGCGTCACGCGTTGCCGGCGCGGCCCGACAACCTGTATCGCCAGACCAGAGAGACCCGACACCATGAGAAAACTGAATGCGGTGGCACTGAGCGGCATCGCGGTGACATTGAGCGCTGTCTCGACCGCGAGCCATGCCCAAAGCAGCGTCACCCTGTACGGGATCATCGACGCGGGCGTGACGTACGTGAGCAATGCGGGCGGCTCGCATCAAGTGAAATTCGACGATGGCATTGCGCAGGCGAACCGCTGGGGCCTCAAGGGCACCGAGGATCTCGGCGGCGGGTTGAAGGCCGTGTTCCAGCTGGAGAGCGGCTTTCACCTCGGCAACGGACAGATCGCCAACGGCGGCTCGCTTTTCGGCCGCCTCGCTTATGTCGGACTCCAGAACGATTGGGGCACGCTTACGTTCGGCAATCAGGCCGATATGACGCAGGAGTTCGTCTACCTCTACAACGTCACGGCGTGGGCGAGCGGCTACGCAATCAACCAGGGCGACTTCGACCGCATGAACGGCGACCATCTGCCGAACGCCGTGAAGTTCATGTCGAACACGTTCGGCGGATTCCAGTTCGGCGGCATGTATTCGTTCAGCAACACGCCCGGCGACTTCCACACCGGCAGCGCCTGGAGCGTAGGCGCGCAGTACCAGAACGGCCCGTTCGCGATGGGCACCGCCTATACGCAGCTGAACAACCCATCGGGTATCTACGCGTTCGACCCGTACAACATGATCGGCGTGCGCACGTTCTTTGGCAGGCCGACCGTCAGCGTCGATCCGGCCACGGGCGCGGTGAGTTCGCTCTATTCGGAGACGCCGTTCCCCGTGGACAAGCAGGCCACCTTCGGCGCGGGCGCGAGCTACGCCATCGGCGACGTCACGCTCATGGGCGCTTTCACGTACACGCAGATCAAGGCGTTCGGCGAGAGCGAGCACATGCAGGTGGGCGAAGGCGGCGCGAACTGGCAGGTGACGCCCGCGTTCAGCGTGGCGGGCGGATATCAGTACACCCACTTCGACGGCCACCACTGGAACCAGCTTTCGGCGGGCCTGCATTACCTGCTTTCGAAGACCACGGACGTCTATCTCTCGGGCGACTGGCTCAAGGCCTCGCAGGGGGTGGACGCGGTGATCGGCTATAGCTTCACGCCGTCTTCCACCACGACGCAGGCCGACGTGCGCGTTGGCTTGCGGCATTCGTTCTGAGCGGGCAGGCGGGTGCTTTTCCGCCGCAAACTTCGGGAAAACCCCCGGTTAAACGCTGGCGAAACGTCCGCCGGCGTCGCCCGAAACCCTGGCTGGCGAGGCCGTCCAACGGCGATGGCGTTTTTGTTCTATCGGCTGCCATGGCCTCTTTGGTCTACTTGCATCCAAGCTCATCCATGCGCTCAGCGCGAAGGGAAGTCAGATGAACGTCAGCGTTTTCGACCTGTTCAAGATCGGAATCGGTCCGTCCAGCTCGCATACGGTCGGCCCGATGGTTGCCGCGTGCCGCTTCGCGTCCCATATCGAGGACGCCAATCTGCTCGCCTTTGTGCGCCGCGTCAAAGTCGAGCTGTACGGCTCGCTGGGCGCGACGGGCAAGGGCCACGGCACCGACAAGGCCGTGCTGCTCGGCCTCGAAGGCAACTTGCCCGACTCGGTCGATCCCGACCAGATCGAGCCGCGCCTCGCCGCCATGCGCCGCGAGAAGACGCTCGTGCTGCTCGGCAAGCAAACCATCCGCTTCGACGAAAAGGAGTGCATCGGCTTCTTTCGCAAGACGATGGGCGGCGCGAACACGCTCCACCCGAACGGCATGCGTTTTCAGGCCTTCGACGAAAACGGGCAGCTGCTCGTCGAAAAAGAGTACTACTCGGTGGGCGGCGGCTTTGTCGTGAACCGCGACGGCGACCGCGTGAACGGCGTGCGCAGCGGACGCGAGGTGCCGTATCCGTTCCGCACCGGCGACGACCTGCTGCGCGTGTGCAAGGAGAGCGGCCGCTCGATCGCCGAAGTCACCTTCGCGAACGAGTGCGCGGCACGCTCGCCGGAGGAAGTGCGCGAAGGGCTGCTCGTGATCTGGCGCGCGATGGCCGCCTGCGTGGAGCGCGGCTGCAAGATGCATGGGGAGCTGCCCGGCCCGATGCATGTGAAGCGCCGCGCCGCCGATCTCTCGGTGCATCTGCGTTCGCGCTCCGAGGAGTCGCTGCGCGATCCGCTTTCGATGCTCGACTGGGTCAATCTCTACGCCATGGCCGTGAACGAAGAGAACGCGGCGGGCGGCCGCGTCGTCACGGCGCCCACGAACGGCGCGGCGGGCGTGATTCCCGCGGTGCTGCACTACTACGTGAAGTTCGTGGCGGGCGCAAACGAAGACGGCATTGCCAACTTCCTGCTCACGGCCGCGGCCATCGGCATCATCTACAAGGAAACGGCGTCGATCTCGGGCGCGGAAGTGGGCTGCCAGGGCGAAGTGGGCGTGGCGTGCTCGATGGCCGCTGCGGCGCTTGCTGCCGTCATGGGCGGCACGCCGGGCCAGGTGGAGAACGCCGCCGAAATCGGCATGGAGCACAACCTCGGCATGACCTGCGACCCGGTGGGTGGCCTCGTGCAGATTCCCTGCATCGAGCGCAACGCGATGGGCGCGATCAAGGCGCTCAACGCCGCGCGCATGGCGCTCAAGGGCAACGGCGAGCATTACGTCACGCTCGACAACGTCATCAAGACGATGCGCGAAACGGGTGCCGACATGAAGACGAAATACAAGGAGACGTCGCGCGGTGGTCTCGCCGTGAACGTCATCGAGTGCTAACTGAAGCTAATGGTAACGCGCAACAAGGGGTCTGCGAGATGAGCCGCTATTCGATATTCAGTCTGTTCCGCAACGGTTTGTCGTATCACGAGAACTGGGAGCGGCAGTGGAGAAGCCCGGAGCCGAAGAAGGAGTACGACGTGGTGATCGTCGGCGGCGGCGGGCATGGTCTCGCAACGGCCTATTATCTCGCGAAAGAGCACGGCGTGAAGAACGTCGCGATCCTGGAGAAGGGCTGGATCGGCGGCGGCAATACGGCGCGCAACACGACCATCGTGCGCTCGAATTATCTGTGGGACGAGTCGGCGGCGCTCTATGAGAAGGCGATGAAGCTCTGGGAAGGGCTCTCGCAGGACCTCAACTACAACGTGATGTTCAGCCAGCGCGGCGTGATGAATCTCGCGCATACGCTGCAGGACGTGCGCGACACCGAGCGCCGCGTGAATGCGAACCGCCTGAACGGCGTGGACGCCGAGTTCCTCACGCCCGAGCAGATCAAGGAAATCGAGCCGACCATCAATCTGAACAGCCGTTACCCCGTGCTGGGCGCCTCGATCCAGCGCCGTGCGGGCGTGGCGCGCCACGACGCCGTGGCGTGGGGCTTCGCGCGCGGCGCGGACCAGCACGGCGTGGACATCATTCAGAACTGCCAGGTGACGGGCATTCGCCGCGACGGCGCGCGCGTGACCGGTGTCGATACGTCGAAGGGTTTCATCAAGGCGAAGAAGGTCGCCGTGGTGGCGGCGGGCAACACCACGACGCTCGCGGACATGGCCGGCGTGCGTTTGCCGCTGGAAAGCCACCCGCTGCAGGCGCTGGTGTCGGAGCCGATCAAGCCGGTCGTGAACACCGTCATCATGTCGAACGCGGTGCACGCCTATATCAGCCAGTCCGACAAGGGCGATCTCGTGATCGGCGCGGGCGTGGACCAGTACACCGGTTTTGGCCAGCGCGGCAGCTTCCACGTCATCGAGGGCACGCTGCAGGCCATCGTTGAAATGTTCCCGGTGTTCTCGCGCGTGCGCATGAACCGCCAGTGGGGCGGCATTGTCGACGTTTCGCCGGACGCCTGCCCGATCATCAGCAAGACCGATGTGAAAGGTCTCTATTTCAACTGCGGCTGGGGCACTGGCGGCTTCAAGGCGACGCCGGGCTCGGGCTGGGTGTTCGCGCACACCATTGCGAAGGACGAACCGCATCCGCTCAACGCGCCGTTCTCGCTGGACCGCTTCTATACCGGCCATCTGATCGACGAACACGGCGCAGCCGCCGTCGCGCACTGAAGGAGACCACAACATGTTGCTGATCGAATGCCCGTGGTGCGGTCCCCGCGCCGAAGTCGAGTTCACGTGCGGCGGCGAAGCCGACATCGCGCGTCCGCTCGAGACCGACAAGCTCACCGACGCGGAATGGGGCGACTACCTCTTCATGCGTCACAACCCGCGCGGCGTGCACAAGGAGCAGTGGCTGCACGCGCAGGGTTGCCGCCGCTGGTTCAAGGCGACGCGCGACACGGTCACCTACGAGATTCAGTGTTACGAGACCTTCGGCGCAGCAGATGAGGCGCAAGGCAACAAGCAAGGGAGCACGCAGCGATGAGCCAGAAGAACCGCCTTGGCGCCGGTGGGCGCGTGAACCGCGCGATTCCGCTGAATTTCACGTTCAACGGCCGCACGTATCAGGGCTTCCAGGGCGACACGCTCGCCTCGGCGCTGCTCGCCAACGACGTGCATTTCGTCGCGCGCAGCTTCAAGTACCACCGCCCGCGCGGCATCATGACGGCGGACGTGGCCGAGCCGAACGCCATCGTGCAACTCGAGCGCGGCGCGTATACGGTGCCCAATGCGCGCGCGACCGAAGTCGAGTTGTGCCAGGGGCTCATCGCGACGAGCGTGAACGCCGAGCCTAGCCTCGAAAACGATCGCATGGCGATCAACCAGAAGTTTTCGCGCTTTCTGCCGGCGGGCTTCTACTACAAGACCTTCATGTGGCCGCGCAAATGGTGGCCGAAATACGAGGAAAAGATCCGCGACGCCGCGGGTCTCGGCAAGGCGCCCGAAGTGCGCGACGCCGACCGCTACGACAAGTGCTTCGCGCATTGCGACGTTCTCGTGGTCGGCGGCGGCCCCGCCGGTCTCGCGGCCGCGCATACGGCGGGCGCAACCGGCGCACGCGTGATTCTGGTCGACGACCAGCGCGAACTGGGCGGCAGCCTGCTGTCGTGCAAGGCCGATATCGATGGCCGTCCCGCGCTCCACTGGGTCGAGAAGATCGAAGCCGAACTCAAGCAGATGCCCGACGTGAAGATCCTGTCGCGCAGCACGGCTTTCGGCTATCAGGATCACAATCTCGTGACCGTGACGCAGCGTTTGACGGAGCATCTGCCGGTGTCGACGCGCCAGGGTACGCGCGAGCTGTTGTGGAAAATCCGCGCCAAACGCGTGATTCTCGCGACGGGTGCGCATGAGCGTCCCATCGTCTTCGGCAACAACGATCTGCCGGGCATCATGCAGGCCTCGGCGGTATCGACTTATATCCATCGCTATGGCGTGTTGCCGGGCCGCAATGCGGTCGTGTTCACGAACAACGACGCGGGCTACCGTTGTGCGCTCGACCTGAAGGCATGCGGCGCGACCGTCACAGTCGTCGATGCGCGCACGCAGGGCAACGGCGCATTGCAGGCCGCCGCGCGCCGCCAGGGCGTGAAGGTGATGTACAACGCCGCCATCAACTGTGCGCACGGTAAGCAGCGCGTGAGTTCAGTCGATGTGGTGGGCTACACGAACGGGCAAGCGGGCGCGCAGCAGGCCACGCTCGCATGCGATCTCGTTGCCGTGTCGGGCGGCTTCAGCCCGGTACTGCACCTCTTCGCGCAGTCGGGCGGCAAGGCGCACTGGAGCGACGCGAAGGCGTGCTTCATGCCGGGCAAGCGCGTGCAGGAGGAAGTGAGCGTCGGCGCGGCGGTGGGCGAATTCGGCCTGGCCCGTGCGCTCACGCAGGGTGTGGACGGCGGCATCGACGCGGCGAAGTCGCTCGGCTTGCCGATCAAGCGGCCCGCGGTGCCCAGGGCCGCCGAGGTCGAGGAAACGCCGCTGCAGGCGTTGTGGCTCGTGGGCAGCCGCAAGGATGCGGCGCGCGGGCCGAAGCAATTCGTCGACTTCCAGAACGACGTATCGGCAGCGGACATTCTGCTCGCCGCGCGCGAAGGCTTCGAGTCGGTCGAGCACGTGAAGCGTTACACGGCCATGGGCTTCGGCACCGACCAGGGCAAGCTCGGCAATATCAACGGCATGGCGATTCTCGCCAGCGCGCTCGGCAAGACGATTCCCGAAACGGGCACGACGACGTTCCGCCCGAACTACACGCCCGTCACGTTCGGCACGTTCGCGGGGCGCGAACTGGGCGACATGCTCGACCCGATCCGCAAGACCTGCATTCACGAGTGGCACGTGCAGCATGGCGCGGCGTTCGAGGACGTGGGCAACTGGAAGCGCCCGTGGTACTACCCGAAGAGCGGGGAGAATCTGCACGCGGCCGTGAAGCGCGAGTGTCTCGCGGTGCGCAACAGCGTCGGCATTCTCGATGCTTCCACGCTGGGCAAGATCGACATCCAGGGGCCCGACGCCGCGAAGCTGCTCAACTGGGTCTACACGAACCCGTGGCTCAAGCTCGAAGTGGGCAAGTGCCGTTATGGCCTGATGCTCGACGAAAACGGCATGGTGTTCGACGACGGCGTGACGGTGCGCCTCGGCGAGCAGCACTACATGATGACGACCACCACGGGCGGCGCGGCGCGCGTGCTCACGTGGCTCGAACGCTGGCTGCAGACCGAGTGGCCCGACATGAAGGTGCGTCTGGCTTCCGTCACCGATCACTGGGCGACCTTCGCCGTGGTCGGCCCGAAGAGCCGCAAGGTGCTGCAGAAGGTATGCAAGGACATCGACTTCGACAACGCCGCGTTCCCGTTCATGTCGTATCGCAACGGCACCGTTGCAGGCGTGAAGTCGCGCGTCATGCGCATCAGCTTCTCGGGCGAGCTGGCCTATGAAGTGAACGTGCCGGCCAATGCAGGCCGCGCCGTTTGGGAAGCGCTGATGGAAGCCGGCGCCGAGTTCGACATCACGCCGTACGGCACGGAAACGATGCACGTACTTCGTGCGGAGAAGGGCTACATCATCGTGGGCCAGGACACCGACGGCTCGGTCACGCCTTTCGACCTCGGCATGGGCGGCCTCGTCTCGCAGACGAAGGACTTCCTTGGCCGCCGCTCGCTCAAGCGCTCGGATACGGCGAAGGAGAACCGCAAGCAGTTCGTCGGACTGCTGACCGATGAAGCCCAGTATGTTCTGCCCGAAGGCGGCCAGATCATCGCGCCCGATGCACAGGCGCGCTCCGACGGCACGACGCCGATGATCGGCCACGTGACGTCGAGCTATTACAGCCCGATCCTGCAGCGTTCCATTGCGCTCGCGGTCGTGAAGGGCGGCTTGAACAAGATGGGCGAGCGCGTGGTGATTCCCATGGCCGATGGCCGGCGCGTGAGCGCGCAGATCGCGAGCCCGATTTTCTACGACACGGAAGGAGTGCGTCAGCATGTTGAATGAAACGAAAGACCCCCTGCCGGTCGCGGAGCGCGTCGTCGGCGTGCGCCTTGAGTCGCCGCTCGTAGGCGCAGCGGATCTGGTCAAGGCGCAGGAGGGACGCGCCTCGAAAGCGTTCGCCATGCGCGAATTGCCGTTCCGCGACCTCGTGAACGTGCGCGGCGAATTGAGCGACCCGGCGTTCGTCGCGGCGTTTGCCAGCGTCGTGGGCTGCGAGCCGCCCGCTGCGCCGAACACCGTCGCGCGCGGCGAGCATTACGACGTGCTCTGGCTCGGACCCGACGAATGGCTCGTGCGCTCACTCGCGCCTGTGCAAACCGGCATGCTCGAAGCGAAGCTCACCGCCGTGCTCGGCGACGCCTACGCGGCGGCCGTGGACATCGGCAGCGGCAACACGGTGATCGAGATCGAAGGCACGCGAGCACGCGACGTGCTCTCGCGCGGCTGCCCGCTCGACCTGCATCCGCGCCTCTTCAAGCCGGGTCAATGCGCGCAGAGCGTGTATTTCAAGGCTTCGATCGTCCTGATTCCCACAGGTGACGACCGCTTCGAGCTCGTCGTGCGTCGCAGTTTCGCCGATTATTTCTGCCGCATCATGGTCGACGCCGCGGCGTCGGTCGCGCCATGAAGATCGTCGATGCAGCGTTCGAGCCGGCGCTCGGCGCGCTGGGCGCAATCGGTGCGCTCGGCGCTCACGACGAGTCGCGCGGGCGCGGCTGGAGCGTATTCGTCGAAGCGTTGAGCGTGCCGGCGCGCATCGGCATCTATCCGCACGAGCACGGCTCCCCGCAGCCACTCGTGATCGACGCGCAACTCGGTTACCGCTGCATGCCGCGCGAAAAGAGCTCGGCGGGTGAAGCGGGCGACTGGATCGACTACGACGGCTATTGCACGCGCCTTGCCGACTTTCTCGGGCGCAAGCCGCACACGCGGCTGCTCGAAACGCTGGTGGCGGACATGGCGGCGTTCTCGTTTCGCGAATGGCCCGCGCTGGAAACGCTCAGGCTCGCGGTGCACAAGCCGAAGATCCGGCCGGGCACGCGGCGCGTGGGCGTGGCGCTCGACTGGACACGCGCCGACTATCGGCAATGGATACGGGCTGACGGGGGCGGGCAGCCATAGCAGGCAGGACGCGTAGCCCGATGTCGGCGCAAAGCAAGGGCGCGTCGCTTTTTGCACATCGTCGTATGCGGCGCTCAGGCTACGCTCGAAGCATCGTTGTCTTGCGTGCAGTTTGCGCGAGGCAGCGCCATCTAGTGAGCAGCGTTGCGAGCTGCATCGAACAGGAGACAGCGAGATGAGCGGAAATCGAGGCGTCGTGTATCAAGGGCCGGGCAAGGTCGAGGTGCAGAAGATCGCGTATCCGAAGATGGTCGATCCGAGCGGGCGTTCGATCGGCCATGGTGTCATTCTGAAGGTGGTCAGCACGAATATCTGCGGCTCGGACCAGCATATGGTGCGCGGTCGCACGACGGCGCAAGTCGGTCTCGTGCTGGGCCACGAAATCACCGGCGAAGTGGTGGAGGTGGGCAACGACGTCGAAACGCTGAAGATTGGCGACCTCGTTTCCGTGCCGTTCAACGTGGCTTGCGGGCGCTGTGCGATGTGCCGCGAGCAGCACACCGGCGTTTGCCTGAACGTGAATCCGTCGCGCGCGGGCGGCGCTTACGGCTATGTGGACATGGGCGGCTGGATTGGCGGCCAGGCCGAATACGTGCTCGTGCCGTATGCCGATTTCAACCTGCTGAAGTTTCCGGACCGCGACCAGGCGATGTCGAAGATCCGCGATCTCACGTGCCTCTCCGACATTCTGCCCACGGGCTATCACGGCGCGGTGACGGCGGGCGTGAAGCCGGGCTCGACCGTCTATATTGCGGGCGCGGGTCCGGTGGGGATGGCGGCTGCGGCTTCGGCGCGTTTGCTCGGCGCGGCCTGCACGATCGTCGGCGACATCAATGCCGAGCGTCTCGCGCATGCGAAGGCGATGGGTTTCGAAGTGGTCGATCTTTCGAAAGACGCGACGCTCGGCGAGCAGATCGAACAGATACTCGGCAAGCCGGAAATCGATTGCGCCGTGGATTGCGTGGGCTTCGAAGCGCACGGGCATGGCGCTTCCGGACACTCGGAAGAAGCGCCGGCCACGGTGCTCAATTCGCTGATGGAAATCACGCGGCCCGCAGGCATGATCGGCATTCCGGGGCTGTACGTGACCGACGATCCGGGCGCACGCGACGTGGCCGCGCAGCACGGCAGTTTGAGCATCCGCTTCGGGCTCGGCTGGGCCAAGTCGCATACGTTTCATACGGGGCAAACGCCCGTGCTCAAGTACAACCGCAACCTCATGCAGGCGATTTTGTTCGACCGGCTGCCGATCGCCAAGATCGTTAATGTGTCGGTTATTTCGCTTGATGAAGCCCCTGAGGGCTACAAGAAATTTGATGGGGGCGCGCCGCGGAAGTTTGTGATTGATCCGCATGGGTTGTTGGCGGCATAGGTTTTGGTTTTTGGTTTTGGCTTTTGGCCGTTTTTTTTGGGGTTTTCTTGTTTTCGCGTCGGTACGCGAGCGTTGCCCCTGTGCGGGGCGGCACCTACTTTTCTTTGCCAGCGGCAAAGAAAAGTAGGCAAAAGAAAGCCGCTTAAACCGCTAGCGCCTGCCACAGTTCACATCTCGCCGTTAATGGTGAATGGCTCCGGAGCGTCTGTCAGCTCGCACCTTCAAAGTAAGTGACAAGGCAGTCATTCATCCCGCTGCTCGCTACGCTCGCTACGCTCGCTGCGGTCGGGGCTGCATGGGAAACCAGGGGGGCGTGCCAGGCTTAGCGAGAGTGCACGCGCACCAAAGGTGCTTTAGCTATGCCCTTCGGCGCGCGGAGCGCCGCCGGAAGGATGAGCGCCTTGTCACTAACTTTGAAGGTGCGAGGTGACAGACGCTCCGGAGCCATTCACCATCAACGGCGAGATGTGAACTGTGGCAGGCGCTAGCGGTTTAAGCGGCTTTCTTTTGCCTACTTTTCTTTGCCGCTGGCAAAGAAAAGTAGGTGCCGCCCCGCACAGGGGCAACGCCTGCGTACCGACGCGAAAAAAAGTTTCAAACATGAACAACAGGCGCAGGCACAACAACACCAGCCGCCGCAGGCGAATCCAACCCAGATAGCGGTGCTACACGCTTGCGCCGTTCCCCAGTAGGCGCACTCCCAAAAGCATCCCGATAGCTCTTGCTAAAGTGACAAGCCGACTGAAACCCGCAGGCCATCGTAATCTGCATAATCGACATATCGGTCTGCAGCAGCAGCTCACGCGCCCGCCGCAAGCGCAGCGTTAAATAGTAATGCGTAGGCGTCATCCCGAGATGCTCATGAAAGAGCCGCTGCAACTGCCGCTGTGACATATTCGCGAGCCGCGCGAGTTCTTCACGCGAAAGCGGCTCTTCGATATTGTTCTCCATAAGAGAGATGACTTCGAAGAGCGACTTGTTCGCAGAACCGAGCCGCGCAACGAGCGGCATGCGCTGCTGGGCAGACGTATCGCGCACATGCTCGACAACGAACTGCTCGGCGATCTGCGTCACACGCGCGGTGCCCACACGCGCTGTGATGAGGTGCAGCATCATGTCGAGCGGCGCGACGCCGCCGGTGCAGGTCACGCGGTCGCGGTCGATGACGAAGAGCTCCTTGAGAAAACGCGTAGAAGGAAACTCTTCCTTCAGCGCCGACATGTTTTCCCAGTGGATCGCGCAAGCATACCCAGCCAGCAGCCCGGATTTCGCCAGTGCATAGGTCCCCGTGCACAGGCTGCCCAGCGCGACACCCATGCGCGCAAAGCGGCGCAGCGCAGCGAGATGGGCAGGCGTCGTGGCCCGCTGCACATCGATGCCGCCGCAGACGAACACGATATCGGGCCGCCCCACGCATTCGGCCGGGCCCGTGTCGATGGAAAGCCCGTTGCTCGACGCGACCGGGCCGCCCTCCGGGCTGATGATCGACCACCTGTAAAGCGGCTGTCCGCTCAGGTAGTTAGCCATACGAAGAACTTCGATGGCGTTCGTGAACGCGATCATCGTGAAGTCGGGCAGCGGCATGAACGCGAAGTGCGCCAACGACGCTGTGCGATCCGGCAGCATGGGGGACGATTCCTTGTGATCGGTAGCCTGGTGCCCAGTGGAGGCCCGGTGAGGCCGGGGGGCCGGCTACGCTACCGCAATTTTCGAATCTTGCGGGTCCAGTGTGCCATGCGGCAAAACCCTGAGTCATCTGGACAAAAAAGCCGGAAGAGGGAAATAGGACGAGGGTGCGGGATTGGTGCACTGCGATGCGCGATAAATAATTTGGATTGGAAAACATGGGGCAAGGCGCACCGCTGGCGGGCGTGAGGCGAAGGCCACTTGTGAAAAATGGACGCGGATGGCGGAAAAGGAAAAGAACGCGTCTGAATTTCGACGTTGAGCGCCAATTCGAACGACAAGAATAGAACCGTCGGTCCCCAGCCGGTCAAGCGGGTTCAAAGCCGCTGTCAAGCCAGTCGCGTCGGGGCCTCCAGCATTGCAGGAAGTCCTTCATTCATCGTCACGGAAGCCCTATGTCGAACACTCAACCTTTCTTTTCGCAAACGCTGGCGCAGCGCGATTCGGCGGTTCGCAGCAGCATCCTGAAAGAACTCGAGCGGCAGCAGTCGCAGGTCGAAATGATCGCGTCGGAAAACATCGTGTCGCGCGCCGTGCTCGAAGCCCAGGGCTCGGTGCTGACCAACAAGTACGCGGAAGGTTATCCGGGCAAGCGTTATTACGGCGGCTGCGAGTTCGCCGACGAGGTGGAAGCGCTTGCCATCAGCCGCATCAAGCAACTGTTCAACGCCGGTTTCGCCAACGTGCAGCCGCATTCGGGCGCCCAGGCCAACGGCTCGGTCATGCTCGCGCTCGCCAAGCCGGGCGACACGGTGCTCGGCATGTCGCTCGACGCGGGTGGCCACCTCACGCACGGCGCAAAGCCGGCGCTTTCCGGCAAGTGGTTCAACGCCGTGCAGTACGGCGTGAACCGCGAAACCATGCTGATTGATTACGACCAGGTCGAAGAACTCGCGCAGCAGCACAAGCCTGGCCTCATCATCGCGGGCTTTTCCGCGTATCCGCGCGCCCTCGACTTCGCGCGCTTTCGCGCCATCGCCGACTCGGTCGGCGCGAAGCTGATGGTGGATATGGCGCATATCGCGGGCATCATCGCGGCGGGACGCCATCAGAACCCCGTCGAGCACGCGCACGTCGTCACCTCCACCACGCACAAGACGCTGCGCGGCCCGCGTGGCGGCTTCGTGCTGACCAACGACGAGGAGATCGCCAAGAAGATCAACTCGGCCGTGTTCCCCGGCCTGCAGGGCGGCCCGCTCATGCACGTGATCGCGGGCAAGGCGGTCGCGTTCGGCGAAGCGCTCGAAGCCGGCTTCAAGACCTATATCGACAGCGTGCTCGCCAATGCGAAGGCGCTGGGCGAGGTGCTCAAGGCGGGCGGCGTGGACCTCGTGACGGGCGGCACCGATAACCATCTGCTGCTCGTCGATCTGCGGCCCAAGGGCCTGAAGGGCAATCAGGTCGAGCAGGCGCTGGAGCGCGCCGGCATTACCTGCAACAAGAACGGCATTCCGTTCGACGCCGAAAAGCCCACGGTCACCTCGGGCATTCGCCTCGGCACGCCCGCGGGCACGACGCGCGGCTTCGGCGTGGACGAATTCCGCGCGATCGGCCGACTGATTCTCGAAGTGTTCGACGCGCTGCGCGCGCATCCGGAAGGCGACGCCGCCACCGAGCAGCGCGTGCGCCGCGAGATCTTCGCGCTGTGCGAGCGCTTCCCGATCTACACGCAAGCCTGATTCTTCACACCACCGCCTTTCAATTTCATTCGAGCGTTTCGGAGCGGCTAATGAGCACTCTGCATGACAACAGCATCATCATCGACGGCCTGAACATTTCGAAGTTCGAGCGCTCGGTGTTCGAAGACATGCGCAAGGGCGGCGTCACCGCCGTCAACTGCACGGTTTCTGTGTGGGAAGACTTCCAGAAGACCGTGGACAACATTGCGCAGATGAAGCAGCAGATTCGCGAGTACAGCGAGATCCTCACGCTCGTGCGCACGACCGACGACATTCTGCGGGCGAAGAAAGAGAACAAGACAGGCATTATCTTCGGCTTCCAGAACTCGTATGCGTTCGAGGACAACCTCGGCTATATCGAGGTGTTCAAGGAACTCGGCGTGAATGTCGTGCAGCTTTGCTACAACACGCAGAACCTCGTGGGCACGGGCTGCTATGAGCCGGACGGCGGCCTCTCCGGCTACGGGCGCGAAGTGATCCAGGAAATGAACCGCGTGGGCATTCTGGTCGATCTTTCGCACGTGGGCGGAAAGACTTCATCGGATGCGATTGCCTGCTCGAAGAAGCCGGTGACGTATTCGCACTGCTGTCCGTCGGGTCTCAAGGAGCACCCGCGCAACAAGACGGACGAGCAGTTGAAGGAGATTGCCGATGCGAACGGCTTCGTGGGCGTGACCATGTTCGCGCCGTTCCTCAAGAAAGGCCCGGATTCGACCGTCGAGGACTATCTCGAAGCGATCGAATACGTCGTCGATCTGATCGGCGAGGACCGCGTGGGTATTGGCACGGATTTCACGCAAGGCTACAGCACCGAGTTCTTCGACTGGATCACGCACGACAAGGGCCGTTACCGCAGCCTCACGAATTTCGGCAAGGTCGTGAACCCGGAAGGCATCCGCACGATCGGCGAATTTCCGAATCTCACCGCCGCCATGCAAAAAGCCGGCTGGAGCGAGACGCGCATCAGGAAGGTCATGGGCGAGAACTGGATGCGCGTGTTCGGCGAAGTCTGGGGCAGTTGACCGCCAGGCCTGACCATGCAGTGTGGAAAGGCCACCTCTAGTAATTAGAAACCCTGAATAAAATTGCTCACTGAGTCATTGGAGCCCCACGAAATGCAACCGCAACTGCCGATCGATGTCGACCCCGCCACCGGCGTCTGGACCACGGACGCGCTGCCGATGCTGTACGTGCCGCGTCACTTCTTCACCAACAATCACACCGCCGTGGAAGAGGCGTTGGGCCGTGATGTGTACGCCGAGATTCTCTACAAGGCCGGCTACAAGTCGGCGTATCACTGGTGCGCGAAGGAAGCCGAAAAGCACGGCATTGCCGGCATGGCCGTGTTCGAACATTACCTGAAGCGTCTTTCGCAGCGCGGCTGGGGCCTCTTCACGATACGCGAGGCCGACCCGGCCGCCGCGCGCGCGAAGATCGAATTGCGTCATTCGTCGTTCGTGCTGGCGCAACCGGGCAAGCAAGGCAAGCTTTGCTACATGTTCGCGGGCTGGTTCGCGGGCGCGATGGACTGGGTGAACGACACCACGGTAGGCGGAAAAAACGCGCCGCGTTCGCAATCGAAAGAAGTGCAATGCGCCGCCGAAGGCCACGCGCACTGCGTATTCGAAGTCTCGCCGATCGCCGCCTGAACGGCCGCGCCGCCCCCCCGCAATACAGGTCACACCGAAAGACACGAACACCAGAGGTCGTCTGCGATGCGCTACCCCAATCTGTTCAAACCCTTGACGCTCAATCAGCTCACGCTGCGCAACCGCATCGTCAGCACGGCCCACGCCGAGGTCTACGCGGAGCCGGGCGGCTTGCCGGGCGACCGCTATATCCGCTATTACGAGGAAAAGGCCAAGGGCGGCGTGGGCCTGGCCGTATGCGGCGGGTCGAGCCCGGTGTCGATCGACAGTCCGCAGGGCTGGTGGAAGTCGGTGAATCTCGCCACCGACAAGATCATCGATCCGCTCGCGCGTCTGGCCGAGGCCATGCACCGCCACGGCGCGAAGATCATGATCCAGGCCACCCACATGGGCCGCCGCTCCGCCTTTCACGGCGAGCACTGGCCGCATTTGATGTCGCCTTCTGGCGTACGGGAGCCCGTGCACCGCGGCAACGCGAAGATCATCGAGGTGGAAGAAATTCGCCGCATCATCGGCGACTTTGCGGCGGCTGCAAAGCGCGTGAAGGACGCCGGCATGGACGGCATCGAAATCTCCGCCGCGCACCAGCATCTGATCGACCAGTTCTGGAGCCCGCGCACGAACTTTCGCACCGACGAATGGGGCGGTTCGCTCGAAAACCGTCTGCGTTTTGGTGTGGAAGTGCTCAAGGCCGTGCGCGAAGCGGTGGGCAAGGACTTTTGCGTCGGCCTGCGCATGTGCGGCGACGAATTCCACGAAGACGGCCTCGATCACGAGCAGCTCAAGGAAATCGCGCAGGCGATGTCGGAAACGGGGCTCATCGATTATCTCGGCGTGATCGGCTCCGGCGCGGATACGCACAACACGCTCGCCAACTGCATGCCGCCCATGGCGCTGCCGCCGGAGCCGTTCGTGCATCTCGCGGCAGGGATCAAGTCGGTGGTCAAGCTGCCGGTCATGCACGCGCAGAGCATTCGCGACGCGGGCCAGGCCGAGCGTCTGCTCGCGAGCGGCATGGTCGATCTCGTGGGCATGACGCGCGCGCAGATCGCCGACCCGCACATGGTCATCAAGATTCGCGATGGCCGCGAGGACGAGATCAAGCAGTGCGTGGGTGCGAACTATTGTATCGACCGCCAGTACAACGGGCTCGACGTGCTATGCGTGCAGAACGCCGCAACGTCGCGCGAAGCGACTATGCCGCACGTGATCGAAAAATCGCGCGGCCCGAAGCGCAAGGTCGTGGTGGTCGGCGCGGGCCCAGCGGGCCTCGAGGCTGCACGCGTGGCGCGGCTGCGCGGCCATGACGTCGTGCTGTTCGAGAAGAACGACGCCGTGGGCGGCCAGATTCTGCTCGCTGCGAAAGCGCCGCAGCGCGAGCAGATGGCGGGCATCGTGCGCTGGTTCGACATGGAGACGAAGCGTCTCGGCGTGGATCGCCGCCTCGGCGTAACGGCCGACGAGAAGACCATTCTCGCGGAAAAGCCCGACATCATCGTGCTCGCCACGGGCGGGTCGAGCTTCACTCAGCAGGTTCCGGCCTGGGGCGTGGAAGAGGGGCTCGCCGTGAGCGCGTGGGACATCCTGAGCGGCAAGGTCGAGCCGAAGCAGAACGTGCTCGTCTACGACGGCGTGAGCACGCATGCGGGCGCCGGCGTTGCCGATTTCATTTCGAGCCGTGGCTCGAATGTCGAGATCGTGACGCCCGACGTGAAGGTTGCCGACGACGTGGGCGGCACCACGTTCCCGATCTTCTATCGCCGCCTCTATGCGCAAGGGGTGATTCATACGCCGAATTACTGGCTCGACCGTGTGTACGAAGAAGACGGCAAGAAGATCGCCGTACTGCGCAACGAGTACACGGAGGAACAGGAAGAGCGCGCCGTCGATCAGGTAGTGATCGAAAACGGCAGCACGCCGAACGACGCCTTGTACTGGGCGCTCAAGCCCGAATCGGTCAATCGCGGGCAGGTGGACGTGCACAAGCTCTTCGCAGCCGAGGCGCAGCCGTGCCTTGCCGAAGAACTCGGCAATGGCCGCTTCCTGCTCTTCCGCGTGGGCGACTGCATCTCCTTGCACAACATTCACGGCGCGATTTACGACGCGCTGCGGCTCGCCAAGGACTTCTGAACCATGAATCCGACCTGGCTCATTACCGCGCTGCTGTGGGTGTCGATGGCGGGGCTCGCGTTCGCGGTCGCGAAGCGGGCCGCCTTCTGGCGGGTGGGGCGCGCCGCCGCGCCCGGCTCCGTCGGTGTCGGCAAGCTGTTCAGTATCCCAAAGCGTTATTTCGTCGATCTGCACCACGTTGTGGCGCGCGACCCGTACATCGCGAAGACACACGTCGCCACCGCGGGCGGCGCCATTGCGGCGCTCGCGCTCGTGTTCGTCAACTACGGTTTCGCGATCTATTCGCCGTGGCTCGACAAGCTGATCTTTCTCGCGGCGCTCGCCATGCTGATCGGCGTGGTGTTCGTGTGGCGCCGCCGTCATGCGAAAGCGGTGCCGGCGCGTCTCTCGCGCGGGCCATGGAATACGCTGCCGTGGCTGCTCGGATCGTTCGCGCTGGGCGTGGCGCTCTTCACGGTCGTACCGGCGGGCGCCATGTCGGGCGGCTTCGCGGTGCTTTGCGCGGTGCTGATCGCCGTGGGCGCGTTCGCAATGACGTTCGGCGCGGCGCGCGGCGGCCCGATGAAGCATGCCGTGGCGGGGCTGTTGCACCTCGCGTTCCATCCGCGCCAGGAGCGCTTTGCGGCCACGCGCGAGGGCTGGACCGGCAACGGCACGGCTACGCCCCCCACGGCGCTGAAGCTCCCCGACATCGAAGAGAAGCAGGAATATGGCGTGGCGAAACCCGTTGAGTTTCGCTGGAACCAGTTGCTGAGCTTCGACGCCTGCGTGCAGTGTGGCAAATGCGAGGCCGCGTGCCCCGCGTTTGCCTCGGGCCAGCCGCTCAACCCCAAGAAGCTGATTCAGGATCTCGTGGTCGGCATGGCGGGCGGCACCGATGCGGCCTATGCGGGCAGCCCCACGCCCGGCATCAAGGTCGGCCAGCATGGCGGCGCGCCGAACGGCCCGATCGTGTCAAGCCTGATCGAAGCGCAAACGCTGTGGTCCTGCACGACCTGCCGCGCCTGCGTGCAAGAGTGCCCGATGCTGATCGAGCACGTGGATGCCATCGTCGATATGCGCCGCAACCAGACGCTGGTGCACGGCGAGGTGCCGGGCAAAGGCCCGGAAGTGCTGGCAAACCTGCGCGAAACAGGCACGGCGGGCGGCTACGACAAGGCGGCGCGCTACGACTGGTCGGTCGATCTCGACGCGCCCGTGGCGCAACCGGGCAAGCGCGTGGACATACTCGTGGTGGCGGGCGAGGGCGCGTTCGACATGCGCTATCAGCGCACGCTGCGCGCGCTCGTGAAGGTACTCAACAAGGCGGGCGTGAACTACGCGGTGCTCGGCGCGCAAGAAACCGACACGGGCGACGTGGCGCGCCGCCTCGGCGACGAAGCGACGTTCCAGCACATGGCGAGGCAGATGATGACGACGCTCGCCACGCTGAACTTCGCGCGCATCGTCACCGCCGATCCGCACGTCATGCACAGCCTGCGCAACGAGTACCGCGCGCTTGGCGGGCGTTACGAAGTGCTCCATCACACGACCTACCTCGCGGAACTCGCCGAGACCGGACGCATCGCGCCCAAGGCCGTGCAGGCGCTCGCGGAAAAGCGCACGACGTATCACGATCCCTGCTATCTGGGCCGCTACAACGGCGAGACCGAAGCACCGCGCAAGCTGCTCAAGACCATCGGCATCAAGGTCGTGGAGATGGATCGCCACGGTATGCGCGCACGCTGCTGCGGCGGTGGCGGCGGCGCGCCGCTCACCGATATCCCCGGCAAGCAGCGCATTCCCGACATCCGCATCGCCGATGCGCGCGCAGTCAATGCCGACGTGGTCGCCGTGGCCTGCCCGCAGTGCACGGCGATGCTCGAAGGCGTAGTGGGCCCGCGCCCCGACGTGCTCGACGTGGCCGAACTCGTGGCCGCCTCGCTGGAGTGAATCGATGAATACCCTCAAACGAATCGATCCGCGCCGCCCTTTCGTCGTCACGGCGGCGGGCCTCAAGCGCATCACGCTGGGCGAAGCCGGCAGCGCGGACGCGAGCGATGCGCAATGGCTCACGCAGCATGCGCACGAAGGCGCAGCGAAGCCACGCCGCGTGGTTAGCCATCCGAATCATCATCTGCTCGTAGTCGCACACGCGGAACGCGGCGCACTCGACGATCACGCGTGCCAGGCCATTGCCGCCGCCGCGCTGCTGGCCGATGCGCAAACCGAAGTCGCGCTGCTCGTGTTCGGTGAGCTGAAGGACGATGCCGGGGCGCTCGGCGTGGACAAGCTGATCGAACTGCCGGGATTCGAGCGTCGCACGTTCGCGCCGGAGATCGGTTTGCGCGCGCTGCAGGCCTGCGCGGCGGCGCTCGCGCCGAAGCACGTGTTCCTGCCCGACAACGCCAGCGGCGACGGTGACCTCGGCCGCCGCTATGCGGCCGCCGCTGGTGCGAGCGTGGCGACCCATGTAGTCGAGATCGATGCGAAGCATGTGGGCGTGTATGAACAGGCGAAGCGCGCGTGGGCCGCGCGCTCGCTGCCCGACGTGATCCTGCTCGCGCCGGGCGCTGTCGAGGCGAAGCTGCCTTTCGTCGGCGCGGGCGAACGCCTCGCGGGCGATTTCATCCGGCCGGCTACCGACCTCGCGTCGCCATACAAGGACCTCGGCCTCGAATCCATCGACGCCGCCCAGGTCGCGCTCGAAGAAGCCGATTTCATCGTCTCGGCGGGCAACGGTGTAACGGACATTGCCGCGTTCGGACGGCTCGCAGGCGCATTCGGCGCGGCAATCGGCGCGAGCCGCGTGGCGGTGGACAACGGTCACTTCACGCGTGACAAGCAGGTGGGTGCAACGGGCAAGACGGTCGAGGCGAGCGTGTATATCGCGTTCGGCATTTCGGGCGCCGTGCAGCACTTGCAGGGCATCAAGGACTGCCGCCATGTGATTGCCGTGAATCTCGACGGCAGCGCGCCGATTGCGAAGCGCGCCAATTTAACCGTGGTCGGCGACGCGCAAGGCACGATCGCCGCACTGATCGAGCAGGTGCAAGCCGCACGCGCAAAGCGTGGCGGGGCGAGCGCCGCCCGTGACGAAACGCATTCTGCAGGAGTCGCCGCATGAACGCACGCCATGATCCTCAAGGTGGCATCGAGCGCATTGCGGTGCTCGTTTCGGTGGGGCGCCACCCCGTGAGCGGCGCGCCGCGTTATAGCCGCAACGACGCGCTAGCGCTCGACCTCGCGCGCACGCTGGCCGAGCGGCATCACGCGCGTCTCGACGTGCTGCACGCAGGCGACGCCGCCGATCCCGCGCTCGCCGAATACCTCGCACTAGGCGCGCACGAAGTGGAGGTGCTGGGCTGCGCGCCATCCAGCGACGCCGCACGCGTGCTCGCCGAGCGCGTGCGGGGCTACGACCTCGTGCTGACCGGCACGCGCGCCGAGGGCGCGCACGACAGCGGCATGCTGCCGTACCGTGTGGCGGCTGCGCTGGGCGTGCCGATCGTGGGCGGCGCGGTGGATATCGACCTGGACGGCGCCACGCGCGCCGTGGTGCGTCAGTTTCTGCCCAAGGGTCTGCGCCGTCGCGTGCAGACGGCGCTGCCCGCGGTGATCGCCATGCATCCGCTCGCGAACGCCCAGCCCCGTTACGCCTATGCGCGGCTGCGCGCGGGCGCGGTGCGGCCCGCGAGCGCAACACGCGTGAGCGCCGCCGAATCCACCGAAGCGGCCGCATGGACGGTCGGCCCGATCGAGCGTAAACCCGTGCGGCTCGCCGCTGCGGAGAAGCGCTCAGGCCACGCGCGCATGCTTTCGGCGACCACGACGGAAAGCCGGGGCGGCAACGTCGTAATTGAAGGGAGTTCGGTCGAAAAAGCACAAGTGATCCTCGCGTATTTGCGGGAGCATCAACTCATCGATTACTGATTTTGCTGGCCTGTCGGCAACGAACTGGGATGAAAAATCCGGAGCACACATGAAAGTAACGGCAGAGATTCGCGCGCTGATCGAGCGCCGCCAAGCGGGTTACAGCCTTGAGGCGCCTTTCTACCTGAGCGAGGAGATTTTCGCGCTCGATATGGAGACGATTTTCCGGCAACACTGGATCGAGGTCGCCACGGAAGCGGAAATTCCCGAGCCGGGCGACTACGTGACCGTCAATCTGGCGGGCGACTCGATCCTGATCGTGCGCGACGACGACATGCAGGTGCGCGCGTTCCACAACGTCTGCCGCCACCGCGGCGCGCGCCTGTGCAACGAAGAGAAGGGATCGGTGGGCAATATCGTTTGCCCGTATCACAGCTGGACCTACAACCTGACCGGCGCGCTGATGTTCGCCGAGCACATGGGCGAGCAGTTTGACCGCTGCAAGCACAGTCTCAAGAACGTGCATGTGGAAAATCTCGCGGGCCTGATCTTCGTGTGTCTCGCCGAAGAACCGCCTGCCGACTTCGCGCTCATGCGCGCCGAGATGGAGCCGTACTTGCTGCCGCACGACCTGGCGGGCTGCAAGGTCGCCGCCCAGGTCGACATCATCGAGAAGGGCAACTGGAAGCTCGTGATGGAAAACAATCGCGAGTGCTATCACTGCGTGGCGAATCATCCTGAGCTGACGATTTCGCTCTACGAATACGGCTTTGGCTACGCGCGCACGGACGCCAACGCGGAAGGCATGGACGCGTTCGAGCGCACCTGCAACGAGCGCGCGAAGCAGTGGGAAGCGATGGACCTGCCGTCGGTCGAAATCGAAAAACTGCTGGACGTTACGGGTTTTCGCACGCAGCGCCTGCCGCTCGACCGCGGCGGCGAGTCGCAAACGCTGGACGCGAAGGTCGCCTCGAAGAAGCTGCTCGGCGAGTTTCACACGGCCGATCTCGGCGGCCTCTCGTTCTGGACGCAGCCGAATTCGTGGCATCACTTCATGAGCGATCACATCGTGTCGTTTTCCGTGATTCCGCTTTCCGCCGGCGAAACGCTCGTGCGCACGCGCTGGCTCGTTCACAAGGACGCGCGCGAAGGCATCGATTACGACGTGGAGAACCTCACCGCCGTGTGGAACGCGACCAACAACCAGGACCGCACGCTCGTGGAGTATTCGCAGCGCGGCGCGGCGAGCAGCGCGTATGAACCGGGTCCGTATTCGCCGTACACGGAAGGACTCGTGGAAAAGTTCTCGGCCTGGTATATCGGCCGCCTCGCCCGGCAGATTGGCGCATAACGCACACGCGTAAAGCAATGAGAGCGGAGTTTGACATGATGCGAGACGCGGCCCAATTCAATCCACTCGACGCCAGCGACAGCCGGGTGACGCGCCCGGCGTTCTGGGGCGCGCTGCCCGAGCGGTGGACGAGCGAGGTCGAGGAAACCCTCGTGTGCTGCCACGTATGGCAGGAAACGCACGACGTGAAGAGCTTTTTCCTGCGCTCGCCGCAGGGCCGCACGTTCTCGTTCGAGCCGGGGCAGTTCCTCACGCTCGAACTCGAGATCGACGGAGAGGCCATCAACCGGTGCTATACGATTTCGTCGTCGCCCGCACGGCCGCATACCCTTTCCATTACGGTCAAGCGCGTGCCGGGGGGCAAGGTGTCGAACTGGCTGCACGACAACCTGCGCCCGGGCGTATCGCTGCGCGTGCTCGGGCCGGCCGGCGAATTCACCTGCGCGCGTCACCCCGCGCCGAAGTATCTGTTTCTTTCCGCTGGCTCCGGCGTCACGCCGCTGATGTCGATGAGCCGCGCGCACCACGATCTCGCGGAGGACCGCGATATTGTTTTCGTGCACAGCGCCCGCACGCCCGACGACATCATCTTCGCGCGCGAGCTGGAACTGATCGCTTCGAGCCGCGCGAATTTCCGCACGTCGTTCGTCTGTGAAAGGGTGGGCGCGCGGACCGATTGGTCCGGCGTAACGGGCTTTCTCTCGCTGCCGCTCCTGAAGTTGATTGCCCCGGACTTCATGGAGCGCGAAATCTTCACCTGCGGGCCCGCGCCCTATATGAAAGCCGTGCGCGATCTGCTCGACGAAGCGGGCTTCGCGCGCGAACGCTACCACGAAGAGAGTTTTTCATTCGAAACGCTTACGGCGGACGCCGAGGCGCCGGTGGAACAGCCCCCGGCGGATTCGTCGGTCGAAACCGCCAGCTTTAAGATCACCTTTGCGAAGAGCCGCCGCGAGATTCAATGCGGTGCACAACAGACCGTGCTCGATGCCGCGCGCCAGGCCGGCGTGCGCCTCGCTTCTTCGTGCAGCCAGGGCATGTGCGGAACCTGCAAGGTCAAGCTCGTTTCCGGGCAGGTGGAGATGAAACACAGCGGCGGTATACGCCAGCGCGAGATCGATCAGGGCATGGCGCTGCTGTGCTGCTCGAAGCCGCTGTCCGACCTCGTCGTCGACAAATAGCGCGCGCGTCGCGCAACGACAAGAACACGTCGTAAATCGACGTTAGCGGCAGATTGTGGCGGGCGAATCTGCATAGGCACGGGGCGCTTGCCCATATCACAGGAGATCGACCATGAAGCAGGCTGCAAAACTCTTTTGGACCGGTGTGTTATCGGCGATGGTGAGCTTGAGCGCCCCGGCGTTTGCCGACGGCAAACCGACATTGAAGATCGGTTATGTCGAAGGCTGGGACGACAGCGTCGCGACGTCCAACGTGGCCGCGCGCATCATCGAGAAACGCTATGGCTATCCGGTGCAACTCGTGCCCGTGGCCGCGGGCATCATGTGGCAGGGCGTGGCCCGCGGCGACCTCGACGCGACGCTTTCCGCCTGGCTGCCGGTGACGCAGGGCGCGTACTGGGCGCAATTCAAGGACAAGGTGGTCGACCTCGGCACCAACTTCACGGGCGCGAAGATCGGCCTCGTGGTGCCCGACTACGTGAGCGCGAAGAGCATCAGCGATCTCAACGCGGACAAGTCGGCGTTCGGCGGGCGCATCGTCGGCATCGACGCCGGCGCGGGCGTGATGCGCAAGACCGACGAGGCCGTCAAGCAATACGACCTCAGCTACAGCGTGATGCCGAGTTCGGGCAGCGCGATGACGGCCGAGCTGGCGCGCTCGGTGGGGTCGAAGAAACCCGTGATCGTCACGGGCTGGACGCCGCACTGGATGTTCGCCAAGTACAAGCTGCGCTTCCTCGACGATCCGAAGAACGTCTACGGCGCGGCTGAGCACGTGGACAACGTGGCCAACCCCGAGCTCGAGAAGAAGGCTCCGCAGGTGGTGACGTTCCTGAAGAACTTCCAGTGGAAGCCGGGCGAGATCGATAGCGTGATGCTCGCGATCCAGAACGGCGAGAAGCCCGACGCCGCTGCCGACACGTGGATTGCCGCGCATGGCGACCGTGTGAACGCCTGGGCGGGCACGCAGTAATCGCAAGCAATTAAAAACGGCAGGGGGCCCACCGCGGCCCCGCCAGATCGGCGCCCAACACGGGCCGCGCGCAGTGCGATTGTGCATATGCAGCATATGACTTTTCTGAAGCGGCGCCGTGTCGCTTTTGCGTAAGCGTCTGTCGCAATTCGCCATCCCGACAGGGTTTTTTCTGGCAACCATGTAGACATACCGTGCGGGCCGGCGCCTGCCGTTCGAGGAGACGGAGTCGATGAAATCCCCCAAGATCGTGGTCGATGGATTATGCAAGGTGTTCGGGCCCAACCCGAAGCTTGCGCGTGAGCTGCTTGCGAAGGGCGCGACGAAAGACGAGCTGTTCGCGAAGACCGGCTATGTGCTCGGCGTGAACAATGCCTCGTTCGAGGTGCACGAGGGCGAGATTTTCGTGCTGATGGGCCTGTCCGGCTCGGGCAAGTCCACGCTGAGCCGGCTTATCAACCGGCTCGTGGAGCCGACGGCCGGCAAGGTCATCATCGACGGGCGCGATATCGCGGCCGTGCGGCGCTCGGAACTGGTCTCGCTGCGCCGTACCGACATGAGCATGGTGTTCCAGTCGTTCGCGCTCATGCCGCAGCGCAGCGTGCTTGCGAATGCCGCGTTCGGCCTCGAAGTGGCGGGCGTGGGCCGCAAGGAGCGCGAGCGGCGCGCGCTGGCCGTGCTGGAGCAGGTCGGCCTCGCGCCGTTTGCGCAGAAGCTGCCCGCCGAGCTTTCGGGCGGCATGCAGCAGCGCGTGGGCCTCGCTCGCGCGCTCGCGGTGAATCCTTCGCTCATGATCATGGACGAAGCGTTCTCCGCGCTCGATCCGCTCAAGCGCAAGGAAATGCAGAACGTGCTGCTGCAACTGCAAAAGGAGCAGCGCCGCACGATTATGTTCGTTTCGCACGACCTCGAAGAGGCGCTGCGCATTGGCAGCCGAATCGCGATCATGGAAGGCGGACGCATCGTGCAGATCGGCACGCCACAGGAAATCATCAGCAATCCTGCCGATGATTATGTGCGCGCGTTCTTCGACGGCGTGGACACGAGCCGCTACCTCACCGCAGGCGACCTCATGCAGCGCGAAGCCGTGCCGCTCATTCGCTCGCTCGACGCGAAGAGCGTGGCCTCGTCGCTCAACGGCAGCGCCGATTACGCGTTCGTGCTGGACGCGCAGCGCCGCATCAGCGGCTGCGTCACGCGCGATGCGATCGGCGCCGCGCAGCCAGCGCTGAAGAAAGTCGAATGCATCACGCTTGGCACGCCGCTGGAGCAGGTGGTCTCGCGCGTGTGCGCGAACACGACGGCGCTGCCCGTGGTCGACGACGAGGGCCGCTATTGCGGCTCCATCGATCAGGCGGCCGTTCTGAAGGTCATTACGCGTAATCGAGGTGCCCATGTCTGAGATCATTCCCGTCGGCCAATGGGTCGATCAGTCGGTTCACTATCTGCTCGACCACGACGCCAATAGCTTCGACGCCGTGGGCAAGGCAATCGAGAGTTTCGCCGCCCTCGTCGAACACGGCTTGCAGGCCATCCCGATGTGGGCGCTCATGGCGCTCTTCATCGCAATCGGTTTGTGGCGCGTGGGCTGGCGCTTCGCGATCTTCGCCACCTGCTCGCTATTGCTGATCTACGCTACGGGCTTCTGGGATCAAACCGTCGTGACGCTCGGCCTCACGCTCTCGTCAACGGTGATCAGCCTCGTGATCGGCATTCCGCTTGGCATCTGGACGGCGAAAAGCAAGGTCGTGCACACCATCGTGCGGCCCATACTCGACCTGATGCAGACCATGCCGGCTTTCGTCTATCTGATTCCTGCCGCGATGCTGTTTGGTCTCGGCCGCGTGCCCGGCATCCTGTCCACCGTGATCTTCGCCATGCCGCCCGCCGTTCGCCTCACGAGCCTCGGCATCAAGCACGTGAACCGCGAGATCGTCGAAGCAGGGCAGGCGTTCGGCTGCACGCCGTGGCAGCTGCTGTACAAGGTGCAATTTCCCAATGCGCTGCCGTCCATCATGCAAGGCGTGAACCAGACCATCATGATGGCGCTTTCCATGGTCATCATCGCTTCGATGGTGGGCGCGGGCGGTCTCGGCAACGACGTGCTCGCGAGCATTCAGCGGCTGGATATTGGCCTCGGCTTCGAAAGCGGACTTTCCGTCGTGCTGCTCGCCATCATCCTCGACCGCATCACCGAAAGCTTTGGCCGGGCGCCGGGCGCCGTGAAAGCGCCGCTGTTCTCGGGACTCAAGCATCTGATGCGCGTGCGTCCCGCAGTCGTAGAGGCGTAGCCGTTGAAATAACACGATCAACCGCTGTTCCCGAGGAGCGCAATGTGACGATCGACATCGCCGTGCCCGAGCCCGAGACGCGCACGGCATCGTCTCTCAGACATTTCGGTTTCCTGACGTTGCAGAACTTTTCGATGATCGCGTTTTCCAGTGCGGTCGAGGTTCTGCGCATGGCGAACTACGTGGGGCGCGCGGAGCATTACCGCTGGTCGATCTACTCGCTCGACGGCGCACCGGCCCGCGCAAGCAACGGCATCACGGTGCGCCCCGCGCAGGCGCTCGACCCGGCGTGTCTGCCCGACGTGCTGATCGTGTGCGGCGGCATACGCATACGCGAGATCATGAGCGAAGGCGTGCGCGCGACGCTCGGCATGGTGGCGCAGCAAGGGGTGCCGCTCGGCGGCATCTGCACCGGTGCTTACGCGCTGATGGCGAGCGGGCTGCTGGATGGCTATCGCTGCGCCGTGCATTGGGAGGATCTCACGGTCCTGCATGAAGAGTTTCCGCGCGTGCGTTTCGCCGACGAGCTGTTTGTGGTCGATCGCGACCGCCTTACTTGCACGGGCGGCACCGCGCCGCTCGATTTGATGCTCGAACTCGTTGGCGCGCGCCTTGGGCAAAGTCTTGCTGCCAAGGTATCCGAACAGTTCATTCTCGAACGGATTCGCGGCTCGACCGATCTGCAGCCGATACCCGTGGATGCGCGTGTGGGATTTTCGCGTGCGGAGCTGGTGGAGGTCGTGCGGTTGATGGAGGCGAATATCAAGGAGCCGCTGTCGCTTGAGGAACTCGCGCGGCTCGTTCGGCTATCGCAGCGGCATTTGCAGCGGATGTTCAAGGCTTATTTGAACGTTTCGCCGACGCATTATTACCTCACGTTGCGGCTGAAGCGGGCGCGGGAGCTGTTGCGGACCACTGATACTTCGATTTCTCGTGTGACGGCTGTTTGTGGGTTTAATTCACCTTGCCATTTTAGTAAGGCGTATCGGGTGCAGTTTGGGCACGCGCCTAGCCATGAGCGGCGTGGGGTGGAGTGAGGGTTTGGTTTTTGGTTATGGCTTTTGGCCGTTTTTTTGGGTTTTCTTGTTTTCGCATCGGTATGCAGGCGTTGCCCCTGTGCGGGGCGGCACCTACTTTTCTTTGCCAGCGGCAAAGAAAAGTAGGTTGTAGTGGTCAAGCCTCTTTGGACACCCACAAAGGGGCTTTTCAATAAATCGAAGTTTCGTATCGCACTGGCGGCAGATTGTTTGCTGCCGAATG
>NZ_JAFA01000003.1 GCF_000519185.1 Paraburkholderia nodosa DSM 21604 | reverse complement strand
CTGGCCCGCGCGGCGGCTCTTCGCCGCGAGCGTGCCGTACACGAGCGTGAAGATCAGCGAAGCGACCATCGCCGCGAGCATGCGCAGCGTGGTGCGCATNGCGTACTCGGGCAGGTTCGCGGGATCGAGCGAGATGACCTGGGTCTTGAGCGTGGCGATGGGCGCCATGGTCTCGTGAAAGCCCACGGCCGCCATCGCGATCAGGCCGATCATCAGCGGGAACGCCACGAAGTCCCAGCGGTTCGGCAGCACGCGCCACGCCGAGGCGTTGGCCGTGCGGTTCAGGTTGAAGCTGAACTCCATTAGCGGCCTCCGTTAGCGAGTACAGGCGTGGGCACGAGCACGCCGCCGCAGGCGCGCGCTGCTCGGCGGGTCGTTCGCAATGTGTGGTTGAACTGGTTCATGTCGAAGCACCGGCGATTGGTTATTGCGCGAATCCCTCGCGCGGCGCGTACGGCCGACCCGGCCGGTTGGGCACACGCGCGGGGATCCGTTACAGCTTGTCTGATTCAGACCCGAAACACGCGCGCTCGCAGGTCTCGCCAGCGCGCGGCGAGTCGCGATTTCCGGCAGGGCGGCGGGGCGCTCGCGCGCTCACGCGCGCCGAGCACATCGGGATGGAGGGTGTCCTGCGTTTGTTGCAGTTGCGACAGATGCGGCAAAAGAAGGCCGAAGTTCATACTGGTTCTCCTGGCGTCGCGGGGGGACGCGTTGGGGAGGAAAGCCAGCAGACCCGGCAGCGCGCTTTGTTCAGCGCGCGGCGGCTCGCGTCTGCCCGCTTTCCTCAGTGCAATTCAAAAGGAAGCGGCATAACGGATAACTGTCACTGTCAGACATCGGAACTCCTTATCGTCACGGCGGCTGACCCCAGGGCTTGCATCGAGCCGGTGGCTCGAACGCGAAGCGGCTTCAAGGGCCTCGAGGCGCGCATGTGTCGATCCGCGCGTCGCGCTCGGGGCGCAACGAACGAACCGTGCCGCAAGCGCGCATCGATCAGGGCGGGCTTACGGCGCGATGTCGGCCATCCGCGGCGCTCGATACGGTCAAGGCGCTGCGGCGTCGGTCGACGCTATTCAAGAGTGCACGAGGATTTACTGCTGGACGCGCACCATCTGCCTGGCTGGCAAGACGGCGGCTGAAAGAAAGGGAGCGCGGACGTCCTGCCGGTCAGGCAGCGAAACTGTTCGAAGATCGACAACTGCTACTGTCCAAGGCGTCAGCCCCTTTTGTTAAGACGGGCGAATTTTAGGCGCGCCACCTGTCCGAAGTCAACACGATTCGCGTCCCGCGTCAAATCTCGTGCCAATGTCGCCACAGCGCCCGCCGGTGGCCCGCGTCGGGCTCGCCCCAGGTTCGCGCCAGCGCATCCCAGGCTCGACCGGAGCGGCCACGCATTTTTTGGGGATGCATCGCCGGCAACCGTCCGTCCATCGCCCTCGATCCGGCTCGTCTCGCAAAGAGGGATCGTTCACTTCACCCTACTGCCGGCTATCCACTGCCGCTGCGCGACGACGACTATCGAACCTGGCCGCAAGGCGTGTACCCGGCGTGCCCCATCCCTCGCATCACGCGCTCTTGCGCAAGGCCTGCTGGCTGGTTTCGCCGGCGCCCATGCGCTCGAGCCGCTCGCTTGCCTCGGTCAGCGCCCACAGCGGCGCGCTTTGCAACTGCCGGTCGTAGACATTCACGAGCTGCGCAACCGCCTCGAAGCCCGCTTCGTCCAGCTGCCAGCCGCCGCCCGTGTTGCCGCGCTCGAAGCAGGCGATTAGCGCGGCATCGGCCGCCCGCACCTGTTCCGGCTCGAGCACGCCATATCCGGCCTCCGCAATCGATTGCGCGAGCACGTGAGCATGGAGCAAGGCGCGTGCGTCGTCGCCGGTGCCGCCGCGGCGCAGCGCGGCGAGCCCGAGATGCACCTGCAGCGCAAGCTCGTTGGCGACCGCGCGCGGGATCGGCAGCAGCATCGACTTGCTGCGTCGGGGGCGACCGGCTTGCGAGCGCTGCGGAAAAGGGATGGTCCTGGCCATGGAAGGGCACGTAAGAGTCTGTTCCGTGCAATAACGGCACGGCGCGCCGAAGGTTAAGCGCCGACCCTCAAATCGAATGTAACGATCAGTGACAGACATGCGCCGCGCATCGCCTGAGGGGCGGGAAACCGGTCGGCCGTGGCCGGCTCAGCGCGGTTCGCGCTCGCCTCCGCCCTCTGCGCGCCGCGCAGCCATGAACGCCTCGATGTGGGCGATGGCCTGCTCGCACTGCTCGAGGCTCAGGAGGTGGATCGACGGATTGGCCAGGTCGAAGCCCAGTTCCTCGCCCAGCCAGCGGATGGCCTTGCCGCGCGCCTCGAAGGCGTTGACTTTGTCGCGCCGCATCTTCGCGGCCACCAGCGGTTCGAGCGCGTCGTGCAGGCGGCTCTTGGCGTCGCGCAGGGCGGCGTTGGCAAGCCGGCCGAGCGGCACGTTGCGCGTGCTGCGCGCGGGCACGCCGATCCAGGCCTCACAGGGCGTACAGACCCAGAGCGGGCCGTGATCGTCGCGATACGGGTAGGCCTCGTCGGCGAAGCGCGCGAGCACCGCTTTCGCGCCGCAGTAGTCGCACAGCGGCTGCGGCAGCGCCTTGACGGGGCGGCCTACGCGCATGCGGCGCTCCTTGGGGCGATGGTCGATGGATGCATGACTTGACGGTTGGATGAGAAAAACGGCGGTCCGCTGCTGCGAGCGGGCCCTGGAGAAAGGATAACGGCAAACCCCGGCGCGCGGCACCGGCGGCACGGGGCGCCGCAGGCGGCCGCGCGCGCGATCAGTTCGCGCTCGCGGTGGCGTGCGCCTCTTCGCGCTCGAGCGAGCGGGTGTCGCGCAGGGCGGGAAAGAGCCGCATCCACAGCAGCGCGACGCAGATCGTCGCCACGCCGCCCACGAGCACGGCGCGCTGCGCGCCCCACCAGCCAGCCGTGAGCCCCGATTCGAACTCGCCAAGCTGGTTCGACGTGCCAATGAAAAGCGAATTCACCGCGCTCACGCGGCCGAGCTTCTCGTCAGGCGTGCGCAGCTGCACGAGCGACGTGCGCACGACCACGCTCACCACGTCCGAAGCGCCCAGCACCGCCAGCGCCATCAGCGACACGACGATGTTGTGCGACAGCCCGAACGCGATCGTCGCGCAGCCGAACACGATCACGCCGCCGAACATCGCGAGACCCGGGCGGCGCCGCAGCGGAAAGTGCGCGAGCCAGACCGAGCCCGCCAGCGCGCCCGCGGCCGTCGCCGAGCGCAGGAGACCGAGCGCGACGGGCCCGGCGTGCAGGATGTCGCGGGCGAACACGGGCAAGAGCGCCGTCGCGCCGCCGAACAGCACCGCGAACAGATCGAGCGACAGCGCACCGAGAATGACGGGCTGCGAACGGATGAACGCGATGCCCGAGAACACCGATTCGAGCGTGACGGGCGCACGCGCGGGCGGTTTGACGCGCAGCGGGATCGTGCCCGAGAGCGTGGCCGCCGCCGCGAACGCGAGCGAGCAGGCCGCGTAGGCCGGCGTCGCGCCGATGCCGTACAGCAGGCCGCCCAGCGCCGGGCCGACGATGTTCGCAGTCTGGTTCGCCGAGGTCGACCACGCGGTCGCATTCGGCAGCTGCGAGCGCGGCACGACGCCCGGCAGCAAGGACGAAATGGCGGGCGACTCGAACGCGCGCGCCGCGCCCACGCACGCGGCGAGCGCGTAGATGAGCGGCGCGCTCAGCCAGCCGCCGACCGTGCCCGCCGCGAAGGTCAGCGCGGCGGCGCATTCGATGAGCTGGCAGACGGATGCGATGCGTCTGCGGTCGTACCGGTCCGCCACGTGGCCGACGACGAGCGTGAGGCAGAACATCGGCAGGAACTGCGCGAGGCCGACGAGACCGAGCGCGAACGCGCTATGCGTGAGCGCGTAGATGTGCCAGCCCATGGCGACGGCGAGCATCTGGAACGCGAGCGACGACAGCACGCGGGCGCCATAGAAGCGCTGGAAACCGCGATTGCGCGAAAGACTGGGCGGGTCGTCGGACGCCGCCTCCGGAGAAGGTGTGGTCATTGAACAGCGGGAGAAAGCGAAAAATCGGGTGCGCGCGCAACCAGGCACAAGCGAGGCGCAAAGCGGCAATTTTAGTTCATGCGGCGTGGCGCCACAGGAACACGAGGGACCGTGCGATTCATGCGTTCGCTCTCTGAGTCGTTATATCCTATAGAATACATCGAACGATCATCCAGCAGACGGAGGCAGGAATTGGCGAGTAGTCGGCGCCTCGTAAGCGCAACATCGGCAACGCCGATACCGCGGGCGCGTCGCGCACCCGCGCGGGCCGGCGCGGACGGCTTCGCGGCCACGATCACGACGCTGCGTCCCGCGTCCGGGTACGAGCGCGCGGAGCTGATCCGCGATGTGATCGACGCGTTCCGGCGGCTGCGCAACAGCATCGAGCGCTTCGAGCGCATGCTCGCGCGTGGCGAAGGCGCTGCCAGTGGCGGTGGCATCGGCGGCGCGCAAGCGGCGCCAGCCGGGGCGTCGCTGCAGCCACTCCTCGTCGCGCTCTCGCGGCGCATCGATCTGGCCCGCTTCGCCCGCCAGCGCGAACTCAAGCGCGCCATTCGCGACGCACGCCGCCTCGACAAGACGCGCGATGCACTTTTCAGCGACGCGTTCTGTCTCGATACCGAAGCGCTGCGCCGCACCGTGGCCGACCTGGAGCGGCTCGATGCGGCCTTCGTCGGGCTCGGCGTCGAGCATGTGCTCGCGCAGCACGCGAAGGCGGCCGAAGCGTATTGCGAAGCGCATACGTCCGGGGCGGCCGCGGGCCGCTCAGTGGCCAAAGCCGTCGCCGTCGCGACGACGCTCGTGCGCGAACCCGCCGCCTGAACCGCGTTCCTGACCGTCATCCGGCCTTCGTTATATTCCATGGTATATTGCGCTGTCGGCGCGCGGCCGGCCGGGGCGCCTAGCCGGGGGCGCCCAGCCGGTCGAGGCAAAGTCGCCGCACGCGCCCATGCACAGCCCGCGTTCCGCAGTGGACCAGAGGTCACCATGCACGCACCGCCGTTCCGCCTCGCCCGCACGCCGGGCAGCACATCCGCCGAAGAGACCCCGCTGCGCGGCCTGGCGAGCGCAGGCTGCTGCGGCCCTTCGCAAGCCGAACTCGCCCGCGCGCGGCAGCGCACGCGCCTCGTCGAACTCGACGCCCATCTGCATTGCTCCATCATCGGCACGTGCCTGAGCACGCACGAGCTGCGCAAGCTCGTCCCGAAATTCACCCGGCTCGACGCCCAGCGCGCGAGCGATCTCGAGATTCACCACGCCGCGGTCGAGCTGGCGATAGAAGGCGGCGCGGGCGGCAAGGCACTGCAAAAGGCCCTCGACACGCGCTATGCAGGCGCGGTACGCCGTTTCGCCAGCGCGCGCGACACCCAAGCCCTGCTCGCACTCTGGAACGAATCGCTCGCGAACGGCGACATACCGCCCGCGTACTGGGCGGTGATGACGCATCCGGCCACGACGATGGAAGTGCGCCAGGCCGCGTTCGGCGAGCTGCACATGCTCTCGCACCTGGTTGGCGCGGCCAATCGCGCCGACTTGCGCCGCCTCGTGGCGCTGGAAGCGGAAAACGCCGAACTCCAGGCCAAAATCGAGCGCCAGCAGGCGCGCCTGCACGAGATGAGCCGAGAGCGCGACGCCGCGCGCAACGCCCTCGATGCACAATCCGCGCAGCTGGCGGCGCAGCGCGAGACAACGCCGCAGCACGCGCAGCTCGAAGCGCTGCAGGAAGCGCTAGCGGCGCGCGACGCGCGGGTCGCGCTGCACACGAGCCGCCGCGAAATCGCCGAGCAGCGCGCGAACGCCGATGCCGCCGCGCTCCGCACGCTGCGCGCGCAGCTCGACGAAGCCCACGCGCTGATCGACGCCTTGCGCGCCGAAGTCCACGCGATGGAGCAGACCACACAAGCGCACGAAGACCCGCAGACCCAACGCGCGCTTCCGGAGGATGCGCTCAAGGGGCGCCGGATCGTCTACGTGGGTGGCAGGCCGGGTTCGAATCACGCGCTCAGGCGCTGGGTGGAATCGGCAGGAGGCGAGCTGATCGTGCACGACGGCGGCGTGGAGGATCGCAAGGGCCTGCTCGCCGCAGCGCTCGCCAACGCGGATCTCGCGGTGTTTCCCGTGGACTGCATCGGCCACGATTCGATGAGCACGCTCAAGCGCGTGTGCGAACGCCACCAGGTCACGTGGCACCCATTGCGCACGGCGAGTCTTGCCAGCTTCGTCGAGCTGATGATGCGGCTACATGCGAACGCGACGCCCACGCTCGCCGCGGTGCCCGTCTCGCGTTTCTGCTTGCGCCACGGCTAGGCGCCTGGCGTTGGCGGCACTGCGCCGCCGCGTCACGTCACATCGCGTCAGGCCTTCACGAGTTTGACGAGCGCTTCGATCTCGGCCTCGCAGACCGCTGCGGCACGCGCCTCGATGCCGCGATACAGGCGAACGATCTCTTCGCCCACGGGCGTGAGCATGCTGCCGCCGCCGCTCTGCCCGCCATGCTCCGAAACCGTGGCCGGCGACTCCAGCGCGCGGTTGAGTTCATCCATCAGCAGCCACGCGCGGCGGTACGACATGTTCATGCTGCGCGCCGCAGCCGAGATCGAGCCATGTTCGCGAACGGCTTCGAGCAGCGACACCTTGCCTGGCCCGAGCGCGATCGTGCCGTCCTGAATGATGCGCATGCGAAAACGCACCTCGGGTTGGGCCGGTTTCTGCGCCTGTGCGGGCGCGGGAGCGTCTGCGTGCGTTTGATCGCTGGGGGACTTGGTCATGCGCGCAAGCATACACGATGCGTGCCGCGCGCCGTTCCCCTCTGGATGGCTAATGACCAGCAGGAAAACAGAAGCCGAAGTCCTCGCAGCCGGGGCAACCGGGTGCCGGGCCCGGCGTGGCGCCCGATGCCAGCGCGAGCTCGCGCGCCAGCAGCTTCTTCCAGCGCAAGCCTTCCACGTTGCGCGCCACGACCTCAGGGAAAAAGCGCTCCAGCATGCGTGTCACGTCATCGCGGCCACGCAGGCCGAGATCGCGCCACAAATGATCGGGTCGCAGGCACGCGTGGGCAATGATCGCGGCGAGGCAACGCACGTCGTCGGGGTCGGCTTGCGGCGCGGCAAGCGCAACGAGAAAGGCCTGCATTGTCGTAGCGAATGCAGCATGCGACGCATCCGCCATGACGTGCGTGTGCGGCGCTTCACTCGTCACCGCACACACGAAATGCCGCGCCCCGAGCGAGTCGATCTGCGCGCGCGTTAAACCGAGCAACGGCAATTCGCCGCGCACCTCGCGCGCCGCGACGAGCCGCGCGAAGAGCCAGGCGTCGGGCGTGCGCGGCGCCTCTGGCGCCCCCGTCAGGGCGTCGCAGCGCGCGGCGGCCAGCGCATCGACATCGCGCGGCGGCGGCGTGGCGGGGTCCTGACTGCCCTGCGTCATTGCATTCACGTGCGTTCGCAGCGCATCAACCGTCTACGCCGACGATCACGCTCGATGCCTTGAAGAGCGCTGCAGCCTGCTTGCCTGCCGCGAGGCCGAGACGATCGACGCTGTCGTTCGTCACGATGGCCGCGATCTGCGCGCCGCCCGGGGCCGCGAGCACGACTTCCGCATTCACCGCGCCCTTCGTGACCGACGAAACCGTGCCCGCCACGACGTTGCGCGTGGACACCTTGCTCGTGTCGCCGTCGACCATGAGGATCACCGACGATGCCTTCACGAGCGCGAAGGCCGGCTTGCCAGCGGCGAGACCCAGCGATGCGGCGCTGCCATGCGTGATGATCGCGACGATCTCGAGGCCGCCGTCGGCGCGCAGTATGACTTCGTCGTTGACAGCGCCGGCCTTGACCGCGCTGATCTGGCCGGAGAAATGGTTACGGGCGCTGGTACGCATGAGGGCCTCCACAATTGAACAGGACAATGAACCGGGAAAAGAACTGGCCCCCCAGTTTAGCCGTGTCAGTGTGACGCGCACAGGCATGGATTGCCAAAATAGCGAATTGGGCAAGCACATCAATACAGCAGTCCATCGTAATATATGGGCCTTTATAACGAACGGGGTGTCGAACATGTTTATCCGCAAGCTGGTGGCTTCAGTCGTCGTGATGAGCGGTGTAATGGGCGCGATGGGTGCAAGCGCCAACGCATTCGCCGACGAATCCGATGTCAACGTGCTCTATGCAGGCTCGCTCGTGAACCTCATGGAGAAGAGCGTGGGCCCCGCGTTCGAAAAGGAAACCGGCCTGCATTTCAAGGGCTATGCAGCCGGCTCGAACAAGATCGCCAATGAGATAAAGGGCAAGCTGCGCCGTGGCGATGTGTTCATCAGCGCGAGCCCGAAGGTCAACGCGAGCCTCATGGGCGAGGCCAACGGCAATCACGTTACGTGGTACGTGAATTTTGCCGAATCGCCGCTCCTGATCGGCTACAACCCGAAGAGCCGTTTCGCCAACGACTTCAAGACGAAGAAGTGGGATCAGGTGCTGCAGGAACCGGGCATCCGCCTTGGCCGCACCGATCCGAAGCTCGACCCGAAGGGCGCCTTCACCGTCGAGCTCATGACGAAGGCCGCGCAGGCGTACAACCAGCCTGAACTCGTGCAGAAAACACTTGGCGCACCGGAAAATCCCGAGCAGGTGCTGCCGGAAGAAACGCTCGTTGGCCGTCTGCAGTCGGGTCAGCTCGACGCGGGCTTCTTCTACTCGACCGAAACGTCCGACCTGAAGATTCCGGCGATCCACCCCGCGCCCGAACTGAAGATCAAGGCGAACTACACGCTCACGATTCTCAACGACGCACCCAACAGCGCCGGCGCCGCGCGCTTCGTGAACTTCCTGCTCTCGGCGGAAGGCCGCAAGCTGCTCGCCGAGCATGGCGTGGATGTGACGAAGCCTGCCGTCAACGGCCAGACCCAGGCGATCCCGCCGTCGGTGCAAGCCGTGATCGACGCCGCACAGCAATGACACAAGCCGCGCAGCGTGCGGAGCAGGTTGCCGTGAAGCGCTCCCAGCCGCTCTGGTGGCTCGGCGCGCTGCTCGCGGTCTATCTGTGCGCGCCGTTCGTTGCGAGCATTCCGCAGATCGGGCAGGCGGACTGGGCCGGCGTCGACTGGCACGCCACCTGGTCGGCGGTGGGCGTCTCGGTCGCGAGCGCGAGCGTGGCCGCGCTCCTTATCCTGCTGGGCGGCGTGCCGCTAGGCTACTGGCTCGCGCGTTCGCGCGCGCGCGGCATCGCCCTGCTCGGCTTCGTCGTGCAGTTGCCGCTCGCGCTGCCGCCGCTCACGAGCGGCATCCTGCTGCTGTTTCTCATCGGGCCGTATAGCGGCATCGGCCAGCTCTTCGGCGGCTCGCTCACCGACTCCTTCACGGGCATCGTGCTGGCCGAGACCTTCGTGGCCGCGCCCTTCCTGATCGTCGCGGCGCGCTCGGCGTTCAGCGCCGTCGATCCCGTGTACGACGACGTCGCCGCCACGCTCGGCCATCACGCTGCCAGCCGCTTCTTTCGCGTCACGCTGCCCATTGCGTGGCCCGCCATCCGTGCGGGGCTCGCGCTCGCCTGGCTGCGCGCGTTCGGCGAATTCGGCGCGACCGTGATGGTCGCGTATCACCCGTATTCGCTGCCTGTGTATACCTACGTCGTGTTCGGCGGCCAGGGCCTGCCCGCGATGATGCCGCTCCTGCTGCCCACGCTCGGCATTGCAATCATCTGCGCGGTGCTCTCCGTCTATAGCCGCAGCGCACGCTCGACGCTGGCGGTGAACCTGGACAACGGCGACGAGCTCACCAGTATTACGCCGGCCGCCACCGCGGCCGAAAATGCCGGCCTGCGTCTTGCCTTCGCGGTGCGCCGGCGGCTCGGCGCGTTCACGCTCGATGTCGCGTGGCAGCCGCAAACGCGCCGGCTCGCGATCATCGGCCCTTCGGGCTCGGGCAAGTCGCTCGCGCTGCGCATCATCGCCGGGCTCGACCGCAACGACGCGGGCTCTGTCACGCTCGGGGCGACCGACCTCGGCGCGCTGCCGCCCGAGCGCCGCCAGATCGGCTACATGCCGCAGGATTACGGGCTCTTCCCGCACATGACGGTGGCGCAGCAGCTCGCGTTTCCCGTCGATGCAGACGCTGCCAGCGCACGCTACTGGCTCGCGCACCTCGGCCTCGACACGCTCACCGAGCGCCTGCCTCGCCAGCTCTCGTTCGGCCAGCGGCAGCGCGTGGCGCTCGCGCGCGCGCTCACGCGGCACACGCAACTGCTGCTGTTCGACGAACCGTTCGCCGCGCTCGACACGCCGCGGCGCCGCCTTCTGCAGCAGTCGTTGCGGGCGCTGCAACGCGAGGTAGGCGCGGTGACGGTGATCGTCACGCACGACCCCGACGAAGCGGCGCTGCTCGCCGACGAAGTGCTCGTGATCGAACAGGGAAGCGTGCTGCAGACGGGCGCCGTGGCCGACGTGTTCCAGCGGCCCGCCACGCTGCGCGTGGCCGAACTGCTCGGCCTGCACAACGTCGGCGAGGGGATCGTGCGTGCTGGCGGCGCAATCGAAACGCCGACGGGACTGCGCCTGCCCTGCGCCGATACCTCGCTCGCGGTGGGCTCGCGCGTGATGTGGCGGGTCTCGCCGCGCGCGCTCGTCGCGACGCAGGAAGGCGCGTGGCAGGGGCGCGTTGCGGGCACGTCGCTGCGTCACGGCGACCGCTACGTTACCGTCGAGATCGCCGGAGAAACCTTCGATATCGCCGCAGAAGATGCGCCGGCATCGCATGCCGGCGCGCTGCGCTTCTCGATCGATGCGAACGGCGTGCTCGCCTGGCCGGCGTCGCAGGGCGCCTGACTCACGAGTCCTGAAAACGCTCACCTTTGGCGCCGAGATACCTGCACCGATGCCGCGCCCGTTGACGAAAAAGCCCCTGTAAAAGGGGCTTTTTGCATAAGCGGTTAGCGATTCGGTGCGCAAATTCGCACCGTTGCTCACGGTTCCCGAAAACGCTCACCTCTCGGCTTCTCACGCTCGAGCGCGCAAGGTTTCGACTGCTAACACCTGGTAGTCGGCAATATTCGCATCCCTTAACCTGGGACTACCAGGAAAATCTTGCGCGGCAGAACCAGGTTCTCCTGTCCATCGGGATCACGAAACTTCCGCAGTCGATCACGTGCGACGGTGATTTCGGCACGCTTCGTCAACGAACCGTCGCATTGCCTGCACACGGCTCCCGGATCTTCTCACCTATGACCGCGACGCCGCGCTCAGATCATGAAGCGGCTGTCTTCCACGAGCACGCGCGGCAACGGTTGAAGGTCGGTGCGCGCGAAGCGCACCAGAGAGAAGGCGCGCAAACCTTGCGGGCTCGACGGCAGCCGCGCGAGCGGAAACATGATCGAGGCGCTGTTGCCCGGGCCGCCGTTCGCGAGCAGGACATTCATCGGACTCAGGCAGATCTCGCGCATTTCGACGTTCGTGTATTGCGCGGGATTTGCGAGCACCCTGCAAATCACCGTGAGCTGGTGTTCGAGCGCTTCGCTCTTGAGGCCGAGCGCGGCGATCTCGCTCTCGTTCTGCGCAATCTGCGCCTCGACCTTCGCCACTTCGGCGACGTTCTGCACGGCGTGCTCACCCAGCATGCGTTGCGTCCCCGCGCCGTGACGCGTGAGCAGTTGCAGGCGCGTTCTGAGCAGCGCGCGCTCCTGTTCCAGCATGTCGCGGCGCGACTCGTCAGCGCCGATCTGCTCGAGGCCTTCCAGTGCGATCTGCTCGACCACGCGCTGTACGATCTGCTCGCGAAGATCGCTTTCGGTTTCGCCGCACACGCGCACCTGATGATCGTCGAAGCTCAACGTCGTCTGCATGACATCGGTGTGCACCTCGTCGCCATGCTGCTCGGCACCGAAGGCGCGCCGCTCGTTCAGGGCCATGCCGAGCACCGCGTAAGTCTCGCGCGCAAGCGGATGACTCTCGAACCAGGCATGCAGTTCGGGCGAGCGGCTCAGTACATGGCCGACCTCGTCGGGCGCGGCAAAAAACGCGTGAATATAGGGGTCGCTCGACCACGTCGCGGCGCTCGCTTCGCGCGCGGGCGGCATGCGGTCCACCACGTCGCGCACGTACGCGACCGATTGCGCGAGCGCGGGCGCAAGCCGCTCTCGCCACTCGGGCACGAGCTTGAGCGTAGGGCTGAGCACGAGCAGACGCGCGATCAGCGTCTGGATTTGCGGCGATTCCGGCGCCTGCTTCGCGCGGGCGCGCGGCCAAAGCCAGTCCAGGATACCCATGGATAACTCCGTTGCAGACCGCTCGAACGCGGCGGCGGTGAGGCGCAGGGCGCACAACGAGGCCTCTTGTCGCGAATGACTATACCGCGAATCACGGCCCGGCCGCGGCGACGCTGCCGCGGCGCAGCAACGCCTCGCGTTGCGCACATGTTCCCGGAAACACTCACCTTTGGGTAGCGTAACGCGCGCCACGTAGACCTGAACCTGGCCGCCGATGTGCGTAACAGTGCGACGAAAAACCGCGCGGCGCACACTTCAGTGAACTGATGCTCCCGCACACGCTCACCTTTGGTTTTCTTTGCGATGCCCACCGTGTTACGCATGTTTGTGCAGTGCTTCGCCCCGGCCATTCCCGTAAGTACTCACCGCCCAGCATTGCGGCGCATTGCCTTCTCCCGAATATCCTCACCATCGGACAGTACGTTAACTCATCTGCAATCCGAACTAACTGATCAGCTAACTCGATTCCATCGCCGGCTTTCCCCTGCCTTTCAGCGACCGTCGCGCACGCAACGAATCGCGATGACATGTCAACGAGGCGTTTTCAGGCACGCCAATTGCGCAGGGGCGCGCGGCGCGTGCACGGCGGCCTCGGGAAAAACCCCGCTTGCTGCGTGCGCAAACCGCGAAGCATCAGGCAGAAGCGACCTCGTCTCACGTTTTAGACGGTTCGTTCAATTGACAGTGGTCAATGTCATGATCCAATCTTCTGCGCATAAATACGACACAGGGAGGCAGAAAAATGTTGGAGAGCATTGTCCGCAGCAGCTTGATGCTGACCGCGGCCGCGACCCCTTTGCTGGTCGCCTGCGGCGGAGGTACCGCCAGTAATCCGGCACCCATCACCCCGGCGCAATGCTCGGGTTCGTCATGCGCGAACCAGGGCCCGCCCAGCAGCGCACCTACGGCCACGGCGCTGTGTCCCGCCGCCGCGGACATCGCGGCGAACACGTATCTGGGCGGTGCAGGCAGTGGCGAGGTCGTGAGCCTGAACATCGACCCGACGAAGATGACGTACACGCTCACGTTCCTCACCTCGCCCATTCCCGTGGCCGCGAGTTCGGTACAAAACACGCGTGCGGGCCTCACCGTCACGGGTGCCGTGCAGCATCCGCCCGCGGGCTCGCTGCCAACCGCCGCGCAAATCACGTGTGCGTTCCAGCTTCAGGCGGGCACGGGCACGATCAACGGCAGCACCTACACCACGGCGTACAACGCGAACAATCCGCCCACGATCTATGTTGGCTTTGGCGTGGCGGGCGGCGGCATTCCTGGCGCGACCGTGAACATCGACGGCGACACCACCGCGAATCTGCTCTTCAGCGGCGTCGCGCCACGCACATTCGACTTCTATCCGTTCATCGGCTTTTCGTCGGTGAGCACGAGCCTCGCCGATCTCAAGGGCTCGTATAACGCGCTGCTCTATCACATCCTGCCTTCCAGCAGTTTTGCGCCGGCGGCAAAGGTGACGCAGGAGCAGTACGACGCCAGCGGCAATTGCAGCGTGCCCAGCGGCGCGACCAACACGAGCTGCGCAACCGCTGCGAATGCCTGGACGGCAAGCACGAGCGGCAGCTATTTCGACAGCGCCGACGCACCGCAGATCGAGGCGCCCACACCATTGCCGTTCCCCTTGAGCCTCGGCAACAACGTCATCGTCAGTCGCCAGGGCGGCGCCGGGCACCTCATCCTCGGCAAGCTCAACGGGGCCATCGTGCCCGTGGTCGTGCGCACCGGCTACGTGAACGAAACCATCAGCCTGAGCAACCAGATCGCCGTGGACGACGAGTCCGGCATCGCCCTGCTCGCACCCGCCACGACGCTCACGTCGGGCGCGTTCGACGGCAGCTACATCGGCGCGGACTCGAACTTCGCCTACACGGCAACGCTCATCAACGGCCAGCAGGCCGGCTTCCTCAAGCCCTCGACGATGACGACCCAGAGCCAGTTCACGCTCGACTATACGCAGACACACCCCGGCCTGATCGGCGTGACCGATACCCAGGGCAAGGCGGGCAATCTGATTGCGGTGGGCGGCCTTTACGGCATCTTCATCGACGGCGAGGAAAACGGCGGCGTCACGGCCAGTTCGGCGAACAGCGCCACGCCCAATCAGCCTTACTTCGGTGTCGGTGCACTGATCCAGCCACAGTAGTCCATCAGGCGGTCACGGCAGTCCGATCTGTCGCGACCGCCTTAATTTCGCACTACGAATGACTGGCAGGCGCTCTCGCCAACAACAAGACTCTGGAGACGCGGTATGAAATGGAAATTTTTCGCGGCGCTCTCGCTTGCCGCACCGATGATCGCAGCGCTCAGCGCATGCGGTGGCGGCAACGGCAGCAGCAGTAGCCCGCCGCTCGTGGAAGCAGCGCTTTGCCCCACCTCGCTCGACTACAACACGGTGTACACCGGCGGCGGCGGCGACGGCGAACTCGTCAAGCTGCAGCTCGACACGGCCAAAATGACCTGGCAGATCACCTATGTCGAGTCGCCGATCCCGCAGACCACCGGCACTGTGACGCCCACGCGCAAAGGCCAGGTCGCCGCCGGCACGCTGACGGCGGAAACCGGTCTCCCCACGGCGAAGCTCAACCAGTGCGCGTTCCGCCTGAATGGCGCGAGTCTCGATCCCAACCGCCCGGCGCGCGTATTCATTGGCGAAGGGGTGGCGGGCGGCACGATTCCGGGCGCCGAGATCGCCTACAAGGGCTCGGGCGGGATTGGCGTCGTGCCGGACACGACGTTCCCGTACTACCCGTTCATCGGCTTCTCCGCGATCGAAACGAAACTCGCGAACGTCGCCGGCACGTACAGCCAGCTCGGCTATCACCAGGTGCCTTCGCAGAATTTCCAGCCCGCTGCGGTCGACGCGAAGATCACGATCAACGCCGACGGCACCTGGGCCGAATGCGACAACACGGGCGTGAACGCCGGCAAATGCCAGCAGCCCGGCACCAACTTCGCACAGTCGGCCGATGGCAGCGGCGCGTTCGAAACCGATCACTTCCAGGGGCAGGTCAAGCCGACGCTCGTCACCACGGAGCCGGCCGGCAAGGGCTTCATGATCGTCGGCAAGCTGCGCGGCCAGCTCGTGCCCGTGCTCGTGCGCGCCGGCGTGGCGTATCCGCAGGTCGGCGTCGATCCGCAAAGCGGCGCCACGGGCCCGGTGGCCGACGACGAATCGGGCATCTCGGTGCTCGCGCCGCAAACGGCCATCGCGCAGGGCTCGCAGAACGGCGAATACATCGGCGTGGACAGCCAGTTCGACTATCGCACACTCGCGCTTGAGGGCACGCAGGCCACGCTGCTCGATCCGTTCAACGCCTCGCAGGCCGCGCTCGCCACGGCGCTCGACCTGGACTTCACCCAGACCGTACCGGGCACGGTGACGACCACGCACGTGGGCGCCTCCACTGGCACGACACCCACCGGCAAGATGATCTTCACGGGCGGCGTGTTCGGCTACCTCGACATGACGACGCCATCGGACCCGTACTTCACGGCTGGCGCGTTCGTTCAGTGAGGATCACGAAGCGAATCATCGAACAATAACCGGCGCGGCGAACCGCGCCATTCACGAGGTGGCCACTCCCGGCCGTCGCGCAACGCGGCGGCGGCCGGGCCACAAAGGCACGCGCAGCAAAGGCGAACGACGCATGCGGGGTATCCCGAAGCATGCATCGCGCCGCCGCGCGCGGGTAAGGCACACCCGCTCCTGGGAGGGACATCATGAGACGCATTGCAGTGGCGGCGCTGACCGCCGGGCTGACGGCGAGCGCGTACGCGCAGCACGCCGGCGACAACGTCGTCGCACTCGGCTGGTTTCACGTCACGACGCAGAATTCGAGCACGCCGCTCACCACGGACGTCGCGCCCGTGCCGATCAACACGCCGCTGCGGCTGCCCAGCTCGTTCACTTCGGCGGGCACGGGGCTTTCGGCGTCGAACGCGGATACGGTCGGCCTCGTCATCAGCCACTTCTTCACGGACCATATCGCGCTCACCACGGTGGCGGGCGTGCCGCCCACCTTCAAGCTCTATGGTCACGGCACCATCAAGCCGCCAGGCCCGGCGGGCGCGCTTGGCAGCCAGAATCTCAGCGACCCGGCGACGAACCCCGTTGTCGGCAGCGTGCGCCAATGGAGCCCGGCGCTGATCTTCCAGTACTACTTTCGCGACGCCGATGCGAAATTCCGCCCGTTCCTCGGCATCGGCGTGTCGTACAACTGGTTCTCGGATATCCAGCTCAACCCGAACTTCGTGAAAGCCACCCAGGACGATCTCGGCTCCGTGCTCGCGGCGGGCGCGGGCAAGCCGGGGCAAACGCAGATCAGCGCGAAGGCGTCGTCGTCGTGGTCGCCGGTTTTCAATCTCGGGGCCACCTACAACGTCACGAAGCATCTGGGGATCGTTGCGTCGGTCACCTATATTCCACTGAAGACGACGTCATCGGTGATCGTCAAGGCTGCGGACGGCAGCGAGCTCGGCGTGAGCCGGGCCGACCTCAAGGCCGATCCGATCATCTCGTTCCTTGCGCTCTCCTACCGCTTCTAAGGGCGCGCCGTGCCGGCGCAACGGCGAGGCGGCGCACGCGCGTAAGGGCGAGAAAGGCCACGGCGAGGCACGGACCTGAGCGGGTACCCAGACGCGCTCGCGTGGGCCCGGCCGCTCGCGCTAAAATCGCGGCATGCCGAAAACGCCCAAAGCCCCCGTGACCGATACCGCGCCCGAGCGCGTCACCGACAGCGAATACACCGTCGACGAACTCGCGCGCGTCGCGGGCACGACGGTACGCAACGTGCGCGCCTATCAGGATCGCGACCTGCTCATGCCGCCCGAGAAGCGCGGGCGCGTAGGCATTTACAACGACTCGCACGTTGCGCGGCTCAAGCTCATTCACCATCTGCTCGCGCGCGGCTACACGCTCGCCAACATTCAGGATCTCATCCTGGCGATCGACGACGGCGGCGACCTGCGCTCGATCCTCGGCCTGGAGAATGCGATCGGCGGTCCCTGGTCGCACGCGCGGCCGAAAACGTATTCGCTGCCGCAGCTCATCAAGCTGTTCGGGCCGCAAGCGCCGAGCAGCCTTGCGCGTCTCGCGGACCTCGGGCTGCTCGAACGCCAGGGGCTCTCCTTCGTCTCGCGCAATCCGGGCATGCTCGACGCGGCGGCCGCGACCGTGCGCGAGGGCATTCCCGCGCGCGAGCTGCTCGACGTGCTCGAAGAAACGCGTCCGCATTTCGACGCCATCGCGCGCGTGCTGGTGGAAATGGTCGTGCGCCATCTGGACCGCTACGATCAGGGCGCGCTGCCGCCGGCCACGGACATGCCCGCGCTCGTCGACGCGATCTGGCGGCTGCGGCCGCTTTCCACAGTGTTCGTCGAGCACGAGATCCTGCGCGCGCTCGAAGCGCAGTCGAGCGACTACCTGGGCGGCCGGGTCGCGACGATCCTCGACAAGACGCTCGGCCGCGAGCGCGCAAGCGAAGCCGCGCCTTCGGCCGCTTCAGTGCCTGGCGTCGCGAAGAAGCGCGCGCCCAAATCCGCGCCTCGCAAGAGCGCCGCACGCGCGCCGGCTGCAGCAAAACCCGCTCGCCCCGCGAAGAAAACCGCGCTCAAGAAGCGTTAAACGCGCACGCCCTCCCTGCTGGTTTCTGCTTTGCCGAACGCGTGAAAGGCCCCGTCAGGCGGCCTTTCGCGTGCTCGCGCCCCCTTGCGTCCCTACGGTTGTTCATGTGTTAGAGCGCTGAATCTAGCCCCTTGCGCATCGGCGCCGATCGCACTATGTTTACATTCATCAATGTCACAGTCATAGATGGATCGACAACAGGGAGACGCTCCGGATGAACGCACCCGCCCGTACCGGCGACGCGATCGGCATCGCCATCATCGGCACTGGCTTTGCCGGCCTTGGCATGGCGATCCGCCTGCTGCAAAGCGGCAACCAGGACTTCGCGGTGTTCGAGAAGGCCGACTCCGTGGGCGGCACCTGGCGCGACAATCATTACCCCGGTTGCGCCTGCGACGTGCAATCGCATGTGTACTCGTTTTCGTTCGCGCCGAATCCGCGCTGGACGCGCATGTTCGCGCCGCAGCCCGAGATACGCGCCTATTTGAACCGCTGCGTCGATCGCTTCCGGCTTTTTCCGTGGCTCAACTTCGGGCACGAACTCACGAACGCGACATGGGACGAGGCCGCGCACTGCTGGCGCCTCGCGTTCGCCAATGGCCGGCGCGTCAGCGCGCGCGTGCTGATCTCGGGCATGGGCGGCCTTTCGCGCCCCGCGTTGCCGGCGATTGCGGGACTCGACACCTTCGAAGGCAAGACCTTCCACTCTCAACATTGGGAGCACGGCTATGCGCTCGACGGCAAGCGCGTCGCCGTCATTGGCACGGGCGCAAGCGCCATCCAGTTCGTGCCGCAGATCGCGCCGCGCGTGGCGCAACTCGCGCTCTTCCAGCGCACGCCGCCGTGGATCATGCCCAAGCCCGACCGCGCCATTTCGGGCTTCGAACAATGGCTGTTCCGCACGCTGCCCTTTACGCAAGCGCTCGCGCGCGCGGGGCTCTACTGGATGCTCGAAACGCGTGTGCTCGGCTTCGCGGTGCATCCGGCGCTCATGAAGAACGTGCAGAAGCTCGCGTTACGCCATATCCGCCACCAGGTGCCCGATCCTGAACTGCGCGCGGCCGTGACGCCCGACTACACGATCGGCTGCAAGCGCGTGCTCATTTCGAACGACTACTATCCGGCGCTCTCGCGCAAGAACGTGCAGGTGGTGACGAATGCGATCGCGCGGGTGGACCGCACCGGCGTCGTGACCGCCGACGGCGTGCATCACGAGGTCGATTGCCTGATCTACGGCACCGGCTTTCAGGTGGCCGACCCATTTCCGCCGGGCGCGATCGTGGGCCGCGGCGGCATCGATATCGTCGAGACCTGGCGCAACGGCGCGCATGCCTACCTCGGCACGAGCTTGCCTGGTTATCCGAACTTTTTCATGCTGGTCGGCCCGAACACCGGCCTCGGCCACAACTCGATGGTGTTCATGATCGAATCGCAGATCGAGTACGTGCTCGGCGCGCTCGCCGCCATGAAGAACGACCGCGCGGATTCGATCGACGTGCGGCCCTATGTGGAAGCGCGCTACAACGAGCGCATCCAGAACAAGCTTGGCCGCGCGATCTGGTCGGTGGGCGGTTGCAAGAGCTGGTATCTCGACCCGCGTAATGGCCGGAACACGACGCTGTGGCCCGGTTTCACCTGGCGCTTTCGCCGCGCCACGGCGCACTTCTCCCTCGCGGATTACCAGGTCTATCGCGCGCCGCACGCCACGCAGCACGAAGTGCCGCTCACCGCTGCCACGCAACCCACCGAGGCCGCCTGAACAGGCGCACCCAACTCACCCGGAGCCCGCCCATGAAACGCTTTGACAACAAGGTCGCCGCCATCACCGGAGCCGGCTCGGGCATGGGCCGCGCGCTCGCGCTCCAGCTTGCCGGCGCCGGCTGCCATCTCGCGCTCGCCGACCGGAACGCCCCTGCGCTCGAGGAGACCGCTCGCATCGTGGGCGCGCTCGCCCCTTCGGTGGGCGTTAGCACGCGCGTGCTGGACGTGAGCGAGCGCGATGCCGTATTCACGTGGGCCGACGAGACGGCGGCCACGCACGGCGGCGTCAATCTCGTCTTCAACAACGCGGGCGTCGCGTTGTCGAGCACCATCGAAGGCATGGCGTACAGCGACCTCGAGTGGATCGTGAACATCAACTTCTGGGGCGTCGTGCACGGCACGAAGGCATTTCTGCCGCATCTGAAGGCAAGCGGCGACGGACACATCGTCAATACCTCGAGCGTGTTCGGTCTCTTCGCACAACCAGGCATGAGCGGCTACAACGCGACCAAATACGCCGTGCGCGGCTTCACCGAAGCGCTGCGTCAGGAACTCGACATGATGCGCTGCGGCGTGTCTGCGACCTGCGTGCATCCGGGCGGCATCCGTACGAACATCGCGCAATCGAGCCGCGTGGCGCACAACATGGTGGGCTTCATGGTGGCGAGCGAGCAGCAAGGCAAAGACGACTTCGAGAAGTTCTTCATCACCACCGCAGACGACGCGGCCCGCGCCATCCTGAGCGGCGTGAAGCGCAACGCACGGCGCGTGCTGATTGGCCGCGACGCGCGCGCGGCGGACTGGCTCGTGCGCACGCTGCCCGCCGCTTACCAGGCGCTGGTCGTGATGAGCGCGCGGCGCGAAGCCGCGAAGGCACGCCGCCGCGCCGCGCGCGGATCCGCCGCCACGCAATGAATAACAGCAGGCACACAACAGGGAGCCATAACATGATGCCGATACGGCGCGACATCCGCTTCGCATTGCCGCCCGAAAGGGCTTGTGACTGGCACGTCGAGGGCGTGCCGGTCACCCACTTCTTCAACGCGCTTTCGCTGCTTTTTCCCGCGGGCGAGCGCTTCTTCATGGATTCGGTGCGGCATTACCGCGACCGCATCGAAGACCCCGAACTCAAGAAGCAGGTCATGGGCTTCATCGGCCAGGAAGCGATGCACACGCGCGAACACGTCGAATACAACGACTTGCTCCAGGCGGCGGGCTTGCCCGCGCACAAGCTCGACAAGCGGCTGTGGGCCATCCTCAACTTCGCGCGCAAGGTGTTGCCGCCTTCGCTGCAACTCGCGCAAACCGTGGCGCTCGAACACTACACGGCCATGCTCGCCGACCTGCTGCTCGCCGATACGGGCACGCGCATCGAAGGCTCGGTGGCGGGCTACAAGCAGATGTGGCTCTGGCACGCGCTGGAGGAAACCGAGCACAAGTCGGTCTCGTTCGATGTCTGGAATCGGGTGATCGAGCCGGGCGTCAAGCGCTATCTCATGCGAACCGGTACGATGCTCGCCACCACGGTTCTCTTCTGGCTCATCGTGTTCGACTATCACCTCGCGCTCTTGCGCGCGCACCGCCGCCGCGAGGGCAAGGTGCGCGGCATGGGGAAGCTCGTGAAGTTTCTCTACGGGCCGCGTCACGGCGTGTTCCCCGGCATCGCGCTCGAATGGCTGCGCTTTTTCAAGCCCGGCTTTCATCCGTGGGATCACGACAACCGGCGGCATCTCGCGCGCCTCGACGGCCTCGTTGCGCAGATCGACGAGACCAACGCGCAGTACGCCTCGCGCGCCGCCCCGCGCCGCGTGCCGCTGCATCCGGCGGCAACGCCGCGCGCGGTGTGAGGCAGGTCATGCGCGGCGCGCCCGAACCCGTGTTCGTCCGGTCCGACGACGTGCGCCTCGCGGTCTACGTCAGTGGGCCCGACGATGCGCCGCCCGTCGTGCTCGTGCACGGCTACCCCGACTCGGCGCGCATCTGGAACGCGTTGCGCACCGAACTGGAAACGCGCTTTCGCGTGATCGCCTACGACGTGCGCGGCATGGGGGCATCCGTTGCCCCGCGTGCCCGCTCTGGCTACGCACTCGCGCAACTCGCGCGCGATCTGCTTGCGGTCGCCAATGCGACCTGCGGCGCGCAGCCATTTCATCTGCTGGCGCACGACTGGGGGTCGATCCAGTGCTGGGAAGCCGTGACCGAGCCGGCGAACGCCTCGCGGATCGTTTCGTACACCTCGATTTCCGGTCCTTGTCTCGACCATGTTTTTCTCAAGCCGCGCGTTCCCGCGCAGTTGCTGAAGTCGTGGTACATCGCGTTCTTTCATCTTCCGCTCGTGCCCGAACTCGCCTGGCGGCTTGGCGGCGCGGCGTTGTGGCCGTGGTGGCTGCGCAGGACCGAGCGCGTGTGCGTCGAGCCGGATCCCCAGCAGTTGCGCAACGCGCTCAACGGGCTGCAACTCTATCGCGCGAATTTTCTTGCGTGCGCGCGGCACCCGCGCGAGCGCCGCACACGTATTCCGGTGCAGATCATCGTGCCGCGTTTCGACCGCTACGTGACCCCGGCCATGTCCGAAGGCGTCGAGCGCTGGCTCGGAGCACACCAGCGCGAAATCATCGCCGCGCCGCATTGGGCCGTGGTGAGCGAGGCACGGCAGATCGCGGCACGCTTCACGCGTTTTGCCACGTGCGCTTCGCCATGCGCACAAGGCTTCGACCCCAACCCGCACACAGAGGACCGCCAGTGAACCCACTTGCCCTGCCTGCCGCGGTCGTTGCCGCCGGCGCCGCTCTCGCCGCGCTCGCCGCATTCACGCGACGCGCCACGCGCCGCATCGAAGCCGCCGTGCCGATGGACGGCCAACTGATCGACATCGACGGCGACCGGATTCATTACGTCGAGTTCGGCAGCGGGCCGCCCATTGTGTTCATTCACGGCCTGAGCGGGCAAATGCGCAACTTCGCATGGCTACCCATGCAGGCGCTCGCGCGCGAACATCGCGTGATACTCATCGACCGCCCAGGTTCCGGCTACTCCACACGCGGGCCGCACGCGTCGGCGAATATCCGCGCGCAGGCGCGCACGGTCGCGCGCTTCATCGAAGCACTGGGTCTCGAATCGCCGGTACTCGTCGGGCATTCGCTGGGCGGTGCGATCGCGCTGGCCGTGGCGCTCGATCATGCGCACGCCGTTTCGCGCCTCGCGCTGATCGCGCCGCTCACGCACGTGCAGACTGAAGTGCCCAAAGCCTTTCGCGCGCTCGTGCTGCGCTCGAACGCCGTGCGTCGCTTCGTGGCGCGCACGTTCGCGACGCCCATCGGACTCGCGACCAGTTCCGCCGTTCTCAAGCAGGTATTCGCGCCCGAGGCCGTACCGGGCGATTTCCGCACGCGCGGCGGCGGACTGCTGAGCTTGCGGCCCAGCGGCTTCTACAGCGCCTCCGCCGATCTCATCGCGATTGAAGACGCCGACGATCTCGCACAGATGGAACGACGCTACGCAGAACTGAGCGTTCCCGTGGATATTCTGTTTGGACGCGACGACGTCGTGCTCAACTGGACCCGACATGGCGATGCGCTCAGCCGCCTCACAAGCCAGGTGACGCTCAAGGTGGTGAGCGGCGGCCACATGTTGCCCGTCACCGCGCCGTCCACGACCTACGACTGGCTGCTCTGCGCGCTCACGGGCACGGTGCACGCGGGCCTCGCGCGCGCGATCGAGACGGATCAGCCGGGCACGGACATCGGAACGCCCGCACCGGGCGTGCTGGGCAATCCGTCCGCGACTTAGCCGACCTCGCCACGCGGCATGCGCTGCGTGAGGAGACAGTCGCGAAGCTGAAAAATGCGCCGGTCCGCGTGGGAAGGTGTGGGCCGCAAGCATTCATCAAGGGAGACAGGAAATGAAAGTCCATCAGGCACGCACGCTCTTCGCGTGCGCAGCGCTTGTGCTCGCCAGCGCCACGGCGTTCGCCCAAGGCAACGGCGCAGAAACAGGCAACGCATCCCAAGGCGCAACGCCCGCCGCCGAAGTCGCGAAACTGAGCGTCGATCAACAGGTGCGCTGGCTGCAGCGCGCGCAGAAGAGCGACGCGCTCACGAAGCTGGACGACGCGCAGCTCACCGCGCTCTTCGAAGCGTTCGACCCGCTCGTCGTGCCCACGCTCATCAAGCTCGGCCCGGCGGGCTATCCCTCATACGAATTCGTGCTGTCTCGGTGGGAGCGCCTGAACGGCAAGTGGCCCGCGAAGCCCGCGCACATGGTCGTGAAGCTGGAGCACGAGCCGCTGCGCATCTACGCGAAATGGCTGCCCGACGGCGTTCATTCGGGCGAGGAGGTGATCTACGACGCCTCGAAGCGCCGCGACGAAATGTACGGCCACCTCGGCGGCCTGCTCGGCGTGATGCCGATGTGGACCGCGCTCGACGGCACGCTCGCACGCTCGCAGTCGAATCACAAGATCACGGATCTCGGCACCGAATTCATCGTGAGCCAGTTCATGACCGACGCGAAGAAGTACGTCGAAGTGGGCGCGTCCTACAAGCCGCAAGTCGAGGTGAAAACGATAGAAGGCGTGCGCGTGGTGGCGCTCACCTACATTTCGCCGAGCGGCAAGCCGCAGTTCTACGCGAAGAAGCAGACGCTCGGGCTGGACCTGCAGCATCCGTATTTCCGCACCGTCGAAGCCTACGGGGACGACGGGCAGATGTTCGAGAAAATCGTCATCGACAGCATCGCGCCGAAGTCATTCGACGACGAAGCATTCGATCCGAAGAATCCCGATTACAAGTTCTAAACCTGGCGCGTGAGGGCAAAGGTGAGGCTTTTCGGGAGGAGCGCACGACATTCGACTCCTGGAACTCCTCACCTATCGTTGTATCGGTGAACTCACGATGCGGTGAATGACTCACCGCCGCGCGCGCTCAACGATACTTCTGCAACTCGGCATCGGTGATCGGTTGCGCCGGCAAATTCAGCATGCCCGGCAGATCGCCGAGCTTCGGCAAGCCGCTGACATTGGCCCAGCGTCCGCCCGAGCCCTGATAAATAAGCGTAGGCGTACCGTCGAAACCGAGGTCCTGAAAGAGCTTGATGTTGTCGTCGAGCTTGTTCTTGTCGGCGGCGGGAATGTGCGCGAGCGGGGCGATGCCGCCCGACTCGTCCTTCTCCGAGTAGTGAGTTTCCAGCTCTTTGAGCAGCGCGGCGCCGTCTTTCGCCTCCAGCAGCGCGGCCGCCTTGCCCGCCGAATCGGGTTTCAGAAAGCCCATAGGAATCCAATGCACCTGCAGGCCGACCGCTTCATACGGTTGCAGCGCTTTCCACACCAGGTGACAGTAAATACAGTTTGGGTCCATAAAGACATAAAGCGTCGACTTCACATTCGACCCATTCGCGCCTTCGACGATCGCACTCGCATTCTGCAGGCTTGCAGCCGCCGTTGCGGGCAACCAGGCGGGCTCAGGCGCCGCGGCGGCCATGGCGCCGGCGCTCATGGCCAGTGCGCCTGCGGCGATCAGCATGCGTGTGAACTTCTTCATTCTTTTCCTCTGACTTGGATAGCGCGTCGCGTCGCGCACCTGTGAAGCGAAGGCTCGTATCTTAGGGTCAGGCCGTGGCACGTCACTGACGCCAATATGACAAAGGCGTCAGGTTAACAGCAATGGTGAGAGTTTGCGGGAGGACGTTGGACCCTAAAACTTGAACCGCAACTGAAACCCGATGGTAAACGGCAGATCGTCAGACGGTATCGGCGGAATGACGATGAAGTTCACGCCCACGCGCTTGTACGCGACCATCACGATAGGCGCGACCACGGGCCCGATCGTATGGTCGTGGCCGAGTCCCCAGTTGCCATAGTTGTAGCCGGAGATGATGCCGCCCATCGCCGCGAGCCGCACGAAGCCCCAGTGCAGAAACTCGGGCGCCCACACTGCGCCGCCATAGTAAGAGGGCCGGCGCAACGAGTTGCGAAAGCCGCCTGCCGTGAGCGCCCACGTATCGCCGGGCCAGCATTCGATGCCGAGGCCCGGGTTGAATTGTTCGAAGTCCTTGTCGGGATGGATGTGGTACGAGCCCACCATCGCATCGACCCATAGGCCCGAACTACACCAGTTCGCCGCGTGCGCCGACTGCGCCGTGCCGAACAGCAGCAGCGGCAGGAGCAGCAGGGCAGCAGCCGCGCCGCGTTTCGTTCTCTTCGCCTGCGTTGTCGCCTGCGTCGTCGCCGTCGTTGTCGTTATGGTTGCTGCGTCACCTTGCTTCTGCCAAAACCGCATGGGCTCTCCGTCCTTTCTTGCGCCGATCCACCTGGGGATCGTCTGTTTTCTGATTGCTGGTTCGCGGTGAATGACGAACTGTACCGCAACCCGATGCGTGCGCAATGGAGTCCAGGCTCGGATCGGGCAACGCGCTCGCTGCCGGCATGGTGCCAGCGTAGCGAGTCGTCCCGATGAAAGCGAAGCGTCAGAGGCCGAGGTCGGAGAGGCCCGGATGATCGTCGGGACGGCGCCCGAGCGGCCAGTGGTAGAGACGAACCGCCTCGCGGATCGGCAGGTCGTTGATCGATGCGTGACGATGCGCCATCAGGCCGTTCGCGTCGAATTCCCAGTTTTCGTTGCCATACGAGCGGAACCAGCTGCCCGAATCGTCGTGCCATTCATAGGCGAAACGCACCGCGATGCGATTGTCCGTGTACGCCCACAACTCCTTGATCAGGCGATAGTCGAGTTCACGCGCCCACTTGCGCGTGAGCAATTGGACGATGGCCTCGCGGCCCGTCACGAACTCGGCGCGATTGCGCCACACGCTTTGCTGCGTGTACGCAAGCGAAACGCGCTGCGGGTCGCGCGTATTCCAGCCGTCTTCAGCGGCGCGCACCTTCTGCATGGCGCTCTCGCGCGTGAACGGCGGCAGCGGCGGACGCACTTCGGGCGAATCACTCATGGTCTTGCTCCTTGCGTTGGGCGGCGCGCCGGGACGGTGCGCGCAATGGGGATCGGGTTTGGGATGGGCTGCGGGAACCGGAACCGCTTTTCGGTGCGAAGGCGTCGAGCAACGACCGGCCTGCCGCGCGTGCGTCGAGCGCCGCATCGGCGTCGCCGCTTACTAGCGCGACGCCGATCGCGCCGTCGATCAGGATCAGCCATTGCCGTGCGAGGCGCGCGGCGACCCGGCGATCTGCGCCGACGCTCGCGGCCCACGCATCGCTCTGTTCGCGCACGAAGTCGAGCAGGCGCTCCTTGTGTTCGCGCGCGACCACGCGCACGGGGTCGTCGGGCGACGCGATTTCGCCGGCGGCGTTGAGAAACGCGCAACCGTGAAAGCCTTCGGACGAGAACCACTCGCGCAATACGTCGAACATGCCGACAAGGCGCGCTTGCGGCGTGCGTCCGCGCGCGAGCGTGCCGGCGACGAACCAGCGCATCCAGCGCTCGTCGCGCCGCGCAAGCGCAGCCGCGACCAACGCGTCCTTCGATTCGAAATATGTGTAGAAGCTCTTGCGCGCCGCACCCGCCGCGCGAACGATCGCATCGACGCCCGTTGCGTGAATGCCGCCCGCGTAGATCAGCGCCTCGGCGGCTTCGAGCAGGCGCTCGCGCGCATCGGCCTGCGGCGTGTCGGCGTTCGCTTCGGGGTTCGTTACAGCGAGCGGGCTCATGACTAGTCTCGTTCAGCGCGATTGCGGCGGGATGGCGAAGATCAGCGGGAGAATGATCGTTCTCCCAGTCCGCAATGTAGAACGATCATTCTCCCAAGTCAAGACACTTTGCTCTCGCGCGCGCCGCGCTGCGCGCTAATGCGATCCCAAAGCGCGCGTCCTGAAACCGCGAACACGGCGGCCACGACCAGGGTGAGGCCCAGCACGCGCGTGAGCGTAAGCGGCTCGCCGAGCAGCACCGTGGCCAGCGCCACGCTCGATACCGGCGCCACCGCGGTGAACACCGCGGCCTCGCCGCCTGGCACGCGCGCCGCACCCGCGTACCAGAGCCAGAATCCGCCCACGGTCGGCACGAGCGCGTAATACGCCACGCCAAGCACGGCGTTCAACGGCACGGCGTGGGCCGCGCCCAGCCAGCCGGGTAGCGCGCATAAGCCCGATACGACGAAGCCGATTCCCGTCATCGCGCTTGCCTGTGCAAGGGGCGGCCACGGCCGCGACAGCCGTTTGTTCAGCAGGACGAACAGGCTTTCGCACACGACGGCACCGAGTATCATCGCGTCGCCCGTGAGCGAATGTGCACCATCGCGATGCTGCCCGGGTGCGAGTGTGACCAGCGCCACGCCGAGGCTCGCGATCGTCACCGAAACAAGCGTGCTCGCACGCAGCCGCTCACCCAGCACCAGCGCCGCCGTCACCGCGCAAACGGCCGGCAGGGTGCCGAGGATGATGCCGGCGTCGCTCGCCGAGGTGCGCTGCGTGCCCGCGATCAGCAAGACCGTATAGCCGACGCTGCCGATCGCCGCCTGTGCGACGAGCAATAGCGCGTCGCGCAGGCCGGGACGCGGAAACGCCGTACCGGTGAGACGCATGAGCAGCAGAAAAACCGGCAGCGCCATCCCGAAGCGCAGCGCGGTGGCAGGCAGCGGATCGAGACCGGCGCCGATGGCCTTGCTCGCAATGACCGTGCTGCCGACGGTGAGCATGGCCGCCGTCAATTGCGCCTGCGCGACGGATCGGGGGGAGAGGGTCAAGCGCCGCGCGTTTTGGCGCGACGGCAATCGTATCGACATGGAGCGCTCCTCGTGGTGATACGCCTGTATAGGCTCACCACGACGCGCCGTCTTGGATCGTTGTGCGTCAGCGCCTGGCGCGCGTGCGACTCATGCCGCGCGCGCGAGCCGGTAACGCCCCGGCGATACGCCGAACTGCCGCGCGAATGCGCGGTTCAGGTGGCTCTGGTCGCAGAAACCGGCGGCCAGCGCGGTCTGCGCCGGGGCATGGCCCGCCTTGAGCAGGCGCCGCGCGAGCGCCACGCGGCGATGCAGGATGTAGCCGTGCGGCGCGACACCGAACGCACGCAGGAAACCGCGATGGAGCTGGAAGCGGCTCAGCCCCGCCGCCTGCGCGAGTTCGGCGAGCGAGAACGGCTGGGCCGGATCGGTGTCGATCATCTCGCGCACGCGCGCCAGCGACGCCGGTGAAGACTGCGCGAGCGCGCGCCGGTGGCCGAGCGCCTCGACGAGCCGCGTCATCACCTCGAGCGCGGCGGCATCGAAGGCCATATGTGAGAGGTCGCTGCTTTGGTTGGTTACGTGTGTGAAGGCTGCATCGAACAACGCGCGCAAACGCGGTTCGCTGATCACGGGCGCGTGCAGCGCAAAAGCCGCGTCGTCACCTTGCGTGACGTCGGCTTGCAGCGCGTCGACCCAGCGCGGCTCGAAATACAGCATGCGCCACGCGCGGCCGGCGGTGCCGAGCGGGCGGCCGTCGTGTACCTCGCCCGGATTGACGAGGATGAGGTCGCCCGGCACGGCCTCGACCTGGCCCGCATCGCTGAGCGAGACATGGCCACCGCGATCGATCACGCCAATGCCGTACTGGTCGTGCGTGTGACGCCCGAACGCGCGCGCCGTGGCGGCCGTCATCGCGTCGACGTCGCGCACGAGCGTGGCGTGAAAACGCACGGCATGGTTCGTGGCTGGCATAGGCGGCTCTCCGCTCGTTCGGGCTCCAATGGGCGTATGAGACCCGAGTTTCGCGCCGCGCGCAATGTGCGCGTGACCCGGTCGGGAAACTGCGCGGGCCGCTGCGATCCGGCCCCGTCGCGTTATGCTTCGCGAACCGGATGGAAGAAACGCACGTCGCCAAACGTCATTACGGATGTCGACAAGTCAAAGGGAGATGAGATGAAAGACCGGCCGCTGGTATCGCTTGCGCCTCTCGTTCGCGGCTCGCGCCGCGCGTTCTGCGTAGCGCTGTGCGCAGCGAGTCTTGCCGCGTGCACGCCGCTGCGCGTGGTCACGCACAGCGTGAGCCGCACGGAAGCCGACGTGCCGGCGGGACACTACGTGATGGACGCGCATCACTGGAGCATCGTGTTCGACGTCGATCACTTCCACTACACGCGCTTCGTCATGCGCTTCGACCGCGCACAGGCGACGCTCGACTGGCAGGCAGGCGGCCTCGAAGCGGCCACCGTCGACGCGACCATCGACGCCACCAGCCTCGACACCAACGTCGGCGCACTCGACGCCATGGTGAAGGGACCGCAGATGCTCGATGTGCAGCGCTATGCCCAGATCGGCTTCACGAGCACGCACTTCGAACGCACGGGCGAAGGGCGCGGCACGCTCACGGGTAATCTCACGATCCGCGGCGTGACGCAACCGGTCACGCTCGACGTGACCTTAAACGGCTACGCGCCGAATCCGCTCACGAAGCAGCCCACGCTCGGCTTCACCGCATCGGGCCATTTCAAGCGCTCGGCGTTCGGGTTGACGAGCTGGTATCCCGCCGTGGGCGACGAGATCGACGTGCGCATCGAGGCCGAATTCGAGCAGCCGGCGCCGGGCGCAGCGCCGTAAAAGCCTCATCAAATCAATGCGCGTTCAGGCCGTGGTCCAGTCGAGAATGACCTTGCCGCTCTCGCCCGAGAGCATGGCCGCGAAGCCTTTCTCGTAGTCGTCCACGTCGAAACGGTGCGTGATGATGGGCGAGAGATCGAGCCCGCTCTGCAGCATCGCGACCATCTTGTACCAGGTCTCGAACATCTCGCGGCCGTAAATGCCCTTGATTTCAAGCCCCTTGAAGATGACCTGGTTCCAGTCGATGGCGGTTTGCGCGGGCGGAATGCCGAGCAGCGCCACCTTGCCGCCGTGGTTCATCGACTCGAGCAGCGCCGTAAACGCGCTCGGCACACCCGACATTTCGAGGCCCACGTCGAAGCCTTCGGTCATGTGCAGTTCGTTCATCACGTCGCGCAGCGACTCGCGCGCCACGTTCACGGCGCGCGTCGCGCCCATCTTGCGCGCAAGCTCGAGCCGGTAATCGTTGATATCCGTGATGACGACGTTGCGCGCCCCCACGTGCTTCGCGATCGCCACGGCCATGATGCCGATCGGCCCCGCGCCCGTAATCAGCACGTCCTCGCCCACGAGGTTGAACGAAAGCGCCGTGTGCGTGGCATTGCCGAACGGATCGAAAATCGCGGCGAGATCGTCGGAGATCTCGGGCGGAATCTTGAACGCGTTGAAGGCCGGAATCACGAGGTATTCGGCGAACGCACCTTCGCGGTTCACGCCCACGCCCGTGGTGTTGCGGCACAGGTGGCGCCGCCCCGCGCGGCAGTTGCGGCAAAAGCCGCAGGTGATATGCCCTTCGCCCGACACGCGGTCGCCGATCTGGAAGCCGCGTACCTCCTGGCCCATTTCGACGATCTCGCCCACGTATTCGTGGCCCACGTGCATCGGCACCGGGATAGTCTTCTGGGCCCAGTCGTCCCATTTCCAGATATGGATGTCCGTGCCGCAGATCGCTGTCTTGCGGATCTTGATCATCACGTCGTTATGGCCGACTTCGGGCTTCTTCACGCGCGTGAGCGTGAGTCCGGGCGCGCGTTCGAGTTTGGCGAGTGCTTTCATTTGATTCGCAATCCTTGTTAAATCACACCGAGCCGCTTGCCTACGTGCGCAAACGCTTCTACGGCGCGCCCGATCTGCGCGGACGTGTGCGCGGCGCTCATCTGCGTGCGAATGCGCGCGCGGCCTTTGGGCACGACCGGATACGAAAAGCCGATGACGTAGACGCCCTCGTGCAGCAGCGCGTCGGCCATTTTCGAGGCGACCTGGGCGTCGCCGAGCATCACCGGAATGATCGGGTGCTCGCCGGGCACGAGCGTGAAGCCGAGCGCGCTCATTTCGCGGCGGAACTGCGCGCCGTTCTCGCGCACCCGGCGGCGCAGCTGCGCGCCTTCGTCGCTTGCAATCAGTTCGAGCACCGCAAGCGTGGCGGCCGCGATGCTCGGCGTCAGCGTGTTCGAGAAAAGATAAGGGCGCGAGCGTTGGCGCAGCAAGTCGACGACTTCCTGCTTGGCCGCGATATAGCCGCCCGACGCGCCACCCAGCGCCTTGCCGAGTGTGCCGGTAATGATGTCCACGCGCTGCGGGACGCCGCAGTGCTCGGGCGTGCCGCGCCCATGCTCGCCGATGAAGCCCACCGCGTGCGAGTCGTCGACCATCACGAGCGCGTCGTAGCGGTCAGCGAGATCGCAGATGCCCTTGAGGTCGGCGATGATGCCGTCCATCGAGAACACGCCGTCGGTGGCGATCAGCTTGTAGCGTGCGCCGGCTTCGTCGGCTTCTTTCAGCCTGGTTTCGAGGTCCGCAAGATCGTTATTCTTGTAGCGGTAGCGGCGCGCCTTCGAAAGGCGCACGCCATCGATGATGCTCGCGTGATTGAGTTCGTCGCTGATGATGGCGTCTTCTTCGCCGAGCAGCGTTTCGAACAGGCCGCCGTTCGCGTCGAAACAACTGGAATAGAGAATGCAGTCTTCGGTTTGCAAAAACGTGGCGAGCGCGCTTTCGAGCTGCTTGTGCACGGTTTGCGTGCCGCAGATGAAACGCACCGACGCCATGCCGAAGCCATCGCGCTCGAGGCCGTCTTTCGCGGCGGCGATGAGCCGCGCGTCATTGGCGAGGCCGAGGTAGTTGTTCGCGCAGAAGTTGAGCACGTCGCTGCCGTCTGCGAGCCGGATGTCGGCCGACTGCGGCGTGGCGATCACGCGCTCGTTCTTGTAGAAGCCATCGGCGCGGATCTGGTCGAGCGTCGCGCGCAAGTGGTCGAGATACGGGGTACGCATGAATCGTGCTCCTCACTTCGCTGCGGCCTGCCGCAGTCTTGCTGCGACATGCCTGCGGGTTGCCTGCGGTTTGCTATAGTCGCCGTCAGCCGTTGGCGAAAATTTCCTTTATTTCGAACCCAAGTTCGATATGTCGAACGCACTCTAATCGATGAGGCCGTGAATGGCAAGCACCCGCAAACCGCGCACCGCCCCGGCGGGCACCGTTGCCGACGCACCGGCGTCGGCCGCATCCGCTGCAACCAACGTACCGGCTGCATCCGCCGTACCTGCCACCGTGCCGCCGCGCGTGGGCGAGCAGATCCAGCGGCTGCGCACCGAGCGCAAGATGACGCTCGACGACCTCTCGCGCGCCGCGGGCGTCTCAAAATCCATGCTATCGGAAATCGAGCGCGACAAGGCGAACCCGACCATTGCCGTGGCCTGGCGGCTCACGAACGCGCTGGGCGTCAAACTCGATTCGCTGTTCGCCGCCCCGAAGGCGCCCGAAGCGATCGCCGTGGCCGGGCCGCACGACATCCCGACGCTGCACGGCCACGACGCGGGTTACCAGTTGCGCGTGTGGGGGCCCATCGAGCTGGCCGGCCACTTCGAATGGTATGAGTTGACGCTCAAGCCAGGCGGGGCGCTGGTTTCGGCCGCGCACGAACCGGGCACGCGCGAGCATCTCACGGTGCTGCAGGGAAGCATCGAGGTCGAGGCGGCCGGCGCGACGCAGCGCCTGAGGGCCGCGGACACGGCGCGCTATATCGCCGATCAGCCACACGCGATCCGCAACGTCGGCAAGGGCGAGGCGCGCGCGCTGCTGGTGGTGATCCACGGCTGAAGGTCCGCCTCACCGCTCGCCCTGGCCGAACGGACGAGGCTGCGCAATTGGACTGACTACTGTATATTTATACAGTGAAAGTCCGACTGGAGCCGTCGATGTCCCTCCCCACCGAACTGCCGCGCGAGCCCGCTCTGGCGGCCTTGCGCTTTCAGGCCGCTGCGCGCGACCTCGAGCACATCGTCCGCAACATCGCGCAGCGCTATATCGCGCGGCAGGTGCCGCTCACCTGGCGCCTGCTGCATGCCATCGAGGCCGAAGCCCTGGCGGATCTCGGCTTCGCCTGCCGCCACGACGCCCTCATGCTTGGCCTCTTTCAGCGGCCGGGCGACCTCGCCTGGCCAGAAACGGACGAGACTGTCGACTTCGGACAATCCAACGCGCTGCCGGCCGTCTTCGCGTTCGCGGTCTCGGCCTACGAACGCGCCGCCCAAGGCGCGGAAGAATCGCGCCGGCAGGCAAGACGCAACGACGCTGTGCGGCGAGCGAGGGCTTGGGGTGGCTGATCGCAGGCCGGCGCGGGATCGCACGGAACAATAGCGGTGGCCAGGATCCCGCTATCGCTATAATGGTCGTGTAACGCAACTAACGGAATGATAGAGATGGCGTCCTCCACTTCCTCACGCGACCTCTTCGACCAGCAACGCCAGGACTGGCAACGCGACCCCGTCGCCGCGTTCGACGCCTGGCTCGCCTCGCAGGACTTGCGCCGTTCCTCTGCCGAGGTCTATCGCGTGCAATGGGGACGCTTTCTCGAATGGCTCGCGCTCAGGCGCAAAACGATCATGACCGTGGATACCGGCACGATCGCCGAATTCGTCGCAACCCTCGACGTGAAGAAGCCGCAACGGCTTCGCTACCTGCGGCTCATCGAGCGCGTGCTCGATCACGTGCGCGAAATCGAACTCGCCTCGACGAATCCGGCGCGCTTCATCGCCCAGGACGGCGAGGCCGCATGGCGCAACGCGCGCGAAAACGAGCCGACCGGCTTCCTTGCGCCCGCCGAGCGCGCCGCGATCGTCGGCCAGTTGTTCTCGCCGCTCGTCGAGCCATCGGCTGCGAAACGATGGCGCGAACGCCGCGACCGGGCGCTCGTCGCCATCTTTCTGGGCGGCGGATTGAAAACGGGAGACGCCATCGCGCTCACGCTCGATTGCGTGGCGATCGGCTCGGAGTGGGTCACGATCGAAGCCGCCAACCCGGCGTTTACGCGCGTCACGCGACTGACGCCATTTGCCGTCGACGTGCTTGGCGCCTGGCTCGAAGCGCGCCGCCTGGCCGGACTGCCCGGGCAGCTGGTGTTTCCGGGCTCCCCCTCGGGGCGCCCCATGCACAAGGCCACGGTGCTGCGCGCCATCGACGCATTGATGGAAGCGGCCGGCGTGGCGGAAACGCGCGCCGAGCGCGCGAGTCCGCAGACCTTGCGCAACACGTTCGCGGCTGACCTGTTCGAGCGCGGCGTGGATACCGATCAGGTAGGGCAGTGGCTCGGTTTCCTCCAACCGATCTCCGCGGGGCGGCTCCATCGCGCATGGAAAACGTGGGCGGAACGCGAGGCGTCCCCACACGTATCTACGCAAGGTGACGAGGCGTGAAACGCCACGTCGGCCGGCGATTGGGCGTTTAAGAGGCGCGTGCGCGCCTCCCGTAAAAGCTCACGTCAAGCCTGTTCGTGCGAATGCTTGCCCGCCATGAAGCGCGCGTACGCCGCAAGCTTCGACGCCCCCGTTCCCGAGGTGTGCTCACACTCCGGGCACGTGAATTCGAAACCATCGTCCACTTCGGACAATTCCGGTTCCCCTTCGTGGCAGTTAGGACAACGCGCCGGCAACGCGACGTAACCGTCGACCACGGTGCCAAGGCTCGCCAGTTCGGTTGCGCCCAGCCGGCCCTCGGCGGCGAGTGAACAAAGCAATGACGCGACCGAGGTGTCGAGTCCTTGCTGTCCGCGCAATGCCGTGACCTGGCGGGTGAGCCCGTCCACTTCGTCGGACCGTTCGCGCAGCACGGCGTCGAGCCGGTCGGCGCGGGCCTTGGCCGTCGCCAGCTGCTGGATGAAATCGAATTCCTTCTTGCTGGCATCACGCTGGGCCGCCTGCCAGGTCGACGACATCGAGCGCAACGAATCCAGTTCGACCAGCATCGGCTTGACGCGCCGTTCGGCCTCGGCGAGCGCGTCCTTGATCTGCTGTGCGTAGTGCTCGGTGCTCTTGCGCATTTCCTCGTGCAAGCCGTCGATGCGATCGCGCAACCCCGCGTTGGTGGTCTGCTCCGCCTCGACCCGTTTGCGCAGGGCGTCGTTTTCCGTCTCCAGACGCTGTACCAGCACTTCGCGGTTGCCGTGTGCCGCAACGCCCTGCGCGGACGCCGCGGCAAGCCGGCTTTCGAGCTCGCGCACCCGCTCATAGGCCGCTTCCACGCGCGCTTCGCTGCGTTGCAGCATCTCATCGGAGGCTGAACGACGGGCCTCGGCGTCCCGGGTCGCCTGCTCGGCATCGAGGCGGCCGGCTTCGAATTCCGTGCGTTCAGCCTGCAGGGCTTCGCCCGCGAGCGCGAGCGCCTCCTCGAAAAGCGCGCCCAGCAGCTCGCCGGCGCGCTCTTCCAGCGCGGGCGGAATCGCCCCGGCGCCCACACGCACTTTGGAGGTCGCGCGAATGCGTTGCCAGAAAAGCTCGATGTCCTTGGGGATGTCGCTGGCGCTCCCGGTTTGGGTCAGCTCACGGACGGCAGCCATCGAGGGCTTGATCTCAAAATCGAAGAACAAGCGTTTGCAGGCGTGTAAGGACAGTTCGTGCCTGCGTGCTCCGTTTTTGCGCAAATCCTCGATTTCTTCGCGGATTGCCTGGCGGTCCTGGTCTCGCATATTCGTCTTCTCGGCAGGGGAGTGAACGAATAATAACAAATTACGTTCTATTTGCTACGTTTTTACGGATCGAGATTGCCAGTGGTCGCGAAATGGCCCTCAAGAGGCCTTTTATCGCGTCGCGAGAGGAGATCAGCGTGGATCTTCCGTGAAACAAATCGAACTTTGTTTCATAAGCCCTTGTAAACGCGCGAATTTCTCTGCTAATTCTACTGCGATCCGTTGTTTCACGCGAGCCGCCTTGTGGACATGGCGTGGTGGTTGGTTTGGGATGTGGATATCTTGGGTAGCTCGCGGGGGGATTCTTGCTTGAGAGATATAAAAGTAAACACCCTTGATACCGGTTAAAAACGTTAACGCCATGGCAAATCCTTACCTGGCAGGGCTTTCCGGCCGAGCAGGTGAGGCTTTACGGGACCCTGGGTGAGCGCCTGCGGGACAGATGGGTGGCGGGCTTCGGGAACGCTGGTGAGCCGCTGCAGGAAAGGACGTGAGCGGGTTCGGGAGCGAGGGGATTCTTGACTTCCCGGCAAGGGTGAGGCGATACGGGAGGCCACGGCCGGGCAGATCACGCGCGGCCGGGCCCGGCTTCGATGTTACGGAAAATGCAACGGTGAGCGGATTCGGGAGCGACGATTGGCGCCATTTTTCAGCTAAATCGAGGGGCTGAAACACGTGGGGTGAGAAGAATCGGGAAAAAATGCGCATCGAAGGTGAAGTTTTTCGGGAGCCAACGCCCGAAATCGGGCGAAACGGGCGCTTTCGGGGCCCAGAGGTGAGCTTTTTCGGGAGCTTGCACGCGAGCCGTGCGGATCTGCCGACTGCTCGCAGGACGTTCCCGAGGACAATTCGCGACACAAGGTGAGAATTTTCGGGAGATTGCCGCAGTGCCGCGAAACGCGCAGCGGCCGCCCGCGCCTGGATGGCTAAGGTGAGGCTTTTCGGGAGCATTTTCTGGCATATTTCCTGCCCAAGGTGAGCAAATTCGGGAGAAAGTTGGCGTTCACTGCGCTGCAGACGCCGAGATGACGGGCTCGCGGATGATATTTCTCCCGGTTGGAATCCGGCATGGGTGAGATTATTCAGGAGGGTTTTCTCGGCAAACTCGCAGCTGGCCGAATCTCGCGTCTCGATCTGAGGTGAGGGAATGCAGGACCCGATATCGCCTGCCCCCGCCTGCGACGCATGTGGATAAGTCACGGAATCCATTGGTTTTTTCTTTTCGGCGCCACGAGCGGTGAGGACTTCCGGGAGGTGTCGTGACGGTGCAGCAAAGCCGACCCGGGATGCCAAAGGTGAGGGTTTTCAGGAGCGATTGCGGCGTGGCAGCCGCAGCGACGGCCTTCGGGAGCGGATCGATGAGTCTGGCTCGCGCGACGACAGGTGAGAATTTCCGGGATGCGTGGGGCACATATCGGCGCCCCGTCGATGATTTGGTGCTTCGATCGCCGGGTCGGGCAGCCTTGGACGCCACAATTGGGACCTTCCGATCGCTTTGTCCGGGCGGCGCGCCATGTTTTGCTGCAGTGCGATCGCATCATTGCGGATTTTTTAGCCGGCAACGGCTGGTCGCCAGGATTTTGCGACTACCCACGAACTTTTTTCACCGCGGCGTGAAAATATTTAAGGTGAGCGAATACGGGAGCCGATGGCAACCCTTGGCACTCTGCAGAAATACGGGATCCTGCCGGATCGTGCATGACGCAAAGCGCCCCGCTGGATGGGCGTCTGGCCAAAGGTGAGGCGATACGGGAAGGTGTCGCGGTGAGTGGCGTGCGCGAGATGCGCATCACCGGCAATGGTGAGGGAGGCCCTATAGACGCCTATCACCACAGACGGTATCCTTTCGCGAAATTCTCTCCTCGACCCGACGCATGGCCACGAAGCGCGTGAAAAAGACCGATGTGGTAAGCCCCAGCTCGGCGGAATTGCGCAAGGCCGTCGAGGCGATCGCGATCCAGCCGAAGAGCGGCAAGATCACCCTGCTGACCCGCAAGCTGTTCAACGTCCTGCTGGCCGTCGCCCAGCAGGCCGACGAGTCTGGCGATACCTACCGTGCGCTGCTGTCCGACATCGTCGCCAACTCGGCGTTCGATTCGAACGATACGGCGCTCGTGAAGGAGCACCTGCGCCGCATGGTGTCGGTGCAGGTCGAATGGAGCCAGGGCACGTCGAGCCAGAAGCCCGGCCGCAAGTGGGGTATCTCCACGCTGATTGCGGACGCGGAAATTCTCGAGGATCCGCAGACCCGCCGCGTCTGGGTGGAGTTCTCGTTCGCGCCGAAGATCAAGAAGAAGCTGCTGGATCCGGTCCAGTACGCGCGCCTGAGCCTGCAATTCCAGAGTCAGTTGCGCAGCAGCGCGGGGCTGGCGCTCTACGAGATTTGCGTGCGCTATCTGACCAACCCCAGCCATCTGACGATGCGCGAGACCTGGGAGTGGTGGCGCCCGATCCTTTCTGGTACCCCGGACACCGAAGCGGGCGACGAAGCCAAACGCGAATACAAGTATTTCAAGCGCGATTATCTGCGGCCCGCGATTGCCGAAGTCAACGCGGTGACGAACATCTTCGTCGAGCTGATTGAGCATCGCGAAGGGCGCCGGGTCGCCGAAATCCAGTTTCGCGTCACCGAGCGAAAACAGCCGATGCTTGCGCTCGACGAGCATCCGAATGTGTTCGACAGCACGCTCGTCGACCGCATGGTCAAGATCGGGATTCCGCTCAAGGAAGCGCAGTCGCTCTACGCCGACAGCGAGGAAAACCGCATTCGCGCCGCGTTGCAGCTGACCGAACAGCGCATGCGCAGTACGAGCCTGCCGCCGGTGCGCAGCGCTGCGGCGCTGTTCAAGGACGCGTTGAAGAAGGGCTATGCGCCGCCGGTGGAGACCGCGGCAGGCGCCACACCGGCCGTTGGCCGCAGCGCGGCGGCAGCGATCACAGCCGACGATCCGAAGGCGCGGCTGCTCGATGAATACGCGGCTTATCGGCGCAAGGAAGCGCGCTCGCTCTACGAGGAGCAGGGCGACATGGAGCGCGAACTGGCGCGTCAGTCGTTTGAGACGGATGAACTGCCGGGACTGGGCTCGCATTTGCGCGACGACTGGCGTCGTCGCGGGCTCGAATCGAAACTGGGCGATACAGCGTTTTTCGACTGGCTCGCGCGCAAGACCTGGGGCGAGCCGACCGACGGCGATCTGCTCGCGTTCACGTTGAGCCAGACGCGCGCTGCCTGAGCGTCAGGGGTGGCCGCCCCGTGCAATGCGGGGCGGTGGTGGCGAGGCCGTTTGGCCGATCGTGAGGCGTGAAACGATCTTGCTTCCATCGTCGACGGTCCGCCCAATGCATGGCAGCCGTCGACACATTTTCCAACCTTATTTCGTCTTCAGGATCTGCTCGATCTGCTGAAGAATTGCGTCGCGCCGATCTTTGGTGAGTCCCTTCAGGCGCAACTCGAGCCGGTCGTCGCCATATGACTTCAGGTCGCCGACGGCGACTCCATCCAGTTTGATCTCCAGCCGTTGCGCGTAGCGTTGCCGCCCAGCCGGTTTCGGGCTTTCCTGCGCGCTCGCCCGGCCTTTGACGATATCCGCCACCTGACGCGTGCTGAGGTCGTCGGCCACGATGCGGTTGATGAGACGCAGCGTGGCGTCGGTGCCGCGCGCGCCGTGATAGCGCCCGACCTGATAGGCCATGTTCGAGCCAAAGCGGTCCGTGCGCGCCACCATTTCCTGCATGACCGGTTCCGGCAACTTGCCGATCGCTAGCGCAACCGCCACCGTCGATTCGTCGAGGCCGAGGTGATCGGCAAGTTCGCGTTGACTCTGGAAATGCTTTTCGTCGATGAATCGCTTCCACACCACCGCGTTATCGAAAACGGTTTGCGAGTCGCGCTGGACGTTCAGGTCGTAACCGAGTTTGTAGCTCTGAATGCCGATCGGCAGGTCGACGACGATTGCCTTGACGACTTCCTTGTTCGCTTCTTTCAGTGCGCGCACGCGACGGCCGCCGTCGCTCACGTAGTAGCTGCCCGGCGTGGCGTAGTCGGGAATGACATGGATCGCCTGCTGCTGTCCTTGCTTCGCAAGATTGACTGCGAGTTCGGCGATCGATGCCTTCAGATAAAAGTGACGCGGATTGAAGGGGCTTGGCTTGATGTCCTTGAGGGGCAACTCGATGATCTGCCCCGGACGGTAGCCTTGGGCGATGCGCCAGGCACGGTATTCAACCGACTCGTGTTCGAGGCCGGGTGCGTCGTCGAGAATCGGTTCGACGGCAGGATCAAGGCCGGTCACAAGCGCAGGCTGACTCGAGCGCCCAGCTACTTCGCGCGTTTTTGGCTTGTCCTGGACGAGTCCGTCGATGGCGTTGAGGCGGTCGAGCGCAGTGCGCTTCTCGCTGCTCGTCGTATCAGGGCGAGCCTGAAAGCCTTTGGCGAATTGGGAGGGTTTCATTCAGGGTCCTTTATGCGCATAAAGTCAGGGGAGCATCGCCGCGATCTCGTCGGCGCATGCGCGCACTTCCACTGCGGCGAGGCGAGCGCCGCGGTCGTTCATTTGCAGAACTGTCTGGCCCAAGGCCATTGCCTGCTTGTACGCTTCACGTGTGGGAATCTGCGTTCTGAGCAGAGGGAAACCAAGCTCTTCGAGGGCACGCTTCAGCTCGCGGGTAAGCATGCGCTTCTCTTCGGTCTTGTTCAGCAGGAATACCGCGCGCAGATCTTCGTTCATGACCTGGGCCTGCTGGATGAGCTTCACGAGACCGACACTCGACCAGTAGTCAGCAGGGGACGACGAAGTCGGAATGACGGCGACGGTCGCGGCCAGCAACACCACGCCGGAGACCTTTTCCGTGATCGACGGCGGGCAGTCCACGACGATCACGTCATAGTCGTTGACGAACTTCTTGATCTCCCGGTGGATCTGGCCACCGGCTTCGGAGAGATTGACGACTGGGAACGGGATGCCGGTGTCACCATCGGATGACGCACTGGCCCAATGGACCAGCGTGTTTTGACCGTCGGCATCCACGACGAGAACCCGCTTCCCCTTCTCGTGAAAGGCCGCGCCGAGATGCATCGCGATCGTGCTCTTGCCGACTCCGCCCTTTTGTTGCGTGACTGCGATTATCTCTGCTGCCAATTGGTATTCTCCTTTTTGCTATTAGCTTGGGATTTTACCTGGAATGTTTTTCAGTTCAATGATTTTTGACGTAATTCGTGGCTGAATTAGCCATTCGGACAAGGTTTATGCGCATAAAGCCCGGGCGGGGGTATGGGGATACCACATAGCGGTCGCGTGCGGGATGGGATTCCGCCTCGGCGACGCCTTCGATGCGTGGTGTCGATCGGTGGCGTAACGGGCACACCGGAAGATGTCCATGCGCGCACCTCACCGCTTTATGCGCATAAAGTCCGCCTCACTCCATCGCAACGCCGTCTCGCACAAGCGCGACCCGAAGACCTCACCGCGAATCCCGCACGCGATCCCGTGGCAACAAGCCGTGCCAAGAGAGTCACGCCTCGTCGGCTGAAGCTCCCTACGCGCACCAGCGCGCCCCCCGGTAAAATCGCAGCGATTCCCCGGTCTCACTCACTGAGGCTCACCGCCCGCTCCCCTCTCGAACTTCCGACGTCATGATCACGATCTACCACAACCCCCGCTGCTCCAAGTCCCGCGCGGCTTGCGAGCTGGTCTCCACCGCGAAGGCGAACGAGCCAGTCGAGGTGATTGAATACCTGAAGCAGCCGCTCACCGTCGACCAACTGAAGACACTGCACGCGATGCTGGGCGGCCCGTTGCTCGACATGATCCGCACCGGCGAAACCGAGTACACGGAGCTCGGTCTCGATGCACCCGGCGTCACAGATGATCAGCTCTACGAAGCAATTGTGCGGCATCCGGTTCTGCTGCAGCGACCCATCGTCGTACGCGATGGCCGCGCCGTGATCGGACGCCCGACCGAAAACGTCGCGGCGCTGTTCGGTTGACATCGCCGGGATGAAGGCGTGGGGTTGCTCACGCGCCAAAAGCGAGCGAATCTCGAGCACGAGCACCCGCGTGCATGGATGAGGCGCAATCCTCGCCATGCACGCAAGAAAATTGCATCTTTGCTAACCTGCAGACGAATCCGACGCGAGGCCCGTGTTCATCGGCTCTCCGCGCAAGTTGTCCACAAGCTTATGCCCAAAATCTGTGGATAAATTCGCGTTACCCCGGGTTATCCACAACGCCTCGCCGATGCCGATATCGGGCAGGCCCGAGCGAGCGTGCGCGCATCGCCGGAATGTGCAGGCGTCTATGATGATGTTTCCTACCACTGCGCTTCGCGCGCGCTTCCGAGGAAACCGAAATGGCCTACAAGATCGCAGTTGTGGTCGGCAGTCTGCGCAAGGATTCATTCAACCGGCAACTCGCACACGCGGTGACTTCGCTGGCCCCCGCCGATTTTACTTTCGAGTATCTCGACATCGGGGTGCTGCCGCTCTACAGCCAGGAATACGACGCCGACTATCCCGAGGTGGCGCGCCGCTTCAAGCAGCAGATCGAAGCGGTCGACGCCCTGCTGTTCGTCACGCCTGAATACAACCGCTCGATTCCGGGCGGGCTGAAAAATGCGCTCGACTGGGGTTCGCGGCCGTGGGGCACGAATTCGTGGCGCGGCAAGCCGGGCGCGGTGCTCGGCACGTCGGTGGGGGCGACCGGCACCGCACTCTCGCAGCAACATCTGCGCAACGTGCTCGCCTATCTCGACGTCACGTTGCTCGGTCAGCCTGAGATGTTCATCAAGCACGACGCGAGCCGCATCAACGAGAAAGGCGAGATCGTCAACGAGGATACGCGCAAGTTCCTGCAGGGCTTCGTCGATACCTACGTGGCGTGGGTCAAGCGCCAGCTCGGCCGCTGACGCCTGATCACGATCCACGCCGCATTTGCGCGAGGGGCTTCAGTGCAACGTGCGGCGCTGCCCCGGCATGTCCTTGTGGTGTTCGGGCGTGTCTTCCTCGTACTCGAGGAATTCGTCCGGAATTTGCGGCGCGACGCCGGCTGCGGGTCGCGTCGCTTCGGGCGCGCCAGGAACGTCTACGCGATGCGCGCCCATCACCGCTCCGGCGCCGGGTGCGCTTGCCGATGTGAGCACGGTCGCCTCGGCTTCGCTCGTCGGTCGCATCGGTTCGACGGTGGGTTCGATGTTGGGATCGAGCGTCGGCTCAACGGAGCCTTGTTCGCGCGCGGCTTCAGTTTGCGCGGCACGGCGGCGCATGGCATCGGCGAATTCGGAGAGACCGAGTTCGTCGAGCGCAGAGTGCTCGCGCGCGACCGGACGGTCCGTCGCGGGCCACGCCCACGGCGTGCCGCGTAGCGCGACTTCCGTCGCGTGCTCCTCGCGCAGCGTCTCGTACGCGAGGTTGGCGTGCGCCTCGTCGCTCACGTGCACGCCGATGCGCACCGCTTCGCCCGGCGGCGGCGTCATGCCCGTCTGGGCCTCGGTGGTGCGACGCACATCGCCCGTCGACGAGAAAAAACTTCCCACGAGCCGCTCGATGCCGGCCAGCACGCCCTCTGTGCGCGCCGGCAGGTCGATGTCGCCCGCCGCGAAGCCGCGTTGCAGCAGCGCGTCCTGCGCGTGGCGTGCTTCGTCGTAGGTTTGGAAAACGCCGGTCACGGTCTGTTTCATGGCAGCCTCCTTCGCCAGATGGCGACGCCCGCTTACATCATGCGCCGATTGTGCGTGGCTCGTGCACCGGCTGGCGCATGGTGTGCGCGACGTCTAACCGCCTGATTCTGCGGGTCGTGCTGTCTGTCGCAAGCCTCGTGCCGCAAGGCGTGTCACCCGCGTCCTGTCATGCACGCGGGCTCGGGAGCGTCGCATCGTGCTCGCGCTTCGCACGCGCCTGGCGGTCCTCGCGAATCGCCTCCAGTATCTTCTCCAGCAGCGCGATATCGAACGGCTTCGACAGCACGCGCACATCGGCATTGCGCGTGCGCTCGAGCTCCTCCGCGTAGCCTGTCACGAGGATCACGGGCAGGTCCGGCTCGAGCCCCTGCAGGGCCTCGGCCAGATCGATGCCGTTCATCGTCCCCGGCATGTGGATGTCGGAAAGCACGAGGTCGAAGCGCGGCGTGGGCTCGCCCTCGGCACGCGGCGCTTCGACCCGTTCCAGCGCGCTCGCCGCGTCGCTCGCGCAGGTCACGCGGTGGCCCATCATCTGCAGGAGCGCCTCGGTGCCGGCCGCGACTTCGTCGTTGTCCTCCACGAGCAGCACGTTCAGCCCGTGGTGCACCTGGGCGCTCTCCTCGCGCGGCTCGCTCGGACGGGGCGCGGGCGGCTCGGCGAGCGAGCGCGGCAGATACAGATGCACCGTCGTGCCCGCGCCGATCGCACTGTCGATGGCGGCGAGTCCGCCGGTGCGCTCGCAGAACGCAAACACCTGCGGCAGCCCGAGGCCGGTGCCCGTGCCCTTCGACTTGGTCGTGTAGAGCGGCTCGAACGCACGCGCGAGCACGTCCGGCGGCATGCCCGTGCCGGTGTCTTCGAGGGTAACGTGCACGAAGTCGCCGTCGAGCGGGAAGCCTTCGCCGGGCCGGAAGCTGATGTTGCGCGCGCGCACCGTGAAGCGGCCGCCGTTGGGCATGGCGTCGCGCGCATTCACGGCGAGATTGATGAGCGCGAGCTCGAATTCGGCCACGTCGACGAGCACGGGCCACACGTCGTCGTCGACTTCGACGACGAGCGACACCTTCGCGCCGAGCGACGCGCGCAGCAGTTCGCGGGCCGCCGGCAGCCAGCGCCCGACGTGGATGGTCTCGTTGCGCAGCGGCTGCTTGCGCGCCACGCCGAGCAGTTGGCGCGTGAGCGACTGGCCGCTCTTGAGCGCGCGCTCGACCGCGGAGAGTTCGCGCTCGAAGCCCGCCGCGCCGCGCCGCCGCGCGATCTGCACGTTGGCGGAGACGATCATCAGCAGGTTGTTGAAGTCGTGCGCGACGCTGCCCACGAGGTTGCCGAGCGCTTCCATCTTGCGCGACTGCCGGTAGGCGGATTCGATCGAGCGGCGCATCGAGGCCTCGGCCTGCCAGCGCTCCCACGCCTCCTCTTCGGCGGCGAGGCGCCGCAGCGACAGCCAGATCACGCACCAGAGGGCAATCGACGGCGTGAACATCGAGATGATGAGCACGCTCAGGTGCCGGTACCAGGCCGTCCAGATCGCCGGCGTGCGATACGCGCAGGTCACGTAGACGGGGTACGCGCCCACGCGCCGGAACGCGAGGATCACGTTGCTGCCGAGCAGCGCAGAATGCATGCGCACGACGCCGGACTCGGTGCCGCGCAGGAGCGCGGCGCCCAGCGGCGAGTGCTGTGTGATCGCCGGGCCGTCCACGCGCGGCGGCGGATCGAAGGCGAGGATCGTGCCGTCGCTGCGCACGAGGCCGAGCGACATCGGCGAGTCGGGGCCGAGCAGGTCGCGATAGAACGAGCTGAAATAGCCGGGGCGCAGGGCGACCGAGACGAGACCCGCGAATCCGCCGGCGTCGTCGAGGCGCGCCACGCCCATGTTGAACACGGTCTCGCCGCTCACCTGGCCCTGCATCACGCGCGAGACGTGGTCGAGCACGCGGCCGTCGCGGATGCCGGTGAAGTCCTCGCGCGCGGCGATCGACATGGGCGGCGGCGGCGAATAGCGGCTGCTCGCGAGCAGGTCGCCGTCAGTCCCGAAAATCGACACCGCGGCCACCTGCGGATAACCGCCGCCGATCGCATCGAGTTTCTCGTGGATCTGCGGCTCGCTGGCGCGGATGCCGTCGTCGTTCAGGCCGCGCACGAGGTCGACTACGCGCGCATCGAGCGCCTCGTTCATGTCGAACACCTTGAGCGCGTGCTCTTCGGCCACGCGCACGGTGCGCAGCGTGGTGTCGGTGGCGTCGGCTTCGCGCGCGCGCAAGTCGTTGTACGCCATGGCGGCGACGTAGATGCACGGCAGCACGATCGCCGCGGCGAGCAGCGCGAGCAGCGTGCGTCGGCGCACCGTGAAGTCGTGGCCCGGCGCGGCCGGAAACGGCGCGTCGTCGGCAGGGGGCGGCTGGGCTATGCGTTCGTCTGGCCGCTCGGGCCGGTCAGCAATCATCGTACGGAAAAGCAGGGAAAAGGCGGCGGGGCAGTCGACATGATAAACGACCGCGATGACGCCCCGACGGCCGGCGCATCCCCGGCGCGCGGCAAGCAGGGTCCCACGAGTACGCCGCCAGGGGTTTTCCTCTCGCTGGATGCCGAATTCGCGAAAATCGGCAAAGCGCAAACGTACCACAAAGGGATAATCGACGTTCTTTATTTAGGGGGTGGATCATTTATTTCTAGAAATCAGCCGAAATGAGTCGATTTTGTTCGTTGATTGATTAACGGCGAGTTGCATTTGATTCAATTTGATTCGAGAATCGCGGACACGATAAATAACGCATTCGCATGAACGCCATGCCCGCCGTCACGGCGCATGGCCATGCTACGGGGTGGCTGCAGGCATGCAGACGAGGGCCTTCACGACCGGCGCACGGGTTGCCGGTATCCATTGGGCAGCGGCGCGGCCATGCGCTTTGCGTCGGCGCGCCAATGCGCGGGCCCGTTCATGCGTTATGCATTATTCGGCCGGTTCGCAATTTTCTTTGAAGTTTCCCCTAAAGTAATTGCCCGTGCCGCCGTTAATCCGTCGAAACGCACTCCGTCCAACGCACACTCATTCAGCATATCCATGTCCTTGCCCATCGTGATCGCCGATGACTCGCTGTTAGCCCGCAAGGTGCTCACGAAGGCGCTGCCCGAGGACTGGGACGTGGCGATTTCGTACGCATCGAACGGACACGAAGCGCTTGCCCATTACCGCGCCGGTCGCGCGGCTGTGATGTTTCTCGACCTCACGATGCCCGACCTGACGGGCTTCCAGGTCCTCGAAGCGTTGCAGCACGAAGACCTCAATACGTTCGTGATCGTCGTTTCTGCGGACGTCCAGCCTCGTGCCCGCGAGCGCGTGCAGGCACTCGGCGCGGCGGCATTCGTCGCAAAGCCGGTAACCCAGGAGGCGCTGCTGCCCATCCTGAAGGAGTACGGGTTGTATGCCTGATCGAGTGTTCACGGAACTCCAGCGCGACGCGTTGCAGGAGATCGCCAATCTCGGCATGGGGCAGGCTGCGACGCGACTGTCGGGGCTGCTCAATGCCTTCATCGAGCTGTCGGTGCCGCGCGTGCGCGTGGTCGCCGTCTCCGAGGCCGCGGAGGCGCTGCGCGAGATGACCGGTATCGACGGCCCGGTTGCGGCCGTGCGCCAGGGCTTTCGCTCGGAGATCAAGGGCGAGGCGCTGGTGATCTGCCGTAGCGGCGAGATCGCCGAGCTTGGCAGCCTGGTCGGCGGACCTTACGCCACGATCGGCGACGATGCCCTCACCGAGGAAGAGCTGATGTTCGACGTCGCCAACGCGCTCACGGGCGCGTGCGTGTCGTCGATGCTCGACCAGCTCGGACGCATGCCGGTGTTTTCGCAGCCCGGCCTGCTCGGCGAGGCGATCATGCTCGACGAGGTGTTCCAGCCGGGCCTGCTCGCCTGGGACGTCGCGCTGCTCGTCGAAGTCAATTTCGCGCTGGAAGACCAGCGCTTTCGTGCCCACCTCGTCATGCTGATGGCCGAGGAGTCGATCCATGTCGTGAGCCGGGCCATCGACGCGTTGTTACATAGCCTATGAACGAGCCAGCCGGGTTGCCAACACTAGCGGACCTCGTGGTCGAACGGGTGGGTTTCGGCATATTCGTAGTCGATCGCGACATGAACGTGCTGAGCTGGAACCGCTTTATGCAGGATCACAGCGGCGTGACCGCCGAGGACGTGATCGGCCACTCCATCTTCGAACGCTTCCCCGACCTGCCGCGCGCGTGGCTCACGCGCAAGGTGGAAAGCGTGTTCCAGCTGGGCAGCTTCGCGTTCAGCTCGTGGGAGCAGCGCCCGTATCTGTTCCAGTTCGACCATGACCGGCCGATCACGGGCGGTGTGGACTACATGCAGCAGGACTGCACCTTCATGCCGCTCATGCGCGGGCGTGACGTGATCGCCGTGTGCGTGACCATCTCGGATGTCACGCACGTGAGCGTCATGCAGCGCGAGCGCGAGGACGCTGTGGCCAAGCTGCGCGAATACGCCGACCGCGACGGCCTCACCGGCATCGCGAACCGGCGCTTTTTCGAAACGCGTCTCGCCGACGAATTCCTGCGCTGGCAGCGCTATGGCGGCGAGCTGTCGATGCTGCTGTTCGACCTCGACCACTTCAAGCGCATCAACGACGAGTTCGGCCACGTGGCCGGCGACACGGTGCTGCGCTCGATGGCGCAACGCGTGTCGGGCGTGGTGCGCAAGCAGGATGTGTTCGGACGCTTCGGCGGCGAGGAATTCGCGCTGCTCCTGCCGTGCACGCCGCTCGACGACGCGCTCTACGTCGCGGAGAAGATCCGCCGCACGATCGGTGACGAGCCGATCGAGGTGCAGGGCGTGATCGTGCCCGTGACGGCCAGCGTCGGCGCCGCCACCGCGCGCACGGGCGCGCCCGACTACGAGGGCATGATCAACGAGGCGGACGCCGCCCTCTACACGGCGAAGCGCCAGGGGCGCAACCGCTCGGTCGCGCTCGCCTGACCCCTGCCGGGGCGCAGGCCGCCCCCGCCTCGATCCGTCTCATCGCCCCATGCCCGGGGCTGTGCCCCTGTCTCCACTGCGGCCGCCCTCGGCGGTCCCCCTGGGCGGCCCCCCTCGGCGGGCCCCCCTAAAGGTTGATATACTTTTGCCCGTTTCCGGCCTTGCGCGCCTCCTGGCGAGCAATTTTAGGGTCGGGTGCCTCGCGCGTGTCCGCGCGCGCGGGCGACCCGCGGCAATGCGGGCCCGAATAGAGTCGAACGCCCGGTGAGGGCGCCCCCCAGCGGAGATCGTCTTGGCTGTTTCCAATCTCGTCGTGGACGATACACAACAAACCGACGCTGCCGCCGCTTCGTCGGGCAGCTCGTTTTATCTGGCGATGCGGATCCTGCCTCCCGCGCAGCGCGACGCCATGTATCAGGTCTACGCCTTCTGCCGCGCTGTCGACGACATCGCGGACAGCGACCTGCCGCGCGCCGAGCGCGCGGCGGGGCTCGACCAATGGCGCGCCGACATCGACGCGTGCTATGCCGGCACGCCGCGCGCCTCGCTCGCGGCGCTCACGCGCCACATCCATACGTTCGGGCTGCAGCGCGAAGATTTTCACGCGATGATCGACGGCATGGCCATGGACGCCGCCGAGGACATCTGCGCCCCCGACGAGGACACGCTCGACCTGTACTGCGACCGCGTGGCGAGTGCCGCAGGCCGGCTGTCGGTGAGAATTTTCGGGATGCTGGAGGAGCCGGGCCGCTTGTTGTCGCACCATCTGGGGCGCGCGCTGCAGCTCACCAACATCCTGCGCGACATCGACGAAGACGCGGACATCAACCGCTGCTATCTGCCGCGCGAGCTGCTCGCGCGCGAAGGCATCGCGGCGGGCAATCCGCACACGATCGCCGCCGACCCGTCGCTGCCGCGTGTGTGCGAGACGCTCGTGCAGCGCGCCCGCGCGCACTTCGCTCAGGCCGACGCGATCATGGACGCCGCGCCGCGCGCGCAGGTGAAGGCGCCGCGCATCATGTCGGGCGTCTACCGCGTGCTGCTCGAGCGCACCGTGGATCGCGGCTTCGACCTGCCGCGCACGAAAGTCAGCAAGCCGCGCGCACGGCTCATGTGGATCGTCGCGCGTTACGCGCTGTTCTGATGCCTCGGCTAGTCCACGTCATCGGCGCTGGGCTTGCGGGCCTCGCGACGGCTGTGCGGCTTCAGCGGCGCGGCGTGCAGGTGGCGCTCTACGAGGCCGCCGGCCAGGCAGGTGGACGCTGCCGCTCGTACTACGACCGCACGCTTTCGGCGACGCTCGACACGGGCAATCATCTGGTGCTGGCGGGACATGCGCGCACGCTCGAGTACGTGCGCACGATCGGCGCCGGCGACGCGCTCGCCGGCCCCACCGAGCCGGGCTTCGCGTTCATGGATATCGCCGCGCGCTCGCGCTGGACGGTGCGCTTCTCGCGTTCGCGCATGCCGTTCTGGATCGGCGACTCGCGCTCGCGCGTGCCGGGTACGCGCGCCGCGGACTATCTGGGGCTGCTGCCGCTCCTGTTCGCCAAGCCGGGCCGCACGATGGCGCAGACCATGCGCTGCGAAGGCGTGCTGTGGGACCGGCTGCTGCACCCGTTCTTTCTCACCGCGCTCAATGTCGAGCCGCGCGTGGGCAGCGCGGAGCTGGCGGGGGCGATGCTGCGCGAGTCGCTCACGGCGGGCGGCGAGTCGTTCCGGCCGCTGGCGGCGCGCGGGGGCCTTTCCAGCGCGTTCGTCGATCCGGCCTTGCGCATGCTTCAGCACGGCGGCGCGGCGATTCGCCTCGACTCGCCGCTCCGGGAGATCGTGTACGACGACGCGGCGGGCCGCGTCGTCGCACTCGATTTTCCAGACGGGCGTATCACGCTCGCGCCCGACGAGGCGGTGGTGCTGGCCGTGCCGGGGGCTGCCGCCGCGGCGCTCGTGCCGGCGCTGCAGGCGCCGCAGCGTCACAATGCGATCGTCACGGTGCACTACGCGGTGACGGCGCCGCCGGGCCTCGTGACGCCGATGGCGCTCGTCAACGGCACGGCCCACTGGCTGTGCACGGCCGAAGGGCGGCTCTCGGCGACGATCCACGACGCGCACGAAGTGCTCGATCTCGATCCCGAGGAAATCGCGCGCCGCGTATGGGCCGACGTGGCCGAGGCGGCCTCGCTGCCGCTCGAGCCGCTGCCCGCCTGGCGCGTGTGCGCCGATGCGCGCGCGACCTTCGCCGCGGTGCCCGACGAGGAATGGCGCCGCCCCGCGACGCGCACGCGCTGGAACAATCTGATGCTTGCAGGCGACTGGACGGCTACCGGTCTGCCCGCGACGATCGAAGGAGCGATCCGCTCGGGCCGCAAGGCCGCCGAGCTGCTCCTGACCGAAAATTTGGAACGTAGATGAACGATTTATCCCAGGACATGCTCGGCGTCGCCACGCCGGGCGTGGCGATGCCCACTCCCACGTTTGCCGGCGAGCCGGCCGCGGCGGTCGCCGCACCGCTCGCGACGCTGGACGCCGCCGTCGCGCGCGCGACCGACGCGATCCTCGCCGACCAGCGCGCCGATGGCCATTGGGTCTACGAACTCGAAGCGGACGCCACGATCCCGGCCGAATACGTGCTGCTCGTGCATTACCTGGGCGAAACCGCGAACCTCGAGCTCGAACAGAAGATCGCGCGCTACCTGCGCCGCATCCAGCTGCCGGACGGCGGCTGGCCGCTCTTCACCGACGGCGCGATGGATGTGAGCGCGAGCGTGAAGGCTTACTTCGCACTCAAGATGATCGGCGACGCCGAAGACGCCGAGCACATGGTGCGCGCGCGAGAGGCGATTCTCGCGGCGGGCGGCGCGGAGCAGGTCAACGTGTTCACGCGCATCCTGCTCGCGCTGTTTGGCGTGGTGACGTGGTACGCAGTCCCGATCATGCCCGTCGAGATCACGTTGCTGCCGCAGTGGTTCCCGTTCCATCTGTCGAAGGTGTCGTACTGGGCGCGCACGGTGATCGTGCCGCTGCTCGTGCTGGGCGCGAAGCGTCCGGTGGCGCGCAACCCGCGTGGCGTGCGCATCGACGAGCTGTTCCGCGGCGCGCCGGTCAGCGTGGGCCTGAACGCCCGCTCCCCGCATCAGAGCAAGGGCTGGTTCGGTTTCTTCCGCGCCGTGGACGGCGTGCTGCGCGTGACCGATCCGCTCTTTCCGACCTACCTGCGCCAGCGCGCGATCGACGCCGCAGTGGCGTTCGTGGACGAGCGCCTGAACGGCGAGGACGGCCTGGGCGCGATTTTCCCCGCCATGGCCAACGCCGTGATGATGTACGACGTGCTGGGCTATCCCGCCGATCATCCGCATCGCGCGATCGCGCGCCAGTCGCTCGAAAAGCTGGTGACGGTTCATACGGAGGAAGCGTACGTCCAGCCTTGCCTCTCGCCCGTGTGGGACACGTCGCTGGCGGCGCATGCCCTGCTGGAGACCGGCGAGGCCCGTGCCGAGGATGCCGCGCGCCGCGGCCTCGAATGGCTGCGTCCGCTGCAGATTCTCGACGTGCGCGGCGACTGGATCTCGCGCCGTGAGGCGGTGCGCCCCGGCGGCTGGGCGTTCCAGTACGCCAACCCGCACTACCCCGACGTCGACGACACGGCCGTGGTCGTGGCCGCGATGGATCGCATGGACAAGCTCGACAACACGAGGGCCTATGACGCCCCGATCGAGCGCGCGCGCGAATGGGTGGTCGGCATGCAGAGCAGCAACGGCGGCTGGGGCGCGTTCGAGCCGGAGAACACGCAGTACTACCTGAACAACATCCCGTTCTCGGACCATGGCGCACTGCTCGATCCGCCGACCGCCGACGTCTCGGGCCGCTGCCTTTCGATGCTCGCGCAGCTCGGCGAACTGCCGGCCGCGAGCGAGCACGCGCGCCGGGCATACAACTACCTGCTCGAAGAGCAGGAAGCCGATGGCAGCTGGTACGGCCGCTGGGGCATGAACTACATCTACGGCACGTGGACGGCGCTGTGCGCCCTCAACGCGGCCGGCCTCGGTCACGACGACCCGCGCATGAAGCGCGCGGTGCAATGGCTCGTGCAGATCCAGAACGACGACGGCGGCTGGGGCGAAGACGGCGCGAGCTACAAGCTCGAATACCGCGGCTACGAGCGCGCCACGAGCACCGCTTCGCAAACGGCCTGGGCGCTGCTCGGCCTGATGGCCGTGGGCGCGGTCGATCATCCGGCGGTGGCACGCGGCATCGAGTATCTGCAGACAACGCAGCAGGAACACGGTCTCTGGGACGAAACGCGCTTCACGGCCACGGGTTTTCCGCGTGTGTTCTATCTGCGCTACCACGGCTATCGCAAGTTCTTCCCGCTGTGGGCGCTTGCGCGCTACCGCAACCTCAAGCGCGCGGGCGTGACGCGCGTCACGGTCGGTCTGTGAGCGCGGCGGCGGGTATCAAGGCGCGCGCCCTGCCCGTGATCGCAGTGACGGGAATGGCCTTCGAGGCGAGCATTGCCGCGGGCAAAGGCCAGGACGGCGTGCGCGCCGTCTATGCCGCGCGCGCCGATCTGCTGCAGAGCGCGCTCGCGGCGGCGCTCAAGGACGGCGCGGCGGGCATCGTCAGCTTCGGCACGGCGGGCGGTCTTGCGCCGGATCTCGAGCCGGGCACCCTGGTGATCGCGCAAGCGATCGAAGGGCCGTTCGGGCGCGTCGCTACCGACGCCGCCTGGAGCGCACGCATGGCCGACGTGCTGATGGCCTCGCCGCTCGCCTCAAAAACCCGGCGCGGCGTGGAGGCAGCCGTTGCCGCGCCGCTCACCGGCGCGGCGGACAAGGCAGCGCTGTTCAGCGCGTGCGGGGCGCTCGCCGTCGACATGGAATCGCATCTGGCCGCCGCCGCGGCGGCCGCGCATGGCGTGCCGTTCGCGGTGTGCCGCGCGATCGTCGATCCCGCGTGGCGCAGCCTGCCGAAAGCGGCCATGGCCGGCTTGCGCGACGACGGCACGACGGCGGTGCTCCCGGTCCTGCGCGAGCTGGCGCGCGACCCGGCGCAACTGGGCGGCCTGCTGCGCGTGGCGGCGGACGCGAAATCGGCACGCCAGTCGCTGAGTGCCGCACGGCAGGTGCTGACGGCCACCGGCGCCTTTTTCCCCAAATGATTCTGGCGGGTTATTGAAATACCTAGGGTAAACCCCTATCTCTGGTAACATCTCAGTGTTAACCCTAGGTTCGTATTGGCGAGCTGGGGACGAATCACATTTCGGGGAGTTACCAGCCATGAATTTTCATACTCGCAAGTGGGTCAAGCCTGAAGACCTGAATCCGAACGGCACGCTGTTCGGCGGCAGCCTGCTGCGCTGGATCGACGAAGAAGCGGCGATCTACGCGATCTGCCAGCTCGACAACCAGCGTGTGGTGACCAAGTTCATGTCGGAGATCAACTTCGTGAGCTCGGCGCGTCAGGGCGACATCATCGAACTCGGCATAACGGCCACCGACTTCGGCCGGACGTCGGTCACGCTGCGCGCCGAAGTGCGCAACAAGATCACGCGCAAGAGCATCCTGACGATCGAAAAGATGGTGTTCGTGAACCTCGGCGCGGACGGCACGCCGGCCCCGCACGGCCGCGAACGCATCCGCTACGCCGACGAAGCCTACGAGCGCTATCGCCAGACCGTGCAGACGACGGCGGACGCCACGGCGCTCGCGGCGGCGAACGAAGCGGAGCGCCAGGCCGAGAGCGAGGACGCTTCGGTGCATTGAGCGGCGCGCACGGCAGGATAAAAAAACCCGGCAACCTTTCCAGGTTGCCGGGTTTTTTTGCGTTCAGACGCCGCCGGCCCGCAAACGGGGGGGCGCTATGTTGCTTTCAGGGCGCCGACGCAGGCTTCGCTGGCACCGCCGTCCCGCCCGAAGCCGCGACAGGCGCCGATGCCGTCGCCGGTGCGGAAGCGGCCGCCGCTGCCGCGACACCCGCCGTGCCGGCCGCCGCAGCCGCACCCGGACCCGCGCCCGCCGCGGCCGCACCCGTCGCCGCCGCGCCGCTCGCAGCAGCCCCGGTAGCGCCCGCCGCGCTCCCCTCGCCCGGATCCTCGTAATTCGGCAGACCATTGTTCGAAGCGCCGGGGGCGGCCGCGCCACCCGCGCCGCCGGCACCGCCCGACTCGCCTGGGTCCTCGTAATTGGGGGCCCCGTTCTCGTTCGGTGTCTCGTCGCCGCCCGGTTCGCCGTAGTTGGGCAGCGGCGCATTGTTGCCACGCGAGCCGCGAATCAGCGATTCGCGCTGCTGGCGATAGGCGTCGCGCACGAACGAATACGGGTCGAGCGCGGCCTGCTTGAGGAGGTCGGTTGCGCCGAGCAGGTCCGCGCGCGCGCTGATGAACTGCGCGAGATACATCGGGTTGCGCACCGCCGGCTCGAAGTAGTTGATAACGTTGAACTTCACGTCCACGGCCATGCCGATGCCGTCGCGCACCGAACTGGGCCCGAACAGCGGCAGCACGAGATACGGGCCGGCCGGCATGCCGTAGTGGCCCATCGTGAGGCCGAAGTCCTGATGATGCTTGGGCAGCCCGGCCGCCGTCGCGAAGTCGATCAAGCCGCCCAGACCGAAGGTCGTGTTCATCGCGATGCGCATCAGATCCTCGACGGCGTCGGTGATCTTCAGCTGCAGCACGTTGTTCGCAAAGTTGTCGACGTCTCCGATGTTCGAGAAGAAGTTCGTGATCGCCTGGCGCAGCGGCTGCGGCGTCACCTTTTGGTAGCCCTTGGCGACCGGCTGCGCGATGTAGGTGTCGAGTTTGTCGTTGAACGTGAAAATTGCGCGATTCGCGGGCTCGAACGGATCGCCCGGTTTGCGGTCGGGGCCCGTGGCGCAACCCGACGTCACGAGGAGCGCCAGGCCCGCCGCCGCCATGGTGAGCGCGGCTTGATTCTTCTTCATTGGTCGATCCCCTGAGTTTCCGATCTCTGGCGCTTTGCGCGCGGCTTGCCCATCAGCACCGGCTGGAACACCACGGCGCCTATCAGCGTACAAAACAAGGACAGTGCGAGCAGCTTGCCCATGCTCGACGTGCCCGGATGATGCGATAGCCACAGACTTCCGAACGCCGTGGCCGTGGTCGCGGCGGAAAAAAGCACCGCGTGTGTGAGGCTCGAATGCAGGAGGCCGGTTTGCCCCGCGCGCCAGGCCATCACGAAGTAGATTTTGAACGCGACGCCGACGCCGAGCATCAGGGGAAGCGCGATGATGTTGGCGAAATTTAGCTGAATTCCGAAGACGACGCACAGTTCGAGCGTGACGAGCGCCGATACCAGCAGAGGAATGAGCGTGCGCAGCACGTCGCCGAAATTGCGCAGCGTGATCCAGAGCAGCGCCGTGATGAGCAGCACCGACCACCCCGCTGCCTGGAAGAACGCGAGGATGATCACGTTCGCCGAGTGCAGGATCGAGATCGGGCCGCCGATCGCGTTCGGCTCCGCCGCCTTCACCGCGTGTGCGAAGCGCGCGAGCATCACGTCGTCGTTGGAATCGACGCCCGGCGGCACGCGCGGCGCGATGTCCACGATTGCCTGGCCGGTCGGCGCCACCCAGTCGCGTGCCATCTCGGGCGGCAGGTTTTCACGCGTGATTTCCGAGGGCTGCAACAGGCGCGCGAGCTGCGCAAAGGCGAGCTTGAGCGTGAGGCTGAAAGCGGTTTCCGCGCGGTCGCGCGTGGCCGGGCTCGCGTTCGCGAGCTTCGCGAGCGAGTCGGACAGATGCTGCGCCTCGGCCGCGCCCGGCCCCGGATGGTCGCTTGCGGCGAGCGAGAGCTGGTTGGCCGCGCGCTTGAGCGTCTGCACACGCACTTCGTCGGTCACGGGCGAGGACGGCTGCTGCGTGAGCGCGGGCAGAAGCTGCTGCGCGGCGCTCGAGATCAGCATGAGCTTTTGCTGCTGATCGTCGGGAATCAGCGAACTGAGCGTGGTGGCTCGCGCCACGTCCGGCAGCTTCGAGAGCCGCGCGGCGATCTTGTCGGCTTCTTCGAGCGACGGCGCGAGCACGCTCACGTCGTTGATCGAGATGACCGGCGAGTTCTTGAGTGCGAGCAGCGTCGCCATCGACTCGGTATGCGGATCCTTAAGATGCAGCGGATTGAAGTCGAAGCGCAGATGCAGCAGCAAGGGCGTCGCGCCCACCACGATGATGAGCGTGGTGATCAGCACCGGCTTGCGATGCTCGGCGAGCCATTTGTCGACGGGCGCGAGGAACGCGAAGCCCGGCGAGGCGCGCTCGCCCCTGGGATTGAACACGCGGATGAGCGCCGGCAGCACCGTCATGTTGCAGACGTACGCTACGAACATGCCCACGCCCGCGATCTGCCCGAGCTCCGAGAGGCCCTTGTAGGCGGTCGGCAGGAACGAAAAGAAACTTTCGGCCACGGCGATGGCCGCGAGCGTGAGCGGCACGCCGATGGTGCGCGCCGTCTTGAGAAGCGCGGCGTCGAGCCGCTCGTCCTGAAAGCGCTCCTCGCGATACTTCACGCCGAACTGCACGCCGAAATCGACGCCTAGCCCCACGAACAGCACCATGAACGCGACCGAGAGCATGTTGAACGAGCCGATCATCATGAGGCCGAGCGCGGCCGTGATGACGAGACCGATCACGAGCGTGATGAGCGTTGCGCCGATCAGCTTGCCCGAGCGCAGCGCGAGCCACAGGATGACGAGCACGACGACGAGCGTGATCACGCCGTTGAGCGCGGCGCCGTCCTGCACCGAGGCGAACTCGTCGTCGGCGAGCGGCTGTTCGCCCGTGAGGCGCACGCGCGCGCCGAATTCGCTGTCGAGATGAAGCGAGGCGGCGGTCGCGCGGATCGCCTCCGACGCGTTCGCGCCCGCCTTGAGCGCGGCGAAATTGAGCACCGGCTGCACGGTGATGAACGCGAAGGCGGGCTTCGTGGCCGAGTCCTTGTCGACGAGCGCGCGCCACGAGAACGCCGCGGGCTTGCCAGCGAGCACCTCGTCGACCACGGTGGCGGCGCTGCCAAGCAGATTCGCCATTTGCGGCAACTTGATCTGGCCGATCGTGAGCGGCAGTTGCAGCGTGGTCGTGAGCGTGCCGGCCAGACCCGCGAGACTCGGGTCCTTCGCGAGCTGGTTCACGAGCGGGCGCGCCTGCACGAGCTGGCCCGTGGTCGAGAGCACGGTGGCCGTGGACGGAAAGAGCAGGCCGTTGTGCTGGAAGAACGGGCCGCCCGCAGGCTGTGAGACGGCGCTGAATTCGCGCGAGTCGGCCTTGAGCGCTTGCGCGAGCTTGTCGGCGGCGGCGTCGGCGAGCTCGGGCGCGTCGGCTTCGACGACCACGAGCAGCGAGCTCGCGCGCTGCGGGAACGCCTTGTCCTTGGCTTCGCTCAACGCGGCCCATTGGGCTGTGTTCTCGACGAGACCGCTGACGTCGGTATTGATCTTGAAATGCTTCACGACGTACACGCCGGAGAGCACGGCAAGCACGATCGCGAGTGTGATCACCCACGCCGCGCGGCGCACCGACCAGGCGACGAGGCTAATGATGAATGGCTTCAGCATACAGGCGAGGGGGCCCTGTCAATTAGGTTCTTTGACGCGAAACGCACAAGTATACCGGCCCCGCCCGTCCCGGCGCGGGTCATGCACACCTGGGCTCAGGCGGCGCCCCGGCAGCGCATCTGCCAAAGCCGTTATACTGGCTCAGCCGGCGGCGCGACGGTTACGTGATTGCACTTGCACTTAACCGCACGCACTGAGTCGCACTGTACCGGCGCCTGAATTTCACTGTTCCAGAAGAGCGTATGAAACGTTACCTGACCGCATTTTTCGTCGCCGCCTGTTTCACGGGCGCTTCGGGCGCCGCGTTCGCGCAGACCACGCCGGACGCCATCGTCAAGGCCGCCGTGGAAGGCACCGTCAAGGCGATGCAGGCCGACCCGCAGTCACGCGGCGGTGACATGAGCAAGATCACCCAGGTGGTCGAGACCCATTTCGTTCCCGCCACCGACTTCAAACGCACCACGCGGATCGCCGTTGGCAAACCCTGGGCGACGGCTACGCCCGAACAGCAGCAGAAGCTGTATGAGCAATTTCAACTCCTGCTCGTAAAGACCTACGCCTCGTCGCTCTCGCAACTTCGCGATACCCAGGTGACCTTCAAGTTCGCCCCCTCGAACACGGGTGGGGGCGCGAAAGACACCGTGGTGCAGTCGCATGTGATCAGCAACGGCGGCGACGACGCCATCGACTACCGTCTCACGCAAACGCCCAACGGCTGGAAGATTTACGACATCAACATGATGGGTGCGTGGCTGATCCAGGTCTACCAGACGCAATTCGCCGACCAGATCGCCAAGGGCGGCATCGACGGCCTCATCAAGTTCCTCGTCGACCACAACGCGCGCAGCTGATCGTCGTTCAGTGGTTGCACACGCACTGTGACTTTGCGGGCGCTCCGGGTAAGCCGGAGCGCCCGTTTCACTTTCTGCGGTGCTCCACCGCGAACTTGATCAACTCCGCCTGGCCTTCGATCTCCAGCTTGCGCTTGAGGTTGAGCCGGTGCGTTTCCACCGTGCGCACCGAAAGCCCCTCGCGCTGCGCGATCTGCTTGCTCGAGAGTCCTTGCGCGAGCGCGTCGAGAATGTCGCGCTCGCGCGGCGTGAGACGCTCGACGGGCGTGCTGCGCACCGACGCCTGGATCATGCGCGCACTCAAGCCCGCGCTGAAATACGTGCGCCCGGCCAGCACCGCCTCGATCGCGCGGATGATCTCGGTGGCCGGCGAGTCCTTGAGCACATAGCCGCTCGCGCCCGCGCGCACCGCCTCGGTCACATATTCGACGTTGTCGTGCATCGACAGCATCAACACGCGGATGGCCGGAAAGCGCTCGTGGAAAATGCCCGCGAGCGCGATGCCGTTCACGCCGGCCATACCCACGTCCATCAGCACGAGATCGGGTTCGAGCGACGCGGCGAGCGCGATGGCCTCGTCGGCGTTGCCCGCTTCGCCTGCCACCTCGAAACCCGGCACGGCTTCGAGCCGTGCGCGCAGGCCGTCGCGCACGAGCGGATGGTCGTCCACGAGGACGAGGCGCGCGGGCCTGGCACCGGGGCTGGTCGAATCGTTCACGTTTGCATTCGTCATCGTCATGTCGGCGTTCCTGATACAGCGGCGGCTCTGGATGCTGCATTGGACGCCGCATTCGACGCAACAGGCACCCACGCGGTGACGAGCGTATGGCCAGGCTGCGAGGTGATGTCGAGGCGGCCGCCCAGCGCCTCCAGGCGCTCGCGCATGTTGCGCAGGCCCAGACCCGCGCGCGGGTCAGCCAGCGCGTGCGCCACGTCGAAGCCGCGGCCGTTGTCGGCAATGCCGAGTGTCACGCCGCTCGCGGCGACCTCGAGCGTGAGCGCGGCGCGCGCTGCTTGCGCGTGCCGCACGATGTTGGTGAGCGCTTCCTGCGCAATGCGAAAGAGCACGGTGTTGACGGCGTCCGGCAGCGCGGGCACCGGCGCCTTGCGGCTCGCCGGCTTCGGCGCGGTTTGCGTGAAGGCGATCTCGATGCCCGTCTGCTCGGCCATCTCGCGCGTGAGCTGCTCCAGCGCGGCGGCGAGGCCCAGGTCGTCGAGCATCGAGGGGCGCAGGGCGTGCGAGATGCTGCGCACTTCGCGCAGCGTGTCGGAAAGCCGCGAGAGGCCGGTGGCGAGCGACGCTTCGGCGGCAGGCACGCGCGTTTCGCCGCGCTCGAAGCGAGCCAGCGCCGACTCCAGCAGCAGCTTCACCGAAACGAGCATCTGGCTGATGCCGTCGTGCAGTTCGCGCGAGAGCCGCGCCCGCTCCTGCTCCTGCGACTCGACCACCTGCTGCGCGAGGCGTTTGAGTTTGGCATCGGTGCTGCGGTGCTCGCTCACGTTGAGCACGAGCGCACCGAGCGCGATCACGAGCACGCCCGCGAGTGCGATCACGCCGAGCCACTGAATGGTGTGCTCGATATTCGCGGAGGCGCGCTCGTCGATGTGCGCGAGCGTCGAATCGACGTCGTCGAGATAGATACCGGTGCCGATCATCCAGCCCCAGCGCGGCAGCGGCACGACATAGCCGAGCTTGGGTGCGAGCTTGCCCGTGGACGGCCGGTGCCACATATAGCGCACGTAGCCGCCGCCGCGCTGGGCTGCGGCAATCAGTTGCTGGATCGTGAGCGCGCCCTGCGGGTCGCGCAGGTTCCAGAGATCCTGGCCGACGAGCGCGGGCTCGCGCGGATGCATGAGCGTGCGTCCGTGCATGTCGTAGACGAAGAAGTAGCCGTCGGGGCCGAAGTCCATCTTCTGCAGCACGGCTAGCGCGGCCAGCTGGCGGTCGGCTTCGCTCTCGAGCGCGGGCAACGCGGCGCTGGCGTTTTCCTCGGGCGCGTAGAGCGGCGCGATGGCGCTCGTGGCCAGCTCCACGTAATGGCGCAGCTCGATCTCCTTGCTCGACAGATAGGCGCTCTGCATGGTCGCGTGCTGCGTTTGCGCGAGCTGCGTGGCCTGCTGGCGCACGCCGATCCCGATGCCGGCAATGGCGGCGAGGAACGGCACGACCGCGAGCAGGAAGATTTTCGTCTTCAGGCGGCGGTCGGCGAAGAAAAATGGGGCGGGCATGACGGTGTTCGGAAGCTGAGTCTACAAGCATAACCGGGCGCGCGCGGCGCAGGCGCCAAATTCACTCGCCGCGCAAGAGGGTGCCCTTGCGCGGTGGGACGATTGTCGTTGCGTGCGCAACGAACTGTTGCCTTCCCTACGTAGTTCTACGTAGCGCGCTTACGTAGTTGTCCGGTTGTGGCTGACGGTCTGAAAGCGAATACTACCGCCCACGACATGGCGCAATGCGTCATGCATGCGCCGCCCTCGCCACGATGCTGTGGACGGCGCGCGAGGGTCCGGTTCCGATGCCGGACACAAAGCTAAAAACACAATGGAGACACCGCATGAATCGGACATCCAGTTTTGTCGTCTGGACGCTGGTCGCGCTGCTTGGCGCGTTCGCGTTCGGCACCATCGCGCTCGCGCACGGCGAGCGCATCAGCGCACTGTGGATTGTGATCTGCGCCGTGTGCGTCTATCTGATCGCGTATCGTTTCTATAGCCGCTTCATCGCGAGCACGGTTCTGCAGCTGGACGGCCTGCGCATGACGCCGGCCGTGCGCCACAACGACGGGCTCGACTTCGTGCCCACCAACAAATACGTGCTGTTCGGCCATCACTTCGCGGCGATTGCGGGCGCGGGTCCGCTCGTGGGCCCGGTGCTGGCCGCGCAGATGGGCTACATGCCCGGCATGCTCTGGATTCTCGCGGGCGTGGTGTTTGCGGGCGCCGTGCAGGACTTCGTGGTGCTGTTCCTCTCCACGCGCCGCGACGGCCGCTCGCTGGGCGACCTCGTGAAGATGGAGCTCGGCCCGGTGCCCGGCGTGATCGCGCTGTTCGGCACCTTCCTCATCATGATCATCATTCTCGCGGTGCTCGCGCTGATCGTGGTGAAGGCGCTCACGAACTCGCCGTGGGGCACGTTCACGGTGGCCGCGACGATTCCCATCGCGATCTTCATGGGCCTGTACGTGCGCTACATCCGCCCGGGCAAGATCGGGGAAATCTCGATCATCGGTTTCGTCCTGCTGATGGCTTCCATCGCCTTCGGCCAGCACGTGCACGATTCGCCCACGCTGGCAGCCTGGTTCACGTTCACGGGCACGCAGCTCACCTGGATCCTGATCGGCTATGGCTTTGTCGCTTCGGTGCTGCCGGTGTGGCTGCTGCTCGCGCCGCGCGACTACCTCTCGACGTTCCTCAAGATCGGCACGATTCTCGCGCTCGCGATCGGCATTCTGATTGTCGCGCCGGAACTGAAGATGCCGGCCTTCACGAAGTTCATCGACGGCACGGGCCCGGTCTGGTCGGGCAACCTGTTCCCGTTCCTCTTCATCACGATCGCGTGCGGCTCGGTGTCGGGCTTCCATGCGCTGATCTCGTCGGGCACGACGCCCAAGCTGCTCGATAACGAAACCAACGCGCGCTTCATCGGTTACGGCGCGATGCTGATGGAATCGTTCGTCGCGATCATGGCGCTCGTGGCCGCCTCGGTGATCGAGCCGGGCGTGTACTTCGCGATGAACGCGCCGCTCGCCGTGCTTGGCACGACGCCGGACGCCGTCGCCCAAACCGTGGGTCACTGGGGCTTCGTGCTCACGCCGGAGATGCTCACGCACACCGCGCAGGCCGTGGGCGAAACGACCATCGTCGCGCGCGCAGGCGGCGCGCCGACCCTGGCCGTGGGCATGGCGCAGATCCTGCACCAGGTGGTGGGCGGCGAGGCGATGATGGCGTTCTGGTATCACTTCGCTATCTTGTTCGAAGCGCTCTTCATCCTGACCGCCGTCGACGCGGGCACGCGCGCGGGCCGTTTCATGCTGCAAGATTTGCTCGGCACATTCCACCCGTCGCTCAAGCGCACGGAATCGCTGCCCGCAAACCTGATCGCCACGGGCTTGTGCGTGGCCGCATGGGGCTACTTCCTCTATCAAGGCGTGGTCGATCCGCTTGGCGGCATCAATACGCTGTGGCCGCTCTTCGGCATCTCGAACCAGATGCTCGCCGGTATCGCGCTCATGCTCGCCACCGTCGTGCTCTTCAAGATGAAGCGCGAGAAGTTCGCATGGGTCACGGCACTTCCCACGGTGTGGCTCCTCATCTGCACGCTCACGGCGGGCTGGCAAAAGATTTTCGACAGCAACCCGAAGGTGAGCTTCGTCGCGCACGCACAGAAGCTCTCGGCGGCGATCGCGGATGGCAAGATCGTCGCGCCCGCGAAGTCGCTCGAGCAGATGCAGCGCATGGTCTTCAACGACTACGTCGATGCCGCGCTCTCGGGCCTGTTCATCTTCGTCGTGGTGAGCATCGTCGTATATGGCCTGATCGCGATTGCGCGTGCGCGCCGCATCGACCGTCCGACCGTGCAGGAAACGCCGTATCAGGCGATGCCGGCTGGCGGCGCGGCGGCCGTGACGAATCGCGTGCATTGAATCGACGTTACTGAACGGAGCACATCATGTTCTCGGGACTTCGCGACAACGTACAGACAGCCGGGCGCTATCTCGGCCAGGCCATGCGCTTGATGGTCGGTTTGCCGGACTACGAGGGCTACGTCGCGCATGCGCGCGAGACGCATCCCGACCGCCCGGTCATGACCTACGAGGAGTTTTTCCGCGAGCGGCAAAACGCCCGCTATGGGTCGGGTGCAGGGAAGTGCTGCTAACGCGCGACTGAGCGGATACGTTCAGCACGAGGCGCGACGGCGAAGGCCGTCGCGCCTTTTTTACGCCTGTAATCTTCGCGGCTCGGCGTTCGCTCAAAAAGCACTCAATTCTTGCAGTGCGGCTGCCGTTAACTTTGACGAAGTTCCACACCAGTTCGACGCATGACGCCGCGCGCGGCGGCGCGCACGGATTCGAATCGTCGGGAATCAGACTACGCGTTTGCCGCGTGGTCAGCACCGCATCTTCAACCGTTGCACCGTAAGGTGTACGAATCAAAGAATCTTTCATGATCTTGCATCGAATCGGCGCAGCCTGGCTGGCCGCCGCTCTCACCGCGACGGTTACGCCCGTTTGCGAAGCGCAATACACCACCGACTGGATTGCGAACACCTATGGCACCAACGCGACGCACGTGGGCAATGTGGCCCGCTCGATGTGGGTCGCGCCCGAAGGCATCATCTACACGTCGTCGATGTGGGATGAAAACGAAGGCGGCGTGGCGATCTACCAGAACGGCCAGAGCCTCGGCTCGATCGGCGGGCATGGCGACTTCCAGGGCGGCGCGATCACGGGCAACGCGACTTCGCTGTTCGTCGCGATGCAGTACAACGCCACGTATGGCAGCGGCAACGTCGGGCGCTACAACCGCACGAGCGGCGCGCGCGACCTGTTGATCGCCGTGAGCGCCGATACAACCGAAAAGCTCGCCGATGTCATCACCGGACTCGCGACCTCCGGCTCGCTGCTCTACGTGAGCGATTTCCCAGGCAACCGCGTGCGCGTGTACACCACGGACGGCGTCTGGCAACGCGATATCGGCGTGGCGGGCCCGGGCGCGCTGACGCTCGACGCGGGCGGCAACCTCTGGGTCGCCCAGAAGAGCGCGGGCGCCGTGCTCGAATTCAGCGCCGGTGGCCAGCTCCTGAACACGATCCAGCTGGCGTCCTCGGCGCGGCCGTCGTCGCTGTATTTCGATTCGCAGACCTCGCAGTTGATGATCGGCGACTCGGGTCCCGACATGAACATCAAGACCTTCAGCGTAGCGGGCACGCCGTCGCAAACCGGCACGTTCGGCGTGCTGGGCGGCTATCTCGACACGACCACGGGCATCAAGGGGCAGGTGGGCGACAAGCGCTTTACGCGCGTGGTCGGCATCGGCAAGGATTCCGCGGGCACGCTGTACGTGCTGAACAATCCGTGGGGCGGCTCGTGGGACCTCGGCCGCAACGGCGGCACCGATCTGCAGGCTTACGACGGCACCGGCACGCTGCGCTGGAAGCTTCAGTCGCTCAATTTCGAAGGCAATGCGGCACCGGATCCGGGCACCGATGGCGCGCTGTTCTACGGCGGCATGAACCTCTATTCGGGCACGGCCGGCGGCACCTTCGTGGCCAACACCATCGACCCCATCACGTATCCGTCCGACCCGCGCATCAATCTCGCCGACACCGCGCGCGGCGAGCATTTCGCGCAGGTGGCGAGCGTGGGTGGCCAGCGCATTCTCGTGGCGGCCGGCCAGAACCCCGATACGTTCTACTTCTTCCACTTCAATGCGGCGAGCGGCTATATCGCCATTCCGGACTACACGCTGCCGGGATCGGCGTTCAATACGACGGCCCCGGTGCGCAACGGCTTTTGTCTCGACAGCAAGGGCGACCTGTGGGTCGGCCTCGACAAGACCAACGTCATTTCCCACTACCCGCTGACCGGCTTCGACTCGACCGGCAAGCCGCTCTGGGGCGCCGCGATCACCACGCCGATTCCCGCCACGATCTCGCGGCTCACCCGCATCGTCTATCTGCCCGAAAGCGACACGATGATACTCACGGGTGAGGACGCGAGCATTGCCGACTGGACGGCGGTCGGCACGCGCGTCGAGGTGTATCACGGCTGGCTCGCCGGCAATACGAGCGCACCGAATCCGGTGATCACGCTCACGAGTGCGAATCCCAAATCGATTGCGGCCGCTGGAAACTATCTGTTCGTGGGCTACGTGCACACCGTGCCGAACATCGATGCGTTCAACCTCACCACGGGCGCGATCGACACGACGCTCATCAACAGCAACTCGAACGCGGTGTACGTGGGCAACGACGTGGATTCGATGTACGGCCTGCGCGCGTATCGGCGCTCGACGGGCGAGTATGTCGTGACGAAGGACAACTACAACGCTTCTAGCGCGGTGGTGTACCGGTGGACGCCGGCGGCGGCGAGCACGACCACGGCGAATGCAACGGTGTCGCCGTTCAGCGCGAAGTGAGGAATGAGATGTGCTGAAGCTACGGGTGTCAAAACTTGTCCTGGAAGACATCATGGGCGAGCGTATCAGTGCACTGAAGTCGCGCGGCGCGTGGATTGCCACGTAAGGCAGGTGCGCCGTGCACTTGCCAGGGGCGCGCTTGTACGTGGCGCGGATGGACTGATCAACGCTTCACTGGTCGGCTCGGCGTGGCGTAAGCCGAACCGGCGCACGCTGGCGAAAGCGCTCACTGAGCCGGGTTCAACGGATACACTCGGCCATGCCGCGCACGAAGTTGAGAAGCTCCGCCAGGCTGCGAAGCGTATCGCTGAATCGTCGCCGGACCTGCTCACGCTCCCGGACGCAATCGCCTGGAAGGAAAGCTATCTTGCCCTGCTGCGCCAGCTTGAATACGAGCAACGTTCTGGCAGGCTGATCGAACTGGCGTTCGCGGAAGATGTTGTGTTCCAGCTTTTCCGCGAGCAACGCAACGCGTGGATTCGCTGGCTGTCGAAGGTCGCGCCGTTCATCGCCGCCGCGTTCGACGCTGATGTTGACGAGGTGGCCGCGCTACTCGCTGAACATGTCTCTCAACAGCTTCGCGAACTCGGCGAGCTGGTGCCGGACTTTAGCGAGGGCTGACGCACCGGGGCGCGTGACTTCAACCGAATCGCATCGCGGTCGAGGCGCGGCGGCACTACGCGCGCAATCGGCGCTCAAAGAAAAGGCACGCTGCTCGTTGCCGCTCGGTCGAGGTGACAAATACTGTCAACAAATTCAGCCTTGTCCCATTGCTTCCGATTTCCTGTGCGCGCTAGTGTTGGCTAGGGTCATCCACACCAAACAAACAGGAACGCGAATCTGCAATGATTATCAGCCCGCCTTTTCTGCCGCAACTGGACCCGTCAAAGCTGGACGCCGCTAAACCGGACCCGATGATGGATGCAGTTGATGAATTTGAACTCTTTCATGGCATCTACCCGATAGCCTTCGACCGACGCTGGCATTGCGGAGTGCATCTAGGCCCCGATTTCCACGGGCCGGTTTATGCTATCGCGGACGGTGAGGTGGTCGCATACCGTGTTTGCCAGCACGCTATTGACGATGGCGACAGCAATGCAGGGTTCGTGTTGCTAAAGCATTCGACTGAGACGGGCGATGGTCGTGCGCTCACGTTCTATTCGCTCTATATGCACCTTCTGCCGCTCGCTGAGTATCAGTCGTTTGGCTATGACGGAAAGCGCGTGCCAGAATTCCTGCGTATGCCGACCGGCAGGGTCTCGAAGGGGCAAATCGAGCCCGCGACGGCGGGCAGCGGAAAAAAGATCCGACGTAAGGACAACCTGGGCTTTCTCGGACGGTATCAAGGCCTGACGTATCTGCACTTCGAAATTTTCATGACGGCGAGGGATTTCGACGCATACTTCGGCCGCACGCAACTCGGCATTAACGCGCCTACGACGCCGACTACATCCGATTGCTGGGGACATACCTATTTCGCCATTCCCGCTGGTCAGCAGTTCTATAAGCAACCGCCCGGAACAGGCGCAGACAATAAGCTGAATGGCATCGAGTTCAAGCCCGGACAAACGGACACGAATAATCTTCCATTGGTTGTAGAGACATATTTCAACAAGGGCGCGAAATATACCAATGTGTGGAGCGTCGCTGACAACGGCGCGCGAATGCTGCTAACCCCGCAGCCTATCGAGGAAATGGACTATGAGTACGACCTGTATCGACGCGCTACAGCTCTCTATGTTAACGGTCCAAGCGATGGATATGAGATGCTGCGTTTCGGGCGCTGCCTTTCCTCGACCGCAGTCCAGCCAACGTGGGTAAGCGTGACCTACGCTAGCAATAAGCAGGGCTACATCAATATCAGCAACGGCAACGTCAAAAAACTGTCCGACGCGGATTTCCCGTTCTTCATGAGTTGGCAAAAGATCACCGAAGGCAACACGCCGTTTAGCAGTGACGGGTTATGCGATATCGACGTGTTGAAGAGGTTGGTCAAGGACGCATTGGATAAACAGCACGCTCCGTCGGGAACAGAAACGACCGAAAGCCAGAAGGCAGACGCGCTTTCAGGCTACGTGAAGGGCAACGATCTGGTACGCCAGCAACTGCGCGGTTTCATTTGCAATGCGCCCAGCGAATGGGATAGTACACACAACGAGCAACGCTATGTCAGGTTACTCGATGAAGGCGGATTCTATCACCGCAACAAACCCGGCTATGAAAGGTTTCTTAAGTTCCTTACGGAAATTCAGTTTTGGGACAAGACCGGACTGCCCGCTGGACAAAATCTCTGGTTCTTCCATCCTCTCGCGTTCATTCGGCATTTCAGGAAATGCGGGTGGCTGAGTAAAGACGAAACTGCACGCTGCATTCGTCGAACTATCAGAGACAAAGGAAGGGAAGTCGTCGAGATAACCCACGCCACGATGATTAATCGGCTCACTAATGCTACTGCAAAAAGGCCGGAAAACTTAAATCTGGCTTTCCACGAAACAACGAGAAAGTATGGAATATCAGCGAGCAACCTGCGCCTTGCTCACTTATTCGGGCAATTGACGGCAGAAACGGGCCGGTTGGAATTCATGGTCGAGGGGGATGGCGGCAACTCTACATACTTCATGAAGTATGAGCCTAACCAGCCGCAAGGCATCTTGCTTGGCAACACTGCCGAAGGTGACGGAGCTAGATTCAAAGGGCGTGGGCTGATTCAGCTGACCGGGCGGCCAAATTACACAGACTATGGCACATTTCGTCAAAAAACGTTTACTACCGATGACGCAGCCGAACTAATTCGAACTGATGCACATTACACATGCGATGCATCAGGGTGGTATTGGATATCCAAACAACGATTGAAAACAATCTTGGACGCTGCCACCCACAAGAGAAAAACCGTTGCGCTAGGAAAGCAGTCAATCAACTATTGGGCTGACCAAGGGTTTGAACAAGAGGCAGTTTTGCAAGTTACAAAATGCATAAACCCAGCTGGGTTACATCTCGATTGGCGGACCCAAGGCTTTCTTTGCGCATTCTATCAACTCAATGATGATACGGATCCCAATAACGACTTTAAGCCCGTGGAGTAGTAAGCAGATGAACAAGATTTTGATGGCGGGACTTTTTGCGTTCTTTGGCTGGATGACTATCAGCAGCGCTTACGCAGTCGAAGGACAAAGTGTAGCCAAGGAAAATTGTCACGTCTCGTTCACGGCTCCTGCTTTTCTAGAGTACGTTGAAATCCCTGACGACATATATCTCGGGAATACGGTCTGCCATCTCCCGTTTACGTTTACTGGACCGCTCAAGTGGAAACACGGCGATACGCCGGGATTGCTGGAGGAATGGCGAGCGTTGACGGATTTTTCAGTCACCATCGAGCGCCTTCCATTGACAGAGGCCTTGAAAAAGATTGAAGCACCTGACGGAGGCGCGCAGTCCGGTCGCTTTACACTAATATCAAAAAAACAAACGAAACTCTCTTCGGGCGATCTATACACATTAACTTTCAATGCAACGAAACCAATGAAAAGTACGAGAAGTCTTGAAACTAACGCGCTGACTATCTTTGTGCTTGGAGACGGGAAATACTCGGCTACGTTCTATGCATATCCTTGGGGGAAAGACCCCAAACGGCTAATGAGGCAGCGCGCCTATCAGGACCTATTCTCATCGTTTAGCTTCTTGCCTGAGTGTCAAGCAAAAGACAATCAACCATGAAAATGGCATCGCCTTGTTGCCATTGACGAGCCTCGCAGCTGTGCATGGCAGCGGATGTCTCCAATTGACGCGGGCTCAACTCGATTGGCCGCTATTTGCATACGTGGGCTGCCCACGCTTCCATCATCAGGCGGCGCAATTCCTGCAAGGCCAGATGGACGTATTCCAGACGCAGATTCATGGTGTCTCTCGGGTTCCAGGGCATGAACGGTTCCAGACGATTCACTCGCCCGAAGTGTTACCCATGTCCCCGCACACCTGTTACCCATGTCTCCGGTCCATACACCACTGCAAAGAAAAGTAGGTGCCGCCTCGCACAGGGGCAACGCTTGCACACCGACGCGAAAACAAGCAAACCACCAAACCACAAAAAACAAAAAAGGGCGCGACGGCACAAAACCGTCACACCCTTTTCCACCATCCGCGCGAAGCGGAAAACACCGCTTTAGCTAGCCGCGACCGTAACCGGCTTCTTGGTCTTGGCCGAGTTCTTGATCTCTTCGAGCTTGATCTCGACGTGACGCGAGAACACGTACTCAGCCGGACGCGCGCCTTCCAGCGGGATGTCCTTCGCGAACGCGCCCGTCGTGCGCGGGCCCGAGAGGGCGATGCGCGCGGCCTTGAGCGGATGTGCGACGGTGTCCATCACGGCGGTGGCTTCGAAGCCGCAGTGGACCATGCAGTCCGCGCACTTCTCGTACTTGCCCGTGCCGTACTTGTCCCAGTCGGTCGTTTCCATCAGTTCCTTGAAGGTCTTCACGTAACCTTCGCCGACCAGATAGCACGGCTTTTGCCAGCCGAACACCGTGCGCGCCGGGTTGCCCCACGGCGTGCACTGGTAGCTCTGGTTGCCGGCCAGGAAGTCGAGGAACAGGCTCGACTGGCTGAACGACCACTTCTTGCCGTTGTTGCCGCGCTTGAAGATCTCGCGGAACAGGTTCTTGGTCTTGTCGCGGTTCAGGAAGTGCTGCTGGTCCGGGGCGCGCTCATACGCATAGCCCGGCGACACCGTGATGCCGTCCACGCCGATCTCGCCGACCGTGTCGAAGAACTTCGCCACGCGCTCGGGCACGGCGTCGTTGAACAGCGTGCAGTTGATGTTCACGCGGAAGCCGCGGCGCTTGGCTTCCTTGATGGCCGCGACGGCCTTGTCGTACACGCCTTCCTGCGAGACCGAGTGGTCGTGCGCTTCACGGTCGCCGTCAAGGTGCACCGACCAGACGAAGTACGGGTTCGGCTGGTAGTCGTCCATCTTCTTTTCCATGAGCAGCGCGTTCGTGCAGAGATACACGAACTTCTTGCGCGCCATGATGCCCTTGACGATCTGCGGCATTTCCTTGTGCAGGAGCGGCTCGCCGCCTGCGATGGAAACGACCGGCGCGCCGCACTCATCGACGGCTTCGAGACATTCTTCCAGCGACAGGCGCTGGTTCAGGATCGGATCCGGATAGTCGATCTTGCCGCAGCCATTGCAGGCGAGATTGCAGCGGAACAGCGGCTCGAGCATGAGCGCGAGCGGATAGCGTTTGTTGCCGCTGAAATGCTGGCGGAAGATATATGAACCAACGCGGACTTTTTGTAGCAGCGGAATAGACAAAACGTGTCCTCCTTAAACTTCGCGCGCGACGAGCGGTTGCAAGAGCTTCGACGGCAGCTTGAATTCGACTTTTTCTTCACGGCCCGCCATCGTCGACACCTCGACAGGCCCCAACGCGCGCAGCGCGTCAATGACGTTCTCAACCATTTCTTCAGGCGCCGATGCGCCGGCCGTGATGCCGACCGTTTGCACATTGGCGAACCACTCGGCCTTCACTTCCGAGCCGTCGGCGACGAGATAGCTCGGCACACCCGTTTCGCTGCCGATCTCGCGCAGACGATTCGAGTTCGAACTGTTCGTCGCGCCAACGACGAGCAGAACGTCCACCTGATCAGACAGTTCGCGCACCGCTGCCTGGCGGTTCTGCGTCGCGTAGCAGATGTCGCGCGTGTCCGGACCGACGATGTCGGAGAACCGCGCGAGCAGCGCGTCGATGATGCCGCGCGTGTCGTCCACCGAAAGCGTGGTTTGCGTCACATACGCGAGCGGTGCATCGAGCGGCAGATCGAGCTTCGAAACATCGGCTTCGCTCTGCACGAGCAGCACGGTGCCGGGAATCTGGCCGATCGTACCTTCCACTTCAGGGTGACCGGCATGGCCGATCAGGATCAGCGTGCGGCCCGCCGCGACGTACTGGCGGCCCTGCACATGAACCTTCGTGACGAGCGGGCAGGTGGCGTCGAGCACGTCGAGGTCGCGTTCCTCGGCGGCGCGTTCCACGGTCTTGGCCACGCCGTGGGCGCTGAAAATCGCCACGGCGCCTTCCGGCACTTCGTCGAGCTCTTCCACGAAACGCGCGCCCTTGTTGCGCAGGTTTTCGACCACGTGACGGTTGTGGACGATTTCATGGCGCACGTAGACGGGCGCGCCGTGTTTCTGCAGTGCGCGATCGACGATTTCGATAGCGCGGACAACCCCCGCGCAAAAGCCGCGGGGTTGGGCAAGGATCACTCGCATAGGGTGGCGAACTCCGACTGCCGCACAAGGCGAGCAAGTCGGTAAAAATGACCTGATCGCCGGCGGCTGTCTATTATTAAAGATGCAAAAATCCGCCAAAGCGGTGACGGAGTCAAAACCAGACGCGCATTTTAACCCCTTCGCCTTTCGTTTGCTGTGTGGACCACTCGCGGGTGCGGCGTGCGCGCGACGGCGCAGCCCGGTCAGCGCCCCAATTTATCTCGAAAAGCCCGCTGCGTGGCGCTCCCACGGCCTGCGCAACGCGCGCCGCGCACGCTGCGCAGCATGGCGCCCGAAGCCGGCGTCCGGGCGTTGCGCGGTGCAACATACTCCGGGAACCCTTAAAATATAGCGTCTTGCGGGTCGCCTGGATGGCACCCGGGGATACGACCCCATTCTGGACGCCTTGATGGAACCCGACCACTACGACGATTTTCCGGTAGCGCGCGTATTGCTGCCGAAGGCGCTGCGCGCGCCTGTCGGCGTGATCTACCACGTCGCGCGCACGCTCGACGACATCGCGGACGAAGGCGACTGGAGCCCGGAGCAACGCCACACGCGTCTCGCCGATTTTCGCGAAGGCCTGAACGCCGTGGCCGAAGGCCGGCCCGCGCGCGTGCACCCCATGCTGTTCGCGCAGCTCGCGGAGGTGGTGCGCGAGTGCCGCCTGCCGCTCGCGCCGTTTTACGACCTCGTCGCGGCGTTCGATCAGGATATCGACACGACGCGCTATGCCGACCGCTTCGAGCTGCTGGACTTTTGCCGGCGCTCGGCGAACCCGGTCGGCCATCTGATGCTGCATCTGATCCACGCAGCAACGCCCGAGAATCTGGCCGATTCCGACGCGATCTGCACCGCCTTGCAGCTCGTCACCTTCTTGCAGGACGTGAGCGCCGACTGGGCGCGCGGCCGCATTTACCTGCCGCTCGCCGACCGCGAACGCTTTGGCGTGACCGAAGCGCAGATCGCCGCGGGCAGGGTGGACGACGCCTGGCGCGCGCTGATGGCGCACGAGGTGGCGCGCGCGCGGGCGCTGATGGTAAGCGGCGCGCCGCTCGCGCTGCGCGTGCCGGGGCGCTTCGGCCTCGAGCTGTGCAGCGTCGTGCATGGCGGACTGCGCGTGCTCGAAATCATCGAGCGCAGCGGCTACGATGTGTTTCGCGCGCGGCCCGCGCTGCGCGCACCCGACTGGGCCGTGGTGCTTCTGCGCACGGCGGCCATGTGGCTGTCGCGCCGCGTGGGCGTGCGCGCCCCTTCGATCGAGAGTAACAACGCATGACTACGACCATTCTGTTTGCCGTCTCCTGTCTCTCGCTGCTGATCTGGCTCGTGCTGCTGTTCGGGCGCGGCGGCTTCTGGCGCGCGCGCTCGGCCGAGCCGCTGCCGATCGTCGAGCCCGCGGCCGGCTGGCCTGCCGCATGTGCCGTGGTGCCGGCGCGCAACGAGGCCGACGCGATCGGCGAGGCCGTTAGCTCGCTGCTCCAGCAGGACTACGGCGGCGAGTTTCACGTGATCGTGATCGACGACCACAGCACCGACGGCACCGCTCAAGCCGCGCGCGCCGCCGCGCTCGCGCTGCAGTGCCCGGAAAAGCTCAGCGTGATTACGGCCAAGCCGCTGCCGGCGGGCTGGTCGGGCAAGGTGTGGGCGCAGTCGCAGGGCATCGAGGCGGTGCGCACGCTCAAGCTGCCCGCCGACTACCTGCTCCTTACCGACGCCGACATCGGCCATCCGCCCGAAGCGCTCGCGCAGCTCGTGGTGCGCGCGCAGGCCGAAGGCCGCGACCTCGTCTCGCTGATGGTGCGGCTGCGCTGCGATTCCTTCTGGGAAAAGGCGCTGATCCCGGCGTTCGTGTTCTTCTTCGCGAAGCTCTATCCGTTCTCGTGGGTTAACAACCCGAAAAACCGCACGGCGGCCGCGGCCGGCGGCTGCATGCTGGTGCGCCGCCAGGCGCTCGAAGAGGCGGGCGGCATCGAGTCGATCCGCGCCGAGCTGATCGACGACTGCAGCCTGGCCGCGCGCATCAAGCATCGCGGCGAAGGGCATCACCCGATCCGGCTCGACGTTGCCGCGAAGAGCGTGTCGCTGCGCCCGTACGATTCGTGGAAAGACATCTGGAACATGATCGCGCGCACGGCCTTCACGCAGCTGCATTACTCGGCGTGGCAGCTGGCGGGCACGCTGCTCGGCATGACGGTCATCTATCTCGCGCCTCCCGTGGTCGCGCTCGTGCTCGGGCCGCAGGGCTGGCCCGCGTGGATCGCCTGGGCGCTGATGTGCTGCGCCTACGCGCCCATGCTCGCCTACTACCGGCGCTCGCCGCTGTGGGCGCCGTTCCTGCCGCTCGTCGCGCTGTTCTACGTGGGCGCGACGTTCGCTTCGGCGTGGCGCTTCTGGCGCGGCAAGGGCGGTCAGTGGAAGGCGCGCGTGCAGGCGCCGGTGCAGGGGCGTTGAGGCGCTCGTAACCAGGCGCCGCGAATGGATAAAGCCGTCGGTTTCGACGGCTTTTCTATTTTGATGGTGTCCGCTCGCGCGTTAGCGCTGCGTGAGCAGCATGTACATCTGCACGACGATGTCGGGCGAGAACGTGAACGGCACCCAGCCGTGGCCCGTGTGCCGCAGCACCAGCAGGCGGTCGCCGCTCGATTGTTTCTGCACGGCCATCATCGGATTCTTCGTCGATGCGAAACGCCAGCCTTGCGGAATGCCGGGCGGCGGTTCGGGCTGCATCGAAGCGCGTGCGTTCGCCAGCTCCTCGATCATCTGGCCGACTTGCAGCGCGTTGAGCGTCACCGTCTGGCCGCCGATCGTCAGCGTGATCTCGTTTTGCGACGGGCGCGCCACGTGCAATTCGGGCTGCGCAGACGCAGCGTTGGCCGCCTCGGCAGCGGGTTCGATGGCTTCGGCAGTGTCGGTCACGGTTGCATTGGCGGCTTCAACGGGTTCTGCGGCAGCGGCGGCAACGGCACCATCCGCGGCCGTCTCGACGGCAACGGATTGCGGCTGCTCAGCGACGGCATGCTCCGCTTCGCTGCTTGCAACGGGAGATTCCTGCTGGGGAACTGCGGCGGCGCGTTCGTCGGCGCGCGGTGCGTGCGCGGCGGCGGCGGCCTGAAGGAGCTGATCGACGCCCGCTTCGAGCACGCCAATCTGGTCTTGAAGGTTCATGCGAGCTTCTCAGGTAAGACCCGCGATTTTAACCGTAGCTCGCGTGCATTGCCCTTCAGGCGTTGTATGCATGTCGCAAGAAAAGTTGTAACAGTTTCCTCAGTTTCGCTCATTTGGCGTTCAGATAGCCGGCCTCGCGGAACCACGCGAGCGCGTCTTTCAGGCCCTCGCGATACGGCCGCGCGCGATAACCCAGTTCGCGTTCCGCCTTCGCCGACGTGAAATACATCTTGTTTTTCGACATCTTGAGCGCATCGACGGTCACGAACGGCTCGCGCTTCGTGAAGCGCGCCACGGCTTCCGCGCCCATCGCGAGCGGGTAGAGCGGCCAGCGCGGCAACGCGATCGTGGGCGGCTTGCGGCCTACCATGCCGGCGATGTCGGTGAGCATCTGCTGCAGCGGCAGATTCTCGCCGCCGAGGATGTAGCGCTCGCCAATGCGCCCGCGTTCCAGCGCGAGGAAGTGGCCGTTCGCCACGTCGTCCACGTGCGCGAGGTTCAGGCCGGTGTCGACGAACGCGGGAATCTTGCCGGTGGCCGCTTCGACGATGATGCGGCCCGTGGGCGTGGGCTTTACGTCGCGCGGGCCGATCGGCGTGGACGGATTGACGATCACGGCGGGCAGGCCGTCGCGCTCGATCATGCGTTCCACGGCGCGCTCGGAAAGCACCTTGCTGCGCTTGTACACGCCAATGGCCTGTTCGGGTGTAAGCGGCGAGGTTTCGTCGGCGGAGTTGCCCGAACTCGTGACCTTGAGCGTGGCCACGCTGCTCGTGTAGACGATGCGCTCCACGCCCGCGTCGAGCGCCGCGCGCATGGTGGCTTCGGCGCCTTCGAGGTTGGCGCGCTCGATTTCGTGCGGATCGGGCGCCCACAGGCGGTAGTCGGCGGCTACGTGGAAGAGATAGCGTACGCCGTCGAGCGCACGGCGCATGGAGGCGGCGTCGCGCATGTCGCCGGTGACGATTTCGGCGTCGAGCGCTTCGAGGTTCGTGCGCGGGCTCGTCGCGCGCACCAGCACGCGCACGGCATAACCCTTTTCCTGCGCAATACGGGCGACGGCCGAGCCGACGAAGCCGGATGCGCCGGTGATCAGCACGAGATCGCGGTTGGCTCGGGAGGGGGCGGTCATTGCAGGGTCGTTTCCATGTTCGGTGTCGGCGCGGCGGCGTGGCACGGATTGTACGTGGCGCGGGCCCGGCGCGTGTGCGCGTTGGCGTCTACAATGCCGACCGTAAAGGATGCATGGAGAAACGAACAATGAGCGAACCGGATCTGGATACGCGCCTCGAAACGTACCATGTGCGCGTGCGCGGGACGGTGCAGGGCGTGGGTTTTCGTCATGCGACGGTGCGCCAGGCGCACGCGTTGCGCATTCGCGGCTACGTCGCGAACATGGAGGACGGCTCGGTCGAAGCCGTGATCCAGGGCACGGCGAACCAGGTGGACCGTATGCTTTCGTGGCTGCGCCACGGGCCGCCGGCCGCGCGCGTCAGTTCGGTGGAAAGCGAGGAGCGCGTCACCGAAAAACGTTACGAACGCTTCGAGCAGCATTAAACATCGCCCGATAAAAAAGCGGTGCGCCAGGCATCTGGCGCACCGCTTTTTCGTTTCGGACGCCGCTTACTTCACGGCCAGCAGGCTCTCCGCGAATCCCCATTCCTTTTCGACCCACTGACGCATGCATTCGAAGCCCGCATCGGCGGCGATCGCCGGAATTTCGTCGGCGTGATACTTGTGGCTGCTCTCGGTCCAGATCGTCTCGCCTGCGCCGATCTCGACGGTGAGATTGGCCGAGTGCACCTCGGCGTGCACGTCGCGCTTCGCGCGCAGATGCATCTCGATGCTGCGCACGTCGGGATTGAAGCGCGCGACGTGCTCGAAGTCGTGCAGGTCGAAGTCGGCGTCCAGCTCGCGGTTGATGCGCGACAGCAGGTTCAGGTTGAACGCGGCCGTGGCGCCGATGGCGTCGTCGTAGGCGGCGATCAGCGTGTCCACGGGTTTCACGAGGTCGGTGCCGAGCAGCAGCGTGTCGCCGGGGCGCAGCATCGCGCGGATGTCACGCAGGAAGCGCGTGGCCGCGAGGCGCGCGAAGTTGCCGATCGTGCTGCCGAGAAAGAGCACGAGCAGTTGCTCGCCCTCTTTGCGCTGGCGGCTCACTTCGGACAGTCCGGCGAGATAGTCGCGCTCGTAGCCGACGATCGAAATGCGCTCGATGTCGGCCAGCTCGCGCCGGCACAGCTGCAGCGCCGTGCGCGAAATCTCGATCGGGCAGTACGACGTCGGGCGCTTGCGGCAAAGCGCTTCGAGAATGCGGCGCGTCTTGCGGCCGCTGCCGCTGCCGAGTTCGGCGACTTTCACGTCGGAGGGCAGCGCCTCGACGATCTCGGACGCGTAGCGCGTGAGCAAGCGCTCTTCGCTGCGCGTGACGCCGTATTCGGGCAGCACGGTGATGACCTCGAAGAGGGCCGAGCCGACTTCGTCATACAGATACTTCGACGGCAGTTCCTTTTGCGGCGAGCGCGTCAAACCTGCGCGCACTTCGGCGGCAAATGTGCTGGCGGCGGGGGAAAGGGCAAATGCGCTGGCGGGGTCGGCAACGGCGGGGCGGGGCGCAGAAAGTGGCATGCGGGCTCCAGGGGGCGTTTGGCGTTGGGGACGGCGTCGTGAATCGAGGCGGCGGGCGTTGGCGTGGCGCTCCGGAATCAGCCCGGCGCAGCTCCAGCGGCCCCGGTGAAATCTCGCTCGTCGAAGCGGATTCCAGCCGCGAATTCCAGCCAGTCAAGGCGACGGCGGGCTGGCGGGGCAAGACTTACGTTCTAGTCCATCGTTGTGCGATCTGCCGGACAAAATTGCTTGGCCCGCACCAGGCCGGCGAGCGCGCACGGCGTGTGCCCGCCTTGTCCGGCGTGGCTTTGCGCCGCCTGGCGGCGTTAAAACGCGACTAGAATGCGGTCTCGCCGACGGTTTCGCCGGCCTGCACCTTATTCAATATCCAATTCACATGACAACGTTTTTACCCGCGCGCGCGAAATCTACGCGCCGCGCCGCTCGCGATCTCTGCGTTATCGCTTTCCGTCCGCGCGCATCCCGATGAACCAGTACGAACCGAGGCGCGGCATTGCGCTTTCCGTGGGCGCTTCGGCGCTGTTCGCGCTGATGTCGGCCTATACGCTCCTGCTCGCGCCGCTCGGCGGCCTCGATATTTTCGCGTGGCGCGTGATCTGGACCGCGCCCGGCGCGCTGGCCCTGCTGGTGCTGCGCAAGCGCGCGCCGCAGTTGCGCGCGCTCGTCGCGCGCATGGTGAAGGAGCCGCGCACCGCGCTCGCCCTGGTGGCGAGCGCCGCGCTGCTGGGCTCGCAGCTGTGGGTGTTTCTGTGGGCGCCGCTGCACGGGCGCATGCTGGAGGTGTCGCTCGGCTATTTCCTGCTGCCGCTCATCATGGTGCTGGTGGGGCGCTTTTACTATCACGAGCGCCTCGAACCGCTGCAATGGCTCGCCGTGGCGTGCGCCGCTGTGGGCGTGGCGCACGAGTTGTGGGCGACGCACGCGTTCTCGTGGCCCACGCTGCTCGTCGCGTTCGGCTATCCGCCGTATTTCGTGCTGCGCCGCAAGATTCACGCGGATTCGCTCGTCACCTTCGCCGTGGAAATGCTGCTGCTCGTGCCGGTGGCGGTGATCGAAGTGCGCGCGGGCGGCTCGCTCGCGCTGCTCGATGCGCACAAGTTCCTCGCCTTCGTGCTGCTGCCCGGACTCGGCGTGCTCAGCACCGTCGCGCTCGCCTCATACCTGAAGGCGAGCCGGCTTCTGCCGATGGCGCTCTTCGGCATCCTCGGCTATGTCGAGCCGGTGCTGCTCGTGATCGTTTCGGTCACGCTGCTGGGAGAGCACCTGGGCGTGCGCCAGCTCGGGACTTACGTGCCGATCTGGCTCGCCGTCGCGCTCACGGCAGTGCACGCGGCGCGGCTCATACGGTTCGAGCGCTGAGGACCGTTCAACGGCGGATTACTGCCGCGCTTCCCGGGCGCGCGGCGGATTGATGCGCGTCGGTCCCACCTTCGCCTCGATCGCCGCGCGCAGTTCCGGGCGCCAGCCGATGCTGAACAGCGCTTCGGCGAGCACGAAGAGCGGGCCGATCATGAGGCCGATGAGATCGTCGACGAAGGCCGGCTTGCGATGCTCCCACGCGATATGCCCGACGAACTGGAAGATCCAGCCGACCACGAACAGCGCCACGCCGCCGCCCAGCCACGCGGCGGTGCCTTGCTGCGCGAGCCAGGCGCCGAAGGCCACGCACGCGACGCAGACGAGCGCCATCATGAGGCCGAGCGGCACGTCCAGCACCAGGTAGTAGAGCGTCGCGGCGCCGAACAGGAGCCACGCGGGCGAGACGGGAACCGGCAGCCCGAGCGCGACCACCGGGCGCGAAAGCAGCACCGCAAGCGCGAGCACGATGAGCGGAATGCCGATGAAATGGGTGCCGATGTTGCGCGCGTCGCGGTGATAAGCCGCGTACTGGGTGAGTTGCTCGGTCAGGTTTCTCATGGGTGTCTCTGTGTCTCCAAAATCATTATGATCGTCGGGCTGACGAGCGCAAACCTTCGGCTAGCCGACAATTGCGCCGCATTGTGACTCGCCTGGCCCCGCTCACCCTGTCCCGATGACCTCACGTCCCATCCCGCCTGTCACCGCCAGTCCGCCGTCCGCCGCCGCGCTCGAGCGCAGCGCGTGGTTTCGCGGCGCGCCCGAACCGTTGCGCGACGCGCTGCGCGCGGCGGGGCGCGTGCGCACGCTGCAGGCGGGCGAGCGCCTCTTCATGCGCGGCGACGCCGACGACGGTCTCTACTGCGTGCTGGAAGGCGCGGTGCGCGTGGGGGCGGCGAGCGTCGCGGGCCGCGAGGCGCTGCTCGCCGTGGTCGGGCCGGCGCACTGGTTCGGCGAGATCGCGCTCTTCGACGGCGGCGCGCGCACGCACGACGCCTACGCCGAGCGCGACTCCACGCTCTTTCACGTGCCGCGCGCGGCGCTCGTGGCGCTGCTCGACGCAACGCCGGCATACTGGCACGCCTTTGGCCTGCTGCTCGCGCAGAAGCTGCGTCTCGCGTTCGACGCGATCGAGGAAACCGCGCTGCTGGGCGCTTCCGCGCGCGTGGCGCGCCGGTTGCTGCTGCTCTCGAACGAGTACGGCGAGGCGGCCGCCGCGCAAAGCGGGCAGCGCGCGCGCCGCGTGATCAACGTGCCGCAGGAGGATCTCGCGCTGATGCTCGCGCTCTCGCGGCAAACGGTGAACCAGATCCTGCGCCAGTTCGAGCGCGAGGGATGGCTTGCGTTGCGCTACGGCGAAATCGAGATCGTCGATGCCGCGGGTCTGGCGTCAAACGCGCAATGACGCTAAGGCCTCGGCATCCATGCACGTCCATATCGATACATGTTGACGAATTACGTCAACATTGCGCAGCGCGCCTGGGCCGCGTTGCAGCCGGATCGCGTTTGCGCCGACAATGACGCCCGTTCGGCGCGCCCAGCCGCGTCGCTTTTCCCTTCCACGTCAGGCTCATATCGCTTCATGAACGACCGCGTCGTCGCCGCATTCGACTTTGATGGCACCATCACCACGTCCGACAGCTTTCGCGCGTTCATGCTCGACGCCGCCGGCCCCGCCCGCTTCACCGCCGCCGCGCTGCGCTGCCTGCCTGCGCTCATCGGCGTCCCGCTCGGCTGGTCGCCGCGCGGGCCGACCAAGGCGCGCTTCCTGTACGCCGCGCTGGGGCCCGTGCGCCGCGAGGCGCTCGAAGCGGCCGCGCAGCGCTTCGTCGAGCGCCGTCTCCCCGCACTGTTGCGCCCCGACATGCTCGCGCGCGTGGCCGAACACCAGGCGCTCGGGCATGAGGTCGTGCTGGTGAGCGCGTCGCCGTCGATCTATCTGCGCATGTGGGCAAAGACAGTCGGCATCGGCACCGTGCTTTCGAGCGAGCTCGAATGGCGCGATGGCATATACACGGGCCATCTGGCGGGCAACAACTGCTGGGGGCCGGAAAAGGTCGCGCGGCTGCGCGCGTGGTGGGGGACGAACGCGCCCGCCACGCTCTACGCTTATGGCGACAGCCGCGGCGACAAGGAAATGGCCGAGCTGGCGCAGTATGCGTGGATACGCGGCGAGTCGGCGCTGCCGCCGCTCGCGGCGGCGGGCGGCTTCGGCGCGGCGTGAATGGTTCGACGCGCTGCAGCGGCGCGAGATCGACGCTAACCTACGGCAACTAACTGCACCCAGGAGAGGAGACAGCCCCAATGAACGGACAATGGACCCAGGTGAAGTCGCACGACGGCGGCGAATTCCGCGCCTACACGGCGCTGCCGCCCGAGGGCAGCGGCCCCGGCCTCGTGTTGCTGCAGGAGATCTTCGGCGTGAACGGCTATATGCGCGCGCTCGCCGACCGCTACGCCGAAGAAGGCTACGTCGTGATGGTGCCGGACCTGTTCTGGCGTCTGGAGCCGAACGTCGATCTCGGCTACGAAGGCGCCGACGCGCAGAAGGCGTTCTCGCTCTATGAGCGCTTCGACGTCGATCTCGCGATGCAGGACGTGGCGCAAACGCTCGCCGCGCTGCGCGGGCACGCGCAGCATCGCGGCAAGGTCGGCGTGGTGGGTTTCTGCCTGGGCGGCAAGCTGGCGTACCTGAGCGCGACACGCACCGATGTCGATTGCGCGATCGGTTATTACGCCGTGGGCCTCGAAAACCATCTGGACGAAGCCTCGCGCATCACGTGTCCGTTGATGCTGCACTTCGGCGCCGACGACGCCCACTGCGACGCCGCCACGCGCGAGCGCATTGCGCAGGCGCTGGCAGGCAAGCCTGGCGTCGAGCTGTATACGTATCCGGGTTGCGATCACGCGTTCGCTTCGTCTTCGCGCAAGACATACGACAAGCCCGCCACGATGATGGCCTACTCGCGCACGCTCGCCATGCTGCGCCGGGTGCTCGGCCCGATCTACGACTTCAACGCGCTGTGGGAAGAGCACTGCTATCACGAGTTCGTGGCGCGCAACCCGAGCGACGTGATGCCGACCATGGTCGCGCAGCCCTACGTCAACCACATTCCCACGATGACGGGCGGCGTAGGCCACGACGAGCTCAAGCGCTTCTACACGCACCATTTCGTGCATTCGAACCCGGAGGACACGCGCCTGATCCCGATCTCGCGCACGATCGGCTCGGACCGCGTGGTGGACGAGTTCATCTTCTGCTGCACGCATGACCGCGAGATCGACTGGCTGCTCCCGGGCCTCGCGCCCACGGGCAAATACTTCGAAGTGCCGATGCTCGCCGTGATCTGCTTTCGCGGCAACAAGCTCTACAACGAGCACATCTATTGGGACCAGGCTTCGGTGCTCGCGCAGATCGGCGCGATCGATCCCACCGGCCTGCCGATTGCGGGCGCGCAGAGCGCGAAGAAGCTGCTCGACGAAACGCTGCCCTCGAACACGCTCATGGCGCGCGCCTGGAGCGAGAGCGAAGGCAAGCCGTTCTAACGCGCACGTTTCGCGCGCGCCTGATCAGTTGAACGGATTGTCGACGACGCCGGGCTTCTGGTCCGGCTCGTCGGCGACCTTCGCGGGCAGGTGCGGGTCGGCCTGCAGTTTCTTCACGACGTCATCGAGCGCCGCCTTCAGCGCCAGCGCGGCGGCGAGCCCGCGCTTGTCGCGCGTGAGTTCCAGCGTGCCGGCGAGCGTCACGCGCGTCGTGCCGTTCGTGAGCGTGAGCGCGTCGCCTTGTACGTTAAGCACGTCGTTGTCGTTTGCGTATGCGTCGAACACCGTTTGATCCTCCTTTTGCGTGACGGGGGCGCGCCTACCAGCCCCATTTGCTCACGGCAAAGCCGCGGCCATTGAACGAGACTTTTTCCTTTGCCGCGACATTCGCCGGAATGCCCGGGAACGCAATGCCGCTCTGCGCTTCGAGATCGCGTACCGAGCGCACGTCGTAGCGATCGACAGCCGTATTGTCCGCGACGATTGCGAACGCGAGCTGCTGCGAAGGCACGTACACGACCTTGAAGATCTGCGTGGGCACGAGCACGCGCGCCGCGCCGATCGTCTGGAGCTGTGCGCCCGTGAAGAGTGGGCCAGTCACGACATACGCTTCGCCATACTTCGACGCGAGCTTGCGCACGGCGGTTTCGATATGGGCCCAAAGGCGCTGGTTGTTGTCGCGATTCTGCGGAACCATGTTGGCGAGTGAAAACGATTCCGCCATGGCCTGTGCGTTCCAGCGGTTGCCCGCGGGGCTCATGTGGCCTCGGTCGAAGCCGCTGCGCTTGTAGTCGGCGAGCGTCGCGCCTTCGCCTTCGGGCAGGCGGTCGTCTTCGAAGAAGCGGTTCGTGCGCGTCATGTCCTTCGCGGCTTCGAGGTGATCGCGCGTGAGATGCTCGGCGGACCACAGCGGCCCGTGCGTGACGCCCGAATGCAGCACGACAAAATCCGAATAGCAGAGCATGCGCGTTTTCGGCGCCATGCGCTGATTCGTGAGCGTCGGGAACTGGCCGTCGGGCACGAATTGCGAACAGGCCGGTGCGGCGATTGCATGGCTCGCGGCGGCGAGCAGCAGGGAGGCAACAAGCGAGGCAAACAGCTTCTTCATCGAAAGGACAGGCTGGACTGGGGTGGGATCAAGCGGGCTGAAAGTATAGCGGGCACATGGCGGCGCGTGGAGGCGGGAGAAAAACGCGGCGCAAAAAAACGCGCGCCCGCTCAAGGGCGGGCGCAAGCGAGAGGTGACGCACAAACAGAGGCAATGAGCGCGGCAGCGTTGCGTTGCTGCGCGAGGAGCGAGGCGGCAAATGATGCCGCCTGCATTCAATCGGTCAAGTCATCAACAACGACTCAGCCTGCAAAAAGCGAATGCTCGGCGCGGACCATCTGGCGGTCCACGGCCTGGAGGCGCCATTGGCCTTCCATCGGCGAGTGCGAGGTTTCGCACGACCATGTCGCGTCGCCGTGTGCGGAACTGATTTCCTGGCGGCGGTTCACGTGCAGGCCGCGTAGCGTGCACAGCGGCTCGTTTTCGAGCGGTGCGCACAGCGATGTGACACCATTCGTGTCGCGCAATTCACCCCATTCTGGCAGGTCGATCCCTTCGTGAGACTCGCGGGACCAGCGTTGCTGGTCGGTGTCGAGCCAGAGCACTGCATAGTCGTGATTGACGGTCGGATCGGAACCGTTGATCAAGATCGTAAGTCGCATGGCATCTCCGCAAAATTGATCGGGCGCGTCGGCAATTTCCAAGTCTAGGACGACTCCGCGCGCGCGCAAAGTGAAGAGTGCAGGACAGATGGTCGCGTGCATGGCGCGTGCCTGCAGCGGCCCTGTTTGCGCTCGTTTCTGCCCGCGTAAACCCGGCTACGCTATCGCCGGGATTGAAATTCACAATTGGGAACGCAAACGCCACAACCTAGATTAATAGTGCGGCGAACTCGCCCACGCATGCTGCATTGCACGAAGGCGAATGGCGTCGCGTCCCCACATTTCAGGTCGAACGATGGAGGCACAGATGGCACAGCTAAAGGGCTCGAAGACGGAACAGAACCTCAAGGATGCATTTGCCGGCGAATCACAGGCCAACCGCCGTTATCTGTATTTCGCAGCCAAGGCCGACGTAGAAGGACAAAACGATGTCGCGGCGCTGTTTCGCTCGACCGCTGAAGGCGAAACCGGCCACGCGCACGGCCACCTCGAATATCTGGAAGCGGTAGGCGACCCGGCAACCGGGCTGCCGTTCGGCACCTCGCGTCAGAATCTGCAGGCGGCCATTGCGGGCGAAACGCACGAATACACCGACATGTACCCCGGCATGGCCAAGGTTGCGCGCGACGAAGGCTTCGACGAAATCGCGAACTGGTTCGAGACACTGGCCAAGGCGGAGCGCAGCCACGCCAACCGCTATACGAAGGCGCTGGACGTGCTGGCGGATTGAGGCGGATTGAGCGTCGCCGCGTGCCTGACGGCAGGCACCCATGACGCGCGCGCTTTTTGTTTCGCGTGCCGGGCAAGCACCGGCGCGCGTTCGCGCGCGCCCACCTAGCCGCGTATTTGGCTGATAAATAAAAGAAGGAGACGTCATGCCCCACAAGGAAGGCAGTCTCGAAGCGCCCACCCGCCATCCGCTCGACTGGCGCTCCGACGCTTTTTACGACCAGGCCAAGCTCGACACGGAACTCGCGCGGGTGTTCGATATCTGTGCGGGCTGCCGGCGCTGCGTGTCGCTGTGCGGCGCGTTTCCCACGCTGTTCGATCTCGTCGATGAAACCGATAGCGGCGAAGCGCACGACGTCGACAAGGCGTCGTTCGACAAGGTCGTCGACCAGTGCTATCTGTGCGATCTCTGCTACATGACGAAGTGCCCCTACGTGCCGCCGCATCCGTGGAATGTGGATTTTCCGCATTTGATGCTGCGCGCCAAGGCCGTTCACTATCGCAAGGGCGAAGTGAAGCTGCGCGACCGCGTGCTCTCGAATACCGACGCGCTCGGCCAGATCGCCGGTATTCCCGTCGTCACGCAAACAGTCAACGCCATCAATCACACGAAGGCGATGCGCGGCGCGATGGAAGACATGCTGGGCGTCGATCGCAAGGCGTGGCTGCCCGACTTCGCCACGCACAAGTTTCGTAACGCTGCAAAACGCGCGGCCTCGAGCGAGGTGCGCGACGGCGAACGCACGCCGGGCAAGGTCGCCATTTACGCGACCTGCTACGTGAACTTCAACGAGCCCGGCATCGGCCACGATCTGCTCGCGGTGCTCGACCACAACGAGATTCCCTACGAGCTGGTGAAGAGCGAATGGTGCTGCGGCATGCCGCTGCTGGAGCAGGGTAATCTGGAGGGCGTGGCGCACAAGCAGTCGCAGAACATGCCGATGCTCGCGCGTTACGCGCGCGAAGGTTATGCGCTGATCGGCGCGGTGCCGAGCTGCGTGCTCATGTACAAGCACGAACTGCCGCTGATGTTCCCCGACGACGCCAACACGAAAGCCGTAAGCGACGCTTTCTGGGACCCGTTCGAGTATCTCGTGGCGCGTCATCGCGACGGCCTGCTCAAGACCGATTTCCGTGCGCCGCTTGGCAACGTGTCGTATCACGTGCCGTGTCATGCGCGCGTGCAGAACATCGGCCGCAAGACGTTCGACCTGCTTTCGCTCGTGCCCGAAACGAAAGTGACCGTGGTCGAGCGCTGTTCGGGCCACGCGGGCACGTTCGGCGTGAAGAAGGAATTCCACGCCATGTCGATGAAGATCGGCACGCCTGTGTTCAAGCAGATGGGGCAGGCCGAGCCAGGCCAGGCCAGGCCGAACTTCATCTCGTCCGATTGCCAGCTCGCGGGGCATCACATTGCGCAGGGCATCCAGGAGAACCAGCTAGGCGAGCCGCCGCTCGCTCACCCCATTACCTTGCTGCGCCGCGCCTATGGCATTTAGGCCCCGACGCCAACCCGCAACATTCACGAGGCACGACTCATGACGATCGCGAGAAATTCGCTGTTGACGCTGGAAGCCTACGCCAGGGTGCGGGGCGATATGCGCAAACGCATCATCGAGCACAAGAAGCAGCGTGTGGTGTCGCTCGGCAATCACCTCACGTTCCTGTTCGAGGACGAGACCACGATCCGCTACCAGATCCAGGAGATGCTGCACATCGAAAAGATCTTCGACGAAGACGGCATTCAGGGCGAACTCGCGGCCTATCTGCCGCTCGTGCCCGACGGCGGCAACCTGAAGGCGACCATGCAGCTCGAATACGAAAGTGAAGTCGAGCGGCGCGCGGCGCTTGCGCGGCTGATCGGCATCGAGGACAACGTGTTCGTGCAGGTGGATGGCGAGTCGCCCGTCTACGCGATCGCCGATGAGGACCTCGAACGCGAGAACGCCGAAAAGACCTCGGCGGTGCATTTCGTTCGCTTCGAACTCACGCCGCAGATGAAAACGCGCTTGCGCGAAGGCGCCACGCTCACGATAGGCTGCGATCATCCGAATTACCGCGTGCCGACGCAGACCATCGACGGCGAGGTGCGCGCCTCGTTGCTCAAGGATCTCGCCTGAGTCGCTTCACATGCCTTGTCAAACGTCCTTGCGGTACATGACGAAGCCGGGCTTCACGGCCACGTCGTCGTAAAGCCGCATCGCCGTGTGATTCGTCTCGTGTGTGTGCCAGTACACGCGCGACGAATTCGACGCCTTCGCGTGCGCATACACGGCCTCGATCAGCGCGCGGCCCACGCCCTGGCCGCGCGCGTCTTCCACGGTGAAGAGATCCTGCAAATAGCAGATCGGCCCTTCCAGAATCGTGTTGCGGTGATAGATGAAGTGCACGAGGCCGAGCACGCGCTCGCCGCGCACGGCGATGAACGCGTGCACGGGCTCGTAGCCGTCGAAGAAGCGCGACCAGGTCGTGCGCGTGATGTGTTCCGGCAGCGCAGTGGCGTCGAAGCGGCCGTAAAAGCGGTTGTAGCCGTCCCATAGCGGCAGCCATGCAGCGAAATCGTCGGGTGCGACGGCGCGGACTTGCAGCGTCGTGTCGGTCATGCGTTGTCTCCTTGTTGGCAGGCTTGCCCGGACTCCCAAGCGTAAGCGACTTGTGGCACCATTGTTAGTCCCACCGAAACCAAAAGCAATGGAGCCACAGGTTTGGACTACGCGTTGATGATGACGGCCTATGCGAAGCGCGCCGTGCGCAAACTTACGCAGCAGGACCTGCTTTACGAGAGCCTGCGCCGCGCGATTCTCGACGGCGACATTGGCTGCGGCACGCGCCTCGCGTCGAGCCGCGCGCTCGCGGAGCAGCTCGGCATCGCGCGCAATTCGGTGCTCTATGCGTATGAGCGGCTCGTGGAAGAGGGCTTCGTCAGCGCTACGCGCCACGGTTCGGTCGTCAACGCGGTCAGCGCCGGCGCAGCGGCGACGCCTGCCCACACCGCGCAGCGCGAAGATCCCTTGCCTGCGCTTGCGCGCCGCGTGCGTGAACTGCCGCCGCGCCGCGCGGGCCGCGACGGTTCGAAAGCGCTGCGCCCGGGCGTACCCGCGCTCGACGCGTTCCCCTACGCGCAATGGCGCACGGCGGTCGAGCGCGCATTGCGCGAGTTGCGCGCGCACGATCTCGGCTATGGCGACAGCGCGGGCATGCCGGCGCTGCGTCAGGCGATTGCGCAATACGTGCGCGTGTCGCGCGGCGTGCGCTGCCAGCCCGGCCAGGTGTTCGTCACGGACGGTACGCAGTCGAGTCTCGACCTGTGCGCGCGTCTCTTCGCGGACGAGGGCGAGCGCGCGTGGATCGAAAATCCAGGCTACCTCGGCGCGCGTGTGGCCTTTACGGCCGCGGGGCTGGAACTCGTGCCGATGAGCGTCGATGCGGCGGGCATGGCGGCGCGCCCCGACGACTGGCGCGAGCGGCCGCCGCGACTCGTTTATCTCACGCCGTCGCACCAGTATCCGCTTGGTTGCGTGCTGAGCCTCGAGCGGCGGCTCGCGCTGATCGAGCAGGCGCGTGCGTGCGGCGCGTGGATCGTCGAGGACGACTACGACAGCGAGCTGCGCCACGATGGACCGCCGCTGCCGTCGATCCAGGGCCTCGCCGACGACGCACCCGTGATCTATCTCGGCACGTTCAGCAAGACGCTTTTTCCGGCGCTGCGCATCGGCTTCATGATCGTGCCGCAGCGTGTGGCGGCGCCGTTCGCGCAGGCGCATCACACGCTCGTGCGCCAGGGGCGCGTGGCGGAACAACTGGCGCTGGCGGAATTCATCGAAAGCGGGCGCTACGCGCGCCACTTGCGGCGCATGCGCAAGCTCTATGAAGAGCGCCGCGACGGCCTGGTCGCCGCAATCGAGAAGCATCTGGCCGGCATGATGACGGTGTCGGCGGACGCGGGCGGCATGCATTTGAGCGTACGCCTCGACGCGCCGCTCGCCGACGCCGATGTGAGCGAAGCCGCGCGCGCATACGGCCTGCATCTCTCGCCGTTGAGCGCGTATTGCGTCGATGCACCGGACGCCACGCGCTACAACGGCTTCCTGCTCGGCTATGCGGAAACGCCGCCGCAAGTCGCCGACACGCTCATGCAGACGCTCGCGCGCATCATGCGTGAACGTCTGCTGGCGGCTTCATCGCTTACTGATGGCCCGCAATCACATGCGGAAGATAGGGCGCTTCGAGCGTCTTGATCTCTTCGTCGGAGAGCTTGAGCGAGAGCGCCGCGACAGCGTCTTCGAGATGCTGCGGTTTCGACGCGCCGATGATCGGCGACGTGATGGCGGGCTTGTGCAGCAGCCACGCGAGCGCGACTTGCGCCCGCGAGACGTTGTGCGCCCGCGCGATGGTGGCGACCGCATCGATGATGGCTTTGTCCGCATCGGCGCCATAGAGCGTCTTGCCGAACTTGTCGGAGGCCTCGCGCTCGCTCGATTCGCTCCAGTCGCGCGTGAGGCGGCCGCGCGCGAGCGGGCTCCACGGCATCACGGCAATGCCCTGGTCGGCGCACAGCGGCAGCATTTCGCGCTCTTCCTCGCGATACAGCAGGTTCACGTGGTCCTGCATGCTGATGAACTCGGTCCAGCCGTTCAGGCGCGAGGTGTAGAGCGCCTTGCTGAACTGCCACGCATGCATGGACGAAGCGCCGATATAGCGCGCCTTGCCGGCCTTCACGACATCGTGCAGCGCTTCGAGCGTTTCTTCGATGGGCGTGTTGTAGTCCCAGCGATGGATCTGATAGAGATCGACGTAATCGGTGCCAAGGCGCTTGAGGCTATGGTCGATTTCCGTGAGGATGGCCTTGCGCGACAGACCCTGGCCGTTCGGGCCGGGCCGCATGCGGTTGTAGACCTTCGTGGCGAGCACGATGTCGTCGCGCTTGACGAAGTCGCGCAGCGCGCGCCCGACGATCTCTTCCGAGGTGCCGTCCGAATAGGTGTTCGCGGTGTCGAAGAAGTTGATGCCGGCGTCGAGCGCCTGGCGGACGAGCGGGCGGCTGGCGTCCTCGCCGAGCGTCCACGGGTGCGTGCCGCGCTCGGGCGCGCCGTAGGTCATGCAACCGAGACAAAGACGCGAAACCTGCAGCCCTGTCGAGCCGAACCTGACGTAATCCATTGCTGTTGCTCCTGGCGAAAAGGCGATTCAAGCAGAGGAAGTGCGTGCGCCGCGCGAGGGCGGCGGACTTTCGCAAGGGTATAACAGGCTCGGAGTTCGTGCAGGGCGTGCCGCGTCAGAACATCTCCATCACGCGGTGATAGAGCATGCCGATTTCCAGCGCGGGCCGCCGCCACGCGGGGCCGCCGGGGAAGCGCGCGTGCTGCAGCTGCGCGAACAGATCGAACGAGGCGCGCTCGCCGACGATGGCCTGCGCAACGAGACGCCCCGCCATGCCCGTGAGCGCGACACCGTGCCCCGAAAAGCCTTGCACATAGTAATAATTCGGGTCGATTGCGCCGAAGTCGGGCGCGCGGTTGCGCGTGACATCGACAAAGCCGCCCCATGCGTATTCCACGCGGGCACCGGCGAGCTGCGGGAAGGTATCGCTCATGCGCGTTTGCATGGCCGCTGTAAGGCGCTCGGGCGCGGCGCCGGTCGAATCGGCGCGGCCGCCGAACAGCATCCGGTTGTCTGCCGAGACGCGGAAGTAGTCGAGAAAGAAGTTGTTGTCGCACACGGCGGAACGTTGCGCGATCAACGAGTCGGCCAGCTCGCGGCCTAGCGGCTCCGTTGCGATGATGTACGAGGCGATGGGCGCGATGCGCGCGGCCACACTGCCGGGCAGCACGCCGCCCGGCGCGGCGTTGCAGCACGACACCACGAAGCGGCAGCGGACTTCGCCGTGCGTGGTCTTCACGACGGGCCGCGCGCCGCGTACGACTTCGAGCGCACGCGTATGCGCGAAGAGTTGCGCGCCTTCGCGGCGCGCGGCGGCGGCGAGGCCAAGACAGTACTTGAGCGGATGCAGATGCCCCGAGACCGGATCGTAGACGCCCGCGATATAACGCTGCGACGCCACGCGTGCGCGCGTGGCGTCGGTGTCGAGCCATTCGAGGCGATCATAGCCCCAGCGCATGCGTGCGGCGTCCATCCATGCGCGTAGATCGGGTACGCGCTTCGCTTTCGTTGCGACGGTCAGATAGCCCGGCGTGAAGTCGCAATCGATGCCATAACGCGCAATGCGCTCGCGCACGAGTTTCACGCCCTCGATGGAGAGCGCCCACGCCGCGCGTATGCCTTGCGCGCCGAGCTGCTTTTCGAGCACTTCGTCTTTCGCGAAGCCCACGAGCGTCTGCCCGCCGTTGCGGCCCGAGGCGCCCCAGCCGGGACGATGGGCGTCGAGCACCACGACCGAAAGGCCGCGTGCGCGGCACTCGAGCGCGACCGAGAGCCCGGCGAAGCCCGCGCCGATCACGCAGACGTCGGCGTCGAGCGTGCCTTCGAGCACGGGGTCGTCGTCGGCGGGGCGTGTGGCGGTGGCTTCGTAGTACGAGTGGCGGGCGAGGGCGTCCGCCTGGGCGTCGAGGTCGAGTGTCATCAAAGCAGGTCCTTCATTCGATACCACGCCATTGCGAGCACGAGGGCGGGGGTTCGCAGTGTAGCGCCGCCGGGGAAATCGCGGTGACGGATCTTGCCGAACAGGTCGAAGCGCGCGGCCTGGCTGTGGATCGCTTCGGCGATCAGCGTGCCCGCGAGCCCTGTGACGTTCACGCCGTGGCCCGAGAACCCTTGCGCGAAATACACCGTTGGCGAGAGGCGCCCGAAGTGCGGCGCGCGATTCATCGTGATGTCCACGTAGCCGCCCCACGCGTAATCCACCTTCACATCAGCGAGTTGAGGAAACGTTTTTAGCATGTCGCGGCGCATGGCTTCGCCCAGATTGGGCGGCGCGAAGGTGGAATAGCTCACCTTGCCGCCCCAGAGCAGGCGCGTGTCCGCCGCGGGACGGAAGTAGTCGAGCACGAAGCGGCTGTCGCATACGGCAGCTTGAGCGGGCATCAGCGCATTCATGCGCTCGGCGCCGAGCTTTTCGGTGGCGATCACATAAGTGCCCACGGGCATGATCTTGCGCGAGAGCGCCGGGGCGAGATCGCCCAGATACGTATTGCATGCGAGCACGACGAATTTCGCGCGTACGTTGCCGCGCGCGGTTTCCACCACATGCGCGCCGCTTTCTTCGCGCAGTCGCGTGACGGGGCTGTTTTCGTACACGCGCACGCCGGCTTCGACCGCCGCGCGCGCCAGCCCGAGTGTGTAGTTCAGCGGATGCAGATGCCCGCTATCGGGATCGTAGAGGCCGCCGGGATAGCGCGACGACGCCACGTAGCGCCCCACCCCGTCGCCGTCCACGTACTGGAAGCGATCGTAGCCGAAACGCTGCGCCGCCTCGTCGCGCCAGCGCTTGAGTGCATCCACGTCGCGCGCCTTGTTCGCGGCGGTGAAATAGCCGGCCGTGAGCGCGCAGTCGATGTTGTGCTGCTTGACGCGCCGCTTCACGATGTCGAGTGTCTCCAGGCCCATGTCCCAAATCTGCCGGACCTCGGCTTCGGGCATGAACTGCGCGAACGTGTCGATATCGCAGGCAAAGCCGCCAATCAACTGCCCGCCGTTTCGCCCGCTTGCGGCCCACCCCACGCGCGAGGCTTCCACGAGCGCGACGCGATGGCCGCGTTCGGCGAGGTTGAGCGCGGCCGAAACCCCCGTGAGGCCCGCGCCGACCACGCAGACATCGGCATCGAGCGCACCTTCGAGCGTGGGGTGCGCGGTGGTGTCGTTGGCGATGGCCGCGTACCAGGACGGGGCGTGAGGCTGATTGGTGAATTTGAGCATAGGGAAAGCGAATCAGGAAACGGCGGGCGACAGCACGAGGCCGGCGCCCGCCGCGACTTCATCAGAACGAGTAGATGAACTGCGCGCCCAGCAAGTCGTTGCTCTTGCCGTACGAGCCGTCGCTGTTCAGGAACACGCGCTGCGTGGCCCAGTCGTGGCGATATTCCACCTTCACCTGGATCTGCTGCGTGGGGTAGAACAGCAGGTCGAGCGCGACGTCCTGGCGTGTTGCGCCCTTGCACTCGAAGCCAAAGCCGCCGCCGGCCTTCGAGTTCGCCAGGCAGTCCGCACCAATGCCGAAGCCGTTGGCCGTATCCATGCCGTTCGAGTTGAGCACGATGCCGCCGCCACCGCCGCCGTTCTTGCCGTTCGCGAGCAGGTCGTAGCGTGCCGTCACGCCCATGCGGCCCACCACCGGCGCGTTGAACTTGCGGTGCGCGAGCAGCGAGAAGCCGTACCACTGCGCGTTGCCGCCGTTGAACGCCGCGCGCTGCTGCTGGCCGTAATCGGCTTCGGCGCTGTACTGGATGTCCGCGAGCGTGTAGGTCGCGTCCATTTCGCCGAAGAAGAAGTAGCCGCCCGAACTCGACGCCTGGCCGCCCACGCCGTACACGGCCTGGCCCGTCGTCGAATCGAATGCGCTCGGCAGCGTCTGGCGGCCGATGTTGAACGAGCCGCCGATGTCGAGTGCGCTGGACCACGTGTAGTCGGCACGCGCCGTGAACGTCGGGATCCTGTTGCTGGTGGTGATCGGGTCTCCGAGCGCGTTCTGGCCCGTCTGCACGACCGCGCCATTGGTGCGGTACTGCTCGTTGCCGATCATGAACTTGAACGCCCACTGGCTGCCGTCCGGCGTGTAATTCCAGCCAATGCCCACATAGCTGCCCGGGTCCGAGAAGTCGTAGAGCAGGTTGTGCGTGAGCGTGAGCATCTGGTTCGACTGCTGCACCTCGTAGCCGCCGAAGCTCGGCATGAGACCGGCGACGAACGTGCCCGTGGAAGTCACCGGCACGGTCACGACGGCGGTGTTCAGGATATTGTTGCCAATCTCGCCGTGCTCGTTCTGCAGCAGCGTGATGCCGTTGCCGCGGTTGGGCATGAGCGTGATTTCGGCAGAAGGCGCCATCGGGCCCACGCCGAAGGTCTTCTTGATGTCGAGATAGACGTCGCCGAACGTGCTGTTGAAGTAGTTATACGCACCGGTGTGGTTCGCGAACAGGAACGACGAGGTGCCCGGCGCGCGGTTGTAGATGTACGTCGGGTCGATGTAGCCGGTGATCGACAGACCCGCGAGCGGACCGGTGTTGGCGGCGTCGGTGAGCGAATCGACCTTGAGTTGCTGGCTCGCGATCTGCTGCTTCATCGCATCGACCTGGTCGTTGGTCAGGTTTGCCTGCGCCTTGCCGTAATCGGGCGAGCTGATGTCCACGACCGGCGCGGCTGCGGTGGCCGGTACGACCGGCGCTGCGGCTGCGGTCTTCGCCGTGGGCTTCGATTGCGCCAGTTCGGTCTTGAGCGACTTCACCTCTTTTTGCAGGGCATTCAGCTGTGCCTGCAGGGCCTTGATCTGTTCGCTGGTCGAGTCCGCTAGCGCGAGCCCTGGCAGCGCCCCGGCCACCAGCAGACAGATTAACTTCTTCTTCATCGAAATTCTCCTTGTTGGTCGTTATTGCAATCAGTTCGAGTTCGAGTTCGGTGAGAGGCGGCGCACGCCGCCCCTCCCTGCCTGGCAATCCTCATCAGGCGGCGCGGCGACCGATCGGCGCACCGACTGCGCGAGCGGGCGCGGCTGGCGTGATGGCTTCGGCGGCATCGGGCTGGACGAAGGCGAGTTGCATGTCGCGCGTGCGCTTCTTCTCGCGTGCGCTCATCAGCTGGTTCACGGCGATCACGCCGATCGTCACCGCGCTGATGAAGAGCGTGGCGAGCGCGTTCATCTCCGGGTTCAGGCCGAGGCGCACGCGCGAGAACACGACGAGCGGCAGCGTGGTCGAGCCCGGTCCGGAAAGAAATGCGGACAGCACGAGGTCGTCGATCGAAAGCGTGAACGAGAGGAGCCAGCCCGAGAGCAGCGCCTGCGAGATGAGCGGCAGCGTGATGACGAAGAACACCTTGAGCGGCGTGGCGCCGAGATCGAGCGCGGCTTCCTCGAGGGACTTGTTCATCTCCTTCACACGCGACTGCACGATGATCGCGACATACGACACGCACAGCATCACGTGGCCGATCCAGATCGTCACGATGCCGCGGCCCTTGGGCCAGCCGAGCATCTGTTCGAGCGCGACGAAGAGCAACAGCAGCGAGATGCCCTGAATGACTTCGGGAATCACGAGCGGCGCGTTGATCATGCCGGTGTAGAGCGTGAAGCCGCGAAACCGCCCCATGCGCGCGAGCACGAAGCCGGCCCACGTGCCGATCACAACCGAGGCGAATGCGGTCATGAGGCCGATCTTCAGCGAGAGCCATGCGGCGCTCAGCAACTCTTCGTCCTGCAACAGCGCCGCGTACCACTTGAGCGAGAAGCCGGACCACACCGTGACCAGTTTCGACTCGTTGAACGAGTAGACGACGAGACTGATGATCGGGATATAGAGGAACAGGAACCCGAGCGTGAGAACGCCGGTGGAGAGCGTACGGTTGGGCTTGATCATTTGCCTTCCTCCAGTTCCTTGACCTGGTAGTACTGAAAGATCGCCATCGGCACGAGCAGCAGCAGCACCATCGCCACCGTGACGGCGGAGGCCATTGGCCAGTCCATGTTGTTGAAGAACTCGTCCCACATCACGCGGCCGATCATGAGCGTGTCGGCGCCGCCGAGCAGTTCGGGAATCACGTACTCGCCCACCGCGGGAATGAACACGAGCAGGCTGCCCGCGATGATTCCGTTCTTCGAAAGCGGCAAGGTGATCTGCGTGAACGCCACCCAGGGCTTGGCGCCCAGGTCGTAGGCGGCTTCGAGCAGCGTGAGGTCCATCTTCACGAGGTGCGCGTAGAGCGGCATCACCATGAAGGGCAGGTACGAATAGACCATGCCGATATAGACGCCCGCGTCGCTGTGATAGAGCCGCAGCGGCGAATGGATCAGGCCGATGCCAATGAGCGCGTGATTGAGCAGGCCGTCGTCCTTCAGAATGCCGATCCACGCGTACACGCGGATCAGGAACGACGTCCAGAACGGCAGCATCACGCCCATCATGAGCAGGTTGCGCGTGGCCGGGTTCGAGCGCGCGATGTAATAGGCGATCGGGTAGCCGATCAGCAGGCAAAAGATGGTGGAGACCGCCGCCATCTTCAGCGAGCTGATATAGGTGGCGATATAGAGGCTGTCCTGCAGCAGGAACGCGTAGTGCCCGAGCTGCAGCGCGAAGTGCACCATGCCGTCCTTCATCTCGACCAGGTTCGAGTAGGGCGGAATGCCCATGACCTGGTCGGCGAAGCTGATCTTCAGCACGAGCACGAAGGGCAGCGCGAAGAACAGCGTGAGCCAGATGAACGGCACGCCGATCACGGCGGTGCGGCCCGACGGCACGAAGCGCGAGAAGAAGCGCGCGAGCGCGCCGCGGCGCGCGTCTGCGGCTGCGCGGCCGGATCGAGGCGTGGTGGGAAGAGTGGTACTCATGATTGAGGCCTCCTTACTGCGTGAGCACGACGCCGCTGGCCGGCGACCAGGACACGTAGACATCGTCGTTCCAGGCGGGCGCGCCCTCGTTCATGAGGTGCGAGCTGGAGAGGTTCGAGACGACCACCTTGCCGCCCGGCAGACGCACGTGATAAAGCGAATAGCTGCCCATGTAGGCGACATCCGTGACCACACCGCGCGCCCAGTTGTGCTGCGTGCCAGGCTTTTCGCGCGTCACACGCACGCGCTCCGGCCGCACCGAAATGCCCACGGGCATGCCGAGCGGGCCGCTCACGCCGTGGCTCACGTACATGCGCGTTTCGAGGTCTTCGCTTTCCACGAAGATGTGATCCGGCTCGTCCTCGACGACCTTGCCTTCGAACAGGTTGGTCGAGCCGATGAACTCGGCCGAGAAGCGGCTGTTGGGGAATTCGTAGACTTCGCCTGGCGAGCCGATCTGGACGATGCGGCCCTCGCTCATCACCGCGAGGCGGTTGGCCATGGTCATCGCCTCTTCCTGATCGTGCGTGACCATCACACAGGTGACATCGACTTTCTCGATGATGTTCACGAGTTCGAGTTGGGTCTTCTGGCGGATCTTCTTGTCGAGCGCCGACATCGGTTCGTCGAGCAGCAGGAGCTTGGGGCGCTTCACGAGCGAGCGCGCCAGCGCCACGCGCTGCTGCTGGCCGCCGGAAAGCTGATGGGGTTTGCGCTTCGCGTAGCGGCCCATCTGCACGAGGTTGAGCGCGTCGGCCACGCGCTCGCGAATTTCGTTCTTCGGCACGCCTTCCTGCTTGAGGCCGAACGCGACGTTCGCCTCCACGCTCATGTGCGGGAAGAGCGCATACGACTGGAACATCATGTTGACGGGGCGGCGGTACGGCGGCAGCGACGCGAGGTCTTCGCCATCGACGAAGATGCGGCCCGACGTGGCCGTTTCGAGGCCCGCGAGCATGCGCAGCAGGGTGGACTTGCCGCAGCCCGAACTCCCGAGCAATGCAAAAAGCTCGTTCTTGGCGATGTTCAGGCTCACGTTGTCCACGGCGGTGCTCTCGCCGAACTTCTTGACGACGTTTTCGATGCGCACGAACGCATCGTTCGTTGCCGGGGTCGCGTTGGCGCGCGGAGCTTCTGGAGCGTTGACTTTAGACGTCGAGTTCATGATCTGACCTTGGTTCCTTTCTGATCGCAGTACACGTTTTTCAGGCGCGAGCCGGCTCGCACGGGGCGCTGGCGCGACTCGCGATTAGTACTGCGAACGGAGCTCGGGAAAGGCTCGCGCGCGTCGTCAAAAATGGGGGGCGGCGCCGCGCGGCCTGACTTCGGAATTGCGCACTTCAGGCGGAGAGGGGTCGAGCGATCCCTCTTCCGCGTCGTCTCCTTCTTGTTTCCTTCAGGGGGAAATCAGCGTGTCAGCGGCCGGTCTTCAACTGGGCCCACAGACGGTTTTCGAGGCGCAGGATGTCAGCCGGCATCGGCTTCATCAGCGTCATCTTCTTGAGCACGTCTTCCGACGGGTACACCGTCGCGTCCTGCGCGACTGCCGGCGTGACGAACTGGCGTGCGGCCTTGTTCGCCGTCGGGTAGAACACTTCGTTGGTGATCTGCGCGTTGACCTTCGGGTCCGAGATGTAGTTGATCCACTTCATCGCGTTTTCGGGGTGCGGTGCATCCTTGGGCACGACCATCACGTCGAACCACAGCAGGCCGCCTTCCTTCACGTTCGAGAACTTGACGTCATACGAGCGCTTGGCTTCCTCGGCGCGGCGGTGCGCGATGCCGACGTCGCCCGACCATGCCACGGCAACGCAGATATCGTTGTTCACGAGGTCGTTGATATAGCCCGACGAATTGAACTGGGTGATATACGGGCGGACTTTCTTCAGCACTTCGAATGCGGCCTGATAGTCGGCGGGGTTCGTGCTGTTGGGGTCCTTGTGCATGTATTGCAGCGTCGCGGCGAACACGTCCACAGCCTGGTCGAGGAACGACACACCGCAGCCCTTGAGCTTCGAGAGATTTTGCGGATCGAACACGAGTGCCCAGCTATCGACCGGCGCGTTCGGTCCGAGCGCCTTTTCCACCGCCTGTTTGTTGTAGCCGATGCCGTCGGTGCCGAACGCCCAGGGCACGCCGTACTGATTGCCCGGGTCGGCGTCGGCGATCATATGCATGAGCACGGGATCGAGGTTCGCGAGGTTGGGGATCTTCGACTTGTCGAGCTTCTGGTAGACGCCGGCCTGAATCTGCTTGGCCATGTAGTTCGAGGTGGGCACGACGATGTCGTAGCCCGAGCTGCCGGCCAGCAGCTTGGCTTGCAGCGTGTCGTCGCTGTCGTAGTTGTCGTACTTCACCTTGATGCCGTCTTCCTTTTCGAAGTTCGGGATCGTGTCTTTCGCAATGTAGTCGGACCAGTTGTAGACGTTCAGATCGCCGTCGGCCGCGTGCGCTGGCTCGCTGGGAATGGCCGTGAGGCCTGCACACGCTGCGAGGGCCGCGATCGCGACCGCATGACGAAGATGACTAACACTCATGTTGCTTTCCCCTGAAGATGAAGATCGGCGGGAGGCCCAGCACCCCGTTGCGCCGCCCGCCGTGGACAAGTCGCGTTAAGAAAGACCCAGTTGTTGCGCAGTTGCGTCGATGGCCTTCTTCGCCTTCGACACGATTTCATCGATCTCGCCGCGCGTGACGACGAGCGGCGGCGAGAGCAGCATGCGGTCGCCCGTGGCGCGCATGATGAGGTTGCCGTTGAAGCAGAAGTCGCGGCAGAGCGTGCCCACATCGCCGCCATTCGCGAAGCGCTTGCGCGCCTTCGGATCTTCGGCGAGCTGCAGGCCCGCCACGAGACCCGCGCCCGAGATGTCGCCGATGATCGGATGATTGGCGAACGTCTCGCGCAGACGTTGCTGGAAGTACGGGCCGGTGTCGTTCTTCACACGCGTGACGATGCCTTCGTCGCGCAGCAGCTTGAGGTTCGCCACGGCCACGGCGGCGGCGACCGGATGCCCCGAGTACGTGAGGCCGTGATTGAACTCGCCGTTTTCGATGAGCGCCTTCGCAATGCGGTCGTGAATGCCCACTGCGCCCATCGGCACGTAGCCGCTCGTGAGGCCCTTGGCCATCGTGATGAGGTCGGGCTCGAAGCCGAAGTGCTGATGCGCGAACCATTCGCCGGTGCGGCCAAAGCCGCCGATCACTTCGTCGGCGCAGAGCAGGATGTCGTACTTGCGGCAGATGCGCTGAATTTCCGGCCAGTAGGTCGAGGGCGGGAAGATCACGCCGCCCGCGCCCTGGAACGGCTCGCCGATGAAGGCGGCCACGTTCTCCGCGCCCACTTCGAGAATCTTCGCTTCGAGCTGCTGCGCGCGCGCGAGGCCGAACTCCTCGGGCGACAGGTTGCCTTGCGCTTCGCCATAGAAGTACGGCTGGTCGATGTGCACGATGTTCTCGACCTTCGAGGGCATCTGCTCGTGCATATAGCCCATGCCGCCCAGCGTGCCGCCTGCGATGGTCGAACCGTGATACGCGTTCCGGCGCGAGATGACGACCTTCTTCGAGGACTTGCCTTGCGTGTGCCAGTACTGATGCACGATGCGCAGCACCGTGTCGTTGCCTTCGGAGCCGCTGTTGCAATAGAAGAAGTGGTTGAACGGCTCGGGCGAAAGCTGTGCGAGCAGCGCCGACAATTCGATGACCGGCGGGTGCGTGGTCTTGAAGAACGTGTTGTAGAAGGGCAGTTCCTGCATTTGCTCGTAGGCGGCGTCGGCCAGTTCCTTGCGACCATAACCCACGTTCACGCACCAGAGCCCGGCCATGCCGTCGATGATCTGGTTGCCTTCCGAGTCCCACAGGTACACGCCTTTCGCCTTCACGATCACGCGGCTGCCCGTCTTGTTGAGCGAGCCCATGTCGGAAAACGGGTGAATGTGATGCGCGGCGTCCAGCGCGCGATACTCGCTCGTCGAGCGCGCCGTTCGGCTGGATTGCGCGCGTAGCGTGGTCGGCACGTCCTGCAGCGCGCTGGCGGGGGCGTCGATTCGATAGCTCATTGCTGTCTCTCCTTTCGTTTACACGTGCAGCAGCAGGTGCTTGCGTTCCCACGAACTGATCACGCGGAAATAGGCTTCGTATTCGGTTTCCTTGAGCGCGAGGTAGGCGCGCACGAACTTCTCGCCGAGAATGTCCTTGAGCGGCTCGCACGAGCCCATCAGCGTGAGGCCTTCTTCGAGGTTGCGCGGCAACTGGTAGGGCAGCGAGTAGCCGTCGCTCACGAGCGGCTCGGTGGGCTTGAGATGCTGCGTCATGCCCAGATAGCCGGCGGCCAGCGTGCCGGCGATCGCGAGGTACGGGTTGGTGTCCACGCCGGGAATGCGGTTTTCCACGCGGCGCGCAGCCGGCGACGAATACGGCACGCGGAAACCCACCGTGCGGTTGTCGTAGCCCCATGCCACGTTGATCGGCGCGGCCATGAAGCGCGAAAGGCGGCGATACGAGTTGATGTACGGTGCGTAGATCGGCATGAGCGCGGGCGTGTACTTCTGCATGCCCGCGATATACGCGTAGAACATGTCCGTGGGCTTGCCGTCCGAACCCGTGAACAGGTTCTGGCCGCTTTCCACCGAAACGAGGCTCTGGTGCACGTGCATGGCCGAGCCCGGTTCGTTCTCCATGGGCTTCGCCATGAAGGTGGCGTACATGTGGTGGCGCAGCGCCGCTTCACGCACCGTGCGCTTGAAGAGGAACACGCGGTCGGCGAGATTGAGCGGATCGCCGTGCAGGAAGTTGATTTCCATCTGCGCCGCGCCCACTTCGTGAATGAGCGTATCGACTTCGAGGTCCTGAATATCGCAGTACTCGTAGATGTCTTCGAAAAGCGGGTCGAACTCGTTCACCGCTTCGATCGAATACGCCTGGCGGCCCGTTTCCGGACGGCCCGTACGGCCAATGGGCGGGGCGAGCGGAATATCCGGATCCTTGTTCATATCGACGAGATAGAACTCGAGTTCCGGCGCGATCACCGGCTTCCAGCCCTTCGCGGCATAGAGGTCGAGCACGCGGCGCAGCACGCGGCGCGGCGAGATCTCGACAGGCGTGCCGTCGAAATGCACGCAGTCGTGAATCACCTGTGCGGTGGGATCGACGGCCCACGGAATGATGCGGATCGTCGAGGGGTCGGGCACACACACCATGTCGGGGTCGGTGACGCCGGTAAGGCTGCCGTCTTCGGGGTAATCGCCCGTCACGGTCTGGATCATCACGGCTTGCGGCAAGCGCATCGACTCGCCCGATTCGAACTTGCTGCGCGGGATGATCTTGCCGCGTGCAATGCCCGCCATGTCGGGGATGATCGCTTCGATTTCGGTGATGTGGTGCTTTTTCAGGAATTCGTCGATTTCATGCATGATGGTTCTCTCTGTTCTGTATGGGCCGGCATCAGGCGTGGGCGGTGCGCGGCGCGTGCGCCACGTCGTGTCCGGCCCCGCCCGGTATTCGGGCCAGCATGTGGTTGCGGCAGGCTTCGCCGAACGCGTGGAAGATGGCGGTGGACAGCGCGTCGTCGGCATATTTCCATTCGGGGTGCCACTGCACGCCAAGGGCGAAGCGCTGCGCGTTCGCTACGCTCACGGCTTCGATGAGGCCGTCGGGTGCGAATGCCTCGGCCACGAGGCCCGCGCCCAGCCGTTCGATGCCCTGGCCGTGCAGCGAATTCACGCGTGCTTCGCGCGCGCCGCCCGCAAGCTGTTGCAGCACACCGCCTTCCACGAGCTTCAACGCGTGCGCCGGACCGTATTGCGTGTCGAGCGGATCGTCCTTGTTCTCGCGGTGGTCGTCGTAGCGGGCAACGTTGTGCACCTGCTGATGCAGCGTGCCGCCGAACACCACGTTCATCTCCTGGAAGCCGCGGCAGATGGCGAGCACCGGCACGCCAGCCTCGATCGCGGCGCGCATGAGCGGCAGCGTGGTGGCGTCGCGAGCGGGGTCGTGCAGCGTGCCGCTCTCGCTTGCCGGGCCGCCATAACGATGCGGCTCGACGTTCGAATAGCTGCCCGTGAAAAGCAGTCCATCCACGGCTTCGAGAATGTCGGCCGCAGCCTGCCGCTCGCCCAGGGCGGGCAGCACGAATGCGAGCGCGCCTGCTCCATCCACAGCCGCGGCGATGTACTTCTCGCCGGCAACATGCGACGCGTGCGGTCCCATCATCGTGCGGTCGGCAGTAACGCCAACTACTGGTCTGGTTCGCATGACTAATGATTCGCTTGCTTGCCCGTGCGCGGTGTGTCGGCGCTACGGGCGTGACATGACCTTGCAGCCTTGCGGGACGCAAGGCTGCAAACCCTGTGTGCTCCGCGCAGCGGCGCTAACGGATGGCGCTGCGCGTGGAGATCATGTAGGCGGTTCGTTTCTGGCCGTTGTGAGGCGCGACGGTGTTCAGGCGTGCGCAGCCACATCGCGAAGACGTGACAAGACACTTCGCGAACCAACGACGGCGAAGAAAACGAACGGCGCGGGAAGGAGAGGCGCTAGGGCAGAAGCGACGCGACTTCGTCCGTGTGGACGGCAATGAAGGCGCGTGCGGAGACCGAGTTGTGACGCCGCACAGAGCGGCGGGAAAGGATCGTGAAGACGGACAGGAACAGGCGAGAGGCAAGCCTGCCGCTACTGCCGTCGGCGATGGCGGAGCAGTCACTGCGAAGACACCTCGCATGACTACGATCCCACCTCACCAGAGGGCCACGGACTCTCACAATAACACTCGACTGGTTGCGTTGAAAAAGACGTCTGGTTAAAGCATTCGAGGTCGTCAATTTGAGTGAGGCATTAAACATTGAGCGACATCGATGTATTGCTTTCCAAACTCAGCCGACTCGCTATGTTTCTCGCATAAAACGCGGTTTTTGCGTTGCAACGCGGCAGAAACGATGCAGTGTTCGACCTGTAGTCCAGCATATACGAGCCAAAAAGGGCGTCAATTATTTTTTCAAGTTTTTGATGTCAGCACTTTCCCCGAGAGCCATGTGAATTAGCACGCTCTGCGAAATATCGGCTCCTGCACTTATATTTCGAATAACTTACAGGGGTTTGTACTGACGCAAAATCAAGCAAACTGATTAGAATAATCAACACGTCCACCGCGCCCTGTCCACGCGGTTTCACCCCCAACGATCCTTCATCGTGTCCGAGTCCGGTTCTGTGTCGTCCGAAGTCGCCACGCGCCTGCGCTATGTTCGCAAACGCTATGGCTTGTCGCAGCGCGAACTCGCCAAGCGCGCGGGCGTGACCAATGGCGCGATCTCGCTGATCGAGCAAAGTCGTGTCAGTCCCTCTGTGGGCTCGCTCAAGAAGCTGCTCGAATGCATACCGATGAGCCTCGCCGAATTCTTCACATTTGACCTGACCGAAGGGACAGAAGTCGTGTCGCGGCGCGGCGAAATGCCGAACCTCGGCAACGAGTCGATCGAGTTCTATCTGGCCGGCGCGAATGTGAAGGACCGCAACATGGGCATCATGCGCGAGGTCTATCAGCCGCTTGCCGATACCGGCCCTGAAATGCTGGTGCACGCCGGGCACGAAGGCGGCGTGGTGGTCGCCGGGCAACTCGAACTGACCGTGGAGAGCACGACGTGGCTGCTCGACCCCGGAGACAGTTACTACTTCGAAAGCCGCTTCCCGCACCGGTTTCGCAATCCCAGCGCGAACGAAGTCTGCGAAGTGGTGTCGGCCAATTCGCCGCCCACCTTCTGACTCCCTGATCGCGCGAACCCGTTTCACCTGACGCCGCGTTGCGGCGTGCAAGGTGGATCGCAAATCATTGAGGCATCCTGATGGAAAAGAAAACTCTCGCTTACTGGCAGGACAAGGCCGCGACGCTTTCGATCGAAGGCCGCGCATTCATCGACGGCGCGTATCGCGACGCGTATTCGGGCCGCACGTTCGATTGCGTGAGCCCGATCGACGGTCGCGTGCTCGCGAGCGTCGCCGATTGCGGCGCAGCCGATGTCGATGCCGCGGTCGGCGCTGCTCGCCGCGCGTTCGGCGCGGGGGTATGGGCAGGCCTGAATCCGCGTGCGCGTAAGGCCGTGCTGCTGCGCTGGGCCGCGCTCATGCGCGAGCATCTCGACGAACTCGCGCTGCTCGAAACGCTCGACGCAGGCAAGCCGATTGGCGACACGACGACCGTGGACGTGCCGGGCGCGGCTTATTGCGTGGAATGGTTCGCTGAAGCCATTGACAAGGTGGGCGGCGAAGTCGTGCCCGCCGATCATCATCTCGTTGGCCTCGTTACGCGCGAGCCCATCGGCGTGGTCGCCGCCGTCGTGCCGTGGAATTTCCCGATCCTGATGGCCTCGTGGAAGTTCGGACCCGCGCTCGCGGCGGGCAACAGCGTCGTGCTCAAGCCTTCGGAGAAGTCGCCGCTCACGGCCATTCGCGTGGCGCAACTCGCGCACGAGGCCGGCATTCCAGCGGGCGTGTTCAACGTGCTGCCGGGTGGCGGGGAGCCCGGCAAACTGCTCGGCCTGCATCGCGACGTGGACTGCATTGCGTTCACGGGCTCGACGAACGTGGGCAAGCAGATCATGCAGTACGCGGGCCAGTCGAACCTCAAGCGCGTGTGGCTGGAGCTGGGCGGCAAGTCGCCCAATATCGTGCTGCACGATTGCCCGGATCTCGACCGCGCGGCGAGTGCGGCGGCGGGCGCGATCTTCTACAACATGGGTGAAATGTGTACGGCGGGCTCGCGCCTGCTCGTCCATCACGAGATCAAGGACGTATTCCTTGCGAAGCTCGTCGAGGCCGCAAAGGCCTATAAGCCTGGGAATCCTCTCGATCCCGAGGTGTCGATGGGCGCGATCATCGACAAGATTCAGCTGGAGCGGGTGCTGAGCTATATCGAAGCCGGCCGCAAGGACTCGAAGCTGCTGACGGGCGGCGAACGCGTGAATGCGCAGGGCGGCGGCTTCTACGTGGAGCCCACGGTGTTCGATACGCATCACGACACGAAGATCGCGCGCGAGGAAATCTTCGGGCCGGTGCTGTCGGTCATCACGTTCAGCACGATCGACGAAGCGGTGCGCATTGCCAACGACAGTGACTACGGGCTCGCGGCGGCCGTCTGGACCGCGAACCTCACACACGCGCATGAAATTTCGCGCAGGCTGCGTGCGGGCACGGTGTGGGTGAACTGCTACGACGAAGGCGGGGACATGAACTTCCCGTTCGGCGGCTTCAAGGAATCCGGCAACGGCCGCGACAAGTCGTTGCACGCGCTCGAAAAGTACACGGAACTCAAGTCCACGCTCGTGCGCCTGCGCTAACGCGCGTTATCGCATCGAGTTACCGCTCCACCAGCGCGCCGAGATTGGCGCGCACCCGCTGAAGCATCGCGCTGAACTGCTCGGCTTCTTCAGGCGTGAAGCCCGCTAGGGCTTCCGCCTGGACTTCGTCGCCCACGCGGCGTGCGCCCGTGAGCACGCCTTCCGCCTTGGGCGTGAGGCTCACCAGCCATTCGCGGCGGTCGTCCGGGTTGGGCGCGCGCGCCACCCAGCCGCCTTCTTCCATGCGCTCGAGCAGCCGCCCCGCGGAAATGGGCGCCACTTCCAGCAGTTCGGCGAGGCGCGCCTGGTTCATGTCGCCGTAGTGCGCGAGGTACGCGATCATGCGGCACTGCGCGCGCGTGAGTTCGAGCGACGACTTCGCAAGCTCGTCGTAACGTTTGCCGTAGAGCCGGCCCACGTCGACGACCAGGAAGCCAAAGCGCTTTTCGAGGTCGGTAGTCATCGCGCGATTATACGGGCGTGCGGCTCGCGCCCTCTCGCGAGCGTCCTCTGCCTGGCGATACCGATTGCGTCGGCAGGGGCGAGTCGTATAATAAGCAGGCTTATTAATTCGGCACGCTCCGCCCCCAATCAAGATAGCCGCAAGACAACCGCACGATGACCGCAGTCATGCAGGACGGCGCCGCCGCGCAGCATCGGGCGGAGTCGGGCAAGGAAGCCCCGCTCAATCGCGGCATGATCGCGCTCTCGATCATGCTCGCCACGCTGATGCAGACGCTGGACAGCACGATCGCCAATGTCGCGCTGCCGCACATGCAGGGCACGCTGTCTGCCTCCCAGGACGAGATCACCTGGGTGCTCACCTCGTATATCGTCGCGGCCGCCATTGCGACGCCGCTCACGGGCTGGCTCGCCGACCGCTACGGCGTGAAGCGGTTGCTGGGAGTCGCGATTGCGGGCTTCACCGTGGCCTCGGCGCTATGCGGGCTTTCCGAAACGCTCGGCGAGATTGTCGCTTCGCGGCTGTTGCAGGGCGTGTTCGGCGCGTCGCTCGTGCCGCTCTCGCAGTCCATTCTTCTGGACATCAATCCACGCGAGCGCCAGGGGCAGGCCATGGCGGTGTGGGGCATGGGCGTGATGGTCGGCCCCGTGCTAGGGCCAACGCTCGGCGGCTGGCTTACGGATAGCTACAACTGGCGCTGGGTGTTTTTCATCAACGTGCCGGTGGGCCTGTTCGCGTTTTTCGGCGTCTCGACGTTCATGCCCGCGCGTGTGCCGGGCCGCACGCAGCGCTTCGACGTTTTCGGCTTCGCCACGCTCGCGCTTGCCATCGGCGCGCTGCAGGCCTTGCTCGACCGCGGCGAGCAGCTCGACTGGTTCGGCTCGCTGGAGATCCGCATCGAGGCGCTGGTTGCGGCCATTGCCTTTGCGTTCTTCATCGTGCATACGGCCACCTCGGGGCCCGGCACGTTCTTTCGCTACCAGCTGCTCAAGGACCGCAACTTCGCGACGGGCACACTCTTCATCTTCGTGATTGGCGCGGTGCTCTACGCCACGCGCGCGCTGCTGCCGCCCATGCTGCAGAACCTCATGGGCTATCCGGTCGCCACTACGGGGCTCGTGACCGCGCCGAGCGGCGCGGGCACCATGGTCGCCATGCTGATAGCGGGGCGCATGCTGAAACGCGTGGACGCGCGCGTCATGCTGTTGTTCGGCTTCATGGTCTCCGCGTACGCGCTTTGGCAGATGATGCAGTACACGCTGGTGCTCTCGCCCTCGGATATCGTGTGGCCGGGCGTGGTGCAGGGCTTTGGCCTGGGTTTCGTATTTGTGCCGCTTTCCGCGCTGACTTTCTCGACGCTGACACCGCAACTGCGCGCGGATGGCACGGCCACCTATAGCCTCATGCGCAACATCGGCAGCAGTATCGGCATTTCGATCGTGCAGACTTTCGTTACGCGCGGCACGCAGATCGCACATTCGGACCTCGCCGCGAACATCACGCCGTTCAATCCGGCGGTTCAGCAGATGCTCGAAAGCGGTTCGCGGTACGATCTCGCCGTGCTCAACCAGTCGATCACGCAGCAGGCTCAGATGATCGCGTATCTGAACGACTTCAAGATGATGTTCGTGGCGACGCTGCTCGTGATTCCGCTGCTCTTTCTGATCCGCACCGGCCCGAGCGCCGCCACTGTCGATACGAGTCACGCGGCGATGGATTAGCGAAACTGTTCGTCCTCCGTTTCACTCTGGCGCGCGGCACGTCCGCGCGCTTTGCATTCACGAATCCCGATGCTTTCTGCCGTTTCCATTCTCCTGCCGGTTTTCGGCCTCATTTTCGCGGGCTTCGCCTGCCGACGCACGAATGTCCTCGGCCCCGCCGCGGCTTCCGAGCTGAACCGCTTCGTCGTATGGCTTGCGCTCCCCGCGCTGCTCTTCGATATCCTTGCGCACGCAACGTGGCACGAGCTGTATCAGCCGGCATTCGTCGCCGCGTTCGGTCTTGCCGGGCTCGCCGTATTCATCGCCGTGGTGGGCGCGCGCGTGTTCCTCGGCCGCCCGCTCGCGGATGCGAGCATCGACGGGCTTGCCGCCGCCTATCCGAATACCGGCTACGTGGGCTTCCCACTGTGCATGATCGCATTCGGGCCGTCGAGCCTCACGCCCACGACCATCGCGACGATCCTCGTGGTCTGCGTGCTGTTCGCCATCGCCATCGTGCTGATCGAGACGGGACTGCAAAGCGAGCGGCGTCCGCACCGGCTTGCCATCAAGGTCGTGCGCTCGCTTCTGCGCAATCCGCTGCTGGTTGCGCCGGCGCTGGGGGCGATCGTTTCGGCCGCGCACGTCACGCTGCCCACTAGCGCGGAAACGTTCCTCAAGCTGCTGGGCGGTGCGGCGAGCCCGTGCGCGCTCGTCAGCCTCGGGCTCTTTCTCGCCGAACGCCGCGCGAGCGGCGAGGCGCCGCGTGAGTCGTCGTGGTGGCTCACGCTCTGCAAGCTCGTCGCGCAGCCGCTGCTTACGTGGTGGCTGGCCGATCGCGTATTCGGGCTGCCAGACCAGCTCGTGGAAATCGCGGTGTTGCTCGCGGCGCTGCCCACGGGCACCGGCCCGTTCATGCTCGCCGAGTACTACCGGCGCGAGGCGCACGTGACTTCGCGCACCATTTTGCATTCCACACTCGGTTCGCTCGTCACGCTCACGCTGATCCTGCTGCATCTGCACCACGGCTGAAATCCGGCGAGGCACGCAGCTTGCTGGCATGAAAGCCAGGACCATCGATCAGGAGAATCGGCGATGAACTGGCTAAGACGCTTAAGCGCCGCGCGCGCCTCACTCGTCATCACCGTCGTGCTCACGGTTGCGGGCACGGGAGCCTGCACGCTGGGCGGCGCCGCCGCGGGCGGCTATGTCGGCAACCGGGCCACCAACGGCAGCGCGGTCGGCACCGTGGGCGGCGCCGTGGCCGGCGGCGTGATCGGCCATGAACTAAGCAAGTAGGCGACGCCTCGCGCACGTCGAGATGGTGCACCCCCCGCACGCGGGCGACGGGACGAAGCGGCCAAAGCGTGGACCGTGCCCGATTGCTGCGCCCGCGCGCGCGAGACTTCCTGTTACTTCACAGCGCCTAGCGCGAGTCCCTTCACCATGTAGCGCTGCAGCCAGGCGAACACCACGGAAACCGGCAGCGTGGCCGCGAGCGTCGCCGCCATGACGAGCTGCCATTCCACGGTGTACTTGCCGGCCACCATGTCGGTGACCTGCACCGTGAGCGTCTTGTTCTCGGGCGAGCGGATCAGCGTGTAGACCACGGCGAACTCATTCCACGCGCTGATGAACGTGAAGATCGCCGTGACCACCACGGCCGGCACCGCAAGCGGCAGGAACACGCGGAACACGGCGCCCGTGCGGCTGCAGCCTTCGAGCCACGCCGATTCTTCGAGATCGCGCGGCACGGTCTGGAAATACGACGAGAGCATCCACACGGCAAAGGCGATATTGAACGCCGCATAAGAGACGATCACGCCGATCTTCGAATCGACGAGATTGCCGTCGCCGTACGGAATCATCGCGGCGAGCCGGAACAGGCCGACCACGAGCAGGATAGGCGAGAGCATCTGCGTGACGAGCAGGAACTGGCGGTAAAGCCCGCGCCCGCGGAACGGAAAGCGCGCGAGCGCATAGGCGGCCGGCAGGCTTACGGCCAGCGCAAGCGCCGTGGAAAGACAGCTCACCACAATGCTGTTGCGCAGCGCGACGCCGAAGTTCGCGGCCTGCCACATGTCGGCATAGTTCTGCCAGCGCCACTGCATCGGCAGCCAGCGCGCCGGATAGACGAACACTTCCGAAGCCGGCTTGAACGAGGTGAAGAACATCACCGCGAACGGGAACAGCACGGCCACGACGAGCGGCGAGAGCGCGAGCCAGCACCAGATCGAGCGTTTGAGCTTGCGGTTCATGCCAGGTCTCCTTCGGCGCCGCCGCGTTTTGCCTGCAGGCGCAGGTAGACCACCGAGAATGCGAACAGGATGACGAGCATGATGAGCGAGACGGCGGCGGCTTCGCCTGGTCGTCCTAACCGGAAGCCGAGTTCGTAAAGGTACGTGACGAGAATATGCGTGCTGTCGTCGGGGCCGCCTTGCGTCATCACCCAGATGATCGGGAACGAGTTGAACACGTAGATCACGTTCAGCAGGATCGCCATGTTGATGAACGGCTTGAGCAGCGGCAGCGTGAGCTGGCGGAACTGTTGCCAGGCGCTCGCGCCGTCGATGCGCGCGGCTTCGTAGATATCGCCCGGCACCGAGGAGAGGCCGCCCAGCAGGATCGTGGTCGTGAAGGGTATCGACACGAGTATGCCCACGCAGATTTCCACCGGGAACGCATACTCGGGCGTCGCGAGCCAGTGGATCGGCCCCGAAGTGAGGCCGAGGCGCTGCAGCGTGACGTTGACCATGCCGTAGTCGTCGTTGAACGCCCAGCGCCAGACCACGGCCGTCATCGTGAGCGAGACGGACCACGGCAGCATGACGATCGTGCGCGCAATGCCGCGGCCGTAAAAGTCCTGATTGAGCACGAGCGCGACCGGCACGGAAATCCCAACCGTGCCCACCACGACGAAGAATGTCCAGATCAGCGTGTTCCTCAGGGCGCTCATGAACACCGGGTCGCCGAACACGTTATAGAAGTTCTGCAGGCCGCTGAAGTCGCGAATCTGTCCGAAGCGCGAGACATCGTGCAGCGACTGATACACGATGTTGAAGATCGGATAGCTGATGATGAAGAGCGCGAGCACGAGACTCGGCACGATCAGGAGCCAGGGCGCGCGGGGCGCGGAAACGGCGCGGGGTTGTCGGCTCATGCGGGTTCGTGCGCGTGATCGGTCGGGGGCATCGCCGGCCGGTGCTGCGGCGGGCGAGGGCTTCAGGGGACCCGTAGTCATGTCGAATCGTCAGTGCTTCGAAACGTCGGTTCTCAGGCGCTCCGGCGCGCGCCGGGAACTTCGGGCGCGCGCCGGTGTTGCCATCAAGGCTTGTTTGCCGAATTTACTTGCCGAGCGACTTGTTCGCTTCGGTGGCAGCCTGGTTCAGCGCATCGGCGGGCTTGGCCTTGCCAAGGTAGACCGATTGCATGGCGTTGGTCACGGCCTTGGCGGTGTCTTCCCAGCCCGTCACGGTCGGCGCGAACTTCGCATGCGGCAGGAGCGCGATGAACGCTTGCGTGTCCGGGTCCTGGAACACCGGGTCGGTCGCTTCAGCCTTCGTGGTCGGCAGGAAGCCTTCCGTGCTCGTGAACTGCACGCGCGGTTCTTTCGTGAACAGGTAGTCCAGGAACTTCCAGGCGCTCTTCTTCACCTTGGAGTTCTTGAACATCATGATCGAGTCGGTCACCGCGTAGGTGGCGGGCGTCGTCGCAACCGGGATCGGGTCGATGCCGTACTTGATGTTCGGTGCTTCCTTCTTCAGCTGCTTGGCGAGGAACGGCGCCGAGATCATCATCGCCACGCGGCCCTGCTTGAAGAGGTTCTGCACGTCTTCACGGCTGTAGCCCGTCACGCCCGGCTGCGTGAGACCTTCGTCGATCATGGTCTTGTAGAGCGTCGCGGCCTTCACGCCAGCCGGCGAGTTGAATGCCGCCTTGCCGTCCTTGCCCACCACTTCGCCGCCGTGGGTCCACAGCGCGTAGTAGAAGTACACGTCGGTTTCGATTTCCTTGCCTTGCAGACCGAAGCCCGCAATGCCCTTCGCCTTCAGCTTCTTCGAGGCGTCGATCACGTCGTTCCAGGTCTTCGGGCCGTTCGGATAGCCGACCGAAGCGAGCATGTCCTTGTTGTAGTACAGCGCGCGGGCCGAAGCGGCGATCGGCAGGCCGTAGGTCTTGCCGTTGATTTGACCCGGAGCCAGGAACGGACCGATGAAGCGGCCCTTGAAGTTCGCGTCCATGTACGGGTCGAGCGGCTCGGCAATGTCGTCCTTCACGAAGTCGAGCAGCCATCGCGTGCCGATGATCGCGAGGTCGGCGTTCGCGCCGCCGGAGATGTCCGTTTGCAGCTTCTGTTGCAGCGAGTCCCAGTTCACGTCTTCGATCTTGATCGTGATGCCGGGGTTGGCGGCCTCGAACTGCTTGGCCATTTTCTCGAAGTACGGGGCGGTGGCGTCGCTGTAGTGGGCGACGGTCACGCGGACCGTATCGGCGTGCGCCGCGGCGGTGATGCCGGCAAACGCTAGCGCGACGGCGAGCTTGCCGAGCATGGTGGTTGCACGTGCCTGAAACGACATTCTCTTTCTCCTGGTGGTTGTTCCTGCTTATGCCGCCGCCTTGACCCGGCTGCTGGGTTGCGTTGTTTGAAAAAATCCTACAGGATGAAAAAAGCGTTGTCACCTGGTAAACGCGATATTGTTTCGAGCGCCGAAATTTGCATAACATGCTGTAAAACAGGGGAAATTCATGCGCTGCAGCAGCGCGGCGCGCTCGGTATAAACCCGCATACGGGCAACCGCGCGTCATTCGTATGTAGGAAATTTTCAGGCTCTCCGGCAAGGCTGGCGGGCCGCACGGAGAGTCGACATGAGCCGGGTGGTGCTGGTGACGGGCGCGAGCGGCGGCATAGGCCGCGCGCTGTGCAAACGGTTTCTGGAAGCGGGCGACACGGTGCTCGCGCTCGACCGCGATGCGGCGGGCGTGCAACAACTCGCGGCGGAGTTGGGCGAAGCGGGCGCGGCGCGCTTCGAACCGCTCGCCGCCGACGTGAGCGATCAAGCCGCCGTGACCGCAGCCGTGGCGCGCGGCGTGGCGGCGCGCGGCCCGGTGGACGTGGCCGTGGCGAACGCGGGCGGCGCGCTCGGCACGACGCTCGCGCATACCGACGCCACGAGCTGGCGGCGCGACATCGACCTGAACCTGAACGGGACCTACTACACGGTCGAAGCCGTGCGCGCCTCGATGATCGAGCGCCGGCGCGGCGCGCTCGTGCTGATCGGCTCGGTGAACGGCCTTTCGGCGCTCGGCCACCCCGCGTACAGCGCGGCGAAGGCGGGCCTCGTGAGCTACACGAAGGCGCTCGCCATGGAACTTGGGCCGCACGGCATACGCGCGAACATCGTTTGCCCGGGCACGGTGAAGACGCCCGCGTGGCGCGCGCGTGTCGAGCAGCATCCGAAGATCTTCGAAGAACTAAGCAAATGGTATCCGCTCGGCGACGTGGCCACGCCCGAGGACATCGCCGACGCCGTGCAGTTTCTCGCCTCGCCGCAGGCGCGCGTGATCACGGGCGTGGCGCTGCCCGTGGACGCGGGCCTCATGGCGGGCAACCGGATGATGGCGAACGAGCTGACGCTCGATCCGTTCTGAGGCGCGCACCCGGCCGCGCACCCGACATTTCGACCTGAAAAGACTTCACGCAAACGAGGACAGCATGGCAGCGGTACAACTGAACGGCATCTACAAGCGCTATGGCGACACCCAGGTCGTGCACGGCGTCGACCTCGATATCGAAGACGGCGAATTCGTCGTGCTCGTCGGCCCCTCGGGTTGCGGCAAGACCACGGTGATGCGCATGATCGCCGGCCTCGAAGACATCTCCGGCGGCGACCTCACCATCGGCGGCACGCGGGCGAACGCGCTGCCGCCGCAGCAGCGCAACATCTCGATGGTGTTCCAGAGCTACGCGCTCTACCCGCATCTCTCGGTGTACGACAACATCGCGTTTGGTCCGCGCATTCGCAAGGAGCGCGAGAATGGTTTCAAGCCGCGCATCGAAGCTGCCGCGAAAATGCTCAACCTGTCGGGCTACCTGGAGCGCCTGCCGCGCGCGCTCTCGGGCGGCCAGCGCCAGCGTGTCGCCATGGGCCGCGCCGTGGTGCGCGAGCCCGCGCTGTTCCTCTTCGACGAGCCGCTTTCGAACCTCGACGCCAAGCTGCGCGTGCAGATGCGCACCGAAATCAAGGCGCTGCACCAGCGCCTGCGCAACACGGTGGTGTACGTCACGCACGACCAGATCGAGGCGATGACGATGGCGGACCGCATCGTCGTGATGAACGCGGGGCGCATCGAACAAATCGGCCGCCCGCTCGACCTTTACGACAAACCGGGCAACCTGTTCGTGGCGAGCTTCCTCGGCTCGCCTTCGATGAACTTCGCCGTTGGCACGGTGATGAGCGACGCGCGCGGCACGGCGCTCGTGCTTGAAGACGGCGTGCGTATCGCGCTGCCGGAGGGCAAGGCCCAGGCGGGCGCGCGCGTGACGCTCGGCGTGCGGCCCGAGCACATCGAGGCGGGCGGCGACGTGCCGTTCAGCGTCGACGTGATCGAGCCGACTGGCGCGGAGACCCACTTGTACGGGAAAATAGGCGAAACGACATGGTGCGTCACCACGCGCGCGCGCCCGGACGTTTCTCCGGGCCAGCGCATGACGCTAGGTTTGCCTTTGGCGCACCTGCATCTGTTCGATACTGAAAGCGGCAAGCGGCTCGATTGAAGCGGAAGCACGCATCGAAACTGGATAGCGGGCCCTCATGTGAGCAGACCCTAGTATCTTCCACGGGAAAAACAGCTTGCCGGTCTCCAACCTGATCCATCACATCCGCAATGTCGCGGAGTCGCTGCGTCCCGCCGAGCGCAAGGTCGCGGAGATGGTGCTTGCCGACATCGACTTCGCCATGCGCGCGAGCATCACCGAGCTCGCGTTGCGTGCGGACGTGTCCGAGCCCTCCGTCACGCGCTTTTGCCGCGCGGTGGGCGCGCACGGCCTGCGCGACTTCAAGATGCGGCTCGCGCAGAGCGCGGCGGGCAACGTGCCCTTCGCGCTTGCCACGGAGATGACGGGCGGCGAGGCGAGCGGCGCCGGGTGGGCCGGCGAGGTCGGCACCCTGCTCGACAAGGTGACGGAGTCGGTCGTGCAAGGCGTGACCCATGCACGCGCTTCGCTCGATACGGCTGTGTTCGAGGCTGCCGTCGCGGCGCTCTCCAGCGCGCGGCGCGTGTACTTCTTCGGCGTAGGCGCGGGGTCGGGGCTCGTCGCGCAAGACGCGGCGCTGCGCCTGCTGCGGCTCGACATCGCCGCGAGCGCGTTCACGGATGCGCATTTGCAGCGCCTCTACGCGGCGCTGCTCGAACCGGGCGACGTGGCGTTCGCGATCTCGCAGTCGGGGCGCAGCGTGGAAGTGAACGAGAGCATTCAGATCGCCAAGGAGCGCGGCGCGACGACCATCGCGCTCACGAGTGCGGGTTCGCGTCTCGCGTGGGTGGTGGATATTCCACTGTTGCTGCGCGTGCCCGCCGCGAGCGATGCGCACGCGCCCGCCGTGGTGCGCATCGCGCATCTCGCGGTGCTCGATGCGCTCGCGCTGGGCGTGTCGCTCGGCCTCGGGCCCAAGGCGCTAGCCAAGATGCGCGACGCGCAGGCGCGCAGCGACGGCGCGCCCGACGATGCTTCCACGGTCGGCACGCCCGAGGACGGCCGTTGACGCTTAGGCGAACGCGGCGCCTTCGCGCGGCTTGAGCTTTATCGGCATCGTATCCGGCACCATCGTAAACGCCTGCACTTCCTGAATCTTCGCGGGATCGATCGCCAGTTCGATCGTAAACGACTGCATCAGCATCGAGAGCGCGAGACGCATTTCCACCGTCGCGAGATGGCGGCCGGGACACACGCGCGGCCCTGCGCCGAACTGCAGATAAGCGCGCACGTCATGGGCTTTTCCATCTTCGGCTTCGCGTTCGCCGCGCTTCATCCAGCGCCACGGATCGTAACGCTGCGGATCGGCAAAATGCCTGGCGTCGAGCATGGCGGGACGCGCGACGAAGAACATGCGCGTGCCCTTGGGCAACGCCACGTTGTCCACCACCACATCTTCGAGCGGCTCGAACGAATGCACCGACGCCACCGGGCGCAGACGCGTGGCCTCGATACAGATCGCCTCGAAAATATCGAGGTCTTTCAACGTCGCGTAGTCGGGGCAGACCGTCGAACCGCCGAGCACGCGTGAGGCTTCGTCGCCGAGATGCTGCTGCAAGGCCGTATCCGCGGCGAGATAAGGCAGCGTCCACGCGATGGAATCGGCGGTCGTGTCTTCGCCCGCGATCAGGAGCGTGAGCACATTCGCACGGATCTGCGCGTCGCTGATGGACGTCTCGCCGCCTGGCGCCTGCTGCTGCGCGAGCATCGCTTCGAGCAGGTTGCGCGGCGCATCCGATGGGTCGTCGCGCATGCGCTCGCGGGCGCGCGCCATCATCGCGTTGACGTAGCGGTGCACTTCGTCGAGCGAGCGCTCGAGCTTGCGGTCCACCGGCAGCTTGACATATCGCCAGTACGGAAAGAGCGCATTGGTGCGCCTCATCACGCCCGGCAGGATGCGCTCCAGGTGTTCCTGAATCACGCCGTGATCGCGCTCCAGCGTGCGCGGATCTTCGCCGAACGCGAGCGCGCTCGTCACGTCCACCGTGTAACGCTTGAGGTCGTCGGTCATCTCGACGGTTTCGCCGCGCTCGGCCGCACGTTGCCAGCGGGTGTGAAGACGCTGCGTGATATCGGCCAGCGTGGGGTAGAACGCCTTGATGTTGGGTATCGAGAGCGCCTGCATCACTAGCTTGCGCTGCGGTTCCCACGCAACGCCTTCTGCCGAGAAAAGGCCGTTGAAGCCCATCTCCTCGAACACCGCTTCGATCGGCTGATAGCGGCGGAAGCGATGCGGGCGCTCGCGCATGATCTGCTGGATCAGTTCGGTATCGGTCCAGATCGTGATGGGGATGCCGCCCACCTGGAAACGGTAGGGCGCGCCGAGTTCGGCGGCCCATTGCTCGAGGATCAAATGCAGACGCGGCGGCGAAAGCTGCAGCAGATTGCCGACGAGCGGCAGGCCGCGCGGGCAGGGCAGGTCGGCGATCTGGCGCAACGCTTGTCCGGCGGATGCCGTGCTCATAGGCAGGTTCTCATTGGGTGGGCGTGCCGTTCTTGTATCACGCGAGGGAGGCGATTATAGCGGCGCAGCCGCCGCGCCTTCCATGTAACCGAAGCGCCGCGAGAGGCGTTCCGCGGCGGCGACCAGCAGTTGCGCCGCCGCTCCTTCGCGGGCGATGTCGAGGCTGCCCGAAGGCCCCATCACCGCGAGCACGAGGCACACGCTGCCGGTGTGGTCGAACACGGGCGCGGTCACGGTGCTGATGCCGGGAATGGGCTTGTCGAGCGCCGTGTCCACGCCCTCGGCGCGAATGGCGGCGAGCCGCGCGAGGTAGGCGGGCGTGGCGCCCTCGCGCGGCTTCGCGCCCGCAAGCCGCAGTTCATCCTGCGCGAGGAGGGCTGCGCGCACGTCGTCGTCGACCCATGCGGCGAACACGCGTCCGATCGACGTGTTCACGAGCGACATCACCGTGCCGGGGCGCAGGCTCACATGCAGCGGCAACGGCGATTCTTCGAGACGCACGACGGTCGGACCGAGCGGCCCCGGCACCGCGAGCGCGACGCTCATCGCGGTGGCGGCGGCGAGGCCCACCAGCTCGGCATCGGCTTCGCGAACCGGCGAAAGACGCGCAAGGCCGATCAGGCCGAGTTCGAGACTGAGCGGTCCCGCTTCGTAGCGGCCCGCCGCGTCGCGCGCGAGCAGGCCGATCTTCTGCAGGCTCACGAGGTGCGGGAAGGCCTTGGCGGGCGCCATCCCCGCGGCGGCGGCGAGGTCCCGCAACGGCAAGGGCGTGCCCGCCGCGACGAGCGCGGCAAGCAGCTCGCCCGTGACATCGAGCGACTGGATGCCGCGTTGCGGTTTGTCGGCTTCGGCTGCAATGCCGGCTGCGGCGTCATCGCCGGCGGCTTGCGTTGCGTCGTCGCGCGGCGGCTTGGAACTTACTCGGGGCATGTCGGTGTCGATGAAAAAGCGGCGGCGGTGATCCCGGCAGCAGCGTCGCGCAGCGCGCGCACGACCGCGCCGTTCGCTTGCACGTCCAGCACCCCGCTCGCGCCGATAGCGGTGAGCGTGAGGCTCGGTTCGCGCCCAGGGCCGAGCACGGGCACGCACACGCTGCTCACGCCGGGGCTGGGTGCGTCGATGGCGAGTTCGTAGCCGCGCGCGCGGATGGCGTCGAGCGAGGCGAGGAACGCGGCGTCCGGCGCGCTTTCTTGGGGCGCGCCCGCGGCACTGGCCACGTGGCTGGTGCCGCGCCACACCGGCTGCGCGGTTTGTGTGGCCCATGCGGCCTCGAGCGCCTCAGGCCCGAGGAACGCGCAAAACACGCGGCCCGTGGCCGTGGCGCGCAGCGACATCACCGTGCCGACATGCAGGTTCACGTGCAGCGGCAGGCTCGCGTGCTCGTAGCGCACGATAGTCGGCCCCTGCGGCCCGGCAATGCATAGCGCAACGCTGCAGTTCAGCGCCTGCGCGAGCGCGGCGGCGCGCGGCACGGCCTCGCGCAGCGCGGGTTGCTGCGCGAGATGCAGCAGGCCGAGGCGCAGCGCGAGTGGGCCGGGCTCATAGCGCCCCGAAAGCGCGTCGCGCTTGATGAGTCCGAGGCGCGTCAGGCTCACGAGATAGGCGTGCGCCTGGCTCGACGGAATGTCACCGCTGGCCGCGAGATCGGTGGCGCCAAGCGGCGCGCGCGCGTCGGCGAGGGCGCGCAGCAGGCGTCCGCCTACCTCCACGCTCTGAATGCCGCGCTGCGTGCGGGCCGCCGTCGCGCTGCGTTCCGGCGCGGACGCGGCGCTGTCGTTGCGACGTCTCATTGCGCTTTTCTCTGGCTGAAAAAGGGTCCATGTTAACTGAACAGCGGCAGCCGTTGGCAACCACTCGGGCTGCGGCGCTCTCTGCGTAGAAATTAACCTATAGCAATATAATTCGCTATTGACAAATAAAAACGGGAAGACCATCATGGCCTCACCCCGGCACAACAGCGGTCCATTTCAATTTCAAACGGGGCGAGACAACCCGGGCTGGCGCCCAATGCGCCCGGCCCCGCGCGCTTCGCCCTGCCCCGGCTTCAAGAGCCCCTCGATACGGAGACTCAACATGGCAAAGGCGTTCGCATCCCAGGCCGACCTCGAAGAAAAGAAGGTCACGTTCACGCAGCTCTCTGAAAACGCATACGCGTACACCACGGAAGGCGACCCCAACTCGGGCGTCATCATCGGCGACGACGGCGTGCTGATCGTCGACACCACGGCCACGCCCGCCATGGCGCAGGACCTCATCGCGAAGATCCGCACCGTCACCGACAAGCCCATCAAATACGTCGTGCTCTCGCACTATCACGCGGTGCGCGTGCTGGGCGCTTCGGCGTACTTCAAGGAAGGCGCGCAGCAGATCATCGCGAGCCGCGGCACCTATGAAATGATCGTCGAGCGCGGCGAAGCCGACATGAAGTCGGAAATCGAGCGCTTCCCGCGCCTGTTCGCGGGCGTCGAAACGGTGCCGGGCCTCACGTGGCCCACGCTCGTGTTCGAGAAGGAAATCACGCTGTTCCTCGGCAAGCTCGAAGTGAAGATCGCGCATCTCGGCTCGGGTCACACGAAGGGGGACACGGTGGTGTGGCTGCCGCAGCAGAAGGTGCTGTTCTCGGGCGACCTCGTCGAATACGATGCTGCGTGCTATTGCGGCGACGCCCAGCTCGCCGACTGGCCCGCCACGCTCGAAGCGCTGCGCTCGCTGGGCGCCGAGAAGCTCGTGCCGGGCCGCGGCCCCGCGCTGCTCAACCCCGCGGAAGTCAACAAGGGTCTCGACTACACGAAGGACTTCGTGACCACGCTGCTCGCGCAAGGCCGCGCCGCCGTGGAACAGAAGCTCGACCTGAAGGGCGCGATGTCGCTCACGCGCGAGGCGATGGACCCGAAGTTCGGCCACGTGTTCATCTACGAGCACTGCCTGCCGTTCGACGTGACGCGCGCTTATGACGAGGCGAGCGGCATTACGCATCCGCGCATCTGGACAGCGCAGCGCGACAAGGAGATGTGGGACGCGCTGCAGGATTGATGTGCTGCTTGACAGGCTGGAGACGGTGGAGACAAAACGATGATCGACTATCAGACGCTGACCTTCGACTACGCGCGATGCAGCGAACAAACTCCGGACGCCGCCGCGTACGTGCGTCCGGTCGTGGTGGTCGGCGCGGGGCCGGTGGGCCTCGCGACGGCCATCGACCTCGCGCGGCAAGGTGTGCCGGTGGTGCTCGTGGACGACGACTGCACGCTTTCCACGGGCTCGCGCGCCATCTGCTTTTCCAAGCGCTCTCTCGATATCTTCGACCGCCTCGGCTGCGGCGATCGCATGGTCGAAAAGGGCGTGAGCTGGAACGTGGGCAAGGTGTTCCGCAAGGACGAACTCGTCTACACGTTCAACCTGCTGCCTGAAAGCGGCCATCATCGGCCGGCTTTCGTGAATCTTCAGCAGTACTATGTGGAAGGCTACCTGCTCGAATGCGCGCAGGCATTGCCCAACCTCGAAATCCGCTGGAAAAGCAAGGTGACGGGCGTCGCGCAGCACGGCACGCCGGGTGCCGACGATGCGCACGTCGCGCTCGAAATCGAAACGCCCGACGGCCCGTACACGCTGCTCGCTCGCTACGTGGTGGCCGCCGACGGTTCGCGCAGCCCGCTGCGCAAGCTGCTCGGCCTCGACAGCCACGGCCGCACGTTCAAGGACCGCTTCCTCATCGCCGACGTGAAGATGGAAGCCGACTTCCCCACCGAACGCTGGTTCTGGTTCGATCCGCCGTTCCATCCGAACCAGTCGGTGTTGCTGCATCGCCAGCCCGACAACGTCTGGCGCATCGACTTCCAGCTCGGCTGGGACGCCGACCCGGTGCTCGAGAAAACGCCCGAGCGCGTGATTCCGCGCGTGCGCGCGCTGCTCGGGCCCGACGTGAAGTTCGAGCTGGAGTGGGTGAGCATCTACACGTTCTCGTGCCTGCGCATGGACAGCTTCCGCCAGGGCAACGTGCTGTTCGCGGGCGACTCGGCGCACCTGGTTTCGCCGTTCGGCGCACGCGGCGCGAATAGCGGCTTCCAGGACGGCGAGAACCTCGCATGGAAGCTCGCGATGGTGCTGGAGAACCATGCGCCCGACGCGCTGCTCGACACCTACGCGAGCGAGCGCGAATACGCCGCCGACGAAAACATCCGCAACTCCACGCGCTCGACCGACTTCATTACGCCGAAAAGCGCGGTGAGCCGCGTGTTCCGCGACGCCGTGCTCACGCTCGCTCGCGAGCACGCATTTGCGCGTCAACTCGTGAACAGCGGCCGGCTTTCCGTGCCGGCGGTGCTGCGCGAATCGACCTTGAACACGCCCGACGAAGAGACGTTCGACGGCCAGATGGAGCCGGGCGCTTCGTGCGCAGACGCGCCGGTGCGCAACGCAGCGGGTCACGAGAGCTGGCTGCTCGCGCATCTGGGCGACCAGTTTGCGGGGCTCGTTTTCAGCCGTGCTGGCTCGGCATTCGATACCGCGACGCTCGACACGCTGCAGGCGCTTTCGCGCTCTGCGGTGCCGCTCAAGTTCGTGGTGATGCTCGAAGGCGATGCGGCTGTGCCCGCGGATCTGCCAGCATCGACGGTGGTGTTGCGCGACATGCAAGGGCTGGCGGCGCAGCGCTACGGCGCGCAGGACGGCGCGTTCTATCTGATTCGTCCGGACCAGCACGTGAGCGCGCGCTGGCGGCGCGCCGATGCGGCACGTGTGGAGAGCGCGCTCAAGCGGGCGCTCTGCGTGCAAGGCACGGCATAAAGAACCGAGGAGACAACCATGCTGAACACCCAACCGAATCTGGCAAGACCGGACGACTTTTATGAAGCGCTGATCGACATGCATCGCGATCTCGACGAGGCGCAAAGTCAATCGGCCAATGCGCAGCTGATCCTGCTGCTCGCGAACCACATAGGCGAGCACGAAACGCTGCTGCAGGCGCTTCGCTTTGCGCGCGCGGGCGTGAGTGCGCCGGCGAGCAACGGCGCGACGGGAAAACTTGCGGCATGAAAGACTGAAAGAGACTGATAGCGTTGACACATGCGGCCAGTGCGAACTGGCCGCATTCATTTATCCCACGCAATTCATGGCCCATTTGCAGCACTTCTCGCGCAAGCAATCGTTTGCGCTTGTAAAGCGCACATGACACATCGGCGCACACGCTTGCGCGAAGGGCTTTCGGCACGCTTTCCACGCGTGCAATCTATGCAAGCTGATTCAAGAACCTCTTGGGAAACGCCGTAAACGCGGCTCATAGCACTCACTTCGCACACGCATAAGATAGTCAGACAAATGCGGGCGATGGAATCGTTTTCCGGGGATATAACTTGAATCGCAGTCAAACATGGTCGCGTACGGCGGCGCCGGGCGAGATCATTTATTCGGAAGGCTTTGCAGGCGAGCGATTGATCTTCGTGATCGCCGACGGCAAGGTCGAAATCTCCACCCGCTGCGACGACAAGAAAGTCGTGATGGCCACGCTCGGACGCGGCGAATTTTTCGGCGAGACCGCGCTGCTCGGCGCGGAACCGCGACCGAACACGGCGAAGGCGCTCAGCTTTTGTCAGCTGACCGTCGTGCCGGCGAGCCTCATCGAAGAGGAACTCGAACGCGTCACGCCGATGCTGCGCCACGTGGTGCGCACGCTCACGCGGCGCGTCAAGGCGAAGGACGATCTGCTCGCCACCTACACCCATGCCGACTTCATGCCGGGCGTACTGTCGTACGCGCACGTGCTCGCGCTGATCGCAGGCGCGGGCGATCGCGCCGAAAGCAGCGATACCTGGTCGCGGCACGGCGCGAGCGGTGCCGAAGTGAGCGTGCCGCTCGCCGACGTCGTGCAGAAATGCCGTGCCGTGGCCGGCCATTCGCGTCCGCATGTGATGGCCATGCTCCGGCGCATGGAAAAGCTCAATCTCGTCGCGATGCAAAGCGGGCAGGCCACGCACCTCGCCAATAACGCGGCAGCGGCAGAAGGCGCATTGGGCCGCCAGGTGGTGACGTTCGACCCCGTGCGCATCGTGGAGCGCGCGACGCAGGTCGCGGACAGCGATCTCGATGTGTCGATCAACAGCGAACTCGAACTGATCGAACTGGGCGATCTCGAAGCGCTGATCGGCGTGGAGCGCAAGGTCATTCTCAACAAGCTCTCGCACGCCGAAATCGCCGACGAGGTCTTTGCGTTCCGCAAGTCGAAGGTGCTCAACTTCGTCGAGCAAAAGGGCGTGGCGTATTTCTCGAAGCGCACGAACCGCGGCTCCGGCGAACTCAAGGCGCTCGACGATCTGTTGTTCGTCGATCAGCGCACGCTGTTCGAAGCCGTGAGCGCGCTCGATACCTACGATCTCGCGAAACTGCTCGCCTCGATCGAGGATCCGGCCGTATCCGAGCGCCTGCTCTCGGTGATGGCGGACGCACGCAAGAACGAAGTGTCGTGGGTCATGCGCCGCGACATCAAGATCGATCCCGTGGAAGTCGAGGACATCGAACAGCGCCTGCTTGAAGCGGTGCGTGCACTCAAGACGCCTGGCGCGCGCCAGGCGGATCGCTGAGTTGGGAGACACGCATGGATCTGCTTACCCTGATCGGTATCGCGATTGGCGCGCTCGCTGTCGTCGCGGGCTTCTCGCTCGAAGGCGGCCATTTCGTCACGCTGCTCCAGCCCGAGGCGCTGGCCATCGTGCTGGGCGGCACGCTCGGCGCCGTGATGATCCAGAACACGTGGGCGCGTTTCTTCGACGCCGTGAAGCATTTGCGCACGGCCTTCGTGAAAGCGCCGCGCGTAGACGAAGCGAGCCTGGCCGCCGTGCTGGAGTGGGGCGATCAGGCCAAGCTCAACGGTCTGCTAGCCTTCGAATCGATGGATCTGCAAGGCATTCATCCGTTCGCGCGGCGCGGGCTCGAACTGCTTGCGAGCGGTGTTTCGACCGCCGTGCTCGAAGATGCGCTCCAGCGCGAACTCGAAGCCTCCGGGCGCAAGCACATGGCGGCGGCGCGTGTGTGGCAGCAGGCGGGTGGCTATGCGCCCACGTTCGGCATTCTCGGCTCGGTGCTCGGCCTGATTCAGGTCACGGGGCATCTGATCGAGCCTGCCGAACTCGGGCCCGGCATCGCCGTGGCCTTCGTCGCCACGCTTTACGGCCTTGCTTTTGCGAACCTCGTTTTTCTGCCGCTATATGGCAAGATGCGTGCGCATATCGAAAGCGAACTGCGCCTGCGCAAGCTCTATCTCGACGGCCTGCTTGCCATTTCGCGCAAGGAGTCGCCCCACACGATCGCCACGCGCCTCGCTGGCGAGGTGGGCGGCAAGAGCGGCGGTTTGCAGGGCGAAGCGAACGTGTGGGCGCTGGACACGACACGCGCGAGTTGACCGCCCATGCCTTCCGATAAAGACCTGCCGCTCACGGCCCAATTCGATTACGACGAGGACGAAGGCGGCGAATCGAGTTCCGGCCGTTGGCTCCTTTCCTACGCGGACCTGATCACGACGCTGATGGTGCTGTTCCTCGCGCTCTATGCGATGCAGCTCGCAAAGCATAAGGAATCCGAAATACGCTCGGCGGCCCAGCGCACGAGCACGGCGGCAGTGGTCGGGAGAATGCCCGCCGTCGATCAGGCGCTGCTCGCCGCGCTCGAAACGCTGCGCGAGCGCGGCGAAATCACGATCGTGCCGGCGGCGCGCGGCGTGGAGATCGGCATCAACGCGAAGATCCTGTTCAACGCGGGCGATGCCACGCTGCTGCCCGAATCGCTTGGCGTGCTGGGCCGTATCGCCGAGGTGCTGCGCGCGGCGCCGGCGGGCAATATCCTCGTGGAAGGGCATACCGACAGCACGCCGATCTCGAACGCGAAATTCGCGTCGAACTGGGAGCTCTCTTCGGCGCGCGCGGGCGCGGTGGTGCGCTATCTGGTCGAGCGCGGCATCGAACCTCACCGGCTCGCCGCGATTGGCCGCGCCGACAACTTCCCGCTCGTGGCAGGCAACGACCCCGCGAGCCGCGCGCTGAACCGGCGCGTGACGTTGATCGTGCAGCGCTGACGCTCACGCTCTTCGCGTGATCGCCAAGGCAACCTCGCGTCACACCTGCATGGACGGCACATCCTTCATGCAGCGCAAGGCGAACATCGACCGGCTGTGGCGAATGCTCGAGATGCGATAGAGCTTCTCGCGCAGGAAACGCTCGTAGCCGGCGGTGCCGTCCACCGCCACCTTGATCCAGTAGTCGTACTCGCCGGAGACGAGATAGGCTTCCAGCACTTCGGGCAGCGCCGCGAGTTCGGCGCCGAAGCGCGCGAGCGCGTCGTCTTCGTGGCGGTCGAGCGTCACTTCCAGAATCACGATGTCGGCGTAGCCCAGCTTTTGCTGGTTCACGAGCGCGACATAGCCGTCGATATAGCCATCGGCTTCGAGCTGGCGCGTGCGGTTCCAGCACGCGGTGGTGGACATACCCACCTGCTCGGCCAGTTCGGCGTTCGAAAGTCGGGCGTTCTTTTGCAGGGCGCTGAGGATCTTGCGGTCCTGGTTGTCCAGCGCTTTGGGCGGGCGTTCACGAGGGCTCATGGCAAAAAAGAATCTTGTACAGGTAGGAGCAATTCTAGCGGAAGAAGATTCTGTCTATCGACGGTTTTCGCCTGAAAACCGGAAGCCTATACCGGCTATTCCCCGGTATATTTTCCACATGCCTTCTTGCTTGGCACGACCCACGCGGCCACCTCCCCGCAGTGGGGAGCGCCGCCGCAGCCACGAGCCGCGGTGGTCCGTCAGGGCCGTTTGCGCTGCACCCTGCGGCGGCTACCGGGCGTTGCGCGCGTTCACCACGCAGCCAGCAATGTCCGGTCAGGCAGATGGCATTTGAAAACCGCGCTTTCGCGCGGTTTTTTGTTGCCCGTTTTCGATACCCGCTTTCAATACCCTTCGCTACCTCGAGCGCCATTCGTTACAACGTTTCCGTAAGCACGCCCCGCAATGTCGATCCAGCTGTATCTATCGTTTCTCGCCGCCGCGCTCGTCCTTGTCTACACGCCCGGTCCCGTCAACGTGCTTACCATGAGCCAGGCGCTCCACGCCGGCTGGCGGCGCGCGCTGCCCTGTGTCTGGGGCGGCACGCTCGCGGTGCTGCTCCAGCTCGCGCTGACCGCGCTGTGCCTTAATTCGCTGCTGCTCATTAGTGAGCATTCACTTACGTTGTTGCGCTGGCTGGGCGCGGCCTATCTGGTCTGGCTGGGCTGCAAGCAGTGGCGCAGCCGCTCCTTGACGGGCACGGATGTGCCTGCCGAAGCCGATGGGGCGAGCCGTCGCGATCTGTTCTGGCGCGGATTCGCGACCTCCGGGCTCAACCCGAAGACCTTGTTGTTCTTCCCTTCGTTTTTCCCGCAGTTCATGAGCGCCGATGCGCCCTGGAGCGCCAACCGTCAGTATTGGCTGCTGGCGGCGACATTCGCGCTGCTGTTTGCGGGCGGCGTGGCGTCGATGGCGCTGTTTTCGCACCGGCTGCGCCACGTGCTGCAGCGGCCGAGGCGCATGCGCGCCGTGAATCGCCTGATGGGCAGCCTGCTCGTGGGAATGGGCGCGATGATGGCCGGCTTGCGCTGAGCGCGCAGGTGGCGCTTAAGGCGAGGGAGTCGAAGCGGCCGGCGCTGCGATCGGCGTGTCCGCGGCAGCCGACGGCGTTGCCGATTCCGCTGCCACGCTCTGGGTGCCGGAAGTCGTTGAGGCCGACGCGAGCGTTTGTGCCGTCGCCACGCTAGCCGACGCCGCCACGGCCGCAGACGCCGCCGCGGGCGTCGCCGCGTTGTGAGTGGTCACACTCGTCGCGAGCCCCACCGCTTGCGGGGTTGCCGCAACCGTCGCCGGCACGCCCATGATCGCCGCCGCAGCCGCAGCACCGTGGTCGACCGGTGCGGAGGCGCCCGGCGCAGAAGCGGCGGGAGCGGGCGTCGCCGTGGCAGGCGCAGGCGCAGGTGCAACCGATGGCACTGTCACGACCGGCGCCGCCGGCAGCGTGCTGCCATGCAACACCGCCGCACCCGTCGCCGCAGCCGCTGCTGCGGCGGCCGGTGCGGCCGACCCCACCGTGGTCGCGGCGGGCGCGGCGCTTGCCGTGACCGGCTCGATAGGCGGCGGCAACGGCGAAATCTTGATCGCGCCGGCGCCCGGCACAGGCTCACTGCGCGCCGAAGCGTTCAAATACTTCCCCACCAGATCGAAGAATCGTGAATAAAACGGGCCAGACTGGATCGTCTCGCTTGAAATCTTCACCATTTCGTCGCTGTTCGAGCGAATAGGCAGAGAGACCGACCCCAGAATCGAGAGCCCGACGCTTGCCGAAGTATCGCTCTTCTTGAGCGCGTAGCCGTTCTGCACGGCGTTCACATACACCATGCTCGTATTGCTCGCGTCGCCCGGCGTGCAGACCACGTGCACCTCCACGACGATGTGCTGATCCATCGTCGGCTGGAAGTTCTTCGTGGCGTCGACGGTGTCGTTGCGCGTCATTGTCGTCATGTAGCCCTGGCTCAGCAGCGCGCGGCGCGACGACTCACAGGCATCAGCGCTCGCGTAACTGAAGCTGCGCGAGAACTGGCTGGGCGCCGTACTCAGCAACTGATCTTCCTGGAATCCGGGCTTGGGCGAGGAGCACGCGCCGAGCGCAGCAGCCAGCGTCACCGTGGTTACGGCGAGGACGGCGCTGCGAAGCGGGGCGGACAAACGAGGGACGACTTTCGAAAAACGGGACATGTTCGGAGCAAACAGGGCAGCAATGCGGCATTGCATGGGACGGGATGCATTGTAGTTCGGTTCCGCTGCGCACGACCGAACGCTCGTTTTTTCGAGGGATTTCGAAAGCCGGACGAAGGCGTTCCGAAGCTTACATCCCACATGACGAAAAAAACGGGCTTCCGCCCAACGCGAAAGCCCGTGTCAACCCGGCGCCCGGGGCAGCGAGCGGAGAAGAGCACTCGCCGGCGTGCGCCGCAGCCGGGTACCGCCGGCTGTTCCTGTGCGCAATGCGCTAAATCGTCGGGCCACACTGGCCGCCGCGCCCGCAACGCGGCGTCAGTGTGGGCTCACTTCATCGGTTCACTTCGTCGACTGACTTCATCGACTTACTTCGTGCCGACCGTCGTGAGCGGCTGCCACTTGCCATTCGCGACCTTGTAGACCTCCTCAGCGGTCTACGTTTTTCATGGGCGCAGCCGGGCCCGCACCGCGTTCGGAGCGCGCGGCGTGCCTTTTTGCGCAGGGGTGAAGCAAAAGAAACCGGCAGCCTGATGGCGGTTTGCCGGGCGAAACCGTTGCGCACGCAACAGCCTCGGAACACCCTGGATACGCTAAAATTGCTTGGTTTTCAGATGCTTACAGAAACCTATACAGTCTCCAGACAAGGACACGGCACAGTGGGAATGGCTGGCGGATCCGTACTGTCAGTTTAAATATCCAAAAGCGATTGGATTGTATCCATTTCTGGCAGGCAAAAATATTGACGACAACACTTTTTCGTCGGACGGCGTTCGTCCGCCCGGCGCCCACGAGCTCATGACGACAGTGCAGGCCAAGGAAGACCAGCGATCGCTGCCTCAAACGATCCGCGACCAGCTGCGCGACGAGATCCTGCGCGGCGTGCTGCCGCCCGGTGCGCAGCTGCGCCAGGAGAGCCTTGCGGAGCGCTTCGGCGCGAGCCGCATTCCCGTGCGCGAGGCGCTGCGCCAGCTCGAGGCCGAAGGGCTCGTGAGCTATCAGCTCAATCGCGGCGCGGTGGTGATCGCCATGTCCACGCAGGAGATCTGCGAGCTGCTCGACATTCGCGCGGCGCTGGAGACCTACGCGGCGAAGCTCGCGGTGCCGAACATGGTGGCGGGCGACATCGACGTGATGAAGCGCATTCTCGCGGCGTACGACGCCGCTTCGTCGCCCGCGGAGTGGGCCGAATGCAATCGCCAGTTCCATCTGGCGCTGTGCGCGCCCGCGAACAATTCGCGGCTGCGCAAGATGATCGAGGAGTACTGCCTGAGTACGACGAATCGATACCCGCATCTGCGCATGTCGCTCGATACGGAGAAGAACGAAGTGCAAAGCGATCACTACGCGATCGTCGATGCCTGCAAGCGGCGCGCCGTGGATGAAGTGGTGGCGCTGATCGAGCGGCATATTCTCGATACCAGGCGCGAAGTGATGGCCGCGGCGCGGCTGGCTGGTCTGGATAACTAAGCGTTTCTTTTCGCTGCGCAGGATGGATAAACGGCGAGCGCCCCGTAAGGGGCGCTCGCCGTTTCGCTTGAAGCGGACTTGAGTGTGATGCGCTGTGCTTACACGGCCATTTCCGGCGGCGCCTGGCGGAAGCACCGCGTGATCCAGCCGAGGTACACGAGGCCGAGCACGAACCAGATCACGCCGAGCACGATGGCGGTCTTTTCGAGGCTGCACAGCAGCCAGATGTCGGTCACGGCGCCGATCAGCGGGAACACCAGACCGCCGAGCAACCCGAAGCCACGCGTGCCCGCCGCGCCGCTGAAGTACTGGCGGATCACGCACAGGTTCACCGAAGTGAACGCGAGGAACGCGCCGAAGTTGATGAACGAGGTGGACGTGGCCACGTCGAGTTTCAGCGCGATCAGACCGACGACACCGGCAATCGCGATGTTGATCGCAGGCGTGCGAAAGCGCGGGTGAATGTAGCCGAAGATCGACTTGGGCAGCACTTCATCGCGGCCCATCGCATAGAGCAGACGCCCCACGCTGGCTTGCGCCGAGATGCCCGAGGCAAACTGCGCGAGGATCAGGCCCGCGAGGAAAATCGTCACGAAGATATCGCCGCCCACCTTGCGCGCGATTTCGAACGCGGCCGAATCGGGGTCCTTGAAGACGGCGCCCGGATGCGCGAGCTGCAGCGTGTAAGCGGCGATCACGAAGATTGCGCCGCCCACCAGCGCGATCAGCACGATGGCGCGCGGAATGGTCTTTTCGGGCTCGATGGTTTCCTCGGTGAGCGTGGAAACGGCGTCGAAGCCGAGGTATGAATACGCGGCGATCGCAGCACCCGCCATCGTGGCCGAGAGCGGCACGTGCGGCTGGAAGAACGGCTGCGCCGCGATCAGGCCGCCCGGGCCCGCGGCTGCAGAGGCGTAGTGCAAGCACAGGACTACGAACATTGCCGCAATGCCGAGCTGCACGATCATGAGCACGATGTTGAAACGCGCCGCGAGTTCGATGCCAATGACGTTCAGCGCACTCGTGAGCACGATGAACGCGACGATCCAGATCCACGTGGGCACGCTCGGGAACGCCGCGCCAAGATACGCCGCGCCAATCAGCCAGATCACCATCGGCAGGAAGAAGTAATCGAGCAGCGTGGCCCAGCCGATCATGAAGCCCAGCTGCGAATTGAAGCTCTTGCGCGTGTACGTGTAGGCCGAACCCGCCACCGGGAAAAGGCGCGCGAGCTTGCCGTAGCTGAGCGCCGTGAACACGATTGCGACTAGCGCGATGAGATACGCGAGAGCGGCGGTGTCCTGGCTCGCGCCGGCGAGCACGCCATAGGTGCCGTAGACGATCAGCGGCGCCATATAGGCGAGGCCGAACAGGAGCACGGATGGCAGGCCGAGCGTGCGCTTCAGGTGAGGTTCTTGAGTGCCGCGTTCATGCGACGGCGAGGCTGGCTTCATGATGCAGTTGTCTCCTGGGTGCTGCAGTTCTGGCAGGCGTGGGCGAGCCGGGCGAGCCACGAGAAGCGGCTTGCCGGATCGCTGGTTGCCGGGCTTGTTACCGGGTCTTGCTGCTTGACGCTTGTAAGGGCTTTAGCGCGTGCGCGGGCGGATATTGAGCGAGCGACGGCCTTGCGCGTCGTTCTCGTCCGCGAGATTGAGCGCAATGCGTGCGTCGTGCAGATAGCTGTAGTGTTCGCGGCTTTGCGCGAGCAACGTGCGATCCACCTTCGCGTGCAGCACCGCGTCTTCGTTCTTCAACTCGCAGAGCACGTCGCCGAACGGGCTCACGAGCGCTGTTTCGCCGGGGAACGTGAGGTTGTCGTCGCCGTCGCCGGTGCGGTTCACGAGCGCGGCGAACATCTGGTTCTCCATCGCGCGCGCGACGATCGCGCGGCGATGCACGGGGCCGAACGGATCCATATTGCCGTTCGTGACGACGAGCATTTCCGCGCCGAGCGAGGCTACGGCGCGCGCCGTTTCGGGAAACTCGATGTCGTAACAGATCAAGAGACCCACGGTCGTGCCCTTGTATTCGCACACCTCATAGCGGTCGCCAGGCGTGAACACGCCCACGTCCGTGGCCCACAGATGGGTCTTGCGGTAACGCAGCGCGATGTCGCCGCGTTCGTCGATCAGCACAGTCGTGTTGTAGAAGCGATCGCCGTCGCGCTCAGCGAGGCCCACGGCGACGCCGATCTGGGCCGCGCGTGCGGCGTCGCGCACTCTGGAGAGCGAGGGGCCTTCGAGCGATTCGGCCACGTCGCGCACGTTCTCGCGGGTGGGAAAGCCCGTGAGCGTGGCTTCGGGAAAGACGATGAGATCGCTGCCTTCGCGGCGCCTGGCCGTAGCGTCGAGTACGCGGGCGAGGTTGGGAGCGACTGCGCCGTCCACGATCGGGATCTGCGCGAGTTCGAGTTGCATGCCTGTCTCCATCCTTATGTATTACGTAAAGCACCGCGTGGGCGTCAGGAGCGGCTATTATCTCCACGTTATTTTTGTCGAGAAATTACCCTGCAGGGGTACCCTGATCGGAGGACCCATGGAGCCCCTCATGGAACTGGACTGGCAGGACCGCGCGTTCCATCACCATATCGCGACGCTGATCGACGCCCTCGACGGCCCCGACTTCTGGACCCGCATGACGCGTGTGATCGAGCGCTTCGTCGCGTTCGACAACTGGGTTGCGCTCGTCTTCCGGCGCGATCGCGCGCCGCTCGTATGCGCCGAGTCGCCCATGCCCGACGGCACCGTGGATCTCTTGTTCCGCGCGTATCTGGAAGGGATGTACCTGCTCGATCCGTTCTATCTGAATGCGAGCGAGAAGCCGCGCGCGGGGCTCGTCACGCTCGCCGAAGTCGCGCCCGACAATTTCAGCATGACGGACTATTACCAGCGCTACTTCAAGAGCAACATCATCGGCGACGAAGTGCAGTTCAATGTGCCGCTCGACGAAGCGCGCACGCTGATTTTCTCGCTAGGCGCAAAGCACCATTACACGGAGCGCGATATTGCGTTGTTCGCGATGTTTGCGCCGTGGGTGGTCGCGCTCATGAAGCAGCGGCTCGCGTATGAGACGTTTGCCGAGGGTGTCGCCGAGGCGGTCGCGTCGGATGCGGCTGAAGCCGACAGCGCGGCGCAGCAGGGGCAGTTGAGCGAGGCGGGCTTCGCGAGCCGCATCGAGGCGGTCACGCGGCAAAGCGGACGCGTGCCGCTCACCGCGCGCGAGATCGAAGTGGTGCGCTTGAGCCTGAGCGGCTTTTCCACGCGCGCGATTGCGGAGCGGCTCGAAATATCGTTCGAGACCGTGCGCGCGCACAAGAAGCATATTTACGCGAAGCTCGGCGTGAGTTCGCAGTCGGAGTTGTTTGCGCTCTTCTACGAGCCGCTCGGGCGCATGGGCGCATGAGTGCCGCGCGCCTTTGGCGGCGCGCGTCAGAACTCGACGAGCGCGAAGTCTTCCTTGCCCACGTCGCAGAGCGGGCAGCGCCAGTCGTCGGGCACGTCGGCCCAGCGGGTGCCGGGAGCGAGGCCGTCGTCAGGGGCGCCTGCCGCTTCGTCGTACACCCAGCCGCAGATCACGCAGACCCATTGCTTCAGGCCGTCGTCGGCGCTGGCCGCTCCCGTTGAAGCGCTTGCGGGCGCCTCGGGCGCGGCGCCTTCGGGCGGGGTGTCGAGCGCGACGACGAGCGGCGCTGTGGTGCTCTCGCGTTCAGCGAGCTTGCCTTGCAGCGTGGCGAGCAGCGCGGCGGCTTCGTCGGCGGTGAGGTCGATCCAGTACGGGTCGCCTGCGCCGTCATTCAGGCGTTCGGGCGAGAACTGGATTTCGAGGGCGACGCCTTTCTTGTACATAAGCGAAAACGGTTGGCTTGATGCCCCGGACGCGCTGCGCTCACAGGAAGTAGCGGAACAGCAGCGAAGCCGCGATACCGCCAGCGGCGATCAGCGCGAGCATTTGCAGGAGCGTGATGGACTTGCTGGACTTGGCGTTCGAAGCGGCGGGACGGGTGGTGGTGTTCATAGGGTGATCTTGCGGCGGCGTGGGTTGCGGTCTCGATTGCGCCCTTAAAGTCGCCATGGTCGGCATGACGGCGGCAGAGCGCGGCGGGGGAGTTTCGCACGATTTCGCATCGACGGGGGCATTTGCGCGGCGTCTGCGCGCACGCGCCGCAGATTTCGCCGCCGGCAACCTGCGCCGCACAGCGGCACTGATTATCGCCGCCAATGCGGACCGGATTCCTGAGCGCGCGGAGATGGTTTATTTCGCAGGCGTTGAGAGAAGCGGCTCACATCTGCAGCCAGCGCCGTTCGATATACGAAAACAGCCAGCTGACCGGCACCGCGCAGGCCATGCCGATGGCGACCTGCGCCACGCGAAAGAGCGCGACGTCCCACACCGGCCCGTTCATGGGTACGAGCAGCACGATGGTGGTGGTGATTGCACCCAGCCGCGCGGCGGTGCTGACGCTCAGGCACCAGCAGCCGATGATCACCACGCTCACGGCTACGAGGTAGGCCGCGAGATTTTCCGGGCCGAACGCCGCCGTTGCGAGCCCCACCGCGCCGCCCGCAATCGCGCCGATGAACTGGTCGCGCGACTGCGCGAGCGTATCGGCGTAATCGTGCTGGGTGACGGCAATCGCCGTGATCGCGGCCCAGAACGCCTGTTCGGTGTGGAGCGCGCGGCCGATGCTGTACGCAAGACCTGCCGCGCAGACGGCGCGCAGCGCCATGAGCGTGCCTTGCGCGGCGCGGCTCCTGAGCGGCAGGCGCTTGAGCGCGCCCAGCGCCGATTGCTGGAGCGAAGTGAGATAGGCGTAGAGGTTGTCTTGTGGGTCGTGCATCGCGCGTGATCGGTCGTAAGGAGAACGTGAGGATAAGCGGGCGCGCTGCCAAGCATATCAAGCCGTGTCTGCCGGGTGCGGATCGCCGGGCAGGCAATGCATGCGCAACGACTTCGCCGCGTGTCGCAGATCGCGCTCCGGACACAAAAAAGGCGCGATGCCATCCCGCATCGCGCCTTTCTGCCGTCAAACGAAACCGTGCGTTACTTCCTGTCGATCGAGATCGCTCCCGGACCCGTTACCGCGAGCGCGAGCAGGCCGCCGGCGATGCTGATGTTCTTGTAGAAGTTGATCATGTTCGCCATTTGGTCGGCGCCGGTCATGGTCCAGAAGTGATGGCCGATGAAGGCTGTCGCCACGGTATAGATCGCGAGCAGCACGGCGAGCGGCCGCGTGTAGAAGCCCACGAGCAGCAGGATACCGACCGCGAACTCCATGATCACGGCGATGGCGGCCGACAGCATCGGCACGGGCGCGCCCACGTGCGCCATGTAGTCGACCGTGCCCGAAAAGCCGGTGATCTTCGACCAGCCGAACAGGATGAACAGGGAAGTCAGCAGGATGCGCGAGACCAGCAGCACGACGTCGTTGCCCGGCCCGAACAGGTTGTATCGCATGGTTTTCTCCGAAGAAGTATTAAGTGGTTCACTACGTATCAGTTCGCGCTGTGCCGGGCGGCGGCCCGCTCTCAGTGAGCGGACCGCCGCGCGCCGGTCGCCAGCATAACCTCAGGCGCAACGCCGAAGTCAGGACCACAGCTCCGACACTTCGATATTACGCAGATCGAACACGAGGACCTCTGCATCGTGTCCGTCGCTGAAGCTCAACTCGCGCTCGGAGCGGATGCGCGCGCCGTCGCCTTCACCCAGTTCCACGCCGTTCAGCTTCACGCTGCCGCGCGCCACGTGAACGTAGGCGTACCGGTCGGCGCCCACTTCGACCTTCGCCGTTTCCGCGCCGTCGAGGCGGCCGGCATACACGCGTGCGTCCTGGCGCAGCAGCAGCGAGTCTTCGGCGCCGTCCGGCGAGAGGATCAGGCGGAGCTTGCCGCGCTTTTCCTCATCGGCGATGTGCTTTTGCTGGTAGCGCGGCTGCGCGCCCTTCACGTTCGGTGCAATCCAGATCTGCAGGAAGTGCACCCCTTCGTCGGCCGAGTGGTTGAACTCGCTGTGCGCCACGCCGGTGCCGGCGCTCATCAGTTGCACGTCGCCGGGGACGATTACCGAGCCCGTGCCCATCGAGTCCTTGTGCTCGAGGGCGCCTTCCAGCACGTACGAGAAAATTTCCATGTCGCGGTGCGGGTGCTTGCCGAAGCCGCGCGCCGGGGCCACGCGGTCGTCGTTGATCACGAGCAGGTCCGAGAAGCCCACCTGCTTCGGATCGTAGTAGTTGGCAAACGAAAACGTGTGACGCGAGCTGAGCCAGCCATGTTCACCGCGGCCGCGTTGGTCTGCCTTGCGAAGTTCGATCATTTTGGTCTCTCCTGTCGGCCAGCGTTGGTGCTTTAGCGCCTTACTCTGGCCCCATTGGGGTTAATGGGATTCGGTTGACGGGTTGCGATGGAAGAATTTTAGGTCAATCAAACTGACTTTAATTGCCTTAAAATACGACTCACTGTCACGCTGAAGTGGACAATCGGATTGCAACTCGACGACATGCGGATCTTCGTGAACACCGTGGATGCGGGCAATTTCACGGCGGCGGCCCATCGGCTGCGGCTTTCCAAGCAGTTCGTGAGCCGGCGCGTGGCGGCGCTGGAGGCCGATCTGGGCGCGCGCCTGCTCGTGCGCAACACGCGCAAGCTGGCGGTCACGGACCTCGGCCAGGACTTCTACGAGCGCGCGAAACGGATCCTTGCGGACGTCTCGGAGGCCGAGCAGGCCATGTCGGACCGGCGCAGCGAGCCCCGCGGCCTCCTGAAAGTGAGCGCGCCGATGTCGTTCGGCATGGCGCACCTTTCGCCGCTCGTCGCCGAATTTCTGCGCGAGCATCCGGACGTGCGCTTCGACATGGATCTGAGCGACCGCACCGTCGACGTGATCGGCGAAGGTTTCGACATGGCGCTGCGTATCGGCCGGCTGGCGGATTCCACGCTGGTCGCGCAAAAGCTCATCGACGTGCGCATGATCGCGTGCTGCAGCCCCGGCTACCGGCGCCGGCGGCGCGCGCCGCAAACGCCCGCCGATCTTGCGCAGCACGCCTGCCTGCCGTACGGGCAGCAGGGCCGCGCGCCGTGGGAATTCATCGTCGATGGCGTGCGCACGCCTTTCGACGTGCACGGGCCGCTGCGCGCGAACAACGGCGAAGTGATCCGCGACGCCGCCATTGCCGGGCTCGGCATCTGCTATCTGCCGGACTTCATCGTGGCGGGATCGGTTGATGCGGGCCTGCTGGTGGAGGTGCTCGAACCGTTCATGCCGCCGCCCAACGCGCTCCATGCGCTGTATCCGCAGCATCGTGAAGCTTCCGTGACGATTCGCGCGTTCACGCAATACCTGCGCGAGCGGCTCGCGGCGCGTGCGGCAACCGCGCGTGGCGGGGCGCTTTGACGCGGCAAGCCTGCGGCCCTTGCAGAAGCACCGTTGTGCCTGCATCTAACATGTAGAGCTTCGTGAACGCACCATGACAGCGCGGGTGCGTGAGGCGCATTGTCGCAGTTTCGTTGTATGCTCACCGCCCCGAGGGTTGCTCGGGCCGCGCGATGCGGGCGCGGAACCCCATGCTGGCGGGCTTTGACGGACGTTATGGGGGCCGATAGGCAGGGTTAATACCCGCGATCAAAGCAACCAATTTTTCAAACGGACGCGGTTCCCGTAACCTTCGTTCATACCTTTTCCCAACCCAGACCGAGGAAACAACGCATGTCTCTCATTAACACGCAAGTCAAGCCGTTCAAGGCAACCGCATACCACAACGGCAAGTTCGTTCCGGTCTCAGAAGAAAACCTCAAGGGCAAGTGGTCGGTTGTCGTGTTCTACCCGGCCGACTTCACTTTCGTGTGCCCGACGGAACTCGGCGACCTGGCTGACCAGTACGCAGAATTCCAGAAGCTCGGCGTTGAAGTCTACGGTGTGTCGACCGACACGCACTTCACGCACAAGGCATGGCACGACACGTCGGACACGATCGCCAAGATCAAGTACCCGCTGGTCGGCGACCCGACGGGCGCAATCACGCGCAATTTCGACGTGATGATCGAAGAAGAAGGCCTGGCACTGCGCGGCACGTTCGTGATCAACCCGGAAGGCGAGATCAAGCTGTGCGAAATCCACGACAACGGCATCGGCCGTGACGCCAAGGAACTGCTGCGCAAGGTGCAAGCTGCTCAGTACGTGGCATCGCACCCGGGTGAAGTCTGCCCCGCCAAGTGGACGCCGGGCGCTGAAACGCTCAAGCCGTCGCTCGACCTCGTCGGCAAGATCTAAGCGTCGCAGTATCCATGCGATCGCCCTGATCGCATGACGCCGAAGTCTGACTAGCTGTATCCCCGGGCCGCGCCCACGCGGCCGCGGCCCGGGTGCCCTGTTCGCCTCTTGACGCCATGAGCGGAACGGCGAAATTGCCAGGCAATACTTAGAATTCCCCTGCTTCTTCTCTAGCCGGAAAAAAAGCCATGCTCGACGCCAACCTCAAAGATCAACTCAAAAGCTACCTCGAAAAAGTCACGCAGTCGATCGAGATCGTTGCGTACCTGGACGATGGCGAGAAGTCGCAAGAACTGCAGCAACTGCTGCAGGACATCGCATCGCTCTCGCATCGCATTGCCTACGAAGAACGCCGTGGCGCCGCAGCCGGCGACGCGCGTACCCCTTCGTTCGACATCAAGCGCGCGAACTCCGACGTGAAGGTCACGTTCGCGGGCATCCCGATGGGCCACGAATTCACGTCGCTCGTGCTGGCGCTGCTCCAGGTGGGCGGCCACCCCGTCAAGCTCGAGAACGACACCATCGAACAGGTGAAGGCGCTCGACGGCGTGTTCTCGTTCGAAGTCTATATGTCGCTGTCGTGCCAGAACTGCCCGGAAGTCGTGCAGTCGATCAACGCGATGGCCGCGCTGAACCCGAACGTGCAGATCGTCACCATCGACGGCGCGCTGTATCAGGACGAAGTCGAGAAGCGCCAGATCATGGCCGTGCCGACCCTCTACCTGAACGGCGAAGTGTTCGGCCAGGGCCGCATGGGCGTGGAAGAGATTCTCGCGAAGCTCGACACGGGCGCATCGTCGCGCGCCGCCGAGAAGCTGAACCAGAAGGATATTTTCGACATGCTCATCGTCGGCGGTGGCCCCGCTGGCGCTGCGGCTGCGATCTACGCGGCGCGCAAGGGCATCAAGACCGGCGTGCTCGCCGAGCGCTTCGGCGGCCAGGTGCTGGACACGATGGCCATCGAGAACTTCGTTTCCGTGACGGAAACGGAAGGGCCGAAGTTCGCCACGGCGCTGGAGCAGCACGTGCGCGCTTATGACGTCGACATCATGAATCTGCAGCGCGCGGAAGCGCTCGTGCCCACGGGTAACGGCTTCGAAGTGCGCACGCAAAGCGGCGCGACGCTGCGCGCGAAGAGCGTAGTGCTCGCCACGGGTGCGCGCTGGCGCAATGTCGATGTGCCGGGCGAGCAGCAGTACAAAAACAAGGGCGTGGCCTACTGCCCGCACTGCGACGGTCCGCTCTTCAAGGGCAAGCGCGTCGCGGTGATCGGCGGCGGCAACTCGGGCGTGGAAGCGGCGATCGACCTGGCCGGTATCGTGAGCCATGTCACGCTGCTCGAATTCGGCGCGCAACTGCGTGCGGACGAAGTGCTGCAACGCAAGCTGCGCAGCCTGCCGAACGTCACGGTGCACGTGAACGCGCAAACCACGGAGATTTCCGGCGACGGCCAGAAGGTCACGGGTCTCGCCTGGCTCGAACGCACGTCGGGCGAGAAGCGTCAGCTCGAACTCGAAGGCGTGTTCGTGCAGATCGGCCTCGTGCCGAACACCGAGTTCCTCAAGGGCACGGTGGCGCTGTCGAAGCACGGCGAGATCGAAGTGGACGCGAAGGGCCAGACGTCGGTGCCGGGCGTGTTCGCCGCGGGCGACGTGACGACCGTGCCGTTCAAGCAGATCGTGATCGCCGTGGGCGAAGGTGCGAAGGCATCGCTCGGCGCATTCGATTACCTGATCCGCTCCTCCGTGGAGCAGGAAGAGGACGCGAAGGCGGCGCCCGTGGTCGCCTGAGCAAAGGTTTAGAGCAGTCTCTCTTTACGCCGGCTCACGCCGGCGTTTTTTTATGGTTTCGCGAGATAAGACGGCTCAGTCCTGGACGAGCGGGCTGCCATACGGGAAGTCGGCCGCCGGTTCCGCATGCTTTTGCCGATGGGCCTGGCGCAATGGCTTGAGCACGAATATGGCGAGCAGGGCTGAGACCGCCGCCATGCCCGAGGCGAGCATGAATACCGCGTGCCAGCTGCCGGTTGCCGCGGTGATCACACTCGTGAACGGCACGAGCAGCGCGGCCGTGCCCTTCGCGGTGTAGAGCAGACCCGCGTTGGTCGCGGCGAACTTCGGTCCGAAGGTGTCGCCGCAGGTAGCGGGAAAGAGGCTGTAGATTTCGCCCCACGCGAAGAACACGATGCCCGTGAGCACGACGAACGCCATTGGGCTGTGACCGTATTGCGAAAGCAGCACGATGCCGATCGCCTCGATGCCGAACGCGACGAACATCGTGTTCTCGCGGCCAATGCGGTCCGATACCCAGCCAAAGAAGGGCCGCGTGAGACCGTTGAGCACGCGGTCGATGGTGAGCGCGAACGTGAGCGCGGGCAGCGTGAGGCCGAGCAGCGAAACGGGCGAGTCGTGCAGGCCGAAATCCTTCGCGATAGGGCCGAGCTGCGCGGTCGCCATCAGACCGCCTGCGGCCATCATCACGAACATGGCGTACATCACCCAGAAGATGGGCGACGCAACCACCTCGCGCGGGCTCGCGTTGTAGACGGCGCTCGCACCCTGCGCAAGCTGCTTCGCCGCGTGTCCCATTTGCCCGATGGCGCGTTTCGCCGCGGCGACGCCGTGCGAGGCGGGCGCGCTGAGTGCGAAGCCGAGCACGAGCACGACGATCCCTTGCCCCAGACCGAACCAGAGGAAGGTGGACTCGTATCCGCTGCTCTTGATCATGTTGGCGATCGGCACGACGGTCGCCGCCGACCCCGCTCCGAAGCCCGCCGCCGTGATGCCGGCCGCGAGCCCACGCCGGTTCGGAAACCACTTGAGCGCGTTGCCGACGCACGTGCCATAAACGGCCCCAGCACCCAGCCCGCCGATTGCGGCCGCGATATAGAGCATCGGCAGCGACGCCGCGACCGAATTGAGCACCCAGGCAACCGCACACAACAGCCCGCCGGCCACGACCACCGGACGCGGCCCGTACTTGTCGACGAGCCAGCCTTCCACGGGCACGAGCCAGGTTTCGGTGACGACGAAGATCGTGAACGCGACCTGAATCGCCGCGCGCCCCCAGTGGTACTTCTCGTTGATCGGATTGACGAACAGCGTCCAGCCGTACTGCATGTTGGCGATCATCGCCATGCAGATGACGCCGAACACGAGTTGCGTCCACGGCGACGCGAATCGCGACGCCCCTCCTTGCCGATGCTCCATGTGTGTCTCCGGTTTCTTCGAATGAATGGCCATCTGCGAGGGGCGGAATTCGCCCGGATCGCAGTCACGATTTCTGTCGTTTAGCTGACAGTCGTTTACACAATATGTAATATATCAATGAAGTCAAGCGGAAGACATCTCAGGGCTTCTACTAGCTCTGGGTATTGATGAGTATGCTTTTTGAAAGATTTCGATCGATGCTGCCGGCGCCAGAAAAAAAGCCCGCCGGCTAGGCCGGGCGGGCTAAGGCATGCGCGAGATAGCGGAAATCGCGACATGTGATGTCGTTATAGTTGAAAGCTTTTGGTAATGTAAGGGGAAATTTTTCTAAAACCTTTCAAGTTGATTTGAGTGAAAGGTTGACCGGCATTATTGCGCGCGGGCTGGCGGCACGGCAGGAAGCGAGGTCGTGCAGCGCCTCAGTGCGCGTGCCAAACTGGCTGCCGGCGGGTCGACGCCGTCGATCGAGGAGACGAATCATGCAGCGCGAAACATTCATCCGCAGCCTGGCCGAGGAAGGCTTTCCGGAGCCCGTCGTCGTGACGCGCGAAGCCGGCGTCATGGAGGTCCATTCGCATCCGTTCGAAGCGAAGGCGCTGGTCATCGAGGGCGAACTGCACATCCGCGTGGGCGACGAGGAGCGGCTCTACAAGGCCGGCGACGTGTTTCATCTCGCCGCCAACCTGCCGCACGCCGAGCGCTACGGGCCGCAGGGCGTGCAGTATCTGGTGGGGAGGAAGTGAGGGGCGGGACGCCTATGCCGCGAGGGGCCGAAGTTCCGAGAGATCGGCGTTTCTTGCGGCCTCCTCCAGATCGTAGTCGCTCTGGAGGTTCATCCAGAACTGCGGTGAGGTGCCGAATACGATCGAGAGACGCAGTGCGGTGTCAGCGGTCACGCTGCGCGCGCCATGCACGATTTCGTTGATGCGCCGCAGCGGCACTTTCATGGCTCGCGCCAGCGCGTTCTGGCTCATCTAGCGAGTACGGAAAAGCGACGCTCCCCCTCACCCCCGCGCCGCGATCTCCTTCTTCCAGCCCGCGATGATCTTCCCCGCGAGCGCGTTGTAGTCGCCGTCGAAGTGGTGATCGCCGTTCGTCTTCACGACGTCGATGCCGGTATTCACGAGCGCCGGGCACAGCGTGTCTTTCTCGCCCTCGCCATACACGCATTGCACGATCGAAGGCGGCACCTTCGCGAGTTCCGGGCGCACCTGCAGTGCCTTGTCGCTGGCGGGCATGCCGAGCCAGCCCGTCACGCGGACCTGGAAGTCGGCGTCCGGCGCGAAGCCGAGCAGCGACATGTACGACACCTTCGCGCGCAACGCGTCGGGCAGACGGTTGTAGGCGAACGGCATCACGTCCGCGCCAAACGAGTAGCCCACCAGCGCGATGTGCTGCGCATGCCAGCGCGAGCCGTAGGTCTTCAGCACGCGGGCGAGATCGTGGCTCGTTTGCTCGGGCGTCTTTTCGCTCCAGAAGTAGCGCAGCGCGTCCCAGCCGATCACCGAAATACCCTGCTTTTGCAGCGCTTCAGCAATCGTCTTGTCGAGATCGCGCCAGCCGCCGTCGCCCGAGATCACCACCGCGAGCATGTCGGTGGGGTGTGCCGCGGGCAGTTCGACGAGCGGCAGGTCCGACACGTCCTCTTCGCTCTCCGTCACGACGCGCAGGTGATTCGAGGTGAGTGCAACGATCTTGTCGGCGTCGGCAACGCCGGGAGCGAAGGCACGCGGGGCGCCAGCACTGGTTGCGCGCGCATCTTTCGTCGTCACACCCTGCTCGAAGAAGCCCGGCAGGCCATTGCCGCGCGAGAGCGTGGGGTCCGCCGGGCAGGGGGCGAAGCGCGCGTCGAGCTTCGCGGCAGGATCGAGCGACACGGCGCCCGCCATCGTGTTCGCGGGCGCCTGCGAGAGCATGCGCTGTGCGATGAGCGCACCTTCGCCGCTGCCGATGGCGATCGGCGCGTAGTACTCGCTGGCCCCTTGCTGGCGTTCGAGCTGGTGGCTCAGCGCTTCGGCGTCGCTGTAGAGCTTGTGGCAGGTCTCGTTCTTCACGGCGGACAGGTTCTGCGCATAGCGCTCCGTATCCACACCCACGACGAGCGCGCCATGCTGCGCGAGCGCGTCGGCGCGCGTCTGGTCGGCGGCGCTCCAGTGCGGGTCCGCCGAGAACAGGACGGTGAAGCCGCGCATCGCGCCACTCGGTTTCGTCACCGCGACCTCGCCGTAACGGCCGCCGGAAACGTGCATCGTCGCGGCGGAAGCGGGCATCGAGGGGGGCGTCGAAGCCGCGTTCGCGTGAGCCGTGAAAAACGCGAGCACAGCGGCGCCCGCTGCCGTGCCTGCAATGCGCGGCAGCTTGGGAATTCGGAATGTCATGAGCGCCAGCCTCCTGCCAGCAGCGATAGATCGGCGAGTGTGATGAACACGCTGATCGAGCCCGAGGCGGCCAGATAGCGTGGTTCCCAGCGCGGCGCGAACTTGTTCTTGAAGCCGCGCAGCCCCCGGAAGTTATAGAAGCGGCCGCCGAAACGCCAGATGAAGCCCGCGAGCCGGTGCCACGACGAAGCGAGCGGCGAGGGACCCATGCCCGAGAGCGGCGCCATGCCGAGCGAGAGCGACTGGTAGCCGGCGGTCTTCAGATGCAGCGCGAGCTGCGTGAACAGATACTCCATCGCGTAGGACGAGGCGCCCGGCAAATGGCGCATGACGCCCACCGTCGCGTCGGTGTTCAGATCGGTCGTCATGAAGGTGACGAAGGCGAGCGGCTCGCCGTTCTGGCGGACGAGCAACACGGACTGCGCGGCGAGATAGTCGTCGTCGAACGCGGCCACCGAGAAGCTCTTTTCGCGCGCTTCGCGGTCCTGCAGCCAGGCGTCGGAGATCGCGCGCAGCACCGGCAGGCTCGAGCCCATCTGCGTGGGCTCGATATGTTCGATCGAAAAGCCATCGCGTTCGCCGCGCTTGAGCGCGTAGCGCAGATGCGCGCGCTGCGGTCCCTTGAGGTCGAATTCTTGCAGCATCACGCGCGCTTCCTCGCCGAGCTTCATCAGCGTGAGGCCGGCGTCGAGATAAAGCGGCAGCGCGTCGGCGCGCACCTGGTAGAACGCCGCGCGGCCGTTGTGCGTATGGGCGAGCGTGACGAATTCGCGGATCAGCGCGGGCCACTCTTCGCGCGGGCCGACCGGGTCGTGCAGCGCCGCCCACGTGCGGCCGCGCTTCGCGTACATGAGGAACGCCTTGCGCGAGGCGGAGAAGAGGAAGCTCTTGTCGCCCATCAGCGCGAGGCCCGCGTCGCTGCGTTCCTGCGCGCGCACGATACGCGCGGCCTCTTCGAGGTCTTCGCTCGGGGGCATCACGAAGCGGCCCGCGGCGGGGCGGAGCAATTGCCACAGCGCGAGCGCGGCGGCGAACACGCCGGCGCCGAGCGTGGCGCGCAGCGCGCGCGGGGCGCGGCTGTGGAAGGCGAATTGCCACCAGAGACTTTGCGAGTACTGCACGTCGCGGAAGGCGAACAGCAGCACCCACACGGCGAGCGCGATCACGCAGCCGACCGAGGCGAGCCAGGCCGGCGTGAAGCGCTCGGAGAACATCGACGAGTGGCGATTGAAGCGCTTGCGCGTGCCGAGGAGCAGCACGATCAGCACGCACAGTACGCCCGCTTCGACGAAGGCGAGGCCTTTGGCGAGCGAGAGCGCGAGGTTGGCCATGGCGATCACGAGCGCGAGCCACCAGGCGGCGTCCAGGCGCCGCAGCAGACCGCGCGCGACGAAGAGGAGCAACACGCCGAAGAGGCTGCCCATCAGCTGCGAGCTTTCGAGCACCCAGAGCGGCACGATGGTTTGCAGCAGCGCGATGCGCTTGGCGAACGCGGGCGTGGCGCCCGAGATCACGAGCATGCTCCCGGTCACGAAGGTCACGATGGCGAGGAACAGCGGCGCGAGTTGCGAGACGCCGTCGGCGCCGCGCTTCGCAAAGCGGGCGCTGAGCGGTGTCTTGAGCGCGCGGCCCTCGAATACGGCGAGCACCGCCGCGGCGAGCGCGAGCGGCGCGCCGAAGTAGATCGCGCGATAGGCGAGCAGCGCGGCAAGCACCTTGGAGGTGGGCACGCTCGGGCCGAGCGCGTAGACCATCGCGGCTTCGAACACGCCGATGCCGCCGGGCGTGTGGCCGATCAGGCCGAGCAGCATGGCGGCGCAATACACGGTGAGGAAGTCGGTGAAGCCGAGGAGCGCATGCGGCATGACCGACCAGAGCGCAAGCCCGGCGCCGACCACGTCGAGCGCGGCCAGCAGCAGCTGCGCGACGAGGTCGCGCCGTGCCGGCACCGAAAAGCGCAGCCAGGCGCGGCCGAACGGCTCGATCTCGCGCGCGCCTGGGGGGCAAAGGACGACCATCACCGCGCCGCAGCCTAGCACCACGCCGCCGATCAGGCGCAGCTCGTCGGGGGAGAGATGCAGCAGACCGGAGAGTGTGCCGGCGGCGCCGACCATGCCGAGCGCGGTCATGAACACGAGGGCGAGGGCGAGCGTGACGCTCGTGAACACCGTCATGCGGCCGATCTGCGCGGCGGTGACGCCCGCGCCGCCATACACGCGGCAGCGCACGGCGCCGCCCGTGAGGGCGCCGAAGCCGGTGACGTTGCCGAGCGCCGAGCCGGCGATCGCGCCGGCCCACAGCGCGCCGCGCGAGACGCGTGCGCCGAGGTAGCGCAGGCCCACGGCGTCGCGACCGACCAGCGCGACGAAGCTCACGGCCGTGGCGGCGAGCGCGCCGACCCATTGCGCCGGAGTGAGCGTCCAGAGCTGGCGGATCACCGAGTGGTAGTCGACCGTGCGCGAGAGGTGCTGGAACACGACCAGCAGCAGCGCGCAGATGCCGAGTGCCAACACCGGCGCGACAAAGCGCGGCAGGTGCAGGGCACCGGCGCGGCGGTGCAGCGCCCCGAGGGCGCGCGCCGCGCGCGAAGAATGCGATTGAGACATGGATCGGTCTGGTGGCTCTCTGCGATGTCGCCGTATCGACTGTTACAGCTTCCCCGGCGGTGACATCGTGTTTATTCGCGTTTTGCGTTCACGTTCTTTCGAGGCCGGTTCTCGCGCACCTCGCGCCGTGAACCGGAAATTCGAGCCGAATCGTAATCGTTCGGAAAGGACTAGTTAAGCTCAGCAAACGCATAGGACTACCCGCCGGTTGACGCCGCGGTGCAAGAAACCGCTATTGGGTGCGGATCAATTGGGCGCGAAAACGCGCCGTAACTAGCGGATTTAATTGGGGAATAATCTTTTGATGATTGATGTTTGCAAAGCCTGATTAACAAGTGAATTGAACGGCAAGGTAATTGTTAAGTTATGAGTAATGGGTGGGCGCTGATCGCATGCTGAAACAGGCGCCGATCGGGCCGCTTCGCCGAAAGCCTTGCGTGGCGGGCGTTGCAGGCAGTCGCTTCGGGCATTGTTGCGCAGCCGGATCTAATGTTTTAGTTGTTAGCCAGGCGCTTCCTGAAATCGCTGTCACTAATTCGAGACAGCTTGTTTAATCCTTTTACAATGCTCGGCGGGAGAGTTAGTCTGCTTTGGTCAAGAGTTGTTTTACTGGGCCGGGAGAATGACGTGAAAAGACTAGCCTTGACTTCCCTTTCGCTGGCCGCGCTCGGGGTTGCCGGCACGGCTCAGGCACAGACCAGCGTGACGCTGTACGGCACGATCGACACCTCGATCACCTACGTCAATCACGCCGACGGCAGCAAGAACCTGTGGACGCTCGGCAACAGCAGCTTCGGCAATCTCTCCGGCTCGCGATGGGGTTTGAAAGGCGCCGAAGATCTCGGCGGCGGCCTCAAGGCGATCTTCCAGTTGGAAAGCGGCTTCAACCCGTCCACGGGCGCGCTCGCGCAGGGCGGCAGGCTGTTCGGCCGACAGGCATACGTGGGCTTGACGGCCGAGCAGTACGGGTCGCTCACGCTCGGGCGGCAGTATGACCCGCTCATCGACCTCGTGCAGGGCATCACGGCGGACAACTATTTCGGCTCCGTGTTCGCAACGCCCGGCGACGTCGATAACTACGACAACAGCTTCCGCGTGAACAACGCCGTCAAGTACACCACGCCCGTATGGAGCGGCCTCCAGGCTGCGGCGATGTACTCGTTTGGCGGCATTGCGGGCTCGACAGGCGCCGAACAGTCGTACTCGGCGGCGGTCAACTACACCAACGGTCCGCTCGCGCTGGCAGGCGGCTACTTCTACGCAGCGAACAGCCAGGCCGTGAACGGCATTCGGACCGGCGGCTGGACGAGCACCTCGGACGGCACCTTCGACGGCCCGATCAACTCCGGCTACGCCACGGCACACTCGCTCACCATCGCGCGCGCGGCGGCGCAGTATCAGCTCGGCCAGTTCACCTTCGGCCTCGGCTACAGCAATGCGCGCTACTCGCCCGATGCGAGTTCGGTGTTCCGCGAGACGCAAAAGTACAACACCGGCCAGGGCTTCATGAACTATCAGCTGAACCCCGCGCTGCTGCTCGGCATCGGCTATAGCTACACGCACGCCAATGGCGATACGTCGGCGAATTACAACCAGGTGTCGCTCGGCGCGGACTACAGCCTTTCGAAGCGCACGGACCTTTACATGACGGCGGCCTGGCAGCATGCGAGCGGCGATACCGGCAACGGGACCGGCGGCTCGACGCCGGCAGAGGCGTCGGTCGGTTCGTACGGTTACGCGGGGACGTCGAACCAGACCATCGTGAACCTCGGGCTGCGGCACAAGTTCTGATCGCGCGCCGCGCGCGCCTCGATTTACGACGCCGGATGCGCCAGTTGGGCGGTGCATCCGGCGTTTTGGCGTTTGCGGCTCTGGCTTCGGCTCAAAGCGCGTCAAGCGCCAGGGCTTCGCGCATCACGCCTCGCGCGAGCGCCGGAGCGTGAGCAGCGCAAGCCAGGCGGCGAGGCGCTCCATACCGCGCCGTACGCCCGCAAACGGCGGCTGCCAAGCGCTCGTGATGCTCACGCGCGCCGGCAAGGCGGCCTCGGTGCTGAGCCAGATGCGCTCGCCACGCTCGAGCCGAAGCGTCTCGCCCGGTTGCAGCCAGTGGTCGTAGGGCGAGCGGGCGCGCGTGACCCACACCTGGGCGACCTGAACCCGCAGCGTGGCCGACGCATTCACGCGCCAGGTGAGCGTGCGCATGGACGGCACGGCGAAGTGGATCGATTGTGCGGGCAACGGATCGTCGAAGCGGTCGGTTGCGTCCGCAACGGCGTGCGGTGCGGGCTGTGGGGCGGGTTGTGAAGCGGTCAGTGAAGCTGCCTGAAAAGCGTCATCCATCGTTTTCTCCAGTTTTTGGAGCCGACGAACGGAGCGCTGTCACCCAGAAAAACAAAAAGCCCCGTCGATGCCGGCGGGGCTTGTGATTTGCGTGACGACAGACTGCTAGTACGCACACCATCCCCGTGGGCTACCCATATGGGTTTTCCACGGATGATTCATCGTGTTTGCGATGACGAGGCGGGTGGAGGAAGTGTGCATGGGTCGAGTGTGCGGGGTGCCTTGCAGCGCTGTCAACCTGAAATGCTTAAATGGCTTGGCAGCCGTAGTTTGTGTTGCGTGCGCGTCTCGTTCGCACCTTTGCATGACGCGATCGTGCCCTTCGATAGCATACCCCTTGCGGGCAGCACCGGTTTCTCACTAGGATGGGTTGTTTTTCATGGATATCCGGTCGACCGTGCCCACAATGTGGGAGCGCACCCCTGATAAGCCCGCGAAGCATCGAAGTGTTGTAGGGAAACGACTGCATCTGATATATCACATACAGAATATTGCTTTTTGTCGCGACGCAGCATATGATTGAGTCATTCGATTACTCAATCATGCGGAGCTTCAAATGGATTTCGTTTCTCTCGCACTGTTCGGTGCAGCGGTCGTGGGTCTGGGTGCAGCTGCTACGGTCATGATCGCCAGGTGGCTGCCGCAGTCTGCCATCGAGCAGGCCGCGCAGCATGGCCGGTACGCTGGTTTGGGCGAAGCACCGCGCGCCAGGGCCGTTCGTCGTGCACAATTCGGTCCGCGAATCCGTCCGCAGGTCGGAAAAGAGGTAATCAATGTCGTCAGAACAAACTGAAGTTGTAGCAAGCCGGGAAGCGGCACCGCTCAAGCTGGTGCTGCAGCCCATCAACGCCACACTGAGTCTGCGCGATCAGGCTTATGCCATGCTGCGCCAGGCCATTGCCGACGCCGACATCTACCAGTCGCGCGAGGAAATCCGGCTCGACGAGCGCGTGCTGAGCGAATCGCTCGGCGTGAGCCGCACGCCGGTGCGCGAGGCCATGACGCTGCTCGAGCAGGAAGGCTTCCTGCGCATGGTGCCGCGCCGCGGCATCTATATCGTGCGCAAGAGCAAGCGCGAGATCGTGGAGATGATCCAGATGTGGGCCGCGCTCGAAAGCATGGCCGCGCGCCTCGCCACGATCCACGCCACCGACGAGGAAATCGCGCGGCTGCGCCACATGTTCGACGACTTCCGCGACAGCACGCCCGCCGAACACATCGCCGAGTACTCGGACGCCAACATCGCGTTCCACCAGGCGATCGTCGAGCTTTCCCGCTCGCAGATCATCCTCGACACCATCAAGAACATCTTCGTGCACGTGCGCGCCATTCGCCGCATGACGATTTCGCAGAGCGACCGGGCTTCGCGCTCGATCGTCGATCATCTGCGCATTATCGAGGCACTGGAGAAGCGCGACACCGAACTGGCGGAAAAGCTTGTGCGCCAGCATTCGCTCGATCTAGCGGTCTACGTCGACAAGAACTGCGATTTCCTGGATTGAGGCGGACAGCTAGCGCTGCGAACTCAACGCAAAACGGGAGACCTTCGGGTCTCCCGTTTTGCGTTTACGTCCCATCACGCCCATTCATCACGCGTCGGCTGAACGCCTCCGCCGGCCGACTTTATGCGCATCAACCCCTGGCATCCCTGACCAAATCACGGTGCCCTACAGCCATCCATTACACGGAATCTGGCATATCAGACGCAGCAAATGCTCGGGGTTTTCCCTTGTGTGCACCGCGTCAAAACCGTCGGACTTGCGCCAAAACCATGGTGGATACGGCTTCGGCGCGATTCTAATGGCATTCCCGATGGGCAATTCCCCTCTTGCCTCGTACTGATATATCACATACCGTATTGCTCAAGGACGCAGATGACGCGCCATCGCGCGAAACGCCTCTGCCCACGCAACCCCACCGATTTTCGAAAACTCGCCCGGCCACGATTAGATAAGGAGACATGACATGGGCAAGGCATTGAACGGCGTGCGCATCCTCGATTTCACGCACGTGCAGTCGGGACCCACCTGCACGCAACTGCTCGCCTGGTTCGGCGCGGACGTGATCAAGGTAGAGCGCGTAGGCGCCGGCGACATCACGCGGGAGCAGTTGCGCGACTTGCCGGACGCGGACAGCCTCTACTTCACGATGCTCAACGGCAACAAGCGTTCGCTCACGCTCGACACGAAGAACCCGCAAGGCAAACGCGTGCTGGAGCGGCTCATTCGCGACTGCGACGTGCTGGTCGAAAACTTCGCGCCCGGCGCGCTCGAGCGCATGGGCTTCAGCTGGGAACGCATACAGACGCTGAACCCGCGCATGATCGTCGCCTCGGTGAAGGGCTTCGGCCCCGGCCCGTACGAGGACTGCAAGGTCTACGAGAACGTCGCGCAGTGCGTAGGCGGCGCGGCGTCGACGACGGGCTTCGACGACGGCCCGCCGGTCGTCTCCGGCGCGCAGATCGGTGACAGCGGCACGGGCCTGCATCTCGCGCTCGGCATCGTCACGGCGCTCTATCAGCGCACGCACACGGGGCGCGGCCAGAAGGTGCTCGCGGCCATGCAGGACGGCGTGCTCAACCTGTGCCGCGTGAAGCTGCGCGACCAGCAGCGGCTCGAGCGCACCGGCGTCATGAAGGAGTACCCGCAGTATCCCAACGACGGCTTCGGCGAGGCGGTGCCGCGAGCGGGCAATGCGTCGGGTGGCGGCCAGCCGGGCTGGATTCTCAAGTGCAAGGGTTGGGAGACCGATCCGAACGCCTATATCTATTTCATCGCCCAGGCGCCTGTTTGGGACCGCATCTGCAAACTGATCGGGCGCGAGGAGTGGATCGACGACCCGGACTACGCGACGCCGAATGCGCGCCTGCCGCGCCTGAAGGCGATCTTCGACGAGATCGAGCACTGGACCATGCATCGCACGAAGTTCGACGCGATGGCCGTGCTCAATCGCTACGACATTCCGTGCGGCCCGATTCTCTCGATGAAGGAGATCGCCAGCGACGAATCGCTGCGCGCGAGCGGCACGATCGTCGAGGTGGATCACCCGGTGCGCGGCAAGTACCTCACGGTGGGCAACCCGATCAAGCTCTCGGACAGCCCGACCGAAGTCACGCGTTCGCCGATGCTGGGCGAACACACCGACGAAGTGCTCGCCGAATTCGGCTACACGAAGGACGAGATCCACTTGCTGCGTGCTTCTGGCGCCGTTTGAAACGAAGGAGCGAAACATGGAAACGTGGATGCGTTTGATGGCGAGCGACGGCAGCATCGTGTTCGGCCGCGTCGAGAACGGTTACCTGCACGAATACGAAGGGCTCGATCAGCCGGTGCCCACTGGCGCCGTGCTGTCGCTGCGCGCGCTCACACCGCTCGCGCCCTGTGCGCCCGGCAAGGTCGTCGCGCTCTGGAACAATTTTCACGCGCTCGCCGCGAAACTCGAAAAACCGGTGCCCTCGCACCCGCTTTTTCTCATCAAGCCGGCGGCTTCGGTGATCGGCTCTGCGGCATTGATTCGGCGTCCTGCCCACTATGCGGGAAAAATCGTCTTCGAAGGCGAGCTCGGCATCGTGATCGGCAAGCGCTGCCGCGATGCGAGCGTCGAAGAAGCCGGGTCGGCGATCTTCGGCTACACGATCGTCAACGACGTCACGGCTGCGGGCCTCATCACCGAGAATCCGCACTTCCCGCAATGGTGCCGCGCCAAAGGTTTCGATACGTTCTGTTGTCTGGGACCGGCGATCGTTTCCGGGTTCGACTGGCAGCGCGCACGCGTCGTCACGAAACTCGATGGCGTGGAGCGGCAGAATTATCCGCTCGACGACATGGTGTTTTCGCCGGCACAGCAGGTGAGCCTCATTTCGCAGGACCTGACGCTCGAACCGGGCGACGTGATTGCGTGCGGCACCTCCCTCGGCGTAGGCTCGATCGTTGATGGCGCAACGGTCGAGGTCACCATTGAAGGGATCGGTACGTTGAGCAATGCGCTGGGCGCCGCATGCGCGCATTCCGAGTCGCTCGCTGCCGTAGAGGGCGCGGCTTGACGGCGTAAAACCAAAGACGCGCGCGGCAGCGATGCCGCGCGAGGAGGAGAGATGCCGGAGCAACTGGCTGGCGACCTGGCGTGGCTGGGCGCTGGCGCGCTGTTCGCATGGCTCGGCTGTGCATTTGCACAATTGGCGGCGCTCGCGCCGGTGCGTGCGTGGCCGTCGTCGCGTTCTCGTGCCGCGCCGTGTTGCGCCAGGCGTGCTGGTGCGCCGCACAAGCATCGGCTTGCCTTCGCCATGTCGTTCGCATTGCTACTGACCGTGCCGCCCGGCGTGATCGCGGCGGCCTGGATGCATGCGCCCGACGCGACGGTCGCGGTCGAAGCCGGCGTGCTGGGTGGTTTGTGCCTTGCGGGCCGGCGCGACCTCACGCGGCGCGCGCGGACGGCGGCGCTGCTGGGTGGTGTAGCGGGCGCGAGTGCATTGATCGGCGCGTTCGTTGGCTACGTGTTGCAGCCAGGGCGTAGTCCTGGCGAGCGTATGGCGCTGTTCGTCGCGGCGGCGACCGGCGCACTGCTGATCGGCGGCGCGCTGAGTCTGTTCAGCCGTGGCGCGCAAGCGAGCGGCGCAGTGCGCAGGCGCGTGCCGTTCGGCCGCGGCGACCGCGTCATGCATGTCATCGCGCTGCTGCTAGGCGCGGCGCTCGGCTATGGATTCCTGAGCGCGCGTGCTTCGCCCGAATTCGAAATCTCCGTGCTGGTCGCGGCGAGCGTGCTGTGCGCGGCGCTGGGCGCGCGGCTCATGAGCGGCGCGCGGCGACCGCGGTTCGCGCGGACGGGCGCCGTCGAGGCGTCACCGCCCCGCGAGCCCTTCAGCGCGACATTCAATGCAAGCTTTGCGGGTGTGCCGGACGAACTGCTGGTCGCGGCCTGTGGCGGCGGCGCGTTCGAACCCGCCTGGCTGGCCGCGAGCGACACGCCGCACGGCGGCGCGGGGCGCGCGGGTCATCACGCGTCGCAGGACTTGCCACGGCGGCGGCGCAGCCGGGGCGGCGCGCTGCGTCAGCGGCAAGGGCCGCACTGACATCGTATCGACCATCTGCGGGACCAGACAAACCATCAGAACGCGCAATACGACGCGAACGATTAGTCATGCCTGATGATTTGTGTTGAAACCATCGAACCTTACTTATGCAAACTCGATTCTGACACTTTTGTAATGTTCTCGATGAGCGCCGCGCCTTCCTCCATGAGGAAGCGCTTGAACGCGAGCGCGACGGGCGGCAGGCGCTTGTTTTTCCGGTGCACGACGTACCAGTTGAGCATGACCGGGAAGCCTTCGACGTCGAGCACGGTGAGGTGACCGACCTGCAATTCGAGGCTGATGGTGTGCGCCGAAAGAAAGGCGATGCCCATGCCCGCGATCACGGCCTGCTTGATCGTCTCGGTGCTCTGGATCTCCATGGCGATCTTGAGGTTCGTGATCTTCCCGGCGAAGCCTTCTTCCATCGAGTTCCATGTGTCCGAGCCGCGCTCGCGCACGATGAACGCCTCGTTGGCGAGTGTGCTGAGCTTGATGGCGCGCTTGTTGGCGAGCGGATGCGTGGGCGCCGCAACGATCACGTACGGGTGGGGCGCAAACGGCTCGTTGATGGCGTCGGTCGCGTGGGGCGGGCGCACCATCACGGCGAGATCGGTCTGGTTGGTGGCGAGCTGCTGGAGCAGCTGCTCGCGGTTGTGCACGGAGAGATTGAGCGCGACGCCCTTGTAGCGGCGCGTGAACTCGGCCAGCAGGCGCGGAAAGAAGTAATCGCCCGCGCTAATGACGGCGACGTTGAGCTTGCCGCCCGAGACGCCCTTTAGCTGGCCCATCGCCTCGTCGACTTCGTGGAACTGCTGCATGATCGAGCGGCTGTAGTGAAGCATCTCCGTGCCCGCGGGCGTGAGATAGATCTTCTTGCCGAGCTGCTCGAAGAGCGGCAGGCCTGCGTGATCTTCGAGCTGCCGAACCTGCGTAGAAACGGCCGGCTGGGTGAGATGCAGCTCTTCCGCAGCACGCGAAAAACTGAGGTGGCGCGCCACGGTCTCGAAGACCTTGAGCTGGCGCAGCGTGGCGTTTCGCATCGTCATGGCCGAACCATAAAGGATACTGAATCCACATAATAACAAACTTTAATTGTGAGTAATTCAGCAATCACCCTAGCATAAGTTGAAAGGAGTCCGAATGCCGCGCAAAACGCTCGAAGCTACGTTCGGGTTAACGCTCGGAAATACGATTTCATAAGGGACAACACGTAGAAAAGCCCTTGTTTCACGATGTTTTCAGGGGTCTGACGTAATGCCAGGGTGAATGAGGATTGACGAATTGTCATTCGGATTTGTGATTCAGCCGGCGAATAAAAAACGCAGCGTGGCGAAGTGAAAAGTTAAAACCATAAGCCTCAATTTATGCAGACCCGTAATCATGCAGGCTGCAATGAATAGATAGCGGAGACAAGCGATATGAATGCAATCGGTCAGAGGAGCGAGAGCGGTCCGTTCTGGACGAACCGCTGGTTTCAACTGGTGGTGGGCATGCTATGCATGGCGCTCGTTGCCAATCTGCAATACGCATGGACGCTGTTCGTCGCGCCGATGAACTCGCGCCACCACTGGGGCCAGGCGGAGATTCAACTGGCGTTCTCGATTTTCATTCTGACCGAGACCTGGCTCGTGCCGGTGGAAGGCTGGCTCGTCGACAAGTTCGGCCCGCGTCCGGTCGTGGCGGTCGGCGCGGTATGCGCAGGCCTCGCCTGGGTGATCAACTCCTACGTCACGACGCTGCCGATGCTCTACGTGTCGGCCGTGATCGCGGGCATCGGCGCGGGCGCCGTGTACGGCACCTGCGTGGGTAACGCGCTCAAGTGGTTCCCGGACCGCCGCGGCCTCGCCGCGGGCCTCACGGCCGCGGGCTTCGGCGCCGGCGCCGCCGTGACGGTGATTCCGATTGCGAACATGATCACGCGCTCCGGCTACGAGCACACGTTCTTCTTCTTTGGCGTGCTCCAGGGTGTGTCGATTCTCGTGCTCTCGTTCCTGCTCGTGAAGCCCGTGACGCGCCCCGTCGCCGTGGCAGGCCGCCGTCTCGTCTCGCGCGTCGACTACACGCCGGGGCAGATGATCAAGCAGCCGGTATTCTGGGTGATCTACATCTGCTTCGTCGCGGTGGCCGCCGGCGGCCTGATGGCAACGGCGCAGATCGGGCCGATCGCCAAGGACTGGGGCCTCGCCCGCATTCCGATGACGGTGTTCGGCATGACGCTGCCGCTCCTCACGCTCACGCTGTCGATCGACAACATCTGCAACGGCTTTACGCGTCCGCTGTGCGGCTTCATCTCCGACAAGATCGGCCGTGAGAACGCGATGTTCCTGATTTTCGTGGGCGAAGGGCTCGCGCTGCTCGGCATGATGCAGTTCGGCACGAACCCGTATGCGTTCATGACCTTCGCTGCGCTCATCTTCCTGTTCTGGGGCGAGATCTTCTCGATCTTCCCGGCCATCTGCGCGGACACCTTCGGTAGCAAGTTCGCCGCCTCGAACGCCGGCACGCTTTACACCGCCAAGGGCACCGCGGCGCTGCTCGTGCCGGTGGCATCGGTGCTGTCTGCTACGGGCGGCTGGAGCGCGGTGTTCATCGCGGCGGCGGTCATCACGATCGCGGCGGGCGTGAGCGCCAAGTTCTTCCTCGCGCCGATGCGCAAGCGTCTGATCGAGCAGAGCAGCGAAGCCAGCAGTGACGCGAGCAACGAGTCCAACGTCACGCTGGCCACGAATACCGGCGCAGGGTTGCCGCACTGGTCCAACCAAAGCGGCGAATGAGGCGCGCGGGCCCGCCATGTCGATGAACGTATCGCTCCAGCAACTCAAGGTGTTCGTCGCGGTGGCGCGGGCGCGCAGCTTCACGCGCGCCGCGCGCGAGTTCGGGCTCACGCAGTCGGCCGTGAGCCGCTGCGTGCGCGAACTGGAGGAAGCGATCGAACTCAAGCTGTTCGACCGCACCACGCGCCAGGTCGAGCTCACGCTCGCGGGCAGCGGCTTCGAGCGGCGCATCGGCCGCTTGCTCGACGAGATCGAGATGGCGCTCAACGAGGGTCGCGACGCGCATCAGGCACATAGCGGCGTGGTGCTCGTGGCGAGCAACCCGGTGCTCTCGTCGAGCTGGGTGCCCGCCGCGCTCGCGCGCTGCGCGGCGGCTTTTCCATCGCTCACATTGCAACTGCAGGACTTGCCGCAGGCGGCCGTGCTGCAGGCGGTCGAGCAGGGCGAGGCCGACTTCGGCGTGATCGCGGAAAGCGTGCCGTTCGCGAGCGGCAACCTCGATGTGCAGCCGCTCTCGGCCACGCCGCTTTGCGCGCTCTTGCCAGCCCACCATCCGCTTGCGCTACAGGGGGCGCTGCGATGGGACGATCTCGCGCGCGAACCGCTCGTCACGCTCAATCGCGACGCCGGTTGCCGCGGCGCGGTGATGCGGGCGCTGGACGGTCTGCGGCCTGAGGGGAGGCCGCTACAGGAGTTCGCGCACGTGGCGGGCGTGGCACGCATGGCGCAGCTCGGCATGGGCATCGGCGTGTTGCCGGTGTGCGTGGACGGCGCGCGCGGGGGGCATGCGCATCGTGCGGGCGACGTTGCGCACGCAACGTGTCACTGGCCCGCGCCCGCGGGGGCACTCGTTACTCGTTTGCTGCATCCCGTCGTCAACGTGACGACGATGCTCGTGCGGCGTCGCCATCGTTCGCTGCGGCCCTGTGCTCAGGCCGCGTGGTCGCAGTTCATGCCGGACGGGCCAGTCGCGGACGGGGCAGTGGCGGACGGTTCTGACGCACAGGCCTCATCGCCGGATAGCGACGCGCTGCCGGAAACGTCCATCGACGGCTCGCCGATGCGTGGCTCGAACGGCGCGCCGATGCGCGTCGCGTTGCGCGGCGCCGATACGCCGCCGCCGCTCCAGGTGACCCGGACCCACGCCCGCATCGAATAGCGCGCGTTTCCTTCCTCCGCAAAGCAAAACGGATCGCTCGAAGCGATCCGTTTTTGTTTTTCCAGCACCGAGAACCGGCGCAGAAAAAAAAGCGGCGCACGCGCCGCCCTTCGTCGTGTCTTACGCCGGCTGCATCGCCATCCGCTCACGCTGCTTGACCAAGGCAAGCACGGTGTCGATGGCCGGCGTCGGCTCGCCAACCAGGCTGCCCATTTCCTGCACGACGGTGATCAGCGGATCGATCTCCATCGGCCGGCCGGTTTCGAGGTCGACGAGCATCGAGGTCTTGTGCGCGCCCACCGCGCCCGCGCCGTCGATGCGACGCTCCACATCCACGCGGAAGTTCACGCCGAACCGCTCGGCAATGCGCTTGCCCTCGAGCATCATCGTGCGCGCTACGGCACGCGTGGCCGGGTCGCTGGTGATGACGTCGAGCGTGGCGTGCGTGAGTGCGCTGATCGGGTTGAAGCAGAGATTGCCCCACAGCTTGAGCCAGATTTCGTCGCGGATGTTCTCGCGGATCGGCGCATCGAACCCGGCGGCCTGCATGGCTTCATGAAGCTGGACGATGCGCGGCGTGCGCTCGCCCGAAGGCTCGCCAATCGGAAACTTCTTGCCGTACACGTGGCGGATCACGCCAGGCGCGTCGATTTCGGCGGCCGGATAGAGCACGCAGCCAATCGCGCGCTCGGGCGTGAGTCGGTTCCATTGCGCGCCGTCCGGGTCGATGCTTTCGAGCCGCGTGCCCGCGAACTTGCCGCCATGCTGGTAGAAGTACCAGTAGGGAATGCCGTTGGTGCCCGTGACGATGGCTGTGTGCTTGCCGAGGAGCGGCTGCATCGCGTCGATCACACCCGCCACCGAATGCGCCTTGAGCGTAATGATGACGACGTCCTGCACGCCCAGTTCGCGCGGATCGGACGTGCAGCGCACCTTCGCCACGTACTCCTCGCCGTCCATCAGCAGGCGTGCGCCGTTCTCGCGCATGGCGGCCAGATGCGGGCCGCGAGCGACGAAGCTCACGTCGGCGCCTGCGCGTGCGAGTTGCACGCCCATCATGCCTCCAATGGCGCCCGCTCCAAAGATGCAGATCTTCATGTTGAAACCCCAATGACGTTGAAAACCGCTTGTCCGCAGGGCGATGCGCGAGCGTCGGGGAAAAGCTGCCCGCTCGCCGCGACCCCGGACGATGGTTTGAGCATAGGGGGCACTGTCGATTAACGACAGTTAAAGTTTCTCGCGAAAATCATCAAGAGATACTTATGGATGAAGAGCGCGTGACGAGGCTGTTCAGACGCGCCGCACGAGCAGAAAACTCACGCCGATCAGGCCGAGAAATGCGCCGCAGGTGCGATTGAACCAGCGGCGCACGGCGGTGCGTGTGAGCCAGCGGCCGAGGTACATGCCGGCGAGCGAGTAGAGCGCGATGGCCACGCATTCGAGCACGAGAAAGCTCGCGCCGAGCACGCCGAATTGCGGCGCGATGGGCCTGGCGACGTCGACGAATTGCGGCAGGAAGGCCGTGAAAACGAGAATCGCCTTGGGGTTGCCCGCCGCCACGAGGCACTCGCGCCACGCGAGGCGCGCGAGCGAGGCGTCGCTATCCATGCTCTCGCCGATAGGGTTGGCGTCGCTGCGCCAAAGCTGCACCGCGAGCCACACGAGGTAAGCGGCGCCGGCGAGCTTGATGACGAAGAAGACCGCCTCGGAAGCGCGCAGCACCACGGCAAGACCCGCGGCCGCGAGCGCGATCATGGCGGCGAACGAAACGAGCCGGCCCGTACCGCCGAGGAACGCGCGCAGGAAACCGTGCCGCGCGGCTACGTTGATGGAGAGGAGATTATTCGGCCCCGGCGCCATGTTCAGCGCGAAGCAGGCGGGCAGAAAGAAGAGCCAGGCGGTGAGGGACATGATGACGCTCGAAGAACGTTAGCGCCGCGCGCGGCGCGCCGTGATTCGCGCCATTCTAGCGCGCCTGGCGCGATCCGCCTTGCCGCTCAATGGAAAACCGGCAGCATGAGAAAGAGCTTGATGGTGATGGCGTTGGCAATGTCGATGAAGAACGCGGCCACCATCGGCACCACGAGAAACGCCAGATGGGAATGGCCGAAGCGCGCGGTGACCGCCTGCATGTTCGCAATCGCTGTGGGCGTTGCACCGAGGCCGAAGCCGCAGTGCCCCGCCGAAAGCACGACGGCGTCGTAGTTCGCGCCCATCACGCGGAACGTCACGAAGATCGCGTAGACCACCATGAGCAGCGTTTGCGCGACGAGGATCGTGAACACCGGCAGCGCGAGCGCGGCGAGGTCCCACAGGCGCAGCGTCATGAGCGCCATGGCGAGAAAGAGCGCGAGGCTCACGTTGCCGATCAGCGCGACGGCGTGCTCGGCCACGGGGCGCCTGGCGAGTGCGAGCGCGTTGGCGAGTAACACGGCCACGAACAGCACGCACACGAAGGTGGGCAGTTCGAACGCGGTGCCCGCGATCAGCCCGGAGAGCGCGTCGCCCCCGGCGAGGCTGATGGCGATGAGCGTGACCGTGTTGATGAACGCGCCCGGCGTGGTGGGCTGTTCGGCTTTCGGCTCCTCGAATGCGTACGGGTCGGGCGTTGCCGCGCCGCTGGCGCCGGGCGCTGCGTCGCCGGCCTGTGCGCCGATGTGCTTCATGAGGTGCTGCGCAACGGGGCCGCCAAGGATGCCGCCCATGATCAGCCCGAACGTGGCGCACGCTATCGCCGCTTCGGTGGCGGACTGCAGCCCGTGATGCTCGGTGAACACCGCGCCCCACGCGGCGCCCGTGCCGTGCCCGCCCGCGAGCGACACCGAGCCGCCCAGCAGCCCGTACAGCGGATCGACGCCGAACGCCATGGCGAGCGCGATGCCCAGCGCGTTTTGCAGTACGAGCAGTGCGACCACGACGGCGAGAAAGCGCACGAGTACAGGGCCGCCCTGTTTCAGGTTGCCGAGGTTCGCATTGAGGCCGATGGTGGCGAAGAACGCTTGCATCAGCGGCGCTTGCAGCGAGGTGTCGAAGACCACGTCCCTATGCGCGAAGCTGTGCAGGCCGAAGACGATCAGCGCGGCGACAATGCCGCCCGCCACGGGCTCCGGGATGGTCCACTTGCGCAGGATCGGCACGGCGGCGACGAGCCACTGGCCGACCAGCAGCACCAGCGATGCGACGACGAGCGTTCCGTAGACTTTGACGTTCATGGCGAGTGTCCGGCGGGGCAATGAGGGGGCCAGGCTGGCGGCGCATCTTTCGCGCACGGTACACCAGGCGCTTGCGCGTTGCGCGCATGGTGCGCAGCCAGGCGCCGGTTACGGCCACGTTGCTTGCACGAAACGGGGCGCCACGCTTAAATAGGCAGGCATTCACGGGCGAAAGGCCGCCGCCCATGCAGGACGAATACCCCGCATTTCCCCGTTTGCCACGATGGCGCAAGACCGTACAAGAACCGGAGAAGGTCATGAATGGGAGCACCGTTGCTGATCGCGAGGCGGCCGGGCGTGCCGCGCGCGAGCGCTCGAAACGTTCGAGCCACAAGGAAACCGGCACCATCAAGCGCGATCCGCTCGCATTGCTGCGCTCGAGCAGCGAAGGCCGCGTGCCGAACCTCGTGCAGCTGCGCTACGGGCGCATGATCGTCTCGCCCTTCACGTTCTTTCGCGGTAGCGCGATCCTCCAGGCGCACGACCTCGCGGGCGTGCCCAACACCGGCATGACGATGGAGATTTGCGGCGACGCGCATCTGCTGAACTTCGGCGCCTTCGCCACGCCCGAGCGCCAGCTCGTGTTCGATCTCAACGACTTCGACGAGGTCGCGCCTGGCCCGTGGGAGTGGGATGTGAAGCGCCTCGTGGCGAGCTTCGTCGTGGCGGCGCGGCACATGCGCTACTCGCGCGGCGTGGCCGAGGAACTGGTGATGACGGCCGTGACTAGCTATCGCGACCGCCTGCGCCAATACGCCGAGTACGGCGCGCTCGATCTCTGGTACGACAAAATCACCTTCGACCGCATGGTCGAAACCGCGCTCACGCCCGAAGGCCGTCGCCTGATCCGGCGTGGCATGGAGAAGGCCGCGAACCGCACGCACGAGAACCTGCTCGAAAAGCTCGCGGAGCGCGACGGCGACCACTGGACGATTCACGACGCCCCGCCCGCGCTCTTTCACGTGCACGGCGTCAACACGCTGTTCGAACCCGAAGACGACTGGTTCACGCTTGGCGACTGGCGCACGTTGATCGAGCCCATGTACGAGGATTACGCGAAGACGCTCGCGCCCGACCGGCGCGAACTGCTCGATCACTTCGCGATTCAGGACCTCGTGTTCAAGGTAGTGGGCGTGGGCAGCGTGGGTACGCGTTGCCTCGTGATGCTGCTCGTCGATCATCACGAGAAGCCGCTCTTCCTGCAGGTGAAAGAGGCGCGTCGCTCGGTCGTTTCGCAGTACTTCAAGTCGCCTTCGATCAAGCACGAAGGCGCGCGGGTCGTGCACGGCCAGCGGCTGCTGCAGGCGGCGAGCGATCTCTTCCTCGGCTGGACCACGGGGCCCAACGGGCGTCATTTCTACGTGCGCCAGTTGCGCGACATGAAGCTCTCGGTCGATCTCCAGCTGCTCGACAGCACGCTGCTCTGCGGCTATGCGCGTTTGTGCGGCTGGGCGCTCGCGCGCGCGCATGCGAAGTCGGGCAGCGCCGCCATCGAAATCTCTTCGTACATTGGCCGCAGCGACCAGTTTGCGGAGGCGCTCACGGGCTACGCCTTCAGCTATGCCGACCAGGTGGAGCGCGATTACGACGTGTTCCTCAAGGCCGCGCGCAGCGGCGCGATCGTCGCGCGCAGCGAAGAGGACATGGCCGCCGATTTCCGCGTTTGAGCCGGGTCTGAGTCCAAGCTGCAAGCGAAGCGCGCAGCCGAACGCGCTATCCTTGCGCTTTTCTTTCATCCCGCCGCGCATGAGCCTCGTACGCATGCCCGGCATGCGCCCCATGCGTCTACGCCATATCGAAGTCTTTCACGCGATCATGCGCACCGGCTCGCTCTCCAAAGCGGCCGAGCTGCTGTGCGTTTCGCAGCCCGCGGTCAGCAAGGTGCTCGCGCATGCGGAGCGCAGCGCGGGCCTCAAGCTCTTCAGCCGCGCGCACGGCCGTCTGCAGCCCACGCGCGAGGCCGAATTGCTGTTCGCCGAAACGCAGAAGCTGCAATCGAACCTCGACAGCATTCGCGATCTCGCGCGCAATCTCGCGCTGCGCCCGCAAGGGCTGCTGCGCATCGGCTGTCTGCCAAGCCTCGGCATGAGCCTGATCCCGGCTGCCGTGCAGACGTTTCGCGCGGGCTACCCCGAGGTGTCGCTCAGGATCCAGACGCGCCACACCGCGGAACTGCTCAACGCGCTGCTCACGCGCGAACTCGATCTGGGCGTCGCGCTCAATCCGCCCGCGCGGCCGGGCATCGCCGCGGTCGAACTGGCGCGCACGGCCGTGGTCTGCGTCGGGCCGCCCGACGACCCGACGCCGGAACACGCGCCGCTCGCGTTGCGCGATCTGGTCGACGGCGAGTGGATCAGCATCGGCAATGTCGATCCGCTTGGCGAGGCGATCAGCAACCTGCTCGAAGCCGAAGGCGTGGACGACCGGCTCGCGGCCGTCGAGGCGCAGACGTGGCACGTCGCGCGCGCACTTGCGGCGCGCGGCATCGGCCGCGTGCTGCTCGACGAACTCAGCGCGCGCGGGGCGGGCGAGCCGGTGGCGATCCGACGCGTCGAACCGGCGCTCACGGTCGGCGTGTTCGCCATGTGGCGCGAAGGCGGTATGGACTCGCAGGCAGGCAACGCGTTCGTGGACGTGCTGCGCGGCTGCCTCGCCGCGACGTGCACGGTGTGAGCGCCTGGGAGCCCAGGCCACATCACGCGAGCCGGCACGGACCGCCGGTACAATCGCGCGCAGAAGGGGAGCGCAGCTGTGCGCGCGCCTCGAGCGAACGAATCAGAGATCGAAGGAGACACGGTTGAAGCGCGAGTCAAAGCCGTTGGGTGTCGCCAGAAGGCTGTGCGGCCACATGCGCTACGTCACGCTCGCGTGCGCCTGCGTGTCTGCAGGCGCGGTGCATGCCGACGAACTGGAAAGCCCCACGCTGCGCAAGATTCGCGATACCGGGACGATCGTCATCGGCGTGCGCGAGGCCACCGTGCCGTTTTCCTATATGGCCGGCGGCGAGCACGCAACGGGCTACTCGTACGAGATCACCCAGCGCATCGTGGAAAGCGTGCGCGCAACGCTCAAGCTCCCCGAGCTGCGCGTGCGCGAACTCGTCGTCTCGCCGCAGAACCGCATCACGCTCGTGCAGAACGGCACGATCGACCTCGAATGCAGCACCACGACGCATACGCGCGAGCGCGAGAACGACGTGGCGTTCTCCAACAGCATCTTCGAGTACGGCGTGCGCATGCTCGTGAAGCGCGGCTCGCCGGTCCTCGACTTCGGCGATCTCGCGGGCCGTACGGTGGTCACGACCGCGGGCACGTCGGAAGAGCGCCTGCTGCGCCGCTGGAACATGGAGCGCGCGATGAACATGCGCATCGTCGTCGCGAAGACTCACGGCGATTCCGTCGAAGCCGTGCGCTCGGGCCGCGCCGTTGCCTTCGTGATGGACGAACCGCTGCTGCACGCCGCGCTCGCGACCGGCTACATGGCGAGCGACACGCCGGGTGCGCCCGTCGCGCAAAGTGCGCGTAACCTGAACGACGCGCGCGCTTACGCGATCGTCGGCAGCCCGGCCAGGTCGGAAGTGTACGGCTGCATGTTCCGGCGCGGCGACACCGCCTTCAAGCGCATTGCCGACGACACCATCGCGAGGATGGAGCGCTCGGGCGAGGCGCTCGCGCTTTACCGGCGCTGGTTCGAGTCGCCCATTCCGCCTGCGGGCGTGAACCTCGACTATCCGATGTCGGAGCCGATGAAGGCGCTTTTCGCGAATCCCAACGACCAGCCGCTCGATTGAAGGCTCAACCGAAACAAAGAGGCAACGATGAGTGATACGGAACAACGCAAGATCGCCCTGGTGACGGGCGCGGGCAGCGGCATTGGCCGCGCGTGCGCGCAAAGACTGCTAGCCAACGGCTTTGCCGTCGTGCTGGCGGGCAGGCGAGCCGCGCCGCTCGAAGCGCTCGCCGGCGAGGCCCGCGCGCGCGGCGAAGAGGCGCTGGCGGCGCCTTGCGACGTGACCGACGCGGCGGCCGTCGAGGCGCTCTTCGAGACGATCCGCGCGCGCTACGGCCGGCTCGACCTGCTCTTCAACAACGCGGGCCGCAACGCGCCGGCCGTGGACATCGACGAGCTTTCCGTGGACGACTGGCGCGCCGTGGTCGATACGAACCTCACCGGCGTGTTCCTGTGCACGCGCGCGGCGTTCGGGCTCATGAAGCGGCAGACGCCGCGAGGCGGGCGCATCATCAACAACGGCTCGATTTCGGCGCACGCGCCGCGGCCGTTCAGCGCCGCCTACACGGCTACCAAGCACGCCATCACGGGCCTCACGAAAACCGTTTCGCTCGATGGCCGGCGCTACGACATTGCGTGCGGGCAGATCGACATCGGCAACGCGGCGACCGAGATGGCCGAGCGCATGGCGCGCGGCGTGCCGCAGGCGAACGGCGAGATTGCCGTCGAACCGCTGATGGATGTGGAACTCGTGGCCGACGCGCTGCTGCACATGGCGCAACTGCCGCTCGAAGCGAATATCCAGTTCATGACGATCATGGCGACGAAGATGCCGTTCGTGGGGCGCGGCTGAGCGCGCAGGCCGGGCGGGCGCCGCCGCACGCTCGGCCGCCGCGTCCCGTATACTGGCCGCTGAACCACCACGACGCCCGAGCGCCCATGTCTTTGCCCCCGCGTCCGGACGATGATCCGCGTCCCCAGCCGCCCGAATGCCCCGATAACGACGACTGCTGCCATAGCGGCTGCGACCCCTGCATCTTCGATCTGTATGACGAGGAGTTCGGCCGGTATCGCGCCGCGCTGGCCGCGTGGGAAGCGCGCGAAGCCGAACGGCAGGCACAGGTACAGGCGCAGGTGAAAGCGCCGCGCAAGCGAGCCGCAAAACCGGCTTCGCCATCGGCCGCGCCGTCGCGGGACAAGCCCTCGCGCTGAACTGCATTGCTCCCTGCCGCCATGACCGAATCCATCCTCGTTCCCGACGCTCCCGCCCTCGACGCCGCCGCCCTCGACGCGCTGCAGGCGTTCGTCGAGCGTCATCCGCGCCTGTTCGTGCTGACGGGCGCGGGCATCAGCACGGATTCGGGCATTCCGGGTTACCGCGACGAGAACGGCGCCTGGAAACGCTCGCCGCCCATCACGCTGCAGGAATTCCTCGGCTCCGAGAGCATGCGGCGCCGTTACTGGGCGCGCAGCCTGATCGGCTGGCCCACGGTGGGTCTCGCGCAGCCCAACGGCGCGCACCGCGCGCTCGCGCGCCTCGGTGCGGCGGGCTATGCGCGCACGCTCGTCACGCAGAACGTGGATGGCCTGCATCAGCGCGCGGGCAGCCGCGACGTGATCGAGCTGCACGGCAGCATCGCGCACGTGCATTGCCTCGACTGCGGCGCGCAGTACTCGCGCGCCTCGATTCAGCCGGAACTCGAAGCGCGCAACCCGGCCATCGTGGGCGCGAGCGCGGAACCCGCCGCTGACGGCGACGCCCATCTCGACTTCGACGGCGCCAACGCCTTCCACGTGCCCGCGTGCGCGGCGTGCGGCGGCATGCTCAAGCCTTCAGTGGTGTTCTTCGGCGAGAACGTGCCGCGCGAGCGCGTGGCGAGCGCCTCGAATGCGCTCGACGAGGCCGACGCCGTGCTCGTGGTCGGCTCCTCGCTCATGGTGTATTCGGGCTACCGCTTCTGCGCCTGGGCGCAGCAGCGCGGCAAACCCGTCGCCGCGATCAACATGGGCAAGACGCGCGCCGACCCGCTCCTCGCACTCAAACTCGAAGCCCCTTGCGCGGCCGTGCTCGACGCACTGGGCGCGCGCCTCGTCCCCTGACACTCCACGTCCCCACGGAACCGACGACATGCTGACCACGCTAGCCGACCTCGAAGCGCACTACGGCACGCCGCACGAACGCGCGTTGCGCAAGGAAATCGATCACGTCAACGCGGATTACCGGCGTTTCATCGAAAGCTCGCCGTTCGTCGTGCTCGCCACGGGCGGTCCGGAAGGTCTCGACTGCTCGCCGCGCGGCGACGCACCCGGCTTCGTGCGCATTCTCGACGAGCACACGCTCGCGTTGCCCGACCGTCCCGGCAACAATCGCGTGGACAGCCTGCGCAACGTGGTTGCCTCGTCGCAGGTGGGGCTGCTGTTCATGGTGCCGGGCGTGGGCGAGATGCTGCGCGTGAACGGGCGTGGCCGCGTGAGCACCGACCCCGCGCTCGTCGCGAGTTTCGCCGTGGATGGCAAGCCGCCGCGCTCGGTGCTCGTGATCGACGTGGAAAGCGTGTACTTCCATTGCTCCAAGGCCATCGTGCGCTCGAAGCTGTGGGACCCGTCGCGCCACGTCGAACGCTCGCACCTGCCGAGCGCGGGCGAGATGCTGCGCCGCGTAAATGAGGAGCAATATGGCGAGACGTTCGACGCCGAGACTTACGAGGCCGGTCTCGCCCAACGCATCAAGACCACGCTGTACTGAGTGAATGCCGACTGAACGCTGAGAGACCGCAAGACGATGAACGACCCGCAAGCCGCCCAACGCCTTTGCGCGCCCGCCGCCGAGCGCAACGCCGCGCCGATCCTGGCAGTGCTGCGCGGCGCGCTGCCCGCGCGGGGCACCGTGCTCGAAATCGCGAGCGGCACCGGCCAGCATGCCGTCCACTTCGCGGCCGCGTTTCCCGACCTCGCGTGGCAGCCGAGCGACGCCGACGCGCGCGCCCGCGCCTCGATCGACGCCTGGCGCGAGCACTCGGGTCTCGCCAATTTGCGCGCGCCGCTCGACCTCGACGTGCGCCGCGAGCCCTGGCCGATCGATGCGGTGAACGCCATCGTCTGCATCAACATGATTCACATCGCGCCGTGGGCAGCGGCGCAGGCGCTCATGAAAGGCGCGGGCGCGCGCGTTGCTACGGGTGGGGCACTCGTGCTCTACGGGCCGTACCGGCGCGAAGGCGCACACACGGCGCCGAGCAACGAGGCTTTCGACGCCGACTTGCGCGCGCGCGACTCGTCCTGGGGCGTGCGCGACATGGAGGAAGTGGAGGCGCTGGCGCAGGCACAAGGCTTCGCGTGCGAAGCGCGCGTGCCGATGCCAGCGAACAATTTCAGCCTGGTGTTCCGAAAACAGTAAGCGAGGTCGGCAAACGTCCGTCGCGCATGCGCGCGTTCGCGCAGCACCGCTACGTTTCCCTTATGCTTGCACGGTTGGCGCCCCGTTGCGGCGCCGTCAATGAATGAAGTGGAGAAACAACATGAGCAAACAGCCAATCGGCGTGGTGGGTCTGGCCGTGATGGGTAGCAATCTGGCGCTCAACATCGAAAGCCGCGGCCACGCGGTCTCGGTGTTCAATCGCAGCCGCGCCCGAACCGACGAGCTGATCGCTGAGTATCCGGATCGCAAGCTCGTGCCGGCGTACACGCTCGAAGAGTTCGTGGATTCGCTGGAAAAGCCGCGCCGCATCCTGATGATGGTGAAGGCCGGCGCGCCCACCGACGACACCATCGCCGCGCTCAAGCCGCTGCTGGAGAAGGGCGACATCCTGATCGACGGCGGCAACACGCACTTCACCGATACCATCCGCCGCAACCAGGAACTCGCGAAGTCGGGCCTGCACTTCATCGGCACGGGCGTGTCGGGCGGCGAGGAAGGCGCGCTCAAGGGCCCGTCGATCATGCCGGGCGGCCAGCGCGATGCTTACGATCTGGTTGCGCCGATCCTCACTGAAATCGCCGCGAAGGCGCCGGACGGCGAGCCGTGCGTGGCCTACATGGGCCCGGACGGCGCGGGTCACTTCGTGAAGATGGTGCACAACGGCATCGAGTACGGCGACATGCAGCTGATCGCCGAAAGCTACGCGGTGCTCAAGCAGGTGCTCGGCCTCTCGAACGAGGAACTGGGCAAGGTCTACACCGAGTGGAACGAAGGCGAGCTCGACAGCTACCTGATCGAGATCACCTCGAAGATCTTCGGCAAGAAGGACGAGGAAACGGGCAAGGATCTCGTCGACGTGATTCTCGACCGCGCCGCGCAAAAGGGCACCGGCAAGTGGACGAGCCAGAACGCGCTGGACCTCGGCGCGCCGCTGCCGCTCATCACCGAAGCCGTGTTCGCGCGCGTGCTTTCGTCGCTCAAGACGCAGCGCGTGGCCGCGAGCAAGGTGCTTTCGGGCCCGGACGCGAAGCCGTTCTCGGGCGACCGCAAGGCGTTCATCGAGTCGGTGCGCCGCGCGCTGTACTTCTCGAAGGTGATTTCGTACGCGCAAGGCTTCGCGCAACTGCGCATGGCTTCCGACGAGTACAAGTGGGACTTCCAGTACGGCACGATCGCCAAGATCTTCCGCGCGGGCTGCATCATCCGCGCGCGCTTCCTGCAGAAGATCATGGACGCCTACGCGAAGGACCCGCAGCTCGACAACCTGCTGCTCGACCCCTATTTCCGTGACATCGCGGCCAACTATCAGTCGGCGCTGCGCGACGTGGTGATCCAGGCGGTGAGCGCGGGCGTGCCGGTGCCGGCGTTCTCGTCGGCCGTCGCGTACTTCGACGGCTACCGCTCGGAGCGCGTGCCCGCCAACCTCGTGCAGGCGCAGCGCGACTTCTTCGGCGCGCACACGTTCGAGCGCATCGACAAGCCGGGCAGCTTCCACGCCGACTGGTCGTAAGGTCCTAAGACAAAAGGCCGCATTGTCGTTGCGGTCTTTGTTGGAATCGTAAGGTGAGTCCCGAGGACTCACCTTTTTTTATTACCAAAATCGCAATGGTGTTTTGACGAATTAGGGTTTTCCCTAGCGTGAACGGACGCCTACACTGTAATCAATCGCTGACGAACACGGTGTTCCGAAGCGGAAATAAAACAGTTGGAGGTCCGATCATGAACAAGCTTATCCCCGCAGTTGTCGTTGCCGCCGCTCTTGCCATCCCGGCAATCTCGTTCGCCCAGTCGAGCGAGCAAGGCCTGACCCGCGCCCAGGTGCGTGCGGAACTGGTTCAACTCGAGCACGCTGGCTACAACCCGTCGGCTGACCATGTGAACTACCCGGAAAACCTGCAGGCCGCCCAGGCGCGCGTGACCCAGGAAAAGCTCGCCGCCGGCGACACCAGCGGTTACGGCGCACCGGCAGTCGGCACGTCGCAGTCGGGTGCCGCGGTGCAACCGGCGCAAGTCGCACCGAGCCAGCGCATTTACTTCGGCCACTAAGCCCTGACCGAACGGAACCGCTTCAGGCGGTTCCGGCAAGCTACCCCCTGTAGTGAGTTGTCGCTGTACGTAGTCAGTCGTTGCAGCAGAACTGAGCAGTGAGTTGCAGTTGCAATACGCAGTGAGTGGTTGCGGTAGAAGTTGCAGTCGTAGTACGCAGAGAGTGGTTGCAGTAGAAGTCGTAGTTGCAATACGCAGTGAGTGGTTGCAGTAGAAGTTGCAGTTCGCAGTGTGCAGTTGCAATACGCAGTAGGTGAGTTGTTGCAGTCAGGAAGTTGCAGTACGCAGAGAGCAGAAGGTAGTTGAAGTTGGCTGGCGCAGTGAGAGGTGCAGCCGTGCAGTAGCAGTACGCAGTAGGCAGTACGTTGTTGCAACAGGCAGTCCAGCACGGGCCGGTTCTCCACCGGCCCGTACTTTTTTGTGGCGCGTTTTGTCCATATCTAAGGACGCCATATCAAACATTGACGGGTTCGAACGTCACTCCTATGATCGGGCGGCAGTTTCCCTGACTGTTGCCTCGCGACAGGAGACGCCCCGCCATGACCCGCTCCACCCGTAAGCCCCTGCGCAGCCAGGCCTGGTTCGGCAAAGCCGACAAGGACGGCTTCATTCACCGCTCGTGGATGAAGAATCAGGGCATCCCTCACGACGCGTTCGACGGCCGCCCCGTCATCGGCATCTGCAATACGTGGTCGGAACTCACGCCGTGCAACGCGCATTTTCGCGAACTCGCGGAGTATGTGAAAAAAGGCGTGTACGAAGCCGGCGGCCTGCCGCTCGAATTTCCCGTCATGTCGCTAGGCGAATCGAACCTGCGGCCCACCGCGATGCTGTTTCGCAACCTTGCCTCCATGGACGTGGAGGAGTCGATTCGCGGCAATCCGATCGACGGCACGATTCTGCTCGTCGGTTGCGACAAGACCACGCCGGCCTTGCTGATGGGCGCGGCGTCGTGCAACTTGCCTGCGCTCGCTGTCTCGGGCGGCCCGATGCTCAACGGGCGCTTCCGGGGCCATGAAATCGGCTCGGGCACGGGCGTGTGGCAAATGTCGGAGGAAGTGCGCGCGGGGACGATGTCGCAGGCCGAATTCGTCGAGGCGGAGTCGTGCATGAACCGCTCGCGCGGTCACTGCATGACCATGGGCACGGCATCCACGATGGCCTCGATGGTCGAATCGCTGGGCATGGGGCTCCCGCACAACGCGGCCATTCCCGCGGTCGATGCGCGCCGCCAGGTGCTCGCGCAACTCGCCGGGCGGCGCATCGTCGAGATGGTGCGCGAGGACCTCACGATGTCGAAGATCCTCACCCGCGCGGCGTTCGAAAACGCGATCCGCACCAACGCGGCCATCGGCGGGTCGACCAACGCCGTCGTGCATTTGATCGCGCTCGCGCGGCGCATTGGCGTGCCGCTTTCGCTCGACGACTGGGAACTCGGCTCCGATGTCCCTTGCCTCGTGAATCTGCAGCCTTCCGGCCATTATCTGATGGAGGATTTTTACTACGCGGGCGGCCTGCCAGCGGTGCTGCGGCAACTGGGCGAGCAAGGGCTGCTGCATCGGGACGCGTTGACGGTCAACGGTAAAACCCTCTGGGAAAACGTCGCCGACGCGCCGAACTACAACGCCGAAGTGATTACGTCGTTTGCGCAGCCGTTCAAGCCCAAAGCCGGCATCGCCGTGCTTAAGGGCAACCTCGCGCCCGACGGCGCGGTCATCAAGCCTTCTGCCGCCACGCCGGCGCTGTTGCGTCATCGCGGCCGCGCGGTGGTGTTCGAGAACGTCGAGGAACTGCACGCGAAAGTCGACGACGCCTCGCTCGATATCGACGAGCATTGCATCATGGTCCTCAAAGGCGCGGGGCCCAGGGGCTATCCGGGCTTCGCCGAGGTCGGCAACATGCCGCTGCCGAAGAAGGTGCTGCAAAAGGGCATTACCGACATGGTGCGCATTTCGGACGGCCGCATGAGCGGCACGGCGTATGGTGCAGTCGTGCTGCACGTGTCGCCCGAAGCGGCGGCGGGCGGTCCGCTTGCGCTCGTGCGCACGGGCGACATGATCGAACTGGACGTCGCGGCGCGGCGCCTGCATCTGGAAGTCTCCGATGCAGAACTCGCGCGCCGCAAGACGGAGTGGCAGGCGCCTGAGCTGCCCGAGCGCGGCTATTACCGGCTTTACGTCGAACACGTGCTGCAGGCCGACAAGGGCGCCGACCTGGACTTTCTTGTCGGCGCGAGCGGTGCGGCCGTGCCGCGCGACTCCCACTGAGCGTGCCGGAGCACGCGATGAGCGCGCCAACCAGCGCCGCCGGGGCAATCGCCGGCATCTACCCGATCCTCTACGCATTCTTCGATCGCGATAACCACCTCGACCGCGCGGCCATGCGGCGCCAGGTCGAAGCGGCCGTGCGTGGCGGCGCGCCGGGTATCGCCGTGCTCGGGCTCGCAACCGAGGTCAACAAGCTTTCGCGCGCCGAACGCGAGCAGGTGATCGACTGGGCGCAGGAGGACAGCGGCGGCGCACTGCCGCTCGCCGTCACGGTGAGCGGTCCCACGGTGCAGGCGCAGCGCGAATTCGCGCAACACGCGATCGAGCGCGGCGCGGCATGGCTGATCCTCCAGCCTCCCACGCGCGCTCAAGGCGAGCCTGCGCAACCCGAATCGTTCTATTTCGACTTCTTCGCGGGCGTGATGGCGGGGCTCGACGTGACGGTCGGCGTTCAGAACGCGCCCGAGTATCTGGGCGTCGGGCTTTCGCCGGGCAGTTTGCGCGCGCTTGCCGCGCAATGCCCGAACTTCCGTGTGCTCAAGGGCGAGGGCCCGGCGGTGACGATTGCCGAAACGATCGCGCAGATCGGCGACCTGATGCCCGTGCTCAACGGCCGCGGCGGGCTGGAATTGCTCGACAACCTGCGCGCCGGCTGCGCGGGCATGATCGTCGCGCCCGATTGCTTCGACTGGCAGCAGCAGGTTTACGCCGCGTTTTGCTCAGGCGATATCGAGCGCGCGCAAGCCCTGTACCAGCAGGTGCTGCCCGCCATCGTCTTCGTCATGCAGTCGCTCGATACGCTGATTTGCTACGGCAAGCGCATTGCGGCGTGGCGCATGGGCATCGACGTCGATCATGAGCGCGACGTGAAGCTGGCGCCGAGCCGCTTCGGCCTCGAAGCCGCCCGGCGATTCGCGCGGCAACTGGGCCCGCTCGCGTGATCACCGCGCATGCAGATGGGGCACGCCCTCGCTCGTCGCAACCTTGAGCTGATGCAGCGCCCGGTGTGCCTTGTTCAACTGGGCCTGCGCGGCAATGCGCTGCGCCTCCAGCTGAGCGACGTCCTTGCGTATCTGGTGCTGGCGGCCCGTCACCGTCTGTTCCTGTTCCGCATGGCGCTGCAGGTCCACGCGCAGGCGTTCGGCCTGGGCTTCCGACTCCTCGATCTGCCGCGTGAGCTCCGCGTTTTGGGCGACGAGTTGCACGCGGCGCGTTTCGCCGTCGGCGAGGCGCGTGGCTTGCTCCTGCATCAGGTGAAACGCCGAGCCGGCCGCGTCGAGGTCGTTGGCTTTCAGCGCGCGCCACAGTACGCTTTCCTGATGCAGCGCGACGAAGTAGCCGAGTGTGGGCGGATGGAAGAAGAGGCTGACCGTATAGGCGAAGCAGCGAAAGACGCGGAAGGTCATCAACTCGTCGGCGGCGTGGAGCGCTTCGAACGCGGCGCCGTCGGCGATCTGCACCGGGCGGCCGTTCAGGTGCGCGGGCATGACCGGCACCGGATGGAGCGTGGAGACCGGCCGAGGCCCGCCGGCGCCTTCGGGCAGCGCGGTCGCGCCCGCCGCCGGTTCCGCGCGAGACTCGATCTCGACGGCGGTCTCGGACGGCGTAATGGCGGGCTCGACCGCGGATTGCGGGACGCGGCTGGCGGCTTCGCTTGCGGCGGCGCGTTGCGTGGCGGCATCATGGGCCACGGCAAGGATTCGTGATGGTGCGCCAGAGAGCGCGGCGTTACGGCGGTTCAGAATGGATTTCACGGCGGTTCCCCCAGTTTGGCGCGCCGAAACCATGGCGCCCCGCGCGCGGCAGCGTGGCACACAGGCGCCGGCGCGCGGGCAAATGGGGCGGGCGATGCGGGTAGGGCGCCGTCCGCTCCGGATTCGCGTACTAGTGAAGCAGGCGAGGCCGGCGTGCAATATCGTCGAAGAGTGCACGGCCGGGTTCGAGCGCGAAAAGCCAGGTTTCGTCATAGCCGCTCAGCGTGTCGAGCGCATCGCGCAAGCGCTCGATGACGACGGCGGGAATTTCCACGGACGCCTGGGTGGCGCCGGAAAGCCGTGCGATGCTGGCGTGCTGGACCAGTTCGTCGGCGGCTTCGGCCACGTCGGCCGCAAAGATGAGATGGTTGTTCAACAATTCGACGAGGCCCGGCGACGATGTGACATCTTCGACGTTGAGCTGCAGCGAAAGAAAGGTGGCTTTGTTCATTCTCGGATCCCTCAGGGCCATGGGACTGCAGCGAGAGGCCTTTCATCTGATTATCGGGTGACGCGTGAACCAGTATAGGCGTTGACCCGCGCAAACGCAGGCCGGGCGAGCATGCCGGCGAAAAAAGGCGGTTGGAGCATGAACGATATAATGGGGGACGTTCGCCATTTCCGGCTTCATTCGCGGAACGTGGCGCGCAAGCGAACGCCTGCGGCCCACCGCGCATCCCATCTGCGTATTTTTTCGTCATACGCGAGGACCAAGCGAGGAACAGCAAGATGAATCGACAACGGCGAAATCCGGGCGCCTATGCGGCGCTGGCCGCCCTCACGCTCGTCTGCAGCGCCTGTAGCAGCCCCTTCGCGCCCTGGGAGTCCCCAAGCGCGCCCCCCATGTCCACGAGCGGCGTTCCCGCGGGCTACTACCGCGTCAATCCGGGCGACACGCTCTCGCGCGTCGCCGGGGCCTTCGGCCAGCGTCCCCAGGACATCGCGAGCTGGAACCAGCTGCCTTCCGCCAACGCGCAGCTCCTGACAGGCCAGGTGCTGCGCGTAGCGCCCCCGCCCAACTACGCAACGGCCGCGCCGCAGGCGCAGATGCCTGGCGGCGCACCCGCCGCCGCCGGCGTAGCCATGCCCGCGCCCGTCGCGCCCAGCATCGCGCTCGCGTGGCCGGCGCGCGGGCCGATCCTGCAGCGCTTCGTGCCGGGCAAGTCCACCGGCATCGTGATCGGCGGCACGCCCGGCGAGGAGGTCAAGGCCGCCGCCGCTGGCCGTGTGGTCTATGCGGGCACGGGTATCGAGGCCTATGGGCCGCTCGTGATCATCAAGCACAACGACCAGGTCGTGACGGCTTATGGCCGCAACGGCAAGCTGCTCGTGAAGGAAGACGACGCCGTCTCGCAAGGCCAGCCGATCGCCGAAATGGGCGCCGGCGGCGTTCAGTTCGAAGTCCGTAGCGACGGCAAGCCCGTCGATCCGCTGCCGCTGCTCGCGCACTAACCACGGCACAAGCGCGCCTTGCGCCCGGCCCGGCATTGCGCTGGGCCGCCGTTTGAAAATACACTCGATGGTTCTCACGCCGTGCAGCGCGCGCCCGACAAGGCGCGCGCTCGTCCGTCCCGCGCGTGCTTCAACCACGAGGATTTCATCGCAATGATCGACTTGCGCAGCGACACCGTCACCCGTCCGAGCGAAGCCATGCTCGCCGCCATGACCCGCGCCGAAACCGGCGACGACGTGTGGGGCGACGACCCGACCGTGCTGCGCCTGCAGGCGCGCGCGGCCCAGGAGGCGGGCAAGGAGGCGGGACTCTTCTTCCCGAGCGGCACGCAGAGCAACCTCGCCGCGCTGATGGCGCATTGCGCGCGCGGCGACGAGTACATCGTCGGCCAGGCGGCCCACACCTATAAGTACGAGGGCGGCGGCGCGGCCGTGCTGGGCAGCATCCAGCCGCAGCCGCTCGACAACGCCGAAGACGGATCGATCCCGCTCGAGCGTATCGCCGCGGCAATCAAGCCGCTCGACGACCACTTCGCGCGCACGCGTCTGCTCGCACTCGAAAACACCATTGGCGGCAAGGTGCTGCCGGCGGATTACGTCGCGAAGGCCACGCAGCTCGCGCATGAGCGCGGGCTCGCCACGCACCTCGACGGTGCACGCGTGTACAACGCGGCGGTCGCTTCCGGCCAGCCGCTCGAGGCGCTCACGGCGGGCTTCGACTCGGTGTCGATCTGCTTTTCGAAAGGATTGGGCACGCCGGTGGGGTCGGTGCTGGTGGGCAGCCGCGCGCTCATCGACGCTGCGCATCGCTGGCGCAAGGTGCTGGGCGGCGGCATGCGCCAGTCGGGCGTGCTCGCGGCCGCGTGCCTTTACGCGCTCGATCACAACGTCGCGCGTCTCGCCGACGACCATGCGAACGCCGCGCGTCTCGCCGCCGGTCTTGCGCAGATCGATCAGGTGAAGGTGATGTCGCAGGCCACGAACATGGTGTTCGTGCAGTTCCCGCAGGAACACTGCGCGCCGCTGGAGGCGTATCTCAAGGAGCGCGGCATCCTCACGCAGATGCTGTACGCGTCGCGCTTCGTCACGCACCTCGACGTGACGGCCGCCGATATCGACACGTTCGTGGCGGCGGTGAAGGGCTACTTCGCGCGATAAGCCGGTAGCCGGTCTGGCCAAGGCGCGCTTTTCCCGCGTGCCTTGGCCTCAGACCGCATCCACTCGCACTGCCGGCATCAGCCGCGCTGCACCGCCCGGTGCGACGGTGCGAACAGCCGCAGCCCGCTCGCAATGGCCGCCGCGCCCGCAAAGGCACAGCCAAGGCTCAGGGCGAGCGTCGGGCCGTGCCGGCCCACGATCCCGAAGCACAGCGCCACCAGCGCCGCGCCCGTGGTCTGTCCGAGCAGACGCGAGACCGCGATGGTGCCGCTCGCACCGCCGCTGCGCTCGGGCGGCGCGCTCGCCATGATCGCCCGCAGGTTGGGCGACTGGAAAAAGCCGAAGCCCGCGCCGCAGATCGCCATGCGCACGACGATGTCCGTCACCGTGGGGTGCGCGGGCAGCAGCGCCAGCGACGCCATGCCGGCCGAGAGAATGGCGAGCCCGATCGCACCGAGCAGGCCCGGCGGATAGCGGTCGGAGAGGCGCCCCGCAATGGGCGCCGCGGCGGCCACGACCACGGGCCAGGGCGTCATCAGGAAGCCGGTCTCCACCTGGCTGCGCATCAGCACGGTTTCGAAATAGAACGGCAGTGAGACGAACGCGAGGCCCTGCGCCGCGAACGAGCAGATCGCGGTGACCGACGAAAGCGCGAAAACCGGCCGGCGGAACAGATCCACGGGCAGCATGGGCGCGGGATGCCCGGCCTCGCGCCGGATCAGCAGTGCGCCGAATACCAGCGCCACGACAGCCGCAATGCCCACTTCCATGCCTGGCGCGCGCTGCGCGGCCTCGCCGAGCGCGAAGATCAGCGCCGCGAACGTGATGACATTGAGCACCGCCGCGACTGGGTCGAAGGCGTGCTTGCCGCGCGCCGTCTGCGGCAGCGCGGGCAGCGCGAACACGAGTGCGAGCACGCCGAGCGGCACGTTGATCGCGAAGAGCCATGGCCAGGTGCCCGCGGAGAGGATCAGCGAGGCCATGGTCGGACCCACGGCGAACGAAACGCCTACGATCAGCGCGTTCGTGCCGAGCCCGCGCCCGAGCCGGTGCGGCGGGTAAAGAAAGCGGATCAGCGCCGTGTTCACGCTCATGATGGCGCTCGCGCCGAGCCCCTGCAGCACGCGTGCTCCGGCGAGCGCGGTGAGCGTGGGCGCGAGCGCGCAGGCGAGCGAAGCGACCGTGAAGATCGCGAGGCCACTGATATAGATGCGCCGGTGGCCGATGATGTCGCCGAGCGCGGCGAGCGGCAGCAAGGTGGCGACCATTGCGAGCTGGTACGCGTTGATGATCCACACCGAGGCGGCGGGGGCCGCGTGCAGGTCGGTGGCGATGGCGGGCAGCGCGGTGTTGGCGATGGCGGTGTCGAGCGTCGCGAGCGCAACGGCGAGCATCACCGCGCCCATGGCGCGGCGGTTCTTCGCGGACATGGGCGCGTCGGGTGGCTCGGTATTGAGCGTATTGCGGGTTTCGCGCGCCGCGGAAAAGGTTTCGGACAAGACAGTCTCGGGCGGATGGACGATGAAGGCTGCGGCGCGGGCCGAGCGGACGAATTTTGCGATTGTTACAGAGCCCGTCCGGTTCTGCAGGAGACACTCCAGGGCGTGGGGTGACTGTAAGGGTTTGGGTGACGCACTCGATCGCGCATCATGCGCCGGCATATCGCAACTAACCGCCAAGCCCGTCATGCGCAGGCATGGCGCCGCGCTGCGCGCGCGCAACCGTCCGCATGGCAAGGGATCGAGGCGGCCGGCGGGTTCCGCGCGGCTGGCGGCCGCGCTCCGCGCCCGGTTGGCGCGCCGCCGCACGCCATTTGAAAATGCACTACTCTGCAAATTGATCTGCGCTCGCTGGCGAGCGGTGCCGGCCTTTTGCGCCGCTGCGCCGATGCGTCATCGTCCCGTTCCGCCGCGCGCGGCGCAGGCCCAGAACAACCGCGCGCCCTGCACCTTTTATGGGCGCGCCGCCATTTCCAGCGCTTTGCGTGGGACTGCACCAAGCGCTCTGCGTGGGGCCGGAGTCAGTGCTAAAGCACTAACTCCGGCCGACAGCTAAAGCGCCAGGTGCACTCGACAGGAGTCGTCGATGACAGCCATCGGTCTCGAGTTCGATCAGTTGCAAAGCAGCGTCGAAGCGCTGCGCCGTTCCCTCTCCAATCGCCTGATGTACGGTGTCGGCAAGGACGCCGTGACGGCCCGTCCGCAAGACTGGCTGCACGCCGCGGTGCTTGCCGTGCGCGACCGGCTCGTCGAGCGCTGGATGATCACCACCCGCCGCCAGTACGACCAGGACGTCAAACGCGTCTATTACCTGTCGATGGAATTTCTCATCGGCCGCACGTTCTCGAACGCGCTGATCGCGCTCGGCATACGCGACCAGATGAAAGAGGCGCTGGCGAGCGTGGGCGTCGACATGGACACGGTGCTCGACTACGAGCCCGACGCCGCGCTCGGCAACGGCGGTCTCGGCCGGCTCGCGGCGTGCTTCCTCGATTCGATGGCGACGCTCGGCATTCCGGGCTTCGGCTATGGCATTCGCTACGACTACGGCATGTTCCGCCAGCAGATCGTGAACGGCGAGCAGGTCGAGGCGCCCGACTACTGGCTGCGCTACGGCAATCCCTGGGAATTCCCGCGGCCCGAGGTCCAGTATCCGGTGCGCTTTGGCGGGCGCACCATGCAGAGCAACGGCCATGTCGAATGGGTCGACACGCAGCATGTCAACGCCATGGCCTACGACACGGTCATTCCCGGCTACGACACCAGCGCGACCAACACGCTGCGGCTGTGGTCCGCGCGCGCGGATGAGGAACTCGACCTCTCGGCGTTCAACCAGGGCGACTATCAGCGCGCGGTGGAAGCGCGCAACATCTCCGAGAACGTCTCGCGGCTGCTCTATCCCGACGACTCGACGATGGCCGGGCGCGAGTTGCGTCTGCGCCAGGAATACTTTTTCGTCTCCGCGACGATGCAGGACCTGATTCGCCGCTATCTGCGCACGCACAGCACGTTCGGGCGCTTCTCCGAAAAGGTCGCGGTGCACCTGAACGACACGCACCCGGTGCTGGCCATTCCCGAGCTGATTCGCCTGCTCGTGGACGTGCATCATCTGCCATGGGACGAGGCGATGGGTCACGTGCGCCGCGTGTTCTCGTACACCAACCACACGCTGATGCCCGAAGCGCTGGAAACCTGGGACATCGAACTATTGGCACGCCTCTTGCCGCGCCACCTCGAAATCATCTTCGACATCAACGCGGCGTTCCTGCGCGAAGCGAGCGACCGCGGCGCGCACGACCTCGACCTGATCCGCCGCATCTCGCTCGTGGACGAATACGGCCAGCGCCGCGTGCGCATGGCCTATCTTGCGATCGTGGCGAGCCACAAGGTGAACGGCGTCTCGAAGTTGCATTCGCAACTGATGACGCGCGATATCTTCGCCGACTTTGCGCGCCTCTTTCCCGACCGCTTCACGAACGTGACCAACGGCATCACGCCGCGCCGCTGGCTCGCGCAGGCGAGCCCGCCGCTCGCGCGCCTCGTGGACGAAGCGATCGGGCCGCGCTGGCGCAGCGATCTCTTCGAGCTGGGCGCGCTGCGCAAGCTGCGCGGCGACGCGTCGTTCGAAGCCGCCTTCCGCGCGGCCAAGCGCAGCAACAAGGTGCGCCTCGCACATCGCGCCCTGGAGCGCACGGGCATCGTCTTCAATCCCGATGCGCTGTTCGACATGCAGGTCAAGCGCATTCACGAGTACAAGCGCCAGTTGCTCAACGTGCTGCACGTGATCACGCGCTACAACCGCATTCTCGAAGCGCCGGAGCGCGACTGGGTACCGCGCGTCGTGCTGTTCGCGGGCAAGGCCGCGTCGGCGTACCGAATGGCGAAGATGATCATCCACCTCATCAACGACGTGGCCGCGAAGATCAACAACGATCCCGTGGTGGGCGATCGGCTCAAGGTGGTGTTCGTGCCGAACTACGGCGTGAGCGTGGCCGAGGTGCTGATTCCCGCGGCGGACCTTTCCGAGCAGATCTCGACAGCGGGCACCGAAGCGTCGGGCACCGGCAACATGAAGCTCGCGCTCAACGGCGCGCTCACCATGGGCACGCTCGACGGCGCGAACATCGAGATCGGCGAGGCCGTGGGGCAGGACAACATCTTCATCTTCGGGCACACGTCCGATCAGGTCGACCAGCTGCGTTGCGCGGGCTACCGGCCGCGCCAGGTCTACGAGGAAAACGCCGAGTTGCGCCGCGCGCTCGACCAGATCCGCACGGGCTTCTTTTCACCGCACGATTCGGCACGCTACACGGACATCTTCCACACGCTCGTGGACTGGGGCGACCACTACCTCGTGCTGGCCGACTACTCGGCCTTCATCGAGGCCCAGGACGCCGCCGACCAGCGCTTCATGGACGTGCCGGCATGGACCGCGAGCGCGATCGAAAACGTGGCGGGGATGGGGAAATTCTCTTCGGACCGTGCGATCGCGGAATACGCCCGCGATATCTGGCACGTGAAGTCGATCGAGATGGAGTGAGGGGCGAGCGTCCGCAGTGCTGCCGGCAGTGCTTCGGGCGCTATCAGGGTGCTGCGGGCCGCGTCGCGCCGCCCTCGGCCTGCGCCGCTTGCGCGGTCTTGGCGGTGCGCACCGCTTCTTGCACGCGTTCGAGGAATGCCGGGTCGAGGCTCGTGACCGCCTCGCGCGATTCGCCGCCCGTCACGACATAGAGCCGGTGCACGGCTTCCTGCCAAAGCCACGCGAGCCAGCCCACCACGATCACCATCACGCCGCACGCGAGACCGGTGGCCGAGCCGAGCACGCCGCCCACGACAGCGCCGGCGGCGCCGAGCAGGCTAATCGCGATCGGCACGACGCGGCTCCGTCGCCCGATGACGATACGCACGTCCTCGATGTCGCGCATGGGGAAGACCTGGCCGGCTGCGGAAAGCGCGTTGCGCGTGACCGAGACGGCGGCTTCGTTGAAAGGGAGTTCCATCGGTTCGATCGCTGCGAGGTGAGAGAGCGCAGCGTACCAGAAGCGGGGCCAGGGCGGGGTCGCGGCGGACATAACGTCGCAGGCCGGACGCATGGCAGGTTGGGCCGCCTGCCGGAGCCGCTATACTTGCGCGCTTTTAATGCCCCCGTCGGCACAAGGGATTCTCCATGAGCGCACTGCCACGCTGTCCGAAATGCAATTCCGGGTTCACCTACGAAGATGGGAGCGTCTACATCTGCCCGGAGTGTGCGCATGAATGGTCGGCGCAAGCCACCGCGCCGGCCGAAACAGCGGGCAGGGTGTATCGCGATTCGGCCGGCAATGTCCTTCAGGACGGCGATACCGTCACGGTCGTCAAGGACCTGAAACTCAAGGGTTCGGGTGGCGTGATCAAGATGGGCACCAAAGTGAAAAATATCCGGCTGGTGGACAGCGACCACGATATCGATTGCAAGATCGACGGCTTCGGCGCCATGAGCCTCAAATCGGAATTCGTCAAGAAGGCGTGACGAAGGGCGTTGCGCATCGACTGCGATGAACCAAAAAAAAGCGGGGCATCCCAAGGGATGCCCCGTCCGGTAAGGCGCGGCGCGCAGCGTGAGCTGCGGCGCGCCGAGCAGAGCCGGCGCTATGAGTCGCCGGCTGCCGCTGTTGCGTAAGTTACGCTGCTTAGAACTTGTGGCGGATACCGACGCGAACCGCGACTTGATCCTGCGAACCCGTGCCCGACGGCTGGAAAATGTTCGAGCCCGAGTCGCCGATCTGCGCCTGAACCTTCTGGCCGTTCGCGAGCGTGCCCGACGCGTCCTGGTACGACACGAGGCCGTAGACGTCGGTGCGCTTGCTGAGCGCGTAGTCAACCGATGCGTTGACCTGGTTCCAGTGAGCCGTCTGGCTGCCCGAGGTGCGCGAGTACGTGTAGCCGAGCGCAGCCGAGAGAGCCGGCGTGAAGGCGTACTTGCCGCCTGCTTCGTACGCGTTGTAGAGCGTCGACGAACCGGCGATCGGCGAGAGCAGCGTGTTGGTCCACAGGGCCCACAGCGTTGCCGGGCCGACGATGTAACGGGCACCCACACCGTACGAGCGCAGGTCGCGCAGCGTGCCTTGTGCAACGTTGGAGATCGTGGTCGACGTCGACGGCGTGGTCTGGCCCGGGTACGTGAGGTTCGTGTAGGCAGCGCCGATGCTGAACGGGCCGTAGCCGTAGTTCGCGCCGAAGCTGTACGCGCGCGACGAGCCGGCGATCGGGTTGGCCGTCGTGCCCGTTGCCGGTGCGCCGGCGAACGAGGTCGAGTTCGAGAAGCCGTACAACGCGCCGAACGTGAAGCCCGAGAAGTTCACGCTCTGGAACTTGACCGCGTTGTTGATGCGGCTCGAGGTCAGCTGGTCGACGTCGTTGAAGTGGTATGCCCAGTTACCCGAAACCGTGTTGCCACCGGTCGAGTACTGCGAGCCGAGAACGTCCGTGCTGAGCGAGTATTGACGGCCGAACGTCAGCGAACCGATGTTCGACTGCGTCAGACCGACGAATGCTTGACGGCCGAACATCGCGCCGCCCTGGCCTGCCGTGCCGTTACCGCTGTTGAAGCCGTTTTCGAGCACGAAGATCGCCTTCAGGCCGCCGCCCAGGTCTTCCGTGCCGCGCAGGCCCCAACGGCTGCCCTGCGCCACGCCGTCACCGTACGAAACCTGATGCGAGCTGCCGTTCGTTCCGTTCGAGTTCTTCACGTTGCTGATGTAGTTCACACCCGCGTCGATCACGCCGTACAGCGTCACGCTGCTTTGTGCGTGGGCAACGCCTGCGATCGAGGCCAGAATAGCGGTGGTCAGAATTTTCTTTTTCAACTGTTTCTCCGGGTAAAGGAAGAGATGACGACTCCGGCCTCTTATGGGCCGGTCAATGTGACGGGCTGCAATTTAAGGGTCGATAACGAAAGGAATGTGACAGTAAGGCTTTGTAGGGAAAATGTCGCCATTCTGTTGTGTGGATGCGACACACGGGTTGCACCCGCGGAGAACGGTGCCCGAAGCCCGCCGTTATTGGCTTTGCGGGCAATTTTCCTGTCAATTTGAAAGGCTGGACTGCGGCAATCGGCCTTATAAGATTTTTTTCTAAGCTTTCTTCTATTTGCCGGGTTAATGGATCTTTTGAATCTGGCTTCAGGCTGAGTTTGATTTATCTCAAAAGCGCATTAACGGCCGATCAATGCGCGCTTTACATGGCTGATTGCCCTCGATTCACGGAAGTGAAAAATTAGTTACCCGAAATAATCGAAATAGCGGAAAACGCTCATGAAAAAAGGCTTGCATCCATGATGCGAGCCTTTTTGGGTAAGGCGTTGCTGTTACAGCGAGAGAAGCGAGCCGCTGCGAATCGGCTTTTCGCCGGCAATGCGTGCGACTTCCATGCCGGCCGTGGCGAAGCGCGCGCTATGGCGTGCGTACATCACGCCGCTCACGCCCGCGTGCAGCGTGGTCACGGTGTCGGCGAGCGGGTCGATGACATCGGCAATTGCCGCGCCGCGCTCCACCCACGTGCCGCAATCCACGCGAAACACGAGCACGCCGCTGGCAGGGGCCACGATCGGCTCCGTGCCCGCGAGCGGCGTGGCCGCATGGGCGAGTGGCGGCAGCGGCGCGGCCGTGCCTTCGATGACGCCGCGCCCGATCAGATAGTCGACGATGGCCTGGGCGTCGTGCTCGGCGAGTTCGTGCGAAACGTCGCGCTGGCCGCGCAGCTCGACCGTCACCGAAATCGAGCCGTACGGAATGGGGAAGCGCGTGCCGAAGTGCTCGCGCAGCTCCGACCAGCAGAAACTGTGAATCTCGTCGAACGGATTGCCGATCGAGTTGAGCGCGAGGAGCGACGCCTTGGCGTCGAGATAGCGCGCGAGCGGCTCGACTTCGGGCCACAGTTCGGGGTTCGTGTAGATGTGCATGGCGGCTTCCCAGTCGCAATGCAGGTCCAGCACGATGTCGGCGTCATACGAAAGGCGCTGGAGCGCGAGCCGCATCGAATCGAGTTCGGTTTTCGGCTTCTGCGCGGCCAGTGCTTCGCCCATGGCGGCGCGGATCGCGGTGCGGTTCGCGGCTTCGTCGGGCCCGAGACTCGCCTCGATGCTGGGCAGCACGAGCGCGGTGAGCTCGTGGAAATTGCGGTTGAAGTTCTGCGCCGTATTCGACTCGAAGCGGCCGATCATATGCCCGAGCCAGTGCTGATTCAGACCCACGGGGTTGGGCACCGGCACGATCACGATCTCGCCGCGAAGGCGGCCCGCAGCTTCCAGCTCCGCGAGCTTGCGGCGCAGCGCCCACGAGACGAGCATGCCCGGCAGTTCGTCGGCGTGCAGCGAGGACTGAATGTAGACCTTGGGGCCGCCGGCCTTGCCGTAGTGGAAACTGGCAAGTTCCCGCGCGGTACCGAGGGCGGGCGCGATCAACGGGTGGTTTCGGGTTTGCATGATGGGTGCGCGAGGCGCAAGGTGTTGGAGTGAACGATGGCCCGGCAGGAACACGCTGGGGCCGTAGCCCGATCTTAGCCGATTCGACGCGCAGCCGGAACCGGCGCGCCAGCGCGCGCCTGCGGCATCGTCAGAAAATAGGGAATCCGAAATAAAATTCCGGAAAAGAAAAAGCCCGGGCAGAAGCCCGGGCTCCGCGCGCCGTGATGCAGCGCCGGCGCGATGCGGTGCTTAGCCGCCGTACACGTCGAAGTCGAAGTACTTGGCTTCGATCTTCTTGTACGTGCCGTCCTTGATCATGTCGGCGATAGCCTTGTCGATCTTGCCCTTCAGGTCGGCGTCGTCCTTGCGCAGGCCGATCGCGGCGGCGCCCGTCGGGATTTCCTTGCCGGCGAACTGGAAGCCAGCGCCGCGCGGCGTCTTCAGGAAGCCCAGATCCGCTTGCACTTCATCCTGCAGCGCGGCGTCCAGACGGCCCGAGATCAGGTCGGCGTAGACCTGGTCCTGGTTCTGGTAAGGAACGACGTTCACGCCCTTCGGCGCCCAGTTTTCCTTCGCGTAGGTTTCCTGGATCGTGCCTTGCTCGACGCCAACCGACTTGCCCTTGAGCGAGTCAGCCGTCGGGGCGAGGCTCGAGCCCTTCTTGGCGACGAGACGCGTCGGCGTGTTGAACAGCTTCGCCGAGAAGGCGATCTGCTGCTCGCGCTGCGGGGTGATCGTCATCGACGAGAGCACGCCGTCGAACTTCTTGGCCTTCAGGCCCGGGATCATGCCGTCGAAGTCTTGCTCGACCCACACGCACTTGGCGTTCAGGCGCTTGCAGATTTCGTTGCCGAGGTCGATGTCGAAGCCGACCAGCTTGCCATCGGGTGCTTTGGATTCGAACGGTGCGTAGCTGGCGTCAACGCCGAAACGCACGGTGGACCAGTCCTTCGCATGGGCGACGCCGGCCGAGACGGCGAGCAGGGCAACCGTGAGGGTGGCAAGCAGTTTCTTCACTATGGGTACTCCTCGAGATGGTTCAGGGCGCGCCGCGTGCGGTTGTGCCGCCATGGCGCATTTTCCGGCGCGGCTCACGCCGGATTATTGTTGGACCCGCCAGCCTGCGGCCAGCGAAGCGCGCGCAAGCTTACCAGGTCAAAATTGCTGCGTCGCTAGTGTAATACCGGATAGCGGGAAAGGGAGCCGGTAAGTGTACGCCCGTGCGCTTGTACGATTTAACGCAAAGCCTTGTCGGGCAAGGCGCGCAGGTCAGCGGGGATAGGCCGTTGCGGGGGGCTTGGGGCGGGCTGCGCGATGCTCCGCCGCAACAGTCAGAAGAATGCAATGCCGCGCGTTCGCGGCATCGTCAACGGTATGAAGGGAAATTGAAATCGAATCGACGGCGCGCCGCTGGCTTTCGGCCCGAATGGGGCCAGACAGCGCGCCGCTTTTGTCGCGGTGCAGCAAACACAGGCTGCACCGCGTGGATGACGTCAGACCACGCGCACGCCCGCGCGCCACGTCGCGCGCGGCACGGGCAGCGAATCGAGCATCGTCACCCGCACGAAGTCCGCGCGCAGGCCCGGCTCGATCGCGCCGCGGTCGTGCAGGCCCGACTTGCTGGCGGGTTCCCACGAGACCGTGGCGAGCGCGCGCGGCAGCGTCCAGTCGGCCTTGGTCACGAGGTCGAACGCGGCGGTCAGGAGACTCGACGGCACGTAGTCGGACGAGAGGATGTCGAGCAAACCGGCCTGCGCCAGCTCCAGCGCCGAGACGTTGCCCGAGTGCGAGCCGCCGCGCACCACGTTCGGCGCGCCCATGATCGTCGCGATGCCGCGCTTTTTCGCTTCCTCGGCGGCCACGCGCGTGGTCGGGAATTCGGCGAGCACGATGCCTTCGGCGGCGGCCTGCTCGACGTGCTCCACGAGAGTGTCGTCGTGGCTCGCGAGCGGGATGCCGCGCGCGCGGCAGCGCTGCACGATTTCGAGGCGGTGCGCGTCGGCGTAGCGCTCCTGCTCGGTGGCCATGTCGGCGAGCATGGTGTTCGTCTGCTCGTCGGTCCACTTGCCGTGGCGCTCCTGGAAGCGGCGCCATTGCTCGCGGTCGTGCCACTGGCGCTGGCCCGGCGTGTGGTCCATCACCGAGGCGAGGCGCAGCAGCGGGTGGTCGCTGAGCGTGTCGAACAGCTCGATCACGTCTTCGGTGGCGATTTCGCAGCGCAAGTGCAGGAAGTGCTCGGCGCGCAGCAGGTTGCGCTCGGAAAAACGCTTGAGCGCATGGGCGCTAGCGAGCTGCACGTCGCGGCCGCGCACGCCCACGGCCAGGCGCGTGCCGATGGCCAGCGCGTCGAATACCGTGGTGATGCCGGCGGCGGCGATCTGCGCGTCGTGAATGACGAATGCGGCGTCGGTGTTCCAGTGCACGCCGGGGCGCGGCGCGAGGTGCTTTTCCAGGTTGTCGGTGTGCAGTTCGACGAGACCGGGCAGCAGGAAGTCGCCTTCCCAGTCTTCGGCTTCGGGCGCGGCGGTCGAGCCGCGCGAGATGTCGCGGATCTTGCCGTCTTCCACGCTTAGCGTGCCGGTGAAAACGTCGTCTCGCGTCACGATGCGAGCGTTCTTGATCAACATCGTCAGGCTCCGTATCAGATATCGGTTTGCGCCGTTCAGGCGGGATTCAGGCTGCGGCGCTGAGCGGCGCTTGCGCGCGCGGCGCGCTGAGTTCGAGTACGCGTGTGGCGATGCGCTCGCGCGTGTCCTCGTCGTGGAATACACCGACGATCGCTGCGCCGCGCTCGCGCGCCTCGCCAATCAGGCTCGCGACGACTTCGCGGTTTTCCGCGTCGAGCGAGGCCGTGGGTTCGTCCAGCAAGAGCACGCGATGCTGTGCGATCAGGCCCCGCGCGATGTTCACGCGTTGCTGCTCGCCGCCCGAAAACGTGGCGGGCGCGAGCGGCCAGAGGCGCTGCGGCACATTCAGGCGTGCCAGCAGAGTTTGCGCGCGCTCGCGTGCTTCATTTTCCTCCACGCCGCGCGAAATGAGCGGCGCGGCCACGATGTCGAGCGCGCTCACGCGCGGAATCACGCGCAGAAACTGGCTCACATAGCCCACCACGTTGCGGCGCAGGCGCAGGATGTCGTGGGGCGCCGCGCCCGTGATCTCCAGATGCTCGAGCGGCGCGCCCTCGTCGCGGATCGCAATCGAGCCGCCGCTTGCGAGATAGTTGCCGTACAGGCAGCGCAGGAAAGTGCTCTTGCCCGCGCCCGAGGGTCCGACCAGCACGATGCATTCGCCGCGCTCCACGTCGAGCGAAACGCCCGCGAGCGCTTCGATGCCGATGCCGCCCTGGCCGTGCAGCGTGAAGGTCTTGCGTACGTCTTCGGCGCGCAGCATGAGCGCCGGTCTTTCGAGGAACGCTCGCGTGCCCGGTGATGAGTTCAGAGTCATGTCTTTCATCCTAGACCGGCAGCACGGATGCCACCAGTGTCTGCGTATAGGGGTGTTGCGGGTCGTCCAGCACCTGGTCGGTCAGGCCCGATTCGACCACCGTGCCGCCTTGCATCACCATCAAGCGATGCGCGAGCAGCCGCGCCACGCCTATGTCGTGCGTGACGATCAGCACCGAAAGATGCAGGTTGGTCGTGAGCGTGCGCAGCAGGTCGAGCAGGCGCGCCTGCACGGACACGTCGAGACCTGCCGTGGGCTCGTCCATGAAGACGAGGCGCGGGCCCGTGACGAGATTGCGCGCGATTTGCAGGCGCTGCTGCATGCCGCCCGAAAACGCCGAGGGCAATTCGTCGATGCGCATCGCGTCCAGCTCCACGCGCTGCATCCAGTGCTGCGCCGTGTTGCGGATTTGCCCGTAATGGCGCGCGCCCACGGCCATCAGCGGCTCGCCGATATTGGCTCCGGCCGAGACGCCCACACGCAGCCCGTCGCGCGGATTCTGCTGCACGAAGCCCCATTCGGTGCGCGCAAGCAGGCGCCGGCGCGGCTCGGAAAGCGTGCGCAGGTCGAGCGTTTCGCCGTTCGCGCTCGTGTAGTGCAGCGCGCCCGAGTCGGATTCGGTGCGCAGCGCGAGCGTGTTGAGCAGCGTGGTCTTGCCCGAGCCCGATTCGCCGACGATACACAGCACCTCGCCGGGATACAGGTCGAAGCTCACGTCGCGGCAGCCGTTGCGGCCGCCGTACTGCTTCGTGAGCGATCTTGCGCTTAGCAGCGGCGTCATGCTTTCTCTCCTGCTTCATTCGTTGCGTGCGCATCGATCTGTTCGCGGCGGTCGTGACAGTAGTCGCTGTCCGAGCAGACGAACATGCGTTTGCCTGCGTCGTCGACGATCATCTCGTCGAGGAAGCTCTCGCGCGAGCCGCACAAGGCGCACGCATGCTCCCAGCGCTGCACTTCGAACGGATGGTCGTCGAAGTCGAGGCTCTTCACCGGCGTGTACGGCGGAATCGCGTAGATGCGGCGCTCGCGGCCAGCGCCGAACAACTGCAGCGCGGCGTTCATATGCAGCTTGGGGTTGTCGAACTTCGGAATCGGCGAGGGCGACGTGAGATAACGGCCGTTCACGGTCACCGGGTAGTCGTACGTCGTGGCGATGCTGCCGTGCTGCACGATGTCCTCATAAAGCTTCACGCTGATGAGGCCATAGTCGGCCAGTGCATGGAGCTTCTTGCATTCGGCCACGCGCGGCTCGAGCCGGAACAGCGGCTCGGGCATCGGCACCTGGTACACGAGGATCTGTTTGTCCGTGAGCGGCGTTTCGGGAATGCGGTGCCGCGTCTGGACGATCGACGCCTCGCTCGTGCGGCGCGTGGTGGCCACACCCGTGGTGCGTGCGAAAAAACGGCGGATGTTGACGGCGTTCGTGGTGTCGTCCGAGCCCTGATCGATCACCTTGAGCGTGTCCTTCGTGCCGATGATCGCCGCCGTCACCTGAATGCCGCCCGTGCCCCAGCCATACGGCAGCGGCATTTCGCGCGAGGCGAACGGTACCTGGTAGCCCGGCACGGCCACGGCCTTGAGGAGCGCGCGGCGCAGCATGCGCTTGGTCTGCTCGTCGAGGTACGCGAAGTTATAGCCCGAGACGGCCTGCGTTTCGTGCGATGCAACTTCGGCTGCGGTGGATTGCAAGGTATCGGGCGCGTTCATGCGGCCTCCTTGTTTTGCGCATCGGCATCAGCGTCGGTGCCGTTTTCGTGCTGCGCGCGCAGCTTGCGCACGAGTTCCAGCTCGGCCTGGAAGTCTACGTAGTGCGGCAGCTTCAGGTGTTGAACGAAGCCCGAGGCTTCCACGTTGTCGCTGTGCGAGAGCATGAATTCGATGTCCTGAGTCGGCGAGGCGATCGTCTCTCCCAGCTCCTCGGCTCGCAGCGCGCGGTCCACCAGCGCCATCGCCATGGCCTTGCGCTCCGCGTGGCCGAACGCGAGACCGTAGCCTTGCGTGAATTGCGGCGGCACGTCTTTCGCGCCCGCGAACTGGTTGATCATCTGGCACTCGGTCAAGTCGATCTCGCCGATTTCCACGGCTTCGTCGAGTTCGTCCAGCATCATTTCTACGCAGACCGAACCAAAGCGGATCTCGCCCGCGAACGGGTGCGAATGCGCGTAGCCGCGCTGCGTGGCATAGCCCATCGCGAGCAGGAAGCCTTCGTCTCCGCGTGCGAGATTTTGCAGGCGCACCGTGCGATCGGCGGGGAACGCGAGCGGCTCGCGCGAGAGGTCGCCGGGCTCGCGCGCCTGCGGCGAGCGCGTTTCCTGCTCGATCAGGCCTTCCTTGTCGAGCAGGGAGACCACGCGCGGCATCGCTTCTACGGGCGGGGTTGCTCGCGGCGCCGGGGGCGTGGCGCTCGCGGCGTCGTCGCCTTCGGCCAGCAGCGCGAAGTCGAGCAGGCGCTGCGTGTAATCGTAGGTCGCACCGAGCACCTGGCCGCCGGGCACGTCCTTGAAGGTGGCGGAAATGCGGCGCTCCACCACCATGTTTTCCGTTTCGACCGGCTGCGTGTAACCAAAACGCGGCAGCGTGGTGCGATAGGCGCGCAGCAGAAAGATCGCTTCGACGAGATCGCCTGCGGCCTGCTTGATCGCGAGCGCAGCAAGTTCTTCGTCGTAGACCGAACCTTCGGCCATCACACGCGCCACGGCCAGACGCATCTGTTCGCGGATCTGCGCGACGCTCAGCTCGGGCACGCGCGTATCGCCGCGGCGCGCCTCGTCGAGCAGACGCCACGACGCTTCGATCGCGCGCTCTCCCCCTTTGACGGCGACGTACATCAGCGCATCTCCACGAGAGTGGTGCGCGGCAGGCCCATCAGGCGGTCGCCGCACACGAGATAGAAGTCGATGCCGCACGGGAAGTGCGGCGCGAGGGCGGCGCGTTCGCGCCAGAAGCGCTCGGGCAGGCCGACGGGCGCGATGCTGCAGGTCGTTTCGATGCCGGGGCCGCGCAGCGTGAGCGGTGCGCCGCCGGCGAGCGAATCGACACGCACGAATACCGTGGCCGACTGCTCCGGCGACTCGGGCGTGCCGCTCGCGAAGGCGTCGAGCGGCGGCAGGGCGGCGGCGTCGTGCACATAGGCGAACGCGGCTTCGCGCGCTTGCTGTGCAAGCGGCGCGCCTGCGTGAAAGCGCAGCGCGGCCGCGAGTGCGGCGTCGGGCTGGGCGAGCCATACCGGCGTGGCGTAGTCTGCGAGTGCGAGCAGCGAGGCGAAGGCGGCGAGGCGGGCGCGCGCGGGGGGCGCATCCGCCGCCGTGGCCGCCGGCAGCGGCGTTTCGATCACGCCGATCGTGCCGGGGCGCGCGAGCGCGTCGAGCAGCGTGCGGAACACCGTCTGCGTGTCGTGAACCGGATCGCCGAAGCCGGGCGCGAGCGCCGCGAGCAAATCGGGCGTCATGGCATTGCGTTGGTCGCTCATGCGTCACCTCGAACCATCGTGAAGAACTCGACCCGCGTGCTGGCGGCGTCGGCGCGGCGCGCGTCGCGCTGTGCGGCGAGACGCGCGGCAAGCGGCTCGATCAGGCGGGCATGCAACTGGTCGTGGCGCGCGGGGAGTTGCAGCAGCGCATCGGCGAGCGCGGCCAGCTCGGCGCGGCGTTTGTCGCGGCCCAGATGGCAGGCCACGCCGACCGGGCCGGGCTGGCCTGCGTCGCCGCCTTCGGTGCCCGAGGCGCGCAGGCGCAGCGTGGCGCGCGTGACGGTCGCTTCGCCGAGGTTGAAGGCGTCGCCGGTGCCGCCAATGCGCCCGCGGACCATGGCCAGTCCGGTTTGTGGCAGACGCAGCCAGTCGAAAGCGGGCTCGGGCGCACCGTCGAGTGCGACGCTCAGCGCCGCTTCAAGCTCGGCGCGTGGGGTGTGCGCGAGAACGGCCATCCATGCGCGCCGGGTCGCCGGCGTGGAGGATGGGGTGGAGGAAGCGTTCATCGGAGTTCCTGTGTCGTGAACGGGGGAGAACGGACATGGCAACTGCGCTTTTCGAACCGCCTTGTCTGGACCTCAATTGAACCATCTATTCATCTAAACGTCTAGACGTTTAGTGGTACAGTCATCCAGTCCGGGCGCAATGAAGGTTTTCATATTTACATCACGCCCTGCGCACTACAATGCACAAAACGCTATTGGAACCGAGAGGAATGACAGCACCATGACATCGAACGACGAGGCGCCGTCCAGCCTGCTTGAGCGCGGCGCGGGTGTGGCGGTGTGGCGGCAGATCGAGCAGATCCTCGCAGCGGAGATTGCGGCGAAGGGTTTCGGCGAAGACGGCCGGCTGCCTAGCGAGGGCGAGCTTGCGCGCCGCTTCGACGTGAACCGCCACACGGTGCGGCGCGCGATGCTGGGCCTCGCGGCGTTGGGGCTCGTGAGCGTGGAGCAGGGGCGCGGCACCTTCGTGCAGCCCGGCGCGATCGACTACACCATCGGCAAGCGCACGCGCTTTACCGAGAACCTGAAGCGCCATCAGCATTCGGCGGCGGGCAAGCTGCTCGCGTCGTCGCGTGGCAAGGCCGACCCCACGGTCGCCAAGGCGCTCGGCCTCCGCGCGGGCGCGCTCGTCTACCGGCTCGAAACGCTGCACGAGTCGGACGGCGTGCCGCTCACTTACGCGCGCAGCTGGTATCCCGCCGCGCGCTTCGCCGATCTGCCCGTGGTCATGGAGCGCGTCGACAGCACCTCGAAGGCCCTCGCCGAATACGGCGTGACCGACTATCTGCGCAAGTGGAGCCGTATCGGCAGCGTGCTGCCCGAGGCCGAGGTGGCGCGGCGCCTGAACATCAACCGGCAGCAGCCGGTGCTGTGGGTGGAAAACGTCGACGTCGATCTCGAAGGCGTGCCGATCAAGTACGGCATCACGCACTTCGCCGCCGACCGCGTGCAGCTAATGGTGGAGCACGACCTATGAGCGTGCTGCACGAAGACGGGAACGAAGCCACGCGCTTCGCGCTTTACTATGCGCCGCCGCGCGAATCGGTGTGGTGGCACGCGGGCTGCGCGTGGCTTGGCCGCGATCCGGAGACGGGCGACACCCTCGCGCCGCCGCCGTGGCTCGCCGGCCAGCCGCAGCCGCTGGAAACGCTCACGGTCGCGCCACGCCGCTATGGCTGGCACGGCACCCTCGTGCCGCCGTTCCGTCTCGCGCCGGGCGTGACGCCCGCGGCGCTCCTGGTCGCCGCGCAGCAGTGGGCGCAGGGGCAGGCGCGCTTCGAAGCCAGTGTCGAGGCGGCGCTGCTCGGCCGCTTCGTGGCGCTGCGCCCCGCCGACGATGCCGGCGAAACCGCGCTGCGAGAACTGGCCGCCAACGCACTGCGCGCGCTCGGCTCGCTGCGCGCCCCGCAAACGCCCGCCGAACTCGCGAAGCGCCTGGACGCGCCGCTCACGCAGCGTCAGCGCGCTTACGTCGAAACATGGGGCTATCCGTACGTGTTCGAAGAATTCCGCTTTCACATGACGCTATCCGATTCGCTGAACGACGCGCAAACGTGCGCGCAACTCGTCGATGCCTGGAACACGCAGATGCACGACGCCAACCCGCTGCCGGTGGAAGGCGCGGCGCTCTTCGTCGAGCCCGGGCCGGGCGCGCCGTTCGCGTTGTGGCGCCGCTTGCCGTTCGCGGGGGCTCGTGCATGAAGGGCGGCCTGATCTACGTGATGGGGCCTTCGGGCGCGGGCAAGGACACGCTGCTGCGTTACGCGCGCGAGCGCCTGTCCGGCGAAGACGTCGTCTTCGCGCATCGCTACATCACGCGCGAAGACAGCGGTGGCGAGAACCACATCGCGCTCACCGAGGCCGAATTCGAGGCGCGTTCGCAGCGCTGCCTCTTCGCATTGCAATGGCGCAGCCACGCGCTGCGCTACGGCGTGGGCGTGGAGATCGACCAATGGATGGCGCTTGGCTGCACCGTCGTGGTGAACGGTTCGCGCGCCTACGCGGGCGAGGCGTTCGAGCGCTACCCGCGCATGACGCTCGTGCACATCGAAGCCGCGCAGCACGTGCTGGCCGCGCGCCTCGCATCCCGGGCGCGCGAAACGCCCGAGCAGGTCGCGTTGCGTCTCGCGCGGCGCGCGCCGTTCGAGGTGCCGTCGGGCGTCGCGTTCGCGCGCATCGACAATTCGGGGCACCTGGAGGAGGCGGGCGGGGCATTCGTCAAGCTCGTGCGGCAGGTGGCGGCCGGATAGTCGCGGCGCCGTCATTGAGCGTCGCTTAACAGCCGCTTAAAGACTCGAACGGGCCGGGGGATTTTTGGTTGGGCGCGGTTGCCATGAGAAGATGCAGGCGACCCGAGAACTCAACGAGAATGCCCTTGGACCGTTTCCAGGAGATGCAGATTTTCACGCGCATCGTCGACCGCCGCAGCTTCACACAGGCGGCCGAGGATCTGAACCTGCCGCGCGCGACGGTCACCAACTCGATCAAGCGTCTCGAAGCGCGCCTCGGCGTGCGTCTGCTCGAACGCACCACGCGCCAGGTCAAGCCGACGCTCGACGGCGACGCCTACTACCAGCGCTGCATGCGGTTGCTCGCCGACCTCGAGGAAACCGAGGAGGCGTTTCGCGACACCGATCCGCAGGGGCGCTTGCGCGTGAACATGCAGGGCACGCTCACGCAGTATTTCGTGATGCCGCGCCTGCCCGACTTTCTCGCGCGCTATCCGCGCGTCGAGCTCTTCATCGGCTCGGGCGACCACTTCGTCGATCTCGTGCGCGAGGGCGTGGATTGCGTGCTGCGCGCGGGCGAGCTGACCGACTCCTCGATGATCGCGCGGCGTGTGGCGCTGCTGGAGCAGGTGACCTGCGCGAGCCCCGCGTATCTGGAACGGCACGGCGACCCCGAGTCGATCGAGGCGCTCGCCGGTACGCACACGGACAATCCGGGCCGGCCCGGCCATCGGGCCGTGAACTATGTTTCGCCTGCCACGGGCCGCGCGCTTCCGCTTGAATTCACGACCGCTGACGGCATTGCCCGCGTGACGCTGCCGGGCCCGGTGGCCGTCAACGGCGCGGAACTCTACGCGGCCGGCGCGCTAGCGGGGCTCGGCATCGCGCAGGTGCCGCGCTACCGCGTGCGCGAACTGCTCGCCAACGGCGAGCTGTGCGTCGTGCTGCCGGCGCATCCGCCGCCGCCCTTGCCGGTCTCGGTGCTGTACCCGCAGAACCGCCAGTTGTCGCTGCGCGTGCGCGCTTTCGCCGACTGGCTCGTGCAGGTGTTTGCCGAGGTTGCCTGAAATGGCTCGAGCGCGCCGGGGCGGTTTGCCCAGTCGCACCCGGTTGCTATCAGTTGTCTTTACGTGCGCCGCGCGACCATGCCGGACACACGCGCCGCGGCTTGCTGAAGCGGATCGAGGAAGGTCTTCACCATCTGTTTGGCCGACGTGCGCTGCGCGTTGCCGCTGATGTTCATCGCGGCGATCACACGGCCCTGCCGGTTGCGGATAGGCGCGGAGATCGAGATGAGGCCGCCTTCCAGTTCCTGATCGACGATGGCCCAGCCCTGCTGGCGCACCTGAGCGATGATCTTCTTGAGTTCGCCGACGTCGGTGACCGTGCGCCCCGTATGCGCATAGAGCGGTGAGGAGCCGAGCGTTTCGTCGAGCGAGGCGTCGTCGAGCGAGGCCAGCAGCACGCGCCCCATGGAGGTGCAGTACGCGGGCAGGCGGCTGCCGATCGAGAGGTTGATCGTCATGATCTTGTGCGTGGGCACGCGCAGCACATAGACGATTTCGGTGCGGTCGAGCACGGCGGCCGAGCAGCTCTCGTGCACTTCCTGCGACAGCTCTTCCATTACCGGCTCGGCGAGATTCCAGAACGGCATCGACGTGAGGTACGCGAAGCCCAGGTCGAGAATGCGCGGGGTGAGGCGAAAGAGCCGCCCCTCGGCTTCGACGTAGCCGAGCGTCTGCAGCGTGAGCAGAATGCGGCGCGCCCCGGCGCGCGTGAGGCCCGTGGCGGCGGCGACGTCGGTGAGGGTCTGCTCGGGATGCTCGGCGTTGAACGCGCGGATCACCGAAAGCCCGCGCGCGAACGACTGCACATAGGAGTCGCCCGGTTTTTCGGGAATCTCCTGCTGGTCGGCGGAGCGGTCTGGCGAGGCACTGGAAGCAGAATTCATGGGCGTGGCGTTCGATCTTGCTGCGGCACTTGAAGAACCTATCAAGATAACCCAAGCGATCGGTTTCGCCAACAAGCGGCGAAGGCGGCGAAGGCGAGGCGGGCGCAAACTTTCGGGGCAGCGCGCCCGCGTCAACATCGATAGTGCGGCGTGGCATGACATGCGTCAAATGCGCACGTCAGATCATTTGACATTCAGCTATTTGATTCCGGTCAATTAATTTCGGTGCGAAAAATGATTGACGCGCGAATTGATCATTTAGATCTGAATACCGGCTTGGCCTGAGATTAAAGCGAGATAAAAATAATGTCTAAATTCGAATGAATTGGAAAATTTTCTGATCATTCTTCGATTGGGACGTGCGCGTCGTTGGTCCTCTTTCTTGCTTGAGCGCGTGTAGGCCTTCACGCTGAAACCTCCGTGCAATGAGCGTTTTCTTGATGAAAGCTATTGGAAAGATAATTGCGGCTTTCCGTCGCGCTTGCCTGGGCGAGCTTTGTCCCGCTAGCTAATACTTAGCAAAGATCAAATTTTGAGATTGTTGCTTTCCGTAGAATCGCGCTGAATACGATACGGGTGCATTTTGCGTGGCGAATTTGCGATGCAAATGTGTTGGGTGTTACGAGTTTTGGTGGACAACGGAAGAACAGGCAAACATGAAAGACAGAAAAGCCTTTAAAAGGTGGTTAATCCCCCTCGGCAGCGGGCTGCTCGTTTCTCTTGCGGGGTGCAGCGGCAATTTCGCCGTGCTGGACCCGAAGGGCAGCGTGGGCGCGGCCGAGAAGTCGCTCATCCTCACGGCCACATGGGCCATGCTGCTGGTCGTGGTGCCCGTCATCATCCTGACACTCCTGTTCGCGTGGCGCTATCGCGCCTCGAACCGCAACGCGACCTACGCGCCGAAGTGGGCTCACTCCACGGCGATCGAAGTGGTGGTCTGGGCCATTCCGGCCGCAATCATCCTGTTCCTCGCCATCCTCACGTGGCGCACCTCGCACGAACTCGACCCGTACAAGCCGCTGGAGTCGAGCGTGAAGCCCATCAACGTCGAGGTCGTCGCGCTCGACTGGAAGTGGCTCTTCATCTACCCCGACCTCGGCATTGCCTCGGTGAACCAGCTCGCCGTGCCGGTGGGCACGCCGGTCAACTTCCGCATCACGTCGGACTCGGTGATGAACTCATTCTTCATCCCGCAGCTGGGCACCCAGGTCTACGCCATGGCGGGCATGCAAACGCGTCTGCACCTGATCGCCGACGAAGCGGGCGATTTCGACGGGCTCTCGTCCAACTACAGTGGCAAGGGTTTCTCGGACATGAAGTTCCGCACGCTCGCCACGAGCCAGCAGGACTTCGACGCGTGGGTGCAGAAGGTGAAGACGTCGTCCACCCAGCTTTCGATGGACGAGTACGCCACGGTTGCGAAGCCGCAGGAGAAAGCGCCGGTGCAGTACTTCTCGACCGTCGACCCGAAGCTCTTCAATAACATCATCGCGAAGTACAACAACGGGCACGTCACGAATTTCGACCCGTCCTGCGTGACCAAGGGGTAAGCAGCATGTTCGGAAAACTCACATTAGAGGCGATCCCGTTCGATCAGCCCATCATTATGGGCGCGGCGGCGTTCATGGCGCTGATCGTCGTCGGCGTGCTCGGTCTCGTCACCGTGACCGGCAAGTGGAAGTACATCTGGACCGAGTGGCTCACGAGTGTGGACCACAAACGCATCGGCGTGATGTACATGATCGTGGCGGTGCTCATGCTCGTGCGCGGCTTCGCCGACGCGGTCATGATGCGTATCCAGCAGGCCATGGCGTTCGATTCGCCCGGCTACCTGCCGCCACATCACTTCGACCAGATCTTCACCGCGCACGGCGTCATCATGATCTTCTTCATGGCGATGGCGCTCATGGTCGGTTTCTTCAACCTCGTCGTGCCCCTGCAGATCGGCGCGCGCGACGTGGCGTTCCCGTTCCTGAACTCGCTTTCGTTCTGGATGACGGCGATCAGCGCGATCCTCATCAACCTCTCGCTCGTGATCGGCGAGTTTGCGAAGGTGGGCTGGCTCGCGTATCCGCCGCTCTCCGAATTGCAGTTCAGTCCAGACGTGGGGGTGGACTACTACATCTGGTCGGTCCAGCTCTCCGGTGTCGGCACGTTGATCACGGCCGTGAACTTCTTCGTCACGATCATCAAGATGCGCGCGCCCGGCATGACGCTCATGAAGATGCCCGTGTTCACGTGGACGGCGCTGTGCTCGAACGTGCTCATCATGGCCACGTTCCCGATCCTCACGATCGCGGTGGCGCTGCTCGGCCTCGACCGCTACGTCGGCACGCACTTCTTCACGAACGAGCTTGGCGGCAACGCCATGCTGTATCTGAACCTGATCTGGGCGTGGGGCCACCCCGAGGTGTACATCCTCGTGCTGCCTGCGTTCGGCATCTATTCGGAGGTGATGGCCACGTTCTGCAAGAAGCCGCTGTTCGGCTACAAGACGATGGTGTACGCCTCGTGCGCGATCATGGTGCTGGCGTTCCTCGTGTGGGCGCACCACTTCTTCACGATGGGTTCGGGCGCGGACGTCAACGCGTTCTTCGGTATCGCGACGATGATCATCGCCATTCCCACCGGCGTGAAGATCTTCAACTGGCTGTTCACGATGTATCGCGGCCGTGTGCACTTCACCGCGCCCGTGCTCTGGACCATCGGCTTCATGGTGACGTTCTCGATCGCCGGCATGACCGGCGTGATGCTCGCGATTCCGGGTGCGGACTTCGTGCTCCACAACTCGCTCTTCCTGATCGCTCACTTCCACAACGCGATTATCGGCGGCGTGGTGTTCGGTTACCTCGCGGGCCTGCAGTACTGGTTCCCGAAGGTGTTCGGTCTGAAGCCCAGCGAAAAGCTCGGCAAGGCGTCGTTCTGGTGCTGGTTCGTCGGCTTCTACGTGGCCTTCGTGCCCCTCTACGTGCTCGGTTTCATGGGCGCAACGCGCCGCACCAACCACTACGACGTGCCCGAATGGCATCCGTACTTCATCGTCGCCGCGATCGGCTCAGCGATCATCGCGCTCGGCATCGTGTTCCAGGTCCTGCTCTGGGTCATGGCCTTCGTCAACCGCAACAAGGCCGAATGCAAGGACGTGACGGGCGACCCGTGGGACGGCCGCACGCTCGAATGGGCAACGTCGTCGCCGCCGGCGGTCTATAACTTCGCGGTCATTCCGCACGTGGACGACATCGACGCCTTCGCACACATGAAGGAAGCGGGCCGCGGTCCGGGGCTCGTCGCGAAATATAGCGACATCCACATGCCGTCGAACACGTCGGCGGGCTTCTTCATCGGCATCTTCAGCCTCGTGCTGGGTTTCGCGGCAGTGTGGCACATCACGTGGCTTGCGGTGCTCGGGTTCGTTGGCGTCGCGCTGACGGTCATCCTCAAGAGCTTCGGCAACAACGACGGTTATTACATTCCGGCCGCGAAGGTCCGCGAGATCGAAGAACGCCGCTTTGGCACCGGCGCCGCCGTGCCCAAGCGTGACCTGGTCGCCGAGGAGGCAGTCTGATGTCACAGAAAACCAATGCGGCAACCTTTGCCGAACTCGCTCACCACGATCACCCACAGTCGCACTCGGTATTCGGCTTTTGGGTCTACCTGATGACTGACTGCCTGCTGTTCGCGGCGCTGTTCGCCACGTTCGGCGTGCTGGGCCACCAGTTCGCGGGCGGCCCCACGGGCAAGGACCTGTTCGACATTCCGGGCGTGGCGCTCGAAACGGCCGTGCTGCTGCTTTCGAGCATCACGTACGGCTTCGCGATGATCGGCGCGCACCAGCGCAAGAACGGCATGGTGCTCGGCTGGCTCGCCGTCACCTTCATTCTGGGCGCGTCGTTCCTCGTGCTCGAACTGCGCGAATTTTCGCACCTGATCGCAGAAGGCGCGGGCCCGCAGCGCAGCGCGTTCCTTTCGTCGTTCTTCACGCTTGTCGCCACGCACGGCCTGCACGTGTTCTTCGGCCTGATGTGGATGCTCGTGATGATGATCCAGGTGGTTCGCGCGCGGCAGCTGGGCGAGCAGGAGATCCGCCGCCTCACGTGCCTGAGCCTCTTCTGGCACTTTCTCGACGTGGTGTGGATCTGCGTGTTTTCTTTTGTCTATCTGGGGAGCGTGCTCTAAATGGCTCAATCTCATGCAGAGTCGCACGGCAGCCTCGGCAGCTATGTGGCGGGCTTCATTCTTTCGGTGCTGCTTACCGCGGGCGCATTCGGCATTGTCCTGCACGGCACGCTCGATGCCACCACGGCCATGATCGTGATCGCGGTGCTTGCCTTCGTGCAGGTGGTCGTGCACCTCGTGTTCTTCCTGCATCTGAACACGTCACCGGGGCAGGGCTGGAACGTGCTGTCGCTCGCGTACACGGTGCTGGCCGCCGCGTTCCTGATCTTCGGCACCATCTGGGTCATGCACAACGTCGGCGCACTCATGATGTCGCGTTAAGCGTTTGCCTCACGGGCTGGCGCCTCGCGCCCGCCTGAACTTGCGAAGCCGCACAGGCACCCGTCCTGTGCGGCTTTTTCGTTTTTGGAGCCAGGTCCACGTGCTTGACACCCATCCCGGGACACGCCTATTATGGCCATCAAATTGTTCGATTAACGATCATCGGTTCGACAGTCGAACAAATCGCACGAGGACGTGCGCGTTCGAGCTCCCATTTTCGCCCGCGCAGTCCGTCAATCTCAATCATCTTTGCATGGGATCGCATCAAGTGCCTGCGATCGAAAGGAGACTCACATGACGGAAGCATTCATCTGCGACGCGGTTCGCACGCCTATTGGCCGCTACGCGGGCGCCCTGGCCCAGGTTCGCGCCGACGACCTCGGCGCCGTTCCGCTCAAAGCGCTCATGGAGCGCAACAAGGACGTGGACTGGACGGCGATCGACGACGTCATCTACGGCTGCGCGAACCAGGCGGGCGAGGACAACCGTAACGTCGCGCGCATGTCGTCGCTGCTGGCGGGCTTGCCGCAGGCCGTGCCGGGCTCGACGGTGAACCGCCTGTGCGGCTCCGGCATGGACGCCGTGGGCATTGCCGCGCGCGCGCTCAAGTCGGGTGAAACCGGGCTGATGATTGCGGGCGGCGTGGAAAGCATGAGCCGCGCGCCGTTCGTCATGGGCAAGTCGGCGAGCGCCTTCGCTCGCGACGCCGCGATCTACGACACGACGATTGGCTGGCGCTTCGTCAATCCGCTGATGAAGCAGCAGTACGGCGTGGATTCGATGCCGGAAACGGGCGAAAACGTCGCCGTCGATTACAACGTGAGCCGCGCCGATCAAGATGCGTTCGCGGTTCGCAGCCAGCAGAAGGCGGCTCGCGCCCAGGCGGACGGGACGCTTGCGCAGGAGATCGTCGCGGTGACGATTGCGCAGAAGAAGGGCGATCCGATTGTTTTCTCGCGCGACGAGCATCCGCGTGAAACGAGCATCGAAGCGCTGGCCAAGCTCAAGGGCGTCGTGCGCCCGGATGGCTCGGTGACGGCTGGCAATGCTTCGGGCGTGAACGATGGAGCTTGCGCGCTGCTCCTCGCCAACGAGGAGAACGCGAAGCGTTTCGGGCTCGTGCCGCGTGCGCGCGTGCTCGGTATCGCGACGGCTGGCGTCGCGCCGCGCGTGATGGGCATTGGTCCCGGGCCCGCTACGCAGAAGCTCCTCGCGCGTCTGAACATGACCATCGACCAGTTCGATGTTATCGAGTTGAACGAAGCTTTTGCATCGCAAGGGCTCGCCGTGCTGCGCATGCTCGGCGTCGCGGATGACGATCCTCGCGTCAACCCTAACGGCGGGGCGATTGCACTTGGGCATCCGCTCGGGATGAGCGGCGCGCGGCTCGTGACGACCGCCACGTATCAGCTCCATCGCACGCAAGGTCGCTTCGCGCTTTGCACGATGTGTATCGGCGTGGGGCAGGGGATTGCGATCGCGATCGAGCGTGTCTGATTTTTGATCGCCCTGAATTGAAAAAGCCGCGGATCGATTTGGTCCGCGGCTTTTTTGTTTTGCTGCGCGCCTTCGTCCTTCCTTGAGGCGCTCTCGTTCAGGTTGGGTCGCCTACGTGCGGTTGCGACGGCAATGCCGAACGGTCCGCGGCCCGCGCAAGGCCCTTGTCGCGGTCGGCCGAGATATGGCTATTCGTTTCGCTCAAGCCCCGCTCGCTCATATGGCTCGCCGACCTTCCGTCCGCATGCAAGCTATGGCCGTGTGCGTGATGCCCCGCCCGGTCGCCCGCTCGCGCCAGGCCCTTGTCACGGTCCGCTGAAACGTGGCTGTTCGTGTTGCTGAAACCCACATGGCTCATATGGCCCAGCGACACGCCGTCCATGTGGCCGACGCTCGCGTGCCCAACGCCCACGCCCGCACCCAGCGCGGCGCCATTGCCATTTCCGCCGCCGTTGCCGCCTCCGCTACCACCGCCATTGCCGCCGCCATGCGCGTAGGCCGTAACCGATGCGCACGCCAGCAGGCAGGCCGCCGCTGCAATGATCGTTCGTGCTTTTCTCACTATCGTCTCCCCAAGACTTTCGACGCGTCGATTGTATGAGTAGCACCGATTGCCAGGTGTGCCCCATGTGTAATCGTCTGTAAGTACTGTATCGAGTCTGTCGGCGTGGTCCGTTGTTGCGGGCGCACGACGGTGATGTGCGTATGGAGTGCCAACTTTCAAAAAGCCTTCTGCAAACCTTTCCAGCATCCCGACCGGGCTATCCCGCATGCGGCGTCCCTGACTGCATGCATGTCGCCCCGCCATCTACTGGCGCATTCCATTGGTGCGCGTCTGTTCTGCGAATGTAGTTGTAAAATCAATCAAATTTTGCGACATGAGCGGATGGAATTTTGTCTTCCATGGTGGAATAGTGCTTAAAACAAGGCATTAAATAAATATCGATGTCTAAAAAATAAAATGAAGGAATCTCTATGGAAGCGCTCCCGCCTTTTGTGGAAGCGTTTCCGCCCGCCTGCCTCATTGATACAAGGCGCATAAGCACTAACCCGCACGCGCGAACGATGGTCGTCGACAAGCTACTGGCTTCCCCTGATATCGCTTACCCGAGAGCCTTGTCTCATGCGGTTTCGCGGGATCGGGAAGCATCGGTTCAGTGAAGGATTTAGCTAAAAGTGCCCCGCAAACAAAACGTTCATCAACGTTGCGGAGCGCACAATTCCCCGGTGAGAAATCAACTAAAAAGTAATCGCCTGCTCGACGAACTCGTTGACCGAGTCACACGAGAAGACGGGCAGGTCGGGGTGACCAATTAATCAATCAAGTGGAGTTAGACATGCAAAACATCATCGCTACGGCAAAGCGCTTCATCAACGACGAAGAAGGCGCAACGGCAGTCGAATACGGTTTGATCGTCGCACTGATCGCGGCGGTCATCGTAACCACCGTCAAGACGCTCGGCACCGACATCAATAACGCGTTCACCACGATCGTCAACGCGCTGTAACCGCTGCACCGTTCGGGGGGCGCCTGAAGGCGTCCACCCGAATACAAATCAATGAATGATGTGTCCGGCGATCGGTGTGCCGGACGATAGAACAAGCAGCGTGCCTGGCGTGTCCACCAAAGAGACACCTTGCCGCAACCGCTTGAACTACAAAAAAACCGAAACGGGGTAGACCATGATCATCGCGCATCTTCCGCCGCAGCCCATTCCGCTTGCGGTGACCTTGACAGTAGTGCTGGCGGCCAGCACGGACCTCACGACACGCCGCGTACCCAATCCCTTGATCGCATTCGGACTGATCGCATCGCTGGTAGCGCAGCTCTGGCTGAGCGGCCCGCTCGAGGGCTTCGCTCAATGGATCGAGGGCATTCTGGCGGGCTTCGCGCTTCTCTTTCCTGTTTATCTGCTCGGCGGCACGGCCGCGGGCGATGTGAAGCTCCTGATGCTCGTCGGCGCCTGGGTCGGCCCTGAAGCCACCCTGGCCGTCGCGATCATGACCTTCCTGTTCGGCGGCGGCTGGGCCCTCGCACTGGTTCTCGTGCGCGGACGCCTTTCCAGACTGCTCGCCAACGTCGCATGCCTGTTCGGCTCGCTGTCCCACGGCGGCCGGAAGCTGGGTCGCCTGGAAGAGATTCCGGGCGGGTCGGTCGGCATGATTCCCTACGCGGCCGCCATCGCCGCCGGGACCATCGTCGTGCTTTCCCGCGCCGCATAGTCCGGCCGCCGAATCCCACTGACACGCAACTAGCAAGGCGCCGCACGGCATGTCGCCGATCGACGCAATTTGATTAGGAGGACGACATGAAAAACAGGCGCGCTCTTTCCATGCTGGCGATTGCCATGCTCACCGGCTTTGCTGCGGTGCTATTCGCGTCGCGATGGCTCATTCAGACCTCGTCGGGGACGACGGTACCCGTGACCGTCGCTGCCGACGACATCAATCTCGGGCAGCCGCTGAACGAAGCGATGGTTCGCACGATCAACTGGCCGAGAGATAGCGTCCCGCCCGGCGCCTTCGCGACCCCGAAGTCGCTCGATGGGCGCGTGGTGCGCACGAGTCTCACGCGCGGCGAGCCGGTGCTCGAGTCGAAGCTCGCTCCGGTGGGAACGAAAGGCGGGCTCTCGGCCGTGATCGGCGAGGGGCGCCGCGCCATCACCGTGCGCGTGAACGATGTGGTGGGCGTGGCCGGCTTCGCGCTGCCCGGCAACTACGTCGACGTGATTGTGAATACCCAGCAGGGCGCCAATCACAACGATGGTCAAAGCATTTCCAAGATCGTCCTCGAGAAGATTCTCGTGCTGGCCGTTGCGCAGCAGGTCAATCGTGACGACACCGCGCCGAAGGTGGTCAATGCAGTCACGCTCGAAGTGACGCCGGAACAGGCCGAGCAACTCGATCTCGCGCGCAGCGTCGGCACGTTGTCGCTGGTGCTGCGCAACCAGGTGGACCACGACATGCTGAAGACGGACGGCGCGACCAAGCAAACGCTGCTCGGTCAACCGGTGCCCGTTCCGCTGCCGGCCGAGCCGCCCAAGCCGGTGAAGGTGAAGTATCACGCACGTGCGGAGGCGAAGCGAGACTGCATCGGCGTGCTTTCGGGGGTGCAGGGAAGTCAGGAATGCTTTTGAATCCATCTGAAGCGACTACGCACGTTAGATGCAAGTCGTGACAGGTACATAACGTGAGGAACGTGTGGATCTCGATCCAGACGATCTGCTACGGGGGACCACAAGATGAACGACCAAAAAGTTAAGCGGCTCGGGACGGACCAGCGAATTCACCGCCCATGGACGATCGCCACGGCGATCTGGGTCAGCGCCGGTCTCATGTGCGCGGGACCTGCTGGCGCCCAGGTGGCGGCCGAAGAGGGCGCACTCTCCAGGAACGCCGCCGCAGCGGCGCCGATGCAGATGGGGCAGATTGGCAAAGGACCGATGCAGATGACAATCAGCATGGGGCCGACGCCGGGCAGCACCGGCGCGCCCAAGGCCGTCGCAGGGCCGCTGCGCGGGCCGAACTGCGTGGGCGAGATCAGCGGCGAGCGCAGTGTCGTCGTGCCGCTCGGTAAATCGATTCTCGTGCCGGTCGACGAACCGGTGCGCAACCGCACGCTCGGCAACCCCGAGATCGCGCAGGCCACGATGGTGTCGCCGAGGACGCTCTATCTCGTGGGCCAGTCGGTCGGGACGACCAACATGATCGTGCAGGGCCGCAGCGGGACGTGCCAGGTGATCGACGTGATCGTGAGCGCGGACGCGGGCGGCCTTCACCAGGCGCTCGCGCAGCTTCTGCCCGACGAGCGCGACATTCGCGTCTCCACTGCCGCCGACAACCTTGTGCTCGCGGGGCACGTGTCGAGCGCCCAGGCGGCGCAACAGGCCGTCGAAATCGCGAAGGTGTTCGGTGTGACCCCGGCGGGTGGGCCCGGTGCCAGCACGAAGACGGGCGGCGTGATCAACATGCTGACGGTCGATTCGCCGCAACAGGTCATGCTCGAAGTGAAGGTGGCCGAGGTCGACAAGACGCTGATCGACCAGCTCGGCTCGGCGATCAACATCCAGGGCGGCTTCGGGTCCTGGACCGGCGCGCTCGTGAGCAATCTGCTCGCGGGCGTGTCGAGCGCATTCGCGCTTTCGAAGGCGAACAACAAGCCGTTCCAGCTCGCCATGGATGCGCAGAAGACCGATCAGCTCGTCAAGATTCTCGCCGAGCCGAATCTCGTGACGATCAGCGGCCAGGAGGCGACCTTCCTGGCAGGCGGCGAGGTCTTCATCCCGGTGCCGCAAAGTGGCGGAGGCTCAGGCGCCAACGTGTACACGCTGCAGAAGGAGGAGTTCGGCGTGGGCCTGAAGTTCACGCCCACGGTGGTCGGCAACGGCCGCATCAACCTCAAGGTGGCGCCGGAGGTTTCGGAGCTGTCGCCGACGGGCGTCACGCTGACCGCGTCGAACATCAACGGCTCGACGATCCTGCCGCTCATTACGACGCGGCGCGCCTCGACGACCGTGCAGATGGCCGACGGCGAGTCCTTCGCAATCGGCGGGCTGATCAGCAACAACATCACGGGCTCGCTCAAGGCGATACCGGGCCTCGGCGAGCTTCCCGTGCTCGGCGCGCTGATGCGCAGCACGTCGTTCCAGCAGGACCGCTCCGAGTTGCTCTTCATCATTACGCCGCATCTGGTGAAGCCGGTGAAGGCGCTCGCGCAGTTGCCGATGCCGACCGACAGCTTCACGCAGGTCAACGAGGCCGACGTGTACGCGACCGGCAACATGGAAGGGCGCGGTGCACGCAACACGGGTCGCTTCGCGCCTGCCGCGCCGCAATCGACGCAACCGGAGCCTGCCGGCGCGCCGCAGCCCGCGCCGTCGGCACCGACGCAGCCCGCCGCGGGAGCCGTCCCGGCGACGCCGGTCGCGCGGCCGGCGACAGTCGGCGAGATGGCGCTGCCGCACGAGAGCGGTGCCGTGGTGGTCGCGCAGGCGGTCGTCACGCAGCCGGTCACGGCGGCCCCGCTCGCGCCGCCACAGCCGGCGGGCGACGCTCAGCGCATCGAGCGGGATGCAGCCCGCATCGCCGCGGCCGAAGCCGTTGCTCACTGATCCGTGCCCAGGGGAACGTCATGACACGCAAACTTATCGCCACTCTTCGCCAGGCACTGCTGATCGTGCCGCTCGCGGCCGCACTCGGCGGTTGCATGACCAGCACGCCCATCTGGGATGCGCACTTCGGCGACGCCGTGAGGACGTCGATGCGCGCGCAGATCATCGACCCGGACGCCGCGCAGCACGCCTCGTCGCCGCAGGGCATCGACGGCAAAGCCGCCGACTCGGCGATGGTGCTCTACGACAAGTCTTACCAGCAGCCGCCCGCCGCCGACCACGCCTACTCGATGGGCGTAAACGGCAGCGCCGGCCAGTGAGGCGGCCGCGCACGGGCAACCTTCAGCGCAAGGATACGATCATGATCGACATACTCGTTACCTCAACGGATGAGGCGCGGCTTGGCGCTCTGCTGCGCCTGATCGCCGAATGCGGCGCCTACCGCACCACGCGTGTGAACGGCCGGCCTCTCGAGCTCGCGGGCCGCGCCGACACGCTCGAAGCGTTCGACGCGCTGATCGTCGACGCGCAGACGGTGCAGGGCGCGGACCTCGCGGCGGTGAGCGAGCTGTGCCGCCGCCACGAGCACCTCACGTGCATCCTGCTGCTTCCCGAGGCGTCGCCCGAGGCGCTGATCGAAGCGATGCGGGCGGGCTTTCGCGATGTGCTCACGGGCAGGCCGGAGCGCGCTGCGATCGGCGAGGCGCTGCAGCGCGCCGTTGGCCGGCGCGGCCAGCGCGGCGCGCGCGCCACGCGGATCGTCTCGTTCATGTCCTGCCGGGGCGGCGCAGGCACGAGCTTCATCGCGGCGAACGTCGCGCATCTCGTCGCGTCCATGCACGCGCAACGCGTGCTGCTCATCGATCTGAACCCGCTCTACGGCGATGCCGCGTTTCTCGTGACGTCCGAGACGCCGCCCTCGACGCTCGATCAGCTTTGTGCGCATGTCGACCGCATGGACGCGGCGTTTTTCGATGCGAGCGTCATGCATGTCGGCAGCCACTTCGACATCCTGGCCGGCGCCGGCGACCCGGTCAAGGCAGGCGAGATCCGTGCGGAGCGCCTCGAGTGGGTGCTCGGCGTCGCGATACCGCGCTACGACTGTGTGATCCTCGATCTCGGCCAGACGATCAGCCCGCTTTCGATGCTCGCACTCGATCGCAGCGACGAGATTCACGTCGTGCTGCAGACGAGCATGCCGCATCTGCGCGCGGGACGGCGTCTCATGGATATCCTCCAGTCGCTCGGTTACGGCCATGACAGGATCCGCCTCGTGCTGAACCGCCATACGCGCTACGGCGAGCAGGCGCGCGAAGCGGCGGCGGGCGTGCTCGGCATGAAGCCGCAGCAGGTCATTGCCGACGACCCTCGCGCGGTCGCCGAAGCGCTCAATCAGGGCGTGCCGATCGCAGACGCTGCGCGCAGCAGCCCGGTGACGCGCAGCCTGCAGGCGCTCGCCGCGAACATTGCCGTGCCCGTGCGCGCAACCGGCGGCACGAGCGCGAGGGGCGAGTCGCTCTTCGCGCGCCTCGTCGGCAGGCCGGCGACGCCGAAGCTCGGAACCCTTTAACGGAGACACGCCATGTCGCTTCGCGAACAGATCATCGGGCAACGCACGGAGGTGGGCGGTGCGGGGACCGCCGCCGGCCGGGCCCAATCCGACGCGTACCAGTCGTTGCGCTTCGAGATGCATCAGGCGGTGCTCGAACGTGTCGAACTCGAACGCCTCTCGCGCATGCCGCAGGAACAGATCCGCCAGGAGATCAGCGCGCTGATCGGGCGCCTTCTCGAGGACCGGAAGGCGCCGGCAAGCGACGCCGAACGCAGGCAGCTCTCCATCGACGTGTACGACGAGATGTTCGGCTTCGGTCCGCTCGAGGCGCTGCTGCGCGACCCGGGGGTTTCGGACATCCTCGTGAACACGGCGCGCCAGACCTATGTGGAGCGCAAGGGCCGGCTCGAACTCACCGACATCCAGTTCTACGACGATGCCCATCTGATGAAGGTGATCGAGAAGATCGTCTCGCGCGTGGGCCGGCGGATCGACGAATCGAGCCCGATGGTCGACGCGCGCCTGCCGGATGGTTCGCGCGTGAACGCGATCATCCCGCCGCTGGCCGTGGATGGCCCGCTCGTCTCGATCCGGCGCTTCGCCGTCAAGCCGCTGCAGGTGGCCGACATGGTCAATCTGCAGACGCTCACGCCACCCATGGCCGAGGTCCTCGACGGGCTGGCACGCGCCAAGGTGAACATCCTCGTTTCGGGCGGCACGGGTAGCGGCAAGACCACCTTGCTCAACGTGCTCTCGGGCTTCATTCCCGATAACGAGCGGATTGTGACGATCGAAGACGCCGCCGAGCTGCAGCTGCGCCAGGCGCATGTGCTGCGGCTCGAAACGCGCCCGCCCAATATCGAAGGACGCGGCGAGATCACGCAGCGCGCGCTCGTGCGCAACGCGCTGCGCATGCGGCCCGACCGCATCATCCTCGGCGAAGTGCGCGGCGCGGAGGCGCTCGACATGCTCAACGCGATGAACACCGGCCACGAAGGGTCGCTTGCGACGATCCACGCGAACACGCCTCGCGACGCGCTCACGCGCCTCGAGAACATGATCAGCCTGGGCGGCATCGCGTTGCCGCCGCGCACGATGCGCCAGCAGATCGCCTCGGCGATCACTGTGATCGTTCAGGTCGCGCGCTTGACCGACGGGCGCCGCAAGATCCTGAGCATCTCGGAGATCACCGGCATGGAAGGCGACGTGGTCAACATGCAGGAAATCTTCGCGTTCCGGCGCAACGGCATCGATTCGGGGGGCAACGTGCGCGGGTATTTCTGCGCGACCGGTGTGCGCCCCCAGTTTTGCGACCGGCTGTCCGCGTTCGGCGTGAACGTGCCGGATACGGTTTATGACCCGGGCCGTCGCTTCGAGACGATCTGAATCCTGCTCGGTGCATGCAAGGAGAAACGCATGAGCTCGACATTCATCACGGCAGCCGTGCTCCTGTTCGTCGCCGTAGTGCTGGGATGCCAGGGCGCGTGGGAGTGGTGGAACAGCCGCCACAGCGCGGTGGCCCGCCGTCTGCAGGCCCGTCTCGAAGCATTGGCGGCGGGGGGCGAAGCGCGCAAGGAAACGCTCTCGATCCTCAAGTCCCGGCGCCTGAGCAACTCGTCGCTGCTCGACCGTGCGCTGGGCATGACGCCGGGTATTCGCGCGCTCGACGCTTTCATCATGCAGGCGGGCGTACGCTGGTCGGTCATGGAGTTCCTCGGCATGTGCGCGGGGCTATCGCTCGCGGGTGCCGCAGTCGTATGGTTCGTGCATATGTCGCCCGCGGCGGTGCTTGCGGCTGCCGTGACCGGTGCGATCGCGCCCGTCGTCTATCTGAGGTGGCGCCGTGCACGCAGACTCCTGCAGTTCGTGCGCCAGTTGCCGGAAGTCTGCGACATGCTGGTGCGGGCGCTGCGCTCGGGACATGCCTTCTCCGGCGCGATCGACCTCGTCGGCACGCAGTTCTCCGAGCCGGCGGGCGGCGAGTTCCGCATCACGTTCGACGAGATCAACTATGGCGTGTCCCTCGGCGACGCGCTGACCGGACTCGCGAACCGCATGCCGGTGGCCGATCTGCGCTACCTCGTGATTGCCGTGCTGATCCAGCGCGAGACAGGTGGGAACCTGGCCGAACTGCTCGAAGGTATCGCGAGCCTGATTCGGGAGCGCTTCCGGCTCTTCGACAAGGTGCGGGTGCTCGCGGCCGAAGGCAAGCTGTCGGCGTGGGTGCTCGGCTTGCTGCCGTTCGGCTCGGCGGCGCTCATCCACGTGACCAACCCCACCTTTCTCGCGACGCTGTGGACGGATCCGGCGGGCGTGATGCTGCTGCAGATCGCGGCGTTCGACATGGTGTTCGGGGCGCTGTGGATTCGACGTATCGTGCGAATCCGCGTGTGAGGCGGTTTGGCTTTCGAGCAGAAAAAAAACACAGATTTCGACGGGGAAACATCATGCAAACGCTCGGCACAACGCAGTGGCTGTTGCTGGTCTGCCTGTTCGGCGGCGTGTGCGCACTGACCTTCGGTGCGCTCCATGTGCTCTCGCCGCGCAACCTGCGCCGGCGCATCGAGCAGGCAAGCGGCGAGGGGGGCGAAGGGGGGCTCGCCGCTGCGGCGCTCGCGGGCGGCCCCGGCGAGTCGGCATGGCTGGAGAAGCTGGCGGATCTTTCGGCGCCGCTTTCGAAGCTCTCGGTGCCCAGGGAAGGCTGGCATGTCTCGGCGCTGCGCGTGAAGCTCATGAACGCGGGCTGGCGCGCGCCGGGCGCGGTCGGCATCTACTTCGGCGCGCGCACCGTGCTGGCCATTTCGCTTCCGCTTGCGGCAGCCGTGTGGCGCGTGGGGTCGATGGCGCAGCTGGATCCGGGCCAGTTGCCGCTCCTGCTCGTCTCGCTCGCTGCCGTGGGCTACTACCTGCCTGGCGTCGTGTTGTCGCGCTGTATCGCGCGACGCAAGCGGACCATCTTCGAGGACTTTCCGGATGCGATCGACCTCATGACCGTTTGCGTCGAAGCGGGCCTGGGCCTCGATGCGGCCATGATGAAGGTCGCCGGGGAGATCCGGCTGCGCAGCCCTGTGGTCGCAAGCGAACTCGATCTGATGCTGCTCGAAATGCGCTCGGGCTTCTCGAAGGAGAAGGCACTGCGCAACTTCGCGATGCGCACCGGCGTGGAGGACATCGACGGGTTCGCGACGATGCTGATTCAGGCCGAACGCTTCGGCACGAGCATCGGCGCGTCGCTGCGCGTGCTATCGGACGCGTTGCGCACGCGCCGGCGCATGCGCGCGGAAGAGCAAGCGGCGAAGATCGCGCTGAAGCTGCTGTTTCCGTTGATGTTCTGCATCTTCCCGACGCTGCTCCTGGTGCTGATGGGGCCGGCGTTCATCAGCATCTACCGCTCGCTCGGGCCGAGCCTCTCGGGCGGCAACTGAGCGCGATTTCGCAGTGGATGGCACACACGCAGGGAGAGACACATGAAACGAGCGATGGCAGGCGCGCCACATCGGGCCGTCCTGGCGAGACGGCGTCAGGCCGTCACCTCTGGCCGGCATGCCCGCCGGTCGCCGCGCGCGGAGCGCGGTTCGACGATCGTCGAATTCGCACTGATCTTGCCGCTGTTGCTGATGCTGTTGTTCGGCATCGCGGAGATCGGCTTCATGCTCTACGACAAGACGGTGATCACCAGCGCGAGCCGTGCGGCCGCGAGACAGGGCGTGGCGTTTGGCGAAACCTCGACGGGGCAGCCGGTTTACCTTTCGGCCTCGACGATCCAGTCCATCGCGACAGGTGGACTATCGAGCATGCTGATCGGCCTCGGCAAAGCGACGACGCCGACCGTCACCGTCACGAGCTGCACGGCAGCAAGCAGCTGCACCACCGGAACCGGCTGCACCTCTGGCAACTCGCTGACGGTTGCCGTGAGCTACACGTTCCAGGGGCTCGTGCTGGGGGCCGTGATCAGCCCGTTCCCCGCGTCGTTCAAGAATGCGCTCACGCTCACGTCGTCCACGATGATGAGTTGCGAGTAGGGTCGCCACGCAGCTGCAAACCTTGCGAGGACCAACATGGACAAGATGACTCGACGCCGGCGCGTGGCGTGCATGCCGCGACTTTCGCGCCGCGAGAAGGGCACAGTCGCCATCCAGGTGGCCGTATTTCTCACCATGCTGCTTTTCGCGGCCGCTATTGCGATCGACATCGGGCGGTGGGTCGTCGTGCGCCATGAACTGCAAAATGCGGCGGACGCCGCAGCACTCGCGGGGGCACACACGTTGCCTGGTCAACTGGCCGCCAGCGCCGTACCCGCCACGTGGACGGCTGCCACGACCGCGGCGGACAGCGCCGCCACGCAATACGCCGGCGACAACGCCGCCAATGGCAAGGCGGCTTCGGCGCAGACCATACTCGTCGGCTACTACGACGTCGCCAACGTGCCGTCGACGGACGTTCCCACCTCGTTGTCGCAAACCATCACGTCGCCCACCGACAAGCCCGCCGTGCTCGTCACCGTCGGGCTGGCCGGCGGCAAGAATTTACCGCTGACTCTTGGATCGATGTTCGGCGTGACGAGCGTGCAAGCGAGTGCGACGGCCGTTGCCATTATTTCCGCGCCGGGGACGGCGCTGCCGGGCGTTCTTTTTCCGATCGCCATGAACCAGTGTGTTTATCAGAATCCGGCGTACTGGAGCAACGGTCAGCCGATCGCGGGCCAGGAGATCCAGATCGGCAATGGCGGGCCGTCGAACTGCGCTGGCGTGGCCGCGCAATGGACGGTGCTCACGCTCGACTCGAACCCGAGTGCATACGGCCCCTGCTCGGGCATGAGCCCGAGCAGCGTTCCCGCTGCCGATTGCCTGATGGTCAACGGCAACGGCCCCCCGCTATCGGTAGGCAATAACATCTCCATCCAGCCGGGCGTGAAGTCGACGATCTACAACAATTTCCCGGTCACGCCTCCCATGCAGGTGACGCTGCCGGTCGTTGCAGACGGCTCGATCATGAGCGGCGGCAGCGGTGGCGACACGCCGATCGTGGGTTTCGCTGCGTTCGACATTGACTACGTGATCGGGGCAAATGGCAATACGCAGCCACCATGCAAATCGAATCCGGTCTGCTCTAATTCGAAGGGCAATCCGCCATGCACGAAGTGCGTGATCGGGCATCTCACCTCGGGCCTCGCGGGGGGTACGACCGCCGGCGGCACCACGGCGTCATACTACGGCGCTGTCACGCCGCCGAGCCTCGCGCAGTTGCCATCGAGTGCGTGGTATTGAGCCCCTGCCGACGCAGACAGCAACGCCACGCTAAAAATAAGCATTTCGCGCTACGCAACAATTGCGCGATCCGTTTCAACACGTAATCGCACAGGATATTGAGCCTCTGCAAACTCCTCGGTAATTAGCCGTATTTGTTGGCGATAACTTGACCCGCCTTCGGCCAGGTAGCGTCCTCGTTTTAAGAGCCGCGCGTAGAATCGGCCGCACTTCGGCGCCACACGCCGATGCAAATACGGCAATCAATTCAAACCCGTTTGACGAGGAGAATGTGAATGACGAAGGCAGCGATTCTGGCGGCGGCATGGGTGATGGGCGTAGGCCTTTCGCAGGGGGCGTTCGCGCAAAACGACGCGCCCGCTTCGGCGCCGCAGGGGCAAAGCGCGCTCTCCAGCGCGGCGCAGGACGTGATTGCCAACGCGGAGCCGGTGCATATCCAGGCGAAGATCGTCGGCATCGATCGCGCTGCACGCGTCGTCACGCTGCGGGGGCCGCGCGGCAATGATGTCGATATCGCGCTCAGCCAGCAGGTCAACAACTTCGATCAACTTAAAGTGGGCGACACCGTCGACGTGCTCTACAAGAACGCGCTCCTCGTGACGGCCGAAAAGGTGACGGGCAAGGACAAGGGTATTCGCAAGCGTGTGGATACCAATGTCTATCTGCCCGCGTCGTCGGGCTACGACGCCGCGCGCCAGGTCGAAGTCCAGGCCACGGTGCAGCATATCAACGCGAAGAAGCGCGAAGTGACGCTGCGCGGCGCGTATCAGACCGTCACGCTGCAAGCCACGCCTGATATCGACCTCAAGACCTTGAAGGTCGGCGACACGGTCCACGCCGTGTTCGTTTCCGCTTATGCGTCGCAGGTGACGCCGGTCGCCGCCACGCAGTGAGCACCTAAAAAAGCCGGCGCAATATGGCGCCGGCTCCTTTTTACGATCCGAACGGGCGCCTCAGAAGGCGCCCGTTTTGCGTCTGGTCGTTACATGCCTGCCATGCACATGTACTTGATCACCACGTAGTCGTCCACGCCGTAGTGCGAGCCTTCGCGGCCCAGGCCAGACTGCTTCACGCCGCCGAACGGCGCGACTTCGTTCGAGATCAGGCCGGTGTTGATGCCCACCATGCCGTATTCGAGCGCTTCGGCCACGCGCCACACGCGGCCGATGTCGCGGCTGTAGAAGTAGGCGGCGAGGCCGAACTCGGTATCGTTCGCCATCCTGATCACTTCTTCATCGGACGAGAAGCGGAACAGCGGCGCGAGCGGCCCGAAGGTTTCGTCGCGCGCGACCTTCATCGCGGGCGTGACGCCGGTGAGGATGGTCGGCTCGAAAAAGCCATGGCCGAGCGCGTGGCGCTTGCCGCCCGTGGTCACCTGAGCGCCTTTCGCGAGCGCATCTTCGATATGCGATTCCACCTTCAGCACGGCCGCTTCGTTGATGAGCGGGCCTTGCGTCACGCCGGACTCCGTGCCGAGGCCGACCTTGAGCTTTTCCACCGCGTCGCGCAGTTTGGCCGCGAACGCGTCGTACACGGCGTCGTGCACGTAGAAGCGGTTCGTGCACACGCAGGTCTGGCCGCTGTTGCGGTACTTCGAGGCGATCGCGCCGGCGACGGCCGCATCGAGATCGGCGTCTTCGAAGACGATGAACGGCGCGTTGCCGCCCAGTTCCAGCGAGACCTTCTTGACCGTCGAGGCGCACTGGCTCATGAGCAGGCGGCCCACCGGCGTCGAGCCCGTGAACGAGAGCTTGCGCACCGTGGGGTTGCTCGTGAGCTCGCCGCCAATCGCCTTCGGGTCGCCCGTCACGACGCTGAATACACCGCGCGGCACGCCCGCGCGCTCGGCCAGCACGGCCAGCGCGAGCGCCGAGAACGGCGTGGCTTCGGCGGGCTTGAGCACGATCGGGCAGCCTGCCGCGAGCGCGGGGCCGACCTTACGGGTAATCATCGCGGCGGGGAAATTCCACGGCGTGATCGCGGCGCACACGCCGACGGGTTCCTTCGTCACGACGATGCGCTTGTCGTTGGCGGGCGTGGGGATCGTGTCGCCATAAATACGCTTGCCTTCCTCCGCGAACCATTCGAGGAACGACGCGGCGTAGCCGATCTCGCCCTTCGCCTCGGCGAGCGGCTTGCCTTGTTCCGTGGTGAGGATGAGCGCGAGGTCGTCGGCGTTTTCCATCATCAGGTCGTGCCACTTGCGCAGGATGACGCTGCGCTCCTTCGCGGTTTTCGCGCGCCATGCGGGCCATGCGGCATTCGCGGCGGCGATCGCGCGGCGCGTTTCGGCGGCGCCCATGCGCGGCACCGTGCCGATGACCGCGCCGGTGGCGGGGTTCTTCACTTCGAACGTAGCGCCGTCTTCAGCGCCTTGCCATTCGCCGTTGATAAAGGCGCTGGTTTGCAGCAGCGATGCGTCTTTCAGGTTCATGCTTGCACTCCGGTACGTGTTCATTCGATTCGCTTGGAACGACGAACGGCACAGCGGCAAGCGCCGGTGTGCCGTTTCGCGGCTGGCTCGCTGCTCGCGGGCCAGCATGTGGTGGGGGCTTACGCCGGCACGCCCACGGCTTCCTTGACCGACTCTTCGAGGATCGCGAGCGCTTCGTCGAACACGGTCTCCTGGATCGTCAGCGGGAACAGGAAGCGCACGACGTTCGAGTACACGCCGCACACGAGCAGCAGCAGGCCGCGGTTCAGCGCGGCGGTCTGCACGCGCTTCGTGAAGTCGGCGTCGGCTTCGCTCGTGCCCGGCTTGCAGAACTCTACGGCGTTCATCGCGCCGGGGCCGCGAATGTCGGCGATTTGCGGCACGTCGGCCTTCATCGCATTGAGCTTGGCCTTGAGCTTGTCGCCGAGCTTCGTGGCGCGCTCGCAGAGCTTTTCTTCTTCGATGATCTCGATCACTGCGTGGGCCGACGCCACGGCCAGCGGGTTGCCCGCATACGTGCCGCCGAGACCGCCGGGCGCTGCCGCGTCCATGACGTCCGCGCGGCCCACCACGCCCGAGAGCGGCATGCCGCCTGCCAGGCTCTTGGCGATCGTCATGAGGTCCGGCGTGACGTCGTAGTGTTCCATCGCGAACAGCTTGCCGGTGCGCGCGAAGCCCGTTTGCACTTCGTCGGCGATCAGCAGGATGCCGTGCGTGTCGCAGATTTTGCGCAGGCCGCGTACGAAATCGGCCGGCGCCTGGTAGAAGCCGCCTTCGCCCTGTACCGGTTCGAAGATGATCGCGGCGACGCGCTTCGGATCGATGTCGGCCTTGAACAGCATCTCGATGTGCTTAAGGGAGTCGGCCGTGCTGATGCCGTGGACCGAGTTCGGGTACGGGGCATGGTACACGTCGGCCGGGAACGGGCCGAACGCGAGCTTGTACGGGGCGACCTTGCCCGTGAGCGCCATACCCATCATCGTGCGGCCGTGGAAGCCGCCTGCGAAGGCGATCACGCCCGGACGGCCCGTATGGGCGCGAGCGATCTTGACCGCGTTTTCGACGGCTTCGGCGCCGGTCGTGAAGAAGGCGGCCTTCTTGGCGAAGCTGCCCGGCGCGCGCTGGGCGACCTTCTCGGCCAGCGAGACATACGACTCGTACGGCACGATCTGATAGGCCGTGTGCGTGAACTGGTCGAGCTGCGCCTTGATGGCAGCGACGATCTTCGGATGGCGGTGGCCCGTGTTGCACACGGCGATACCGGCGGCGAAGTCGATGAAGCGGCGGCCTTCCACGTCCCACAGCTCCGCGTTTTCGGCGCGCTCGGCGTAGAAGTCGCACATCACGCCCACGCCGCGCGGGGTAATGGCGTTCTTGCGGCTTTGCAGATCGGCGTTCTTGCTCACGTTCATCTCCTGTGGAATCGGTGTCAGTTCTGAAGTTGGCTGGCGGACCGGCAAGCAGTCCATGTCGCGACTATACTCACATTTGGCTCTAAATTTCAGAGCCATTCAGTGCAATCTTTAGGAGCCAATTTCGATGCGTGCGAGTGTTCTGTCCGATTGGCTGGCCCAACGGCTCGACCGCGGAAGCGCCCAGCCGGTGTACCGGCAACTGCACAAGCTGCTGCAGCAGGCGATCCTGTCGCGCGAGCTGCCGGCCGGGGCGCGGGTGCCGTCGTCGCGGCTGCTGGCGGCCGAACTGGGGATTGCGCGCAATACCGTGACGCAGGTCTACGAACAATTGGTGCTCGAAGGCTATGTCACGTCGGCAACGGGGCGCGGCACGTTCGTGGCGGACACGTCGCCCGACGAGATCGTGGGGGCGACGGAAATTGGCCCTATGCAAACGCGCAAAAATAGCGGCGCGTCAGGAGCCGTGCAGCCTTCGGGAGAAGTCGCAACTAACCGCCAGAGCGCGCGAGGCGCGGAGACGCTTGCCGCGGAGGCACCCGGAGCCGCGGCGGCAAGCGGACTGGGAGCCGCCACGCAGGCGCAGCGCCCCGCGGCGCGCGCACTCTCGGCGCGCGGCACGCGCCTGATTACCAGCGCGGGCGTATCGAAGCGCCAGGGCGGGGCGTTCATGCCCGGCGTGCCCGACGTCTCCCGCTTCCCCGCGCGCGTGTGGACGCGTCTGCACAACAAGTACTGGCGCAGCCTGCGCCCGGACCTGCTGACGTACGCGCCCGGCGGCGGGCTGGCGCTGCTGCGCCACGTGCTGGCCGACTATCTGCGCACTTCGCGCTCGGTACGCTGCTCGCCGGAGCAGATCATCATCACGACGGGGATTCATCAGTCCATCGACCTGGCCGTGCGTCTGCTTTCCGACCCCGGCGACACCATCTGGACCGAAGACCCGTGCTACTGGGGCGTGCGCAGCGTGCTGCATGTCTCAGGCCTCAATACGCGGCCGATCGCCGTGGACAGCGAGGGGCTCAACCCGTCGGCCGACGACTTCGCCGCGCCTGCGCCGCGGCTCATGCTCGTCACGCCTTCGCATCAGTACCCGCTCGGCATGGTGATGAGCCTCGCGCGCCGGCGCATGTTGCTCGAGTACGCGCGCCAGCATCAGTGCTGGATCATCGAGGACGACTACGACAGCGAGTTCCGTTACGGCAGCCGCCCGCTCGCGTCATTGCAGGGGCTCGATACGGCGGGGCAGGTGATCTACGTGGGCAGCTTCGGCAAGACGCTGTTTCCGGGCTTGCGCGTGGGGTATCTGGTCGCGCCGGAAGCGCTGGCGGAAAGCTTCGCGACCGCGAGCGCCGAGTTGTACCGCGAGGGGCAATTGCTGCAGCAGGCCGTGCTCGCGGAGTTCATCGCCGAAGGGCATTTCACCTCGCATATCCGCAAGATGCGGGCGCTCTACGGCCAGCGCCGCCAGGTGCTGCTGGACGCCGTTGCGCGCCGCTACGGCGACGCGTTGCCCGCCATGGGTGGCGACGCGGGCCTGCACGTCGTGATGCAGCTGCCCGAAGGCAGCGACGACCGCGCCGTGGCCGAAGCCGCGCTCGCGCGCAATATCGTGGTGCGGCCGCTTTCGGGGTATTACTCGTCGCGCGAGCGCGCGAATCCGGGCTTGCTGATCGGCTATGCCTGCGTGCCCGACGAGGAGATCGCGCCGGCGTTCGACACGCTTGCCGAGGCGATCGATACGACGCTACCCGCCTTCGTGTGAGCGAAGCCGTCACGACGGCGCGAGCCGCTCACAGCCGGATCAGCACCGCCCCGCAAGTCACGAGCGCGCACGCGACCATGCGGCGCGCCGTGAGCTTCTCGTTCATGAAGAGCCAGCCGATCAGTACGGCGAAGACCGACGAGAGTTCGCGTAGCGCGGAAACCATCGCGATAGGCAGATAACGGAACGCCTCGATCACGAGGCAATACGCCGTGAGCGCGAGCACGCCCGCGAGCACGCCGCGCGCGACCGCGGACTTCGACGTGAACATCCGCGCCGCGCCGCCGCGCAGCTTGCAGACCACGAGAAACTGCGGGACGTTCCAGAGCAGATACACCCACATGATGTAGCTGATGCCGTTACCGGCCAGGCGCGCGCCGAGTCCGTCGACGACCGAATACATCGCGATGAAAAGGCCCGTGAGCAGCGCATACGGTACGCTCTCGCCGGAAAAGCGCATGCCGCGCCTGAAAGCAAGCGACATGATGCCAAGCGAAACGAGCGCGACGCCCGTGGCCGCCAGCGCATGCAGGTCTTCGTGCGCGAACACCAGCGCCCCCCCGAATACGAGCAGCGGCGAAAGCCCGCGTGCGATGGGGTAGATCTGCCCGAAGTCGCCGCTGCGATAGGCGCGGATCAGCGTGAAGCAATACACGAACTCCAGCACCACCGAAGCGGCGATATACGGCCAGCTCGCCGGCGCGGGCAGCGGCAGCACGCACACGGCGATCGCGCTCACGACGATGTACGGCACCGAGAACATGCCGAGCAGCCAGAGGCGGTCGCCCGAAACATGGAGGAAGGCGTTCCAGCTCGCGTGCATGAGTGCCGAGAGCAGGACCAGCAGAACGACGAAACTGGCCATCGGGATTGCGAATCGAATGGTTTGTTGGAGACGCGGGCCGTTGCGGCCGCAATCATGTGATTATTCCAGCGAACGCGTGTGGCCGCCAGAAATAGGGAAAAGCCGTGCGAGCCGTCGTTGTGTTTCTATTCGGCTCGCGCGGCTGTTGGGGAACGCGTCAGATCACGCGCGCGCGCAGTCTTGCGGAGATCAGATCGATGGCCGTGACGACGACGATCACCATGATGAGAACGGCGCTGGTCTGCTGATAATCGAACGAGCGGATTTCTTCATACAGCACGACGCCGATGCCGCCCGCGCCCACCATGCCTACCACCATCGCCGAGCGCACATTCGACTCGAAGCGGTAGAGCGCATACGAGATCCACAGCGGCATGACCTGGGGCAGCACGCCGTAGATGATCTCGTCGAGCGGCGAGGCGCCCGTCGCGCGCACGCCTTCCACGGGGCGCGGGTCGATGGCTTCCACCGCTTCCGCAAAGAGCTTCGCGAGCACGCCTGTCGTGTGCACCCACAAGGCGAGCACACCGGCGAACGGCCCGAGGCCCACGGCCACGATGAAGAGCATCGCGAACACCATCTCGTTGATGGCGCGGCACGCGTCCATCAAACGACGCACGGGATGCAGCACCCAGGCAGGCGCGAGATTGTGCGCCGACATCAGCCCGAACGGCACCGCGCAGACGATGGCGAGCGCCGTGCCCCACAGCGCCACCGCGATCGTGACCCACATTTCCTGGGCATACGTGCGCCATTCCGTGAAGTCCGGCGGGAAGAAGCCGCGCGCGAACGTGCCCATGTTCGCGGAGTCGGAGAACAGGTCGAGCGGGCGCATGTCGGCGCCGCGCCACGCCACGCCGAGCAGCACGAACACGATGGCCCAGAGCGCGAGCGAGGACCAGCTGCGCTTGCCTGCCAGGCCGCTCGCCGCAAGGGCGGCCGCTTGCGGCGTGGCGGCGACGTTTGGCGTCGCCGCCGGCGTGGCAGCCGGCCTCGCGACTTCTGCCTGCGGCACGGCGCGTGAGCTGTCGAAATCCATTGCGCCCATTACTGCTTCGCAGGTGCGGCGAGCGCGCCGATCTTCGCGTCGATGGCCGCGATCTGGCTCTTGCGGTCGTCGTCGGAGAGATGCGTGTCGGCGGTGATCTTCTCTTTCTGCTGGAACAGCGCGACCTGGCGGATCGGCAGGAGCTGCGCGTCGCTGGCGGGCGCGAAGCCTGCATAGCCGGTGATATCGGCCATGATCTTCTTCTCGCGCGGATCGGTTTTGCCGTAGTGGTAGAAGAAGTCGCGCAGCTTCTGCTTGGTGGCTTCAGGCAGATCCTTGCGATACACGAGCGGGTCGGACGGAATGAGCGGCGAGGTCCACAGCACGCGCACCTGGGCAAAGCGGTCCGGGTGCTTCTGTTGCAGCGTGGAAAGCTCGATGGTGTTGTTGGTGGCGATATCCACCTTGTTGTTCACCACGGCAAGCAGGTTCGCTTCATGGCTCGACGGCAGCACGGTCTTGAAGTTCGTCGCGTTCACCGAAATGCCGCGCTTCGCGAAGAGGTAATAGCCCGGAATCAGCGTGCCCGAGGTCGAATTGGGGTCGCCCCAGCCGAGCGTGAGATCCTTAGTATTCTTGAACACATCGTCGATCGACTTCACGCGGCTGTTCACGTTGGTGATGAGCACCGACTTGTAGCCCGTGTCGCCGTTCGCGTAGAGCACCTTCGCGAAGATCTCGCCATTCGAGCGATCCACGGCTTCCATCGCCGAAGCGTTGCCGAAATAGCCGATCTGCACCTTGTTGAAGCGCATGGCTTCGATGATGCCCGAGTAGTCGGTGGCGAAGAACGCATTCACATGCAGGCCGGTCTGCTTGTTCAGGTCGTCGATGAACGGTTGCCAGCGTTGCTTGAGCACCGCCGACGAGTCGGTCGAGATGATGCCGAAGCTGAGGTCTTCCGCGTGAGCGGCCGCGCTGCCGAGCGAGGCAAACGCGACGGCGCCGGCGGCGCACCAGGAGAGCATGGAGCGGAACAGTTTCATTGGGGCGGTCCGTGGTGAGGGAAAACGTTGCGGGTTGGAAAAGGGTTGGGTTGCGCGATCAGGCCGCGCGAGGCTGCGCACCGAAGCGCGTTGCCGCGGGAGGCGCAGCATCGGGTTCGAGCAGCTCGCGCGCGGCGTTGCCATAGAGCTGTTGCAGCAGGGCGGGCGTGAGCGCCGCCGATGCGCCGTCGTACACCACGCACCCGTCGCGCAGCGCGATGGTGCGCGGGCAGTACTCCATGGCGATATCCACCTGATGCAGCGAGACGACCACCGTCAAGCCGTGATCGCGGTTGAGCATGCGCATCATGTCCATCACGCGGCGCGACGATGCAGGGTCGAGCGAGGCAATGGGTTCGTCGGCGAGAATGAGGCGCGCGCGCTGCACGAGCGCGCGGGCGAGCGCCGCGCGCTGCTGCTGGCCGCCCGAGAGATTCGAGGCGCGCTCGGCGACCTTGTGCGCGATGCCGACTTCGCCGAGCGCGGCCAGCATCAGCTCGCGTTCGGCGCGCGGAAAGCGGCCCGTGAGGCGTCGCCACAACGGCAGCCGCGACAGCGCGCCGATGAGCACGTTCGTTTCGACCGTGAGGCGATGCACGAGATTGAACTGCTGAAACACGAAGCCGATGTCGCGGCGAATGCGGCGCACTTCGCGCACGATGCGGCCGTCCTGCTGAATAGGACGACCAAGAATCTCGATGCGCGAAGGCTGCGGGTCGGAAGCCGTGAAGCCCGCAATATGGCGTAGCAAGGTCGATTTGCCCGAGCCCGATGCGCCGATCAGCGCGACCATCTCGCCAACGCCTACGCGCAGGTTGATTTCGTCGAGTGCCTTGCGGCCGCTGTCGAAGCTTTTCGAGAGGCGTTCGATGCGTATGGCGTCCATAACAATCCGTCGCTGTGTAGTCGAGGGCTCATTCTAGGAAGCGACTGTGACGGTTGAGTGAAGGTGTCGCGACGTCTAGACGACTACATGTTTTGCGGCCTTCCCATCGCGGAAAATTTCGCGAAAGATGTGACAGAGGCATGACGCTAAACATCTGTCACGCTCAATATCACGGGAAGCGGCTATATTGATGGGCGACGTACGTGCTGTCCCTGGTTTTCCTGACTTGTTGCTGACTCATTGTCGACAGGGGCGGCACTCGCAAGGCAGTTGTAGACAATGCGGCCGCACGCGGCGGCCCCGACCTGGGCGGCCCCACCTAGGCGGCCCCACCTAGGCGGCCCCACCTAGGCGGCCCCAACCAAACGAGCGACGAAACCCGGCGCCATATGCAGGCACTGAGCTTCCTACCCGACAGCTTCGAGGAATACGAGGATCTCAAAATGATCCTCGATGCCGGCGCGCGCTGGCTCGACATTCGCAGCGAGGGCGAAGTCGAGGTGCGCGGCCGTACGTTTCCTCTCTATGTGGCGGCAATCGGCTCGCGCGATCCGGCCGCGCCCGGCATTGGTTTTTTCGGGGGCATTCATGGGCTCGAGCGCATTGGCTCGCAGCTCGTGCTCGACTACATGCGCGCACTGGTGGGGCGTCTAGCCTGGGACGAACTGCTCCTGCGCCAGCTCGAGTCCGTGCGCATCGTGTTCGCGCCGATCCTCAATCCCGGCGGCATGTGGCTCGCCACGCGCGCGAATCCGAACGGCGTGGACCTCATGCGCAACGCGCCGCAGGACGCCGACGAGCGCGTGCCCTTTCTCGCGGGCGGCCAGCGCGTCGGCTCGTGGCTGCCGTGGTATCGGGGGCGGCGCGGCGCGGCCATGGAGATCGAGGCGCAGGCGCTCCTGAAGATCGTCGACGAAGAACTCACGCGGCGCCCGCTTTCCTTCGCGCTCGACTGCCATTCGGGTTATGGCTGGACCGACAGCATCTGGTTTCCATACGCGCGCACGCGCCGCCTCATACGCCATCTGCCCGAAATGTACGTGCTCAAGACGATGTTCGAGCGCGCGCATCCGCATCACGGCTACACCTTCGAGCCGCAGAGCCACCAATATTTGCTGCACGGCGACTTGTGGGATTGCGCGTACGATCGCGCGCCCGACAGCAACATCTTCCTGCCGCTCACACTCGAACTGGGCTCGTGGCTGTGGATCAAGAAGAACCCGCGCCAGATCTTTTCGCGTCAGGGCATGTTCAATCCGCTCTTGCAGCATCGCACCGCGCGGGTGCTGCGGCGTCACGCGAATCTGTTCGAGTTCCTCACGCGCGCCGCGTATTCCGCGCAGCGTTGGCTGCCCGAGGGCGTGATCCGCGAGGAGGTGCTGAAAAGCGCGATCGGGCACTGGTATCGCAAGCCGGGCACATGAGCGAACCGTGGATCCTGCTGCGCGGCCTCACGCGCGAATCGCGCCACTGGGGCGCGTTCGCCGCGCGGCTTGCGGCGCGCGACGGCGTGCTGCCGATCGACCTGCCGGGCAACGGCACCGCGGCCTACGTACGCTCGCCGCTCGCGGTGGACGACTACGTGGACGCGCTGCGCGCCGAGGCGCAGCGGCACGGCGCACGCGCGCCATACCGCGTGCTGGCGATGTCGCTGGGCGGCATGGTGGCGACGGCCTGGGCGCTGCGTTACCCCGAAGAAATAGACCGGCTCGCGCTCGTGAATACGAGCATGCGGCCTTTTAGCCGCATTCACGAGCGCTTGCGGCCCTCGGCGTGGCCTGCGCTCGTGCGCGTGGCGCGGCACTGGGATGGCGGCAACAGCGGCGACATTGCCGAGACGCTGATCCACGGGCTCACCTGCGCGCGCTGCGACACGCTCGCCGCCGACCTCGAAACGTGGCGCGCGATCCGCGCGAGCGCCCACGTGAGCCGCGCGAACGCGCTGCGCCAGCTAGCCGCCGCCGCGCGCTTCAAGGCGCGCGCCGTGCCGCGCTGTGCGGTGCTCGTGGTGTCGTCGCAAGGCGACCGGCTCGTGAACCCCGTTTGCTCGGCGCGGCTCGCGCGGGCCTGGGGCGCGCCGCACGTGGAGCATCCGTGGGCGGGGCACGATCTGCCGCACGACGATCCGCAATGGCTCGTCGATACGCTCCACGCGGGCGGCGTCGCCGCGAACGCCGCTGGCCAGGCCGCCGGGCGCGGTTGAGCGGCGCCGCCGCGCGTGCGCGCCGCCCACATCGTCTGTCCGGCGATTGCCCCATAATACGAAAACTCATCCGGCACTTTCAGGACGATTTCCAGACATGAACGACAAACCCGCCATTGGCGCCGCCGTGCCGCGCCTCACGAGCCTTTCGCACGGCGGCGGCTGCGGCTGCAAGATCGCGCCGGGCGTGCTTTCCGCGCTGCTCGCCCGCAGCACGCCGCTCACCACCGTGTTTCCGAACCTGCTGGTCGGCACCGAGACCGCCGACGACGCCGCGGTCTACAAGCTCAACGACGAGCAGGCCATCGTCGCGACGACGGACTTCTTCATGCCGATCGTCGACGACCCGTACGACTTCGGCCGCATCGCCGCGACCAACGCGCTCTCGGACGTCTACGCCATGGGCGGCAAGCCGATCCTCGCGCTGGCGCTCGTGGGCATGCCCATCAACGTGCTGCCGCACGACGTGATCGCGCAGGTGCTGCGCGGCGGCGAGGACGTGTGCGCGGCCGCGGGCATTCCCGTGGCGGGCGGCCATTCGATCGACTCCGTGGAGCCCATTTACGGCCTGGCGGCGCTCGGCGTGGTGCATCCCGAACGCGTGAAGCGCAACGCGTCGGCAAAGGCCGGCGACGTGCTCGTGCTCGGCAAGCCGCTGGGCGTGGGCGTGCTTTCCGCCGCGCTCAAGAAGGAAATGCTCGGCGACGCAGGCTACAAGGCGATGGTGGCCGCCGCGACCCTGCTCAACAAGCCCGGCGCGACGCTGGCGGAGCTGCCGGGCGTGCACGCCATGACCGACGTGACGGGCTTCGGCCTGCTCGGCCACACACTCGAAATCGCGCGCGGCGCGAATCTCACCGCGCGCGTGCACTACGCCGACCTGCCGTGGCTGCCGGGCGTGCAGAAGTTCGTCGATGACGGCGTGTACACGGGCGCCTCGGGCCGCAACTGGGCCTCGTACGGCGACGCCGTCACGCTCGCGCCCAGCCTGCCCGAAAGCGCGCGCACGCTGCTCACCGACCCGCAGACTTCGGGCGGCCTGCTCGTGGCCTGCGCGCCGGAAAACGTGGACGACGTGCTGGCGATCTTCCGCGCGGAAGGCTTTGGCGACGCCCGTGTGATCGGCGAACTGGGCGCAGGCCCGGCGCGCGTGGACGTCGCATGAGGGCCGTATGAGCGGAGAATCGCCGAAAGCCATCTTCTACGCGCTCGCTGCGAACTTCGGCATAGCGGTCTGCAAGTACGCTGCCGCGGCGTTCACGGGCTCGGGATCGATGTTCGCGGAGGCGATTCACTCCACGGCCGACTGCGGCAATCAACTGCTGCTGCTGTTCGGCCTGCGCCAGTCGCGCGAGCCGCCCACGCCGCTGCATCCCATGGGCACGGGCCGCGCGATCAACTTCTATTCGCTGCTCGTGGCGCTGCTGCTGTTTTTCGTGGGCGGTGCGTTCTCGGTGTACGAGGGCGTGCACCGGCTGATTGCGCGCGAGCCGTTGCGATTCGTGTATGTGGCGCTCGTCGTGCTCGGCATTTCCGTAGTGCTCGAAGCGTTTTCGCTTTACGGTGCGATGCGCGAGATTCGCAAGGGCGCGCCTACGAAGTCGTTGTGGCGCTGGGCGCGCGAAACGCGCGATTCCGACCTGCTCGTCGTGGCGGGCGAAGACATCGCCGCGCTGGCGGGTCTCGCCATCGCGTTCGCCGCCGTGCTGCTCACGGTCATCACGGGCAATCCGGTATGGGACGCATGCGGCTCGATCGGCGTGGGCGTACTGCTCATGCTGATTGCGTGGTTCATCGCGCGCGAAGTGAAGTCGATGATCGTCGGCGAATCGGCCAGCCCGGAAATGCGGCGCGATATCGAATCGTTCTTGCGCGCGCGGCCCGAGATTCGCAGCATCATCAGCCTCATTACCCTGCAATGGGGCAAGGAGGTGATGGTGGCGGTGCAGTGCGAAATGCTCGAGTACGACCACAGCCGCACCATGGTCGAGGCGATCAACGAGATCGAAGCCGATCTGCAGGCGCGCTTTCCCCTCGTGCGCTGGGTGTTTTTCGAGCCGGATTTCGTGAACCGGTAACGCCAGGGCCCGACGGTTGCAAAACCGCCGGGCCCTTTCACACGTTTCACATCTTCACGCGCGCTTCACATTTCAATGCCGAAACGGCGTCCACACGGGCGTGGTGTTGTCCCACTGCTCGAGTTCGGAAGGTACGGTCTGATTCATATTGGACTCCTACGTTTTTCGTCTTGCAATCGAAATGCCGATGCGTCTTGCGGGCTTATTCGCCAGCCTGCGCAACGCGCTGGGCGTTGTTCGCGCGGCTTTCCTGCAGCGCGATGCGTTGCGCTTGCGTGCGGCCGATCAGGCTTTGCTCGGGGTAGCTCGTCTTGTTCAGCGAAGGCAGCGTGCCGTCGCGATACGCGGCAGCGATTTCCGCCTTCACTTCGGCGCGGGTTTTCGGAGCGCTGTTGTCCTGGGCGAAGGCCGAAGCGCTGGCGGCGAGCGAGAGAACGAGCGTGGCGCCAATGGCGGCTGCGAGAGTGCGTTTCATGATCTGCTCCTTTTGTACTGATGCCACGTGGGTCGCGGCGACAGGAGCAAATGTAGTTGCGCAGCCGTTTGCGATAAACGGCCGGAACGCGAAAGCAATTGTCGAAAATCTGGAACAATCGCTGCACCGCGCCCGCAAAGCCTTTGCGGGCGCGGCTCTGAGGGTGGGCGCAGCGCTACGGCGTTACGCCGCCCAGCCTATGCGGCCCATTCCGAAATAACGGGCGTTTCGAGCGCCGGCGCGTTTTCGCGCTCTTCGAGCGTGCGCATCGTGCAGGCCTTGTCGAGCGAGGCGCGGCCGCTCAGGAGCGGGCAGCGGTCGAACACTTCGGCGATCCAGTCCACGAACACGCGCACTTTGGGTGACAGATGGCGGCTGTGCGGATAGACGGCCGAAATCGGCATGGGCAGCGGTTTGTAATCGGGCAGCACTTCGACGAGCGCGCCCGACTTCAGGTGCGGCAGCACCATGTAGCGCGGCCCCTGAATCAGGCCAAAGCCTTCGATGCCGCAGGTCACGTAAGCGTCCGCGTCGTTTACCGAGACCATGCTCTTGAGCTTGACCTCCACTTCCTTGCCGTCGACGAGAAACGCCCAGTCCATCACGCGACCCGTGCGCGACGAGAAGTAGTTCACGGCGCGATGCTCGGCCAGTTCTTCGAGCGTCTGCGGCATGCCGTGGCGCTCCAGATACGACGGCGCCGCGCACGACACGCCTTCGAAAATGCCAATGCGCCGCGCGACCAGCGACGAGTCCTGCAGCGCACCCACGCGCACCACGCAATCCACGCCTTCCTGCAGCAAGTCCACGGGGCGATCGGATAGCCCGAGTTGCAGGTCGATGTCCGGATAGCGCCCGTGAAATTCGCACAGCGACGGAATTATGATGAGCCGCCCGATCGAGCCGGGCATGTCGATGCGCAGTTTGCCGTGCGGCTTGCGGTTGCGATCCTGGAATGTGGTTTCCGTTTCCTCGACGTCCGCGAGAATGCGCACGCAGCGCTCGTAGTACGCCGCGCCATCGGGCGTGAGCGACAGACGGCGCGTGGTGCGATGCATGAGGCGCACGCCGAGAAACGCTTCGAGATTCTGAATGATCGTCGTGACCGAAGCACGCGGCATGTCGAGCGTTTCGGCAGCACGCGTGAAGCTGTTGGTATCGACGACGCGGGTGAACACCTGCATGGCCTGAAGGCGGTCCATTGCCACTCTCCAAAAAGCTTCGGTCGCACGGCGCGCGGCGTTCGAAAGAAACGCACGCGCAGAAAGAGGAGACAGATTGTTCAGGTGCGCCGAATTGTGTTGCCGGATTATAGGCATTTATTTGCAAGTCTGCCGAACCCACAATTCGTTCCATTCGAATCTACTCTCGCGCATTGCGCCGATTTGACATGGATGTCTTTAAACGCCCAACGTCTTGGACCTCCGCGGAGGAAGCGCCGCTGGCCGAAGTGCCCGCGGCCCTGCCTGTTACCGCGTCCGCCAAGCCTGGCAAGGTGCGCGCGCTGCTCACGACCGACGTGGTGATCGAAGGCTACGCCCAGCAGATTCCGCTGCGGCTGTACCGCCCGGAAGCCGCGAATGGTCTGCCGGTGTTGCTCTATTTCCACGGCGGCGGCTTCGTGCGCGGGTCGATCGAGGAAGCGGATGCGGTGGGGCGCTTTCTCGCAGAACGCTTACCAGCGCTCGTGGTGAGCGTGGGGTATTCGCTCGCGCCCAGGCACCCGTTTCCCGCCGCGCCAGAAGATGCGCATCGCGCGGCGCTGTGGGCGCTGACGCGGGCCCGCGCCTTCGGCGGCAATCCGAAGCGTGTGATCGCGGCGGGCCACGACGCGGGCGGCCAGATCGCCAACGTGCTCGCCTTCATGGGCCGCGATCGCGGCGACGTGAAGCTCGCGGCGCAGGCGCTGTTTGCGCCGATGCTCGACCCGAGCCTCACGCGTCTTGGCGACGAGGCGCGGCTTGGCTCGGATATCACCGCAAGCGAATGCGCGGCGTGTTATCGCGCGTATCTGCCCGATGCGACGCAGCGCATGCATCCCTACGCCGCGCCGCTCGAATCGCTGCGTCTTGGCGGCTTGCCGCCCACGCTCATCGTGACCGCACAGAACGACGTGCTGCACATCGAAGCGGAGAAGTACGCGAGCCGCCTGATCGACGCGGGCGTGCGCACCCAGGTGGTGCGCTACCCGAGCGTTTCGCACGCGAACCTCGCTGCGCATCCAGCCGCGCTCAGCGAGGCTGTACGGTTTTTCCAATGTTGCTTCGACGCGGGCGCGTCATAGACGAAGCACCCTTGCGGCGGTGCTGCCGAACCAGTGAAGAACAATCAACCATTATTTCTGGAGTCCGACATGTCACTTTTTTCGCAATCCCGAACCCGTATCGCGCTAGCGGTCATTGGCGTGCTCGTGGTCGCGGGCCTCGGCACCCTCGGGGCCATCCGCCTCGACTCGCACCCTGCCGTTGCCGCTGAAGCGCCGCCGGCACCCGAGGTCGATGTCGCAGCCGTGCTCAATCGCACCATCACCGACTGGCAGAGCTACTCGGGCCGCATGGCCGCCGTCGAGAAAGTGGAGATACGTCCGCAGGTTTCCGGCACGATCGTCTCCGTGAACTTCCGTGACGGCGCGCTCGTGAAGCAGGGGGAAACACTGTTCGTGATCGACCCGCGCCCGTACCAGGCGGCGGTCGATCAAGCCGCTGCGCAGCTGGCAGCCGCTCAGGCGCGCACGGGCTACGCGCAAAGCGACTGGGAGCGCGCGCAGCGCCTGATTGGCGACAACGCCATCGCGAAGCGCGATTACGACGAGAAGCAGAACGCCTCGCGCGAAGCGAACGCGAATCTCAAGGCCGCGCAGGCCGCGCTCGAAGCCGCGCAGATCAACCTGGGCTACACACGCATCGTCGCGCCGGTGGCGGGGCGTGTGTCGCGCGCCGAGATCACGGTGGGCAACGTCGTTTCGGCGGGCGCAAGCGCCGCGGCGCTCACGACGCTCGTTTCCGTTTCGCCCATCTACGCCGAATTCGACGCCGACGAGCAGACCTATCTCGACTACATCAGCCGCATGAAGGATGGCTCGAAGGTGCCGGTGGAACTGGGTCTGGCGAACGAATCGGGATATTCGCGCACCGGCACGATCGAGTCGGTGGATAACCGTCTCGACACCACGTCGGGCACGATCCGCGTGCGCGCGCGCTTCGACAACGCCGACGGCGCGCTGGTGCCGGGGCTGTACGCACGCATCAAGGTGGGCGGCAGCGCCCCGCACCCGGCGCTGCTCGTGGACGACGCCGCCATCGGCACCGACCAGGACAAGAAGTTCGTGTACGTCGTGGATAGCAGCGGCAAGATCGCGTACCGCACGGTGCAAACGGGCGGCCAGCAGGGCAACCTGCGCGTGATTCTGGGCGGCCTGAAGGCGGGCGACCACGTGGTGGTGAACGGCACGCAGCGCGTGCGCCCCGGTGAAGCCGTGCGCTCGCACATGGTGCCGATGAACGGCGACCCCGACGCCGATTCGACCAACACGGCAGCGAACCCCGGCGCCAAGGCAGCGAAAACGTCCTGACGAGCGGCGGGCGCAGGCGATCGCAGCGTACGCCTGTCCATCAGTCAGGATGCCTAAGCAGCAAGATTCGCGTCAAATTGAGCGTCATGAACAAGAGCAACCCATGAACATATCGAAATTCTTCATCGACCGGCCGATCTTCGCGGGCGTGCTGTCCGTGCTGATCCTGCTGGCCGGCGTGATCGCGCTGTTCCAGTTGCCGATCTCCGAGTACCCCGAGGTCGTGCCGCCTTCGGTGGTGGTCCACGCGCAATATCCGGGTGCGAACCCGAAGGTGATCGCCGAAGCCGTCGCCGCGCCGCTCGAGGAGCAGATCAACGGCGTCGAGAACATGCTGTACATGCAGTCGCAAGCCAATAGCGACGGCAATCTCACGCTCACGGTCACGTTTCGCCTCGGCACCGACCCGGACAAGGCCACGCAGCTCGTGCAGAACCGCGTGAACCAGGCGCTGCCGCGCCTGCCGGAAGACGTGCAGCGTCTTGGCATCACGACCATCAAGAGCTCGCCCACGCTCACGATGGTGGTGCACCTGATCTCGCCGGACAACCGGTACGACATGACTTACCTGCGCAATTACGCGCTGCTCAACGTGAAGGACCGCCTCTCGAACATCCAGGGCGTGGGCGAGGTGCAGCTGTGGGGTTCGGGCGACTACGCCATGCGCATCTGGCTCGACCCGCAGAAGGTGGCGCAGCGCAACCTCACCGCGAACGACGTGGTCAACGCGATTCGCGAGCAGAACGTGCAGGTGGCGGCGGGCGTGATCGGCGCGTCGCCTAGCGTGCCTGGCACGCCGTTCCAGCTCAACGTCAATGCCCAGGGCCGTCTGCGCACGGAAAGCGAGTTCGGCAACATCATCGTCAAGACGAATCCCGATGGCGGCGTGACGTACCTGCGCGATATCGCGCGTATCGAGCTGGCGGCCTCCGAATATGGCCTGCGCTCGCTGCTCGACAACAAACCGGCCGTTGCGCTCGCCATCAACCAGGCGCCGGGCGCGAACTCGCTCGCGATTTCGGACCAGGTGCGCGCGGCGATGAAGGAACTCAAGCAGGACATGCCGGCCGGCGTGGATTACCGCATCGTCTACGACCCCACGCAGTTCGTGCGCTCCAGTATCGAAGCCGTGGTGCATACGCTGCTCGAAGCGATCGCGCTCGTGGTGATCGTGGTGATCGTGTTCCTGCAAACGTGGCGCGCCTCGATCATTCCGTTGATCGCGGTGCCGGTGTCGATCGTCGGGACGTTCTCGCTGCTGCTTGCGTTCGGCTTCTCGATCAACGCGCTATCGCTGTTCGGGATGGTGCTCGCCATCGGCATCGTGGTCGACGATGCCATCGTGGTGGTCGAAAACGTGGAGCGCAATATCGCCAGCGGGCTATCCGCACGCGATGCGACGTATAAGGCCATGCAGGAAGTGAGCGGGCCGATCATCGCTATTGCGCTCACGCTCGTGGCCGTGTTCGTGCCGCTCGCGTTCATGAGCGGTCTTACGGGCCAGTTCTACAAGCAGTTCGCGATGACCATCGCGATTTCCACGGTGATCTCGGCGTTCAACTCGCTTACGCTTTCGCCGGCACTTTCGGCGCTGCTGCTGCGCGGTCACGGCGAGAAGGAAGACTGGCTCACGCGTGGGATGAACCTCGTGCTGGGCGGCTTTTTCCGCCGCTTCAACCAGGTGTTCCATCGCGGCTCGGAAAGCTATGGGCGCGGCGTGAACGGCGTGCTGCGCCACAAGGGCGCGATGCTCGGGGTCTATGTGGTGCTGATCGCCGCAACGGTGCTGATGGCGCGTGTGGTGCCGGGCGGCTTCGTGCCCGCGCAGGACAAGGAGTATCTGATCGCGTTCGCGCAACTGCCCAATGGCGCTGCGCTCGACCGCACCGAGAACGTGATTCGCGACATGAGCGCCATTGCGCTCAAGCAGCCCGGCGTGGAAAGCGCCGTGGCGTTCCCGGGCCTGTCGGTGAACGGTTTCACGAATAGTTCGAGCGCGGGCATTGTGTTCGTCACGCTCAAGCCGTTCAAGGAGCGCAAGGGCAAGGCGCTGTCGGCCGGCGCGATCGCGGGTGCGCTGAACCAGCAGTACGCCAGCATCAAGGATTCGTTCATCGCCGTGTTCCCGCCGCCGCCGGTGCTCGGCCTCGGTACGCTGGGCGGCTTCAAGTTGCAGCTGGAGGATCATGGCGCGCTCGGCTATGAGGCGCTCAACCGCGCGACGCAGGACTTCGTCAAGCGCGCGGCGCAAACGCCGGAGCTGGGCCCGACGTTCACGAACTATCAGATCAACGTACCGCAGCTGAACGTCGATCTCGATCGCACGAAGGCGAAGCAGCTTGGCGTGCCGGTCACAGACGTGTTCGATACGATGCAGATCTATCTGGGTTCGCTCTACGTGAACGACTTCAACCGCTTCGGACGCGTGTATCAGGTGCGCGTGCAGGCCGATGCGCCGTTCCGCCAGCGCGCCGACGACATCCTGCAACTGAAGACGCGCAACGCCGCGGGCGAGATGGTGCCGCTCTCGTCGCTCGTCACGGTCACGCCCACGTATGGCCCCGAGATGGTGGTGCGCTACAACGGCTACACCGCCGCCGACGTCAACGGCGGCCCGGCACCCGGTTATTCGTCGGGCCAGGCGCAGGCGGCGGCGGAACGGATCGCGGCTGAGGTGCTGCCGCGCGGCGTCAAGTTCGAGTGGACCGACCTCACGTACCAGCAGGTGCTGGCGGGCAATGCGGGCATCTGGGTGTTCCCGATCAGTGTGCTGCTCGTGTTCCTCGTGCTGGCGGCGCTTTACGAGAGCTTGACGCTGCCGCTCGCGGTGATCCTGATCGTGCCGATGAGCGTGCTGTGTGCGCTCACGGGCGTGTGGCTCACGCAGGGCGACAACAACATCTTCACGCAGATCGGCTTGATGGTGCTGGTGGGGCTCGCTTCGAAGAACGCGATCCTGATCGTCGAGTTTGCGCGCGAGCTGGAGCACGACGGACATACGCCGCTTACCGCTGCCATCGAGGCGAGCCGCCTGCGTCTGCGCCCGATCCTGATGACGTCCATCGCGTTCATCATGGGCGTGGTGCCGCTCGTGATCTCCAGCGGCGCGGGTTCGGAAATGCGTCATGCAATGGGCGTGGCCGTGTTCTTCGGCATGCTCGGCGTGACCGCATTCGGCCTGTTGCTGACGCCGGTATTCTATGTGGTGCTGCGCACGCTCGCGGGCGGCAAGATTCACGTCGCGCAGAAGGACAATGCGCGCAAGCCGCAGTCGATGGTCGACGCGTAAGGCGACAAGGGAAAATGATCAATATGACTAACGAATCCAGCTTGCGCTATCGCGCGCATGCCGTGCCGGGAGGCGGGCATGTCGCGCGTATCACACGAATCGCGGCGAGCGTCGCGCTCTTTGCCTGGCTCGCGGCCTGCTCGGTCGAGCCGACCTACAAGGTGCCCGACGCCGCCGTGCCCGCCGCTTACAAGGAAGCGCCGCAGCAAACGCAGAGCACGAATCCGCACGACGTGGGCACGTGGACGCCCGCGCAGCCCGCCGACGACACCCATCGCGGCGAATGGTGGACGGCGTTCGACGACCCGACGCTCGACAAGCTCGAGCAGCAGGCGCTCGAAGCGAACCAGGACCTCAAGGCGGCGGCCGCGCGCGTGCAGCAGGCGCGTGCCCTGACGCAGGCCGCGCGCGCCTCGTGGTTCCCGTCGATCGATGCGGGCTTCGGCCCGACCTATGAGCGCGCCTCGCCAGCTTCGCAGTATCTGCCGCAGAACGCCAATGTGCCCGCACAAACGCTGTGGCGCGCGCAGGCCACGGCGAGCTACGAGGTGGACCTGTTCGGCCGCGTGAGTTCGAACGTGCACGCGGCGCAGGCAGACGCCCAGCAAAGCGAAGCCTTGTTCCTCTCGGTGCAGCTCGCGTTGCAGGCCGACGTTGCGCAGAATTACTTCCAGCTGCGCCAGTTCGACTCCGACGTCGATTTGTACCGCCGCACGGTGGCGCTGCGCGAAGACGCGCTCAAACTCGTCGAGCGCCGCTTCAAGGAAGGCGACATCAGCGCGCTGGACGTCGCGCAGGCGCGCAACGAACTCGCGAGCGCGCGCGCCGACGCGGTGGGCGTCGCGCGTCAGCGCGCGGCCTCGGAGCACAGCCTCGCGATCCTGCTCGGCAAGGCGCCCGCGGACTTCACGTTCCCCGAAACGCCGCTCGCGCCGGTGCTCGTGCAAGTGCCGCCGGGCCTGCCTTCCACGCTGCTGGAGCGACGCCCCGACGTGGCCGCCGCCGAGCGCGCCATGGCGGCCGCGAACGCACGCGTGGGGCTCGCGAAGTCGGCGTTCTTCCCGCAGCTCAACATCACGGGTGCGGCCGGCTTCGAGTCGGCCACGCTCGGCGACCTGTTCATGTGGTCGAGCCGCGCGTTCCTGCTCGGGCCGCTCGCGGGTACGGCGCTCACGCTGCCGCTGTTCGACGGCGGCCGTCGCAAGGCGAATCTCGCCCAGTCGCGCGGGAAGTATGAAGAAGATGTTGCGCAATACCGCCAGCAGGTGCTCGTGGCCTTCCGCGAGGTCGAGGACAATCTCTCCGACCTGCGCCTGCTCGACGACCAGATCCGCGAGCAGAACGACGCGGTGAGCGCTTCGCAGCAGTCGGCGCACCTTTCGCGCACGCAGTACGAGGAAGGCGAGGTCAGCTATCTGAACGTGATCGACAGCGAACGGACGGTGCTCGTGTCGCAGTTGCAGGCCAGCCATCTGCAGGGCTCGCAGGCCGTGGCGACCGTCAACCTGATCCGCGCACTGGGCGGAGGCTGGGGCGACGCGAAGCCCGGCGACGCTCCGCCGGTGCCGCTCGCGGCGCGCTAGACCGCGCGTTGAACCGCGTGTCAAACCCCGCGTAAAAAGCTGCAACGCTCGCCGCCTGTGCATATCGCAGGCGGCGATTTCCTTTGCGCAATCGCTTCGTAGACCCGGCCCCGCCGCGCCCCTATCATCGTCTGGACCCATCTGGAGCCAACGCGATGGGCCCTCATCGCGTCGCTCCTCATTGAACGAAGTCCAACTTCCATCCGGGGAACGCGATGATCCGTGCCGTGCGCGCCGTGGGGCGCCCTTCCTTTTTCCAGCGCTTCGGCCTGCTGACGGCAATCGCCGTGTCGCTCGCGGCGGCGGCGCTCGACGCGCATGCCGACACCGCTACGCTCAAGATCGGCATTGCCACCACGCCGCAAACGCCCGCGCTCCAGGAGGCGGCGCGCGAGGCGAAAGCGCAGGGCGTGGACGTGAAGATCATCGAATTCACCGACTGGAATACGCCCAACGCCGCGCTCGCGAACAAGGATATCGACGCCAACTACTTCCAGCACACGCCGTTTCTGGAAAACGCCGAACAGCAGGGCGGCTACAAGTTCGTCGCCATCGCGCCGGGCACGATCATGAAGATCGGCCTGTATTCGAAGAAGGTGAAACGCTTCGAAGACCTGAAGGATGGCGCGACGGTCGCCATCGCGAACGATCCCGTGAACGGCGGCCGTGGCCTGCTGCTGCTGCAGCGCGCGGGCCTCATCAAGCTCAAGCCGGGCGTGGACTATCGCGCCACGACGCTCGACATCGTTGGCAATCCAAAACACCTCAAGATCGTGCAGCTCGAAGCGTCGCAACTCGCGCGCTCGCTCGACGACGTCGATCTCGCGCAAGGTTACCCAAGCTTCATCAAGCTCGCGGGCACCACCGATCCGAACAGCGCGCTGCTCTTCGACGGCGTGGAGAACAAGGCGTTCGCGATCCAGTTCGTGGTGCGGCCCGAGAGCGTGAACGATCCGCGCATCCGCAAGTTCATCGACATCTATCAGCATTCGCCGGCCGTGCGCAAGGAACTCGACAAGGCCTTCGGCAACCTCTACGCGGTCGCCTGGTAACGCGCGCAATTCGCGCACGAGGAGCAGCAATGATGAAATGGTTCGGAACGGCGCGCTTTATCGAGGCGGGGCCGGCAGCGGGCGAGGCGCAGGGCAACGCCGATGCGTCGCAGCCTGCGGTGGTGTTCGAAAACGTCGGCAAGACTTATGCGCCAGGCACGCAGGCGGCGCTCGCGGGCGTCGACTTGCAGGTGGCGCGCGGCGAAGTGTTCGGCATCATCGGGCGCAGCGGCGCGGGCAAGTCCACGCTGCTGCGGCTCGTGAACGGGCTCGAAAAGCCCACGAGCGGCGGCGTGCGGGTGAACGGCGTGGACGTGGGCGCACTCGACGAGCGCGCTCTGGTGGCGCTGCGGCGGCGCATCGGCATGGTGTTCCAGCACTTCAATCTGCTATCCGCGAAAACGGTGCACGACAACATCGCACTGCCGCTGAAAATCGCGGGTGTGCCGAAGGCCGACATCGAGGCGCGCGTGAACGTGCTGCTCGATCTCGTCGGCTTGAGCGAACGACGCGACGCGTGGCCCGCGCGCCTTTCCGGGGGCCAGAAGCAGCGTGTGGGCATTGCACGCGCGCTCGTGCACGAGCCCGATATCCTGCTGTGCGACGAGGCGACGTCGGCGCTCGACCCGGAAACCACGCGCGCCATTCTCGCGCTGCTGCGCGATATCAACCGGCGGCTCGGCGTCACCATCGTGCTCATCACGCACGAGATGGAGGTGATACGCGACGTCTGCGACACGGTCGCGGTGATCGAGCGCGGCGAGGTGGTGGAGCAGGGGCCCGTGTGGCGCGTGTTCGGCGATCCCCAGCACGACGCGACGCGCGCGCTCTTGCACACGCCCGGCCACGAGTTGCCCGACGACCTGGGGGCGCGTATTCACGCTGCGCCGCAAGCGGGCGCGCACGCGCTGTTCGACGTGCGTTTTACCGGCAACGAGGCGCAAGAGCCCGACCTCGCCACGCTCGCGCAGGCGTTCGGCGCGCAGGGCGTGCGGTTCGTGCATGGCGGTATCGAGCGGATTCAAGGGCGCGCGCAAGGGCGGCTAGTCGTTTCCGCACCGGTGCGAAACGCCGCCGAGGCCGCGTCGCTCGCCGAGCGTGCGCGTGGTCATGCGAGCCGCGTGGAGGTGCTGGGCTATGTCTGACGTGTGGATCACCGAACTCCTCGAAGGCATACGCGACACGTTGCTGATGGTCGGCGTATCGGCGGTATTCGCACTCCTGATGGGTATTCCCATCGCGCTGCTGCTCGTCACGACCGCGCGCGGCGGCATTCTGGAGCGGCCCGCACTCAACACCGCGCTGGGCGCGCTCGTCAATGCATTCCGCTCCACGCCTTTCATCATCCTGCTGGTCGCGTTGTTGCCGCTCACGCGCTTCCTCGTTGGCACGACGATCGGCGTGTGGGCCGCCGTGGTGCCGCTTTCCATTGCGGCCATTCCGTTCTTCGCGCGCGTGGCCGAAGTGAGCTTGCGCGAAGTCGATCGCGGCTTGATCGAGGCGGCCCAGGCCATGGGCGCGCAGCGCCGCCATATCGTCTGGCATGTGCTGTTGCCCGAGGCGCTGCCCGGCATGCTCGGCGGCTTCACGATCACCGTGGTGGCGATGATCGGCTCCTCGGCGATGGCGGGCGCCGTCGGCGCGGGCGGTCTCGGCGATCTCGCGATACGCTATGGCTATCAACGCTTCGACACGACGGTCATGGTCACCGTGATCGTGCTGCTGATCGCGATCGTCGCGGCGGTTCAGTTCACGGGCGACGTGCTGGTGCGGCGTCTTTTGCGGCGAACCTGAGCGACGCAAGCCGTTCGCCATGACGCGCGCGGCCCGCCAGCTGCGCGCTTCGCTTTTAGGGCATCACACTCGGGAAATATGGGAATGAACGAAGCACAGCGCCCACGCGGGCCGGAACACGACGCGCGTTTCGCCGCGCTGCTCGAAGCGCTGCGCGCGAGCGCCGCGCAACGCGATCTCGCAGGCGGCCACGCGGCCGCGGAAAAGCAGCGCATTGCCGACGCCGGGTTGCTCACGCTCGCGGTGCCGCGCGAATTCGGCGGGCAGTTCGGCGAGGACGGCGTGCGCTGGAGCGATATCTACGCGACGATCCGCGCGCTCGCGCGCGTCGACAGCGCGCTTGCGCATCTGCTTGGCTTCCAGTGCCTGCAGGTGGCGAGCGTCGAATTGTGGGGCAGCGCCGCGCAGCGCACGAACTGGCTGCAAGGCACCGTCGAGCATCGCTGGTGGTGGGGCAATGCCGTGAACCCCATCGACACGCGGCTCGTCGCGCAGTCGGACAGGGAAGGCGGCTGGCGTCTGCATGGCAGGAAGGGATTCTGTTCGGGCACCTACGGTTCGCAGATGATGACCGTGAGCGCGCACGATCCCGCTACGGGTAGCCCCGTGTTCGCGGTCGTGCCCACCATGCGCGCCGGAATCACGGTGCACGACGACTGGGACCCGATAGGCCAGCGTCAGACCGATAGCGGCACGGTATCGTTCGAGAATGTGGAAGTGCGCGCCGACGAAGTCTTGCAGCGCCCCGATACGCCGCGCGCCACGCTGCGCACGCTGGTCTCGCAAGGCGTGCTGACGAATCTGTTCGTGGGCCTCGCCGAAGGCGCACTCGAGGAAGCGCGCGCCTATGTGCTCGCGAACGGCCGCCCGTGGGTCAATTCGGGCGTGCAGCACGTAGCCGACGACCCGTTCCTGCAGCAGCGCTTCGGCGAGATGCGCGTGCAGTCGCTCGCGGCTGCGGTGCTGGCGGATCGTGCGGGCGCGCTGCTCGACGCCGCGTGGGACGAAGGCGAGGCGTTGAGCACGGCCACGCGCGCCGGAGTCTCGCTTGCGATTTCGGAGGCGAAGATCGTCGCGCATCGCGCCGCGCTCCAGGGCGGCGAGCAGCTTTTCGAGGCGTGCGGCGCACGCGCCACAGGCGCGGCGCTCGCGCTCGACCGGTTCTGGCGCAATGCGCGCGTGCATACGCTGCACGATCCGCTCGACTACCGCCTGCGCGACGTGGGCCGCTATACGCTCTTGAGAGAAGTGCCGCAGCCGACGCTGTACACTTGAGGGCCCGATCGCGTCACGTGCCGCGACGCGTCAACCCTTGAGGATCGAAGCGTTGGATTTCCGACTACCGACCACGGCAACGGCGCCGTTCTGCCCGTCCGAAGTGCAGGGCAGCATCGAGGTTTCGCCGCGCGCGCCGTTCTGGAAGAAGTTCTGGCAATTCGCGGGTCCCGGCCTGCTGGTGTCGATCGGCTACATGGACCCGGGCAACTGGGCCACCGACATCGAGGCGGGCTCGCGCTTCGGTTACAGCCTGTTGTTCGTGGTCGTGCTCTCGAGCCTCGCGGCGATCGCGCTGCAATGCCTTTCGATGCGTCTTGGCATCGTCACGCAGCGCGATCTCGCGGAGCTTTCGCGCGAGCGCTATTCAAGGCCCGTGGCGCTCGGCCAGTGGGTGCTCGCCGAGCTTTCGATCATCGCCTGCGATCTAGCCGAGGTGCTGGGCGGCGCGCTCGCGTTCCACCTCTTGCTGGGCTGCTCGCTGATGGTGGGTGTGGCGCTCACGGCGTTCGACACGCTAATTGTGCTGGGCTTGAAGGGCAAGAACTTCCGCTCGCTCGAGGCGATCATGGCCGGGCTCATCACCACGATCGGTCTCGGCTATGTGATCCAGCTCGCGCTCGTGAAGCCGCACTGGCCCTCGGTATTCGCGGGCGCGGTGCCGTCGTGGCACGCGATTTCCTCGGCGGAGCCGCTGTATCTGGCGATCGGCATTCTCGGCGCGACCATCATGCCGCACAACCTCTACCTGCATTCTTCGATCGTGCAGACGCGCGCCGTCAAGCGCGACCGTGCAAGCCTCGCGCAGGCCATCGGCCTGTCGCGCCTCGACACGATCGTCTCGCTGCTGATCGCGCTGCTCATCAACGCGGCCATCCTGATTCTGGCCGCGGCGGCCTTTCACGCCAACGGGCACACCCAGGTCACCGATATCGAACAGGCCTACAAGCTGCTCGCGCCGATCGTCGGCACGGGCGCGGCGGCAGTGCTGTTCGCGATCACGCTGCTTGCTTCCGGGCAAAGCTCGACGTTCACGGGCACCGTGGCGGGCCAGGTCATCATGGAAGGCTTCCTGCGGATGAAGATTCCGTGCTACCAGCGGCGGCTCATTACGCGCGTGCTCGCGCTGATCCCCGCCTTCGCGGGCGTCGCGCTGCTCGGCAACGGCGCGGTGGGCAAGCTGCTGGTGGCAAGCCAGGTGGTGCTGAGTCTGCAACTGCCGTTCGCGCTCTGGCCGCTCATTCGCATGACGAACGATCGTGCGCTGATGGGCGAGTTCGTGAACCGGCTCCCCACGCGGCTGCTGGCGTGGTTCCTGTTCGTCGTGATTTCGGCGGCGAACCTGTGGCTCGTCTGGCAGACGTTCAGCGGAAACTAGAAGCGGGAAAGGTGTAACAGGCGCGCGCCGTACAGGCGGCAAGCAGAGGCGGCAAACAAAGGCGGCAATCAGAAAGCGCTTCGCCGTCCGGTGCGCTCAGGCACCGGACGGTTTCGCGTCTTGGTCTCTCGTCCGGTTTAGCCGGATCTGCTCTCCTACGCTTATGCAGCCTCGGCAATGCCATCCGACGTTACCACTACCGGAAGGTCGCTCTCGGTCTGCTCGGCGCCCCGTCGCGCTGCAGCCGCCTTTTTCGTCTTGCCGGCTCGCGAAGGAGGCTGGCATGCGCCGCACACGACGTTGTGCTGAAGGTCGTGGCGATGCGCGACGAATTTACCGCCGCAACGGCAGCAAGGCGTCAACTGCAGAATATCGGCATCGAAAAACCGCACCAGGGTCCACGCACGCGTGAGGTCGAGCGCCGGCTCGGCCCCGCTGTGGCGGCAGTGTTCCAGATACAGCCGGAACCCCTTGGTGAGCGCGTCGAGATGCGAGCAACGCGCTTCGTTCTTGAGGAACAGGTACGTGTTATAGAACAGCGAGGCGTGGATGTTGGCCAGCCACGTCATGTACCAGTCCGCCGAGAACGGCAGCATACCTTTGGGCGGCGATACGCCACGGATCTCGCGATACAGGCGGATCATGCGGTCGCGCGAGAGCGTGAGTTCGCTTTCGAGCACCTGCATGCGCGCGCCCAGCTCGATCAGTGCGATCGCGCGGAATACTTCCTGAGCGTCTTCGGTGAGGCTGCGCCGCGTAGTCATGGACGTCACCCTCAGGCGAATTGACCAGCCGGCTGTCCCGCAAGCAGGATGGCCGCATGGGTAGCCGCCACGTCGGCATGCTTCGAAGTCTGCGTGAGCGCGGACAACATCGCATGGTCGTCGAAGCGGAAAAAACAGAGAAGCTGGTCGGAAGAGGCCAACCTGACGATCTGCGCGAGCGACAGAGCGCCAAGCAGATCGGCCAGTTCCGACGACAGTCCCAGTCGGAACATGCCGACCGGCTTGTCCTCGCGCAGCATGCGCTGTGCGAGCATCAGATACGACAAATTAATTTCGCGGATAGATTCCAGCGTCTCGCTGCTGCGGTCCATTTCTCTAGTTTCCGAAGCCCCGAATTTAACCCCCCGGCTTTTTCGCCGTTGTATCTTTTCTGGTCTTGTGGTCGATCTTCGCTCGTTGGCTCGATCTGACTCTTTGATACAGGTTGTTACATCTCGTAACAACCTTGGAGGGAATTGTATGAGGGCTTATCTCAGAAATCAATCCCTCGGATCAAAAATAATCGTACTGTTGTAAATTATTTTCGGTAAGTTTTGCTGCAATTTGAATCGTGCCTTGCGGCAGGCTATCGCGGCGCTGTTCGAGCCGGCCAAACAGGCCGTATAACCTTGGTTTATCAGGGTTTCCGCCAGATCGTCGATGCATGCGCAACGAATCGCCGCGAGACAGAAAACGTCGCCCGGTGGAATAAACGTTTAGAAATAACTTGGGTTGACAGGTAAAAAATACGGCTCTGCGGATTAATACCTATGACTATTGAGTTTGTAACAGGTGTTTCGACCCCGGCGACCTGTAACAGGGCAATGTGTAACTGAGATGTTACGAGTGCAGACGGTGGGACACACCGTTGGTTTCTGGAAAATATGCAGACTGGATATTGCGCGAAGATCGCACTTGTGAAACGTTTGCGATCCGCTGTCGAGACGCAATCCGGGTCGGGCCGGATTTTTGCGGCTTCAGGTCAGTAAGGGCACGGCTTCAATGAGGGCGGCGCCCACTAACAGACCGACTCGCGCGCCGGCGATACGCGGGCGACGAGCAGTCAGGCGATTTCAAAGTCGTTGTCGATAACCGTCGCGCCTCCTATACCGTATACAGCGACTGCCGACGTGCCGGTTATATCATGACGTGATATAAATGGCATACTGAAAGCGGCAATGCGGGTGCGGCGAGTTCGCCCACCCGGCGCCGGGCATCATCGGGGGAGGGATCATGGGCTCGTTCAACAGGATTCTGCTGTGTTACGACGCAACGCGCGAAGGCCGCCGGGCTTTGCGTGAGGGCGCCGACCTTGCGCGCGAATGCCACGCGCAAACGCATTTGCTGGCCGTGCTCGACCAGGCGCCGCTGCAATGGGGCACGGACATCGCGTCCGCCGTGCCGTTCGAAGCCGCGGAAGAGGCTGCGCGCGAGATTCTGCGTGACGGGGTGGCGTGCCTGCAGGACAAGGGGCTCGTGGCAACGGGACACTTCGTGGTGGGCCGACCGATCGACGTGATTGCGAGCTACTGCGCGGAACTCCAGCCCGATCTCATCGTGGTGGGCCACCACCGGCGCGGGCCGTTCAAGCGCTGGTGGGATGGGCGCGACGACCGCCTGCTGCTCGACCGCGTGTCGTGCAGCGTGCTGGTCGTCACCGCGCCGGATCCGGAGCCCGCGAAAGCGGCGGCCTGAGCCGCCGCCGCGACGCCCGAGCTGCAGGGATCAGCGCTGTGCCGCTCCGGCGCTGGGTTCGCCAAGAATCGGCGTGCGCTTGACTTCGGAGATGTAGAGCAGGATCAGCGAGACCCACACGATGCCGTAGAGCAGCATGAAGCAGCTCGAACGGATCTTGAGCCAGTCGAGCAGGATGCCGAACAGGATCGGCAGCAGAAACCCGCCCAGGCCGCCCGCCAACCCGACGATGCCGGTCACGATGCCCATGTTGGTCGGGAAGTCGTCGGCCACGTACTTGAACGTCGAGGCCATGCCGAACGCGAACACCGCGCCCAGCACGAAGGCCACCGCAACGAAGCCGAACACCGGCATGCTGATATGCAGCGCCGCCTGGCCGTCGATCGTGTGGATCACGAAGTCGGTGGGCGGGTACGAGAGAATGAACAGACAGATCCACGCCACCCACAGGCCCCACCACGTGACGGTGTGCGCGCCGAGCTTGTCGGCGAACACGCCGCCCACGGCGCGCAGGATCGAGCCCGGCAGCGAGAAGCCCGCGGCGAAGGCCGAAGCCATGACGAGCGACATGCCGTATTCGGCCTTCAGGTATTGCGGAATCCATAGCGAGAGCGCAGTGAAGCCGCCGAAGGTAATCGAGTAGTACTGGCACAGCCGCCACACGCGCGGGTCCGCCAGCACCTTGAACGAGTCGAGCAGCGAGCCGCTCGATTTGCCCGCGCCAGGGTCGCGCGCCGAACCGAACCAGAAAATCACGGCGGTCACGAGCAGCGCGACGGCGTAGACGCGCGGCACGAAGCGCCAGCCGTAGAGGTTTTCCAGCTGCGGCGTGACGAACAGGTTGACGGCGGCGCCCACCGTGCCCGCGCCGAAGAAGCCCATGGCGAAGCCGCGCTGGCTGGGCGGGAAAAAGCGCGCGACATACGGCGTACCCACCGCGAACGAGGCGCCCACGCAGCCGAGAAAGAGGCCGATGAGCAGGAATTGCCACAGCTCGCTCGCGTAACTGACGATATACACGGGCACGGCGCAGATCACGAGCAGCGTGGTCATGACGATGCGCCCGCCAAAGCGGTCGGTCCATGCGCCGAGCGGCAAGCGCATGAGCGCGCCCGTGAGCACGGGCGTGGCGGTGAGCAGGCCGAACTCGGTGCTGTTGAGCTGGAGCTCCTCGCGCAACTGCACGCCCAGCACGCCGAACATCATCCACACCACGAAACAGACGAGAAACGCGAGCGTGCTGACGAGCAGGACGGACCATGCCTTCGCGCCGACTTTCTCCGGCTGGGCTGCGCTCGCTACGGGGCGCGCCTGTTCGCTACGCAGATTCATGTTGCCTCCATCGCATGGGGGTGCACATCGACTTCACTGGACGAGTGGGCTCGTCGCGGCTTCCAGCGCGGCATTTTCGAGCGTCGCCTCGGAAGCCAGGATCGATACGTACTGCTGGATGGCTTTATGGCGCACGCGTTCGCTGAGAAAGCGCGCGATCTCGCCCGAGACTTCGTCGTAGGGCACCGGATTGCCCGGCACGCGCTGATCCACGCGCACGAGATGAAAGCCGAAGCGCGTGCGCACGAGGCGTGGCAGAACCCCGATGTCGGCGCAGTCGAACAGCGCCGATTCGAACTCGGGTACCGTGTCGCCGCGCGTGAGCTGGCCGAGGCTCCCGCCCACGCCCGCCGAAGGGCAGTTCGAGAACTGGCGCGCCAGCGCCTCGAAGGTGTCGGGCGCCTGCTGCAATTCGCGCAGGGTCTCTTCGGCCTTCTGGCGCAGCAGCGCGAGCGGCACGCGGTCGGTAATGGCGAAGAGGATGTGGCTCGCGTACACGAGTTCGTTGCGCACGAAGCGCTTCGCGTGCTGCGTGTAGTAGCGCTCGCCGTCTTCGCGCGTGGCCTCGGGCACGCGCAGCTCGCGTTCCAGCAGCGTGTCTAGCGCGCTGTCGTCGAGTTCGGCGTCAGGGGCCAGCAGGTCCAGCGCCACGGCGCGCTGGCGCAGCAGTTCGTGCACGACGAGCGTGCGCCGCGCGGCGAGCGCGGGGTCCGGTTCGTCGGCGTGATTGCCGCGCTCAGCCTCGATTGCCGCGAGTCCGATCTCGACGTCGTTCACGCGGGCAGGCAGGTCCTGCTGCTCTTCATGGGGGACCGCATTCATCATCGATAGCGCTCCTGGTTCCGGTTGTGGCGATTTAGCGCTTGCGCACGAGCTGGTACGGACGGATCAGATAGAACACCGAAGCGATGCCGCTCCAGATATGGACCATGCGCGTGAAGGGAGAAACGAGGAAGATCGTGAAGCCGAGCGCGATATGGGTCTGATAGACGAGCGGCACGCCGTCCAGCAGCCCGGCGATATTGGGCCGGAACGTCACCACGCCTTTCACGTAGTCGGTGAGCTGTTCGAACATCAGGCCGTCCATGTGGCGCGACGAGAGCACCACGGTCGCGAGCCCGAGCGCGAGTTGCACCCACAGCATGAACACGATGAGGATGTCCGACGCTTTGCTGTTCACGCGGATGCGCGTGTCGCCGAGCCGCCGCACGATCAGGATCGTGAGCCCGACAATGGCGAAGCTGCCGGCCACGCCGCCCGCGACCATTGCGAGCAACTGGTGCACGGTGGCCGAGATGAACGGCGCGACGAGCCAGTGCGGCGCGAGAAAGCCGACGAAGTGACCCATCACCACGACGAGAATGCCCCAGTGGAACAGGTTGCTGCCAAGGCGCAGCGCGCCGCGCCGCAGCAGTTGCGAGGAGTCGCTCTTCCACGTGTACTGCTCGCGGTCGAAGCGCACGAGCGAGCCGAACAGCAGCACCGCAAGGCAGATGTATGGATAAATGCCGAACAGAAACTGATGGAAGTATTGGCCCATGACGGCTCCTTGCTTGCGGTGTCCGAACAACGTGCTCAGCTAGCGTGTTGCGTGGTTTCAGCGTGGTGCTCGCCGCGGGTGGAACTCCACGGGCGCGATGGCCGGGCGCTCCGCGCCCATGAATTGCACGGGCTCGTCGGCCCAGGCCGCGTCGAGCGCTCGCAGGTGCTCCTTGTCGTGCGGCTTGCCCGCGTCGTCGTCGTGCGCGGCCTCGGGCAAATCGGTGCCGCCCGCGCCCGCGAGCGGCAGCAGTGCGCCTATCACGTAGGCGTAGTGGCTGTTGCGCCGGCTCAGCTCTTCGGTGATCGATTGCAGGATCGCGACGGTTTCACCCAGCAGCGCGCGCGCGTCGTTCGCCTCCAGGATCGAGAGGTATTCGAGAAACACGGGCAGATAGTCCGGCAACTGACCAGGCTGCAACAGCATGCCGTGTTTCTCGTAGGTCTGAACGAGGTCGATCATCGCCTGGCCGCGATCGCGTGACTCGCCGTGCACGTGCTCGAACAGATGCAGCGACGTTGCGCGGCCGCGATCGAACAACGCGACATAGTTTTCCTGCAGCGCGAGCAGATCGCGCGAACCGAGATAGTCGAGGAAGCGTTCGAGCTTCTCGCGCGCTTCGGCGCCGAACGCGCGCTCGCTGCGCACCATCGCGCGCAGCTCGTGCACCGCCTCGACGAGCTGCGCATCGGGGTACTCGAGCAGCAACGCAACGAGCCGGTACGTCATGGGCTGGGGACGAGCAGCGAACATGGTCAGATCTCCTGAATGGGTATCTTGCGATGCCCACTCTTCGGCGCGAACAGGCTCGCCTCCGATTTGCCGTCCGAGCAGCCATTGCCGAACGTGAAGCCGCACGACGAACGCAGGTCGAAGGCGTCTTCCGCGTACTCACGGTGCGTGGTGGGAATCACGAAGCGGTCTTCGTAGTTCGCGATCGCGAGATAACGGTACATCTCCTCGACCTGAGCCAGCGAGAGTCCTGCTTGTGCGAGCACCTGCGGGGCGTCCACGCGGTCGACCTGGCGCGCGCGCATGAACGCGCGCATGGCGAGCAGACGCTCCAGCGCGACCTGCACCGGCTTTTCATCGCCGGCGGTAAGGAGGTTCGCGAGGTAGCGCAGCGGAATGCGCAGCGAGTGCACGTCGGGCAGCCAGCCGTTCATGCTGAGTTCGCCGCTATTGGCGGCCGCATTGATGGGCGAGAGCGGCGGCACGTACCAGACCATCGGCAGCGTGCGGTACTCGGGGTGCAGCGGGAAGGCGATGCGCCAGTCGATCGCCATCTTGTACACGGGCGAGCGTTGCGCGCCGTCGATCCACGCCTGCGGAACGCCGTCGCGCGCGGCCTGCTCGATCACGGCCGGATCGAACGGGTCGAGGAAGACGTCGAGTTGCGCCTGGTAGAGATCCTTTTCGTCGGCGACGCTCGCGGCCTCTTGAATGCGATCGGCGTCGTAGAGCAGCACGCCCAGATAACGGATGCGCCCCACGCAGGTTTCCGAACACACGGTGGGCTGACCGACCTCGATACGCGGATAGCAGAAGATGCACTTCTCGGCTTTGCCGCTTTTCCAGTTGAAGTAGATCTTCTTGTACGGGCAGCCCGAAACGCACATGCGCCAGCCGCGGCACTTGTCCTGATCGATCAGCACGATGCCGTCTTCCTCGCGCTTGTAGATCGATCCGGAAGGGCATGCCGCCACGCACGCCGGGTTCAGGCAGTGCTCGCACAGGCGCGGCAGATACATCATGAAGGTGTTCTCGAACTCGCCGTAGATCTCCTTCTGCACGTTCTCGAAGTTATAGTCCTTCGAACGCTTCTCGAACTCGCCGCCGAGAATTTCTTCCCAGTTCGGGCCCCACTCGATCTTCTCCATGCGCTCGCCGCTCACGAGCGAGCGCGGCCGCGCAACCGGCGTGGCCTTCGTGTTGCCCGCTTCCTGCAGATGCGCGTAGTCGAACGTGAAGGGCTCGTAGTAGTCGTCGATTTCCGGCAGATGCGGATTCGCGAAGATTTGCGCAAGCAGGCGCCACTTTCCGCCCAGGCGCGGCTCGATCTGGCCGTCGGCCTTGCGCACCCAACCGCCGCGCCAGCGCTCCTGGTTCTCCCATTCCTTCGGGTAGCCGATGCCGGGCTTCGTCTCGACGTTGTTGAACCACGCGTATTCCATCCCCTCGCGGCTCGTCCAGACGTTCTTGCAGGTGACCGAACACGTATGGCAGCCAATGCACTTGTCGAGGTTCAGCACCATCGCAATCTGCGCGCGCACTTTCATGAGCTTTCTCCTTCGCGGACGGCCGCATTCACAGCGGCAGGCAACGGACCAACGGGCGTTTCCTCTGTGTCGAGCCAGTCGACGTTCTTCATCTTGCGCACGATGAGGAATTCATCGCGATTCGAGCCGACCGTGCCGTAGTAGTTGAAGCCGTAAGCGAGTTGCGCATAGCCGCCGATCATGTGCGTGGGCTTGAGTGAAATGCGCGTGACGGAGTTGTGAATGCCGCCGCGTGTGCCCGTTATTTCGGACCCCGGCGTATTCACGATTTTTTCCTGCGCGTGGTACATCATCACCATGCCGCGCGGAATACGCTGGCTCACCACGGCGCGCGCGCAAAGCGCGCCGTTCGCGTTGAAGCATTCGATCCAGTCGTTGTCGACCACGCCGATCTGCGCCGCGTCCTTCTCCGAGATCCACACGATCGGGCCGCCGCGCGAGAGCGTGAGCATCAGCAGGTTGTCGGTGTAGGTGCTGTGGATGCCCCATTTCTGGTGTGGCGTGATGAAGTTCAGCGCGAGTTCGGGGTTGCCGTTCGAGCGCGAGCCGGCCATCTTCTCGTAGCTGCCCGTGTCGATCGGCGGCTTGTACACGCACAGCGCCTCGCCGAACGCGCGCATCCACGTGTGGTCCTGGTAGAGCTGCTGGCGGCCGCTCAGCGTACGCCAGGGGATCAGCTCGTGCACGTTCGTATAACCCGCGTTGTACGACACGTGCTCCGATTCGATGCCGCTCCACGTTGGCGACGAAATGATCTTGCGCGGCTGCGCCTGGATATCGCGGAAACGGATTTTTTCGTCGGCGCGGGCGTCGGCGAGATGCGCGTGCTCGATGCCCGTGAACTTCGAAAGCGCTTCCCACGCCTTCCTGGCGACCGCCCCGTTCGTTTCGGGCGCGAGCGAGAGAATCGTTTCCGCGGCGTCGAGCGCGGTCTCGATGCGCGGGCGGCCCTTCGCGTCGCCGGCGTCCTCCGACTGGTCGCGGTAGTTCAGCGCGCCGAGCTCGTGGACTTCGTCCTCCGTATTCCAGCTAATGCCCTTGCCGCCGTTGCCGAGCTTGTCCATGAGCGGCCCGAGCGAGGTGAAGCGGTGATACGTCTCGGGGTAATTGCGCTCGACCGTGACCACGCCCGGCATGGTCCTGCCCGGAACCGGCTCGCATTCGCCGCGCTTCCAGTCTTCCACGCCGAATGGCTGGGCCAGTTCGCCCGCGGCGTCGTGCGCGATGGGCGCGAGCACTACGTCGCGCTCGACGCCGAGATGGCCGACGCTCAGTTCGGAAAAACGCTTCGCGATGGCCTTGAAGATCTCCCAGTCGCTGCGCGCCTGCCACGCGGGGTCCACCGCAGCGGAAAGCGGGTGAATGAACGGGTGCATGTCGGACGTGTTCATGTCGTCCTTCTCGTACCACGTGGCCGTGGGCAGCACGATGTCCGAGTACATGCAGGTGGTGGACATGCGGAAGTCCAGCGTGCAGAGCAGGTCGAGCTTGCCCTGGGGCGCTTCCTCGTGCCAGACGACTTCTTCGGGACGCGGCACGCCGTCCTTCACGACTTCCTCGCCCTGCACACCGTTCGTTGTGCCCAGCAGATGCTTGAGGAAGTACTCGTGCCCCTTGCCCGACGAGCCGAGCAGGTTCGAGCGCCATACGAACAGGTTGCGCGGGAATACGACCGGATTGTCGGGGTCCTCGCAGGCGAGCTTGAGGCTGCCGTCTTTCAGGCGGCGCGCGACTTCGGCGCCGGCCTTCGCGGGGTCTTCGAGCGAGCGGCCGAGCTCCAGCGGATTGCTCGTGAGTTGCGGAGCCGAAGGCAGCCAGCCCATGCGCTCGGCGCGCACGTTGTAGTCGATCGGCGCGCCGTGATAGTCGGCCTTGTTCGCGAGCGGTGAAAGCAGATCCGTGGGGTTCATCGGATCGTAGCGCCACTGGTCGGTGTGCGCATAGAAGAACGACGTGGCGTTCATCTGGCGCGGCGGCCGGTTCCAGTCGAGCGCGAACGCAAGTGCGGTCCAGCCTGTTTGCGGGCGCAGCTTTTCCTGGCCCACGTAATGCGACCAGCCGCCACCGGACTTGCCGACGCAGCCGCACATCACGAGCATGTTGATGATGGCGCGATACGCCATGTCCATGTGGAACCAGTGATTGATGCCCGCGCCGATGATCACCATCGAACGGCCTTCGGTCTTGTCCGCGTTCTCGGCGAACTGGCGCGCGACGTTGATGACGTCCGCGCGCTTCACGCCCGTGATCGCTTCCTGCCACGCGGGCGTGTAGGGCACGTCGTCGTCGTAGCTGTGCGCGAGGTCCTTGCCGCCCAGGCCCTGATCGAGCCCGTAGTTGGCCACGAACAGATCGTAGACGGTGGCCACGAGCCGCTCGCCGGCGGGCGTCGCCACGCGCCGCACGCCAATGCGGCGGCTCAGCACCGGCCCGTGCGCGGTGTGCGGGAAGTGCGGATGCGCGACGTTGCCGAAGTAGGGGAACAGCACGTCCACCACGTCGTCGTGCTTTTCCACGAGCGAGAGCGCGGGCTTGAGCGGCGCGCCATCGACGCTTTCCTCGCGCAGGTTCCACTTGCCGCGATCGGCGCCTTCCTGCTGGCCCCAGCGAAAGCCCACCGAGCCGAGCGGCACCGCGAACTCGTGGGTCGCGCTGTCGATCACCACGGTCTTCCATTCGGGATTGTTGTCCTGCGCGAGGGCGCCGTCGAAGTCGGAGGCGCGCAGATAGCGGTCGGGCACGTACTGGCCGTCGCGCTCGACGAGCGTGACGAGGCAGGACATGTCGGTGAAACGGCTGCAATAGTCGGCGAAATAGGCGCTCTTGCCGGCGAGGTGATACTCCTTGAGGATCACGTGGCCCATGGCGAGCGCGAGCGCCGCGTCGGTGCCCTGCTTGGGATGCAGCCAGATGTCGCCGAACTTCGCGCCTTCGGCGTAGTCGGGGAAGATCGACACGATCTTCGCGCCGCGATAGCGCGCTTCCACCATGAAGTGCGCGTCGGGCGTGCGCGTTTGCGGCACGTTCGACCCCCACATCACGATGAATGACGAGTTGTACCAGTCGGCGGACTCGGGCACGTCGGTCTGCTCGCCCCATGTTTGCGGCGAGGCGGGCGGCAGGTCGCAGTACCAGTCGTAGAACGAGAGGCACACGCCGCCGATGAGCGAGAGATAGCGCGAGCCGGCCGCGTACGACACCATCGACATCGCGGGAATGGGCGAGAAGCCGATCACGCGGTCGGGGCCGTGGCGCTTGATGGTGTGCACGTTCGCTGCGGCTGCGATTTCGAGCACTTCGCTCCAGTCTGCCCGCACGAAGCCGCCAAGACCGCGCCGCGTTTGATAACTTTTGCGCGCGGCATCGTCGTCGACAATGGCGGCCCACGCGGCAACGGGGTCGAGCGTGCGGCGCTTTTCGCGCCACAGCTTCACGAGCGCGCTGCGCACGAGCGGATACTTGAGGCGATTGGCGCTGTAGAGATACCACGAATAAGATGCGCCGCGCGAGCAGCCGCGCGGTTCGTGGTTGGGCATGTCAGGGCGAGTGCGCGGGTAGTCGGTTTGCTGCGTTTCCCACGCGACAATGCCGCCCTTCACATAGATCTTCCACGAGCAGGAGCCCGTGCAATTCACGCCGTGTGTGGAGCGCACGATCTTGTCGTGCTGCCAGCGTGTGCGGTACGCCTCCTCCCATTTTCGGTCTTCGTCTGTGACGGCGCCGTGACCGTCTGCGAATTGTGTTCGTGCCGCCGTGAAGTAACGCAGACGATCCAGAAAATGGCTCATGGCATCTCCAGCTTGTGTGTGCGTCAGGGACACCCGTATTTAAAAGTAGGAACAAGAAGAAGTAAAGGGGATGAATGTAATTGCTTTCGACGTATTTGTACGGATATATCGATTTTTCGCACTATTTGTCGAGCAGATGGCGAAACGTCACTTATGCAAAATGCACGTTATCGAGCGGATATGTTTGAAAACGATTCGTGTTTTAAAGCTTTCTGTCGATGATGGAAATCCCCATGAATTCATGGGTGAATCGCTCGGTTGGGCGCGGCGCGGCTTTTCCGGATTGCATCATCGGGCTGGAAATGATTCGTAAATCGGGTCCAAAAAACGCGCGAATTTTTGTAATTGATTGGGATTCACCCCACCCGAATACTTTGCTGCACGCCGAATTGCACGATCGTTGCGTGCGCATGAATCTAGAATGATTATTCCCGCTCGTTTCACGCGCCCGACATATTATCGGGCGCACCCGGCGCGGCCGCCTTGGGCGCGTCAAGGCGCGTGGTTGCGCAATGCCTGAGCGGTGCGCGGGTCGGCGGGAAAGAACGCTTCGATTGCCAGCTCGGAAAGCGTGATGTCGACCGGTGTGCCGAACACGGTGGTCGTGCTGTAGAACGCCAGTTCGCCAAGCACGGTGCGCACGCGCAGCGGCACGGCAATGTGATGGGCGATCGGTTCGGCGCTCGCGTTCGCTACGCCGGGCGGCGTGGGATACGTCGCGAGTTCCTCGTGTAGCGCGGCGAGCGCGGGGTCGGCGCACGCGTCGATCTGACGTTGCAGGCGCGTGAGCAGATGCGCGCGCCACTCGTGCCAGTTGACGATGCGCGGCGCCATGCCCTCGGGATGCAGCGAAAGCCGCAGCGCATTGATGGGCGCGGCGAGCAGCGCAGGCGAAGCGTCGCCGATGAGCGGCGCGAGCGCGCCGTTCGTGGCGACGATATTCCAGTGGCGGTCGACGGCCACGGCGGGATACGGTTCGTGGCCGCGCAGCACAAGATCGACCGCCTCGCGTGCGGCGGCGAGCTGCGGGTCGTCGAGCGCGCGTTCGCGATAGAGCGGCGCATAGCCCGCCGCCACGAGCAGCGCGTTGCGCTCGCGCAGCGGCACATCGAGTTGCTCGGCCAGATGCATGACCATCTCGCGGCTCGGCAGCGCGCGGCCCGATTCGACGAAGCTCAGGTGGCGCGTCGAAATCTCGGCTTCGGTTGCGAGCAGCAACTGGCTCATGCGCCGGCGCGTGCGCCAGTCGCGCAGCATCTCGCCGACGCTGCGGAGCCCGGCGCCGGACGGCGCGGCAGGGAGGATGGAAGCGAGCGTGTTCATGCCGCCGATTCTAGCGAAACGCGCGGGCAAGGCGATTACGTCTGAGGTAAAGAATTGGCCGGCAGCGGATATATGAAAACCTTGGGTTTATGTCCCTGCTGCATTCGTGGACGACGTTTACCGTGGGCCGCGCTATCGCCTAGAATGAAAAGTCTCACGGACTGTGGCGTCGCGCAGAGGAGACTGCCATGAGGGAAACCGTTGCTGCTTATCTGCTCGGACCAGGCGTCATGTTGCTGGTGTGTGCGGCCATGTGGGCCGTGTCGCGCCGCAGCAGAGGCGCGCTCGAGGCGCGCCTGACTCGCTGGCTCGACGCGCATCGGCCGCACGGCATGCATCACAAGCATTGAGCGTGCCAGCGCCGCGTCGGTTTGCGCGATGGCTTGAGCGCATCGCGAACGGATCGCGCCAGGGCTCGTCAGGCAAATTCCATAGCATTCCGAATCAATTCCCGAGTTAGTTCGTTTCGCTCCGGCGCATGGCGCGCCGTTCTTCGTGCCGCCTCGTCTGCTACTGCCGCCTCAAGTCGAGGGAACTGACCGTGCGCCTCGCGGTCATTCCGATATTGCATACCGGAGCCCTCCATGACCCGTCCCGCCGATTCCTTCATCATCTTCATCGCCCGCATCGCGCTCGCCATTCTGTTTCTCTGGGGCGGTGCCATGAAGCTGCTGGGATACGCGGGGTTCGTCGGCTACCTGCACTCGAAGGGCGTGCCGTATGCCTCGTACGGCGCGATCGTGGCGACCGCCGTCGAACTGCTCGGCGGCATTGCGATCGTGCTGGGCGTGCGCACGCGCGCGGTTGCGTTCCTGCTGGCCGTGTACGCTATCGTCACGGCGATACTCGGCCATGACTTCTGGAACATGACCCAGGCCGCGGCGCAACAGGACGCGGTCATTCATTTCTGGAAGAACGTGGCGATCGCGGGCGGTTTCCTGCTGCTGGCCGTGACGGGCGCGGGACGTGCTTCCATTGATGGTCTGCGCGCGCCGCGCGGCGGCGGCCTGCGAGGCTGACGGCTTCGCGTGGCGAAGCGCGAGTGTCGAATTGCAACCACCGGGCAACCGGGTGTAGAGGGAGCAGGCCTTGATACAGAACTTCGACTTCAACGTGGCAGGCAAGACCGGGCAGTTCTGCGCAAGTCTTGCGGAAGACGGCACGCGGCGCGTGTTCATCAGCGACGCGGATACCGCGAAGACGCTGGTGATCCTCGACGCCTCCGGACTCATCGGCACGCTCAAGGCAGAGCTCGAGGAGCCCGACCAGCTGATCGCTCACGCCATCCGCAAGGCGCAGAACGATGGCTTGATCGCCCGCGCAATCGACTCCGGCGCGATCCAGGAGGCGTCGCTGTAGGTCGGCACGCCAGTTCGCTGTTGCATCAGCGCGATTCCGGTTCGTTCACCCGCGCCGGCGCGGCGTGGCGCCCGCCCGCATGCGCCGGATCGGTCCTCACGAACCAGGCGAGCCCGGCCGCCGTGAGCAGGAGCGCCGTCGAGACCGCGGTTTCCGCGCGCAGGCCGGCTACCACCTGCGCCGCGCCCGCCCCGCCCGCGAGCGCGCCGAACGCCGCCACCCCTACCGCCCCGCCCGCCTGACGCGCCGTATTGAGCAGCGCAGAGGCCGTCCCCGCGCGCGCCGGCTCGACTGAGGAGAGCACGGCCGTGGTCATCGCCGGGACGGCCAGGCCCATGCCGGAGGGAATCAGCAGAAAGGCGAGCAGCACGAAGGCGAGCGGCGTCGCGGCGTCAACGCTGATCAGCAATGCGTAGCCGGCACCCGCAATCAGCGCGCCGATGATCATCGGCCGGCGCGTGCCGTAATGTGCCACCACATGGCCGCTCACGATGTTCGAGAGCAGGAAGCCGGCGGTGAGCGGAATGAACGCGAGGCCCGCCTGCAGTGGCGTCTCTCCCCGCGCATGCTGCAGATAGAGCGCGAGCACGAACACGGTGCCGTAATACGTGAGATTCACGCAGATACCGAACAGCACCGCCGCGCTGAACGTGCGGTTGCGCAGCATGGCGAGCGGCAGCATAGGGTCGCGTGCGCGTGCCTCGAGTGAGACGAACGCAAAACCCGCGACCAGCGCGAGCGCAAAGCCGCCCGCCACGGCCCAGTGCGTGAAGCCGAGCGGCCGCCATTCGATCACGGCGCCCGTAAAGGCCGTGAGCGCCACGATGGCGAGCAATTGGCCGGGCGCATCGAGGCTGCGCACGGCGGGCGCGCCGGCAGCGCTGGAGGCGTGCGCATGGCGGCGCGGCGGGGGAATCCACGCGAGCGCGGCCCACAGGCCTGCCGCGCACAGCGGCAGGTTCACGAGGAAAATGCTGCGCCAGCCGAACGCCGCGATCAGCAGACCGCCCGCCACCGGGCCGGCGGCGATCGAGATGGCGCCGGCGGCGGTCCAGAAACCCACTGCGCGCGCCCTGAGCGCCCGGTCGTGGCGGCACGCTTCGTTGAGCAGCGCGAGCGAATTGGGCAGCATGGCCGCGGCGCCTGCGCCCTGCAGCGCGCGGGCGGCGACCAGCATGACCGGATTGGCCGCGAGTCCGCAGGCCAGCGAGGCGAGCGCGAACACCACGAGCCCGATGGCGTAGAGGCGGCGCGCCCCGTAGCGGTCGCCGAGCACGCCGCCCGAGAGCATCAGCACCGCGAAGGCGAGCGTATAGGCGTCGACGATCCATTGCAGGCCCGCGACGTTCGCATGGAGATCGGTTGCGATGCGCGCGAGCGCGATATTGACGATGGTGACGTCCAGCTGCGTGACGACGAACCCGACGCTGACGGTCGCGACGATACGCGTGAGCGCGGGCGTGAAATGGACGTGGGGGGCGGGGGTGGGGTGTGAGGTATTCATGCGCCCATGGTAGGGCGCTCGCCGGCTTCGACGTTTCAGCGCGAGGTGAATCGTCGAAGCCGGCGGCAAAATGGTGCCGGACCAGTGGCGGCCGTCCCGTGCGCATTCAATGCGCACCCCGGCGCACTTACTGCTCGCGATGCGCGTCCTTGAAGAACAGCGTCGTGATCGCACCGAGCACGCAGATCGCGGCCACATAGTACGTGGGCGCGAGCGGCGCGGACTTCATCAGCAACGCGACGACGATCGGCGTAAGGCCGCCGAACACGGCGTACGCCACGTTGTACGAGAACGAGATGCCCGAGAAGCGCACCACGGGCGGGAACGCGTTCACCATCACGTAGGGCACCGCGCCGATCGTGCCGACCAGCAGCCCGCAGAGCGCATAAAGCGGCATGAGCATCGAGCTGTCCACGGCGATCTGGCGGAACAGCGTGTAGTACGCGATCGCGAGGGCGATGCCGCCGATGGCCAGCACGCGGCGCGCGCCGAAGCGGTCCGCGAGCGCGCCCGCGCTCACGCAGCCCACCGTGAGGAAGAGCGTCGCCACGCAGTTCGCGAGCAGCGACGTGGTGGCGTCGAGATGGAATTGCTTCTGCAGGAGCGGCGGCGTCATGAGGATCACGACGACGATGGCGGCCGAAAGCATCCACGTGAGCAGCATCGAGACGATCACGGCGCGGCCGTGGTCGCGCAGCACGGCCTTGAGCGGGATTTCGTCGGCGAGCGACTTGCGCGCCTGCATCTCCGCGAACACGGGCGTTTCGTGCAGCCACTGGCGCAGATACACCGAGAACATGCCGAACAGCCCGCCAATCAGGAACGGAATGCGCCAGGCGTACGCGGCGATGTCGCTCGGGGCGTAGTGATGATTGACCGCCGCGGCGATGAGCGAGCCGAGCAGGATGCCGAACGTGAGGCCCGCCGTGAGCGTGCCGCAGGCGTAGCCGATATGGCGGCGCGGCACGTGCTCGGAGACGAACACCCACGCGCCCGGCACCTCGCCGCCCACGGCCGCGCCTTGCAGCACGCGCAGCGCGAGCAGCAGCACGGGAGCGAGGATGCCGATCGTCGCATAGGTGGGCAGGCAGCCCATGGCGAGCGTGGGCAGCGCCATCAGCAGCACGGAGAGCGTGAACATGCGCTTGCGGCCGAGCAGGTCGCCGAAGTGCGCCATGACGATGCCGCCGAGCGGCCGCGCGAGGTAGCCCGCCGCGAAGATGCCGAAAGTCTGCAGCTGGCGCAGCCAGTCGGGAATCGTTGCGGGGAAGAACAACTGGCCGATAGCCGGCGCGAAGAACACGAAGATGATGAAGTCGTAGAACTCGAGGGCGCCGCCGAGTGCGGCGAGCCCGAGCGTCTTGTAGTCGCTGCGGGTGAGCGCGCGCGCAGCGGCAGGCGTGCGCACGCCAATTTCTGTTGCTTGCATTTCCGAAAAACCAGGGTGTTGTTATGTACGACGTTGTATGTAGCGCGTGCGGAACGCGCGTGGACGTCTGTGATGGCCGAATTTGCCTGGTGCGCGCGTGGCGCGGGGGCGGCGGTCGTCGGATAGGCGGGCGCAAGGGTGGGGCACGGCAACAGCGCGTCCGCGAGGGTGGGCGGACGTGCGACGACTTCAGGCCAGTGCGCGATTCTACAGGAAGCCTGCAAGCTGCCCGATGCGCGGCCCGTCAGGACGCTCACGCGCCGTTGTGGGAAAACGGTGAAGCGCGCTGGAATTCGGACTCGTCCGATGGGCAGATTTTGCACATATCCACAAAATTGCCCGGTTTCATCATCGAACCATCAGGGGCCCACCATGCGCATCGCGATTCTCCAGCGCGACGCTGACCATCGCCAGCAGCTCGAGCGCGTGCTGACGCAATGCGGTCACGCCTGCGTGCCGTCCAGCGACGCACTCCTGCTTGCCAGGACGCTGGCCGCATCGACTGTCGATATGCTCCTGCTCGACTGGCAGGGCTCGCGAATCGCCGGCACGGAACTGCTGAGAACCTTGCGGGCCGTGAACGGCAGCCAGATTCCGGTGCTGTTCGTCTCCGAGGACGCCTCCGACGAGAGCGTGGTGCGAGCGTTTTCTATCGGCGCGGACGACTACGTGTGCCTGCCGGTTTGTCCTTCGGTGCTGCGCGCGCGCGTGAACGCGCTCCTGCGCCGCGCGTTTCCCGACCGGTACGAGAACCTGACGATCGACGCCGGCCCTTATCACTTCGACATGCGGCATCAGGCCGTCAGCGTGCACGGCAAGCCCGTGCTGCTCTCGACCACGCAATACCGGCTGGCTGCGCTGTTCTTCTCGAATATCGGGCGCGTGCTCTCGCGCGATCACATTTACGCGATGGTGTGGGGGCGCGAGTTGCACACCTTGACCCGCACGATCGACAGCCACGTGTCGCGACTGCGTCTGTTGCTGGAGATCGACACGCCGAACGGCTTTCGGCTGCAGCCGGTGTACAAGAGCGGCTACCGGCTGTTGTGCCTGCAGGACGAAAATGAGGCGCTCGCCGCCGAAGGCGCGGAACTCGAGTCGGTTTGAGGCGAAGCGCTGCGATTCATTCTGTAGTTCGATAAAAAAAGACGGCGGCACGCCATGCGTGCCGCCGTCTTTTTTGTTCGATGCGTTGCGCGCCGCGCGGGGCAACCTCAGCGCGCGAGGCCGAGTCCCTGCAGCACGGCGTTGCCTTCCGACGTAAGGCGGATGCGCGGGTCACCGGCGTCGTCCTGCACCTGCTCGACGAGGCCGGCTTCCTTGAGCATCGGAATCTCCGGTTTGGCGTGCGCGTCGATCGGCGCATGCAGCAGCAACAGGAGGGTCGCAAGCTCGTGGTGGCTCAGCAACCGGCGCAACAAGGTGCGGCGAGCGGGCTTCGCGCCGGGCGTCGCCTCGTTGTCGACCTGACTTGTCGGCTGGATTTGCGGGTCTTGCTGTTTCACGAAACCTCCTGCAGCGTTCGTTTCTTCTAAGTGAAGCGATGATGCGGACGAAGACTTAAGCGATTCTTAAAACGCCCGGCGAAAATGTGTCATCGCGCTACACGGCGCTCATCAATGTAAAAAGCTGTAATAGAAAGGGCGCGAAGAGCCGCCGGCGGCGGCCGGGCAAAAACGGCCCGTCAAATGTTCAAGGCGCGCAGGTTTTACTCGCACCCTCGATCCACAGGTTCGAGGCGTGGCGTTTGCCGGCGTAATAGCGGTAGGTCGTCGCGCCGTTGTCGGTGCGAACCTTGATGACGTTCGAGTCGCCGAACTCGAGCATCTGGCCTTGCGGCAGCGGCGAGGTGGTGAAGCTGGCGCCGTGACGCGAGGCTTCGACGGTCAGGCACGAGATCACGTCCTGGACCGACCGGTTGGTTGTGGAATCGATGACCGGCTGACCGGCGTCCGGGTTGCTCTGGAACCACGCGCACGCGCCGAGCGTGAGCGAAAGGGCAAGGGGCACGGCAAGCTTCTTCATATTTCCCGGTATCCAACGAAATAGTCAATCATTATATCGGGAGCATGTGCCGTGCCACGGCGCTGGCGCAAAATGCCGCAAAACTGTCACGTGCTGGGCATCGGTGTTGCGGCAGTGCGACGTGCGTGCGGAGCCCTACATACTGGCGCGCAAGAACCTACGGAGCGAGATAGACTGTTTAAGGGGTGCCGTCTGGAAATCTGACGTGATGTCAGGAGAATACGCATGAACCGCCCATCGGTACGTTTTCCTGTTCGCGCCGCTGGCGCTGGCTCACTCTTCAGGTGGGTCAAGTGGGGATTCGTCGTCGCGTTTCTGGCCGCCCTCGTCATCATCGCGCGCATCGTTCAGATCGAAATCGACACGTCGCGCCTGCAGGCGCGCTACCTCTCCGAACTCACGCGCGACATCGGCTTTACGGTCGAAAACGGGCCGAGCCACAACATCCGCTTTCCCACCACGAACGGGCCGTACGACGTGCGGCTCGGTTATGCGCAGCTGCCCACCTTCGAGAACCGGCTTGCGGAACGCGGTTTCGCGATCGCCGCGCAGGCGCGCGATTCAGATCGCATGATCGCCGTGGCCGACGAGGGGCTTTTCCTGCCGTTCGAAGAAAAGGATCAGGCCGGGATCGTGCTGCGCGACGCAACGGGTGCGACGCTCTTCCATACGCGTTATCCGCAGCGCGCCTACGAGAATTTCGACGCGGTGCCGGCCGTGGTGCGCGACTCGCTGCTTTTCATCGAAGACAAATACCTGCTGGCCCAGGACCAGCCGAACCGCAATCCGGCCATCGACTGGGGGCGCTTTAGCCGCGCGCTCGTCGATCAGGGAGCGCGCTTCGTGAACCAGCATCAGCAAACGCCGGGCGGCAGCACGCTCGCCACGCAGATCGAGAAGTTCCGGCACTCGACGGGCGGCCGCACCTCCACGCCGCCGGAGAAGCTGCGCCAGATCGCCTCCGCTTCGCTGCGCGCCTATCTGGACGGCCCGCAGACCATGCCCGCGCGCCAGCAGATTCTCGTGCACTACCTGAATTCGGTGCCGCTCTCCGCCAAGCCGGGTGTGGGCGAAGTCAACGGTCTCGGCGACGGCCTCGCCGCCTGGTACGGGCGCGACTTCCGCGACGTCAATCGCATCCTGCGCGCGCCGCTTACGCCCGAGACGCTCGACGCGCAGGCGCTGGCGTTCCGCCAGGTGCTCTCGCTGCTGATCGCCCAGCGCGCCCCTTCATACTTTCTGCAAAAGAACAACGACGCACTCGCAAAGCTGACCGACAGCTATATCCGCCTGCTCGGCGCCGGCGGCGTGATTACGCCGGCGCTGCGCGACGCCGCGCTCGCCACGCAGCTCACGCTCGACCGCTCGAAGCCGTCCCAGCGAGCGCCGGTTTCATTCGTGGAGCGCAAGGCGGTGCTGACTCTGCGCACCCAGCTCATGCAGGCGCTGGGGCTGACGACGCTTTACGACCTCGACCGCCTCGATCTCACCGCCACGGCCACGCTCGTCGACAGCGTGCAGCAGGCCGTGAGCGACCGCCTTGCCGACGCCGCGACGAAGGACGGCGCGCGCCAGGCGGGTCTGGTCGGCTTCGAGATGCTGCGCCCCGCCGACGACCCTTCGAAGATCGCGTATAGCTTCACGCTGTTCGAGCGCAGCAGCGGCGAGAACCTCGTGCGCGTGCAAACGGACAGCGTGAACCAGCCGTTCGACATCAATTCGGGCGCGCGCCTGAATCTGGGGTCGACGGCGAAGCTGCGCACGCTCGTGACGTATCTGCAGATCGTGAGCGCGCTGCACGCGCGCTACGCGGCCGACGACGCGAAGTCGTTGCGCGCGATGCTGCCGCAAGTCGATCCGAGTGACGCGCTCACGCGCTGGGCGATCGACTATCTTTCGAAGACGTCCGACCGCTCGCTGCATTCCATGCTGGAAGCGGCCGTCGAGCGCAAGTACTCGGCCAACCCGGGCGAGACGTTCTACACTGGCGGCGGCGCGCAGAGCTTCAACAATTTCGAGTCGAGCGACAACGCGCAGATTCTGACCGTGCATCGCGCGTTCCAGCATTCGGTGAATCTGGTGTTCGTGCGGCTCATGCGCGACATCGTTCACTACGAGATGATCCAGACTTCGGGGCCACCCGCGCAATGGCTCGACGATCCTGTTGTGCGCACGGGTTTTCTCACGCAGTTTGCCGATGGTGAGAGCCAGGTCTACATGAAGCGCTTCTACACGCGCTACGCGGGCAAGAGCAACGACGAAGCGCTGGCGATCTTGCTGCAGCACACGCGCAAGGGCCCGGCGCGCATTGCGACCGTGCTGCGCAGCGTGAAACCCGACGGCAAACTGCCGTGGTTCGACGCACAGATGCGCGCGCAACTAAAGAACACGAAGTTCCAGTGGCTCGACGACGAAGACCTCGCGCACTACTACGACAAGTACGCCATCGACAAATTCAACCTCAACGACCGCGGCTATATTGCGGGCATTCATCCGCTCGAGCTGTGGCTGCTGAATTACTTGCGCGTGCACCCGGATGCGACGCTCGCGCAGGTTCAGCAGGCGAGCCGCGACACGCGCCTTTACACCTACAGCTGGCTCTTCAAGACGAAGTATCACGCGACCCAGAACCGGCGCATTCGCCACATGATCGAGCTGCGCGCGTATGACGCGATCGGCAAATCCTGGCGCGCGGTCGGTTATCCGTTCGACAGCATCACGCCTTCTTATGGCGCGGCGATCGGTGCGTCGGGCGACCGGCCCGCGGCGCTCGCGCAGCTCATCGGCCTGATTTCGAGCAATGGCGAAAAGCTGCCGACGCACAGCTTCGAGTCGCTCGACTTCGCGCGCGGCACGCCGTACGAGACGCACTTCGTTCATGCGTCCACGCCGCCGCAGGCGCTGATTTCGCCGGATATTTCGCAAGTGGTGCGCGAGCTGCTGACGTCGGTGGTGGAGGGCGGCACGGCCAAGCGCCTCGCCGACGGCATGACGCTCCCCGACGGCAAGACGCTGCCCGTGTACGGCAAGACCGGCACCGGCGACCAGCGCTTCAACGTGTACGCCCCGGGCGCGCGGCTCATCGAATCGCGCAAGGTGAACCGGAGCGCGACCTTCGTGTTCGTGATCGGCAACCGCTTCTACGGCACGCTCACGGCATGGGTGCATGAGCCGTACGCGGCGCGCTATACGTTCACGAGTGCGTTGTCCGTGCAACTGCTCAAGTCGCTCGCGCCGGTGTTGCAGCCGCTGCTCGAATCCAGGTCCGCGACGGACCGCGATGAGAAACCCGATCCTGTCCACGCCGCGCAGCAGATGACGCTCATCGACCCGCAATCGGGCGAAATGCGCCGTGTGGTGTGGAACGGCAAGGGGCTCGAATTCGACACGCACTGATTCGGCTTATTCGGAATCCAAAGCAAAACGCGAGGCTGGCGCAGATGCGCCAGGCCTCGCGTTCGTCTTTATGCGGTCTATATCCGCTTGAGCTTCAATATCCGTTCGGCGGCGGAGGCGGCGACCCCGGCGGGGGCGGCGGCAAATAGCGTGGTTGCGGCGCCGTCTGGAACTGCTGCTGCGGCGCCTGGAACTGCTGGGGCTGCGACATCGTCATGTTGCCGGGCGCCGGGATGCGGTTGCCGGTGGCGTACATGCATTGCAGATAAGCGTAGTCGTAACGGCGCTGCACGTCCCACGCGGAACCCTGTGCGTTGCCCATGCCGACCGCGCTGCCCGCAAGCAGGCCCGCGCCCGCGCCGATGGCCGCGCCCTGACCGCCGCCAAATGCGGCGCCCGCGGCCGCGCCGAGGGCGGTACCGACCACGGCGCTGCCCACACCGGCGCCGGTTGCCGCCTGGTTCGCGGTGACGCCGCCTACCTGCTGGAAGGCGAACTGGCGGCAGTTCGCGTCGTCGGCGCGGAACTGATCGAAGGTCTTGCCCGTGCCGGGCAGGGCCATCACGCTCGGCCCCGTGGGCGTCACGGCGCATGCGCTCAGCAGCCCCGCCGTGGCGAGTAGCGCGAGATACGTGTATTTCATGTGCGGCTCGATATTTTCAAGGTGTTCAGTTCGACGGCGCCGGCTGGGCGGGAACCGCGCGCCAGCCCGACGAACATTGCTTTACGTACGGATAGTAGGTTTTCGACTCGTCGCAGTAATACCAGGTGTCGGCGTTCGCCTGCTGGTCGCCCGCTGCATCGCCCGGCGCGGCGTTGACGGGGCCTTGCTGCGGATCCATGGCGGGGGCGCCGGCCTGCCCCTGCTCGATGTAGTCGGGCGCCTGCGGCGGCGGCGCGACGATCACGGCCGGTGGCGGCGCGTAGTAGTAGGGCGCGGGCGCGACCGGGTAGTAATACGGCACACCGGCGCCGAAATACACGCCGACACGCGCCGCCTGTGCTATGCCGCACGCGCCGAGAAGCGCGGCCGCAGCGGCCCCGAGAAACAGTTTCGACCTTCTCACACACGATCTCCAGAAACGGGCAGGCCGGAGCGACGGCGCGCGCCAGCCAATTATCGAACGCTATGACATTGCCGGATCCAATGCAATTACGCGAGTTGCACCGATTTTTCGAGTTGTTACAGAAGGCGCCGGGCTGGCGGGGCGCAAAGGGCGCCAGGGGTGCGTACGGCGCGCATCGGCTCGCTTCGCGGTCCATATTTCGCAGAAATGCGTGCAATGAGGTGCGAGCGTACGTCGCCCGGTTGTAATTATTGGACATCGATGCGCTTGCCGACGGTGTCCAATGTGAACATGGACGGCTCGCCTGGCCATCACAAATCGAAACGCCGTTTCGATCTTCTGGGCGCAGGCCCTTCGTCAGATTGACGTAGACTGCGCGCGCGCCTTACCGCGATGGTGCGCCACGGCGTACTTTCATAATTAATAAGGATTGCGACATGAATAAAGTTCTTGCTTGTCTTGTCGCGATGTCGCTGCTGGCCTCGTCGCTGGACTGCGCGTGCCGCCGGTCCGAACGTCGAGCTGTACGGCTCGTTCCAACTGGCCCGTACCGGGTTCGCGCTGCCGGTGCGCCGCCGTATCTGCCCGGGCTTTTCAACCTGCGCGGCATGCCGATTCCCGTGGTCGATCTGCGGCAGTTGCTACCTGAATGGCGGCCGAAGATAGCGCGCGCGTGGCCGAGGAAGCGGCGGTCTGACTGCCGGCCAGGGCGCGCCGGCTAGCGCGCGGCGCGTTCGCGCTCGAGCCGGCGCACGGCTTCGCCCACGTCCTGGCTGAACTGCGCGAGCGCGGCGAGTTCGAGGTTGGGCGGCTGCAGCGCCGACCAGAGGGCGTCCACGAGGCGCTCGGCCGTGGCGTCGATGTCCGTGCGGCGATTGGCGAGCGTCGCGTCCCACAGCACATGCTCCATGGGCCCGAATACCAGCGAACGCAGTAGCCGCAGCGGCAGGTCGTTGCGGATCTGTCCGCTTTCCTGGCCGCGCGCGAGCACGCGCATGAGCGGCGCCGTGTAGCGGCGCTGCATTTCCGTGAGCGCTTCGCTCAGATCGTGATGCCGCGTGCGGCCTTCCGAGAGCACCAGTTCGCAGATGCCGGTGCCGCTCTCCAGCATCAACTGCAGATGCATGCGCACGATGAATGCAAACTGCTGGCGCACGGTGCCGTCGCGCGGCAGGCCGCCTTCGATCGCGGCGATCGATTCGTCATACCAGTCGCCGATCACGCGCGCGCACAACTCCCGTTTGCCCCGAAAGTAGCTGAACACTGTCGCCTCGGACACGCCCAGGCGCTGGGCGATCTCGGCCGTGGTGGCGCGTGCGTACCCTTTTTCCGAGAATACGTCGCGCCCCGCCTGCAGGATCTCGCGCACGCGCTGCTGCGACTTGCGGCCCGCAGGCTGGCGGCGCGACGCGGGCAGGACGGCTTTCTGGGCGACGGCTTCCATATTGAGCTTGATTCAATTTACGTCAGGATGGAGTTGATTATCCGCGAAAAAAACGCTGCCGGACAAGGAAATTTCATCTTAATGACAAGTTGAGCGTCACTCAGAAATACCTATTGACGTTAACGTAAATCTGGCGTGAAATGTGCGTCCATGGGGCGAAGCTACGCCCGGTTCGAGATTCCCTGGAGACACACATGAGCAACGTACCCGGTTTGCAGTTCCCGCTCGGCGAAGAAGTCGAAATGCTGCGCGACAGCATCGCCGGCTTCGCGGCGAAGGAAATCGCGCCGCGCGCGGGCGAAATCGACCGCACCGACCAGTTCCCGATGGACCTCTGGCGCAAGTTCGGCGACCTCGGCGTGCTCGGCATGACGGTCTCGGAGGAGTACGGCGGCGCGAACATGGGCTACACGGCGCACATGGTCGCGATGGAGGAAATCTCGCGCGCGTCCGCATCGGTCGGCCTTTCGTACGGCGCGCATTCGAACCTGTGCGTGAACCAGATCCACCGCAACGGCAGCGAGGCGCAAAAGCGCAAGTACCTGCCGAAGCTCGTTTCCGGCGAGCACATCGGCGCGCTCGCCATGAGCGAGCCCAACGCCGGCTCGGATGTCGTGAGCATGAAGCTGCGCGCCGAAAAGAAGGGCGACCGCTACGTGCTCAACGGCACGAAGATGTGGATCACCAACGGCCCGGATTGCGACACGCTGGTCGTCTACGCGAAAACCGACCCTGAAGCGGGTTCGCGCGGCATTACGGCGTTCATCGTCGAGAAGGGCATGAAGGGCTTTTCGGTTGCGCAGAAGCTCGACAAGCTCGGCATGCGCGGCTCGCATACGGGCGAACTGGTGTTCCAGGACGTGGAAGTGCCCGAAGAGAACATCCTGGGCCAGCTCAACGGCGGCGTGAAAGTGCTGATGAGCGGCCTCGACTACGAGCGCGCCGTGCTGGCGGGCGGGCCCACCGGCATCATGGCCGCGGTCATGGACGCGGTCGTGCCGTACATTCACGACCGCAAGCAGTTCGGTCAGGCCATCGGCGAATTCCAGCTCATCCAGGGCAAGGTCGCGGACCTCTATACGACCTACCAGGCGTGCCGCGCCTATCTCTACGCAGTGGGCCGACAGCTCGACACAATTGGCCGGGACCACGTGCGCCAGGTACGCAAGGACTGCGCGGGCGTGATTCTCTACACCGCGGAAAAGGCTACGTGGATGGCGGGCGAAGCGATCCAGATCCTCGGCGGCAATGGCTATATCAACGAGTATCCGGTCGGGCGTCTCTGGCGCGACGCGAAGCTCTACGAAATCGGCGCGGGCACGAGCGAGATTCGCCGCATGTTGATCGGCCGCGAGCTGTTCGCGGAAACCATGTAATCCTAAGCAACTCACGGTAACGAAGGGAGGACGGGATGCCGGTCATCGAATCGAAGCTCAATCCGCGTTCGGAAGACTTCAAGGCCAATACGGCGGCACTGGAAGCGCTCGTCGCGGACCTGCGCGAGAAGATCCAGAAGCTTTCGCTGGGCGGCGGCGAGGCCGCGCGCGACAAGCACCTCTCGCGCGGCAAGCTGCTGCCGCGCGATCGCATCGCGCAGCTGCTCGATCCGGGCACGCCGTTTCTGGAGCTCTCGCAACTCGCGGCCTACGGCATGTACAACGACGACGCGCCGGGCGCGGGCGTCATCACGGGCATTGGCCGCATTGCGGGGCAAGAATGTGTGATCGTTTGCAATGACGCCACGGTGAAGGGCGGCACGTACTATCCGGTCACGGTGAAGAAGCACGTGCGCGCGCAGGAAATCGCCCAGGAAAACAACCTGCCCTGCGTGTATCTCGTTGATTCGGGCGGCGCGAACCTGCCGAATCAGGACGAGGTGTTTCCGGACCGCGATCACTTCGGCCGCATCTTTTACAACCAGGCGAATCTCTCTTCGCAGGGTATTCCACAGATCGCGGTGGTGATGGGCTCGTGCACGGCGGGCGGCGCGTATGTGCCGGCCATGAGCGACGAGTCGATCATCGTGAAGAACCAGGGCACGATTTTCCTCGGCGGCCCGCCGCTCGTGAAAGCGGCGACGGGCGAGGAAGTGAGCGCCGAGGACCTGGGCGGGGGCGACGTCCACACGCGCCTGTCCGGCGTGGTCGACCATCTCGCGCAGAACGATGCGCACGCGCTGGCCATCGCGCGTTCGATCGTCGGCAACCTGAACCGCACGAAAACGCCGCCCGTGGTGCTGCGCGAGCCGCTGCCGCCGCGCTTCGACGCGAAAAGCCTCTACGGCGTGATTCCCGTGGATACGCGCAAGCCCTTCGACGTGCGCGAGGTGATCGCCCGCATCGTCGACGACTCGGCTTTCGATGAATTCAAGGCGCGCTACGGCACCACGCTCGTGACGGGCTTTGCGCACATCTGGGGCCACCCGGTCGGCATCATCGCGAACAACGGCATTCTGTTTTCCGAATCGGCGCTGAAGGGCACGCACTTCATCGAGCTGTGCTGCCAGCGCAAGATTCCGCTGGTGTTCCTGCAGAACATCACGGGCTTCATGGTGGGCCGCAAGTACGAGAACGAGGGCATTGCGCGCAACGGCGCGAAGATGGTGACGGCAGTGGCCACGGCCAAGGTGCCGAAATTCACGGTCATCATTGGCGGTTCGTTCGGCGCGGGCAACTACGGCATGTGCGGCCGCGCGTATTCGCCGCGCTTCCTGTGGATGTGGCCGAACGCGCGCATTTCGGTGATGGGCGGCGAGCAGGCCGCATCCGTGCTCGCCACGGTGCGCCGCGACGGCATCGAAGCGAAGGGCGGCACGTGGAGCGCCGAAGAGGAAAATGCGTTCAAGCAGCCGATTCGCGACCAGTACGAATTGCAGGGCCATCCGTATTACGCGAGCGCACGTCTGTGGGACGACGGCGTGATCGACCCGGCGCAAACGCGCGACGTGCTCGGCCTGGGCCTTTCCGCCACGATGAACGCGCCGATCGAAGAGACGCGCTTCGGCGTGTTCCGCATGTGATGCATTGAGGACCAGACAATGCAATACGAAACGCTCACCGTAGAGTTCGCCGGACACGTGGCGACTGTCACGCTCAATCGTCCTGAGGTGCGCAACGCGTTCAACGAAGCGATGATCGCAGACGTCACGGCTGCGTTCACCGCGCTCGGCGCGCGCGACGATGTGCGCGCGATCGTGCTCGCCGGCAACGGCAAGGCCTTTTGCGCAGGCGCGGATCTGAACTGGATGCGCAAGATGGCCGGCTACTCCGATGCAGAGAATCGCGCGGACGCCATGCGTCTCGCGCAGATGCTCTCGGCTGTCTACCGCTGCCCGAAGCCGGTCGTCGCGCGCGTGCATGGCGACGCCTACGCGGGCGGCATGGGCCTCGTGTGTGCGGCGGACATCGTGGTGGCCGTGGAGACCGCGCACTTCTGCCTTTCCGAAGCGCGCCTCGGCCTCATGCCCGCCACGATCGCGCCTTATGTGATCCGCGCGCTGGGCGAGCAGGCTTCGCGCCGCTACTTCGTCACGGCCGAAGCCTTCGACTGCGCCACCGCGCAGCGGCTTGGCCTCGTGAGCGAGGCCGTGAGCGCCGAAGCCCTCGACGCCACCGTGCAACGCATCACCGAAACGCTCTGCGCGAACAGCCCGAATGCCGTGCGCGAGTGCAAGCAGCTCGTGCAGGACATCGCCGGCCAGACGATCGACGACGCCCTGATCGAAGGCACCGCCGTTCGCATCGCGCGTATTCGCGCGAGCGAGGAGGGGCGCGACGGCGTGTCGGCGTTCCTTGAAAAGCGCACGCCGCGCTGGCGCGATCAATAAGGCAAGAAGCAGGCAACGAAGCGAGGACAGCACATGTTCAACAAAATCCTGATCGCCAACCGCGGCGAAATTGCGTGCCGGGTTGCGGCGACGTGCAGGCGGCTTGGCGTAAAGAGCGTGGCCGTGTACTCGGACGCCGACGCGAACGCCAAGCACGTCGCGGCCTGCGACGAAGCCGTGCATATCGGCGAAGCGGCCGCGGCACAAAGCTATTTGCGCTATGAGCGCATCATCGACGCCGCGCGTGCCACGGGTGCGCAAGCGATTCACCCCGGCTACGGTTTTCTTTCGGAGAACGAAGACTTTGCCCGCGCGTGCGAAGCGGCCGGCATCGTCTTCATCGGGCCGCCGGTCGAGGCGATCGCCGCCATGGGCTCGAAAGCGGCCGCGAAGGCGCTGATGCATGCGGCGGCCGTGCCGCTCGTGCCGGGCTACCACGGCGACGACCAGGACCCCGCGCTTCTGCAACGCGAAGCCGATGCAATGGGCTACCCCGTGCTGCTCAAGGCGAGCGCGGGCGGCGGCGGCAAGGGCATGCGTGTGGTCGAGCGCAGCGAGGACTTCGCGGCGGCGCTCGCCTCGTGCAAGCGCGAGGCGGCCAGCAGCTTCGGCAACGACCGCGTGCTGATCGAGAAGTACCTCACGCGGCCGCGTCACGTCGAAGTTCAGGTGTTCGCCGACAAACATGGTGGCGCGGTCTACCTGTTCGACCGCGACTGCTCAGTGCAGCGCCGTCACCAGAAAGTGCTCGAAGAGGCGCCCGCGCCGGGTCTCGAAGACGGCGTGCGCCGCGCCATGGGCGAGGCGGCCGTGGCCGCGGCGCGCGCCGTGCACTACGAAGGCGCGGGCACCGTCGAATTCATCATGACGGGCGGCGACTTCTACTTCATGGAGATGAACACGCGCCTGCAGGTCGAGCACCCGGTGACGGAGATGATCACGGGCCTCGATCTCGTCGAATGGCAGTTGCGCGTGGCGGCGGGCGAGCCGCTGCCGCTCGGGCAGTCGCAGCTTTCGATCACGGGCCATGCACTCGAGGCGCGCATTTACGCGGAAAATCCGGCGCGCGGTTTCCTGCCCTCCACGGGCACGCTCAAGCATCTGCGCATGCCGGAGGGCGTCGAGTTCCGGCTCGGTGACGCGGGCCAGCGCGCGAGCGTGCGCATCGACAGCGGCGTGCGCGAAGGCGACACCATCACGCCGTTCTACGATCCGATGATCGCGAAGCTGATCGTGCACGGCGCCACGCGCGAGGACGCGCTTGCGCGTATGAAGCGTGCGCTCGAAGCGTGCGAGGTGGTGGGCCCGCATACGAACGTCGAATTTCTGCAGCGGCTCGTGACCTGTGAGCCATTTGCGAGCGCCGATCTCGACACGGGCCTGATCGAGCGTAACCATGACGCATTGTTCTCGCCGCAGCAGAAGCCGGTTCGCGAAGCGCTCGCGCTCGCGTGTGCAGCGCTGCTGGGCCGTGAGGGCGGCGCGGCGCATGGTGCGTCCCCGTGGCACGCGCTTTCGCACTGGCGCCTGAATAGCGGCTTCGCGCAATCGCTCTCCTGGCGCGATGTCGAAAGCGATACCGCGTTCACAGTGGCGCATACGCATGACGGCGGCGAGGAAACCCTGGCCTATGCGGCGCACGCGGCGCGCTACACGTGGTGGCGCGGCGAGGGCGTGGACGAATACGGCGCGACCATCGGCGACAAGCGCGTATCGGGCCGCGTATTCATCGACGGCGACGTGTTTCATGTGTTCTGCCTCGGCACGGCGATGGCGTTCGAGTGGCAGAACCTGCTCGCGCATGCGGCCGACACGGAGCACGGCGAGGGCCGACTGACTGCGCCCATGCCGGGCAAGGTGATCGCCGTGCTGGTCGAGCCGGGCGCCGTGGTCGAGAAGGGCGCGCCGCTCATCGTCATGGAGGCGATGAAGATGGAGCACACCATTGGCGCGCCTGCGGCTGGTAAGGTCACCGAAGTCTTGTATGGCGTAGGCGACCAGGTGGCCGACGGCGCGCAATTGCTCGTGCTCGAAGCGGCTTGAGGCCGCTTGAAGCGGTCTGACTTGCTGGACCATGAGTTCCTTCCGGCTTCCCCTGTAGCCGGAGAACGCCGTGAGAGTTTTGCCCTGGGGCGCTCTGCTAAAGCGGAGCGCCCTTTTTTTCGCGCTTGCGGACGAGAACCGCTCAGTGTTCCTTCGCGTGCGCGGCGAGCAGTTCCCGATGTCGCGCTTCGGTGGCGTCGTCGGCGGGGAACATGCATTCGAGGCGTAGTTCCTGGGCGGCGATGTTTTGCGGCGTTCCCACGCTCGTCACCATCGAGAAATAGCGAAGCACACTGCCGTCGTCGATGAAACTCAGCGGAATGACCGGCATGGTGGGCGTGCCGGCCGATCCATGACGCGCTTTCCAGTCGCCTGGCACGCCGGGGTACGCGAGCAATTCGTCGAGCAGCGTGCGTGTTTCTTCGTCGATCACACGGCCGACCGCTTCGCGATACACGCGTTGCAGCAAGCTACGCGAAACGTTCTCCCAGTCCGCGAGGAATGGGCGCATGCCCTGAGGATCGAACATCAAACGTAGCAAGTTGCGCGGGCTTGGGTGCGCCGCCATGTCGATGAAGTGGCCGAAGAAGCGCGGCGCGGCGTCGTTGGTCATCAGCACGTTCCAATGCCGATCCATGACGATGGCCGGAAACGGATCGTGCTGGCGAATGACCCGCTCGAGCGCGCGCACGACGTGCTGCATTTCCTGCGCGTTCCACGGCGCTTCCGAATAGACGGGCGCGTAGCCGGCGGCGAGCAGCAGGGCGTTGCGCTCGCGTAGCGGCACGTCGAGCGTCTGTGCAAGGGTCAGCAGCGTGTCTCGGCCCGGCACGCTGCGCCCGCTTTCAATAAAGCTGATTTGCCGCTGGGAAATCCCGGCGTCCAGCGACAAATCGAGTTGACTCACGCCGCGCGCATCCCGCCAATAGCGCAGCAGGGTGCCAAGTTCGCTTTGCGGCGCGTTTGGGTCGGGGCGCGTGGGGTTCATCGGTTCTCCGTGGTTGGGTGCGGACTCGATCGTGTATTGAGGATAGGCGCACATGCGCGGCTCGCCAATTACATGCGATGTAATCGGCGGGCGGCGCAGGAATCGCGCGCTTTGCGTGCGCCGCGTGCGGCCGGCTTCACTCGCGCGCACGTCGCGCAAAAACAGTGCGATGATTGAGTTTGGCTTTTCGGCAGACCTTTCCGGCCGAACCCTGGGAACTTGTCGCCGAGCTGACTCGCCATGGGGAGATACGGGGTCGGAATGCAAAACCCGCGTCCTTCACCATGGTCGTATCGCCCCTCTACGAGACAGGTGAGGTCATCATGCTTGGTGTTCGTAAAGCTGTGTTCCCGGTGGCGGGAATCGATACGAGCTTTCTGCCGGCAACGAAGGCGAGCCCGAAGGAAATGCTGCCGGTCATCGACAAGCCGCTCATCCAATATGCCGTTGAAGAAGCCATCGGTGCAGGCATTACCGAACTGATCTTTGTGACGGGCCGCGGAAAGCGCGTCATCGAAGATCATTTCGACAGGTCCTATGAGGTCGAACACGTGCTGAGGGCGCGCGGCAGGCAGAATCTCGTCGAACTCGTGCAGAGCATCAAGCCGGCCAATGTCGAGTGCGTCTATGTCCGGCAAGCCGAACCGCTCGGTCTCGGGCACGCCGTGCTTTGCGCGGAAAAGCTGATTGGCGACGAACCGTTTGCGGTCGTGCTCGCCGACGATCTGCTCGACGGCAAGCCTCCGGTTCTCGCGCAAATGGTCCATATCTTCAGCCATTACGATTCCTCGGTTCTCGCCGTAGAGGAATTCGAGTCGTGCGAGTCGACGAGTCATGGCGTGATCGACGGCCGGCATTGGGACGAGCGCGTGATCAGCGTGAGCCGCATCATTGAAAAGCCTACGCCCGAACTGGCGCCGTCGAGCTTCGGTGTGGCCGGGCGTTACGTGCTCATGCCGAGCATCTTCGAACATTTGCGCGCGCTGAAACCCGATACGAACGGCGAGATTCAACTCACGCCCGCCATTCATTCAATGCGCGAAGAGGAGCAGGTGCTGGCCTACGAGTTCGTTGGCAAACGCTACGATTGCGGCACCAAGCTCGGTTATGTTCAGGCGACGGTCGACTTCGCCCTGCGGCATGCGGAATTGCAGGAAACCTTCGACGCGTGGCTGCGTGAGCGCATTGGCGCGGCGCAACTGGGTGCGTGGGCCGCGGGTTCGATGCTGAGCCAACCGGCACCGGTCGCGCCCGGGCTCGCGCATTGAAGCCATGGCAGTTGCATAGGAGAATTGAACGATACTCGCGAACGCGCAGCCTCGATAACATGACATCGCATTGACCGGGTGGGATCTGACGATGCCGCCCTTTTTCAAGGCGATGCGAAGAAAGGATTGGTAAGAAACGGTGCAAGGTTCCGCCCCCCGCGCTGCTTTAAAATCGCGGCATGAACCCCAGCGTCCTCATTGTCGACGACGATCCCGTCGTGCGCGATCTGCTGAGCCGCTTCCTGCGCTCGCATAACTTCGATACGGCCGTGCTGCATGACGGCGTCCACCTCCAGCGCCGCCTCGAGCGCGAACGTCCGTCCATTGTGGTGCTGGACATCATGATGCCGGAGACCGACGGCCTCGAGGCCATTGCCGCCTTGCGCGCGGCCGGCGACGACATTCCCGTCATTTTCGTCACCGCGCGCGGCGCCGTGAGCGACCGCATTCGCGGGCTCTCGCTGGGCGCGGACGACTACTTGCCCAAGCCCTTCGATCCGCATGAACTGCTCGTGCGCATCCAGAACATCCTGCGGCGGCGCGGCCCCTCGACCGCCAGCGCACCCGAGGCACGGCGGCGCTACCGGTTCGGCGACTTCGAGCTCGACTTCACGATGCGCACGCTCTCCTGCGGCGACACGCAAATCCCGCTGAGGGAGAGCGAATTCGCGTTGCTGAAGGTATTCGCCACGCATCCCTACAAAGTGCTTTCGCGCACGCTGATCCACGATATCGTGCATCGCGACGAGCGCGAGTTCCACGAACGCAGCCTCGACGTGCCGATCTGGCGCCTGCGCCGCGTGATCGAGGCCGATCCGTCGAATCCGCGCCATATCCAGACCGTGCGCGGCAAGGGTTATGTATTCGTGCCGGACCCGGCGAATTATTCGGAGGCGCACGGCGCAGCAATTCAGTGAGAAGTCCGTTGAATACGCTGTTCGGGCGCATGGCATTGCTCTCGGCGGCGGTTTTGCTTTCCATGCAGCTCGGCTGGTTTTTGCTGCTTGCCCGCCAGCCGCCGCGCCATGAAGTCGATGGCTTCGCACGTGGTGTCCTGCTCGCGCTGCGCGTGGCCAGCGAAGAGCGCACCGGGGGCGGCACGCTGCCGCCCCCGGTGCATCTCGGCGGCTCACTCGAGCCGCCGAAGGATGGCGACCTGAGCGAGGTGTTGCGCGTGCACCGCGTGCCGGTGTGGAACGTGCCCAAGGACGTGCGCCTGCACGAACCGACGCGCAGGCCGCTAGTCGACTTGACACGTCATCTGCGCGAACAATTGCCGCCCGGCACGCAGTTCGCCGTGGACGACGCGCGCCCGCCGCAACTGTGGGTGCGCTTTCCGGGCAGCACGAGCTGGGTCGTCGTGCCGGTCGATATTCCGCCGCCGCCGCACTTCGTCATCGAGGGGATTTCGATGCTGCTGGCGGCGCTCACGCTGTCGTTCCTTGCCGCCTGGCAGATCCAGAAGCCGCTCGCGAGCCTCGCACACGCGGCGCGGCGGTTCGGCACCGGCGAGCGCATTGCGCCGCTCGAAGGCAAGGGGCCGCGCGAACTGCGCGACGTGAGCGCGTCGTTCAACGACATGATGCGCTGCGTGAACGAGGCCGAAGACGACCGCGTGGTGATGCTGAGCGGCATTGCGCACGATCTGAAGACGCCGCTCACGCGGCTCAAGCTGCGCGCGACCCTGATGGCCGAGGAGGCGGAGCGCAACGGCATGCTGCGCGACGTCGATTCGCTCACCCACATCGTCCAGCAGTTTCTGGAGTTCGCGCAACAGTCGCCCGACGCGGGCAGGCTATTGGGCGTCGACGGTTTTCTGCAAAGCCAGTTTGGCAATCCTGACGAAATCGAGGGCGGTAACGGGCCGCTGTTCGTGCTCGATCTGCGTGCAGGTCCCCGGTTCAAGCTCCCGCAGGTCACGCTGGACCGGCTCGTCACGAATCTGGTCGATAACGCGCTCGAGTATGGCGCCCCGCCGGTCGAAATCTCGACGGCGATCGAAGACGGGGCGTTCCTGATACGCGTACGCGATCACGGCGCCGGCATCGAACCCGAGCGCATTCCCGCCGCCATGAGGCCGTTCGTACGCCTGAATGCGGCGCGTGGCGGCGAAGGTCACTGCGGCCTCGGACTGGCCATCGTCGCACGGCTCGCGCGCGACAGCGGCGGCCAATGCGACGTCGAGAACCATCCCGACGGCGGCCTGCTCGTGAAGCTCAACTTTCCTGTCACCCACGGCTGATACGCCGTCACGAAAAAAGAGCGCGCCGAGCCCTCGCGGACCGGCGCGCAAACGTGCCAACGCTTGCAAAAGCGGGCGCTCGTGGACGTCTTGGGTCAGGCGGTCGTGCTGACGAACAGGCCGCTCGCGGCGCCCGAGCCCTGCTGCTGCAGGTTGCTCGCGAGCGTCGTGAGGAATTGCTGAAGCTCGGACGTCGTGCCGCTCGACGAACTGCTCGACGAGGCGCCCATGGCCGTCAAAAGGTTCTGGAAATCGGACGTCAATTCGCTGTCCGAACTGCTGCTACTGCTCGACGAGCTGCTTGCCGTGCTCGAATCGGAGGACGTGCTGCTCGAAGCCGACGAAAGCGTCTGCGCGAGGTTCGAGATCGCCGAAGCGAGATCGCTGCCGTAACCGCCTGCCGACGAGGGCGGCGGCGGCGGCGGGGGCATCATCGCTGCCGCAGTGGTCGTATCGCTCGTATCGCTCGACGTGGACGACGTGCTGGAGCTGGATGCCGTAGTCGCCGACGTAGCGCTTGCCGACGACACCGCGCTGCTGTCGCTGCTGTCGTCCGAAGCCGTCGTGGTGACGCCGCTCTGTTGCGCGGCGGCCTGGAACAGCGCGCCGAGGAATTGCTGAAGCGCGGCGGCAAGCGCATCGGGCGACGTGGACGACGTGCTCGACGTCGAAGCGGTGGAGCCGGAAGAAGAATCGGAACTGGTGGTGCTCGCGGACGCGCTGGCCGTGCTGTCCGAGGTGAAGCCGAGCGACGAGAGCGCCGACGCGATGGCGGCAGCAAGCGGATTGACGTTGTTCGAGTCCGACGAGGCATCCGAAGCCATGGGCATGCCCGACATCTGGCTGGTGCTCGTGGATTGCCCGTCTGCCTGGTAAGCGGCCCAGGTCGAATACAGTGAATTTGAGTTGGATAACGCGCTTATCGACATGTTTAGCCCCCCGGTGAATGTGCGATATGGTCGATGCCCGACCGAGATGGCTGGTCAGGCCACTCAGTCGGCGCAATCGTATGCCGTCTTTCGCCGCGGGAGGCGGCTTTGTAATTCGAGGAAAGAGTTCAGGTAAGGAATGCGTGCAATCCTTACCTTTCCTTTCCTCAGCCTGCTTCGTCGCGCACCGGCGGCGCAAAGCGCAGCGCCACGGCAATGCGGTTCCACGCATTGATATTCGCCACGGCGGCGGTCAAGAACGCCATCTGCTCGCCGGGAAACTGGCGCGCCACGTCTTCGTAGAGCGCGTCGCTCACGCCGTCATGGAGCTTCGCGGTCAGCGCTTCCGTGTAAGCCAGCGCCGCGCGTTCACGCTCGCTGAAGTATTCCGGCGCCTCGTGCCATGCGGCCACGAGATCGAGCTTGACGCCCGGCACGGCTTTCTCGCGTGCAATGTTGAGGTGGTACTGAATGCAGAACGCACAGCCGTTGATTTGCGAGGCGCGGATTTTCAGCAGCTCGGTGAGCGGCTTTTCGAGCCCGGAGGCGTCGACAGCCTTGCTCATGGCTGAGAGCGCAGCGGCCACCGGGGCGGCGTCGCGCACGAAGGTTTCGTAAGCAATGCGGGTAGAAGCGCTGGACATGACTGGACCTCGCGGAGTTTGGCCGTTAATATCAGAGCACGAACATCATATTCGAACTCTGACATCATGCGCAAGACAGCGAGGAAAGACCCGGCTTCGGCAAGGGGCGAGCACGCGAGCGCGATTCCGGCGGTCGGCGAGGGCAAGCGCGGCGAGGCGGGCTATTTCGGCTACCTGCTGCGCCAGGCGGGTGCGGCGCACCGTTTGCGCATGGAACGCGCGCTCGACGATCTCGGCATTACGCCGCCGCAATTCGTCGTGCTGACCATGCTGGTCGCTTACCCCGGCATTTCGGGCGCCGATCTCGCGAGGCTCGCGGCGCTCACGCCGCAAACGGTGAGCGTGATCGTCGCGAATCTGGAGCGCGGCGGCGCGATCGTGCGTCGCCCACACGCGGTGCATGGGCGCATTCAGCAGATCGACGTGACCGATGAGGGCGAGACGCTGCTCAGGCAGTGCCGCGCACGCGTGAAGAAGCTGGAGGCGCACATGGCCGCAGGCTTCACGGCCGAAGAGGAGCAGGTGATACGGCGCTGGCTGGTGAGCATCGCGCGCGAGGACGACGCGCGCTGAAATGCACCCTGGCGCGACTACGCGTTACTGCGAAGCGCTCTTCGTTTGCGCGAGGCTGCACGAATGGTCGAGCAGGCCTTCCGCCGTGCCGGTTCCGCCGTCGACATCGAGCCCGCTGTTCACGACGAGCCAGCCGTTGCGCTTTGCATCGGGGCCGGCGCCCGTCACGAGTATCGTCTGCACGGCCATGGTCTGTTGCGGGCCGAGATCGCGCTCGACCACGCGAAACGGATTATTGCTGTCCGAGAGGCTCGTCACGCGCGTGACGCGGTAGCGCGAGCCGTCGAGCGTGGTCCAGCGCCACGTGCCCGGCGCCATGTCGCCATACGGCGCGAGTGCCTTCGTGATGTCGGGTCGCATGCAATCGACGTGGATATGCAGTTGATTCTGCGTGCGGCGCTCCGAGGAATTGATCTCGAGACCAAGCTGATTGCCGGCGAGCGGCATGCCGAGCTTCGCCTCCACGAAGCGTCCCGCGCCCCATGCGCCGACCCAGTATTCGGGCGCGCCGCCGTAGAGAATCTCGGGGCTCTCGATGCCGCCCACGCGGTCGGTGGGGATCACGAGATACTGCGCGCGCCCTGCGATGTCCTTGAGCACGGCATAGCGCTTCTGGAAGTCGACGGTGGTGCAGGGGCCGGGCTTGCCCGTGTCGCGCATGTTCGGCACGCACTGGCCGCCGACGACTTTCCAGAGACCGTTGGAGTCGACCGCGGAGAGGCGCACACAGGCGCCGGTGGCGGCGAGCGCAACGACTGCGGCCGTGGCTACGGCAAGCCGGGACATCCGCATGAAAGGGGCAAGGCGCAAGGATCGCATCGGCACGAAATGTCTGGGTTCATTCGATCAAACGCGCCGCGCTGCGAAGCCTGCACGCGTCGCGGCGCGACGCAGCGCGCAGTGTAGCGCAATGGCCGTGACAGTCGCTTGTGCGCGGTTGGCGCGGCTTATTTGCGGCGCGGATGAAACGTGACCGGCTGCGTGCTCGATGTGTCCGTTGCCGCAGGCGTCGGTCCGCACGTGCCGCAGGTGCCGCAGCCGTCGCCGCAATCGCCGGTCGCGCCTTTGGGCTGCACGAAGCGCCCGAGGCGCTGTGCGAATGCGCTACGTTGCGGGCGCAACAGTGTGGCGGCCATGGCGGCCTGCACGCGCGTGGCCGTTTTCGGCGCGAGCTTGCGCAGCGTATAGACGAAGCTCGCGGCCACGAGCAGCGCGATCACCGCATATTGCGCGACGAGTCCGGCGGTCATACAAAGTGCCTCGCGATCTGATACGTGACGAACGAGGCCGCATAGGCCACGACGAACATATAGCCGAACGAAACCACGACGGCGCGCCACGAGCGCGTTTCGCGGCGAATCACGGCGAGCGTGGACATGCATTGCGGTGCGAATGCGAACCACACCATCAGCGAGAGGGCGCTGGCAAGCGAGAAGTTCTGCGCGAGCGTGTGGCCGAGCGCGGCGGTATCGGCGTCGCCGGCCGCCACCGAGTACACCGTGGCGAGCGCGGCCACCGCCGTTTCGCGCGCGGCGAACGCGGGGATCAGCGAAAGGCTCATTTGCCAGTTGAAGCCGAGCGGCTCGAACGGCCATTGCAGCGCGCGGCCGAGATAGCCGGCGATGGAGTAATCGATGGCGGGCAGCGTCGCGCCTGCGGGCGGCGAGGGGAACGTGGAGATGAACCACATCAGCACCGTGAGCGCGAGAATGATGCCCGTGAGGCGCTTGAGGAAGATCGCGCCGCGCTCCCACAGGCCGATGGCGACGTCGCGTGCGCGCGGCAGCCGGTACGAGGGCAGCTCCATGAGGAGCGCGTGTTCGCGGTGATCGCGGCGCAGGGTCTTCATGACCCAGCCCACCGCCATCGCGCCGATGATACCGGCGGCGTAAAGCGCGAAGAGCACCAGGCCCTGCAGGTTGAATACGCCGAAGATCATGCGGTGCGGAATGAAGGCGCCGATCAGCAGCGCATAAACGGGCAAGCGCGCCGAGCACGTCATGAGCGGCGCGACGAGGATCGTGGCGAGCCGGTCGCGCGGGTCGGAGATGCTGCGCGTGCCCATCACGCCGGGAATCGCGCACGCGAAGCTCGACAGCAGCGGAATGAACGAGCGTCCGGTGAGCCCCACCGCCACCATCATGCGGTCGAGCAGAAAGGCCGCGCGCGGCAGATAGCCCGACTCCTCCAGCACGAGGATGAAGAAGAACAGCACCAGAATTTCGGGCAGAAAGCCGAGCACGGTGCCGATGCCGCCGAACAGGGCGTCCGTCACGAGGCTGCGCAGCGGGCCGTCGGGCAGCGCCGCGCCGGCGGCCGCGCCGAGCCAGGTGAAGCCGTCGCCGATGGCGTCGGTGAGCGGCTTGCCGAGCGAATACACGGCCTGGAACACGAGGAACATCACGAACGCGAGGATCAGCGGGCCGAGCACAGGGTGCAGCGCGAAGCGGTCGATGGCGTCGTCGCGCGCGTCGGTGGCGCGCGGCATCGTCACGGCGCTCGCGAGGATCGCGCGCACCGTGACGTGCAGGTCGTCGTTGGCCGCTGCCGCCGTTGCGGTTCCTGCTGGCGTCTGGGGTTGTTCAGCCGTCGTGCGCTCGATCAGCTCGATGAGCGCTTGCGCGCCGCCGCGCCGCACGGCCACGGTTTCGACCACGGGCATGCCGAGCTGGCGCGCAAGCTCGGCAACGTTCACCTCGACGCCGCGGCGCTTCGCGGCGTCCATCATGTTCAGCGCGAGCACCATCGGACGCCCTATGCGCTGCACTTCGAGCACGAAGCGCAGATGCAGGCGCAGATTCGTCGCGTCGGCCACGCAGACGATCAGATCCGGCGCGGCCTCGCCCGGGTAGCGGCCGAGCAGCACGTCGTGCGTCACGCGCTCGTCGGGGCTCGTCGAATCGAGGCTGTAGGCGCCCGGCAGATCGAGCAGTTGCACCTTGCGGCCCGAGGGCGTGGCAAAGCGTCCTTCCTTGCGCTCGACCGTCACGCCCGCGTAATTGGCGACCTTCTGGCGCGCGCCGGTCAGCAGATTGAAGAGCGCGGTCTTGCCGCAGTTGGGATTGCCGACCAGCGCCACGCGCAGCGGCGTAACAGGAGCCAGGCTCATTGGGCGGTCTCCCCGTTCGTCGTCACGCTCACGCGCTGCGCTTCCGCGCGCCGCAATGCAAAGCGGGTCGAGCCGATCTGCACGAGCAGCGGGTCCGCGCCCCAGGGTGCGCGTGCAACCACGCGCACGGGCTCGCCCGCAACGAAGCCGAGGTCGCGCAGACGCTGCGCGATCGGGTCGGGGGCATCGATATCCTCGACACGCTCCACGAGGGCGGTCGCTCCTTTGGACAGATCGGTCAGACGCATAGGTGAGGGGCTTGCTTACAACGAATGAGAACTGTTCTCATTGTAGCGGCAGCGCCGTAGTTGTGGCGGCAAATGCGTCTTGAGTCCGTCGATGCGGGCGGGGAACCCACGGCCGAGGCGGGGTAGCGGTGGCGCGTGCGCTTATTTGCCGCAGCCTGCGCGCGGGTGCCCGGCGCCAAGGCCATTTAATCCGGATGGCTAATTGAATGATCGGCGCTGCAAGAATGCACCGCGCGGCTTGCTCGTTGCCAGGGTGGCCCGTGCGCTCAAATCTCCGGCGCAGGCAGCGTCCCGAGAATCGCTTCGAACGCGAGGCCGATCGCGAGCAGCCTGCGGTCGCCGCCGGCCGGACCGTCGAGTTCCAGCCCGACTGGCAAGCGCGCGTCGACCAGACCTGCGGGCAGCGCGAGGCCCGGAATGCCGGCGTTGCTCGCGGGATCGGTGTTGCGCAGATACGCCTCCATCTCGTCGATCGGCGCCGCGCCGTCGATCGACACGCGAGACGAACCGTTCAGCTCGTCGATCGGCACGGCGGCAAGGCGCGTCGTGGGAAAGAGCAGCGCGTCGAGGCCGCTGGCCGCGAAAGTCTGCGCGTAAAGCTGCTGCAGGCGCGGCCGCCACACCGTCATCGCAGCGTGATAGTCGCCGCCGCGCGCGTCGGCGAGCACGGCGTCGTAGGCCGCGCGCACGTCGGGGCTCGCAATGCGCGCGGCGACTTCGGCCACGGTTTGCGCGGGTGCGTGATTCGCAACGAGCCATGCGGCGAGATCGTCGATGGGCTCGTGCAGCGCGATCGCATAGCTCACGCGGTCGTTCAGCGCGAGCAGCTCGCTCATTTCGACTGGCACGAGCGTGACGCCCGCGGCTTCGAGCTTCGCGAGCGCGGTGCGCGCCACGTCTTCGAGCGCGGCTTCGAGACCTTCCCACAGCGGCGCGGGCAGGCCAATGCGCAGATTCGTCACGGCGGCCGGCGAAAGCGGGCCGTGCCCGGTGATCACGGCGTCGAGCAGTGCGACATCGGCTACCGTGCGCCCCATCGGCCCGACCGTGTCGCGCGTGTGGCTGATCGGCACGACGGCCTGCGGGTCGTGATAGCGGCGCTGCGTGCCGCCGTCGCCCACGCTCGGGCGCAAGCCGACAATGCCGCACAGCGCGGCGGGAATGCGCGTGGAGCCGCCGGTGTCGGTGCCGAGTCCGGCGGGCACGATGCGCGCCGCAATGGCGGCCGCCGTGCCGCCGGAGGAGCCGCCGGAAATTCGTTCGGGATCCCAGGGGTTGCGCACGGGCCCCGCATGCGGCGCGAGATTCGTGCTGGTGATGCCGAACGCCAGTTCGTGCATGTTGGCCTTGCCGAGCAGGATCGCGCCGGCATCGACGAGACGCTGGACCGAAGGCGCGTGACGGGCGGGCAAGAAGCCTTCGAGCGCGGGCGTGCCGGCCGAGGTTTGCAGGCCGCGCGTATTGATGTTGTCCTTCACGACCACGGGCAGTCCGGCGAGCGGCAGACGCGCGCGCTCGTTTGCGCCGAGCGCGTCGATGCGCTGCGCGGCGGCGAGTGCGCCTTCCACGTCGAGCACGGTTAGCGCGTTGAGGTTGGAGAGCGCCTGCGCGCGCGCGAGCAGCGTGGCGACGTAGTCGGCGGCCTTCAGTTGCCCCGCGTGGATAGCCTCGATGGCTTGCGTTGCGCTCAGTTCCAGTTGCTGGTCGACAGTCCAGGTCATGCAGCGTTCTCCTCGTGCGGCTATGCAGCCATGCTAACAACACGCGTGTCGCGTTGCTGCAGGCTACGCGTGTCCTACGTTGTGGCGCTACTTCTTCAAGAGGCGCAGCGCGAAGCGTGCGAGCGTGGGCACGAGCGTCGGTCGCAACAGGCGCGCGTCGTAGCCGCTCATGCGCGCGTCGTTTTCTTCGAGGCAAAGTTCGATCATCTCGCGCGCTTCGAGCGAGTCGCCCAGCCCCTCGCGGTTCGCGGGCAGAAAATTCGAGTCGCGCGCGTTGCCTTGTGGCGCGCTTCCTCGGCCGCGTCCATTTTGATCGCTTCGCGCAGCAGCGGGTCGCTCAAAGTTTGCGCGTAAGTCAGCACGCGGATCGAGGCGCGGCCTTCGGTCTGCACGGCGATGTCCCAGATCGGCCGCGACGTGAGGCGGCCGAGCGCGTCGGGCTCGAGCGTTGGCCAGTCGAGCACGGCGGGGCGGTACGGGGCGTGGGTGTCGAGCAGCATCCGGCAGAACATCTTGCGGCGTTCGTCCGATCCGATCCTGATGGGCCCTGGCGTGTCGTGAGTCCAGCGTCGCAGCGCGGCGTCCTGCTCGGAGATGAAGGCTGCGTCTTCGTCCGGATGCTTCAGGGTTTCGGACATGAGCATCTAACGTGAAGGGGGTATGACTCCTATTCTGTCACAACCGTAAGGAAGCAGGCGCACTCACGCGCAGCGGCGCTGCTGGTCGATCCACATGCGCGCCCAGCGGCAGGCGTAGGCGAGCGCGTGCCTTTCTTCGAAGAAGTAATCGAGTTCGTCGAACGAATGCTGCGCGCCCGGCTGCGTGCCAATGGTGAGATTGGCGGCGAAAAGGCCGTTCGGGAGTTGCTGCGCGCTGGGGGCGACGACGTAGCCTTTGTAGCGTAATGGTGTGTTCATGGCCGCGCTTCCTGCTGATCTTCTGCTGATTTGCTCGGGTTCTCGTTCTGGGTGGCGCGTGTGTTTTGCTGCCCACTCACTGTGCCGACACGGACCAGCGTACGGGCCGCCGTATGTCGGTGGAACCAATCATTCGTCGCAAGCAAATCACGTGTGGCCTGGGACGGTCAGCAGAATGATCCGGATGAGGCGAGGGGTGAATCCGGCTTCAATGTGGACCGGGCGGCAGGCGGCGTCTGTGGGATGGCGCACGCGATGCGCGCCGCGCGAGACCGGCAATGTGGGTTAGGGAACGTTTCCCGCCCCGCGCGCTCGACGGCGTGCGGGTGGGCAAGCGGGAGAGGTGGGGCAGCGTGTCAGACGGCGAGGCTCAGGCGCTTTTCGGTGCGCGGCGCGTTGGCGGCCTGCGCGCCGCCGACGCCGTTCAAGGCGCTCGCCAGCGGCGCCGCGTAGTGTTCCTGGCCGCCGAACGCGAGCGCAAACTGCGCCGCCTGGCGGCCGACCGTGGCGAGCTGTTCGGCGACCTTGGCGTCGGAGCACTGCTGCGCGCTCTCGAAGCGCGTCTCCAGCGTGTTGATGCCCGCGCCGAACGGCGTTGGCCAGCCGCGCAGCGCGTGCACGATCGAGCGCAGCGAGGTCAACACCGAGCCCGCGGCCTGCCAGCCATAGGCCGTGACGATGCAGCCCACCGCGCGGCCGTCGAGGTAGGGGCGATTGTCGGCCCGCAGTTCTTCGAGTGTGTCGAGCGCGTTCTTCACGAGCCCGGAAACGCCGCCGTGATAGCCGGGCGTCGCGATGATGACAGCGTCGGCGGCGCGCACGGCTTCGATCAGCTCGAGCTGGGCATCGGTGCGAGTGGAGTCCTCGGGCGCATAGTGCGGCAGCGTGTGCAGGAACGTGCCGCCGAATAATTGCGTGCGCGCGCCGGCGTCTTCGGCGCCGCGCAGCGCGAAAGCGAGCGCGCGCTCGGTCGACGAGGCGGCGCGCGTCGTGCCGCCGATGCCCACCACGAGCGGGCGGCGATGCGAATCGGAAATGCTCAAGGGGGACTCCCGGAAATGCGATGAGACCTGGCTCGCGCGTGATCGGGCAACGCGGCCACGAAGCCTGGCAGGCTGGAAAGGGTCATCTTAGAGAGCGCGCTGCGCGGAGCGAAACGACTTTTTGTTCTATCCATATGCCGGCAGCGCCAGGTTGCGCTGCGCCATGCGCTCCGAAATGCATATGCGAAACCATTGGTTGGACACGCGGCGGGCCGTGGCTAAGATGAAGCCGTCTCCTCCATGACATCTCCTTGACATGGGATTCGGCCCCGCACTTCTCCGGTGACGGGGCTGTTTTTTTTCTGGAGACGGGAACGGGCGGCGCTTCGAGGTCCTCGAGGCCGTGATTGCGGCAGCTGCGTGCCGTGCTCTATGTCGTGCTGTGCGCCGCTGACTGCGGCCACGCGCTAGCTCACACCGTCAGCACGTTGCCATCGGGGCCGATTTGCGGCGGAATTTCCGGCAGGGTGCCGTTGCCTGGCGCGGTGCGCCCGGGGGCGCCCGGCGTAGCCGGCAGCGTAGGCGCCGGAGCGCGCACGGCCGGTTCGGCGATCTTGCGGGTGGTGAGCTTGTCGGCAGAGGCAAGCTTGTGCTTGGTGCCGTGATGCGCCTTCTTGCCGGCATTGCCCGCATGCGCCGAGGGCGTGCGGGCTTCCGGCGGATTCCAGATCTCGATGTAGTGTTCCCCGGCGATCGCGGTGGACGCGAGGACGCCCAGCAAGGTCCCCGTGATGAAGAATCGCACGTCGTGTTCTCCGTTTCGATATACAGGCCGGGGCCGCACCATGCACCGGGGCGCGATGGAGCGGCGCAACCCGGTACGGCGACCGGGCGGCACGGCCGGCCGGCTGCACGCACTGTACATTCATACAGGCGCTTATGCAAACGTTTCACGACCTGCTGCGGGCGATGTGTTGCATGGGAGCGCCGCGGCCCGGCGGGGCGCCTTGCAGGGCTTGCGCCGGCGCTCGATCTGAGGTGTACGGGAGGCTCAGGCGTCGAGCGCAGCGCGGCTTTGCGCGATCGCGCCGTCTGCGTTCGGACCGTGGGAGCCGAGCCAGCGCCCGTAGCTGCGCGGCGAGAACGCGAGCGTGAGCACGATCATCGCGCTGATCGATACAGCGAGCATGATCCACGCGCCCGTGAAGCCGCCCGTGAGGTCGCGCACGCGGCCGGCCACGATGGGGGCGAGTGCGGCGATCACGAAGCCCAGACCCTGGACGAAGGCGACGAGGCGCGCGGCCACGCGGTGGTCCGCGCAATGGTCGAGCGCGGTGACGAGCGTGACCGAGAACGTGCCGCCGAGCCCCGCGCCGGCCGCCGCGACCCACAGCAGCGGCGCGGCCTCGGGCCATGCGGCGAGGCCGATCACGCCGACGAGCTGGCCACACAGGCCCAGAACGAGCCACGGACGCCGGTCCGTGAACGCCGCCGCGGCGAGCGGCAGGAGCAGCGCGCTGGCGGCCTGGAACACGGTCATCGCGGCGAGCAGCGAGCCGCTCGCTTCGACGCTCGCGCCATGCTGCTGATAGTAGGCGGGCAGCCACGCGACGAGACTCGTATAGCCGCCGTTTACTAGCCCGAAATGCAGGCCGAGCGTCCATGCCCGGCGCTTGCGCCAGACCGGCACCATTGCCGCGTCGGCATGCTCCTGGGAGGGCGAGGTGGCGGCCTGCTGTGCGCGCCGGCCTGCGCCGAACCCGCCGTTCAACACCCCCCAGATCGCGAGCGCGACCAGCGCCGGCAATGCCCAGACGGCAAGCCCCGCATGCCACGAACCACTGAGGCGCGCGACGAGCGGGCTCAGGCTCGCGCCGAGCCCGCCGCCGCCCATGATCGACGCCGAGAACAGCCCCATTGCGAGCGGCACCCGCGTGGCGAAGCGTTGCTTCATGACGGCGGGCAGCAGCGCCTGGATGGCCGCGACGCCCGCGCCGGCCGCGGCCGCCGTGAGCATGAGCGCGCCGCCGCTGGCGGCGAATGCGCGAGCCGCGCACGCCGCGGCAATCGCCACGAGCCCGAGCGCGACGCCGCGCGTCTCGCCGAGCCGGCGCGCGAGCAGGCCGGTGCCGAACGCGCCGAGCCCCATCGCGACGACGGGGAGGCTCGTGAGCAGCGATGCGCCGTAGAAGCTCAGCCCGGTGTCGTTGCGAATGGTCGTCATGAGCGGGCTGATCGAGGTGAGCAGCGGCCGCAGATTCAGGCCGATCGCGACGATCGCGGCATACCACGCGAGTACGCTGGCCGACTCGCCGGACGGCGTCTGGGAACCAATGGAGCGGTTTTGAGGGTTCAATGTGGTCAACCTTTTTACAGCTGTATGGTTGACCATTATACAAAATAATTGTCAACAATCTGACGATACCCGCTATGTCCGGCATGGGCGATCGAGTATGGGCGCGCGTCTATATCGCCTCGCCATGGGGCTCGCTACAATGCGACCTGACCCACCGACCCAACCCAGCTAGCGCGCCTGCCCATGGCCCAATCCTCCCGCCTCGCTCCGCCCCGCGATACCGACGAACCGTCCGATGTCGAAGCGCATGTCTATGCGTCGATTTCTTCCGCGCTGCTGGAAGGCAAGCTCGCGCCGGGCCAGCAACTGGTGGAGCGCGAACTCGCGGCGGCGTTCGGCTGCACGCGCGGCGCGTTGCGCAAGGTGCTGGCGCGCCTCGGCTTCGAAGGCAAGCTCGTGCTCGAACCCAATCGCGGCGCGTTCGTGCCGTCGCCCTCCGAGGACGACATACGCGCCGTGTACCGCGCGCGCCAGGTGGCCGAAGCGGGCGTGATGGTGAGCCTGTGCGGCACGCTCGACGCCGCGATGCGGCGCAAGCTCGCGGCCCACGTGCGCAGCGAGAAGAAGGCGTTGCGCGAGGCGCGTGTGGACGAAGCGGTGCGCCTCGCGGGGCAGTTCCATCTGCTGCTGACCGAGCAGGCGGGCGGCGCCGCGCTCGTGGAAGCGCTGGCGCAACTGGTCGCGAAAACGGAGCTCTACAAGGCCTTGTTCGATCCGTCGAAGGCGTCGATGTGCGCGCCCGACGAGCACGCGCAGATCATCGAGGCGCTCGAGGCGGGGGACCTCGCGGCGGCGCTCGCCACGATGCGTGCGCACCTGGGCGAGCTGGAGGAGCGGGTGGTGCAGCAGGCGCGTGCGCGCGCGGGCCGCGATCTCAAGACGGTGTTCGCGGATCTCGCGAACGGCTGAACGTGCAAGGCGCGCGTCAGCCCTGACCTACGCGCCGGCGCAACTCCTTCGAAGCCGCGAGCGGAATGCGCGCATCGTCCCACGTGGCGAGCCATTCGATCTCTTTCGCGGCGAACACCTGGCCATGATTGCGCAGCGCGTACTGCAATGAGTCGATGACGTGATTGCGGATGATTTCGGGCGTATGCGGGTCGTCGAGGACGATGCGCAAGGCTTCGAGCGTGGCCATTGTGCGGCTCCGGCGAATGTGGCGACCGCAACGTTATCGCACGACAAAAAAGCGCTTGTCGGGCGAGAAAAAATAGCCGGCAAAGCGCGCTTCAGTGCCGCGTGCGCTTGAAGATCTCGTACTCTTCGGCGAAGGCTCTCGCAACGGCGGGCCGCTCGCGCACGCGTTGCGCGTAGGTCGCGACGGCCTCCCATTGCGACACATCGATGCCCACGTACGGCGCCCAGTTTAGGACGGTCACGAGATAGGCGTCCGCGACGCTGAACGCGTCGAGCAGGAAGGTGCGCGATTCGAGATGCTGCGCGAGCAAGCCGAAGCGGCGCGGGATCTTGCCGCGCGCATAGTCCTTGACGGCCTCGTCCACGTCCTTGCCGAGCAGCGGCACGAACACGGCCTTGTGCAGCTCGGTGCCGATGAAGCCTAGCCATTGCTGCAGGCGCGCGCGCTCGCGCGTGCCCGCTGGCGGCGCGAGCCGTGCCTCGGGAAAACGGTCGGCCACCCACGGCAGCACCGCCGAGTTTTCGGTGAGCGTCCAGCCGTCGTCCTCGCGCAGCACCGGCACCTGGCCGAGTGCGTTGACGGCGAAGAAGTCGCCGCCTTCGGCGAGCTCCTTCGTGAGCGTATCGACCTGGATGTAGCGTGCCTGCGCGCCTGCCTCGTAGAGCGCGATGCGCGTGGCGAGCGAGCACGCCAGCGGGGCGAAATACAGATCCATCGTCATCCTCCATTGCGGGTTTTCGGGGTTTTCGGGCTTTTCGAATTTTTGTACTATAGTGAACAAAAATCGCCGATCCAATATTTCTATGCAATCCAGTACAAAAAAGGATAGCCGCCCGCGTGGGCGGCCGCGCGCCTACGATCCGCAAGAGGCGCTCGCCCGCGCGCGCGACACGTTCTGGCGCAATGGCTATGCAGGCACGTCGCTCGACGACCTGAGCGAGGCGACCGGCATGAACCGGCCGAGCCTATATGGCGCATTCGGCGACAAGCACGCGCTCTATCTGCAGACCATGGAGCGTTATGTGGAAGCGGGACGCACGGCGATGGAGTCCGCGCTGGACAGCGCAGTGCCGCTGCGCGAGGCGCTGATGCGTGTATTCGACGGCGCGCTCGGCTGGTATCTGCCGGCGCACGACGCAGCGCGCGGCTGCCTGCTGATCGGCACGGCGGCAGTGGAAGCCGTCAACGACGACGCGGTACGCGAGCGTCTTGCCGCTGGATTGCGCACGTTCGACAAGGCGTTCGAGCGGCGCCTGCGCGCGGCGCTCGCGCAAGGCGAGCTGCCGCCCGATGCCAGCGCGCCGATGCTGGCGCGCCTCGCCTCCGCGCTATTGCACAGCATGGCGCTGCGCGCGCGGGCCGGCGATTCGCGGGCCTCGCTGCGCGCCATGGCGGTGGCCGGCGTCACGCTGATCTGCGGCGCCGCGCCGGCTGCGGCCGATGCGCGTCCGGCGCGGCGCCGCGCGAAGTGATGTCACGCTAAAGCTTGCCTGCCGGCGTCTGCTACACGGGTCCGCATGCCGCTTTCCCTTGTTACACTGGCGCAGTCGCGCAAGGACGGCTTGCGCACTCGAAGAGGGGAACACGATGGTGCGCTACAGGCACTACAAGGGTGGCATTTACGAACTGGTTTGCGAGGCGACGCTCGAATCGGATCCTTCCGTCACGATGATCGTGTATCGCGCGGCGAACGGTACGATCTGGACGCGGCCCTCCAACGTGTTCTTCGAACTCGTCGAGTATGAAGGCGGACTCGTGCCGCGCTTCGCGCCCGTCAACTGATTCCTTTCACACTCGTCTTTTTCCACGCTTTAGAGGTTTCGCCGAATGCGTTTACTGATTGCGCTGATTCTGCCCTGGCTCCTGTTCTTCACCATTGGGCGTCCGATTGCGGGCATCGTCTGCCTGATCCTGCAAGTTACGCTGGTCGGGTGGATTCCGGCCGCGATCTGGGCCGTGTATTCGCTCAGCCAGTTCAAGACCGACCGGAAAATAGAGGACGCGCTCGGCCGTCGCGGCTAAATCCCTGAGCGGGCGTCTACGCGCCGCGTAGAGGCGCGTTCCGCGTTACAACGGTAACCCGTGCTCACAATTCAATAAGAACTTAACGCTGATTCTTCTTTCTTACAAATGGAAAGGAGAGTTCGCTATGTTCAAGTTCGTTCTCACGGTGGGCGCCATCGCGCTCCTTGCCGGGTGTGCGGTGGCCCCGGGCTACGACTATGGTTACGGCGGCTATGGCCAGCCGTACTCCACCGGTTATTACAGCGGCTACGCGCCGGGCTATGCGCCGACATATGGCAGCGTGAACATCGGCGTCTGGGGCGGTGGCGGCGGTCGCGATTATCACGGCGGCGACTGGCACGGCGGCGGCGGTGGCTGGCACGGTGGAGGTCCGGGTGGTCACGGTGGCGGTCACGGCGGACCTTGGGGGCCGCCGGGCGGCGGTCATGGGGGCGGCCCCGGCGGCGGCCATGGTGGCGGAGGCCACGGCGGTGGCGGTCACGGTGGCGGTGGACCGGGCGGCCGTTGATGCGGGCTTGCCGCTCACACTGGCGCCGCTTCGTGGTGCGCCATGATCCGCGCCGGGCCGGAAATCCGTTTCAAAACGAATCAGGCCCGCCACTCTCACGAGGGCGGGCCTGATGCTTTGCACGAGAACCCGGCGTCACAGCCGGGGTTGTCGCGAAACTTACTGGCTCGACTGCGACGTTCCATTCGTCGACGGGCCATAAGCCGTCGCGCGCTGCGCTGCGACCTTGGCTTCGGCAGCCTGAATGTTTTCCGGGTAGTGCATCCAGTCGCTCGGATCGTAGCCGGCGGCGCGCAGTTGCGCGAGATCGGCCCGAACTTCGGCACGGGTCACAGGTTGTTGCTGGGGTTGTGCCTGCGCGAACGCAGCGGCGGGCACGGCGACGATGGCGGCGAGCACAGCTGCCTTCAGAATCGACTTCATGACTAACCTCCGATTTTTTGTGGGGAGCCATCGCATCGGCGTGGCCCATCTCGACAATGTATGCGGGCGGAGGGTCAGGGTAAATACTTAGAAAACGAATTCAGTGTTCTCTTTGCGACAACAATCGGGTTCGAAATCTCCTGAAGTATTGCGCCAGGCACGTGCAATAAGGCGTGAAGGCCGTGGAACACCCGGCCCTAAAATCTCGCCGGATTATTGCGAAATCCGTAATTCCAATTCGCCTGAATCAGTCTGTATCCGGCCGGAGCGCTTGCCTAGAATCCACTCACAGCCAGCCGATGCGGCGAGTCGCAGCGAGCCGGCGGAGCACGACAGGGTATGCACCGTCGTTGCGCATCGACGTTAAATAATTCCGGAGGTTGTCACCATGAAGTCGCTTCTCAAGGCTGTTGCCGTCACCGTTGCTCTGGCCGCCCCGCTGGCCGCTTTCGCCCAGGCCGATCAAGGTCTGACCCGCGAGCAAGTGCGCGAGCAACTCGTTGAATTCCAGCAAACGAGCCGCAATCAGGCTGCAGTCGCCACCCAGACGGCCGCGCCGGTCGCCCAGACCGATGGCTCGTTCGGCGGCGTGAGCAACTCGACGTCGGTTGCGGGCGCTCGCTATGTGTCGGAAGCGGCTCGCACCGGTCCGCAATCGGTGTACTTCGGCGGCCAGTAAGCCTGTCGGCAGTACGCAGATAAAAGCGGCCCGCGATTTCGATTCGCGGGCCGTTTCGCATCCGGGCGCTGCGTTTTGCAGCCGCTACATCGCTTCCGCCTCTGGCACGTCGAGCACGAGATCCGTGCGCGCGACGGCCACGCAAGTCAGCACATAGCCCTCGGCTTTTTCCTCGCGGCTCAATCCGGGCCACTCGATCGTGAAGCTCACTTCGCCGCTCACCACGCGGCACAGGCAGGCGCGGCAGGTGCCGTTGCGGCACATGCGCGGCAGACGGATGCCCTCGAACGCCGCCGCTTCGAGCAAGGTCAGTTCGGGCGGCGCTTCGAAGCTGCGCCCGAGCGGCTCCACGCGGACGACGGGCACCTGCGGCGGGCCGTCCTGCACGCTTTCGTGGCTCATATCGCTCATGAAAGCGACACCCCGAGCAGCCGCCCCGCGCCCGCCGTGAACGCCGCCGCGGCGAGCCCGATCACGATCTGCCGGAACGCCGAGAAGGTTGCGCTGCGCCCGTTGAAGAGCGACGTGAACACGCCGACAAGGGCGAGCCCGCACGCGCTCAGCGCCACCGACTGCGCGATGGCCGTGACGCCGTGCGTCCACAGGAACGGGGCGGTCGGAAACGCCGCGCCGAGCGAGAAGAGGCAAAACGAGACGACGGCGGCCGACCACGGATTGCCGCCCAACTCTTTAGGGTCGATGCCAAGCTCCTCGCGCGCCAGCGTATTGAGCGCCTCGTCCTTGTTGCGCATGATCTGGGCGGCCACGCGGCGCGCTTCATCGGGATCGAGGCCCTTCGCCTGATAGATCAGCGCGAGCTCGTGGCGCTCGGCGTCGGGCGTGTGCTCGAGTTCGTCGGCTTCCTTCGCGAGCTGCGTGCGCGCCAGCTCCCGCGCGTTGGTCACCGAGAGCCATTCGCCGAGCGCCATGGAGCAGGCGCCAGCCACGAGGCCCGCAAGCCCCGTGAGCAAAATTGTGCGATTGACGCTGCCCGCGCCCGCCACGCCCATGATCAGGCAGAAGTTCGAGACGAGCCCGTCGTTCGCCCCCAGCACCGCTGCGCGCAGGTCGTTGCCCGACGTCGCGCTCTTGTGCCACGACTCGGCGGCGCCGATCGCTTCGCCGTGGCCGTGTTCGGGCTCGCGCTTCTTCGCGACGATCGCCTGGACGATGGCGGCGTGCTGCTGCTCCTGGGCGGAGAGCTTCTCGGCGCCGGGTTCGCGCGCGTAGCGGTCGCGGTCGGCGTATTCGGCGGCGGCGACGGTGGGCAGCACGAGCGAAGGGCCAAACGTGCGTGTGAGCGTTTGCAGCAAGCGAGTTTTTGCGCTGCGCCGATGCGGCGGGGGCGTGACGCCGTTGGCCGCGAGCTTCTCGCGCCAGACGCTCGCATGCTCGCGCTCGGAGGCGGCGAGTTCGGCGAAGATGCGGCGGCGCTCGTCGTCTTTCTCGACCGCGGATAGCGTGTCGTAGACGGCGGCGCTGTCGAGTTCGTCGGCGAGATTGCGCCGGAAGCGGTTGATTTCCTGAGCGGAGGCCATGGGCGCGCGGTGCGGGAAGCGATCCGCCAAGCTTACCCTGGCGTCGCGGTGGCCAGAAGCCGCACCTCGCCTCCTGCTTCGCTCCTGCCTGTCCGGTGCGCTCAGCGGCGCTGACGCAGATGCCGATAGACCGTGTTGCGTGCGAGACCGAGTTCGCGAGCCGCCGCAGAAACGTTGCCGCTGTGGCGCGCGAGGGTCTCTTCGATGAGCCGCGATTGCCAGACGGAGAGGCGCGCGGGCTCGGGTTCCGTGTCGCTCGTCCGGTTTTCGGCCGCGGCATCGGCGGACGGCTCCGCGCAGTCGCTCGCGGGGTCGCAATCGTGCATGAGGTCTTCGGGCAGATGCTCCATGTCGATGGCGTCTTCGCCTTCGGCCATGATCGCCGCCGTGCGCAGAGCGCTCGCGAGCTGACGCAGATTGCCCGGCCAGCGGCAGCGCGCGAAGCACGCCCGGACGGCCGGCGTGAGACGCGCGGGCGCGCCCGGCACCTCGCGCCGCACGATCTCGAGCATGCGGGCGACGAGCGCGTCGAGGTCGGTGCGTTCGGCCAGCGCCGGCAGCGTGACGACGAGGCCGTTGATGCGGTAGTAGAGATCCTCGCGGAACGTGCCTTCGGCGATCATCGCGCGCAGGTCGCGGTGCGTCGCGCAGACGATGCGCAAATCCACCGGCACCGCGCGCGTACCGCCGAGCGGCACGACGGCGCGCTCCTGCAGCACGCGCATGAGCCGCACCTGTTGCGCGAGCGGCATGTCGCCGATCTCGTCGAGAAACAGCGTGCCGCCATGCGCCTGCGCGATCTTGCCGGCGCTGCCGCGGCGCTTCGCGCCCGTGAACGCGCCGTCCTCGTAGCCGAACAGCTCCGCTTCGATCAGCGTGTCGGGCAGTGCGGCGCAGTTGAGCGCGACGAACGGGCCGTCGCGGCGCGGCGAATCGCGATGCAGCGCCCGTGCGAGCCATTCCTTGCCGGTGCCGGTGCGGCCGAGCACGAGCACGGGAATGTCGCGGCCGCGCACGCGCGCCACGCGCTGCAGGGCGGCGGCGAGCCGCGCGTCGCCGGTGTCGAGTTCGGCGAGCGTGGGCTGCGGCGTGGTGTCGGCTGCGTTGGGCGCCTTCGCGTGTGCGGGCGCGGGCGTGTACGGCGAGCGGGACGTTTCGGGTACGGCGCTTCGCGCGAACCTGGCGACGCCCGACATGGCCGCGCCGGGCGTGGCGCGCGCGATCACACGCACGCCGCTTGGCAGTGCGAGCGTGAGCGGCTCGCCGCTCGCGCGCATGAGCTGCTGCATGAATGCCGCGAACGGCTGGCCGAAGAGCGCCGCGAACTCGCGCTGCTGCAGCTCGGCGAGCGGCGCGCCGAACTGGAACAGGGCGCTGCGGTTTGCGCAGAGGAGCGTGCCATCGGCCGAGAATGCCGCCAATCCTTCGTAGAGCGTACCAATGAATTCCGCGCGCGCATGAAACTGGAGCCGGATGGCATCGGCGAATTCGGTGTTGAACAGATGGTTCTCGATCATCTGCGCCGACATGCGCACGAGCGCGAGCGTGTGCTTGTGAAAACCGCGCGACTCGCCGCTCACGTCGAGCGCGCCGAGCGTGCGTCCGTACGGATCCGCGATCGGCGCGCACGAACAGGTGAGGATGTGATTGGCGCGCAAAAAGTGCTCGCCCGCATGCACCGTGGTTGGCTGGCCTTCCACGAGCGCCGTGCCGATGGCATTCGTGCCGCGATGCTGCTCGGCCCAGGAAACGCCCGGGCGCAGCGCGACGCGCTGCGCTTTCTCGACGAAGTCGCTGTCGGCGAAGCTGTGGAGGATCACACCGTTGCGATCGGTGAGCAGCACCATGCTCTGCGTATCGACGATCTGCGCATGCAAGGCGTCCATGACGGGGCGCGCCTGATGATAGAGCGTGCGGTTCGTGTCGATCAGCTCGCGCAGGTCGGTGGCGGCCAGCGCGTCGAACTCGGGCGCCTCGGTGGCGCGCAGCCCGAGTGCGCGCGAGCGCGCGTGAGCCTGCGCGATGGCGTCCGCGCGGGCCGCGTCGTGCGGCGTGACGGGGCGTCGGGTCACTCGTGTCTCCAGTCGTTTTGGGCGCTACGCTGCGGCGCAGCATGGCAACTGCGCGCGCGGCGCCTCTGGGGCAGTTCATGGTACAGGATACGCGGCGGCTGCCAATTCGGGTTGAAGCCGGGTTGAACCCCGGGCTCAAGCCGCGACGGTGCCTCAACTGCGCCTTGAGTTTACTGGCGCGGGTGCCATGATGAAGGTGAGGGCGCATTCGCGTCGCGCCCCCGCTGAGTAGCGGAGTTCGTCATGGTGCACGGCGAATTGAGGATCGTGGTGGCGGTGCTCGCCACGTTCGTTGCGCTCTTTGGCCTCGGGTATGCGATTGACGGATTGATCTTCGACGAGAACAACGTCGTGCTCTCCGGAATGGTGACCGTGGCCCTTGGAATCGTCGCGTTCGTGGTGATGCTCACCCTGCACCCGAAGGACCTCGAAGATCTCGATCAGCCCCGGCATCGCGAATCCTGACGCGCCCGGGTGGCGCGCATGGTGCGATGCGGCAACCGGCGCAGCGCGTTGGCGCAGGGCCGGGGAGGAGAGTGTTTGTGCGCGCAACGGCGCACGCGCATGCTGCACCTGCGAAAAAGGGATCAGACGAAGACGCCGCTGGCTATTTCAGGTGTGTGACAACGTCGACTTTGCGGGCGGCAGGAAGTCGTCTAAAGTGAATCAAATCAACCTGCGCGAACGTGTCGTTCGCCAGGGTTGGTGTTGATCCGCGCGAGCCGGATCGGGGTGTTCCCAGGCACCAGGTTGGGGCAGCCCGAGGGCGGTTGAACGCGGCCTTTTCACCCTCCACCAAAGGCGACCACCATGCAGATCATGTTTCCGAATGAGGTGCCCGAGTACTCGGGCCCAGACCTGACCTTGGCGTTTCCGGCGATGATCGATGGCGAGCGGGTGGAGTGTCTGATCACGGCGGCGGCGCTGGAAGACCACTTCGGGGCGGCTTCGCCGCGCGCCGAAGACATGCTCAGCGCGTTCGACCATCATCGCGACCGCATCGAGGCTTGCGCGCGCCGTTTGCTCTCCGAAACACGTGCGCAGTGTCTCGTGCTGCGCAGCGGCTACGTGCGTTTCGTGCAGGCGCACGCGAGCGCGTAGTCAACGCAAAGGCGCCCGCCAGACGCGGGCGCTTTCGGTTCAACTGAATTTTTTTGCCGCGCCCGTTGAGGCGCGGCTTTCGTTTACGCGTGTGCCGCTCTGCCGCTAGATCATGCGGCGCAGCGTGTTATCGCGGAATACGATGTGATGCGCGATCGCCGCGAGCGCGTGCAGCCCGATCACCCAATAGAACAGATTGCCGATCAGCACGTGCGCGTCTTTGAGGAACTTGCGCGCGGCGGGGTCTGGGCCGACGAGCGTGATCTGCAGATCGAGCCCCGCGAGCGTGACCGGATGGCCGCCGGCGTTGATCATCAAAATGCCGAGGAGCGGCTGCACGAAGATGAACAGGTAGAGCGCGAGATGCACGAGGCGCGAGAGAAACGACAGCAGCGCGTTCGAGTCGATCTCCGCGGGCGCGCCGCGCCAAAGACGCCACGCGAGGCGCAGCACGGCAAGCGCGAGCACGAGCGAGCCCGCCCAGAAATGCACGTTGCTCCAGAACACGCGGCTGTCCGTGCCCTTGGGGCCGCGCACCTCGATCGCGAGATAGGCGAGCGCGACGAGCAGGAAAATGACCCAGTGAAAGAAGATGGCGGGCTTCGTGTAGCGTGCGGTTGCGGCGGGGTAAGTTGCCACGTGGCGGCTCCTGTGTACGGGGATCTGGAGATATCTTCCTATGATAAGGACGACGCGCCGTGCGGAGCGGCCAGGCGGCTGCGAAGTTTGATTCTGCGGGGTGGCGGCGGTGAAAAAGAGGCACGTTGCTGGCGAATCGCCCGCTAAAACAAAAAGGGTGGCGCGAAGCCACCCTTTTGCTTTTACGCGTTGCCGAGATAGAAGAACCGGAACAGGAACACGGCGGCGATGATCCACACGACCAGTTTCACGTCGCGCACGCGGCCCGTGAGGAGCTTCAGGCCCGCATACGAGATGAAGCCGAACGCCACGCCGTTGGCGATCGAGTAGGTGAACGGCATGACAAGCGCCGTGAGGGCGGCGGGTACGACTTCGGTGGCGTCGTCCCAGGGCAGATCGGCGAGTTCGCGCAGCATCAGGCACGAAACGTAGAGCAGCGCCGGCGCCGTGGCGTAGCCCGGCACGACGCCCGCGAGCGGCGCGACGAACAGGCACGCGAGGAACAGCACGGCCACGGTGAGCGCGGTCATGCCGGTGCGGCCGCCCGCCTGCACGCCCGAGGCGCTTTCGATATACGCCGTGGTCGACGAGGTGCCGAGAATCGAGCCCGCGAGAATCGCGGTGCTATCCGCGAGCAGCGCGCGGTTCAGGCGGTGCATCTTGCCGTGCACGAGCAGGCCGGCACGGTTGGCCACGCCCATCAGTGTGCCGGTCGCATCGAACAGCTCGACGAGGAAGAACACGAGCACCACGTTGAGCACGCCCGTGGAGAGCGCCGCCTTGATGTCGAGCTGAGCGAAAGTCGGCATGATCGACGGCGGCGGCGAGAAGACGCCGTGGAACTGGTTGCCGCCGAAGAAGAACGAGAGAATCGTGACGCCCACGATGCCGATCAGGATCGCACCGCGCACCTTCAGCACGTCGAGCGTGACGATCGCGAAGAAGCCGATGATCGCGAGGATCGTGTGCGGATCGTGCAGGTTGCCGAGTTCGACGAGCGTGGCCGGGCTGCCGACCACCACGCCCGAGGTCTTCAGCGAGATGATCGCGAGGAAGAGACCGATACCCGCTGTGATCGACACACGGATCGAATGCGGAATGCCATTGACGATGGCTTCGCGCACGCGCAGCAACGTGACGATGAAGAACAGGCACCCGGAGATGAACACCGCGCCGAGCGCGGCCTGCCACGTGAAGCCCATGCCCTTCACGACGGTATAGGCGAAATATGCGTTCAGGCCCATGCCGGGCGCGAGCGCGATGGGGTAGTTCGCGTAGAGGCCCATGACGAGCGAGGCGAGCGCCGCGACGAGGCAGGTGGCGACGAATACGCTTTCCTTCGGCATGCCGGCGTCGCCGAGAATGGCCGGATTCACGAAGATGATGTAAGCCATCGTGAGGAAAGTCGTGATACCGGCGAGCAGTTCGGTGCGCAGGTTGGTGCCTGCTTCTTCGAAACCGAAATAGCGTTTGATGGCGTCCATGAAGATCGGGCCCTTGAGAGTCGAGCGGGTTGTTCGCTGCTTGTTGGTGTGGTGTCTTGCGTGTAGCCGGCGCGGCTGGTCCTTGATGTGCCCATGCACGCGCGCGCATGCCGCAGCGTGCGGCTACGGGCGCGATTGTAAACAATTGTCCGTCGAGCGCAGAAAAGCCGTCGTCGTGAGCGTGGAACGGTTACAACAGCGCGCGTTGCGGTAGCAAGCGTGAGAGGGCGTGGCGAGTGCGCCCGTGGCGGGAGGCAATGGGCACGACCGCCCGCAGGCGCCGGGCGTTGCTTCGCCCGGTGCCGGGTTACTGCGGCCGTCCTGCAATCAAGCGGTTACTGAGACATTTGACCGGCGGGAGCGCCATGTCCGGCGCGCGCCGCACGCCGTTGCGCGACGATCGCGCCCGCACGTTGCGCGTTTTCCGGGTAGTCGATCCAGTCGAGCGGATCGTAGCCCGCCTGCCGCCATTCGATCAGATCCGCCCGGACCTGGGCTCGAGTCAGCGGTTGTGAGGGATCGTACGGTTGGGCCACCGCCGCAGCCGACGCGAAGCAGCACGCTGCGGCGAGGACGCCGAGCGCTACACGCGGAAGGGAGTTCATGGCAAGGCCTTTCATATTAGGGATATCCCTAAAAGTATAGGCGCTATCGCATTAAGTCAAAGGGGGATCGGGGGCTTCCTGGGTTACCCGCGATGCTTCGCAAAGTCGTTGCGGGCGTTTGCCGTGCGGTAGTCGGTCGGGCGTTGGCCGGTCCATTTGCGGAACGCCCGGTGAAACGCGCTCGGCTCCGCGAACCCGACCGCGGCGGCGACATCGGCGACTGAGCGGCCCGGCTCCTGCAGCGCCGCGATCGCGAGGTCGCGGCGCAATTCGTCCTTGATCGACTGGCAGCTGTGGCCTTCCTGGCTCAGCCGCCGGCGCAGCGTGGCCGGCGCCACGTTCAGGCGCTGTGCGATGGCGTCGGCATCGGGCCACGCGGTGACGGGCAGGGCGCGCAGCGCGCGTCGCACGCGCGCGGCGAACGAGCCCGGATTACGGTACTTCACGACGAAGTTGCCGGGCGCGTTGCGCAGAAACGCCCGCGCCGAGCCGGCAGTCTGGATCACGGGCAGTTCGAGAAAGCCGGGCGCGAATTCGAACCAGGTGGCCGGCTGATCGAACGCCATGTCGTCGCAGAGCATGAGCTGGTAGTCGTGCGCGGCGTCCGGCTGCTGGCAGCGAAAGCGCGCCGCGAGAAGCGGAATGCGCCGCCCCACGAGCCAGCACACGAGCCCGTAGACGAGGATGAACCAGGTGGCGTATGCGAACAGGGTGGGCGTGGGTTTGCCAGCGCGATGCGAGAGCGTGACGCGCACGCGCGTGGCGTCGATGTCGATCTCGCCCGACAGATCGTCGAGCACGAGCCGCATGAAGTGCACGGCGCGCTGCAGCGCCTGGCGGCCCGTGCTGGCGCCGAGCGCCGAGTGCGTCATGGCGATGAAGCTGCCGCTCTTCATCGCGTGCGAATCCTGGCCGAAGAATTCGTCGTCGAGCGCGCGCGCGATGCCCGACCACAACTGGCCGTATTGCGCCGCGCTCACGCGCGCCGCGGGCGCGAGCAGCACGGCCGGCGCGATGCCGGCGGCATCGGTGAGCGGCGCGGTTTCGAGGCCGCCCGCGCGCGCCAGCGCGAGCGTCTCGTTCACGAGGCTCATCGAGATCGTGCCTTTTTCGCTCAGTGTTTGCGTTCTCGCCGGTTGCACAGAGCCGCTTCCCAAAGGGTTATCACAGCCGATATGGTAAATCCGATCAGCGACTTTGAGCGTGGCGGGCATCGAATCCGGTCGCCCGCGTGCCTACACTTTTCACAAGCCTTGCAGCCGGGGCCGCATCGCGCCACAGTGGAAGGCAAGCGCAAGAGATACAGGAAGGGGACACACATGGACGAGTTCTACACCGACGACCAGCGCATGATTCGCGACGCCGCGCGCGACTTCGCAAGCGGGCAGCTGGCGCCGAATGCGGCGCAATGGGACCGCGACGGCAGGCTGCCGGACGAGGTGGTCAAGCAACTGGGCGAGCTGGGCTTTCTCGGCATGATCGTGCCGCAGGAGCAGGGCGGCTCGTACACCGACTACGTGGCCTACGCGCTCGCCATGGAGGAGATCGCGGCCGGCTGCGCCTCGTGCGCGACGCTCGTGAGCGTGCACAACTCGGTGGGCTGCGGGCCGATCCTGCAGTTCGGCACCGACGCGCAAAAGGACCGCTGGCTCGGCAAGCTCGCGAGCGGCGAGCTGATCGGCGCGTTTTGCCTGACCGAGCCGCAGGCGGGCTCAGAGGCGAATAACCTGCGCACGCGCGCCGAACTGCGCGACGGCAAGTGGGTGCTCAACGGCAACAAGCAGTTCGTGACCAACGGCTCGCGCGCGAATATTGCCATCGTGTTCGCCGTGACCGATCCCGACGCTGGCAAGCGCGGCATTTCCGCGTTCATCGTGCCGACCGATACGCCGGGCTTCAACGTCGGGCCGCACGAGAAGAAGATGGGCATCCGTGCTTCGGACACTTGCCCGATCTCGCTGGTGGACTGCGCGATTCCCGAAGCGAATCTGCTCGGCCAGCGCGGCGAAGGGTTGAAGATCGCGCTCGCGAATCTCGAAGGCGGACGCATTGGCATTGCCGCGCAGGCGCTGGGCATCGCACGCGCGGCCTTCGATGCGGCGCGTGCCTATGCCCATGAACGCGTGCAGTTCGGCGAGCCCATCATCAAGCATCAGAGCGTGGCTAACATGCTGGCGGACATGCATACGCGCATCAACGCCGCGCGGCTTCTCGTGCATCACGCGGCGCGGCTGCGCACGCTTGGCAAGCCGTGCCTTTCCGAGGCTTCGCAGGCCAAGCTCTATGCTTCCGAAATGGCCGAGGAAGTGTGCTCCCACGCGATTCAGATTCATGGTGGCTACGGCTTCCTGAATGACTATCCGGTGGAGCGCCACTACCGCGATGCACGCATCACGCAGATTTATGAAGGCACGAGCGAAGTGCAGCGGATGGTGATTGCACGGCAGCTTTGAGAAGAAATGAGGAAGACGAAGCAATAAAAAGCGAGCGCTTATGCGCCATAGCTATGCATGGGACCGGAGCAAGTGCTTTGCATGGGCCCGGAGTAAGTGCTAAAGCACTAACTCCGGGCGACAGCTAAAGCGCCAACTCCGGCTCGACAGGAGACGACGATGACCGGGTTCACCCCTTCCGCGCAGGCCTTCATCGACGCACGCGAGCTGCTGCTGCGTCACCGTACCGACTACGCACGCGCGTACGATGAATTCGCGTGGCCGAAGCTCGACACGTTCAACTGGGCGCTCGACTACTTCGACGTGATGGCGCGCGGCAACGACAACCCGGCGCTCTGGATCGTCGACGACCTCGCGGACGGCGGCATGCGCTATTCGTTCGCGCAGATGTCGGAGCGCTCGTCGCGCATGGCGAATTTTCTGCGCGAGCAGGGGGTTGCGCGTGGCGACCGCTTGCTGTTGATGCTGCCCAATCGCGTCGAACTCTGGGACGTGATGCTGGCGGCGATGAAGCTGGGCGCCATCGTGCTGCCCGCCACGACGCAGCTCTCGCCCGACGACGTGCGCGAACGCGTGGAAACGGGCGGCGCGCGCTACGTCGTGGTGGACGCCGCCGAACTCGGCAAATTCGATGCGCTCGACCAAAGCGTGAAGCGCATAGCGGTAGGCGCGGCGCCCAATGCGTGCGAAGGCTGGATCGATCTTTCGCGCGCGTACGAATCGAGCCCCGCGTTCGAACCCGACGGCCCGACGCGTGCCGCCGACCCGCTCCTGCTCTATTTCACCTCGGGCACGACCTCGAAGCCCAAGCTCGTCGAACACACGCACGAGAGCTACCCCGTAGGCCACCTCTCGACGATGTACTGGATCGGCCTCATGCCTGGCGACGTCCACTGGAACATCAGTTCGCCGGGCTGGGCCAAGCACGCGTGGAGCTGCTTCTTCGCGCCGTGGAACGCGCAGGCCTGCGTGTTCGTCTACAACTACGCGCGCTTCGTGCCGAAAGACACGCTCGCCGCACTCGTGCAATGCGGCGTGACCACGCTGTGCGCGCCGCCCACGGTGTGGCGCATGCTCGTGCAGGAGCCGCTCGCAACGTATGCGGTGAAGCTGCGCGAGATCGTGGGTGCGGGCGAGCCGCTCAATCCCGAGATCATCGAGCGCGTGCGTCACGCGTGGGGCATTACGATCCGCGACGGTTACGGCCAGACCGAAACGACCTGCCAGATCGGCAACTCGCCGGGCCAGCCCGTGGTGGCGGGTTCGATGGGACGGCCGTTGCCGGGCTACCGCGTGGAACTCGTCGATGCCGACGATCATCCCGCGAGCGAGGGCGAAATCGCGCTACCGATTGGGCGAGATTCGGCACACCGTCCGCTCGGCCTGATGACGGGCTACGCGAACAATGCGAAGGCGAGCGAATACGCCACGCGCAACGGCTACTACCACACGTCCGATGTCGCCTTGCGTCGCGACGACGGCTCTTACGTCTACGTGGGCCGCGCCGATGACGTGTTCAAGTCGTCCGACTACCGTCTGAGCCCGTTCGAGCTGGAAAGCGTGCTGATCGAGCACGAGGCGATCGCCGAGGCGGCGGTCGTGCCGAGCCCGGACGAGCTGCGCCTCTCGGTGCCGAAGGCCTTCGTCATCGTGCGTCAGGGCTTTGAGGCGGGCCCCGAACTCGCGCGCGAGGTGTTCCGCTTCTCGCGCGAAAAGCTCGCGCCGTACAAGCGCATTCGCCGCCTGCAGTTCAGCGACTTGCCCAAGACCATCTCGGGCAAGATCCGCCGCGTAGAGCTGCGCCGACGCGAAATGGAGCGCAGCGCCGAACCCGCGCGCCAGCCCGACGAGTATTGGGAAGAGGATTTTCCCGAGCTGCGCTGATATCCACACGGAGTCCGAAATGATCGAATTCGAGTACGCGCATGAGGGCGCGGTGGCCCTGCTCACGCTGTCGCGGCCGCCGGCGAACGCCTTTACGACCGATGGTTTGCGTCAGCTCCAGCAAGTCATCGAAGCGTTCGACCGCGAGCCGCAGGTGCGCGCGGTCGTCATCACCGGCAGCGGGCCGAAATTTTTCAGCGCGGGCGCCGACCTCAATGCCTTCGCCAGTGGCGATCGCGAGGTCGCACGCACGGCGGCGAGCGCGTTCGGCGCGGCATTCGAGGCGCTGCAGAAGGCGCGGCCCGTGGTCATCGCGGCGATCAACGGCTATGCGATGGGCGGCGGCCTGGAGTGTGCGCTCGCGTGCGATATCCGCATTGCCGAGGAGCATGCGCAACTCGCGCTGCCCGAGCCAGCCGTAGGGCTGCTGCCCTCCGGCTGCGGCACGCAGACCTTGCCATGGCTCGTGGGCGAAGGCTGGGCCAAGCGCATCATCCTCACGGGCGAACGCGTGGACGCGCAAACGGCGCTGCGCATCGGTCTCGTGGAGGAAGTCGTCGCAACCGGAGGCGCGCGCGAGGCCGCGCTCGCCATGGCCGCGCGTGTTGCGAGCTTGAGCCCGCAAGCGGTCACCTTCAGCAAGTCGTTGATCCATCAGGCGCGCAATGGCGTGCCGCGCGGCGCCGCGCTCGCCGTCGAGCGCGAGCGCTTCGTCGATCTGTTCGATTCGCCCAACCAGCGCGAAGGCGTCAACGCGTTTCTGGAAAAACGCAAACCGCGCTGGCATATTGAAACGGAGAACTAGGCAATGAATGCATCACCCGCTTCCACCCAGGCCGTAACGGAAGCCGAACAGGACGTGCTGTTTCGCGTGGTCAATCGCGTGGCGATCGTCACGCTCAACCGGCCGGCTGCGCTCAATGCGCTTTCGCACGCCATGGTGCGCGAGCTGGCCGTGCTGCTGGAACGCGTGCGCACGGACGACGGCATCGTCGCGCTCGTGCTGGAAGGTGCGGGCCCGAAAGGCTTTTGCGCGGGCGGCGACGTGCGCGCGATTTATCGGCTCGCACGCGAGAAAGCGCGCGAAGGCGCGAACGGCTGGCAGCAATTCTTCGTCGACGAATATCGTCTCGACTACGCGCTGCACACGTTTTCCAAGCCGCTCGTTGCGCTGCTCGACGGCGTGACGATGGGCGGCGGCATGGGTCTCGGCCAGGCGGCGGCGCTGCGCGTGGCGACTTCGCGCACGAAGATCGCGATGCCGGAAACGCGCATCGGGCTCTTGCCCGATGTGGGCGCGACGCACTTCCTCGCGAAGATGCCGGTGGAAATGGCGCTTTACGTGGGCCTGACCGGCGCAATGCTCAGCGGCGCGGACGCGCTGCATTGCGGCCTTGCGGATGCCTGCGTGCCGGGCGAATGGCTCGATGGCTACGAGGCGCGTTTGCTGGCCGCGCAGTGGTCAGGCGATCTGCATGCTTCGTTGCGCGAAGTATTCGTCGCGCCGTGTCACGAGGCTGACGATGGCGCGCTCGCTGCGTTCACGCCGCTCATCGTGCGGCACTTCGATCGCCGCCTGCGTGTCGAGCAGATCGTCGCAGCGCTGGGCGCCGACCTCGAACGCGAACACGCGCAAGCCGAACGAGCGTGGCTCGAAGCCACACTCGAAGCGCTCGCGCACTATTCGCCCACGATGCTCGAAGTCACGCGCGAAGCGCTGTTGCGAGGCCGCCAGATGACGCTCGCCGAGTGTTTTCGCATGGAGCTTGGCATCGTTGGCCGTGCGATCGATGAAGGCGACTTCTGCGAAGGCGTGCGCGCGCATCTCGTCGACAAGGACCGCAAGCCGCGCTGGGCGCCCGCCACGCTCGTCGAAGTACGGACCGAACGCGTGCAGCATTTTCTTGCGTCGCCTTGGCGCGGCGAGGCGCATCCGCTGGCGGACCTCGGCGCATAGCGGTTCAGTCGGAGGATTCGCGCGCTGACGGCTCGCGCAGTGCGGCGAGCCGTAGTGCACGTTCGGCGCTGAGTGCTGGCGCGCCCTGAGATGGACTCCGCGCACGCGTCAGCAGCCGCAGCGTGGCGACCGAACCTCCCACGGCGAGCAGCAGCGGAATCGCAAGATCGTGATTCGCGTGAGTGAATTCGAGAATCAGCACGGTCGCGGTGATGGGCATCTGCATCGAGGACGCGAGAAACGCGCCCGCACCGACGATCGCAAATGCACCCGGCGAAAGACCGGGCCACACATGGTTCACAAGCCCCGCGATCACGATGGCGAGCAGCGCGCCGTTCGCGAGCCCAGGCGTGAGCAGGCCGCCCTTGGCGCCCGCGCGCAACGTGGTCGTCGTGATGAACACACGCAGCACGAGCAGCGTGGCCGCGAGGCCGATGCCGAGATTGTCGTCGAAGCTCAGGCCGGCCGGCCCCTTGCCGTTGCCGAGCAACTGCGGAAACCAGATGGCCAGCAGGCCAATGCCCGCGAAATTCACCAACGTATAGAGCGGCAGCCGCCAGTCTTTGGGCGAGGCGTCGCGCGCGCGGCTCGTCACGCGTGAGAAAGCGTGCGCGGCCGCGCCGAACAGCGGCCCGCAGAGCACCGACCACACCACGAGCTGCGCGTTGATGCCATAGGCGGGCACGTGGTATTGCTGCGCGTCGCCGAGACCGATCCATGCAATTACGGCCGCGATGGCCGAGGTGCTGATCGCCGGCACCGCCACGGACCAGCCGAACGTGCCGAGCAGCACTTCGAGCACGAACATCGCGCCGCCGAGCGGCACGTTGTACACGGCCGCGAGCCCCGCGCCCGCGCCGCACGCGATCATGACGCGGCGCTCCGCGGCGGTGAGGCCCGTGCGCTTCGCGAGCCAGCTCGCGAACGCGGCGCCGATCTCGCGCGGCGCGACTTCGCGCCCGAGCGGCGAACCCATCGCGACGGTCACGATCTGCAGCAGCGCGTGCACGGTGGTCGCGAAAATGGGCATGCGCTTGCCGCCCGGCTTGATCGCCGCGCTGATGCTCACGAGCGGGCGCGCGTAGCGATAGAGCGCCCACCATCCGCCGCCGCCGATCAGCCCGCACGCCACGAGCACCGCCACGCGCCGCCAGGGCGCGGTATCCGTCACGCCTTGCAGAAAACTCTCCTCGCCGATGATGTGCCCCGCGCCGTAGCCATAGGCGACGTGCTGGATCGCGTGCAGCAGCAGCGCGAGCAGCATGCCGGAGAGGCCCGCGCCGATGCCGGTGAGCACGGTCACGATCGCCAGCGTGACGAGCGGGCTGCGTGGCGGCGGACGATCGGCGTTGGCGCGAGGGCGCGGCGAGGGTTGGGGCGCGGGTTGGTGCGTGACGGATGACACGGGGGGAAGACAGGCGTGGGAGTCGCCAGGCGACGGGCTGGCGCCCATTGTAGCGAGGGCATGGGGGCGGCGCGTCCAGCGCGCCCGGCACGTCCGCCCAACGTTCGGCACAAGCAAAAACGCCCGCCGTGAGTCACGCGGCGGGCGTTCGAATCGATGCAGCGCTTACAGGTAGCTGCAAACGTAGTCGAGCGTCTCGACCACTTCGATGTCGAAACGGCTCTTGCCCGGCACCGAGAACGACTCGCCGGCGCTGTAGGTCTTCCACTCGTCGGTGCCTTCCAGGCGGATGCGGCACTGGCCGGCCTGCACTTCCATCAGCTCGGCGGCGTCGGTGCCGAAGTTCAGCGTGCCCGGCAGGATCACGCCGAGCGTCTTGCGCGAGCCGTCGGCGAACAGCACGGTGTGCGACACGCACTTGCCGTCGAAGTAGACGTTGGCGCGTTTGACTACGGAAACCTGGTCGAATTGTGCTGCTGCCGTCATGGCGGTCTTCCTCTGTCTTCGTGAATGGAACCGGGCGCGCGGACGACGCATCGTCCTGGGCGAGGCCGCCATGATACCGGCAGTCGGTCGCGGCGGCCCCATGGCATCGCCATAAGAATTGCGAATTGAATGTTTACAAACAAATGACTAGTTATTACAATTGCTATCACAAATGCGAATCATGCGCATTTGCAACTACGACAATTCGCCGACCAACACGCTTACTCATGTCCGTCCATTTCCCGACGCGGATGCGCGCCATCGCCTCCGTCGCTGCGCTCTATTGCTCCGGTTTCTTCGCATCGCCTCTCGCGCACGCGCAGACCGCGCCCGCCGCCGATAGCCCCGCCGCCGCGAGTGCAGCGGCGGCAACGCCGGCATCGTCCACCGCGGCCGCGGAAAGCACGCTGCCCGCCGTGAAGGTCGTTTCGGCGCCTTCCGACATGCAGACCAAAACGCTCGAGTCGTACAAGTTCACCGCGCCGCTCATCGACACGCCGCGCTCCATCACGGTGATTCCAGAGCAAGTGCTGAAGGAGAAGAACGTCACGACGTTCCAGGACGCGCTGCGCACGGTGCCCGGCATCACCTTCCTGGGCGGCGACGCGGCGGCGAATCCGTCTGCGGACCGGCCCGTGATTCGCGGCTTCGAGTCGCGCAACTCGATCTTCGTGGACGGCATGCGCGACTCGGGCGTGCAGAACCGCGAAACCTTCGACGTGCAGAACATCAGCGTCATCAAGGGTCCGGACTCGGTGTATGCCGGGCGCGGGTCGGTCGGCGGCAGCATCGACATCACGACGAAGACGCCGCAGGCCGACAACTTCATCAACGGCAGCGTGGGCCTTGGCACCGATAGCTACCGGCGCGCCACCATCGACTGGAACCAGACGCTCAACGACACCACCGCGTTCCGCCTGAACGCCATGGGCCACGACGCCGACCAGGCGGGTCGCACCGACGTGTACAGCAAACGCTGGGGCGTGGCGCCCTCGATAGCGTTCGGCCTGAACACGCCGACCACGGTCACGGTGAGCTACTACCACCTGAACACCTACGACATGCCCGACTTCAGCGTGCCGTTCCGCTCGACGGGCGGCACGCCGGTGTCGTCCAACCGCGGCCAGTTCTACGGCCTGAACACGCGCGACTACCGCTACGGCCAGACCGACACGGGCGAAGTGAAGGTGGAGCACCGCATCAACGACGCGTGGAAGATCAAGAACACGACGATGTTCGGCCGCTCGACACTCGACTACGTGGCGACCAATCCGCAGTTGACGAGCGCGGCCTCGAACATCCTCAGCCTGCAGGCCAAGAGCGGCAAGTACGCGACCAACAGCGTCGCGAACCAGACCGAGGCGAACGGCAAGTTCGACCTGTACGGCATGCGCCACACGTTCACGGCAGGCGTGGAATTCAGCCACGAGCAGGACCTGTACGAGGGCTATCTCGTGAGCGATTCGGCGGGCAACAATATCCGCTCGGGCGGCCCGTGCTCGGTTGCGTATAACTGCGCATCGATCAACAACTGGAACCCGAACAATCCGTGGACGGGCAGCATCGTCCTCAATGGCGACAAGGGCTTCCCGGGGCCTGCCACGCATACGCAGACGAATATCGCTTCGGCGTACCTGTTCGACAGCGTGCAGCTTTCCGAGCGCTGGATCTTCAATGCGGGCTTGCGCTTCGACCGCTATGACGTGAGCGCGCAGCAGGCGGGCGTGGCCGATCTGTCGAACACGTCGAATCTCTTCAGCTACCAGTTCGGCCTCGTGTTCAAGCCCGTGCCGACCTTGAGCCTCTATGCGTCGTACGGCACCTCGGCGAATCCGCCGGGCTCGAATTCGGGCCTTGGCGGCGGCACGGATCAGATCACGGCCACGAACAAGGATCTCGCGCCCGAGCGCTCGCGCAATATCGAAGTGGGCGCGAAGTGGGACGTGCTCGATCAGCGCCTCTCGCTCACCACGGCGTTGTTCCAGACCGACAAGACCAACGCGCGCGTGAGCGACGGCCTGGGCGGCACGATCAATGCGGGCTCGCAGCGCGTGCGCGGCTTCGAATTTGGCTTCGCGGGCAACGTGACGAACAAGTGGTCGGTGTTCGGCGGCTATTCGTACCTCGATGCGATCACGACCGATGCCGGCCCTGCCAGCCCCGCGCTCTCCGGCTTGCCGATGGTGATGGTGCCCAAGCACAACTTCACGCTGTGGACGAGCTACGACGTGCTGTCGAAGCTCACGGTGGGTGCGGGCGCAACGGTTTCGAGCCTGACGTATGCATCGGTTTCGGCGACGTCGCGCAAGTGGACGCCGGGCTATGCGCGCTTCGACGCTGCGGCGACGTGGCGTGTGTCGAAGAAGATCGATCTGCAGCTCAACGTGAACAACATCTTCGACAAGGAGTACTACCAGAGCGCGTACCCGATCTACGCAACCTGGGCGCCGGGCCGCTCGGCGGTCGTGACGGTGAGCTTCTATCAGTAATCGCGAACGCCGCTAGCGGCGAGGCATGAAAAAAGGGGCGCTCGCCAGGAAGCGCCCCTTTTTCGTGGCCTGCAAGAATCAGCGCAGGCTCACTCCGGCTTCACCGCCACCGAAGCCTCGGAAGTCAGCATCATGAACGTGAAGCTCTCCTGCAGATACAGCTTCACGCTCTTGTCGTCATGCGACGAATACCCAATCGACACATCCTGCCCGAGGTGGAATGCGAAATCGCCGCCACGCGTGCTCAGGATCGCGCCGCCCTCGATGGCCGGCGCCCAGATGATCTCGCCGTTCACGAGGCGGCGAATGTGCTCGAGAATCGGATAGCCCATGTCGCTCGCTTCGCTCACAGCCGTGTACGCATCGGAGCCGAGCAGCACCGCATACGGGCCGTCCACGCCCTGCAGGCGCAACTGTTCGAGCGCCTTGGCGATGACCGTCGGGTAGTCGGCGATATCGGCCGGCATCGGCAGGATCGGGTTCGACGAGCCTTCGCGAATGCCGGTGATCTGCGCGGCCGTGTAGCCGTCGAAAATCGCGCGGTCTTCCGCGAACGCGAGGTGCGTGGCCGCGTCCTTGGCCGGCTGCCAGTCGGAGTCTTCGGCGCCGCGCTCCACGTCATCGATGGCGTCGCGCGAGAGTTCGAACGGCACCCGCAGTTCCACGATCGCCTTCACTTCGCGCTGGCGCGCGCGGATGCCTTCGAGCGGCGCTTCGATGCCGTTCTGGTGCCCGGTGCCGACTGCCGCGAGCGCCGGGCCGCCGGGGCCCTCGACGTCCACGACGCGGCGGCCCGCGAGCGAGCGCTTGAAGGTGCGCGCGACTTCTTCTTCGATTTGCGACCACGCGGCCGTGGAAATGGGCGCCAGCTCGCGATGGAGGTTATTCATACCGGGGTGCTCCTTTGAGGGATCCGATGGCGAGCGAGCCGTCCGCGCCGGGCGCGGCGGCAGGCTCGGTTGCTGTTTCCGATGCATGGCCGGCGCTCACCTCGATGGTGGGCGCGGCGCCCGGGTCGACTTCGGCGAGCGCTTCGAGCAGCGTCTGCGACGGCACGAAGAAGAGACCCCCCGTGACGGCGCGGCTGAAGTCGAGCAGCCGGTCGTAGTTGCCGGGCGGCAGGCCGACGAACATGTTTTCGAGCATCTGTTCGATCGGCTCGGGCGAGCGCGCGTAGCCGATGAAGTAGGTGCCGAATTCGGCCGAGCCGGGCCGGCCGAACGGCATGTTGTCGCGCAGGATCTTGATCTCGTTGCCCGCGTCGTCTTCGAGCGTGGTGAGCGAGCTGTGCGACCAGCTCGGCTTCACGGCTTCGTCCAGTTCGATGTCCTGGAGCTTGGTGCGGCCGATGATGTGCTCCTGGGCCTCCACGGCAAGCGCGTTCCAGCCTTTCATGTCGTGCATGTACTTCTGCACGAGCACGTAGCTGCCGCCGCAGAATTCGGGATCTTCGTTTTCGCCGATCACCGTGAAATGGACGGCTTCGTTGCCCGTCGGATTCTCGGTGCCGTCGACGAAGCCGATCATCGCGCGCATGTCGAAATTGCGAAAGCCGTGCACTTCGTCCACGGTCGTGACCGCGCCTTCCAGGCGCGTCATGAGCTGGGTGGCCAGTTCGAAACACAGGTCGGTTTCGTCGGCGCGAATGTGCAGCAGGATGTCGCCGGGCGTGGCGATGGCCTTGCGCTCGCCCGTGCCGAATTCGCGGAACGGGTGCAGGCCGGCCGGGCGCGGTTCGCCGAACAGCTTGTCCCATGCGTCGGACGAAAAGCCGACCACGCACGACAGATTGCCGGCGGGCACGCGCTTGCCGACCGCGCGCACGAGGTTGGCGACGTCGGCGCACCAGCCGCGCACGGTGGCGCGGCTCGCGGCGTCGTCGTTGACGGTCGCGACGATGAAGAAGGCGTTGCGCGTGACGGCGCTGGAGACGGACTGCGGTTCCTGCGTGAGAGAGGCCGGCGTCATGATATGGGGTATCGCTCGTGAGTCCTGAGTCGGGTTGGGGTTCTGCTGTGCCCGCATAGTTTAGCCAAACTCGGGGAAAACGGCCGTTTGCAGGCGAGAGGGGTGCCGTGCGAGGATGTGACAGTGATATCGACGTGCCCTGACGGGCAGGCCGGAGTAAGCGCTGAAGCGCTAACTCCGGATCGACAGCTTTGCATGGGACCGGAGTAAGCGCTGAAGCGCAAACTCCGGATCGACAGGAGACACACCATGTGGGACCACACCGAGCATGAAGGCTTCGAGATCTGGGTACTGCCGATTCCGGCGTTCGGGCCGCGCGCGCCCGAGCCGCTGTTCCACTACAGCGGCTACATCTGCCGCCACGGCGCGGACGCCCATGTCGAAGGGCGCAGCGTGCGCTTTCACGACATGATGCGCAACTACACGGGCCCCGACGCCGCGCTCGACGCCGCCTACGCGGACGCGCGCAAGCGCATCGACCGCTTCCATACCACGGGAAGCTGGGGCGAGAGCACGGCCTGAGCCTTCAATTGCCCTTTCAGCGGCCGCCCTGCACGATCAGCTTCACGGGCCGCCCTTCGCAGCCCACATCGCCCGGCAGCGCGAGCGTGCGCCAGCCCGCCGGCTGGCCAGGGGCGCTGAGGTCGGAAACGTCGTCGGGATAGGTCGTGACCACGTTGAACGGCCACGACCCGCGCCGCAGCCGCTCGTGGACGAGCGAGCCGACCCAGATCGGCGTGGCCTCGCCGTCGCCCGCGTGGCCATCGCCATTGCCGTTTCCATTGCGCCGCGGCGCGAGCGCGTAGCCCGAAGGCCAGAAGCGCAGCACGTCGCGGCGGCTGCCCGGCTCGCCCGCGTCGCCCGGCTTCCCGGCGAGGCGCGCGCGGGCGAACACGAGCGGCGAGGGCAGGCCGTTGTTCAGCTTCGGCAGCAGCGGCAGCGACAGCACGTCCACGTTCGGTGCGACAAGCGATAGCACGCTCCTCACCGAAATCTGCGGACCTTCGGCCCAGCCCGCGTCGCGCAGCGCCGCGCGCAGGTCGTCGGCGCTCGCGGCCCACTGGATCGTCATCGGCTCGCGGCGCGCGCCTTTCATGTCGAAGCGATAGCAGGCAAACGTCCTCCACAGCGAATCGCTCCACTGCATTTGCGAGAGGACGACAGGCGCCGTCGCAGCGGTCGTGGGCGGCGCGGGCATGCGCCCGGCCGGCACCGTCTGCAGCAGAACGGCGCCGACCAGCACGATCAGCACGATGGGCGGCACATATGCGCGTTGCGGCGGCCGCTTGGGATAGCGCCAGAGCGAGGTGAGCACCACGATCGCCACCCAGATCGCGGCGAAGGCCGCGCCGCCGATGGCGTCCGAGAACAGGAAGCGGTCGAAGTAGAGCCCCGCGAACGCCACGGCCACGACGATCCCGTTGCCGAGCGCGGCGACGAGCGCGGCCTCCAGCATGCTCGCGCGGCGCACGAGCAGGAACATCACGAAGCCGTAGACGATCACCATCGACGACACGCGGTCGCTCGGGAACACATAGGCCTCGACGGCCTGGCCGCCGCCCGGCGTCGCATGGTGGATCGCGAAGCGCAGGATGAGGATGAGCAACTGCGAAACGGCCGCCGCGATCATCCAGTAAGCGATGGTGCGCCAACGCCGCTCCAGCACCATCCATATGCCCACCGTCGCGACGAGCGCCGCGAGCGTCCAGGTGCTGCCGAGCGTTTCGACGCGCGCGAGGGCCGCGTCGGCCCAGGTGGTGCGGATCGATTGCAGGAACTGGCGCACGGACTGGTCGATCTGCACGAGCGGCGCGCCGCGCAGCACGTTGCCGAGCACATAGGAAAATACGGCCGCGCAGACCGGCACGAGGCCCGTGATGACGATGACGGGGCCGAGCGCGGGCTGCGCCGGGTCGAGCAGACGGGCGATGCGCTTCGAGGCGCGTCCGGGATGCTGCGCCGCCCACTGCGCCGCGCTGCGCCGCGACGCGCCGGCCCAGTTGTCGATGTGCAGGAGCAGCATGCGTACGAAGCGCCAGATGAGCCAGACCGCAAGCGCGACGATGCCGATGACGACCACCAGCCGGAACGACACCGCGCCCGCGAGCTGGAGCGAGGCGCCGAACACGACGCCCGGCACGATATGCGCGGGCGCCCAGACGAGCGCGGAAATCACGTTCATCATGAAGAAGCGCATGGGCTTCATGCCGGCCATGCCCGCGACGATCGGCACGACGGCGCGCAGCGGCGCGATGAAGCGCGCGAGGATCACGCTGCGCGTGCCGTGGCTCACGAAGTAGGCGTGCGCGCGCTCGAGAATGGCGGGGTGGCGGCTGAACGGCCACATCTGGGCCAGCGAGCCGCGGTAGCGATGGCCGATCCAGAAACTCACGCCGTCGCCGGCCACGGCGCCCGCAATGGCGCAGACGAAGAGCCAGCCGAGGTTGATCGTGCCGGTGGCGGCGAACGCGCCGGCAATGAACATCGCCGTGCTGCCGGGAATGAACGTGCCGATGAACGCGAGCGATTCGAGGAAAGCGGCGACCACGACAAAGGCGAGCGTCCACGTCGCGTGCGCGGCGAGCAGGTGCAGCAGATGATCGTAGGCGTGCTCCATGAGCGGGGCGGGTTCGTTTGCTGGGGCTCGCGGGACGGGCGCGAGATTGGACGGGCGGCCGTTCGCAACTGACCGCAAGCGGCGTGCGGGACCATCAGGCGCAATATAACCGGGCGCGCGCAACTACGTGCGACGCGAGGCCGGGCGGGGCGCGGAGAGGGGGCGAAGGTGGGGGCCGCGTCGCGCGGCGGCGACGCGGCGGGGTGGCGGCGGATTGGCGGCGTCTTGGCCGATCGCGCCAGCGCGTCCGGGTAAGACCGGGACCAGATTCAGATAACGCCTTTCTCCTTCAACCCGGCCAGCTGTTCCGCCGAATAACCGAGCATCGTCTGCAGGACCTCCTGCGTGCCTTCGCCCAGTTGCGGAGGCGCGTGCCGCACGGGCAGGCGTTCGCCGTCGAAGCGCCACGGCGGCGCGAGCACCGGCGTCGTGCCGCTTTCGGTATGCGGATGCGGCTGCTGCGTGACGAGCCCGCCACGCGTTGCGCGCGGCGACAGCAGCGCCTCGCGCAAGCCCGCCACTTCGCCGCACGGAATGCCCGCGCGCGCAAGCCGTTCGAGCAGCAGTTTGCGCGGGCGGCTGCCCAGTTCGCGCGTGAGTTCGGGCACGAGCGTTTCGCGGTTCTGTCCGCGCAGGATGTTGGTCTTGTAGCGGGCGTCGTCGGCGAGGTCGGCGCGCTCGATCACCTCGCGGCAAAAGCGCTCGAACTGCGCGTTGTTGCCCACGGTGATGACGAGCGGGCCGTCGGCCGCATCGAATACGCCATACGGCACGATCGACGGGTGCGCATTGCCGTAACGCGGCGGGTCCTCGCCGATCAGCAGCGCTTCGAGGCCGTAGTAAGCGGTAATCATGAGGCCGCAGTCGAACAGCGCCATCTCGATGTGGCGCCCGCGGCCCGTGCGCTCGCGCTCGTAGAGCGCGGCGAGCATCGCCTGTGCGGAATACATGCCCGTGAAAAGATCCACGGCCGCTACACCGAATTTGAGCGGCGGCTGGTGCGCTTCGCCGTTCATCGCCATGAGGCCCGTTTCACCCTGCACGACGAGGTCGTAGCCAGGGCGTTTCGCTTCCGGTCCCGTGCGGTCATAGCCCGAAATCGAGCAATAGATGAGACGCGGATTCTCCGCGCTCAGCTGTTCATAGCCGAGCCCGAGCTTTTCCGCACCGCCGAACTTAAAGTTCTGAACGACGATGTCGCTGGTTTTCGCCAGCTCGCGCACGATCTGCTGGCCTTCGGGCGTTTGCAGATCGAGCGTGATCGAACGCTTGTTGCGATTCACGCTGTTGAAATAGGCAGTCTCGGTTTTGCCGACGCGCACACCCCAGTCGCGCGTGTCGTCGCCACGCTCGGGATGCTCGATCTTGATGACTTCCGCGCCGAGGTCGCCAAGCACCATCGCGCTCCACGGTCCGGCCAGCACACGCGAAAGATCGAGCACGCGCACGCCCGATAGCGGCAAGCTGCTTTTGTCCGTCTGCATCAAGAGGTACTCCTGGTTCGTTGTCGGGGCAACGCAGTCGCCCCTCATGGCTCACGCCGCCTCACGCCCCAATGCGATGTAGCGCGCGAGATGATGATCCTCGTCGCCAAGCTGATGATCGATCATCACGAGCCGCTTTGCATAGTGCGCGAGCGGCAATTCCCACGTCATGCCAATGCCGCCGTGCAGCTGGATCGCTTCTTCGGCCACGCGCGCGCCGATGCGCCCGATCGTGTACTTGGCGGCCGAAAGCGCACGTTCGCGCGGCGCGCGCGGCGCGTCGATCGCCGCTGCCGCGTTGATGACCGCCGAGCGGGCCTGCTCGATTTCGAGCAGCACGTCCGCCATGCGATGCTGCAGCGCCTGGAAGCTGCCGATGGGCATGCCGAACTGCTTGCGCGTGCGCAGGTATTCGAGCGTGAAGTCGCGTGCGATATCCATCGCGCCCACGGCCTCCGATGCGAGCGCGACGATGCCGTATCCGCGTGCATGTTCGAGCGTCGCGAAGCCGCTGCCTGGCGCTCCGACGAGCGCATCGGCGTTCACCTTCACGTTGTCGAGCGCCACTTCCGCTGCGCGGCCGCCATCGATCTTGCGGTAGCCACGCAGGCTCACGCCCGCTGCATCGCGCGGCACGAGGAAGAGGGAGATGCCTGCTTCGGCGAATTCATCGCCGGAGGTACGCGCCGAAACGAGCAGCACGTCGGCATGTTCGGCATGCTGCACGACGCCCTTCGCGCCTTGCAGCACCCAGCCATCGCCGCTTTTCTCCGCGCGCGTCGCCACGCGTGCGTCCTCGTAGTGCGAACCCGGTTCGTCGTGCGCGAGCGCGGCGATTTGCGAGCCGTCGATGAACGAGGCAATGCGCGTGCGCTGCGCCTCGCTGCCCGCACGGGCGAGCGCGCGGCCAACGATTAGCGTATCGAGGAACGGCTCGACCACGAGTCCGCGCCCGAGCGCTTCGAACACCACGGCGACATCGAAGCCCGCGCCGCCAAAGCCGCCATCGGCCTCGTCGAACAGCGCGCCGATCACGCCGAGTTCGGCGAAGCGCTGCCACATGTCTGCGCTAAAGCCTTCCTCGGAGCGCGCGATTGTATCGCGCGTATTGAAACCGTATTGCTCTGAGATGAAACGATTGAGCGTATCCGCAAGCATGCGGCGGTCTTCAGTGTGCTGGAAGTCCATGGCGTGCCTCTCAAAGATCTCAAAGCCCGAGAATCATCTTGGAGATGATGTTCTTCTGAATTTCGTTGGAGCCGCCGAAAATCGACAGCTTGCGGTTGTTGAAGTATTGCGCGGCGGCGCTGGCGGCCTCAATGGGCCCGATTGCCTCGCCCGTATACCCCTCTTCGAGCGCTTCATCGACGAACGGCGCCGCATACGGCCCCATCGCGCGGCGCAGCAGCGAGGAAATTTCCTGGCGGATCTCGGTGCCGCGAATCTTGAGCATCGAGCTTTCCGCACCGGGCACGCCGCCGCCCGCCACCGCAGCGATCACGCGCAGGTTCGTCGTCTTCATGTTCTCCAGATCGATCTCGACCTTTGCGATGCGCGCCGCAAATTGCGGATCTTCGGCGAGCGGCTTGCCGTTGCGCGTGATTTTCTGCGCGGCGCGCTTCAGGCGCGCGAGCGCCGCCACCGAAAAGCCCACGCCCGCGATATTCGTGCGCTCGTACGTGAGCAGATATTTCGCGTAGGTCCAGCCCCGGTTTTCTTCGCCAACCAGGTTCGCCACCGGCACACGGACGTCGGTGAAGAACACTTCGTTCACCTCATGTTCGCCCTCGAGCGTGACGATGGGGCGAACTTCGATGCCCGGCGTGTTCATGTCGATCAGCAGGAAGCTGATGCCTTCCTGCTTGCGCACGTCGGTGGCGGTGCGCACGAGGCAGAAAATCATGTTCGCGTAGTGGCCGAGCGTGGTCCACGTTTTCTGGCCGTTCACCACGTAGTGGTCGCCGTCACGAACGGCGGTCGTGCGCAGCGAGGCGAGGTCCGAGCCTGCGCCCGGTTCCGAGTAGCCCTGGCACCACCAGTCCGAGCCGTCGAGAATGCGCGGCAGCCAGTAGCGCTTTTGCGCCTCGCTGCCGTACTTGATGAGCACGGGCCCGAGCATGTTCACGCCGAACGGCACGATGCGCGGCGCGCCTGCAATCGCGCATTCGTTCTCGAAGATGAACTTCTGCACGGCGCTCCAGCCGGGGCCGCCGTATTCCTGCGGCCAGTGGTTCGCGAGCCAACCGTTTTCGTGGAGGATGGCGTGCCATTGCGCCATGTCGTCGCGCGTGAGGTGCCGGCCGTTGCTCACCTTGCTGGCAAGGCGCTGTGGCAGGCGGTCGTTCAGGAACGCGAGCACTTCGCTGCGAAACGCCTCTTCTTCGGCGGTGAATTTGAGGTCCATGTGTGAAAAGCTCCTTCAGGGCACATTCAGGCCGATTGATTGAGGCTCGCGAAATTCTCGCCGCGCTCGACCAGTTCGACGAGCAGCGGCGAAGGACGCCAGAACAGCGGATCTTCCTTCGCATACTCGCGGATATCGGCGAGCACGCTGGCGAGGCCCACGGTATCTGCGTACTTCATCGGGCCGCCGCGATAGCGCGGGAAGCCGTAGCCGTAGAGCAGCGTGACATCCACATCGAGCGGACGCAGGGCGATCTTTTCATGCACGACGTTCGCGCCTTCGTTGATCATCGCGGCCATGTAGCGGCGCATGATGGCTTCGTCGCTGAAGGGGCGCGGCTCGATGCCGGCGCGCTCGCGCTCGGAGCGGATGATGGACTCGACTTCGGGGTCGGGCGTGCCCGTGCGTGCGCCTTCCGGGTACAGATAGAAGCCGCGGCCCGTCTTCTGGCCGAACCAGCCGCGCTCGCAGATGCGGTCCGCGATCTGCACGTAGCGCGCCTTCGGGTCGCGCGTGGCGGCGCGGCGCTTGCGCGTGGCCCAGCCGATGTCGCCGCCCGCGAGATCGACCACCTGGTACGGGCCCATCGGAAAGCCGAAGTCACGCACGGCCTTGTCGATCTGGTACGGCGAAGCGCCGTCTTCCATCAGATGATCCGCAGCGGTGCGGAACACTGCGAGAATGCGGTTGCCGATGAAGCCATCGCACACTCCCGCGCGCACCGGCACCTTGCGCAGCTTCTTCGCCAGCTCGAATGCCGTGGCGACCACATCGGCGCTCACCTGCTTCGGCACCACGATTTCGAGCAGCTTCATGATGTTGGCGGGCGAGAAGAAGTGCAGGCCTACCACGTCCTGCGGGCGTTTGATGCTGCCCGCAATGGCGTCGATGTCGAGATACGAGGTGTTGGTCGCGAGCACGGCGCCAGGCTTGCACACGCGGTCGAGTTCGGCGAACACGGCCTGCTTCACGGCCATGTCCTCGAACACGGCTTCGATGACGAGATCGGTGTTCGCAAGCGCGTCGTACGAGGTGCTGCCGCTGAAGCGCGCGAGGATCTGCGCTTTCGCTTCGGGCTTCATGCGGCCCTTGGCGATGAGGCCGTCGTAGACCTTTTCCACATGGGCGCGGCCGCGCGCGAGCGAGGCGTCGTCGCGCTCGATCATCGTCACCGGCAGGCCTGCGTCGAGCACCGCCACGGCAATGCCCGCGCCCATCGTGCCGCCGCCGATCACGCCGACGGTTTCGATCGCGCGCGGCTTCGCGCTCTTCGTTTCCGGGGCCTTCTGTACCTCGCGCTCGGCGAAGAATGCGTGCACGAGACCCGCGCGCTGCGGGCTTTCGAGGCATTCGAGGAACTGCTTGCGCTCGAAGCGCAGGCCCTCGTCGAACGAAAGATCGAGCGCGGCCTGCACGCAATCGACGATCTTCAGCGGCGAGAAGAGGCCACGCGACTTCTTCGCGGTCTCGGCGCGCGCGGCGTCGATCGCGGCTTGCGCCTGGGCGCGATCGGCGAGCGCCTGGGCGTCGCGTGTGCGGCGCACCGGCGTGTGGCCCGCGAGCAGTTCCTGCGCGTAGGCGAGGCCTTCGGCGAGGATGTCGTCGCTCGCGCCCACCCGGTCGACGAGGCCCAGCTTGTGCGCTTCCTGCGCGCTCGCGTGACGGCCGCTCAGCATCAGCGAGAGCGCCGCTTCGGCGCCGATCAGGCGCGGCGTGCGTTGCGTGCCGCCGGCGCCGGGCAACAGGCCCAGTTGCACTTCGGGCAGGCCGAGCTTCGCGCCCGCCACGGCGAGCCGGTAGTGGGCCGCGAGCGCCACTTCGAGGCCGCCGCCGAGCGCCGCGCCGTGAATGGCGGCGATCACCGGCTTGTGGCAGGCCTCGATGCGGTTGCAGACGTCGGGCAGCGCGGGCGGCTGCGGCGGCTTGCCGAACTCGCGAATGTCCGCGCCGGCAATGAAATTGCGCCCCGCGCCGACGATCAGCACGGCCTGCACGGCGTCGTTCGCCTCGGCATGCTCGATGGCGGCGGCGAGGCCGCGGCGCACGTCCACGCCCAGCGCGTTGACGGGCGGATTGTCCACGGTGACGAGCAGCACCTTGCCGCGCAGTTCATGAGTGACGGGGGAGGCGTTCACGGATTCGGATGCCATGGCGATGCTGTCTCCATAATGAGGGCCGGACTGGCGGGCCAGACGGCAAAGTTTCATGTTCGCGTCGATTCTCGGCGCGCCAGGAGTAATTGACAATCCCATCGCTCGTTGACAGACTGTCAAAGTATTTTTGACAATGGAAGTTGCCATGGACGTCAATGCGCTGACCCTGCTCGTCGAGATCCTCGACGCGGGCAACCTCAGCGAGGCGGCGCGCCGGCTCAAGATGAGCCGCGCGAACGTCAGCTACCACCTCAACCACCTGGAGAAGTCGATCGGCCTGCAGCTCGTGCGCCGCACCACGCGCCGTGTCGAGCCAACCGAAATCGGCCTGAAGCTCTACGAGCACGGCCGCGCGATCCAGAACGCGTTGCTCGCCGCGCGCGAATCGGTCTCCACGCTCGGCCAGAGCCTGCAGGGGCGCGTGCGGCTTTCGGTGCCGAGCGGCTACGGGCAGCTCGTGATGTCGGACTGGCTCATCCAGTTCAAGCGGATGTACCCCGGGATCGTGCTCGACGTGATGTTCGAAAATCGCGTGGAAGACCTGCTGCGCGACGAAGTCGATATTGCCGTGCGCGTGATGCACGAGCCGCCGCAGAATCTCGTGGCGCGCGATATGGGGCCGGTGAAGTACATCGCGTGTGCATGCACGCAGTGGGCTGACAAGCACGGCATGCCGCAAACGCTGGAAGATCTGGCGCGCGCGCCTGTCATCACGGCAACGGTGGTGGGGCGGCAATTGCGCCTTGCCGGTTATCTGAACGAGGACCGCCACGAGGTGTTGCTCGAGCCCTCGATCATTTCGGAAAACTTTCTATTTTTGCGCCAGTCGATTCTCGCGGGGCTCGGCGTGGGCATCGTGCCCGACTACGTGATGCACGACGACATTCGCCAGGGCGCTGCCGTCACGTCGCTCGACGCGTGGCGCTTGAGTATTTTCGGCACGCATATGTACATGCTCTACATGCCGAACCGCCACCACACGCGGGCGGCGTCCACCTTCATCGATTACGTGCTGGGCGAGGCCCGCAAGACCGGGCGCGGCGCGGCCGCATGAGCGGCGCCTGTAGCACGCCGTTACCCGCGCGAAGCTCCGCGCCGGTATTCAAGAGTCCTGTGCGGCATCGTCCGGGTTCGCGCGTTGCGCACGCTCGCTGCTTGCACCAACGCCGGCGGCGTCTGGGCGTCCGCGTGTGACGGACGAAACGGCCACGCGTTGCTGAATCCCGGCCTTCGTGAGCATATGCGCGCTGATGGGCGCGGTGAGAAACAGGAACGCCGGAATCAGCACTTCGTGCAGGCTCGCAAAATTGCTATGCGCGCTGAAGTACACAACGGAAGCGAGCACGACGCCGCCTACGCCGAGCGTGGTCGATTTGGTCGGCCCGTGCAGGCGCATGTAGAAGTCGGGCAGGCGCGCGAGGCCGATCGCGCCGATCAGCGTGAACCCGCTGCCAAGCAGGAGCAGCACGCAGACAATCGCTTCGATGACGGTTTGCATGGCGAAGCCCTAGTTCAGTTCGATGATGTCGCCGCGCTGCAGGTACTTCGTGAACGCGACGGTCGCCACGAACCCCATGACCGCGATGAGCAGCGCGATTTCGAAGAAGACCGTCGAGCGCAGCATGATGCCGTAGACGACGATGAGCGCGATCGCGTTGACGTTGAGCGTGTCGAGCGCAACAAGCCGATCGGGCAGCGAAGGCCCGCGCACGAGGCGCACGAGCGTGAGCAGGAACGCGAGCCCGAGGATCGCGAACGACACCGGAATGACGATAGCTAGCATGCGAAGATCTCCATGAGCGGGGCTTCGTAACGGGACTTGATCAAGGCGACGAGCGTGGCTTCGTCTTCGAGATCGAGCACGTGCACGACGAGGCGCCTGCGGTCGTCGGAAAGCTCGGCGCATAGCGTGCCGGGGCTCAGCGAGACGATGCTGATGAGCGCAGAAAGCGCGATTTCGTGGGTGCTGTCGAGCGGCACGTCGATGAAGGCGGGGCGCAGGCGCTTCGTCGGGCCGAGCACGAGCAGCGCGACTTCGAGATTCGCCACGAGGATGTCGTAGAGCACATGCCCCAGCAGCCGCACGAGCAGCCACGGTCTGCCGAAGCGCACAGGCGCGAGCCACAGCCCTTCGCCCACGCGGTAAGCGATGGCGGTGCCGAGCACGAGTCCAAGGAGCAGGTTGCCCGGTGACGCGTCGTTCATCAGCAAGACCCAGCATACGAGCAGCACGACGGTGAGCCAGGGGTGCGGAAAGAGCCTCTTGAGCATGTCAGCTTCCTCCGCCCTGTGACGTTTGCGCGGCCTGCGCGGGCAGGATCGCGTGAACGTAGGCTTCGCGGTCGAGCAACTGCGCGGCGGTGGCGTCGAGATACTGCTTGAGCGGGCCAGCGAACACCGTTGCCGCCACCACGCCCGCGAGCAGCAGCGCACACGCGGCGAGCTTGGCGCGGCTGCCGCGCGGCGCGGCGGCGGGTGCGCCGTCGTAGGCGCGTGCCGCGGGCATCGCCCACAGCAGGCGTGTGCCTGTGCGGCTGAGCGCGACGATCGACAGCAGGCCCGCAACCAGCACGGCGGGCCAGAGCACGACGGCCTGCGCAAGCGGCGTGGCAGCGAGTACCATGGCCTTGCCCAGAAAGCCCGAGAGCGGCGGCAGGCCGACTGCGCCGACCGCCGCCGCGAGATAGAGGACGCCGGCGAGGTTCGAGGGCCAGGGCGCGCGCACTTTTTCAGGGCCCGCGGCCGTGGGCGGCGTTGCGATTGGCTCGCCGTCCGCGTCGGGCGTGATGGCCGGTGCGGTAGCGTCGTCGAGCGATTCGAGCGAGGCGGGCTCGCGTGTTTCGGCTGCAGCGGGCACGACCGCAAGTTCGCTTGCTTCGGACTCCAGTGTATCGGCGAGCATGAACAGCGCGCCCGTGCATAGCGTCGTGCTGATAAGGTAGTACAGCAGCGCGCTCCACGCGAGCACGGTTTGCAGCGTGACCGCCGCAATCAGCAGGCCGACCGAGACCAGCACGAGAAAGCCGGTCGTGGTCTTGAGGCTCGATACCGCCAGCGCGCCGAGCGCGCCATAGACGATCGTCGCAATGGCGAGCCACCACGCCCATTGATGCAGGAATGCGTCGAGCACGCCGCCCGCCGCGCCGAACACGAGCGCGTCGCAGCGAAGCATTGCGTAGATGCCCACCTTGGTCATGATCGCGAACAGCGCGGCCACCGGCCCGATTGCGCTTCGATACGCCTGTGGCAACCAGAACGACATGGGGAACACGGCGGCCTTGAGGCCGAATACGAGCATGAGCGTCGCGCCCGCGAACTGCGCGAGGGGCAGCGACGCGGCATCCAGATGCGCGAGCCGCTCGCCCATGTCAGCCATGTTGAGCGTGCCCGTGAGGCCGTACAGCACGCCCAGCGCGATCAGGAAGAACGACGAGCCCACGAGGTTCAGCAGCATGTAGTGCAGGCCGTTGCGCACGCGGCGGCGGCCGCCACCATGCAGCAGCAGCGCGTAAGAGGCGATCAGCAGCAGTTCGAAGAAGACGAACAGATTGAAGAGGTCGCCGGCGAGAAACGCGCCATTCAGGCCCATCAGCTCGAACTGCACGAGCGCACGATAGTAGCGCCCGCGCCGGACATCGGCGCTCGTGGTGCCGAGCAGGCAGCAGCACGCGAGCAGCGCGGTCAGCACGAGCATGAGTGCGCCGAGCCGGTCGATCTGCAAGACGATGCCGAACGGCGCGGGCCACGCGCCGAGCGCATAGCTGGCAATCTGCCCTTGCGCCGCGAATTCGGCGAGCGCCACCGCAATGGGCAGCAGCGCGAGCGTGGCGATCACGTTGATCGCACGCTGCAGGCGTTTCGCGCGCAGCGGCAGCGCAACGATCGCGCCGGCCGCGAACAGCGGAATCAGGATCGGGAGGATGAGAGCGTGGTTCATTCGCCGCGCATCTCCAGGCCGCTGCGCTGCGGGTTGTCGCCGTCCACATGATCGGTGCCGTCGATCGCGAGCGCGCGCAGCGCGAGCACGACTGTGAAGGCCGTCATGGCGAAGCCGATCACGATCGCGGTGAGCACGAGCGCCTGCGGCACCGGGTCCGCATACTGCGCGCCCGGCGCGATCACAGGCGGCTTGCCGGTGGAGAGCCGGCCCATGCCGAGCAGGAACAGGTTGATCGCATACGAGAACAGCGTGATGCCGAGGATCACCGGCAGCACGCGCGCGCACAGCAGCAGGTAGAGGCCGCTCGCACAGAGCACGCCGAGCGTAATGGCGAAGGCGGCTTCCATCAGCTTTTCTCCACGGATTGCATGTCTTTGTCGCGCACGCCGAGGTGCGAGACGATCGTGAGCGTCGTGCCGACCACGGCGCCCAGCACGCCGAGGTCGAACAGCATGGCCGTGCTCAGTTCGATTTCGCCGATCAGCGGCACGTGCAGATGGCCGAACGCGCTGGTGAGGAAGGGGTGGCCAAGCACGATCGCACCCACGCCCGTTGCGGCCGCAACGAGAATGCCGAGGCCCGCGAGCGCGCGGTAGTTGATGCGGATGCGCGACTCGGTCCACAGCACGCCGCTCGCCACGTATTGCAGCAGGAGCGCAATGGAGATCACGAGCGAGGCGATAAAGCCGCCGCCCGGCAGATTGTGGCCGCGCAGAAAGATGAACGCGGCGACGAGCAGGGTGAGCGGCAGCATGAGGCGCGCGAGAATGGCGAGCAGCAGCGGATGCGACTGCGACGACCACGGCAGGCCGCCCGGGCCCGTGTCGGGCGATTTCAGGCGCAGGCCGCGCAGCAGCGCCTTCACGGCGAGCCCCGCCACCACCAGCACGCTGATCTCGACCATCGTGTCGAAGCCGCGGAAATCCACGAGGATCACGTTCACGACGTTGTGGCCGCCGCTGCCCGGCAGCGCGTTCGCGAGAAAGTACTGGCCGACGCCGCCGATGGGTGCGCGCGTCATCACCGCATACGCCACGCCGCCGATCAGCGCGCCGCCCGCGAGTGCGAGCACCGCGTTGCGGGTGCGCGCGGCGGGAGGCTCTTGCGCGCGCTGCACGACAGGCAGGAAGTAGATGGCGAGCACGAGCAGCAGGACCGTGACCACTTCCACGGAGATCTGCGTGAGCGCGAGGTCCGGCGCGGAAAAACGCACGAACGCCAGTGTGACGAGCAGCCCGCAGGTGCTCAGCATCACGAGCGCATAGAGCGTATTGGCGCGCACGAGCACGACGCCCACTGCCATCAGCGCCATCAGCACGAGGCCGACGAGCGTCATCGCATCGAGCGGCGCCGAGCGGTACGCGCCGTCCAGCGACCCAAGCGCGAGCAGCGCGGCGCCTGGCACGATCAGCATCGCCGCGATCATCCACGCGAGATACGCCGGCAGCGAGCGCGTTTCGAAGAGATTGACCACGACGCCCGCGGCTTTTTCGAGCTGCTGCACGAAGCGGTCGAAGCCTTCGCTCGCGTTCATTTCGGAAAGTACCGAACGATGATGGCGGAACGCGTCGCGGCGAAAGAAGAACAGCAGCGCGCCGCCCACGAACGACACGCAGCTCATCACGAGCGGCAGATTGATGCCGTGCCACAAGCTCAGGCTGTACGTGGGCACGACGCCGCCCAGCGCGAACCACGCCGCGGACTCGAGCATCTTGCCGATGGTTTGCTCCGGCACGAGGCCCACGAGCAGACAAATGATGACGAGAATCTCGACGGGCAACTTCATGAAACGCGGCGGCTCGTGCGGCGGGTAGTGCGGAAGGTCGTGGGGCGTTTCGCCGTCGAAGAACACGCCCCACACGAAGCGCAGCGAGTACGCGACCGAAAGCCCCGCGGCGATGACGGCGAGCGCGGGAATGATCCAGCTGAAGTCGCCGAGCAGACCTTGTGCAAGCGTTTCGCCGAAGAACATCTCCTTCGAGAGGAAGCCGTTGAGCAGCGGCACCCCTGCCATGGCGAGCGATGCCACGGCGGCCAGCGCGGCGGTATGCGGCATGAAGCGGCGCAGGCCACGCAGGCGGCCCAGGTCGCGCGTGCCCGTTTCATGGTCGATGATGCCCGCCGCCATGAAGAGCGAGGCCTTGAATACCGCGTGATTGAAGGTGTGAAAGAGCGCGGCGACGGTGGAGAGCTGCGTGTCGAGGCCGAACAGCAGCACGATGAGCCCGAGATGGCTGATGGTGGAATACGCGAGCAGCCCCTTGAGATCGCGCTGCACGAGGGCCATGGCCGCGCCGCCCGTGAGCGTGACGAGGCCGATCAGGCTCGTCACGTAGAAGAACCAGTCGGTGCCTTCGAGCACGGGGTAAAAGCGCGCGATAAGGAAGATGCCCGCCTTCACCATGGTCGCCGAATGCAGGTACGCGGAAACGGGCGTGGGCGCCGACATCGCATGCGGCAGCCAGAAGTGGAACGGGAACTGCGCCGACTTCGTGCAGGCCGCGAAAAGCACGAGCAGGAGTATCGCGGGATACAGCGGATTGCGCTGCACCTGGCCCGCATGCGCGAGCACGACGTCGAGGTCGTAGCTGCCGCAGACGTGGCCCAGCAGCAGCACGGCGGCCAGCAGCGCGAGGCCGCCCGCGCCCGTGATGGTGAGCGCCATGCGCGCGCCGCGCCGCGCTTCGGGGCGCGAAGGCCAGAAGCCGATCAGCAGGAACGACACGATGCTCGTGAGTTCCCAGAAGATCACGAGCAGCAGCAGGTTGTCCGACAGCACCACGCCGAGCATCGCGCCCATGAAGAGCAGCAGCAGCGCGTAAAGGCGCGGCAGCGACTCGCTGCCTGCGAGGTAGTAGCGCGCGTAGATAAAGACGAGCAGGCCGATGGCGAGCACGAGCAGCGCGAACATGAACGACAGGCCGTCCAGACGCAGCGCGAACGAGAGGCCGAGCTGCGGGATCCAGTCGGCTTGCCAGTGCAGCACACCATGGGTGGCCATGCCCACGCGTTCGCTGCCCAGCAGGCCCAGGCCGAACAGTGGGGCCGCGAATGCGACCCACGTGCCGGAGGCGGGCGCGTGACGTCCCGCGAACGCGACGAGCGCCGCGGCGACGAACGGTATTGCGACGAGCCACCCCATTGCCATTCGACACTCCCCGTGAATCCGGCAGGGCGCCGAGCCGCCGCGCCGCAGTTCACGATCATAGCCGCAAACGGGGACGGAGTTCATTCATGTGGCATCAAGGCGGCCACGGGGTGTCAAAGGAAAGAAGGGGGCGTCAGGTCCTCCGGCCTGGGGGCTCGTCGACGATCGTCACATCGGCCAGACGAAGGTTTCGTGAGCGCGCGTCGTTTTGCCGATGTCCACCGTGCGCCGCTCCGTGTTGCCGCCATGGCTCGCGGTGATCACATAGCGGCCGTCCGGAATCGAAACGAGCATGAACGGGCCGCGCGTGCGCGTGGAAAGAACTGGTGTGCCATGCATATCGGCGATCTTCACGGGCACGTTCGCGAGATACTCGTTGCCGCCCGCGGATTGCCGCGCGAATTCGAGCGAGAGCGGGTATTGATGCATCGCCGACTTGAACGCCGCCGACTGGTCGCTGCCGATGCCGCCCGATAGATATGCAATGTCGCCCTTGTGCCGGGCGGGCGGCAGGACGCCGGCCGTTGCGGTCGTGACGCCTGCATCGCCGGCTGCCGAAGTTGCCGCCCACGCGCCCGGCGCGCCGAATACCACGGCGAGCGCGAGCGCCGCGCCGATCCACGGAGTTGAGCGTGCTTGCATTTTCCACCTCCATCGATTCGTTGACCGGATGCCGGCACGCGTACCGCGTTGCCGCGTGCGAACGCGCGCCGGACGAATCGAGCGTAGGCAGGGCGGCTTAAAAGCCGCTTAAAACCGGCGCTTTTCGCGCCCGCATGCAAGAAGGCCGTCGCCCGCGCGTGGCGGGAAACGGCCCTGGACACTGCATGACGGCGTGTCGCAATAGCGACTACGCCATCAGTGCGGAATCATGCCGGTCAGCACATAAGCCTGAATCAGCGTCACCACGCCTACGACAGCCGCGAAGAACAGGCTATGGCGCACGGTGAAGCGGAACAGCGACGATTCTTTGCCGACGAGGCCGGTTGCCGCGCAGGCCACCGCGATCGACTGCGGCGAAATCATCTTGCCGCTCACGCCGCCCGAGGTGTTGGCCGCGACGAGCAGCGTGTCCGACACGTTGATCTGGTGCGCCGTGGTGTGCTGCAGCGAGCAGAACAGCGCGTTCGACGACGTATCGGAGCCCGTGAGGAACACGCCGAGCCAGCCGAGGAACGGCGAGAAGAACGGGAAGGCGGCGCCGGTGCCCGCAAGCGCGAGGGCGAGCGTGGACGACATGCCCGAGTAGTTCGCGACGAACGCGAAAGCGAGCACGAGACCGATGGAAAGCACGGGGCGGCGCAGTTCGCCGAGCGTTTCGAAGAACGCGGCCACGGCGGCGCGCGGCTTCATGCGCAGCAGGATCGCGGAGAGGATCGCGGTGATCATGATCGCGGTGCCCACGGCCGAGAGCCAGTCGAGCTTGAACACGGCTTCGTACGGCTTGGGCGACGCGACGATCGGCGCCGTGCGCACCACGAGCTGGTCGAGGCCCGGTACATGCAGGCTCAGAATCGTGCCCGCGAGCGGCCCCTTCGCTGCGAAGAGCGCCTTGAACGGCTTGACGCTCCACACGGTCACGATGGCCGTGAGCAGAATGAACGGCGACCACGCGCGCACGGTTTGCGCGATGCTGTACGGCGAAGCCTTGCGGCTCGAAGCCGCCGCACGCGAACCGCCACCGGCACCGCCGAAGCCGCCAAGCGCAGCGGCACCGCCACTCACCTTCAACCTCGTGCCTTGCGTTGCCCGGCGCGGCTGCCACACATTGAGGAACGCCGTGAGCGCGACGAGGCTCACGAGCGCCGAGGTGATGTCCGGCAACTCGGGCCCGATGTGGTTCGACGTGAAGTACTGCGTCACAGCGAAGCTGCCGCCGGCCACGAGCGCGGCGGGCCACGTTTCCTTCACGCCGCGCTTGCCGTCCATGATGAAGACGAGCCAGAACGGCACGAAGAGCGAGAGCAGCGGCAGCTGGCGGCCCGCCATCGCGCCGATCAGGAACGGATCGATACCCGTCACCTGGCCCGCGACGATGATGGGAATGCCCATCGCGCCGAACGCAACCGGAGCGGTATTGGCGATCAGGCACAGGCCCGCGGCGTAGAGCGGCTCGAAACCGAGGCCGACGAGCAGCGCGGAGGTGATCGCCACCGGCGCGCCGAAGCCCGCCGCGCCTTCGAGGAAAGCGCCGAACGAGAAGCCGATCAGCAGCAGCTGCAGGCGCTGGTCGTCGGTGATCGAGAGCACCGAGGCGCGGATGATCTCGAACTGTCCCGTCTTTACGACGATCTTGTAGAGGAACACCGCGGTGACGATGATCCACGCGATCGGCCAGATGCCGTAGGCAAAGCCGAAGCCCGCGGAAACGAGCGCCTGGCGCACGGGCATGCCGTATTCGAAGATCGCCACGGCGAGCGCGAGCAGCAGGGTGATCGCCGCGGCGACATGGCCCTTCATGCGCAGGCCGGCGAGCGCGACGAAGAAGAACAGAATGGGAATGGCGGCCACGAGCGCGGACAGCCAAAGACTGCCGAGCGGTGTGTAGATCTGGTACCAGGGTTGCACTACGGTCTCCTCCGATGATGCGGGTAGAAAATTTATGTGAGGCCGCCAGGCTTGCTGTGTGCGTTATTTCGCAGGCCTGACGACAGGGCCGCTATTGCGGCTGGTCGCGTTCGCGCAGCAGGTCGTGCAGGCTGCGCGGCGCGGGCTTGAGCGGCGTGCGATGCTGCGTCCAGCCCATTTGCTGCGAGGGCGCGAGCCCGCGCAGACGCGTCATGGCCCAGCGCAGCGCACGGTAGGCACGCGGGTGCGCGAACGCGCCGCTCCAGAAGCGCCAGATGAACTGCTCGCCCCTGCTGTGATTCGCGCCCTGGCCGCGCAACGGATGCGCGACGCTTTCCTCGGGGTCGCGGTTCGCTTCGGTGCGCAGGCGCACGAGCAGTTGCGGAATCGGAATGCGCACCGGACAGACTTCGCCGCACGCGCCGCACAGGCTCGAAGCGGTGGGCAACTCGGCGGTCGCGTCGAGCCCGAGCAGATGCGGCGAAATGATCTTGCCGATCGGCCCCGGGTAGGTCGTGCCGTACGCGTGCCCGCCGATGCGCGTGTACACGGGGCAATGGTTCATGCACGCGCCGCAGCGGATGCATTGCAGCGTGGCGCGCAATTGCTCGTCGGCGTAGGCCTGGCTGCGGCCATTGTCGAGCAGGACGAGATGCACCTCGCGCGGGCCGTCTTTCTCTCCTGCGCGGCGCGGGCTGCTGATCAGGTTGAAATACGTCGTGATGGGCTGGCCCGTGGCCGAGCGCGTGAGCAGGCTCGAAAGCGGCACAATGTGCTCGAGCTTCGCCACCACCTTTTCCATGCCCATGATCGCGATATGCACGTCGGGCACCGTGGTGGAAAGGCGGCCGTTGCCTTCGTTTTCCACGAGCCAGAGCGTGCCCGTATCGGCGGCGGCGAAGTTCACGCCGGAGAGGCCGATCTGCGCATCCACGAAGGCGCGGCGCAGCGCCCGGCGGCCCGTTTGAATGAGCGTGTCCACGTCCTCCGTGAAGGGCGTATCGGGGATGTGCGCTTCGAACAGGTGCCCGATGTCGCCCTTCGTCTTGTGGATCGCGGGCATCACGATGTGCGAGGGCTTCTCGCCCGCGAGCTGCACGATGTACTCGCCCATGTCCGATTCGATGCAGTCGACGCCGCGCTCCGCGAGGTAATGGTTGAGCTCGATTTCCTCGCTCGCCATCGACTTGCCCTTGATCACGCGCGTGGCCGCGTGGCGCTGCGCGATGGCGTGGACGATGCGGTTCGCCTCGTCGGCGGTCTCGGCCCAATGCACCTGAATGCCGTTCGCGCGCAGCTTCGTTTCCAGTTGCTCGAGCAGTTCAGGCAGGCGCGCGAGCGCATGCTGACGCACCGCTTCGCCGAGATCGCGCAGGGCTTCGAGTTCGTCCGCCTCGGGGAACTGCGCGGCGCGCTTGCCTTGCAGGAAGTCCATCGCGCCGCGAAAGCTCTTGCGCAGCTGCGGGTCGTCGAGCGCCGTGCGTGCGCGCTGGCGGAATTGTTCGGTCGGGACGAAATGAAGCGTGTTTTCCTGCGAGGTCTGCGTGGTCGTGCTCATTCGGCGGCTCCGTGCTGCACACCCGTTTCGCGATCCTCATCGGTCACGACGACGACCCACAGGGCGCGGGGACCATGCGCGCCATAGGCGGTGGTCTGCTGGATATCCGAGGTCTTCGACGGACCCGAGATCATCACGAGATTGGTGGGCATGCCGTCACGCCAGCGCTCCGCGGCCACGGCGGCATGCAGGTCGGCGTGCAGCGTGTTCGCGTGAATCAGCGCGACGTGCAGCGGCGGCACGAGCGAGACCGTGCGCGGCGCGTTCGCGTCGGGCACGACCACGAGCGTGCCCGTCGCCGCGAGGCCCGAGCGTGCGACGGTGAAGCCCGCGTCGATGGTGTCGAAGAGTTCGGCCTTCCACTGCTCGATCGGTTGCGCGTAATTGCGCGCCTGCACGGCGGCCGGCAGCGCTGCCTCGAGCGCCAGGCCTTCGGCGCAGGCGGTGTCGAGCAGCAGGCTGCGCACGCCCGCCGCTGCGAGGCGCGCAGCGAGATCGACGGCCCACGTTGCGGCGCTCGCGCAGATCACCTCGGCGTGCGCGGCTTCGAGCATGCGCTGGAACTGCGCGATGCGTTCGTTCAGCGCTTGCGGGGCAAGCGCCCGGCGCGCGGTGAAATGCGCGTCGATGCGCGCGTCGAGCGCTTGGAGCGTCGTCGCGGGTGCGGCGGGGGCATGGCCGCGCAGGCGTTGCAGCATGCGCGCACGCGCGCTCATCGTATCGACGTTCATGCGGCCTCCCCGCCGGTGCGGCGCCAGAGGAACGAGGCGAGGTGCTCCACGGCGAGCGGCGCGCCCTTGTGCGCCGCCGCGTGGCCGATGTTGAGCAGGCACCCGCAGTCGGCGGAAACGAGGCGCTCGCAGCCCGTGGCGCAGGCGGAGGCGATCTTGTCGGCGACCATCGCGCCGGAGATGTCCGGATGCTTGAGCGAGAACGTGCCGCCGAAGCCGCAGCATTCCGATTCGCGTTCGTGCTCGATGCGCGTGACGCCCGGCAGCGCATCGACGGCTTCGACGCCGTGCACGCGCGTGCCCATCTCGCGCCGCGCGCCGCAGGAGGTGTGCAGCACGACGCGCTCTTCGGGCTGGCGGACGGCACCCTGCGCGCCATACGCGTGGAAATCGACGTTCAGCACGCGTACGAGGAATTCCGTGAGTTCGTACACGCGCGCCGAGAGTCCCTCGGCGCGCGCGGCGTTGGCGGCGTCGTCATCGAACAGCGCGGGCCAGTGGTGGCGCATCATGCCCGCGCACGAACCCGACGGCACGATCACGGGCCAGGGCTTTTCGAAGAGTCCGAGTTGTGCGAGCGCGACCTCGCGCGCCTGGCGCGGGTTGCCGCTGCTGTAGGCAGGCTGGCCGCAGCAACTCTGGCTGCGCGGGAAATGGACCGTGAGGCCTTCGCGTTCGAGCAGCTTCACCGCGTCGAGGCCGGCTTGCGGCACGAACAGGTCGACGAGGCAGGTGGCGAACAGATAGACGTCGGTGGGGCGCTCGGTGGGGTATTGCCGTGGCTTCATGTCTCGCTCGGTGTCTTTGCGCGCTTTCGTGCTCCTTCTCCGCGCCCGGGGCCGGGCAGGTTGGGGACGAGCGCTGGTTTGGGCGCATAATTCCCGCTTCCGGCGAGCGGTTCAAACTGGTTGGACCACTTGCCGCAAGTTAGAACGAGACTCGGGTATGACAATGAGGGACAGGGCAGGCTCGCGCGGGCGCGTGGAGACCGTGATGCGTCAGATGGAGACGTCGCTGCTCGACGGCACCTGGCGCGCGGGAGCGAAGCTGCCTTCCGAGCGCGTGCTCGCGCTGGAATACGACGTGGCGCGCAACACGGTGCGCGAGGCGATCCAGCGCCTGGCCGCGCGCGGCCTCGTGCAAAGCCGCCCGGGCGCGGGCGTGTTCGTCACCGACCAGCTGCGCACGGGGTTTGCGTCGCCCTGGGGGCAACTCGTGGCCGATCATCCGGCCTTGCGCGAAGACATCCTCGAGTTTCGCCGCGTGCTGGAGGGCGCGACTGCGTATTTCGCGGCCCTGCGCGCGAGCGACGAGGATCTCGCGCGCATTCGCGCGCTGATGCAGGAGCTGGAGCGCACGCGCGAAGTGGACGACAAGGCCGCCGAAGCCGACACCGACGCGAAGCTGCACGAAGTGATCGCGCAGGCTTCGCACAACGCGATGTTCCTGCATCTGCACACGAGCGTGCTGGGCGTGCTGCGCGAGCACATCACGATCAACGGCACGGGGCTGCGCGTGCAGAACGAAGACGCGCCGGACCAGTTGCTGCTGCAGCACCGCACGCTGTGCGACGCGATCGTCGCGCGGCGTCCCGAGGAGGCGCGCACGGCGATGCAGACGCACATCGACTTCGTGCGCACACGGGTGGGAGATGAGATCGGCTGGCCCGAAAGTGGTCCAACCAGTGACGAAGCGCAGCGCGCCGCGCCAGCGGCTGCGCAGGCGGGCAAGCCGGCGCGCAAAACCGCGCGCAAGGCGTTGGGCGGCAAAGAGAAAACGCCAGCCGCCCGCGCTGGCCACGCGAACGCTGCTAAAGTCGGCTGATCGGGCCGACGGGCCTCATTCCGGGCCGCAGGCAGAGCATAGCCGCATCAGCAGGAGGAACGAATAAATGAACGAACGCGCCGCGCAAATCGTAGCGTTGAGCGCCGTGACGCTGACCGTCAGCGACATCGCGCGGTCGGTGCCCTTTTACGAGGCGCTCGGCTTCGTGCAGAGAGCCGGGCCGGCGGTGCCGGGTTTCGCGTCGTTCGAACTGGGCGGCGCGGCCGGCGTCTGCTATCTGAACCTGCTGGAGGGACCGCACGGCGCGGTGAACGGCTGGGGCCGCGTGATCTTCTACGTCGCCGACGTGGACGCCTTTTACGCCCACGCGCTGGCGGCCGGCGCGAGGCCAGAATTCGCGCCGCACGACGCGCCGTGGGGCGAGCGATATTTCCATCTCGTCGACCCGGACGGCCATGAGCTGAGCTTCGCCAGGCCGCTCACTTGAGCCGCCGCAATGCATTTGAAATATTCGTGACACTCGCTGCGCCGATAGTGGCGCGAGTTGACAGCATATCGACCAAGGAGAGAGTCGCCATGAATGAACTGGACCGCACGATGGACGCCGAACAACGGGATGTGGAACAGCAGGAAGCCGAACTGCAGCGCCGCCGGCGTCTGAATGAAGAGCTCATCGACGCCTACGACGAAGAGCTCGAAATGGAGGTCGACGACCGGCTGCAGGAAAGCGGTCTGCAGATCAGCGACGAGGCGCGTGCGCTGCGCCGCGTCTATTTCCGCGAGCTGATCCGTCTGCAGGGCGAGCTCGTGAAGATGCAGGACTGGATCGTGAGCACGGGGCACCGGCTCGTCGTGATCTTCGAGGGACGCGACGCGGCAGGCAAGGGCGGTGTCATCAAGCGCATCACGCAGCGGCTGAACCCGCGCATGTGCCGCGTGGCCGCTCTGCCTGCGCCGAACAACCGCGAGCGTACGCAGTGGTATTTCCAGCGCTACGCCCAGCATCTGCCGGCGGGCGGCGAGATGGTGCTGTTCGATCGCAGCTGGTACAACCGCGCGGGCGTGGAACGCGTGATGAACTTCTGCACCGACGACGAATACGAAGAATTCTTCCGCTCGGTGCCCGAGTTCGAAAAGATGCTCGTGAGGAGCGGCATCCAGATCGTCAAGTACTGGTTCTCGATCACCGACGACGAGCAGGAAGTGCGCTTCCAGAGCCGCATCGACGATCCGCTCAAGCAGTGGAAGCTCTCGCCGATGGACCTCGAAAGCCGCCGCCGCTGGGAGGCCTACACGCACGTGAAGGAAGTGATGCTGCAGCGCTCGCACATTCCCGAGGCGCCGTGGTGGGTCGTGCAGGGCGTGGACAAGAAGCGCGCGCGTCTGAACTGCATCCACCACTTGCTGAGCCAGGTGCCGTATCACGAGATCGAGCACCCGCAAGTCACGCTGCCGTCGCGCGTGCATCATCCGGATTACATTCGCCAGCCGGTGCCGGAGGATATGTTCATTCCGGATATTTATTGAGGGGTTGGCCCGTTCGCAACATTCAATTAAAAAGCCGCGCTCCCCTCACAGAGAGCGCGGCTTTTTTTCTGGCCGTTCGTGCTCAGAACACGTGCTTGAACACCCAATAAAGCGCCCCCGCCAGCACGATCGAAACGGGCAGCGTGAGCACCCACGCCATCACGAGGCTGCGCACCGTATTCCATTGCAGGCCCGAGCCGTTCGCGGCCATCGTGCCCGCCACGCCCGAGGAGAGCACGTGCGTGGTCGAGACCGGCAGACCGTACACGTCCGCCGCGCCGATCGTCACCATCGCCACGACCTCCGCGCAGCCGCCCTGGCCGTAGGTCAGGTGCTGTTTGCCGATGCGCTCGCCCACCGTCACCACGATGCGCTTCCAGCCTACCATCGTGCCGAGCCCCAGCGCGATCGCCACGGCGACCTTCACCCACGTCGGGATGAATTTCGTCGCGTGGTCGATCTGGCTGCGGAAGTTGTTGATGGACTTCAGGTCGTCGGCCGAGAAGGGCACCGCCTTCTGCTTGTCGAGCAGGCGGATCGCCTCGGAAATCACGTACATGTTGTTGCGCACGTTATCGACGACCGACTGCGGCACTGCCGCGAGCGAGCCGTAGCCGTGCACCTGTTCGGCCACCTGGTTCGACAGCGCGGCGAGCGCGGGCACCGTCGTGCTCGAAATCGCGCGGCGGCCGATGAAGCGTTCCACTTCGGCGCGCGGATCGGCGGGCGCGGCCACGCCGTTCGTGTAGCGCTCGAGCGCGCGCGTGGCGTCGTGTGCGACGGCGACGAAGGTCTGCGTCTGCTCGGCCGTCACGGCACGGTTCAGCGCATAGGCCGTGGGCACTGTGCCGATCAGGATCAGCATGATGAGGCCCATGCCCTTCTGGCCGTCGTTGGAGCCGTGCGCGAACGATACGCCCGTGCAGGTGAGGATGAGCAGCGAGCGGATCCAGAACGGCGGCGGTTCCTTGCCCTTCGGCTCCGAGTAGAGCGCGGGCACGCGCACGACGGCCTTGAGGATAAGCAGCAGCAGGCCGGCCAGCAAAAAGCCGACGATCGGCGAAAAGAGCAGCGACTTGCCCACGCCGAGCGCCTGGCTCCAGTCCACGCCGCTCGTGCCGTTCGCGCCGTGCATGAGCTGGTTCATGAGGCCCACGCCGATGATCGAGCCGATCAGCGTATGTGAGCTGGACGATGGCAGGCCGAAATACCACGTGCCCAGATTCCAGACGATCGCGGCGATGAGCAGGGCGAACACCATGGCGAAGCCCGCGCTGCTGCCCACCTGCAGGATCAGCTCCACAGGCAGCAGTTGCAGGATGCCGAAGGCCACCGCGCCGGTGGAGGTGAGCACGCCGAGGAAATTCCACGCGCCCGACCACATCACGGCGATATTGGGCGAAAGCGAGTGCGTATAGATGACGGTCGCGACCGCATTCGCGGTATCGTGGAAGCCGTTCACGAACTCGAAGCCGAGCGCGATCAGGAGCGCGATGCCGAGCAGGATCCAGGGCATCGCCGAGCTTTCGCGCACCGGCGAGAGATCGTCGGCGAGATGCATCCCCACGTACACGGCGCCCGCCGCGATGACGATGAGGAAGGCGAGCAGGCTGACGTTGCGCCCGCGCGCGGGGGCGGTGCCCGGTTGCGGTGACAGGGAAAATTCTGGCATGGCAGGCGGGCTCCTGGGGGAGGGAGTGGGCAAAGGTTTCGCCTCCGATCGTGAACCGCCCGGGTGTCCGTTTGATGACGGATTCGTGCCAGCCATGCCCGATGCATGCCCGATAGACCGGCGCCCCATCGATTCGCGCCGTCAGCAAGAGGATTGCGCAGATGCCAAAACGGGTTCTTTCGCTGCGTCTTCTGGTGCGCCGCTGGGCCATCGCGCGGGCGAAGGCGGCAACGGGCCTGATCGGCAACTATCCCTTTTTCGCAGGGCTCTCCGGCACGCTCGTCGCGACGGTGATGGCGATCCTGACCTACGCGGCGCTTTACGAGGGGCGTGCCGAAGAGTTGCGTCACGCGCAGGAGAACTCGCACAACCTCGTGCAGCTCATCAGCAACGACATTGGCCGCAATGTCGAAATTTACGACCTGTCGCTGCAGGCCGTGGTCGCGGCGGCGCAGCAGCCGCAGACCTGGAGCATGCCCGAGGCGCTGCGCCAGCGCGTGCTGTTCGACCGGGCGATGGCGGCGTCGAGGCTCGGCGGGGTCTATGTGATCGACGCCACGGGCCATGTGAAAGCCTCGCGCAGCAACGCCTCCGAGGTGTCACCCGCCGGCGTTTCGTTCGCCGACCGCGACTACTTCATCGTGCAGCAGCGCGACCCGCATGTGGGCCTCTTCGTTTCGAAGCCGTTCCATTCCCGCCTGCGCGGCGGGGCGCTCACGATCGGCCTCACGCGCCGCATCAACGCGCCCGACGGCACGTTCGCCGGCGTCGCGCTGCTCGGGGTGCGCCTCGACTATCTTCAGCAACTGCTCGAGCGCATCGACCTGGGCCCAGGCGGCCACCTCTTCATCCTGATGCGCGACGGCACATTGCTCGCGAGCAAGCCGCCCTCGATGCGCGGCGTCGGCTCGAACTACGAGGACCTGCCGAATTTCGCGTTCTTTTCGGGTCGCGACACCGGCACCTATACGTCGCACTCGGCGCTCGACGGGGTTGAGCGCATCTACACGTTTGCGCACGTGGGCAACTCGCCGTTCATCGTCGTCGTGGCGCCCGCCGTGGAGGATGTGCTCGCCGGCTGGCGGCGGCGCAGCTATATCGCCCTCGTGATGACCACGGTGTTCGGCGGCGCATGGGTCGTGGTGTCCTGGATGCTCGCATTCGCGCTGCGCGACAAGGTGGTGGCCGAGGGCAAGCTCCTGCGCCTCGCCGTCACCGACCCGCTCACGGGGCTTGCGAACCGCCGCGCGCTCGACAGCCGTCTCGCGCAGGAATGGCATCACGCGGTGCGCGAACGCACGCCGCTTGCCGTGCTGTTTTTCGATATCGACCACTTCAAGCTCTTCAACGACACCTACGGGCACGCCGCCGGCGACGAGGTGCTGGTGTTCGTGGCCGGGCGCATCGCCGCAGGATCGCGGCGCGCAACCGATCTCGCCGCGCGCTTTGGCGGTGAAGAGTTCGCGGTGGTGCTGCCGGGCACGGCGCTCGACGCCGCGACGCGCTTGGCGGAGAAGATCCGCAAACGCATCGAGTCGGACAAACTCACGCTGAGTGGTACGCACCATGGGTGCGTGACGGTGAGCGCGGGGTGTGCGAGCTGCAATCCGCCGGAGGGCGGCAGCGGGGCGAAGCTGCTGGCCGCTGCCGACCGCCTGCTCTACGAGGCCAAGGAAGCGGGCCGCAATCAGGTCCGGTCGCAGCAATGGACGGGCGAGGGGGCGCAGCCGCTGGTGGACTCCGAGGCCGGAACCCGAGGCCGCGATGCGCCCGCAACGCGAGGCTGAGGCGCGCCGGCTTTCGTGCGGCGCGCGACGTCCTCCATCCCGTTCAGCGCGCGGATTTCGACAGCCGGTGGCCGAGGCCGAGGTTCGAGACGATCTGCCAGGTATAGACGCGCGAATAGTGCACGCCGAACTGGCGGCCGATCAGCTCGCGCACGCGGCTGTTGGTCCACGCATCGCTCGCAAAGCCGTGCTCTCGAGCGGAGCCGTGCAGGGCGCTCGCGATCCAGCCTAGCGCGGCTTGATCGAGCACCGAAGGACGGCCGCCCACGCTCATCTGCTGGAGCGCGGCGAGTCCGCCGTCCTCGACGATGGACTTGTAGCGCCTCACCGTCTGGGCGGAAAGGTGGAGTGAGTCGGCGACGCTATTCACGGTCGCGCCTTCCATCAACATCTGGCCGGCGGCCATTCTTCTCGCGACGCTCGGCAGGTTCTCGGTTCGGGTAAGCATGTGTTCACTCGTCGACGAAAGATTCCGGACACGCGGCAATGCGGATGTGCCGCTCCTGTAACCCTTCCTGCAAGCGGGTCTTGTCGCTTGCCATGGACCCGGCGCCGGTGCGGTGACGCGGGAGCATGACGGACGGCGAAATCGACGCCCGGTGAAGGGCGCTTGTTGCGAAACGCCTCGGTGTTCCGCAGCGGATATTAATAATTGTTTTTGTAGGGAATGTGTATAGCTAGCGGAAAAATAGTCTGCTTGACTTGTGGATAATCCTGAACTAATGGGAAAAAACAACCGACTCGCGTTGGTCAACAATGGGCGCCGCCATTTCGTGCCGATCCCGCAATGCGAAGTTTGCTCCCATTGCAGCCAGTTAACCTGACTTAATTGCTCAAAGATTGGAAAGCAACACTCCGCATTGTTTTGTATGACTAATTCGGTATTCAGCATATATTGAGTTGAATCGCTTTTATCCAATATGGATTAAATAGTGGCGGTCGCACCTTTAGATGTTTGTTAGCGTGTTCGGCCACCACCCGGTAAAAAATGGCGTGCCTCGGCATGGGTGGCGACGGCGATGGAGCAATTTCAGGGAGTGATTTGATTTTTTTGTGCAGAATGTTTTCGCAAACATTTCGAATCGATTCGAATGCGGATTGGATTCGAATCAGCGAATGCAGAATGCCGGATTCGCCGCGCAGCGTATCGCGTAGCGAAACGGGTCCCTGAATCCTGCCGGGCCGCCAAATGCGTCTGCGCGTTTCGTCACACGATGCGCGGCATGGGCGGCGGCCCGCTTTCTGGCCGCTGCGGATGAATCAAGAACTCGATGAAAAGGTAGGTCGTTTGTTGCGCCGCGCTGCGAGCCGGCGCTCGCTCGTGCCGTACGGTGCGTTTCATGCCCTGTTCGCGGGCGACGTGCCGTTGCGGGTGCGTTACGAAAAGCTCGAGGCGGCCGCGGCCGCGCTATGCGAGCCGCGCGACGCCGACTATGCCTCGCTGCTCTCGACCGATTCGGGCCTGCCTGGCCCGGACTTCTATACGCGCTTCAAGCGCCTGCATACCGAGCGCTACTACGAAACGCTCGGCGCGGACCGGCATCGCATGCTGCGGCTTGCCGAAAAGCGTCAGCTCGCGAACGAGGAACGCGAGCGTGTCTATGCCCATTACCTGCGCTGTGTGGCCGAAGAAGCCTGCATGAACAGCGCTTGACGCGTGAGAGCGGCGCCATGCCGCTCTCTTGCCATTCACGATCCACACAAGGAGGCTACATGTCCACGCGCTATCGTTCTTCCGCGCCGCTGCTCGGCGCCATACTCGTGCTTGCCCTCGGCGCGTCGCCGCAGGTGCCGCTGTTTGCGCAGACGGCGTCCGATGCCGCGCCTGACAGTGCGCCCAACGCCGCGCTGCAGATCGGCGAGGTGCAGACCACGGCGACGGTCGTGAGCATCGACGCCGCCACCAACTCGGTCACGCTGCGCGGCGCGCGACGCAACCTGGTGACGGTCGCCGTCGATCCGGCAGTCGGCGACGTGAGCAAGCTCAAGCCTGGCGATCATGTGAACATCCTCTACAAGGAGGCGTTGCTGCTGCGCGCCGAAAAGATGGCCACGAGGGGCATACGCTCGCGCGTCGATACGGTCGCGACCACGCCCGCTTCCGGTGGCATGACGGCGACGGCGCGCAGCGTGCAGGTGATCGCGACGGTGGAGAAGATCGACCGCAAGAGCCGCAAGGTCGCGTTGCGCGGACCGAACCGCACGGTCGTGGTGGTGGCGCCGCCGGACGTGCCGCTCGAATCGATCAAGGTGGGCGACAGCATTCGCGCCGACTACGTGGGCGCGACCGCCGTGCATGTCACGCGCGACGGCCAGAACTTGCAGTGAGGCAGTGACGCCAGGGCGGCGTGGCTAGTCGGCGCGATTGCGGTCGCGCACGAGGATCGACACGTAGATCGCCGTGCAGACGATGATGACGGCCACGCCGGCAATCACCTTCTGGTGGTCGAAGTTGATGAGGCCGACCACCGCGATGGCGATGCCGGCGGCAGAGCCGAGCGTGCCCATTGCGGCCACGAAAATGCGCACCTTGCTCCAGACGCGATGGCGCCGCTCGGGACCTGCGCCTTCCATAAACCGATGCAGTCGATCAAACATGGCGGCTCTTCCGGGTTGGGTAGAAGACGGTCATGCGGGCGTGAATCAACGAGCGGCCCGGACCAGATCAAGTATAGCCAGCCCATTATTACGCGTTCTTTCAATTGGCTGCGCCCTCGCGCGCCGGAATTCCCGATCGTTTTTTGCGCGCGTTTAAGTTTGTCTTAATTTTGGCTCGCCATGATGGAGCGGTCGGGTCGATTTGATAGTTCGATTCGCGGTTGTTCTTCACGTCCCCTGTTGGCCGCCGATTCACTCGGCGGCCTTTTTTTTCGTCTGCCGTCGACGTTTGCTAGCGTCGAGCCCCGCGCATTCAAGCCTTATTTGTGATTCGTGGCGAGCGCGCCCGCGCTGTTTGCGCCGCCAAAGAGCTGTGTCAGATATTGCTGGTTGTTGTTCATGATCGACATGAGGTTATTGAGCGCGGTGAACTGGCGGTTGAATTTCGCAGTGAGCTGGGTTGCGCGCACATCGAGCATCGACGACTGTTTTTTGATGTCGTCGAGCTCCTTGTTGATGGCCGTGCTGCGCCGCTCGATGATGCCGCTCGACTGCACGTAGGGCGTAATGACGCTGTTGAGTTTCGCAGTCATGCCGCTACTGCCGAACAGCGCCGCAATCGCACTGTTGCCCGGCTGCAGCGCCTTCTTGAACGTCTCGTCGTCGATCTCAAGCTTGCCGCTCTTGTCGAGCTTGATGCCGATCTCGCCCAGCGAATGGGTCACGCCGTCGCTGCCCTTCACGCCCGCCGAAACGACCGCCGGCAGACTCGCCGCGAGGGTGCGCGCGATCGAGTCGCCGAGCAGGGCGCCCGCTTGCGCGCTCGTCGAACCGGTCGCGGCCGTGTAGGAGGTCAGCCCGTTCAGGGCATCCACATAGCCGTTGTACGCCTTCACGAAGTCGCGGATGGAGGTGCCCGTCGCTTCGGTGTCGGGGGCGATGGTGAGCGTTTGCTTTGTGCCCACCGAGGCGCTTGCGAGCTTGATCGTGATGTCGCTCACCACGCCCTCGACCGTGTTGCTTGCGCTCGTGACGCGCGTGCCGTCGATGCGCAGCTCGGCGTCGCCGGCTGCCTCGACTTCGCGCATCTGCGAGGAAGCGAGGCGCGCATCGAGGCCCGGGCCCGCCTGCACGTCGATCGCGTTGGCCGCGCCGGTCTTGTTCGCGGTCAGCACGAGGTGCTGACCGTCGGCGCCGTTGACGATCGAAGCCGTGACGCCGGGGTTGTCCTTCGCCCGGTTGATCGCGGCGACGACGTCGGTGAGCTTGTTGCTGCCCGCGGCGATTGTCAGGTGCATGGACTTGCCGCCCATCGAGATGTCGAGGCTGCCTTCCCCGAGCGTCTCGCCCGTGTCGAAGCTGTCCGACGCGAGCTTGTGCGCCGTCGCCAGGCGATCGACTTCGACCGTGAAGCTGCTCGCCACGGCGTTCTTGCCGGCCACCGCGCTCAAGCCCTTGTCCTTCTCGCTCGTCGTGGCGGTGAAGCGTTGCAGCGCGGCGCCATCCTTGAACGGCTCGAGTGCGGTCTGGAGCGAAGCGAGCGCCGACTTCAGCGTGCCGAGCGCCGATAGCGTCGTGTTGCTGGCGGTCTGCTTCGCGCTGAGGATGGCGCTTGGTCCCGCGATCTTTGCGTTGACGAGCGCCTTGACGAGCTGATTGACGTCGAGCGAGGAGTTGGTCGCGCCGCTGATGATCGACTGGGCGGCGTCGCTCAGCGCGCTGTTCGCGCTGGCGGTCGTGGTGTTCGTGATCGTGCTTGCCATGAAAGAAGTCCGTTCGTCCTGGTGCGTCGAGTCGACGGAACGCGCGAATGCGCGGCCATGCTTTCATTACGGCAAGCTTTCATGAAACTTTATGAAAGAAATGAAAAGATTTTGAAAAGTGTGCGACTTGCACTGCCCGGGCAGCCGGCCGCCCGCTTCAGACGTGCTCGGGGAAGCCCGAGCGGCCTTGTGTGAGGTCGGTGAGCGTGGTGCGCGCGGCGTCCACGGCGGTGGCGGGCAACTGGATCGTGAGGCGGACCGTCATGGTGTACTGGCTTTCCACGAGCGTGAACTGCTGCTGGTCGATCCAGTGGCGCACGCGGGTTTCGTCGGGATAGCCGAGTTCGACGGTGAGGCGCGCCTGCGCGATGCGCTCGACGCGTTCGGCCCCCTGTAAGGCGCTGGCAATGGCGTCGGTATAGGCGCGCACGAGGCCGCCCGCGCCGAGCTTCACGCCGCCGTAGTAACGCACCACGGCGGCGAGCACGCCGTCCAGGTCGTGATGGCGCAGCACTTCGAGGATCGGGCGCCCGGCGGTGCCGGAGGGTTCGCCATCGTCGGACATGCCGGACTGGCCGCCCGCGAGCAGCGCCCAGCAAACGTGCGTGGCGGTGGGATGTTCGTCGCGCAGACGGCGAATTTCAGCCATGGCCGCTTCGCGGTCGGCAACGGGAATGGCGTGCGCGATGAAGCGGCTCTTGCGGATATCGAGTTCCGCGCTGACGGGATGGGCGAGTGTGAAAGTTGGCACAAGCGGGGGGCACTGCAGGCGAAACCCCCATGTTAACCGATGCGCACGGGCCGGCTTTCGACGTCCGTCCCCATATCTTGCCAGTTTGCGTAATGGTGCTTTGCGCGAGACGCTAGTGACGCCCCGGCCTTCAGCCCGGATAATGCACGGCATGACGGATCTAGCTCTGGCTGGAGCGAAGCCGAACTCCTCATTCGGTGATCCGTCATCGTTCTTTCTTTCGCGGCGCCGCTGTACCGTTGCGGCAGACGTGATTCTCCCAAAGCACAGAAGCCAAAAAAAGCCCCGGTCGGACGGTGTCACGACCGGGGGTCACAAGGCTCGCCTGTTCTCAAGAGGCAATCCCACCTTAAGTCCGCAAAATTGCGTCCGCAATCGGAAAAAAAACCTGGTGCGCCTGGCGCCCAAAGGGCGCTAGTGTTCTCATTCGCGCGCAAAAAAAATCCCGGCCATCTCTGGCCGGGCAATGAGAATACACCGTGCGCTCCGGGGAACGAAACGCCCATCAACGTTACCCGCGGGCCGTGCGGCCGGCAACACTTCCCCATTACCTGCAATTACTGACGTCTGCCTTTCTGGCCGCGACCGGCGCGCGGCGCGGCAGGCCGGATCCGCCGTGTGGCGGGCATCACGGCAAAATTGATTCGCATATCGAATGATATCCGTGCGTTCGCACGCACATGGCGAAGTAAGGCGCCGAAATGCGCCGAGGCCGGTCTCCCCTGGGGAAGACCGGCCTCGGTGTGCCGCTTCGGCCGTCTCCGGAGGAGGCGGCCGTTAGATCACGCGTGCGTCATGCGGATCAATAACGCGGCGGGGGCGGCGGACGATGGTCGTCGTCGCGGTAGTGCTGGGGACCCGGATCGTGCGGATGATGGTGCATCCACTCGTCGTGCTCCCAATAGCGGTGGCCGTCGTAGTAACGGTTGTCGTGCCAGCCGATCGAGACGTGCGCCTCCACCGGCATCATGTGCGGTTGACCGTATTGCGGCGCCGAGTCGGCACGCAGCCCATACGGTGCGGATTGAGCGAAGGCGCTCGATGCGCCCATCAATGCGCCGCCGGCGATCAGGGCTGCGGCGATGGCGCGGGCGGGGGTCTTCCAGCTCTTCGTATTCATGAGTTACCTCCTCTTTGGTTGCGTCGTCAGTCACGCGGCATCGGGATGCCTTTGTGTTGCGACCACGGTTCAAAGCTTATCGGCCCGAAGCGGAGGAATACGTGACCACTTGTAAGCTTTCGTTTCATACGATTCTTCATGCAAGAAAGGCCGGTTTGACACTTGGCCCTTGATGCAGAAAGGATTAAGCGTCGCACCTGACAATCGGGAACGAGCCATAGGGGGTCGTGTTGTCAACTGACGTTACATTCGGGCGGCGCTGCCCGCCCGAATGCGTCACTTGTACCGGCCAGCAGGTCCCGCTGTCGTTCTTACCGGGGTGTTTTCGGCGCGGGTTGCGCGCCAGCTACGTCGATTGCGCTTTGCGAACCTAGTTGTGCGCGCAACTCATATTTCTGGATCTTGCCCGTGGCCGTGCGCGGCAGTTCGCCGAATCGCACGGCGCGCGGTACCTTGAAGTGCGCGAGAAAGAGCCGGCAGTGCGCGATGATTTCCTCGGCCGTGGCGCTCGCGCCGGGCCGCAGTTCGACGAACGCGCAAGGCACTTCGCCCCACTTCGGGTCGGGCATCGCCACGACGGCGGCGAGCGCGACGGCCGGATGGCGATACAGCGTGTCTTCCACCTCGATGCTCGAAATGTTCTCGCCGCCCGAGATGATGATGTCCTTGCTGCGGTCGGTAATGCGCACGTAGCCGTCGGGCGTCATCACGCCGAGGTCGCCCGTGTGGAACCAGCCGCCGTGGAACGCTTCTTCGGTCGCGCGCTCGTTCTTCAAATAGCCCTTCATGCAGATGTTGCCGCGGAACATGATCTCGCCGAGCGTTTCGCCGTCGGCGGGCACAGGTTCCATCGTCTGCGCATTGCGCACGCTCACGCCGCTTTGCAGGTGATAGCGCACGCCCTGACGTGCGGTGAGGCGCGCCTGTTCCTCGTCGGGCAGCATCTGCCAGCGCGCCTGCACCGCACATACGGCAGCGGGGCCGTACACCTCGGTCAGGCCATAGACATGCGTGAGTTCGATGCCGATCGCCTTCATCTTCGCGATCACGGCCGGCGCGGGCGGCGCGCCGGCCACCATTGTGTGCACCGTGTGAGCGATGCCTTCGCGAAACGCTGCGGGGGCGTCGGCGAGCGCGCCCTGCACGATGGGCGCGCCGCAATAGTGCGTGACGCGCTCGCTGCGAATGAGGTCGAACACGAGCTTCGCGTCGAACTTGCGCAGGCACACGTTCACGCCGGCGCGCGCGGCGACGGTCCACGCGAAGCACCAGCCATTGCAGTGGAAGAGCGGCAGCGTCCAGAGATACACGGCGTGCTTGGGCATGTCCCATTCGAGGATGTTGCTCACCGCGTTGAGGTACGCGCCGCGATGGTGATAGACCACGCCCTTGGGGTCGCCCGTCGTGCCCGAGGTGTAGTTCAGCGCAATGGCGTCCCATTCGTCGCGCGGCGGCTCCCAGGCGAACTCGGGATCGCCTTGTTCGAGGAACGCCTCGTAGTCGGTTGCGCGCGGGAAGCACTCGGGGTCGGCGGCCGCGATGTCGGCCACGCTGATGATCCTGAGGTTGGGGAATTCGAGCGCCGCGCGCTGCGCGAGCGCCGCGAATTCGGTATCGACGATCAACGCCTTCGCCTCGCCATGGCGCAGCATGAACAGCATGGTTGCGACATCGAGTCGCGTATTGAGCGTGTTGAGCACCGCGCCGAGCATGGGCACGCCGAAGTGCGCCTCGACCATCGCGGGGATGTTGGGCAGCAGCGCCGCCACCGTGTCGCCGCGGCCGATGCCCGCCCGCGCGAGCGCGCTCGCGAGCCGCCGCGTGCGCGCATAGGTTTCGCGCCAGTTGCGGCGGATGTCGCCGTGGACGACGGCCACGCGATCGCCATAGACTTCGGCGGCGCGGGCGATGAAATCGATCGGCGTGAGCGGCACATAGTTGGCTTCGCGTTGCGCGAGCCCTTCTTCGTAGGGGTGCAACATGGCGGTGTCTCCGAACGGTTATTGGTTTGTCGATATGATTCGCGCTACCGTAGCAGGGCCGCGCACGCCAGTCTGTCGCCGGCGCGACAGAGCGGGCCGCGACGCACGGTCCGCCCGACAAGATCGACCCAAAGATTGACCTAACCCCAGGAAAGCGCGATGTCGCAATCCATTATGCCCCCGGACGGGGCACCGCCCGCCCGCGATTCATGGCGCGAAGGCGAGCGCATCGACGCCGCCAACGCCGCGCGCCTGGCCGCGCTGTTCGAGCGTTGCGCGTGGTTCCGCGCGCTTGCGCCCGAGCATCGCGAGTGGGTGCTGGCGTCCTCGCATGCGCAGGGTTATGCCGCGGGCGCGATCGTCGCCGCGCGCGAAGCGCCCTCGGACTGGTGGCTCGGGGTGAGTTCCGGCCTCGTGAAGCTGGCGATCTTCAATGCATCGGGGCGCGGCTGCACGTTTTCGGGCGTGCCGCACGGCGGCTGGTTCGGCGAGGGGAGCGTGATCAAGCGCGAACCGCGCAAGTACGACGTGATCGCGCTGCAGCCGTCGCTCGTCATGGCCGTCGCCACCGAGACGTTCCACCGGCTCATGGACTGCAGCCTGCCGTTCAACCGCTTCGTGATCCATCAGCTCAACAACCGCATGGGCGAGTTCATCGCGTTGATCCAGAACAGCCGCTTGCTCGACGTGGATGCGCGCGTCGCGCAGTCGCTCGCGCAGATGTTCAATCCCGATCTCTACCCGGAGACGGGTCGTGCGCTCGACATCTCGCAGGAGGAGATCGGCATGCTGGCGGGCGCGTCGCGTCAACGGATCAATCAGGCCCTGCAGGCGCTCGAGCGCCAGGGGCTCGTCGCGCTCTCGTATAACCGCGTGGACGTGCTCGATCTCGACGGGCTGCGCGCGTTCGGCCGCGACCAGATCTGAGGATCGCAGAACTCCTTATCAATCTTGCGAGGAATAGAAGACTCTCTCCCTCGCGAGCCGGTTTTTAGGCGTGGCCGCGCTGCGTAGACTTTGCTCATCGAATTCATACGGAGAGCATGGTGAAAAACGCAATGCTGCGCGCGGCGCTGGTGTCGATGATGGCGATCGTTCCGGCGGTCTCGTTTGCCCAATCCGCCGGCACACACAACGGCCCGGTGACGCGCGCCCAGGTGCTGCAGGAATTGGTCGATCTGGAGTCGGTGGGCTACAACCCGGCTTCGGCGAACGACGCCACGTATCCGGAAGATGTGCAGAGCGCCATGCGCCGGCTCGCCGAAAAGCGCGCCAACGAAGCGCGCCTGGCGCAGGAGCAGGTCGCGCAATCGGGCTACGGCGCACCGTCCGCGCCCAATGCAGAAGCGGGCGCGCCCGCCGCCGTGTCCGGCAGCGAGCCGCCGCCCGCGTATCGCCATCATTGATGGCGGTGCTAACCGCGCCCTGAGCCGACCTTGGTGGCGCTGGCACCCTTGGCGCTCTCGGGCCCGGCCGCGACATCGGGCGGCACGCCGAGCAACTGGAGCGTGCCGGCCGTCACGCCCGAGAACACCGGCCCCGCGACCGTGCCGCCATAGAACGCCTTGCCCGCCGGATCGTCGATCATGACCGCGACGATCACGCGCGGCGCGCTCATCGGCGCCATGCCGACGAACAGCGCCCGATAGCGGTTCTTCGCGTAGCCCGCGCCGACCTGCTTGCGCGCGGTGCCGGTCTTGCCGCCCACCCGATAGCCATCCACATTGGCGGCGCGCCCGGTGCCGCCGTCGCTCGTGGCCATTTCCAGCATCTTGCGCATGGCCGCGGCCGTGGCCGGCGTCGTGACCGCGCGCGCCGCCGACGCGGAAGCGCCGCCCGCGCCGCCTGACGCATCGCGCAGGAGGGCGGCCGGATGCAGCGTGCCGTCGCCGGCGTAGGCCGTGTAGATCTGCGCCATCTGCAAAAGCGAAGTGGACAGACCGTAGCCGTATGCCATCGTCGCCTGCTCGATGGGACGCCAGCGCGCCCACGGCCGCACGCGGCCAGGCGCTGCGCCCGGGAAGGTGACGCCGGGCCTCTGCCCGAGCCCGTACTCCTGATACTTGTCCCAGATCGTTTGCGCGGGCAGATTCAGCGCGAGCTTGGCGAGCGCGATGTTGCTCGACTTCTGGATCGCCTCCGCCACGGTCATGCGGCCGTGATTCGAGGTGTCGTGAATCGTCGCGGGGCCGATGCGGTATGTGCCCGGCGCGGTGTCGATGATGGTGTTCGCGTTGACCTTGTGCAGGTCCATGGCCAGCGAAACGACCACGGGCTTGATGGTCGAGCCGGGCTCGAATGTGTCGACCACGGCGCGGTTGCGCAACTGCTTGCCGGTGAGCCGCGTGCGGTCGTTCGGGTCGAACGACGGCCAGTTCGCGAGCGCGAGGATTTCGCCGTTCTGCGCGTCGAGCACGACGACGCTGCCCGCTTCCGCATGATTCTTCGCCACGGCGGCTTTGAGTTGCGTGTACGCGAGCTGCTGCACGCGGCGGTCGATGGTGAGCTGCACGGTGTCGCCGTTGCGCGGCTGCACGCGCTCGCTCGGCTCGGAAACGACGCGCCCGAGCCGGTCGCGGATCACCTCGCGCTGCCCCGGCGTGCCGCGCAGGCGCGCGTTCGCGGCGAGCTCGACGCCTTCCTGGCCGGCGTCTTCGATGTCGGTGAAGCCCACCACGTGCGCGGCCGATTCGCCTTCGGGGTAGTAGCGCTTCGAGTCGGCGATCAGGGTGAGGCCGCCCGCGCCCATCTCGTCGATGTGCGCGGCGGTTTCGGCGTCCACCTGGCGCTTGAGCAGCACGAAGGAGCGGTCGCCGGCAACGCGCCGTTCGAGTTCCGCGAGCGGCATGTCGAGCAGGCGCGCAAGCGGCGCGTGCGCGGCGGCGTCGAGAAGTCGCGGATTCACCCAGACTTCGAAGCTCGCGAGGCTCACGGCCAGCAGTGCGCCGTTGCGGTCGACGATGCGCCCGCGCATGGCGTCGAGCTCCAGCGTGCGCTGGTAGCGCTTTTGGCCCTGCTTCACGTAAAAGCCGTGATTGGCAACCTGAATCCAGAACGCGCGCCCGGCCAGCGCCGCAAAGGCCGCGAAGGTGATGAACACGATGAACTTCGAGCGCCACGCGGGCAGGCGCGGCGCAAGCATCGGGTGACGGGTCGCGGTTGCGTGCGGGTCGCGCGGCGGTTTCCTGGAACGGATCATCAGTAAGGCAGATGGCGGGGGCAGAGTCACATTGTAAACATGATGTAATTTAATTGAAATGATGGGTGCGCACAGCCGCAAGGCAATTGGGCGTGCGTTGCACGCCGTCATGCGGCGCGAGCGGTGCAGGGGAGCGGGAGAGCGGGAGAGGCGCCAAGCGAACCGGGCCGCGAATGCGGCCCGACGGGAAGACAAGCAAACCGGCGGAGAGCCGGTGTGGCGACAACGTTATGCGTGCGCGGGCAAGCGGAAGCTCGCGATCGATTCGCGCAGCCCGCTCACCTGATCCTTGAGCGAATGGGCGGCGGCGGCGGCCTGTTCCACGAGCGCCGCGTTCTGCTGCGTGACCTGATCCATCTCGCCCACGGCGCGATTGACCTGTTCGATGCCGGCGCTCTGCTCGCGCGAAGCGTTGCTGATCTCTTCGAGGATTTCGTGCACGCGTCGCACCGACTGCACGATTTCGGTCATCGTCGAGCCTGCGTTGGTCACGAGATGCTGGCCTTCGGTCACGGTGCCGGTCGACTTTTCGATCAGCGCCTTGATTTCCTTGGCGGCGGTAGCGGAGCGCTGCGCGAGGCTGCGCACTTCGGCGGCCACCACTGCGAAGCCGCGGCCCTGTTCGCCCGCGCGCGCCGCTTCCACGGCTGCGTTCAAGGCGAGGATATTGGTCTGGAACGCAATGCCGTCGATCACGCCGATGATGTCGCCGATCTGCTGCGAGCTCGTCGTAATGTCGCCCATGGTGCGCACCACGTCGTCGACTACGGCGCTGCCTCGCGTCGCGACGTCGGCGGCCTGGCTCGCGAGCGATGCCGCATGCTGGGCGCTATCCGCGTTCTGGCGCACGTTCGCCGTCATCTGATCCATGCTCGACGCGGTCTGCACCAGCGCCGCGGCCTGTTCCTCCGTGCGCTGCGAGAGATCCGTGTTGCCCGCCGCAATCTCGTTTGCCCCCACGTTGATGTTTTCCGCGCCGCTGCGCACGCGCGAGACGGTTTGCACGAGCGCCGTCTGCATGGTGGCGAGCGCGCGCATCAGGCTGGTCTCGTTCGTGCCCTGCACCTGCAGGCGCAAGGTGAGGTCGCCCTCGGCGATGCGATTGGCCGCGTCCACCGCGCCTTCCAGTTCGCCGCCGATGCTGCTGCGCACGCTGCGCACCACGAGNACCATCACCGTGGTGGCGGCCGCGCCCAGCAGGAAGGTCACGCCGAGCCAGCGCAGCAGGCTGTCGTAGAACTCGGCGCGCACGTCGTCCATGTACATGCCCGTCACGATCACCCAGTCCCACGAAGCGAAGCGGCGGCCATAGCTCGTCTTCGGCACGGGCTCGCTGTGGCCGGGCTTGGACCAGAGGTAGTCGAGGAAGCCGCCGTTCGGGCCGCTCGCGACCCTGACGAGTTCGCTGAACACATGGGTGCCCGCGGGATCGGTGAAGTCGGCGAGCATCTTGCCGTCGAGCTCGGGCTTGATCGGATGCATCAGCATGACCGACTGCGAGTTGTTGATGCTCAGGTAGCCGTCGGTGCCGTAACGGATCGAGCCGATCACGGCGAGCGCCTGCTTCTGCGCATCGGCCTCGGGCATGACATTGCGTTGCGAGAGGCCGTAGTAGTAGTTCGTAATGCTCATCGCTTCATCGACGAGCGTGGTGAGCTGCGCGCGCCGCTCGCGGATCATCGACTCGCGGCTTTGCCAGGCGCCAAAGGCGACGATCAACAGCAGGCCGATCCAGAGGATCGCGATCATCGAGCGGAGCTTCTTGTTGAGGGTCATGTTCTGTATGGTCGGTCGGGTATTTCACAGGGCAGGATCGGTACGACTGGCGATACGTTGCCGCCAGAGTGTGTTTACGGCCCACGCAAACGTGCGCGAGACCCAGGGGGAACCCTGCTTAGGCAGCCTTTTCTTCATACAAAACAAAGACCTTTGACCTGGCTCATATGACGTTCCGCTGAAACACCCGCGAACGCGCCGACAAAAGCCACAAATTTCCTTGTAACTCCATGATTTGCCACTCTTTGCGGGGATGGACTGCGGATAGGAATCATTTCCGATATAGTCGCGACTTTGCCCCCGGCCGGCCTGACTTCGAGGCCTGCGATGACGCCGGGATGAAGGACCTTTCCCAACGATGCGACGCACACGGCGCAGTTCCCGCTGCCGCCCTCATGACGTCCACTGGAGCAACAAGAATGAACGCACGCGAACCCGCCCTGGTCCCCGCCGCTATTGCCACATCGCGCAGCGCGCGGCTGCGCCAGATGCTGACCAGCAACGAACTCGAATTCCTGATGGAAGCGCACAACGGCCTTTCCGCTCGCATTGCGCGCGAGGCGGGCTTCAAGGCGATCTGGGGCTCGGGCCTCTCGATCTCCGCGCAGTTCGGCGTGCGCGACAACAACGAGGCGAGCTGGACCCAGGTGGTCGACAACCTCGAATTCATGGCCGACGCGAGCGACCTGCCCATCCTGCTCGACGGCGACACCGGCTACGGCAACTTCAACAACGTGCGCCGTCTCGTGCGCAAGCTGGAGCAGCGCGGCATTGCGGGCGTGTGCATCGAAGACAAGCAGTTCCCGAAGACCAACAGCTTCATCAAGGGCGAGGCGCAGCCGCTCGCCGACATTGACGAGTTCTGCGGCAAGATCAAGGCCGGCAAGGACTCGCAGACCGACGAGCACTTCTCGATCGTTGCGCGCGTCGAGGCGCTGATCGCGGGCTGGGGCATGGACGAAGCGCTCAAGCGCGCCGAGGCGTACCGCCAGGCCGGCGCGGATGCGATCCTTATCCACAGCAAGCTCTCGAAGCCTGACGAGATCCTCACGTTCGCGCGCGAGTGGGCGGGCCGCGGCCCGCTCGTGATCGTGCCGACCAAGTACTACAGCACGCCGACCGATGTGTTCCGCAAGGCGGGCATCAGCACGGTGATCTGGGCGAACCACCAGATTCGCGCGGCCGTTTCGGCCATGCAGGCCGTTACCAAAACGATTTACGACACGCAAACGCTCGTCGACGTCGAAGACCGCATTGCTACGGTCAACGAAATTTTCCGTCTGCAAGACGCCGACGAATATTCGGAAGCCGAGGACCGCTACCTTTCGGCTACGTCGCGCGGCGCAGGCTCGGCGATCGTGCTGGCCGCGAGCCGCGGCTCGGGTCTCGACGTCTACACCGAAGACAAGCCCAAGGTGATGCTGCCGGTTGCGGGCAAGCCGCTCCTGCGCTGGCTCGTCGATGCGTTCAAGAAGCAGTCGGTCAACGACATCACCGTGGTGGGCGGCTACAAGGCCGAAGCCATCGACACGGCGGGCATCAAGCTCGTGCGCAACGAGCGCTTCGCGCAGACGAACGAACTCGCTTCGCTCGCGTGCGCGGTTGGCGCGCTCGATAACGACACGGTGATCTCGTACGGCGACCTGGTGTTCCGCAGCTACATCCTGCGCGATCTCGTGGAAAGCGAAGCGGACTTCAGCGTCGTGGTGGATTCGTCGCCCGAGTCGGAGAACAGCAGCACGCGCGACTTCGCATGGTGCTCGGCCGCCGACGAGCGCGATTTGTTCGGCAACAAGGTGTTCCTCGAGCGTGTGGCGAGCGATCCGGCCGCGAACGGCGCGGCCCCGCACGGCCGCTGGATCGGCCTCGTGAACGTACGCGGCGCGGGGCGCGCGAAGCTCGCGAAGAAGCTCGCGCAACTGCAAACGCGCGCCGACTTCGACACGCTCGACATGCCGGCGCTGCTCAACGCGCTGATTGCAGATGGCGAGAAAATCGAAGTGCAATATGTGCACGGCCACTGGCGCGGCGTGAACGACCTCGAAGACTTCCGTCGGGCAGGAGATTTTGCTCATGCGCAAACGCCGCTGGGCGCGGAGGGCCAGGCATGATCGAAGCCGCACAGTTCGTCGAAGCGGCGCGCTCGCGCGGCTTCGAGTGGTATGCCGGCGTGCCGTGTTCGTACCTCACGCCGTTCATCAACTACGTGCTGCAGGACGACTCGCTGCACTACGTGAGCGCGGCCAACGAAGGCGACGCGGTCGCGGTCATCGCGGGCGTGGCGCTCGCGGGCAAGCGCGGCGTCACGATGATGCAGAACTCGGGCCTCGGCAACGCCGTGAGCCCGCTCACGTCGCTTACGTGGACGTTCCGCCTGCCGCAACTGCTGATCGTGACGTGGCGCGGCCAGCCGGGCGTGTCCGACGAGCCGCAGCACGCGCTGATGGGCCCTGTCACGCCGCAGATGCTGGAAACGATGGAAATTCCGTGGGAGACTTTCCCCACGGAAGCCGATCAGATCGCGGCGGCGCTCGATCGCGCCATCGAGCACATGGACGAAACGGGCCGCCCGTACGCGCTCGTCATGCAGAAGGGCAGCGTGGCGCCGTACGAACTCGAGGGCGGCGGCGCGATGCCGGCGAAGCACGCGCTGCCCGTCGCGCAGGCCAGGTGGACCGAACGGACTCCTGATCAACTTCCCACGCGCCAGCAGGCGCTCGAGCGCGTGATCGCCGCGACGCCTGCCGAGTCGACGGTGGTCGTCGCCTCGACGGGCTTCTGCGGCCGCGAACTCTACGCGCTCGACGACCGCTCGAACCAGCTCTACATGGTGGGCTCGATGGGCTGCGTCACACCGTTCGCGCTCGGCCTAGCGCTGGCGCGGCCCGACCTGAACGTGGTCGCGCTCGACGGCGACGGCGCGGCGCTCATGCGCATGGGCGTGTTTGCAACGCTTGGCGCCTATGGCCCCGCGAACTTGACACACGTGCTGCTCGACAACGGCGCGCACGATTCGACGGGTGGCCAGGCCACCGTGTCGGGGCAGGTGTCGTTCGCCAACGTGGCCGCCGCGTGCGGCTACGCGGATGCCGTGGAAGGCGACGATCTCGCCTTGCTCGACAGCGTGCTCGCCGCCGCGCGCGAACGCGCGAAGAGCGCTTCGGGTGTCGAAGGCACGCGCTTCGTACGCCTCACGATTCGCCGTGGCACGCCCGACGGCCTGCCGCGCCCTACGATCACGCCGCCCGATGTCAAGACGCGCCTCATGCGCCACATCGGCGCCGCTGTCGACACGTCAGCTAAATAAGGAACTATACCGATGCTGCTGCTCAATCCCGGCCCGGTCACGCTCACCGAACGCGTGCGCCAGAGCCTCCTCCAGGAAGACCTGTGCCATCGCGAAAGCGAGTTCTTCGACGTGCAGGAAGAGGCGCGCACGCGCCTCGTGGGCGTCTACGATCTCGACCCCGCGCAATGGCAGGCCGTGCTCATGACGGGCTCCGGCACGGCTGCGGTCGAAAGCATGATCTCGACGCTCGTGCCCGCGAACGGCAAGCTGCTGATCGTCGAGAACGGCGTGTATGGCGAGCGCATCACCGCGATCGCGAAGCAGTACGGCATCGCGCATGAGGTCGTCAAGCACGACTGGATGCAGGCGCCGGACCTCGCGCGCATCACGGCCGCGCTCGACGCCGACAAGTCGGTCACGCACATCGCGATCATTCATCACGAAACGACCACGGGCCGCCTGAACGATCTGCGCGCACTGGGCGAGGCGTGTCGCGAGCGCGGCGTGAAAATGCTCGTGGACGGTGTGAGCAGCTTCGGTTCCGAAGCGATTGATTTCGGCGACACGAGCATCGCGGCGGTGGCGGCGACAGCGAACAAGTGCCTGCACGGCGTGCCGGGCGCGGCCTTCGTGATGGTGCGCCGCGCCGCGCTCGCGCCAGCGCATAGCCGCACCTACTATCTCGACCTCAAGCGCCTTGCCACGCTGCAGGACCAGCGCAATACGCCGTTCACGCCTTCCGTGCACGCGTATTACGCGCTTGTCGAGGCGCTGCGTGAACTCGCCGACGAAGGCGGCTGGCAGGCGCGTCACGCGCGCTATGCGGCGCTTTCGGAGCAGGTGCGCGCGGGGCTCGCCGCGCGCGGCATGGAGAGCGTGCTGCCGAAGGACGAATCGTCGGTGGTGCTGCGCGCGTTCCGCTTGCCCGCGGGCGTCGATTATCCGTTGCTGCATGACGCGCTCAAGGCGCGCGGCTTCGTGATCTATGCGGGGCAGGGCGGCTTGTCGGCGGAACTGTTCCGCATTTCGACGATGGGCGACATTCACGCCGCCGATGTCGAGCGCTTGCTTGCGGCGTTCGATGAAGTGAAGCGTTAAGGGCGTGTTTCGAAAGCGACTAGCGGGCGGCTTCGGCCGCCCGTTTGCTTTTGCGCCCGGCTTCAATATCCCGTGACCACCGCAAGCGCCAGCGTCGCCGAAGACAGCACGAGCAGCACGAGAAAGAGCGGCAGAATGAAGCGTAGCCACTCGCCAAAGCCCACGCGCGCCGTGGCGAGATACGCGAGCAGCATGCCGGAGGTGGGCGTGACCATGTTCGTGAGGCCGCCGCCCAGCACGAATGCGAGCACCGAGGTCTGGCCGCTCACGCCGGAAAGCTGTGCAATAGGCCCGATGATCGGCATGCTCACCGCGGCCTTGCCCGAGACCGAAGGAATGAACACGTCGAGCAGCATCTGCACGGCCATGAGCCCGTTGGCGATCCACACGCTGGAGCGTCCGTGCGCGAGGCGCGTGAAGTAGTCGATCAGCGTGTCGAGCACGAAGCTGTTCTGAAGGATCAATTCGACGGATGCCGCAAGCCCGATCAGGAGACCCGCGAGCACCATGCCCTTCATGCCGTCGACGAAGGCCTCCGACGCGCTGCGCGAATCGAGCCGTCCCACGAGCGCTGTCACGATGCTGATCGCCACGTAGAACGCGGAAAGCTCGACGTTTCCCCACTTCAGTTCGCGCGTGCCGAACACCAGTGCGGCGGCCGCAATGGCGAGGATGACGAGCGTCGCCTTGTGGCGGCGCGAGAGCGGCGTGGGCGCATGCAGCGCCTCGACGGCGGCCTCGCGCCGATAGCCGCTGCGACGCACATAAAGCAGCAGATACGCGATGCCGATCGTCAGAAACACCACGAACACGCCAAGCCGCAACGCCAGCCCGCTGAAAAGCGGCACGCCGACGATGGGCTGCGCCACCGCGAGCGAAAGCGGATTCGTGACCGACGCGATATAGCCAATCTTCGCGGCAATCGCGACGAGCGCCACCGCGAACAGATTCGAGAGGCCGAGCCGTTTCGCGAGGATCATCACCATCGGAATAATGACCAGGTACTCCGAAATAAATCCGAGCATGGTGCTGCCAAGCCCGATCAGGATCATGAGCAGCGGCGCGAGCACGTAGACGTTACCGGCGGTGAGCTGGAGCAGGCGGTCGATGCCGGCGTCGACTACGCCCGTGCGCTTCATGACGCCGAACATGCCGCCCACGAACATCACCATGACGATGAGCGGCGCGTTCTTGATGAGCCCGTTCGGTATGGCGACGAACACCGAGACGAGGCTCGCGGGCGTCGCATGGTCCGGCGTGCTCTTCGTCACTGCCGGCGCGACGAGCGCGGCGAGATCGCTGCTTTTCGGCACCACATGGTAGGTGCCCGGAATCACGAGCTTGTCGTGGCGCTCGAAGCGGCCCGCGTCGACGAACCAGGTCATCGCCAAGGCGGCGGCGAGCACCCAGAGCATCATGACGACAGGGTGCAGCATCTTGCCGTGCGGCCTGGTTTCCTGTTTTTCGCCTTCTGCTGGCGGCGTGTCTTCACGTGGGGAAGAGGGCGGAGCGACGATCATGATAAGGAATCCTCCATGCGTGCTCAGGCGGAAAGCGCCGCGGCGCGTGCGCCCGTAAAGCCGAGTTCGGCAGAGATCGCGTCGGCGCAGGCCTGAAGGCGTTCGAGGTAGTCGGGAATCTCGGCGCGGCCAATGCGCATTTCCGGTCCCGAAATGGCGACGGCCGCCACCGTCGCGCCCGACATATCACGCACCGGAGCGGAGATCGCCACCGCACCGGCCGTCACTTCGCCGAGACTCACGGCGTAACCCTTGCGCGCGATCGCATCGAGTTCCTCTACGAGCGCGATCAGGTCCGGCGCCTCGGGCATCTTCTTCATGCGCGCGAGATAGTCGGTGCGCACAGCACCGGGTGCGAACGCGAGCAACACCCTGCCCGAAGCGCCGTGGTTGATCGACCGGCGGTTGCCCACCGCGCCTACGGCGCGCACCTGGTGCGTGGTCTCGCAACGGGCGACGCAAACCGTCTCGAGGCCCTCGCGCACGCGCAGCACGATCGTCTCGTTGATGGCCTGGTTGAGCGCGAGCATGTGGCGCGAGGCCGAGCGTACGAGGGTGTTCTGCTGCGTGGCTGCCACGCCGAGCACGAAGGCTTGCGGACCGAGTGCGTAGGTCGCGGTTTGAGCGTCCTGCACGACATAGCGGTGCAACTCCAGCGTGCAGAGCATGCGATAGGTGCGCGATTTGTTGATGCCCAGTTGCGTGGACAACTCCGTTACGCCAAGGCCGGGATGCTCGGCCACATAGCTGAGCAGTTTGAGCGCGTTGTCGACGGCATCGACGATGTAGGTCATGACTAAGCTCACTTAGCGTTGAGTTGCGCACGCACCCAGTTGGCGAGGGCGTCGGCGAAGGCATCGAGGTCGCGCTTGAGCGTGTCGAAACCCGCATGCTTCGAAAACGCGGCTTCGTCCATGTAGAGCGCGCGGTTCAGTTCGATCTGGATGCTGTGGCGGTTGCGCGCCGGATCGCTCACGGCGCGCAGCAGGTCGCCGCCTTGGTACGGCTCGTTGATCTGCACGCGATAGCCGGCGGCCGCAAAGTGGTCGGCGACCCATTGCGTGAACGCCGGATCCGATGTCGTGCCGCGCCGGTCGCTGATGACGAAATCGGGGCGCGCCTCGCCCGAGTCGACGTTCATTTCGTTGCCGCGCGATTTCATGGAGTGACAGTCCACATGCCACAGCGCGCCGTGCTGCGCGTAGGCCGCTTCGGCCGCCTGCGCGAGCGCCGCGCGATAGGGGCGGTAATACGCGTCGATGCGGTGCCGGACTTCATCGACAGCAAGCTTGCGGTCGTAGAGCGGCACGCCGGGCAGCGCGTAGCGGCGGATCAAGCCCATCCCCCGCTGCGTGTACGGCTCGGGTGCGAGCGGTTCGGGCCAGGGCTCAGCGAGCAGTTCGGCGTCGATGTCGGTGATGGCGCGGTTCGGGTCGATATAGGCGCGCGGAAATCGTGCGCCGATCAGCACGCCGCCGCGCGCTGGGACGCCGCCCCACAGTTCGTCGACGAACGCGTCCCACGAGCTGAGGATCGCCTCGCGCGGCACGACGGTGCCGAAGTCGGCCGGCAGCGTGATACCGCTATGCGGGGAGTCGAACACGATCGGCAGGGGCGCGGCCTGTGCCGCAACGATGAAGCAGGGCGCGTGTTCGTCTGCGTGGGAGGAAGGTGGGTTGGTGTTCGTCATCGCTAGTCAGTTGCTTGTCGCATGTTTTAATGATTAAAACAGCGTTTTAATTTCAAGAGACAGCGTAGCGCGCGATAAAAATTGGGCCGATTGGGGTTTCCCCTGGAATGGCTCGGTAAAAATGGCGAATTGAACCAGCTGTAAAGGATTGCAGCGTTTTTGACGGACGCCGCGACGCCCCACTCAGTGTCGCGGGTGTGTGACAGATTCTTGACGAGACGGAAAGCCGGCCCGAATAATAAATAATACGCTGTTTTAAACAATAAAACAAGCGGGCGATAAGACGAGCCGTCGCCAACGGGGAGCGCAAGTGGGTAGCCGTTGCTCTGCGCCGCGCAGCGAGGCCGTTTCATCAGGATTACGAAAGATAGATCGCACCTGGCGGCGCGCATCTGGAGATCAACGTCAATTCACGGCACATCGAATGCCAGAAGGAGAAAAACGCATGTTTCAAGCATCCCGGCGCAGCCTCGCACTCGTCATCGGCGGTCTCGGTCTCGCGGCCTCGCACGCCAACGCGCAGTCGAGCGTCACGCTTTACGGCATCGCCGACGGCGGCTTCACCTACACGAGCAACCAGGGCGGCAAGTCGAACTTTCAGGCGACGGCCGGCAGCGAGCAGGGCTCGCGCTGGGGCCTGCTCGGCAGCGAGGATCTGGGCGGCGGCAATCGCGCGATCTTCCGCCTCGAGAACGGCTTCAACCTGCAGACCGGCACCGCGAGCGCGAACGGCCGCATCTTCGGCCGCCAGGCGTGGGTGGGGCTCGCGAGCGACCGCTGGGGCTCGCTCACGTTCGGCCGCCAGTACAACGCGGCGCAGGACTCGCTCGAACCGCTGCAAATGGCCGTGGAGACTTCGCAGTACGGTACGCACCCGTTCGACACCGACGACCTGAACAACACGTTCCGCACCGACAACTCCGTCAAGTACGTCACGCCCAAATTCCACGGTCTGACGATCAACTCGATGTACGGCTTCAGCAACAACGCAGGCAACTTCGGGACGAACCGTTCATGGAGCGTGGGCGCGAGCTACGCGGGCGGGCCGCTGCAGTTCGGCGCAGCCTATGTGCAGCTCGATCATCCGGCTACGGACACGACCGGTGCGATTCCTTCGGACAACTACTTCACGTTCCTGAAGGGCATTACGCAGCAGCGCATCTGGGGTGCGGGCGGTGTTTACACCTTTGGTAATCTCGGTGTGGGCGCGATGTACACGAACGTCGCGTTCGAACTGACGCCGCAAAGCCAGTACCAGCACTATCAGAACGCGGAAGTCAGCCTGCGCTATGCGATCACGCCGTCCATCCATGCCGCGATCGGCGAAACCTGGACGGGCGTGAATGCGAACGGCCAGAAGGATAGCTGGCACTACTGGCAAACGACCAGCGCGCTGCAATACTTCCTCTCGAAGCGCACAGACGTCTATCTCGACCTCATCTATCAGCGCGCGACGAATGCCGTGGCGCAGATCGAAGGGACGTCGGGTGCATCGAGCAACGGCAACCAGTTCCTCGCGGTAACGGGCATCCGCCACAAGTTCTGATCGGCTGACCCGGGCGGTCAGTTCGTGGCCCGCTCACGCGTGCCGATCGTGCTGGCCGCCTTCGCCTGCTTCGCCGGCTTGCGCCGCGCACGCGCCTTCTTGAGCCAGATGAGCACGCCGGTCACGCTGAGCATCGCGACGACAATGCCGGTAAAGCTGATGGCGATGCGTCCCGGCAGCCCGGCGATGCGCCCCGAATGCAACGGAAACTGCGCTTGCATGAAGATGTCGCCTGCGCTTCCGTGGCCGGGAATCTGCCTGCCGAGCACCTGGCCCGTGCGCGCGTTCATGATGAGCCAGGCATTGCCGAGGCCCGCGTCGCCGTGGTCGTTGCCGGCCTCGAAGTAGCCCACGCCATACACGCCGGAGGCGGGCAGCCCGAAAAGTCCGCCGGGCGGCGCCGTGATGCCTTCGCGGCGGCCCCTCCCGGCGGCTTCGGCCACGATGCGTTCGCGCGCAGCCGTTGCTTCGGCGGGCGTGAGCGCAGGGCCCGGCGCGACGATGCGGAACGGGTCCGGCGCGAGGGTCGAGAACACCGACACCACGGGGCGCACGACCTGCGCGCCGAGGTTCATCGAAATCGATGTGACGGCCACGACGATCAGGAGTCCCCAAAGCCACACGCCGCCCGAACGGTGCAGATCGAACGTGAGCGCATAGCCGCCGCGCTTCACGCGAAAGGCGAGCGACTTGCGCCAGCTTTTCAGGCTCGGGAATGCGAGCACGATCGCGATAAAGCCGTCGAGCAGCCATACCATCCCGACCACGCCCATCGTCCATACGCCGAAGTCGATGCCCATCTTCGTCGGCATGAACAGCGTGTAGTGGAGTTGGTAGAGGAAGGGAATCAGGTTCTGGCGCGCAAGCGAAGCCTTGCCCCACATGCGGCGGCCTTGCTCCTCGCCTGTGACAGGATCGAGCGCGACCTGGTTGAAGTCGAGCGCATAGGGCGCCTGGCTTGCGGGGTTCAGGCGCGGCGCCACCTGCGCGATCCAGGTATGGCCGGGCTCGACGGAAAGCGGCATGAAGGTCACGACCGCGTGCGGTTCCCCGGCCTCGAGACGCTTTGCGAGTTCGAGCGCGGGCAGCGGCGTGCCCGGTGTCGCGCTCCGGAAGAACGACGGGTTGAGCAGCGCGTCGAGTTCGTGGTCCCACGCGATCACGGCGCCGGTGAGTCCGGCGAGGAACAGGAAGGCTGCGGTGCCGAGACCGAACCAGCGGTGCAGGCGGACCAGCAGCGGTCTCATGCGAAACCTCGGGTCGCCGGCCGGCGCGCGGGGGCGAACGCGATCACGATTGGGCTCACGGCAATCTTGAAAAATACTGCAAATAGGAATCGTTTGCATTCTACGGATCGACCGTCGAAGGCGCAAGCTTTGCGAAAGGCGGGGATTTGGGGGCGGAAGAAGCGCGGAGCGCGCAAGGACGACCGCGGCGCTTGCGAACCGTCGTCGCGGGCGCCGCTATGGCCGTGAGACGCGATGCCCGGCCGTGGCGACCGGGCGCGTGATCACACGGGGTCCTTGTCAGGCGGTCCCTCGGGCTGCTGTGGTTCGTCGTTGTGATGGCCCGGTGCCGGCGGGGCGAGCGGGTCGCGTTCGGGGTCCCGCGTCGGATCGGCGAGTGGATCGGGAAGCGGATTCGTGTGCGAGCAGATCATCGCGAGGTCCTCTGCGCTAAAGCGTGTGGCCGTGTGGTGCGCGTCAGCTTATAGCGTAGGCGATCGATTGCATGCCTGGCACTCGCAATTGAACAATCGCAGCGCGCGAGTGCGCGCGAATCAGAGCCCGTCGAGGTCGGCCGGCGTGTCGACGTCGCGCAGAATGCCCGGGTCGTCGACTTCGATGCGCGTCAGCGGCTGTGTGCTCAGCAGGGCGCGAGCGCCCGCGTCGCCATCGAGCGCGACGAGCGCCGCGCGATGCGGGTAGCCGAAGCCCACCGGATGCCCGCGCTGCCCACGATAGAACGGCGCGACGAGCGGTGCCCCGCCGTCCAGTGCGCGCGCCACGGCTTCGATCGATTCGACGGCAATGCAGGGCATGTCGGCCAGCGCGACGATCCAGCTTTCCGCTTCATGATCGGTTTCCACGCCGGCAGCCAGGCTCGCGCCCATGCCGCGCGCGGCGTCGGGCGCGAACACCACGTCGCAGCCCGCGTCGTTGAGCACATGCGCGAGTGTTTCCGCCCCGGGACGCACCACGGCAATCACCTTGGGTACGACGCGCAGCAGCCGTTGCGCGGACTCGCGCGCGACGCACGTGCCTTCTGGAAGTGGAGCGAGGAGCTTGTTGCGCAGACCGTTGGGATCGAAGCGCGAACCGGTGCCGGCGGCGAGCAACACGCCGGTGGCGAACGAAGCATAGGCCATGGGTGTGGTACGCCCGCGAAGAGGGTGAGCAGTGATTGTGCGGCGCAAGCGCACGTGAGGCAAGCCCCGTGCGCGGCATTTGCCTGGCTTTCTCCTCCATTTGCCGACCGCGCATGCACTGTGCCGGTGCAGAGCCTGCATGGCAGGCCCCGCAATGCCGGTCACGCAAGCGAATTCATCTGCGGAACGACCTTGTCGAGCGTGATCGGCAAATCGCGCACGCGCACGCCCGTGGCGTGATACACGGCGTTCGCAATGGCCGCCGGCACGCCGGTAATCCCAATCTCGCCGATGCCGCGCACGCCAAGCGGATTGAAGCGCAGATCGGGTTCGCCGACGAACAGCACATCCAGCTCGCCGATGTCCGCGTTCACGGGCACGTGGTATTCGGCGAGATTGTTGTTCGCAATGCGGCCCATGCGCGTGTCGAAGAGGCCCTCTTCGTGCAGGGCCGTGCCTACGCCCCACACCATGCCGCCCATCAACTGGCTGCGCGCCGTTTTTTCATTGAGCACGCGTCCCACGTCGTACGCGCCGACGATGTGCGCCACGCGTATCGTGCCGGTATCGGCATCGACGTGCACTTCGGCGAACACGGCGCCGAATGAGTGAAACGCATACTGCTGCTTCTCCGCGCTTGGCTTCGTCGCGACCTGTGCCTCGAGCGGCTGGCCGCCCGCGCGCGCGATGACGGCGGCGGCCGGATCGCGGCGCGAGCTATCGCTGCGGCTCACGACCCAGCTGTCCTGCACGGTCACGTCGTCGTCGGCGAGCCCGTAGACGGGCGAGCCGCGATCGGCGCGCGCGAGCGCGATGAGCTTGTCGCGCACGGCGGTACACGCGGCCTGCACGGCGGGCGAGACACTCGCCGCCGACTGCGAGCCGCCCGAAACCGGCGCGCCCGGCAAGGTCGAATCGCCCAGCGCAAAGCGGATGCGGTTGGGTGGGAAGCCGAGCGCGTCGGCGGCCACCTGGGTCATCACCGTGTAGGTGCCGGTGCCGATGTCCTGAGTGCCCGAGGCGACCATCGCGTTGCCGTCGGGCAGGACGCGCGCCAGCGCGGCGGCTTCGCTGCGGTTCGCGGGATAGGTCGCGCTCGCCATGCCAAGGCCGATGAGCGTGTTGCCGTTGCGCATGGCGCGCGGCGTGGCGATGCGCCGCGACCAGTTGAAGCGTTGCGCGGCCGCCTCATAACATTGGCGCAGCGCTTTCGACGACCACGGCTTGCCGTCCTGCGGCTCGCTTTCTGCGTAGTTCTTCAGGCGCAGCGCAACCGGGTCCATTTTCAGTTGCCACGCCAGTTCGTCCATGGCTGATTCGAGCGCGAACGAGCCCGTGGTTTCACCGGGCGCACGCATGAAGGTCGGTGTGCCGACATTCAGGGGTACGACACGATGGCTCGTGCTGCAATTGGGCACCGCATACATGATGCGCGTGACGAGGCCGCACATCTCGAGCCAGTCTTCGAACGTGGACGTGTGGGCGAGCGTGTCGTGGCGCAGACCCGTGAGCGTGCCGTCCGCGCGCGCGGCGAGCGAGAGATGCTGCTCCGTGTGCGGGCGCGAGCCGACCGGCCCGAACATCTGCGGCCGCGCGAGCGCGAGCCGCACGGGGCGTCCCGTCTGCTTCGCGGCCATCGCGCACAGGCTCACATGCGACCACGACGAACCCTTGCAGCCGAAGCCGCCGCCGAGGAACGGCGAGATCACGCGCACGTTGTCCGGTGCGATACCGAACACGGCCGCCACCGCGTTGCGCGCGCCGCTCACCCCCTGGGTGGCGTCGTAGAGCGTGAGGTCCGGGCCGTCCCAGTGCGCCATCGTCGCGTGCGGTTCCATCGGATTGTGGAACTGCGTGGGCGTGGTGTAGACGGCCTCGAAGCGCACCGCGCCTTCGTGCAGTCCAGCTTCGACGTTGCCGCGCGTCGATTCGACTGGGCGGCCCATCGGGCTTGGCGGCGCGTGCGCGTCGCCTTTCGCACGGTTGAAGTCAAGCGTGGCCGGTGTCGGCGCGTAGACGATGTTGACGTGGCGCGCGGCATCGGTGGCGTGTTCCAGCGTGTCGGCCACCACGACCGCAACCGGCTCGTTGCTGTAGTGCACGACGTTGTCCTGCAGCAGCGTGAGGTGCCGTCCCGCCGGCGGCTTGAGCGGCGAGCGCCCGCCGTTGGGCAACCGCATCGCGCTCTGGTACGTCATGACGAGCAGCACGCCGGGCATGGACTGCGCGCGGCTCGTGTCGATCGACGTGATGGTGCCGCTCGCAATCGTGCTGGTGACGAGCACGGCATGGGCGAGCCGCGTCTCAGGGAAATCGCTCGCGTAGAGGGCGCCGCCCGTGACCTTGAGCATGCCGTCGATGCGGTCCATCGGTTGTCCGGTCAACGTGCTCATGCGAAATCTCCGGTCTTGTTGCCTTGCGCGCCGGCGGCGGCGAGCATCGTCGAGCGGACGATCGCGCGTTGCGCGAGCCCGAGCTTGAACGCATTGCCGCTCAGCGGCTTAGCCTGCGCGAGTTCCGCCGCAGCGGCCTCGCGTAACGTCGACTCGTTGAGCGTCTTGCCCGCGAGATGCTGCTCCGCCACGCTCGCGCGCCAGGGCCGATGCGCCACGCCGCCCAGCGCGATGCGCGCCGTGCGGATGCGGTGTCCGTCGAGTTGCAGCGCGCTCGCGACCGAGACGAGCGCGAACGCATAGCTCGCGCGGTCGCGGATCTTGAGGTAGTGCGCATGCTCGCTGAACAACGGTGGCGGCAAGTCGACCGAGGTGATCAGTTCACCTGACTGAAGCGTCGTGTCGAGATCGGGCCGGTCGCCGGGCAGGCGATGAAACGTCGCGAACGGAATCGTGCGCGCGCCGCCCGGACCGCTCACCTGCACGGCGGCGTCGAGCGCCGCGAGGGCGACGCTCATATCGGACGGATTGACGGCCACGCATTGTGCGCTTGCGCCGAGGATCGCATGCATGCGGTTGAAGCCGCCAATCGCCGCACAGCCGCTGCCGGGCGCGCGCTTGTTGCATTGGGTGAACGCGGTGTCATAGAAATACGGGCAGCGCGTGCGTTGCATGAGATTCCCGCCCACGGTCGCCATGTTACGCAGTTGCGGCGAAGCGCCGGCGAGCAGCGCTTGCGAGAGCAACGGGTAACGCGTGCGCACAAGCGTGTGATTGGCCGCGTCGCTGTTGCGCACGAGCGCGCCGATGCGCAGGCCGCCGTTGGGCAGCGTTTGAACCTGATCGAGCGCCTCGATGCGCGTGATGTCGATGAGCGTCACCGGATGCGCGACGCCGCCTTTCATGAGATCGAGCAGATTCGTGCCGCCACCGATGAACACCGCACCGGGACGCTGCGCGGCGGCAATCGCACCGTTCACATCGGCGGCGCGCTGGTACGAGATGGCATCCATTTCTGTGCCTCCGTGCTCAGGCGCCGGCCGTGTGCGCGTCGCGCACGGCGGCCACGATGTTGACATAGGCGCCGCAGCGGCAGATGTTGCCGCTCATGCGCTCGCGTATTTCGGCATCGCTCAGTTGCGCGGGGCGTGTGCGCACGTCGGGCGTGGCGGCGCTCGCGGCGCCTGCCGCGAATTCGCTCAGGCATGCCGTTGCCGAACACAGCTGGCCCGGCGTACAGAAGCCGCACTGGAAGGCGTCGTGCTCGATAAAGGCGCGCTGCACCGGACTCAACGTGGCCACGCCCGCGAGCCCTTCGACCGTGGTGATGCGCTGGCCTTCGTGCATCACGGCCAGCGTGAGGCAACTGTTGATGCGCCGTCCTTCGACGAGCACCGTGCAGGCGCCGCACTGGCCGCGATCGCAGCCCTTCTTCGTGCCGGTGAGGCCCGCATAGTCGCGCAGCGCATCGAGCAGCGTAACGCGCGGTTCGATATGCAGCGTGTATGCGCGGCCGTTGATGTCGAGCCGGACCGGTTGCGCGGGCGCGGGCGGCGGCGCTTCGGTTGGGGCGGTGGCCGGCGGCGCATTCTGTGCATGCAGATGAGGCGTCGCGCTCAACGCGGCAGCGGCGGCCGCCGATTGCAGGAAGCGGCGGCGTGCGACGTCGGCGGGCGCGCGGGAGGGGGAAGCTTGGGAGGCGTCGTCGCAATCGCACGGCGCATCGAGGGGACGTTCGTTGGACATGACGATTTGCGGACTCCAGGATGAAGACGGAACATAATCCGGGACTTCAGGCGCTGGCCGCGCGGGGTTGCGCAGGGCTTCGTCGCGCAGCGGCGCGCTTCTTTCGTGAAGCAATTCCGATGCCGCGGTGGCTCGGCCGGGCACTGCAGAACTGCAAATTGCACTTCTCGAACCCGAAAGTAAAGCGCTTACGTGTGAATTTTTCGCTGCCTGGTGCTTGATGGCGCAACGCTGTCACATGGCTGGCGCCAGCCCGGCGCGAAGCTGGCGTCGTGGACAGAAACGCAATGCAGCAGGCGGGAAAAGCGTATTGAAAGATCGTGCGCGGCGCGGGCGCGTTGCTTCGCGCAATGCTATGCGCGGTCTTCCTGAAGGTAACGATGCACGAAGGCGATCGCCATGCTGCCTTCACCAACGGCCGAGGCTACCCGCTTGACCGGGCTCAGCCGCACGTCGCCGCAGGCAAAGATGCCGGGTACGCTCGATTCGAGCAGATAAGGATCGCGCCGGTGCGACCAGCGCCCGGCTTTCACGGCGTCGTCGCCGGTCAGCACGTAGCCGCGTTTGTCGCAGGCGATCTCCGGCGGCAGCCAGCCCGTTTCCGCGTCCGCGCCAATGAATACGAACAGGCCGCCACATTCGCGGCGGCTCACGCTTGCGCTGGCCGTATTGAGCACGTCGATGGCGTCGAGATGCGTCTCTCCATACACGCCGACCACTTCCGAATTCAGTTCGACGCGGACGTTCTCCTTTCCCACCAACTGCTCGACGAGATAGCGCGACATCTTGTTCTCGAGCGACTCGCCGCGCACGATGAGCGTCACGGCGCGCGCATGATTGGCGAAGTACAGCGCGGCCTGTCCCGAAGAATTGCCGCCGCCGATCAGATACACGTCGAGTCCGTGCGTGCCGCTCGCCTCACTGCGCGCCGCGCCGTAATAGATGCCTTTGCCGATGAAGCGGTCGAAGCCTTCGATCGCAAGACGCCGCCAGGTGACGCCCGTCGCGAGAATGAGCGTGTGCGCGCGCACCACGTCGCCGCCGTCGAGGTGGACTGCGCGCGCGGCGGTATCGACGCGTGCAACCGCGCGCGTGACGAGGATTTCGGCGCCGAGGCGCCTTGCCTGCTGCAACGCGCGGCTCGCCAGTTCGTCGCCGGAAATGCCGCCAGGAAAGCCCAGATAATTTTCGATGCGCGAAGAGGTGCCCGCCTGGCCACCCGGTGCTTCACGCTCGACCACAATGGTACGGAGTCCTTCCGACGCACCATAGACAGCAGCGGCAAGGCCAGCCGGGCCGCCGCCGATGATCAGCGTGTCGTATTCCGCGAGACGCGGCTGGGTTTGCAGCCCCAGGCGTTCCGCCAGGTCGCGCGTCGCGGGGCGGCTCAGCAGGGTGCCGTCGGCGAGGCGCAAGGCGGGGCAGTGCTGGTCCTCGGGGCAGGGGCCGTTCCAGCGTGTTTTGAGTTCGGGCGCGTCGGGCGTCATCCACTCGCAGCTGATCTGGTTGCGCGCGAGGAACTGGCGCAGGTTCGCGCAAGCCGGGTCCCAGCGCGCGCCAACGAGCGTGACGCGTGTTTTCGGCGGCTCCGCGGAAAGGCCCTGCAAGCCGCCGATGCGTTCGCGGGCGAGCGCGCCCATGCGCGTGGCGACGTCCGGGGAGGCGGCGGCGAGCGCGTAGTAGTGCTGCGCGTCCACGCGCATGACGCGCGAGGGCACGGCTGCGCGATACGCGCCGGGAAACGGCGAGCTGAGCGCGAGCGGCACCTCGCCGAAGATCGTGCCGGGCAAGCGCCATCCAAGCGTGCGCTCGATGCCGTCAAAGAGCTTGACGACCTCCATCTTGCCGGACAGCACGGCATATAGCGCACGCTCGCCGCCTTCGTGCACGGCGTACTCACCAGGACTCAGGTGCAGGTCCGCGGAGGTTTGGGCGAGGCGTTCGAGTTCGGCTTCGGGGAGCGTGGAGAACAGCGGGATCGCGCGGATTTCGTCTGTGGTCAGCATGGCTTCGCAAGTCGCGGACAAGCAGGAAATGACGATGGGACAGCGGCGCGGGGACCGGGCCTTCGTGCTGAGGCGCGGCCGTTTTTTTGACGTCTCATGCAGTATAGGCGGCGCGCATGCGGACAATCGCCGAATTAATCGACTGACGAATTGCGCACGAGTGTCATTCGAGAGGATCGCTAACGATGTCGCCGGTGTCTAGTGCAGCCACGGCCTCGCGCAGCCAGACGAGCGCCGGATCGGCATGATTGCGCGGATGCCATGCCACATGCATCGAAAAGCCGCGTGCCTCGAACGGCAGCTCGAACAGGTCCACGCGGTCCCGGTAGCGCGCGATGAGCCGGTAAGGCAGCGTCGCCACGTAATCCGTGCGGGCGAGCACCTCGGGCACGAGCGTGAAGTGCTGCACCGAATGCGCCACGCGGCGGCGGCGGCCAAGCGCTTCGAGATGTTCATCCATGAAGCCGAAGAAGCTCGCGCCGCTGGTCGAAACGAGCACGTGCTCGAGCGCGCAATAGCTGTCCAGGTCGAACGGGGCCGCGCCGCGCGGGTGGCCTTTGCGCTGCGCCACGACGAAGCGTTCGTCGTAGAGCTTTCTGGCCTTCAGCGTTGGCGGCACCTGCTGCGCGGAGCCGAGCAGCAAATCGATTTCGCCGCGCTCGAAGCGCTCCGCGAGCGACCCGGATTCAATGGCGATGAACGCCAGCTGCAGTCCAGGTCCGGCCAGATGCGGCCACCCGATCATCAGCGGCAGGCCGAGCACGGCCACGCACTGGTCGCTCGCGGCGACGACGAAGCGCCGCGTGCCCGTGAGCGGATCGAACGCGGGCTCGCGGCGCACCACCGTTTCGAGCGTCTTGAGCGCCGCGTGCAGCGGCTCCATCAGTTCGAGCGCGCGCGCCGTGGGCGTCATGCCGCGGCCATTGGCGGCGGGGATGAGCAGCGGGTCGTCGAAGAGCTGGCGCAGCCGCGCGAGCTGCGCCGAAACGGCCGGCTGCGTGAGATTCAGGCGCGCGGCGGCCCGCGTCACGTTCGACTCGGCGAGCAGGGCGTCGAGCGACACGAGCAGGTTCAGGTCGACGCCAGAGAGATCAATCACGGTGATAGGTGGAATGTTGGCAATTGATTTCAAGAATACGTCTCGCTCGCCTAGAGTTCAATCCGTCAGATGCACACCCTTTCTGCTAGGAGAAGCCATGAAAGCCTGGATGCTCGATCAACCCGGCCAGCCGCTCGCACTGCGCGACGTGCCGCAACCCGAACCGCGCCGCGGCGCGTTGCTGGTGGGCGTGGAGGCCGTGCCGCTCCTGAGCTATACGCGCCAGTACGTGCAGGGCAAGCTGCCCTACGGCTACCCGCAGGGGCCGTTTTCGCCGGGGACCAACGGCATCGGCCGGGTGCTCGCGGTCGGCGCAGGCGTGTACGGCTATCGCGTCGGCCAGCGCGTGGCGCTGAGCCCCTACTGGGTTGCCGACGAGGCGCTGCGCGAGCCCGCCCAGGCGCTGCTCGGGCTCACGGCGATCAGCCCGGACAGCGCGCCCATGCTCGGCGATTTTCCGCACGGCACGCTGCGCGAAGCGGTCGAGTTTCCGGCCTCGACGGTGTTCCCGCTCGATGGCCTCGATCACGTGCCCTCGGCGCAGCTCGCGGCGCTCGGCAAGCTCGTGGTGCCGTTCGGCGGCCTGCGGCGCGGCCGGCTCGCGGCAGGCGAAACCGTGGTGGTGAACGGCGCGGCCGGCGCATTCGGCTCGGCGGCCGTGCTCGATGCGCTCGCACTCGGCGCGGGCCGTGTGGTGGCGCTCGGGCGGCGCGCGGCGGCGCTGGCGCCGCTAGCGAAGCTCGGCGGCGGACGCGTGGTCACCGTCGCGCTCAGCGGCGAGATGGCGCGCGACGTGGAGGCGATCCGTGCCGCCGCGAACGGCGGCGCCGATCTCGCCTTCGACATGGTGGGCCACGCCAGCGACCCGGGCGCCACGCTCGCCGCGCTGCGCAGCCTGCGCCGCAACGGCCGCATGGTGCTGATGGGCAGCATGGAGGTGGAGTTGCCGATCAAGTATGGCGAGATGCTCATCAACAACTGGGAGCTGATGGGACACTTCATGTACAGCGGTGCGGACTACCGTGCGCTGATCGCGCTCGTGCAGTCCGGGCAGCTGCCGCTCGAGGCGATCGACGTGCAGCGCCACGCGTTCGATGCGCTGGAGACCGCAATCGACGCGGCGGAAAAGGCGCAAGGGCTGACCTGCGTGACGGTTTGCGCGTCGTAAATCGTTTGAGCACGCCATAAACAAATCGGCCCGCAAGCGCGCTTGACGCTTGCGGGCCGCTGACGTTGCGAGTGCAACGACGCTCAGTCGATACCGTGGAACACGGCGTCGTCCGGGCCGAGGTACGCGGGCGGACGCCACACGGCGTCGCGCATCGAGTGCTGCACGAGATTTTCCACGCCCAGCAGTACCGCGAAAATCGCCATGCGCACCGGAATGCCGTTGTCGGTCTGGCGGAAGATCGCGAGGCGCGGGTCGTGGTTCAGATCGGTCGAGAGATCGTTGGCGCCCGGGCGGCTGTCGCGCGGCAGCGGGTGCATCACGAGCGTTTCGGCGCTGCAGCACTCGTCCATCAGCGCCTGGTTGATCTGGAATTCGGGCGTGTAGCCTTCGAACGACTCGTCGGCGAAGCGCTCCTTCTGGATGCGCGTGGCGTACACCACGTCCGCGCCGCGCAGACCCGCGCGCAGATCATGCGTTTGCTCGACCACGTGGCCGTTGGTTGAGATCTTGTCGACGATGTATGCCGGCATTTCGAGCTGCGGCGGCGAAATGAGCGTGAACTTGATGCCGCGATAGAGCGCGAGCAGCTTCACGAGCGAGTGCACCGTGCGGCCGTACTTGAGGTCGCCCACGAGCGCGATATGCGCGCCGTCGACGATCTTGCCGAGGCGCGAGAACTCGCGCTGGATCGTGTACAGGTCGAGCAGCGCCTGGCTCGGGTGTTCGCCGGGACCGTCGCCGCCATTGATCACGGGGATGTTCACGGCGCGCGCGAATTCGGCCACCGAGCCTTGATCAGGATGCCGAATCACCATCGCATCCACGTAGCCGGCCATCACGCGGCTCGTGTCGTAGATCGATTCGCCCTTGGCCATCGAGGAGAACGTGAAGCCGGTCGTGTCGCACACCGAGCCGCCCAGGCGGCAGAACGCGGCGCCGAAGCTCACGCGCGTACGCGTGCTAGCCTCGAAGAACAGGTTGCCGAGCACCGCGCCTTCGAGTACGCGCGAGATTTTCCGGCGGTGCGCGATGGGCTGCATGATGTCGGCCACGCGGAACAGGGCTTCGACGGACTCGCGCGAAAACTGGTCAACGGAAAGCAGTTGCGGCTTGCCCTCGAACTGCATCTGACTGGCGAGCGAGCGCGAATCTACGCTTTGCGTATAGTCTTCGCGCGGCTCGCCGTTGCCGACGATTTCCGAAACGAAGCGCTCGACGATCTCCGGCATGGCGCGCGATTCCTGCGACTCCTCGGGCAGCAGCCACGTGTCGAGCGCACGACGCGACACGCCGATGCGGCTCGCAAATGCGTCGCGGGTCATGTTCAGACGCCGCATGGCGTCACGGAGGAAGGCTTGTTGCGGAACGCTCATGCTGGCACCCGTGATTGCTGGTTAATGTACGCGGTGCGTATATTAGTTCGGTGGCGCGAGAAGTCAAGTTCTTTTGTCGGAAGAGCACTCGAGAGACCTTGCCGCGCGAGTGAGCGTGTACCGCGCGCGCAGCACGCCGCCTGCTGGCGCGCGCCCGAACACGAGCGATCTCGGTTACACTGCGCGACATGCTACGTAACCCGCTCCGCCACGATCTGCAGAATGTCACCGCCGCCACGCGCGCGGTGCCGTCGCTCGCGCAGGCCGCATCGGTGTGGGTGAAAGCCAAAGCCAAAAAACAGCCGCTCATCTGACCGGAGTCTGCTGTTCCGTCAGATGTGCGACGGAACAGCCAGTCGAAGGCGCCCCGCCTTCCGCCTCACTCCCGGCTTGCTTCCCTCCTGCGCACCGCTGAACGGGCCTTCCATACGGTCGAGTTCAAGGGAAAGTCATGTCTGAGTTTTCGGGTATCTGGATTCCGCTCATCACGCCGTTCAACGCCGGTGCAGTCGATCATGCTGCGCTCGACGCGCTCGTGCGCCACTACGTCGAGGCCGGCGTGGCCGGCTTCGTCGCGCTCGGCACGACCGGCGAGCCCGCCGCGCTGAGCGACGCGGAAGCGGACGACGTGCTCGCCACCGTGCTGGCGTCGGCGGGCGGCCTGCCGGTCGTGGCGGGCGTGAGCGGCAATCATACGGCGGCCGTCTGCGAGCGGATCGCGGCGCTCAACGAACGGCCTATCGCCGGTGTGCTGGCGGCTGCGCCTTACTACATCCGCCCTGCGCAGACGGGCGTGATCGGCCACTTCGCGGCGCTCGCCGATGCGAGCCGCAAGCCCCTGATCGTCTACGACATCCCCGCGCGCACGGGCGTGCACATCGAGTTGCCGAGCCTGCTCGAACTCGCCGCGCACGAGCGCATCGTCGCGGTGAAGGACTGCGGCGGCTCGCTCGACAAGACGCTCGCGCTGATTCTCGACGGCCGTTTGCAGGTGCTCTGCGGCGAGGACATCGACATGTTCGGCGCGATGTGCGCGGGCGCGAGCGGGGCGATTGCGGCGTCGGCGCATTGGCGGCCGGAGCGTTTCGTGGGGATGGCGCGCGCGTTGCAGGAAGGGCGCCTCGCCGATGCGCGCGCGATCTGGCACACGCTCGTGCCGCTCGTGCGCGCGGCGTTCGCCGAGCCGAATCCGGGGCCGGTCAAGGCGGGGCTGGCTGCGTGCGGGCTGATCCGCAATGAGCTACGCGCGCCGATGACGCGTGTGAGCGGTGAACTGGAGGCGTCGCTGGCGCGCCTCGTGGTTTGACGCCACCCGCGCGGGAAGGGGGCGTGGCGGGATGAGATGCCGGGGGCGGAAGCGCGGCGTGTGCCGCCGCGTGTACGCCGCCCGAAAGCGGCGCCTCTAGCGCGCCGCGCGTGCGTTCGCGGCGCTGGACGCGCGGCGGCGGCGCGTGCGAGGCCGTTCGACTGCGGCGGGTTCGCCGTTTAGCAGAATGCGGCGGCCGGGCACGTGCTGCGCAACGAGGCGCGCGATGTCGAGCGCCGTGCTTTCGGCGGGCACGACCTGGCGGCGGGCGCTGTCGTCGAGCGGCGTCGTCCATTCGACGAGCCGGTAGGCGCGGCCCCACGGATGCTGGAGCGGTGTGGAGACCCGGCACGACGCGACCGTCGAAGCGGCCCCGTCGCGCAGCAGGGACTGCAGGTGCACCAGCACATCGTCTTCAACCATGACCTCGCTCCTCCTAGGCTTGCCGCGCAAAAAAACGCCGCCGATGTTCCGGCGGCTCAACAGGGGTTGAGCCTATGGTTGCAGCAAAGAATTAAACCAACCTTAAGAGAGGAATCTGGGCGAAGTGTGCCCGGGTGACCGGGTGGGCCGATGAATGCGGCGGCGCGAGCCCTAAGCGGGCGCGCACCATCCAGAACAATGCGGCGGGGTGGAGCGGCCGGCCTGCGTGTGGCCGGCGCAAAGACAAGCTGACAGACGGCGATTAGTGCGGCTTCGTGCCATTTTGCCGCAGCGTCGCACGCGTCTTGCGCGCGGCGAAAAGCGGCAGATAGTCCTGGATGCGCGCTTGCGCTCGATATTCATTGAGCGTGTCGGCGTAGATGCGCGCGACCGTTTCCTCCGGCGTGTTGGTTTCTTCGGCGATGGTATGGACGATCTCGGAAGCATCGGCGGTCTTCGGCATGACTTGGCTCCGGTCAGCGAGGAGGGTTGGCAGGCGGCTTTGTATTCAAGGATATCCGGGCGCGGGATTCCAATTGAATCCGCCTATCGAGCAAAATCGCCGCACGCGCGTCGAAAGCGTGATCTGTCTGAGCTTTAACGCCCGCTCGCCCGCGAGCCCCGCATTTTCAGGACTTCCAGCGAAAAACGGCCACGGCGAGACAGAATGCCTGCGCCGTGGCCGCCTGATGGCGTGCGGCCATGGGCCGCACGCGGTCCTTATGCTGCGCTTTCGAGCGACGGGTAGTCCGTGTAGCCCGTTTCGCCGCGCGCGTAATACGTCGACGGATTCGGCGCGTTGAGCGGCGCGTTCAGTTCGAAACGGCGCGCCAGATCGGGGTTCGCGATGAAAAGCTGACCCCACGCGACCGCGTCGGCTTCGCCTGCCGCGAGCACGGCCTGTGCCGATTCGAGCGAGAACTTTTCGTTGGCGATGAACGGACCGCCGAATTCGGCCTTCAGCTGCGGCCCGAGACGGTTGTCGCCAAGCGATTCGCGCGCGAACAGGAACGCGATTTTGCGCTTGCCGAGCTCGCGCGCCACATAACCGAACGTCGCCGCCGGATTCGAATCGCCCATCGTGTGGGCGTCGCCGCGCGGTGCGATATGCATGCCCACGCGATTCGCGCCCCACACGTCGATACAGGCGTCGGTAATTTCGAGCAGCAGACGCGCGCGATTTTCGATCGAGCCGCCATAGGCGTCCGTGCGCTGGTTTGTGCTGTCCTGCAGGAACTGGTCGAGCAGATAGCCGTTCGCGCCGTGAATTTCCACGCCGTCGAAACCGGCCGCCTTCGCGTTGACTGCGCCCTGGCGGAATGCAGCGATCACGCCGGCGATCTCTTCCGTTTCGAGCGCGCGCGGCGTGACGAAGCCGCGTTGCGGACGCACGAGGCTCACGTTGCCTTGCGGCGCGATGGCGCTGGGCGCCACCGGCAGGTCGCCGTTCAGGAACACAGGGTCGGACACACGGCCCACGTGCCACAGCTGCAAGAAGATGCGGCCGCCCGCGGCATGCACCGCAGCGGTCACGGTCTTCCAGCCTGCCACCTGTTCTTGCGACCAGATGCCAGGCGTTTCGGCATAGCCGACGCCTTGCGGCGTCACCGAGGTCGCCTCGCTGATGATGAGGCCGGCCGTGGCGCGCTCGGCGTAGTACTTCGCCATGAGTTCGTTGGGCACGCGCACTTCGCCTGCGCGTTGACGCGTGAGCGGGGCCATGATGATGCGGTTCGGCAGCGTGAGGTCGCCGATCTGGATGGGGTCGAAAAGCGTTGCCATGTAGGGTCACCTTGTCTGCGGGCGCGGCCCGCGGGCTGAAAAGCGATACAAGAATCGAAACGGACGATGCAGATTCAGCGGATGTTTCGTCGCTGGGCAATCACAACTGCGCGTTCATATGGGCGATAAACGCCTCGATGACCGGCTCGTTGCGCTTGAAGAACACCCACTGCCCCACGCGTTTGGACGTGACGAGTCCGGCCTTCTGCAACACGGCCAGATGGGCGGACACCGTGGATTGCGAAAGCTCGCAATGCGCGTCGATCTTGCCCGCGCAAACGCCGTTTTCGAGCGGCAGCGCCTGGTCGCCGAAGTGCATCTGCGGCTCGCGCAGACACGCAAGGATCTCGCGGCGCACGGGATTGGAGAGCGCCTTGCAGATCGCGTCGACGTCCAGATCGGGAGTGGTAGAGGGGTTCTTCATTGAGGCTGCATCGTAACTGTCCGAATCATATATCGGAATTCTACGATATGGGCGATGACACTGATTTCAATAGGGTTGTCGGCTTCTAGCTCCGATTCGCGCTGACAGCGTAAGGTCTGTCACCACAAGGCAACGCCGCGCGCAAGCCGGGCCAGGCTATCCTGTGTCGCCGCGCAGCGCTTGCCTGCGCCGACCGATTAGCCAGGCAGGCCCCCCATGAATCTACGCCAACTCGAACATGTGGTCGCCCTCGCGGAAGAGGGTAGTTTCGCCCGCGCAGCCCAGCGCGTGCACCTGAGCCAGCCTGCCCTCAGCCGCAGCATCCAGTCCATCGAGGAAGAACTCGACATGGCGCTCTTCGACCGCACGACCCGCGAAGTGCAGATCACACCCGCGGGCGAAACGGTGGTCCGCAGGGCGAAGAAGGTGTTGTTCGAGGCGCGCTGTCTCGTGCGCGACGTGGACCTGCTGCGTAACCACAGCATAGGTTCGGTGAGCTTCGGGGCTGGCCCGTATCCGGCGGCCATGCTGCTTCCCGCGGTGCTCGACACGCTCGCGCAGCGCCATCCGCAGTTGCGCATCGACGCCCGAACCGACAACTGGAAAAATTCGCTCGAGGCCCTCTACAGTGAGGAACTCGACTTTCTGATCGTGGATATTCGTGGGGCGCCGACCATCAGCGAAGTCAACGTGATCCCGCTGCCCAGACATCGTGCGAGCTGGTATGCGCGCGAAGGCCATCCGCTTGCGCGCTTTGCATCACTGGACACGCACCAGCTGCAGGCGTTTCCGATCATTTCCGTTCCGCTGCCCGACCCGATGCGCGATGGGCTGCGCAAATGGCTGCGGTATGCGCCTGGCGACGAGCTGGACTTCCATCTCGTCTGCAACGATGTGAACGTGCTGCAGGAGTACGCGCGCAAGACGGACGCGCTCTTGCTGCTCACGTCACACGCGCTCTCGAATCCGTCGCGCATGACGGGCCTTGTGCCACTCTCACTGCCCTCGCGTTCGGCGCTCTGGCTCCAGTTCTGCATCATCCATCTGGCGGGGCGCACGCTCTCGCCAGCGGCGGAGCAGGCCATTCGCGCTGTGCAGGACGCGGCAGCAGCGAACCAGCCGTCAAGCAATTGATGCGCTGATCGCATCGATACGATGCAAATTATGCAGTTGTATTATTGATCTCCGCGTCGTTCAATCTCCGAACGCGGCAGCTCTCTGCGACCGGCTCGCACCGGCGTCGAACGAAGCGCCGCGAACGGAGACACAATGACGCCAGAGACACGCAGCAAGCGCCAGCGATGGGTAATCGTCGCCGGCCTGTTTTTCTTCCTCGCCATCAATTTCGCCGATAAGGCCCTGATCGGCCTGGCCGCCGAGCCAATCATGCGCGAGCTTGGGCTCACGCATACCCAGTTCGGGCGCATTGCCGCCAGCTTCTTCACTTTGTTCTCGATTTCCGCCTTGCTCGTCGGGCTGCTCGCGAACCGGGTAAAGGCGCGCTGGCTGCTGCTGGCGATGGCGCTCACGTGGTCGGTCGCGCAGGTGCCGCTGCTTGTGTTCGCAACCCCCGTCACGCTGATTATCTCTCGCGTTGTGCTTGGCGCGAGCGAAGGCCCGGCTTACCCCGTGGCCGTGCACGCGCTCTACAAGTGGTTCCCCGACCACGAGCGCACGGTGCCCTCCGCGGTTCTCACCATCGGCGCGTCGTTCGGCGCGGGCCTGATCGCGCCGGTCATCACTGCCGTGATCGTCCATTTCGGCTGGCATGCGGCGTTCGCCATGCTGGCCGTGGTCGGCGTCGTCTGGAGCGTAATCTGGCTGTGGATCGGCAAAGAGGGTTCGCTCGATGCTCATACGGGGCGCGCCGGGCATGGCGCAATCGATGCCGACTCGTTGCGCGCACATCCTTCTGAGCCAGCGTTGCCGCGACGCATTCCGCTTGCCGCGCTGCTCCTCGCTCGCACCTGTATCGGCAGCGATCTCAGTGGCTTCGCGGCTTATATGATCCTCACGCTGGCGACGATCTGGCTGCCAAGCTATCTCGTGCGTGTGGCCNGCTATTCGCTCACCGAAGTCGGCTGGATCGTCGTGCTGCCCGCGTTCGGGCAGATGGTGGCTGCGCCGCTGCTGAGCTGGTGGTCGCAGCGGCTGATGGCGCGTGGCGTATCGAGCCGTCATGCGCGCGGCACGCTCGGTACGGCAGCCGTGGTCGTGTCCGGTGCGGCGCTGATTGTCGTGCCCTTGCTTCCGGCAGGGTTGCTCCTCGTCGCCGCGGTGACGATTGCGTTTTCGCTCGCTTCGTTCACGTTCGTGACCGGTGTGACGCTGGCCGGCGAGATCGTGCCGCCCGCGCAGCGCGGCGGCGTGCTCGGCATCAACATATGCATCACGACGCTCGCAGGACTCGTCACACCGGCTGTGATGGGGCAGGTGATCGACCACGCCGCGGTCCAGGCCGACGGTTATCGCACGGGCATGATGCTGGCCGGCGTGTTCTCGGTCGTGGCGGGCGTGATCGCGGCCGCCCTGATCGATCCCGCCGCCGATCGCCGCCGCTTCGCCTCCCGTGGGTTCGCGGTGCAGGGCGCCCGCCTGTCCGCTCCGTTCGCTTCCGGCGAGCAATGATCCTGGCAGCTGCTTTCCGCAGACAGGCAGGAATGCTGACGACGTGACGCCGGAAGGCCTCGTTGCCGCCGACGCTGTCATCACATTCGAGCGCGCCGCGTAAATCGACTAGCACCGTTTTCCAGTCTGCCTGAACCATTACAAAGAACATTGCTTTGCTATGTACAACCAATCAATGAGTATCGCGGGAACCCAATCGCAAACGCGACACGAAGACCCCGTCGTCACGCTCGTTCGAATGTTCGCTGGGCCGCTCGCCATCGCGCGTTACCCCGTCGTCGAAGTCGTGCGCACCTGCGCGCTGCACACGTTGCCGCATTCCACGAGCCCGTTGCGACGGCCCTTCAATACGATCCATGCGAGCATGCGCCGCTGGACGCACGAAGACCGTGACATCGTCACACCGGCCAATGACTTTCTCTATCTGAATGCGTGGATCGATCTTTCCAAAGGGCCGGTGGTGCTCGACATTCCGGCTGTGGACGAAGACGGCTATTACGTCATCGAACTGCTCGACGCTTTCACGAACAACTTCACGAACCTCAGTCCGCGCAACGCGGGCACGCGCGGCGGGCGTTTCGTCCTGCATACGCCCGGGCAGCGCCCAACCGGCGATGGCGCGCCGGTAGCGTGCCCCACGAACCTCGTCTGGATGCTGGGCCGAGTGCTCGTTCAAGGCGACGACGATCTTGCCCGCGCGCAGCAAACGGCCCGTGCTTTCCGGCTCGACGGCGTGCAGGGCGAGGGCCCCGTTTGCGTGCGGCACTGGCACGAAAGCGGTGACAGCGCGCTCGACTTCTTCGAAAATGTTTTTCAATCGTTTGCGGACCTGCCGCCGCGCGAAGACGAAGCCGCGATGGTGAACGCGCTGGAACGCGTCGGCATCCGCGCTGCCAGCATGCGCGGCATGCTGGCGTTGCCCGAGCCGGTGCAGCAGGGTCTGCGGCTCGCCTACGCCGACGCGCAGCGTCTCATCGTCGCCTTCACGGAAAGCCGCACGCGGCTAAGCTGGACCCACAGCCTCGGACTTGGCCGCTACGGCCATGGGCATGTGCTGCGCGCCTGCATCGCCATGAAAGGGCTGGGCGCGCTCGCAGCCGACGAGGCCGTCTATGCCACCGCCGATTTCGACGAAGCGGGCGAGCACCTCGACGGCCGCCACCGCTACGAACTCTATTTCCCGCCGGGTGAACTGCCGCCCGTCGACGCGCTCTGGTCGCTCTCGCTCTATGGCGCGGATCGCTACTTCGCCGACAACCCGATTCGCCGCTACGCCATTGGCGATCGCACGCCCGGCCTGCAATACGACGCCGACGGCGGCCTGCGCATCCAGATTCAGCACGAGGCGCCGGACCCGCCGTCGAACTGGCTTCCCGCGCCGCCGGGAGGCTTCTATCTGATCCTGCGTTTCTACCATCCGAAGGCGGTGTTCCTCGAAGGGCATTACGCCATTCCGCCGGTACGCGCCGTCGAGGCATGAATGGCGCCGTGTCCGCGCGCTTTTCAACCCGGTTCATTAGCATAACGATATATCATGTCATCGTCTCTCGATTCAACAGAAACCGCGGCCTTTTCCGCGGATATGGCGCGCTTCGACCTGGCCGTCGAGGCCGTGCAGTTCGCACTGCCGCTTTACGAAATGGCGCGTATGCGTTCGTCTACGTGCCCGCGCGTCGATCGCGCAGGGCGCTATGCCGGCACATCTCCCGAGTCGCTCAATCGTTGGGCCAACGAATGGTTCCACACGCGCATGCTGCTCGGCCCGCACCACCGCCGCGTCGTCACGCCCAATAACGACACGCTTTATTCGAGTGCATGGCTCGACCTGAGCGATGGCCCGCTCGTGATCCGCGTGCCGGCCATGGATGCACGCTACTACGTGCTCGGGCTGCTCGATCTCTACACGAACCCGTTCGGTTATATCGGCACACGCACCACCGGCAACGAAGCCGGCGCGTTCTTCCTGCACGGTCCGGAATGGAGCGGAGAAGTGCCCACGGGCATGCGCGCCATCGCCTGTCCCACCCAGTCCGTGTGGTTGATCGGCCGCATTCTCGTGGACGGCGAAGCCGATCTCGCGGCGGGCGTGCATCTGCAGGATCAACTCGAGCTTGCGCCGGCGCCTGGCAGCGCGGCGCAGGTGCCAAAGCTAATCGACGCCGGCATTCAGCCCACCGAAAAGCTCGGCAATGCCCAGCGGTTTGCACAGGTCGTCAATGGCCTGCTGGCCGATGATCCGCCGCCGCGTGAGGCGCAACCGCACGTCGCGCGATTCGCGGGGCGCGGCATCGGCGGGCAATGGAAAGACCACGCGCTCGATGCCCACCAGCGCGATCTGCTCGAACGCGCGCTCAAGCATGTCATGGAAGACCTGGCGGGCGAACCGCCGCTCGCGCTGGGTGGCGGATGGGCGTTGCCGGTCGATGTGCACGCAACCTTCGGCGAAGATTACCGCGAGCGTGCCCAGGTGGCGCTCTGTTATATCGGCGCGCTCGGCGTGGACGAAGCGATGTACATCACCGCCGACGCCGATGCACAAGGCGCCGCGCTCGAAGGCAATGCTTCCTATGTCCTGCACTTCGCACCGGGCAACCTGCCCGCTGTCGATGCGTTCTGGTCGCTGACCGCCTATGAGAAAGCGACGTTTATGCTGGCCGAAAACGCCATCGGGCGCTATTCGCTCGGCGACCGTACGCACGGCCTGGAATACGACGTGGATGGCGGCCTGCGCATCGCTATTTCAGCGCGCATGCCTGCCGATCCGACTTTGCAGCGAAACTGGTTGCCCGCGCCGGCCGAGCGCTTCTACCTGGCATTGCGCTTGTACGTGCCGCGCGAAACGCATCTCGCGCGCACGTTCGCCTACCCGCACATCCAGCGCCTGGCCGACTGAGAAAAAACACGGGAAGCGGGGCCCGCGAGGGCCGCACTTCCCGCGTCGTATATTGGCTCAGATGGCGCGCGCTCGAGAGTCAGAAGCGATGCGTCATGCCGAGTGCTGCCGAGTACTGCTTGGTGCCCGGTTCGGTCACGCTCACGCCAGACCAGCTCGTGGTCGCGGTGCCGTTGTTCTTGAAGTAACCCGCGCGCACGTAAAAGCTCGTGCGCTTGGAGATCCAGTGATCGGCGCCGATCTGGAAGCCTGGCGTGTTGTCGTGCGCGCCGCGCACATTGCGATAGAGCGCGGCGAGCTGGATTTCGTCGACGGCCGTGGCCTGGATCGTCGCGCCCACCTCAGCGATGCTCAGCGAATGCGCGGTGCCGATCACGGCAGCGAGCGTGCGCGGCGCGGGATCATTCGCGCGCTGATACGAATAGTTTGCCTGAAGATTGACGGGTCCGATACGGTAAGCCAGTGCGGCAATGAAATGCTCCGTGCCGAGCAGCACGAGCGGCCCTGGCAACCGCGCAATCGTCTCCGTGCCGGGATGCTGGTACATGTATGCCAGCCCGACGTAGAGGCCTGCGCCCGTGTAGTTGACGCCGAGGTTCAGCGCGTTGCCCGTGGTTGCCGGAACGGGCTGCGTGACCGTGGCGGAGAGGGCGTACATCGCATAGCCCTGCACGCCGTAGAGCCGGGGCGTTTGATACAGGACCGAGTTGCTCAGGCGGCCGCCGTCGTACTGCGTCGAGAGCGTGTTGCGGTCTGCCGTGAGCACAAAGGCGGCGAACGGTGAGAGCACCTCATCGAGCTTGAACGGATCGGTCGGATAGACCACGCGGAAACTTGCGTTGTACTGCCGCCCGAACGTGAGCGTGCCGTAGCGCTCGTCCTTGAGACCCACCCACGACTGGCGATAGAAGAGCGCGCTGGTGTCGGCGAAAAGCCCGCCATTGTTGAGGTTGAAGCCCGATTCGACGGTGAACTGCGCCGTGAGCCCGCCGCCCAGGTCCTCCACGCCCTTGAGGCCGAAGAGCGACCCTGTGGAGCCGCCGCTCTTCATGGCAAACGTATGGGTGCCCCCGTTGCCGAGATACTGCAGAAAGGTATCGGCGGCGCCGTACAACGTGATGCTCGAATCGGTCGCCGCCGCGCTGCCGGCGGCAAGCGCCAGCGCGATGCCACACACTCCATGCATGCGAGAGCGCATGTATGTCTCCTCTAATTATGTGAATGTCATCAAATAAAGAATGACCGTGCTAATTAGAGGGGCGCCATAACAGGATGTCTATTGCATTGTTTTCATCGCGTTATTGCACGAAGCGCATGAATCTCTGGACCGCAATCGACGGCCTTGTTACGCGGTCACCTACCGTCGATGCCAGGAACCCGACGTCCCGGGGCGTGCGTTGACACCGGCACACATCTCCCTTTCCCTCCCCGCTTTTGCATAGTTTTGCGCTATGCAAAACATCGGGAAACAATGCTTGGCAGTCGAAATTTGGCGTCAGTTAATTCGCTCAATGTTTCGAGTGGGGCGGTTGATTCGCCCTGGCCCTACACCTGCTTTACACCTTCGCCACGCGTGTTGTTTTCAAAAAACACGCCGGCGAGAAAATGGAGACTGTTATGGCAGACAACCGCAACGCGGTTCCCCTGGTCGAGAAGCACACGATCGGTTACGTGCCCGAGAACGAGCGCCACGGCAAAGTCCGCGATCTCTTCACGCTTTGGTTCGGCGGCAACATTGCGCCGCTGCCGATTGTGACCGGCGCGCTCGGCGTGCAGATCTATCACCTCAATCTCATGTGGGGCATTGTCGCGATCATCGTCGGTCAGGCGCTGGGCGGCATTCTCATGGCGCTGCATTCCGCGCAAGGCCCGCAAATGGGCATTCCGCAAATGATCCAGAGCCGCGCGCAGTTTGGCTCGTGGGGTGCGCTGCTCGTGACGGTCATCGCCGGCATCATGTACGTCGGTTTCTTCGCGTCGAATATCGTGCTCGCAGGCAAGTCGCTGCACGGCATCGAATCGTCGATTCCGGTGCCCGTCGGCATCGTGATCGGCGCGTTGGGTTCGGGGCTGATCGGCATCATCGGATATCGCTTCATACACTTGCTGAACCGCATTGGCACATGGGTGCTCGGGATTGGGATCGCTGTGGGCTTCGGTTATATCGTCACGCACGTGCAATCGACGGACTTCCTCACGCGCGGTGGCTTCAACGTCGCCGGCTGGCTCGCGACGGTGTCGCTCTCCGCGCTGTGGCAGATCGCGTTCGCGCCCTACGTCTCGGACTATTCGCGCTACCTTCCGAAGAATGTGGGCGTCGCGTCGACCTTCTGGACGACGTACCTGGGTTGCGTGCTCGGTTCGACGCTTGCGTTCGTGTTCGGCGCGGTTGCCGTACTCGCGGTTCCGGCTGGCGCCGACACGATGGACGCCGTCAAGGCATCGACCGGTGCTATCGGCCCGTTCATGCTCGTGCTGTTTTTGCTGAGCGTGATTAGCCACAACGCGTTGAATCTGTACGGAGCCGTGCTTTCGGTCATCACGTCGCTACAGACATTCGCGTATCGCTGGATTCCGACCGCGAAGTCGCGCGCCGTGCTCTCGATCATTATCCTGACCGCGTGCTGCTTTGCGGCGGTCGGTGCGTCGAAGGACTTCGTCGGGCATTTCGTCGATCTCGTGCTCGCGCTGCTCGTGGTGCTCGTGCCGTGGACGGCGATCAATCTGATCGACTTCTATGTGATTCACAAAGGCCAATACGATGTCCAGTCGATCTTCCGTGTGGATGGCGGCATTTACGGCCGTTTCAATCCGCAAGCGTTGATCGCCTATGCAGTCGGGATTCTGGTGCAGATTCCGTTCATGAACACGCCGATGTATGTGGGTTCCTTCTCGGCGCATCTGGACGGCGCCGATCTGTCCTGGCTCGTGGGCATCGTCGTCACGACGCCGCTTTACTTGTGGCTCGCCACGCGCGACACGGCGTACCGCCGCCGGCTCAATCAGCCGTCCGCGCAGGTGCAGTGAATTGCCCGGATCGTCGCCGTCGCCTCGTTAATGCTTGAAGCGCAACCGCCGGATGTAGCTTTCGCAGAACGCGGCGAAGCGCTTCACGACTTCGCGTTGCCGCACGGTGCTCGACGTCGCGATGCCGAGCGTCGTCGCGGGAACCGCCTCCTTGAAGCGCTTGACGACAAACTCCTCGCCATCCACGGTGCGGCACGACTGAAGCGGAAAGTTGAGAATGCTGTAGCCGAGGCCGTTCGCCACCATGCCGCGCACGACCTCGGGCTGCGCTGAGCGGAACGCGGCGACAGGCCGGCTGCCTGCCGCGTCGAAAAGCGTCGAGAAATATTCGCGGCTGTGCGGAAGGTCGAGCATCACGTAAGGCTCCGGCAGAAGATCCTTTAGCGAGACCTTCGCTGCGCGTGCGAGCCGGTGATTTTTCGGGAGGATCACGTAAGGCGGCAGCGAGACGACGGGTAGGAAGGCGATGCCTTCCGCGATGTCGAGGCTATAGGTAAGCGCAATATCCAGCGAGCCGTCGCCGAGCCCGCTCAGCAGGCCGTCCTGATGCGCTTCCCTGGTGATGAACGTGATCGCCGAATGTTCGCGCAGGAACGCGCTGATGAGCGACGGCATGAGCGGCGGCGCAAGCGAAGCGAGGCAGCCGAGCGAGACGGTGCCGGATACGCCGCCATCCAGCTCTTGCGCCGTGAGTTGCAGTTCTTCGGCGCTTTTCAGGAGGCTGCGCGCGTGCACGAGCAGATCGCGGCCCGGTTGCGTGAGTGAAAGTCCGCTTGCGTGATGACGGATGAACAATTGCACACCGAACGATGCCTCCAGCTCGGCCAGCGCGGTCGAGATCGAAGGCTGCGAAATGTGCAGCCGCTTCGCCGCAGCGGTGAACGAAAGGGTTTCTGCCGTCGCGATGAAATAGCGCAGCTGGCGCAATGAATAGCGAATCGATACTCCGTCCATCTCAAGGAATCTCTCTCGAAGGAGCAACCTGGGCGGCCGATAGTCGGCGCCTGGTTGCATAGGTAAATCCGATGCAAGGGATTTTATTTTAATAGTTTTTCCTATCCTGCGTCGCGCGTACAGTTTGTTTCGACGAGCAGGACGTTATTCGTAATTTGAAGGAGAACAGCCATGAAGGCTGAAAAAGTATCCATCGACACACTGGTTATCGGCGCCGGTCAGGCGGGCGTGGCAATGAGCGAGCATCTCAGCAAGTCGGGCGTGCCGCATCTCGTGCTCGAACGCGATCGCGTCGCCGAGCGCTGGCGCACGGGCCGCTGGGATTCGCTGGTCGCCAACGGTCCTGCCTGGCACGACCGCTTTCCCGGCATGGAATTCGAAGGACTGGATCCCGATGCGTTCGCGGGCAAGGAACAGGTCGCCGACTATTTCGTCGCGTATGCAAAGAAGTTCAACGCGCCTATCCGCACGGGCGTGGAAGTGACGCATGTCGAACGCCTTCGAGGGCGCCCGGGTTTCACCGTTCAGACGAGCAACGGCACGTTCGAGGCGAATCGCGTTGTCGTGGCGACGGGGCCGTTTCAGCGTCCAGTGATTCCTGGCATCGCGCCAAAGGACCCGCGTCTCACCCAGATGCACTCGGCCGACTATCGCAATCCGGCCCAATTGCCAGACGGCGCGGTGCTGGTCGTCGGCGCGGGTTCGTCGGGCACGCAGATCGCCGACGAGCTGCGCCGTGCGGGCCGCACGGTGTATCTATCGGTCGGACCGCACGATCGGCCGCCGCGCGCTTACCGCAACCGCGACTTCTGCTGGTGGCTCGGCGTGCTCGGCGAATGGGACAAGGAGGTGGCGGGCCCCGGACGCGAGCACGTGACGATCGCCGTGAGCGGCGCGTATGGCGGCCAGACCATCGATTTTCGCCGGCTTGCGCATGAAGGCATGACGCTTGTCGGCGTCACGAAATCGTTCGACAACGGTATCGTCGCGTTCGAGCAAGATCTGGCGGTCAATCTCAAGCGCGGCGACGACAACCTGATGTCGCTGCTCGACGCCGCCGATGCCTGGGTCGAGCGCAACGGCATCGACCTGCCGAAAGATCCCGAAGCACGCTTCATTCCGGCCAATCCCGAGTGCGTGACGCATCCGCTGCGTGAACTGGATCTCGCGCAGGCCGGCGTGACGACGATCATCTGGGCGACCGGATTTGCCGTCGATTACAGCTGGCTGCGCGTCGACGCCTTCGACGAGCAAGGCAAGCCGAAGCATCAGCGCGGCGTCTCGAAGGAACCGGGCGTTTATTTCCTCGGTCTGCCGTGGCTGTCGCGGCGAGGGTCGTCGTTCATCTGGGGCGTGTGGCACGACGCGAAGCACATCGCCGATCACATCGGCACGCAGCGCAAGTACCTCGACTATCGCGACGCGGCCCAACGCGAACGCCCGGCAGCAGCCACGAATACGGCGCGCGACGAATCGCACGCAAGCACCCTCAACGAAATCGGAGTGAATTGATGCCTACCCATACCCGCATCCGCATGTTTAACACGAAGGATACCTATCCGAACCAGACGCTCGACAACGACCTGTGTCAGGCCGTCCGCGCCGGCAACACGGTCTACGTGCGCGGTCAGGTCGGCACCGACTTCGACGGCAAGCTGATCGGTCTCGGCGATCCGCGCGCGCAAGCGGAACAGGCGATGAAGAACGTCAAACAGTTGCTCGAAGAAGCGGGCAGCGACCTGTCGCACATCGTCAAGACGACGACGTACCTCATCGATCCACGTTATCGCGAGCCGGTCTATCAGGAAGTCGGCAAGTGGCTCAAAGGCGTGTATCCGATCTCGACCGGGTTGTGCGTGAGCGCGCTCGGCCAACCGCAATGGCTGATGGAAATCGACGTCATCGCGGTGATTCCCGAGAACTGGACGCCTCGCGAGGCATAAGGAGCGGCGCATGACATTCTCAATCGTCGGACGTTGCCGGGAGACCGGACAACTGGGTATTGCCATCAGTTCGTCGAGTATTGCGGTGGGCGCGCGTTGCCCCTGGGTGCGGGCAGGCGTCGGCGCGGTTGCGACGCAGAATGTCACGCTGCCCGCGCTGGGCCCGCGAATCCTCGATCTCATGCAACGGCAGGCGCTTGCGCCGCATGTCGCGTTGAAAGAGGCCCGCGATACCGACGCGTTCGATGCGTATCGGCAGGTCACGGTGATCGACGCTCAGGGCCGCACCGCGTTCTTCACAGGCGACAACGCGCTCGGGTTGCATCATGCGGTGGCCGGCGATCAATGCGTCGCGGCCGGCAACATGCTCGCCGCGACGAACGTCGTCGATGCGATGGTGCACGCGTTCGAGCGGGCGCAAGGATTGCTGGCCGAGCGTTTGCTGGCCGCGATGCACGCCGCGGTCGGGGCAGGCGGGGAAGCGGGCCCGGTCCATTCGGCCGCGCTGAGGGTCGTCGACCGGCAGGTCTGGCCGATCGTGGATTTGCGAGTCGATTGGGCCGACGCCGAACCCATCGGACAACTCGCGCAGCTATGGCGAGCGTATCTTCCGCAGATGCAGGATTACGTCACGCGCGCGCTGGATCCGACCGCGGCGCCAAGCTATGGAGTGCCAGGCGATGAGTGAGCGTTCCAGCCGCGCGCTGCTCGAACGGCTGATCGGCTTTGAGACCATCAGCCGTGAGTCGAATCTCGAACTCATTGCATTCGTGCAGCGTTATCTCGCCGATCTTGGTGTCGAAAGTGAGCTGTTTCACAACGCCGAGCGCACGAAAGCCAGTCTCTTTGCGACTATCGGACCGCGCGATAAGGGCGGCGTTGTGTTGTCGGGACATACGGACGTCGTGCCTGTCGCGGGGCAGGCGTGGACTGTCGACCCGTTTCGGCTCACGGAAGAAAATGGACGGCTCTACGGGCGCGGCACGGCGGACATGAAGGGTTTTCTCGCGTGCGTGCTCGCGGCGGCGCCCAGGTTCGTCGAGCGCAAGCTGGACGTGCCGCTCCATATTGCGTTTTCATACGACGAAGAAGTGGGCTGCCTCGGTGTGCGCCCGATGCTCGCAGAACTACAAAAGCGCGCACACAAGCCGCGTCTGTGCATTATCGGCGAGCCGACGGAAATGAGGCCCGTGCTCGGCCACAAGGGCAAGCTCGCCATGCGCTGCCGGGTGAAGGGCGCGGCGTGTCACTCGGCGTACGCGCCGTATGGCGTGAACGCCATTCAATACGCGGCGCGGCTCATTAGCAGGCTGGAAAGCATCGGCGAGGAACTCGTCCAGCCCGAACATCACGACGAACGCTTCGATCCGCCGTACTCGACGGTGCAAACGGGCGTCATCTCGGGCGGGCGTGCGTTGAACATCGTGCCCGCGGAGTGTGAGTTCGACTTCGAAGTGCGCTCGATACCGGGCTTCGAGGCGCAATCGGTGGCAGACCGGATCGAGTCGTATGCGCAGGCGGAACTGCTGCCGAAAATGCGCAAGGTGCAAGCCGATACTGCCATCGAATTCGAGCCCTTGAACGCTTATCCAGGGCTTGCGACGCCGCCTGATAGCGAAGCGGCGCAGCTCCTCGCCGTCATCAGCGAGCTGAGCGACTTCGGTACGGTTGCGTTCGGCACCGAGGGCGGATTGTTCACGCGCGCGGGAATTCCCACGGTCGTGTGCGGGCCCGGCAGCATGGAGCAAGGTCACAAGCCAGACGAGTTCGTGAGCGTCGATCAACTCGGCCGCTGCGATGCGATGCTGACGCGGCTTGCCGCGCAGCTCGAAGCCGCGTAGCGCGTTCCGCGGCTTGGGGCCGACGCATTCGGTTCGGCCCGAGCCCGTTGCCATCGTCCGGGTTGCCGCTCCCTTGGCGACACACTGCCTGCGTTCAGGCTACGCCGTCGCCCGCTGAGCAACCGTGGCCGCGACGCGCGCGCGGCTCACATACGCCAGCGCGGACAAACTGATCATGGCGGTCGCAATCAGCCAGTAGCTCGGCGCGCTCTTCTCGCCGGTGGCGCTCAGCATCCACGTGACGATGGCCGGGGTGAAGCCGCCGAACACGGTCACGCCGATGTTGTAGCCGATCGACATACCGGTGGCGCGCGTCGCGGCCGGGAAGATCTCGGCCATGAGCGCGGGCAGGGCGCCGAAATAGATCGACTTCAGGAGCGCGAGCCACGCAATCAGCACGAAGAGCGGCAGCGCACTCGCATGGCTGGTCGCCCAGGCGAAGCCGGGGTAGGCGCTCGCGAGAAAGAGCAGCGCCACACAGGTCATCTGCGTGCGCCGCCCGATGCGGTCGGACAGATGCCCCGCGAACGGCGTGACGACGGTGAGGATCACGCCGCCCGCCATCGTCGCCGCGAAGCCGGTTGCCGCCGGCAGATGCAGCTGGCGGATCGCGAACGTAGGAATGTATTGCAGCAGATAGTTGACCGCCGTCGAGACGGTCATCAGGCCGATCGCCGTGAGCACGAGCCGCTTTTGCTGGCCCAGCACTTCGCGCACGGGCGTTTCGGTGCGCGCGGTGCGCTTGAAGTCCTCGGCGTCTTCAATGAAGCGGCGCAGATAGAGGCCCACCGGACCAATCAGTAATCCGAAGAAAAACGGCAGGCGCCAGCCCCAGGCCGCGAGGTCGGCGGGCGCCATGAGGCGGGCGAGACCGTAGCCGAACGAGGCCGCGAGCAGCGTGGCGAGGCCTTGCGTGGCGAACTGCCAGCTCGCGAGGAAGCCGCGCCGGTGCGGTGCATGCTCGATCAGCATGGCCGTGGACGCACCGAACTCGCCGCCCGCCGAAAAGCCCTGGATGAGCCGTGCGGCGAACACCGCGAGCGGCGCGGCGAGACCTATCGTCGCGTAGTCGGGAATCAGCGCGATGATCGCCGTGCCGACCATCATGAGGCTGACCGAGATCATGAGTGCGGCCTTGCGTCCGCTGCGGTCGGCATAGGCGCCGAGCACCGCGCCGCCGAGCGGCCGCACGAGATACGACGCGCCAAAGGTGCCGAACGTGAGCAGCATCGAAACGGTTTCGTTGACCGCCGGAAAGAAATGCTTGCCGATGTACACCGCGAAGAACCCGTAAATGGCGATGTCGAACCATTCGAGCGCGTTGCCGGCGGAGGTGGCGATGACGAGCCTGACAAGGCTCACGGGTTGTTTTGCGGACATGGCGGCAGGCACCTTTATCTGGGTCGTCAGGCGAGGGCGTCGGTGGGTTGCGTCGCGTGCGCTTGCGCTTTCGCAGAGGCGCGTGTCGCGGCGAGACGCGCGGCATCGTCGCCGAGGTCCCACCAGAGTCCGGCCATCACGGCGAGCGCTTCGCGCGCGACGGAGCCGAGCAGGTGTTCGTTCGGCGCGTGCTGCGCGCAGGCCGGATACGAGTGCGGGACCCAGAGCGTCGGCATCCCGAGCGTGTACGCGAATACATCGTTCGGCACCGTGCCGCCGAGGTTCGGCAACAGCGCGGGCTTCTTTCCAGTCGACGCGCGCAGCGAATCGAGCGCCCAGTGCACCCAGGCGTCGTCGGGGTCGAGCCGCGTCGCGGCGGACGTCTGCGTGACCCGCACCTGCACGTCGTCAAAGCCAAGCCGCGCGAAGTGCGCTTCGAGATGCTCGCCCACGCGCGCGGCATCGGTGCCCACCACGAAGCGAAGCTGGCAAGTGGCCTTGGCCGTGGGCGGGATCGCGTTGACCGGCGCATCGGGGTTGCCGGTCTTGAACGCGAGCACTTCGAGCGTGTTCCAGGCGATCACGCGCTCGGTGGGCGTGAGGCCGGGCTCGCCCCAGTCGGGATCGATCGCGGGTGCGTCTTCGTCGCCGCCGAGCACGATGTCGGCAAGCGCCTCGCGCACGCTCGCAGGCACGGGCGGCGGACGCAGACCGTCCACGGCGATGGCGCCGCGCCGGTCGACGAGGGTCGCGATCGCGTGCGACAGCACGACGGCTGGATTGCGCAGCGCGCCGCCCCAGTTGCCCGAGTGATGCGCGCCACGGCGCAGATCGACGAGTAGTTCGAACGTCACGCCGCCGCGCGAGCCGAGGAAGAGCGTGGGGCGTTCGGCCAGCACGCGGGGGCCGTCGGAGGCGATGAACACGTCCGCCGCGAGCGCGTCGCGATGGGCGGCGCACACGGCGTCGAGGCCCGGCGAGCCGATTTCCTCGCCGGTTTCGAAGATCAGCTTCACGTTGTAGCCGAGCTTGCCGCCGCGTGCGTCCAGCACCGCGGCGAGCGCGGCGAAATTCACGGAGTGCTGGCCCTTGTTGTCGGCGGTGCCGCGGCCATACCAGCGGTCGCCTTCCACGGTGACGGTCCAGGGCGCGAGACCTTCGCGCCACTGCTCGTCGTAGCCGCGCACGACGTCGCCGTGGCCGTAGGTCAGCACGCCCGGAAGCGCAGGGTCTTCGATGCGCTCGGCGATCAGAAACGGCGCGCGCGCGCCCGCGGGATTCTCGACCACGCGGCACGTGAAGCCGAGCGGCATGAGGGAGGGCATCACCTCGTCGGCGAGATAGGCGACGAGCGCGCGGGCCTGCTCCGGATTCTGGCTTTCGGTGCGAAAGCCCACGCGGCGCTGAAGGTCGGTGAAGAGCGCGCCGGAATCGTAGACGTGCACGGCGCGGTCGATGGCGGTTTGTCGGGTCTCGTTCAAAAGGGCTCCTCTTATGCCTGGGTGCGGGGAATGAAAGCAGTCTAGGAACGTCAAAAATTCGCAACAATTTCAAAATTTGCGGATAGCATTGCCGAAATGGCAACGCAATGAACGCACACTGAACGGATGAGCCGATGCTCCATGGAATCGCCTTGCGCTACTTCGTCGAGGTCGCGCGCACCGGGTCGCTGGCCGCGGCCTCGGAGAACCTGCACGTCGCCGTTTCGGCGATCAGCCGGCAGATCAGCAAGCTGGAGGAAGACGTGGGCACGGCGCTCTTCGAGCGCATGCCGCGTGGGATGGTGCTGACCGAATCGGGCGAGCGGCTGGCCGAGCACGCGCGGCGCGCGCTGCTGGAGGGCGATGCGGTGCTCGCCGAGATCGCCAAGGCCAAGGCGCTCGGGCACGGCATCGTCCGAATCGGCTGCACGGAGGGCTTTACGCGCTCGTTCCTGCCCCACGTGCTCGCGCAGCATCACGCCGCCGCGCCGCACGTGCATTTCAATCTGCGCTCGGGCACGCCTTCGCAGGTCGAGCAGTGGGTGGCCACGGGCGAGGCGGACCTGGGGCTGGCGTTTTCGAGCGGCGACCCCGCGAAGGTCTACGTGCAGTACAGCGCACAGGCGCCGGTCTGCGCGCTGCTCGATCCGGAGCATCCGCTGGCGCAGCGCGCCTCGCTCACGCTCGCGGACCTGCGCGACTATCCCGTCGCGCTGCTCGAGCGCGGCAACACCGCGCGCCAGCTATTCGACGAATGCTGTGCTCGGCACGGCATCAAGCTCGAGCCCATCCTCACGAGCAACAATTCGAGCGCCTTGCATGCGTTCGCGGCGCTGGCGGGCGCGATTACGCTCGGCAGCCGGCTCTCGCTTGCGGGCCTCGCGGACGATCTTTCGCTGGTGGCGAAGCGCTTCGACGAACCCACGCTCAACCAGCGCAACCTGTGTGTGATGACGATGCGCGACCGGCGACTTTCGCGCCCCATCGAGGGGGTGCTGAGGGCCCTGATCGTGGCGATCGAACGCGTGTTGTGATGACCCGGCGCGTCAGCGGTTGCTCGCGCGCCCCGTCATGCGTCCCAGGATGTCCACGCGCTGCACCAGTTGGTGGTAGATCACCGCGAGCACGTGCCCGGCGATCAGTACGTACGTCAGGTACGCCAGCCAGTAGTGGACCTTCGAGCCGAGATGGCCGAGCGCCTTGTCTGCCGGCACGACGGCGGGAACCTGAAACAGCCAGAACCAGTTCACCGGATGGCCTCCGCCATACGAGTTGATATATCCACTGATCGGCATGGCAATGAGAATCAGATACAGCAAGCCATGACCGATATGCGCGAGCTTCTGCTCGAACGCCGGAATGCGTTGCGGCAGCGGCGGCGCGGAGCCGGAAAGCCGTGTCACCACGCGGATCAGCGTGAGCAGCAGGACGGTCAGGCCAATCGACTTGTGGAAATTCACCCAGCTGCCGCGCGACGGGTCATGACGGTCCATCGTCGTCATGTACCACGCCACCGGGATCACCACGAACATGCATAGCGCGGTCAGCCAATGCAGCACGCGCAGCGTCAAGCCGTAGGTGGGACGTGCGAACGACAACGCAGAAACGGAGTGCGGGGTTCGAGACATGGTAAAGGCCTTTTCGCGGTCGAATTGGCCAAGCCTGCCACAAAAACGGCTCTGCGGAACATCCTCGACCGATGCAGTTTTGTTAGGTCCCGTTACAACGGCTGTCGCCAAAATGACATTGGATGATAAGTCAACCAGAATTCTTCGATGGATTTCCCTTATCTAGTTGCCAGTTGACCTGCCGATAACTGCGGAATGTGATTCGGCCTGTCTGTCTTACCTTGGTCATCAGTTGCATTGTCAATCAGGAGTCGGGAATTCCATGTCCAGCAATTTCGCAGAAGCCCCGTTTGGCGAGGCGTACGCCCCAGCCAATGCCGCTCGCCGGGGAGCGGCCGTCGAAAGCCCGCTCATGAACGCGCGCAAACGAGCCGACCGGGCTTGCGCGCTGGTCAACTGGATTCTTCTGGCCGGCGCCTTGGGGATCGGCTGGAACTTCGACGCGCTCACGCCGGTGCTCGTCGTCGGATTGCCGCTCGCGCTCGTGTCCACCCTGCTCGCACTTGCCCTGCCGGGGCACAAGATCACCAGGATGGGGTCCGCGCTCACCTTCATGGGCGGCGCGGCCCTTTTGATCGACGTGGGGGGCGGGCAGGACGAGTTTCACTTCGTGGTGTTCATCCTGCTCTCGCTGCTGCTTGCCTATCGCGACGTGCAGGTCGTGCTGCTCGCTACCGGCTTCATCTCCGTCCAGCAACTCGCGTTCAACTATTTTCAGGCGTGGGGCTGGCCTGTCAGGGTCTTTGCGCAGACGGGCTTCGATGTCGTGGCGCAGCACTGGGCGTTTCTCTGGCTGCAAACCTTGTTCATCGCGGCGATTTCGGCGCGCCAGGAGCGCGACGCGAACATTGCGGGCGAACTCGCGGCCATGTCGGAGGGGATCGGCCAGGCTTCGGGCTACATCACGCTGAGCGAGCAGGCGCGGCCCGCAAGCGACGTGGCCGGCGCATTCCACGCCACGCTCGCGGCCGTGCGTAAGACGCTGCTGCAGGTGCGCGACAGCGTGAGCGAAGTTTCGGAGTCCGTAGCAGGAACCAGCGCGCGTAACGCCGTCCTTTCGGAGCGGACCGGGCAGCAGCGCCGTTCGCTCGAAGGCATGGTCGCGGCAATGGAGCAGCTCAAGCAAAGCGTGCACGAGAGCGTCGATCACGCCATGACGGCCAGCGCGCTGGCGGGCTCGGCGAGCGAGGTCGCGACGCAGGGGCGCGGGGCGATCAAGGCGGTGATCGAGACGATGGGCGACATTTATCGCTCGTGCGAACGCATTACCGACATCATCGGCGTGATCGACGGCATCGCGTTCCAGACCAACATTCTCGCGCTCAACGCTTCGGTCGAGGCAGCGCGTGCGGGCGATCAGGGGCGGGGGTTCGGGGTGGTGGCGGAGGAGGTCCGCACGCTGGCCCAGCGCAGCGCCTCGGCGGCGAAAGAGATCCGGGTGCTGATCGGCGAGTCGGTCGAGCGCGCCCGCACGGGCAATGGTCTCGTCGAAAGCGCGGGCAACACGGTCGGCGAGGTGCTCGAAAGCGTCACGCGCCTGTCGGCCATCGTTCACGAGATGGCGACGGCCACTGGCGCGCAGCGCGCGGGCATCGACCAGATGGGCGAGAACATCGCCGGTATCGACGTGGCGATACGCGAAAACGCGGCGCATGTCGCCGATACGGTCGAGCAGGTCAGGCAGCAGCATCGCCAGACCGAGCTGCTCGCCAGCGCGGTCAAGGTGTTCAGGCTGGATTGAATGTCCTCGCGCGCGATTTCAGGGAGCGACCCTTCGGTGTGAGCGACAGTCCGTTCTGCCAGACCATTTTGTTACACCTCTTACGGGGCTTGGCCTGTGGCGTTACAAAGCCCTTTCACGTTGGCCGCTATACTCGGTTCCGTCTCAAAAACGTAAGAGAACAACTATGTCGAAGAAAATCATCCAGATGGTTGCCGTTGCTGCGCTGACTGCTGCGGCCTCGCTGCCGGTGCTGGCCGGCGATATGAACAACGCACTGGGTGGCGCGCTCGGCGGCGTCGCCGGCGCTGCCGTAGGTGGCGCCGTGGGCGGTAGCACCGGCGCGGTGATCGGGGGCGCGGTGGGCGGCGGCGCGGGTGGCGCGGTCACCTCGAATCGTCGCGAGCGCACGGGCGCCATCATCGGCGGCGCGCTCGGCGGCGGCGCAGGCACGGCGGCGGGCAACGCCATGGGCGGTCGCACGGGCGGCCTGCTCGGCGCGGCAGTGGGCGGCGGCGCAGGCTCGGCGCTCGGCGGCAATATCTCGCGCTCGAACTCGTACGCCGACGACTATTCGCGCGGCTATCACGGCAAGCGCCACAACAAGCACCGTCACTACGACTAAGCACCGCTTGCCGGGCGCAACGGCGACGCGCCGCTGCGCCTCGTTATTTCGCGCCGCCGCCTGCGGCGGCGCTCGCCGGGCCGTTCTGGCCCGCGCGGAATTTCCTCCCCTCTCGGGCTCGACCTCATCCGGGTGCCGGCGGCTTCGCGCTATTTGATTCGGTATGCCAGGCGATTTTCCCGGTATCGGTGAGCCTCAATCCTGCCGCGGTTTGCGTCGCCATGAGCCATGCGGCCGCTCCTTGTCGCGCTCGGCCGCGGCGAGCGCGACGCGCAGTTGCGTGTGGTTCAGTGGCATGCAGTAGGCCGGTTTTGCGCGCTCGAAGCGCCAGCTATCGGCAAGCGATCCCGCGTCGAGCGCGTCGAAGTCGAGCTGTGCGTGCAACGCGGCCACGAGTGCCTTCGCTTCTTCATTGTCTGCCGCGACGGGTAGCGCGCGCCGTCCGCCTTCGACAGGCGGCCGCTCTTCGCGCGGCAGGTCGTACGCAAGAATCGCACTGAACGCCTTGACCACCCGTGCGCCACTGAGTTGCTGCGCAACGCGCTCGCTCGTGGCCTCGCGGTGTTCGTCGAACGCCGCAATGGCGCCGTCGCGCGCCGGATAGTAATTCATGGTGTCGATGACGACTTTGCCGGTGAGCGTTTTGACCGGTATCTCGCCGAGCGCGGACAGCGGCAGCGCCGCGATCACGATCTCGCCGAACGCCGCGGCCTGCTCCAGCGTGCCGATCCGGCAGCCCAGCGCCGCCGCTTCTCCCGCGCGCGCCTTCGGATCGCGCGACGAGAGCATCACCTCATGTCCCGCCTGCGCGAGAAGTTTGCCCAGCGTCGAGCCGATCTCGCCCGCGCCGAGAATGCCGACAGCCAATCGATGTTCGTTCATGGGAAGCCCCGTGGTTTGCTATGGAGACCCCAGCGTAGCGCCGAAACTCCCATGCGATAATCGGCCATCCGGGTGAAACACTTGAAACGTTGGATTTCCAATCGTGGACAAATTGACCAGCATGACCGTGTTCGTGAAGACCGCCGAATCCGGTTCGTTCACGGCGGCGGCGCGCATGCTCGCGATGACGCCGCAGATGGCGGGCAAGCACGTCGACGCGCTGGAAAAGACGCTAGGCGTGCGCCTGTTGCAGCGCTCGACGCGCAAGCATGCGCTCACGGAAGCCGGCCGCGCCTATTTCGAAGCCTGCCGGCGCGTGCTCGAAGAGGCGGCCGCCGCTGAGGCCGTCGCACTCGCACAGACCGCCCACCCGCAAGGCACGCTGCGCGTGACGGCGCCCGTCGCGTTCGGCGCCTTCCGGCTTGCGCATGAAATCAAGGCCTTTCTCGCAGACTGCCCGGACGTGAAGGTCGATCTCGTCCTGAGCGACCGGCAGTTCGACCTCTTGCAGGACGGTTTCGATGTCGCGTTTCGCATCGGCGCGCTGCCCGACTCGCAACTGGTCGCGCGGCCGCTCGCGCCCTATCGGCTCGTGCCGTGCGCCGCGCCGGCCTATCTCGCCGCACACGGAACGCCGGCGCATCCGCGTGAACTCACGCAGCACGTGTGCCTCGATTACGCGTTCGACAGCTTTCCGGCGCCCCAAACGTGGAACTTCAAGGACGGCGACACACAGATCGAAGTCGAGCCGCGCGGCCAGCTGCGCAGCAACGACACCCGCGCGCTGATCGCGGCGGCGGAGGCGGGCGTGGGAATCGTGCTGGCGGGCGAGCCGAACCTCGCGCCGTCGGTGGCGGCGGGGCGGCTCGTGCCGCTGCTCGAGGCGTATGCCGCGCCGGTGCGGCCCATGCATCTGCTTTACGCGGATCGCCGCGCGCAGGCGCCCAAGCAGCGCGCGTTCGTGGCGTGGGCGCTGGCGTGCTTTGGCGAGGCCGGCAGCGTCACCGGCGCGCGGGCGCCGGCGTCGCCACATGTTCGTCGTTCGGTGCGCAAGCCGCGCGCGCCACGCACCATCACGCCCGCAGCGTAGTCAGGTCTCGCTACGGAAGGCGGCGTTGAGCGTCGCGCCGGGGGCCGCGCCTTCGAAGCCGTCGAAACGCCCTTCGGTGAGCCGTTGCGCCGCGTGCATGAAGCCGCCCCACGCGGTGCGGGCGAGCGCGCCGCCCACGCTCACGCGGCGCACGCCGAGCGCGGCGAGATCGTCGAGCGTGAAGGCCGACTTCGCGCCGATCAGCACGTTCACGGGCTTCGGCGCGACGGCGGTGACGACGGCCACGATCTGCTCGCGCGTCTGGATGCCGGGCGCATAGAGGCAATCCGCGCCCGCCTGCGCGTACGCCTGCAAGCGCGCGATGGCGTCGTCGAGGTTGGGCACGCCGGCCACAAAGTTCTCCGCGCGGCCAACGAGCACGGTGTCGCCGCCGCGCGCGTCGATGGCGCGCCGCGCCGCGCGCATGCGCTCGACGGCGATCTCGATCGGCAGCAGCGGCGCTGCGTCGTCGCCGGTCGAGTCTTCCACGGAAAGCCCGGCGACGCCGGTTTCGACGGCGAGGCCCACGCTTGCTTCGACGCCTGCAGGATCCGCGCCGAAGCCGCTTTCGAAGTCGGCGTTCACGGGCAGGTCGGTGGCCGCGACGATCTCGCGCAGGTGCGCGAGGATCGCGTCGCGCGGCAGGGTGTTGTCGGCATGCCCGCGCGACCATGCGAACCCGGAGCTGGTGGTCGCGAGCGCCTTGAAGCCGAGGCCCTGGAGATAGCGTGCGCTGCCCACGTCCCACGGATTCGGCAGCACGAAGCAACCGGTGGCGTGCAGCGCGCGAAAGTCGGCGCGTTTCTCGGCAATGGTGCGGGCGGGTCCTGACATGGCAAGTTTCCTCCTGGCTCGTGGGTGGGCGGCGGGGCGTCTGCGCGGGCGTGCGCATCCTCCGACGCCGGTCACCGATTGTGACCGAATTCCTGGATTCCCGAATCGAACGGCGTTCGCTTGCGCAGCGATTTTGCACAAAGATAAGGATCGCGAATTAAATGAATGCCTACGAAGGCGATGGCATGCAACGGCTCGAAACGAGGAAAAGAAGGGCGCAGCCGTTATGATATGCGTTCTTTTTATTTTGCCGTCCAGCCGCGATGTCCAAAACCAGCGCTCCGAAAGCCACGCCGCCCCGCATGTCCGATGTCGCTCGTCTCGCGGGCGTTTCGAAAATGACGGTGTCCCGCGTGATGGCGGGGCGCAGCGCGTCGGAGGCGACCCGCGAACGCGTGCAGCGCGCTATCGACGAGCTGGGCTACGTGGCCGATGCGGCGGCCGGCGCGCTTTCCTCGGGGCGCTCGTCGTTCGTCGCGGTGCTCGTGCCATCGCTTTCCAGCTCCAACTTCTCGGACACCGTGAGCGGCCTCACCGCGGTGCTTGAACCGCAAGGGCTCGAACTGCTGATCGGCGATACCGACTACTTCCTCGATCGCGAGGAGCGTCTCGTGCGCCAGATGCTGCGCCACCAGCCGCGCTGCATCGCGCTCACGGGCGCGCAGCATACGGACGCCACGCGCACGCTGCTGCAGCGCTCGGGCGTACCGGTCGTCGAGATGTGGGATCTGCCCACGGAGCCGATCGACATGGCCGTGGGCTTTTCCAACGTGAGCGCCGCGCGCGAGATGGTGCGCTATCTCGCGGACAAGGGGCATAGCCGCATCGGCTTTCTAGGCGGTGCGGGCGACCTTGACCGGCGCGGTCTCGACCGCCTCAAGGGCTTTCAGATGGAAATGAAGGCGCTCGGGCTCGAAAGGCACCGCGTCGTGCAACTCGGCGACTCGCCGGTCACGATGAGCCACGGCGCGCCCGCCATGGCCGAGCTGCTCGAGCGCTGGCCCGACACGCAGGCCGTCATGTGCGTGAGCGACATGTCGGCGTTCGGCGCGATCATGGAATGCCAGCGGCGCGGCGTCAGCGTGCCCCGTGATATAGCGGTTGCCGGCTTCGGCAACTTCGAGATCGCGGCGTGCTGCCATCCGGCGATCACCACGATTTCGGTCGATGCCTACGGCATTGGCCAGCGCACGGGCGAGGCGATCGTCGCCGCCCTCGCGGCAGTGGACGGCGCGAGCGCGTCGCATCCCGTGAAAACACGCATTCAGTACACCGTCGTGCCGCGCGCGAGCGCTTGAGCCTCTTCAAAGCCCCTTGGCGATACGCTGCGCCATCTCGACCACCGCGATGGCGAGCCGCTTTTCGCGGCGAGCGTCCAGCCGCTCCAGCGGCAGGCTCGCGCTGACCGCCACACGCTTGCCAAGCGCCGTCACGCCGACGAACGCCGCGAAGCACGCGATGCCCGCCGTCACTTCTTCCCGCTCGTGCGCGAGGCCGGAGCGGCGTATCGCGGCGAGCGCCGCTATGAGGTCCTGCTTGCGCGTGATGGTGTTGGCCGTCACAGCGGGAAGCTGACGCGGCAGGATGGCGTTGACCTCATCATCGGACAGGCTGGCGAGCAGCGCCTTGCCCAGCGCGCTGCAGTGCGCCGGTAGCCGCGAGCCGAGATCGGAGACGAGACGCACGGGCCGCGCGGGGTCCTCGCGCGCGAGATACACGACCTCCGCGCCGTCCAGCACCGCAAGCTGAACCACTTCGTTATGCGTCGCGACGAAAACGGTCGCTTCCTGGCGGAACACTTCCTGGAGCCGATCGTGCCGCACGTAAGTGCTGCCTAGCTCGAACAACGTGAGGCCGACGATATAGCCGTCGGTGCGCTTTTCGATCCAGCGCCGGCGCTCGAGCGAGTCGAGCATCAGATAGAGCGTGCTGCGCGAGAGGCCAGTGGCCTGCGCGATCGCCGCTGCGCGCATCGGACCTTGAGCGTGTGCGAGCACGTCGAGAATATCGTGTATGCGCCGGAGCGCCGGAACTTCGTAGGGTGAGGACATGGAGCCGCGCGGCGGGTTTGCCGACCAAAAGATCATCCAACAGGCTGGAAATACTAACACCACGTTGGATACGCGTATGAGCGCATCGACATTTCTCAGCGGCATCGTTCCTTGGTATCGTTGCACCCACGAATCAACGGAAACGGTTTGAACGCCACGACGCGCGAGGCGCGCCGTATGTTCGGGAGAGTCGCGAAAGATGAAGTATTCGAATCTGGTCGAGCGGTTGCAGGGCCGTCGCACGACGGCGTGGGAGATCCATCACGCAGCGGTGCAGGCCGCGGCGCGTGGCGAGGACGTGATCGTGCTGAGCGTGGGCGACCCCGACTTCGGCACGCCCGCGCCCATCGTCGAGCGCGCCGTGGCCGCGCTGCGCGAGGGCGATACGCACTACTCGGCCATCATGGGCCGCGAGCCGCTGCGCGAAGCGATTGCACGCGAGCATGCGCAGCAAAGCGGGCGCGCGGTTGGCGCACAGAACGTGATTCTTTGCGCGGGGGCGCAAAACGGCTTGTTCGCATCGTCGCTCTGTTTGCTGGAGGCCGGCGACGAAGTGCTCGTGCCCGAGCCGATGTACCTGACCTACGAGGCAGCGATCCGCGCGTCGGGCGCGACGCTCGTGCCGGTGCCCGTCGATCCCGGGAACGGCTTCCATCTCGACTGTGACGCGCTCGATGCCGCCGTCACGCCGCGCACGCGCGCGATCTTCTTCGCGACGCCGTGCAACCCCACCGGCGCGGTGATGCCGCGCGAACACCTCGAACGCGTCGCGCAGCTGGCCAGGCGGCACGACCTGTGGGTGCTCTCCGACGAGGTCTACGCCGACCTCACGTTCGAGCGTGAGCACGTGAGCATCGCCGCGCTCGAGGGCATGGCGGAGCGCACGGTCACGCTCGGCAGCCTCTCGAAGTCGCATGCCATGGCGGGCTGGCGCCTTGGCTGGGTGATCGCGCCGGAAACGATGATTGCGCATCTGGCGCGGCTCGCGCTCTGCATGCTCTACGGGCTGCCCGGTTTCATCCAGGAGGCGGCGATCACGGCGCTCGACAACCGCGCGCAGATCGTCGCGCAGATGCGCGAGATCTATCGCCGCCGGCGCGACATCGTCTACGAGCGGCTGGCGGGCGTGCCGGGGCTCAAGTGCCTGTTGCCGGAGGCGGGCATGTTCATGATGATCGACATCCGCGGCACGGGCCTCGACACGCAGGCGTTCACCTGGCAGCTGTTCGAGGCGCAGAAGGTTTCCGTGCTCGACGCAAGCGCGTTCGGCGAGACCGCGAACGGCTATGTGCGGCTGGGTTTCGTCGTGGACGAAGCGAGGCTCGTCGAGGCCTGCGAGCGCATCGCGGCGTTTGTCCGGGAGCGCGCCGCGGCCGCGACGCGCTAGCGGGTCTCGAAGTAGAGGCGGGTGGGCTCGAACAGATCGGCGGGCAATGCATCCCGCGTGAACCACGCCCACCGCGCGCACTTGTCGGGTTCCGCGACGACTGGCGTGCCCGGCGCGGCGGCCTCGACGAACAGCGTCACATGACGCACGCGGCTGGCTTCGAGCCAGCCGCTGGCCCAGCCGGCGGCTTGCGCCTCGATCATTTCCAGGCCGGTTTCCTCACGCAGCTCGCGTGCGGCCGCGGCGAGCGGATCCTCACCGGAGTCGACCTTGCCGCCGGGGAACGCCCACGTGTCGCGTCCCCATGCGCTTTTGCGCAGGCCGAGCAGCCACGCATCGCCGTTGCGTACGACGACGCCCACGCCGAGCACGGTGACGGGAGCGTTCATGTCATCAGTCATGCTTTGTCGATATTGATCTGGAATCCGAATCAATTGAGAGGCCGATCGCAGGCTGCACGCCGCTCCGCCTTTGCGGGGCGCGCAGCAAAAGCGGGCAGGCTCAGCGTTCGCCGTCGAAGAGATCGTTGAGCATCTCGTCGAAGGCGGCCTGGGCGTCTTCCAGTTCCTGGAGCGCCATGTCGAAGGTCTGCAGCGCGAACTGCGTCGGCTTGCCATCGCCTTCCGGCGGAAACTGCGACTGCAGCGAGGTGAACGCCGACTTGACGCGTTGGGTCGCGGCCAGTACGCGGTCCATGGCGGCGGCTTCTTCGGCTCGTGCCTGTTCTGGGGTCATCGAAAACTCCGTTCTTACGTGAATGGGGTTGGGTGCGTTCAGGGCAGGGGCAGTCCGCCCTCGGCTTTCACTTCGCGCAGCGACAGCGCCGATTCGACCGAGGTGACACCGGGCAAGCTGCGCAAGTGGTCGCGCATGAAGGTGCCGTAGTCGTCGAGATCGCGGGCTACCACCTGCAAAATATAGTCGGCCGTGCCGGATACGTTGTGGCACGACAGAATGCGCTCGATCGCCAGCACCTCGCGCTCGAAGCGGTCGGCCAGCGCGCGGTCGTGCACGGCGAAGCGCACCGAGACGAATCCCACCACGCCATAGCCGAGCGCGCGGCGCGAGAGCACGGCCCGGTAACGCTCGATATAGCCGTCCTGTTCGAGGCGCTTGAGGCGCCGCGCGCACGGCGTTTCGCTCAGGCCCACCGTTTCGGCGAGCCGTGCGTTCGGCATGCGCCCGTCGGTTTGCAGCGCGCCGAGTATCGCCCGGTCGAGTTTGTCGAGGTCGCTCATGGCGGTTAGGGGAGTTCTGGTGCGGATTCGGGAATCTTAGCGCATTCCGCCAATCTCTGGCTAAAGTGGTATGAAAATCGCCATAAATCGCTCTGCGTGTAGCGGCAAGATAGAGCCTCTTTCACGCGAGGCCAACATGATTTCCGCCCACCTGCTGTTGATGTTCATTGTCGCCCTGATTATCGTCTGCGCGCTGCCCGGCGCCGACATGGCGCTCGTGATGCAGACCAGCATGAACCGCGGCACGCGCAGCGGCTTCGCGGCGGCCTGTGGCCTGGGACTCGCGCGCGCGACCCACGTGACGCTTTCGGCCTGCGGTCTCGCGGCCTTGCTGCACAACGCGCCGTGGCTTTATGAGGTCGTGCGCTACGTGGGGGCGGCGTATCTCACGTGGATCGCCGTGCAGATCTTCCGCGCACCGGCGTTCGCGATGCCCGAGCAGGAGGGCGTGGCGGTGGCGCGGCCGCTTCGCGCCGATTTCGCCAAGGGCCTGCTCACGAACCTGCTGAACCCGAAGGCGCTGCTGTTCTGCTCGGTGCTGCTGCCGCAGTTCATCCGGCCCGAGGTGGGCTCGGTCTGGCTGCAGGTGTCGGTGCTGGGCGTGCTGCTGGTTGCCGTATGCGCGCTCTTCGACGTGATCTACGTGCTGGGCGCCGCGCGCATCGCCGTGTGGTTGCGCGGCCATCCGCTGGCGCAGACGGTCCAGAAATGGGCGTTTTCGTCCGCGTTGATCGGCTTCGCGCTGCGGCTCTCGCTCGATTGACGCCGCTGCCGGGAACGACCGTTGCGAGAAGGCGCGCGGCGCGCAAGGCGCCGCACGCTTTTTTATTGCTTGCGTTTAGCGGCTCGCGTTAGCGCCCGCCAAGATAGTCGAGCTTGCCCAGCTCCACGCCGTTGTGACGCAGGATGTCGTAGGCCGTGGTGACATGGAAGAAGAAGTTGGGCAGCACGAAGCCCAGCAGATAGCTCTGGCCCGTGAACTCGATCGGGCCGCTGCGCATCTTGAGCGTAATGCTGCGCGCTTCCGTGCCGTCGATCTGCTCCGGCTTGAACCCGTTCAGATAGTCGATGGTCTTCTGGATACGGGCATGCAGTTCGTCGAAGGTGACCTCGACGTCCTCGAATTTCGGCGCCTCCACACCGGCGAGGCGCGCGGCGCAGCCCTTTGCGGTGTCGGTGGCGATGTGGATCTGACGCAGGAGCGGCAGCATGTCGGGGAAGAGCCGCGCGCCCGTCAGCGCGGTGGGGTCGATCTGCTTTTCCGCCGCGTGCGCCTGCGCCTTGCCGATGATGTTTTGCAGATTGGTGAGGCCGCGCACGAGCACGGGCACCGATGCTTGATACATGGAAATGGACATGGGGTTTCCTCGTTTCTTCGAATGCGCGCGATGCGCTCCGCTCTGGAGCTGACCGGGCGGCCCATTATGCGCTATCGCGTCGCGTGCTGCCATCGGCCAAACGGCCAGCATCGGCGCGACGGCCGGGTGTTTCGCCGGGCGCATGAATTACCTGGGATTACAAATCAAAAATTCCTTGTGAAACCTTGAGGGTTGGGAGCGCTTGCGGCGAGGCAGTGCGGGCCGGCGCGCGATGTGCGCAACAGCATGCCTGCAGGCCGATGTGCGCAATTGCCCTGACAATATTTGATTGTGGTTTAATAGCCCGGCACCAACCATCCATTCCGCATCGTGCAGCACGATGCGCTCAACCATGAACGCAGAAAAGGCAGCAATACGCCGCATCGCGCGCCGCATGGCAGAAGGCATTGTTTGTCGCACTGGCGCGCCGCGGTGGCGCGCGCGAGTGTTGCGCGTTTCGCTGCTGGCGCTCGCGACGGGCAGCGCGGCGCCGGCCGCATTCGCGCAAGATCCACGGCTGCTCGATACCCGCGTCACGCAGGAGTCGGTGACGGACACGATCTGCCGTCCGGGCTACGCCGATACCGTGGCGCCGCCGTTCGACGAGACCATGGCGCTGAAGGACCGCATGCTCGCGGCGCGCGGCATCGACGCCGACGACGGTGTGGGCTACGCGCTCGACCGGCACGTGCCGATCGTCCTCGGCGGGTCGCCGGACGCCACGGCCAACTTCGATCTCATTCCCTGGGGCGGCCACGCGGGCGAGCGCCGCAAGTCGCTGCTCACGGTGCGCCTGAAGCGCTGCGTGTGCGCGGGGCGCATGACGCTAACCCAGGCGCAGGCCGCGATCTCCGGCAACTGGGTGCACCAGTACGATCGCCTCACCCGCATGGACTGCGGCGGGTCGGCCGACGAGACAACCTCGGCAAGCCGCGACGACGGGTCCTGAAGCGCCGTTTCGCGCGCACCTTTCCTCCCTCGGGCACGCTGATTGCGGACCGGATCACACATGCGCAGCAGGCAATCAGGCGGCAATCGGTTAGCCGTCTGCCGCCAGACAATATGCCGCAGCGCACCGCTCAGCAAATGCGACTATGCTGACATTCATCAACACAAGGGAGTCACAATAATGCTCACGTCCAGTCTTTTGTTACTTGGCGTCGCTGCCGTGCTCGGCCAGGTGGCGTGGACCCGTACCCGCGCTCGCGCGAGCCTGCAGCCCGTGCGCGTACGCGTACGCGCGACGCAACCCCGTCGGTTCCGCTGAGCGCTGCACGTCGACTCCGAATACCCCGCGAGGTAGGCTGTCATGCACCTGACCGTCTGGAATGTTCCTGAAACCTGCAGCGAGCAGGATGTGCGCAGCTTTTTCGAGCGCGAACTCGGCAAGTACGCCAAGGGCATCACCGTTTATGACGCAGGCACGCCCAACGCGCACGCGGACCTCGAACTCGATTCCGAAGTGCCTTACGTGGCCGACGCCGTGGCGCGCGAACTTCAGTCCCGCCGCCTCGCGGGCGTCGCGCTGAGGGTGAGCGCGCCGCCGTTCGACGACGAGGAGCCGCCGCAACGCAGCTGAGCCGTTCGCGCCGCGTTTCAGCGGCCGTCGTCGGCGGTGTCGTACGGTGTATAGGGCAGCGCCCGCTTGTGGCGCGTCGACTCGTAAAAGCGAAAGATCGTCTCGTACGCGCGTTCGCTCACCGGTTTGCCTTCCAGAAAGTCGTCGATCTCGTCATAGCCGATCCCGTAGGCGTCTTCGTCAGGATGCAGCGGGCGCAACGTTTCCAGATCCGCAGTGGGCGTTTTCTCCACCAGCGTGGCCGGAGCGCCCAGCGCCCGCGCCAGCGCGCGCACGCGCCGCTTGTTCAGGCCCGCGAGCGGCAGTACGTCGGCGCCGCCGTCGCCGAACTTCGTGAAAAAGCCCATTAGCGATTCCGCCGCGTGATCCGTGCCGATCACCAGTCCCGCTCGCGCACCGGCCACCGCGTACTGCGCGATCATCCGCTCGCGCGCCTTGATGTTGCCGTGAACCATGTCCTGCGCGCTCTCGTCGGCGAAGGCGAGGCCGCTCGCCGTGAGCGAGGCGAGCATCGCGTCGGCGGCGGGGCGCATGTCGACGGTCAGGATTTCGTCCGCGGCGATAAAGGCGAGCGCGGCGGCGGCGTCCGCTTCGTCGCGCTGGGTGCCATAGGGCAGACGCATCGCGACGAAACGTGCCGACGTCTGCCCCTGCGCGCGCAGGCTTTCCACGCTCAGCTGCGCGAGGCGCCCGGCCGTTGCGGAGTCGATGCCGCCGCTGATGCCCAGCACGAGCGTCTGCAGCCCGCTCGCCTGGAGGCGCTGCCCGAGAAAGCGCACTCGCTGCTCGATTTCGGCTTGTGCGTCAAAGCGTCCGGCGACATTCAGCTCGACGATGATGCGTCGCTGGCGGGCGAGGCGGTCGGCTTCGGGGTTGGCGTCCGATCGGATGGACATGGGCGGTTCCTCAATCTGGCTGCGCACGCGACATATGCGCGCAGTCTGCGTTGTCTGGTCTAATGTCGGGTGGTCGTGGCGCTGTCAGCGACGCCGCACGGACGGCGCCCGACGTATCCGACTTCAGACAAGACGCACAATCGGCCGGACTCACGATGAACGACAATTTTTCGCGGCGCATGGGCGCTCGCGTACGCGGTGGCGTCCGGGGCGACGCCCCGAAACTTCCCCATCATAGAGCGCGGTGGTCGGGCGCGCCGGCGCGCCGCGCAATAGTCGCCGCACTTTGCAGCTGGTTTTACGCTTCGTGGGCGGCAAGCGCCGCTTACGCCTCCGACGCCGCGACGGCTTCCGGCGCGCACGTTGCCTCGGGCGCCGTGCGCAGCGCGCCGGTGCAGGCGGCGTCGAAGCCGGCCGCGTCGGGCCCATCGGCTGCTTCGGCTGCTTCGGGTGCATCGGCGGCTCGGCCGTTTGCCAAAGCGGCTTCGGCGGCTTCCGCTGCTTCTGTGCCCGCGCCTGCTTCGGCGGCTTCGAGCGCTTCGAGTGCGTCTGCAGCTTCGTCGGCGCAGCCGGCTTCCGCGGCCTCGGCCGCGTTGGCCGCCTCCGCGCCTCCCGCGCTCGTGCTGCCCATTCACCGGATGCTCACGCCGGAGGAGGCCGTCGAGGAAACCCGCGGCGCACTCGAAATGCGCAAGCGCTTCGCGCGCAACGTCAACCGGCGCCTGCATGTGCCGCTGGCCGAGCAGCGCGCGTACGGTCAGCGCTTGCAGGCTGCGCTCGAAGAGAAGAACCTCGGCGCGCTGGCGGGCGAGTTCGTTATCCTCGTCGATCGCAGCGCGAATGTGCAGGCGCTCTTCATCTACTTCCGGGCCATGCCCGACGAGCCGTGGCTCATGATTGGCGCGTCGCCGGTCGCGACCGGACGCCCCGGCGAGTTCGACCACTTCCTCACGCCGCTCGGCGTGTTCGAGCACACGCCGCTGAACATGGACTTCCGCGCGGAAGGCACCATGAACCAGAACAACATCCGCGGCTATGGCCGGCGCGACATGCGCATCTACGACTTCGGCTGGGTGGACGGCGAGCGCGGCTGGGGCAAGGGCGGCTATTCGCAGATGCGCTTCCAGATGCATGCCACCGACCCTGACCGCCTCGAGCCGCTGCTTGGCATCCGCCACTCGAAGGGCTGCGTGCGGATTCCCGCGACGCTCAACGCGTTCATCGACCACTACGGCATCATCGACGCCGAATACCAGGCGCTGGTCGACGAGGGCAAGTCGCTCTGGGTCCTCCACTCGGACCGCGAGATCACGCCGTGGGCGGGCCGCTTTGTCGTCGTGGTCGATTCGGAGCGCAAGACGCGCCCGGCGTGGTCGCCCGCACCCGGCGGGAAGGCGCGCGCGAAGGTGCCGGCCGGCGCCGACACCGCCGACTGAGCGCGCGATCCGGCGAGGGCGCGCAGGCGCGTGCGCAGGCGCTACGCGCGCCGCGCGAGCAGCACGCCCGCGAGCGCGACGCCGAAGCCTGCCATCTGCACGGGCGTGAGTGTTTCGCCGAACAGCAGCCAGCTTTCGAGCGCCGCGAGCGGCGGCGCGAGAAAGAGCAGCGCCGTGGCGCGGGCGGCGTCGCCGTGGCGCACCATCCACACGAGCAGCGTCACGCCCGCGCCCGAGAGCATCGCAATGCCCCACGCCAGCGAGAACCACAGGGTCGGCGTCGAGATCCAGCGCGTCTCGCCGAGCACGAGCGCGAGCACGGCGGCGACGATGGCCGCGCCCAGGTTCTGCACGGCGCTCGCGCTGCGAATGTCGGCTTGCGCGAGCGAAGTCTTCTGGTAAAGCGTGCCCGCCGTGATCGATCCGACTGACACCACCGCGACCACCACCACGAGCAGCGGATTTGCGTGAGCGTGCGTGTGCGCGGTCGCGGCAGCGGCGTCCGTGATCGCGCCGCCGCCGGCGTGCATGGCGGCGTACAACTTCGGGCTCAGCACGAGCACGACGCCGGCGAGGCCGAGCGACATGCCGGTCCAGCGCCGCGGCGGCAGGCGCTCGCCGAACGTGCGTGCCGCGATGGCGGCCGTCAAGAGCGGCTGGAGCGCGCCGAGGAGCGCCATCACGCCCGCGCTCAAGCCCTGCGCGACCGCCCAGTAGCCCGCGCCCAGATAGACGCCCTGCAGGAGCGCGCCGGCGAAGAGATGCTTGCCGATTTCGCGTCCGCGCGGCCAGGGCGCGCGCATCGCCAGCGCGACGATAGTGAACAGCGCCGCCGTGCCTGCGAAGCGCGCCAGCAGGAACAAGTTGGGATCGGCGTAGGGCGCGATGGCGCGCGCGACGACGAAACCCGTCGACCACAGGACGACGAAAAAGGTGGGGGCGAGGGTGGCGAGCATCGGTGTCGAAGTGGGCGCGCGCTGACGCCGCGTGGAAAAACACGAAAGGCTCGGAGTATCGCGCGACGTGCAGGTTGCGGTCTTGTTCAGGACTGCACTGGCCCGGACGCGCGCCGCTCGACGATGCGAACGCAACTAACTGCCTAGCCCGTGCTGCGCCAGCTAATGCAGACATCACAAAGCTGGAAACGCTAGCAGCGCCTAGCTTCCAAACAACACGGCCGTCACACCAATCAAGCCGCCGCAGACCGCACAGGCGAGCAGCAGCGCGCGCGTGCGCCGATGCTCGCGGCGCCAGGCGTCGAGCAACGCGGCCTGCTGCGCGGCTTGTCCCGCAGCGGGACCGAGTCCGCCCTTCGCGTGGTGCTCGAGGAAGTGGAACACCATCTGCGGCACGCGCGGTGCGATTTGCGCGAGGTGGGGTAACTCCTGCGAGAGTCGCCGGATCCAGCCGCGGTGGCCGAGATCTTGCCGCGCGATATCGGCGAGCGTGTGCCGCGCGATGCCCCACGCATCGACGCCCGGATGGATCGAGCGGGCCAGCTGCTCGGCCTGGCCGAATGCGCGCTGCGCGGCCACGAGGCGCGGCGAGACTTCACCCCCGAACGGCTGCACCGAATGCAGCAGATGATGGAACAGCGCCCCTGCGCTGCGCTCGTCGGTGTCGCTCGCGAAATGCGCTTCGCTGCGCGTGCGCAATTCGGCCTCGATCTGTTCGGTGCGTGCATGCGTGGGCACATGACCCGCCATGTGATGCAGTGTGGCGAGCCGGCCGTAGTCCTGTTCGAACAACGCGGTCGCGCCGTGCACGAAGAATTCGCGTTCAGGCGAAGAAAGGCTCGTCATCAGCGCGGCGCCCGCGAGCACGAGGCGGCCGCGCGTCTCGGGTTCGACGCTCACCGCGACCCGGCTGGCGTCGAGGGCCGCATGGAAGAACCCGTGCTCGAACGCCTGGCGCGTGACCACTTCGATCAGATGGGCCGCCACCTGCGTGACGTTGATGTGGTGCTCGGCAAGCCCGGCGATATCGGTCGCGCGCACGGTGTCGATGTGCTGCACCGCGATCGTCTGAGGGGTGCAGAGGTCCCAGATCACGTCGGGCACGACGATGCGCGGGTCATCGCCGAGCTGATGGCCGCTCTGGCTCAGGTTCGCGGCCTGGGCGCGCAGGTCGAAGCGGCGGTGCAGATCGTCGCGCAGCGCCTGCGCGAGCGCGTGCAGCTGCAGCTTGCGCGCGGCGCGCGAAAAGCGCTCTATCCAGCGGGCCACGGCGCACAGCAGCGCGGCGTCGTCGTCGACTTCCTGGACCTGTTTTGCGCGCAGCACGCGCAGCGTGATCGTCTGGTGGCCGTTCACCGGCAGCGCGAGCCGCGCAATGTGTGTCTGCTCGCACCAGCCGTTGTGGGCCGGCTTGGGGGCGATCCACGTGAACACCGTTGCGGGCGGTTTGCCGAGCGCGGCCCGCAGCGTGGTGTCGAGCGTCTCGCCCGCGAGGGGTTCTTCGAAATGCTCGATGGAGTCGATCGCGTCGTGCAAGGTCGCGCCCGCGAGTTCGGGGCGCGTGGCGAGCGTTTGCGCGAAGGCCGCGGCGAGCGGTGCGAGACGCGGCAGCGAACCATGCAGGCGCGAGGCGAGACGCGGGTCGCCGTGCAGGTTCGAGGCGAGCGTGAGGAACCAGTGCAGCTTGTGATGCTCGGGCGCGGCGAGCCAGATCAGCCTGAAGCCATAACGCAGTGCACAAAACAGCAGACGCAGTTGACGAAGTCGTGAACGCATGAATTCCAATGGTCATCGCATGAGCGCGCGGTCTCCACGAGATTAGCAGGGATGCGCCCGCGATGGCAGGGCGGGCTCGTTCTGCGCATGCGTAATACAATACGGCGGCTTTTCCGGATTCACGTCGGACTCACTTCATTACCCGCGTTTTTTCCACGCACGACCCGCGCCCATCGAGATGCTCGCAGAACAACGTCACCAATACATCCTCTCGCAAGTGAACCGGACGGGCGCGCTTTCCGTGGCGGATCTCGTGCGCGAACTGCGCGTCTCGCGCGAGACGATCCGGCGCGACCTCAATACGCTCGCGGAGCGCGGGCTGCTCGTCACGACTCACGGCGGCGCGCTCTCGAGCGATCGCCGCGAGCCCGATCTCGACGTGCGCGAAGCCGCCAACGCGAGCGCCAAGCGCGCGATCGGCGAACGCGCGGCGGAGTTCGTGCCCGACGGCGCCTCGGTCATCATCGATTCCGGCAGCACCACGCATGCGCTCGCGCGCGCACTCACGGACCGCCATCGGCTCACGGTCTATACCAACGACTGGCGCATCGCGCTGTTGCTCGGCCGCCGCAACGAAAACCGCGTCACGCTGCTGGGCGGCGAGCTGTCCGACCACGAGGAGGCGACCTTCGGCCTCGACACCGTGCAGCAGCTCGCGCAGTACCACGCCGATTTCGCGTTCGTCGGCGCGGGCGGCATTACCGCCGACGGCTGGCTCACCGACTACTCGCGCATGGTCGCCGAGGTGCGCAGCCGCATGCTCGCGGCCACGGCCTGCGCGATCGTCGTCGCCGACCACTCGAAGTTCGGGCGCGTCACGCCCGTGCGCATCAACGGTTTCGAGCAGGCGCGCTACGTCATCACCGAGCTTGCGCCCGAAAAGAGCGTCGCGCGCGCGATTACGGCGCGCGGGCCCGAACTCGTCATCGCCTGAGTCTTCCTGCGGCGTGGCGCGACGCGCGCTGCGTTTGCCCGTCTACACGTCTGCATGGCTGCCGTCAACACCGCTGCCGGCGGAATCATCACGCGTATGTGGCTTGTCGAATATTGGCGAATTGTGGAATTTTTTGACAAACGCCACAATCGTCATGCGCATGTCATCAAAACCTGTGATTCTTGCGGGGCCCGTCCAGATGGGCCGGTAAGCGAGGTGAGCGGCAATTCCGCGGCTTCGCCGGGCCGGTCGGTGCAGATGGAAAGCGTCGGATTGTAGACAATCTGCAATCCACGATGCGAGACCATCATCAGACGGGCAATGACAGGCGGCGCAGTCCGCCGAAGTTCGGATTGTTCAGCCCAGTTCGATCCATTCAATCACAAACGCATCGGGTATCCCGAGCATCTGGTTTTGCCTTCGGAGAGTGACATGAACCACACGAATTCCCATCGCGCGGGTTTTGCACGCAAGCTGCTGCCGATCGCGGCCGCCGCAGCGCTGCTGGGCGCAGCAGCGAGCGCGCATGCCGCCGACGCCGTCGTGCTGTACACGGCCGACGGCCTCGAAAATCTCTACAAGGACGTGCTGCCGGCCTTCGAGAAGAAGGAAGGCGTCAAGGTCAACATCGTGACGGCGGGCAGCGGCGAAGTGGTGAACCGCGCGAACGTCGAGAAAGACTCGCCGAAGGCCGACGTGATCGTCACGCTGCCGCCGTTCATCCAGCAGGCGCAGCAAAGCGGCCTGCTCCAGCCGTACCAGAGCGTGAACTACAAGAATGTCCCGACGATCGCGAAGGCGACCGACGGTTCGTGGGCGACGTTCGTGAACAACTACTTCTCGTTCGCGATCAACCCCGATGTCGTGAAGAACGAGCCGAAGACGTTTGCCGACCTGCTGCACCCGGACTACTCGGGCAAGGTCGCGTACTCGAACCCGGCCACGGCGGGCGACGGCATGGCCGTGATCATCCTCACGACCTCGCTGATGGGCGAAGACAAGGCGTTCGACTACCTCAAGAAGCTCGAGCAGAGCGCGAAGTTCCACACCAAGGGCACGGGTTACCTCGACGTGCTGCTCTCGCGTAACGAAATCTCGGTGGCCAACGGCGACCTGCAGATGGATCTCGACGACGCTGCCAACGGCGGCCTCTCGCTCAAGCCGATCTTCCTGGCGGCCGACGCTGGCGGTCATCCCACGACGTTCCAGCTGCCGTACGCAATCGGCCTGATCAAGAGCGGTCCGAACCAGGCTGAAGGCAAGAAGCTGATCGACTATCTGATGTCGACGGACGTACAGTCGAAAGTGCCGGACATCTTCGGTATTCCGGGCCGCACGGACGTGGCGCTTACGGGCAAGAACGGCGAAGCCGTCAAGCAGGCCATCAAGGGCGTGAAGCTGATTCCGGTGGACTGGAACCAGGTGATGGCGAAGAAGGCCGACTGGACGACGCGCTGGAAGAACGAAGTGATCGGCTCGTCGGGCAAGCAGCTCGAAGTCGTGAAGCCGAAGTAAGCAACTGTACCTGCAACTTTGTATGGGACCAGAGTAAGGCGCCAAAGCGCCAACTCTGGCCGACAGGAGATGAACCCGGTGAATACCGCAAGCCTCGCGCCGGCCGGCATGGCCCGCGCGCTGCCGGATGTGTCCGGACTGACTGACGCCACGGACGCCTCCGGCGCCGCGGGCGTGCAGATCGACCACCTGAGCGTGCGCTTCGGCGCGCGCACTGTCCTCGACGATCTGTCGCTCACGATCCGCCGCGGCGAACTGTTGACCGTGCTGGGCCGCAGCGGCTGCGGCAAGACGACCTTGCTGCGTTTCATCGCCGGGTTCATCGAAGCAGATGGACTCGCGGGCTCGCTCACCGTGGCGGGCCGCGACCTGACCCATGTGCCGCCGCATCAGCGCAACCTGGGTCTGCTGTTCCAGAGCTACGCGCTCTTCCCGCATCTCTCGGTGTTCGAGAACGTCGCGTTCGGGCTGAAGGCGCGCCGCGTGCCGTCGCGCGACATCGCGCGGCGCGTGGCCGACGCGCTCAAGCTCGTGCAACTCGGCGACTCGGGCCACGTCATGCCCGCGCAGCTCTCGGGCGGAATGCAGCAGCGCGTGGCGCTCGCGCGTGCGCTCGTGATCGAGCCGGATGTGCTCCTGCTCGACGAGCCGCTCTCGGCGCTCGACGCCAATCTGCGCGCTTCGGTGCGCTCCGAATTGAAGGCGTTGCACGAACGCCTGCCCGATCTCACGATCGTCTGCGTGACGCACGATCAGGACGACGCGCTCGTGCTCTCCGACCGCACGCTGCTGATGCGCGATGGCCACATCGCGCAGCTCGGCACGCCGCAGGAACTCTACGACTCGCCCAACGACGCCTACGTGGCCCGTTATCTCGGCGCGGCGAACCTGCTGCCGCCGAACGTCGCGTTCCCGGTGGGCGACGCGCGCCACGACGTGCGCGACAAGCTCGCGTGCCTGCGCCCCGAAAGCCTGCGCGTGGTGCCGCTCGGCGAAGGCTCGCTGCACGGCACGATCGAATCGGTCGAGTGGTATGGCTCGGTGCTCTCGGTGCCGGTGCTGCTCGACGCGATGCCGAACGAACCGGTGCTCGTCACCATGCAGCGCGGCCACGGCATGACGCCGGCGAAAGGCATGCGTGTGTCCCTGCGTTACGAGGCTGATGATGTCGTCCTTATCAACCCCTGATTCCGCCCTGGCTCTGCCCAGCGCCGACGCGCACGCGGCCGCTGTGCGCCGCCGCGAACGGCGCGCGCAATGCCATATCGCGTTTCTGCTCGTGTTCGTGCTCGGGCCGCTCGTGGTCTATCCGCTCGTACGTCTCGTGCTGCTGAGCCTTTCGGGCGCGCATGGCTTGAGCTTCCACGCGTACGAGACGTTCTTCGGCAATCCCGATTCGCGGGGCGTGATCGTCACGACGCTGTGGATCCTGTTCCTGAGCGCGGGTCTGGCTTCCGTGCTCGGCGTCGCGCTCGCCGCGCTGCTGTTCTTCAAACCGTTTCCGGGCGCGCAGCTCGTCACGCGTTTTCTGGAACTGTTCGTGGCGTTCCCGTCGTTCCTCGTCGCGTTCACGCTGATTTTTCTGTACGGCTCGCAGGGCTCGGTGAGCATCGGGCTGCAACGGCTCTTTCATTTGCAGGCGCCGCCGCTCGACTTCCTGTTCGGCATCGGCGGCGTGGTGCTCGCCGAAGTGGTGTTCTACGCGCCGTTCGTCGTGCGCCCGACGCTCGCCGCGTTCGCGCTGCTCGACATGCGCCTGATCGAAGCCGCACGCAGTCTCGGCGCGAACAGCCGGATGGTCGCGCTGCGCGTGATCCTGCCGCTCGCGTGGCCGGGTATCGCGGCGGGCACGATCCTGTGCTTTCTGCTGACGTTCAACGAGTTCGGCATTCTGCTCGTGCTCGGCAGCGCGCACCTCATCACGCTGCCGGTGGCGATCTACAGTTCGGCCACGGTCGATCTCGATCTGCCGACGGCCGCCGCAGGCGCCGTGGTCATGCTCGCGATGTCGCTTTCCCTGTATGCGCTGTATCGGCGCGTGAATCGCCGCAGTCATGGAGGCGCGCGCAATGTCAACTAATCCCGTCGCCGGTTCCGACCGTATCGCGCTGCCGCCGAAGCATCTTCGTGCGCGGCCTGTCGAGCGCAGCCTCATCTCGCGCGTTGCCAGCGCGGCACTGCTTGGCTTCGCGGCGCTGCTGTGCTTCTGGCTTTTCGTGTTGCCGGTGATCGTCGTCGCGTTGTCGAGCGTCGCGTCGCACTGGTCGGGCACGATCTTGCCCGACGGTTTCAGCACGCGCTGGTTCGAACGCCTTGGCTCGAGCGACTTCGATGCGCTCGCAACGAGTCTCGAAGTCGGCTTCGGCGTGGCGGTGCTCGGCACGGCGCTCGGTCTGTGGCTCGCACTCGCGCTCGAAGGGCGCGACCGGCGCGGTCTGGGCGCGGTCGTCGATACGCTCGCGATGGTGCCCAACGGCGTGCCGAGCGTGGTGCTCGGCCTCGCGGTGTTGATCGCGTATCACAAGGCGCCTGTGGATCTGTCGAGTTCGGCTGCGATCGTCGTATTCGTGCAGCTCGCGCTTGTGTTGCCGTTCTGCTATCGATGCGCTTCGGCCGCGCTGCGTTCCGAGCTGACCGTGCTGCGCGAAGCGGCAGCGAGTCTCGGTGCGCCGCCTTCGATGGTGCTGCGCCGCGTGGTGCTGCCGCAGCTCGTGCCGGCCATCCGCGCGAGTCTCGCGCTGGGCTTCGCACTGTCGCTCGGCGAACTGGGTGCGACGCTCACGGTGTATCCACCGGGCTTTGCGACGGTGCCGATCGTCGTGGTGGGCGCAGTCGAGCGCGGTTACTACCTGCCGGCTTCGGCGCTCTCGCTGGTCCTGTTGCTCGTGTCGCTGGCGGCGCTGGTGCTGATCGCGTCACGTGTGCCCCGCCGGCGGGCGGACTGAGTGGATGGATGCCATGCGGTTCGATGCGCCGCAGGCGCGCAACAGACGGACAAGGCACGACGTGCAAGATTCGATGAGCGAAGAGCGCGCGAGTAGCGGCAACGCGGGCGATCCTGATCGCGATCCTCAGACATTGTCCGACACGACGCCGCTTGCCATGGTGCGCCAGCATTCGCTCACTGCGCTGGTGCGCGACGAGATCGAGCGACGCATCGCGGCCGGCATGCTCGCACCCGGCGACAAGCTCAACGAAGCCGACTGGGCGGCTCGCCTGGCCGTCTCGCGCGGACCCGTGCGCGAAGCGTTTCGCGCGCTGGAGCAGGCCGGCCTCGTGCGCAACGAGAAACATCGGGGTGTGTTCGTGCGCAGCGTCGGCGCGGCTGAGGCCCAGGAACTGGGCGTAGTGTGCGCGGCGTTGCGCGAAGCGGCGTGCCGGATGCTGGCGCCGCGCATCGACGCGGCCCAGGTCGCCGAGTTGCGCGAGCACCTCAACGCGATGCGCGACGCGGCAGTCGCCGAGAAGGGCGAGGCTTTTCTGCAAGCGCGCGACGCGTTTCGCGCGTCGCTCTTCGCCTCGGCTGGCAATGCCAGGCTGCGCGAGACCTATGAGGGGACCGTAAGCGAATTGCGGCTCTCGTCGCGGCGTGCGGCGCCGGCGCACAGCGCAATGGATGCATCGTATGCGGGGCATCGGGCACTGTTGAGCGCGCTCGCGTCGCGCGACGCCGACGAATCGGCCAGGCGCATGCGCGAGTCCTGCGGCGACTGAGAGCAGAAGGAACGATGGTCGGCGCGCTCGTGTGGGCCGTCGCCGTATTCACGTCATAGAGGAGTTGAAGAAGATGGCACTGAGCCTCGCGGATATTCGTGAGCTGTTCGAGACGTACGGCGCCCTGGGCTATAGCGGCGAGCCGGTCACGCAACTGGAGCACGCACTGCAAAGCGGCGCGCTGGCAGAAGAAGACGGCGCGACCGAAGAGCTGACCGCGGCGGCGTTCCTGCATGATCTGGGTCACCTGCTCAACCGTCAGGGCGAAACGCCGACCGAACGCGGCATCGACGATCTACACCAGTACTATGCGCTGCCGTTCCTGCGGCCCGTGTTGCCCGATAGCGTGCTGGAACCGATCCGCTTGCATGTGGATGCGAAGCGCTACCTCTGCGCCGTCGATGAAGCGTATTTCGGCTGCCTTTCCGCAGACTCGGTGCGCAGCCTTGAATTGCAGGGTGGCATCTTCAATGCCGATGAGGCGCGCGATTTCGCTGCGCGCCCCCACGCCGAAGACGCGGTGCGCCTGCGCCGCTGGGACGATCTCGCGAAGGTGGCCGGCAAGCCGACGCCGGATCTCGACCACTATCTGCAGCTCGTCGAGCGCGTTATGCAACGCCACGTTTGAGGCGATTGCGCTCACGCGTTTTTCCGAATTTCACGCGAGTCAAAAAACCGCTTGCAAGATGTCACCTGCGTGACTAGAATTCCGGTCTTTCGCGCTTTCGATGAAGGCGCGGGGAGACGGGAAGCCCAGGCGAAAGCCTTGGGGTGACTGGGTCTGCGGGTGATTCGAAGTTGAGCGGCAGGTTGAACGAAGTTAAAAAACCTGTTGACAGATCGCCAGACAGTCTTCATAATCTCGTTTCTCTGCTGCTGACGCAGCAACGCAGAAGGAAGCCGGTAGTTGAGTGGTTGTCTGAACGAAACTGCGCGGCACTTTCGCGATCGATCTTTAAAAATTTACAGCCGA
>NZ_JAFA01000020.1 GCF_000519185.1 Paraburkholderia nodosa DSM 21604 | reverse complement strand
ATCAACTGGCCGCCGCTGCAAAATATGAAGCAGGCTTTCGACGACGTCGCCGCCCTCGGACTCGAAAACCAGGTGACGGAACTCGATGTCAGTCTCTACAGCGACCCGGGCGAATGCTGGAGCCATCCGCCTGCGTGTTTGCCCGATCTCGGCCAGCCGGTGCCGAACGACGTGATGCGTGCGCAGGCGCAGCGGTATCGCGCGGTGTTCGATCTGTTCGAGCACGAGCCAAGCATCAAGGCCGTCACCTTCTGGGGCTATTCGGACAAGCATACGTGGCTGACCTCGATACCGGTGCCGCGGACCAATCTGCCGCTGCTATTCGACGCGAACCTGAAACCGAAGGCCGCGTTCTGGGCAATAGCCAATTCGTCGTGGCAGCCGTAAGGCTATTTACCACGCCTCGACGCGATCCGCTTGAGCCAGCCGCCGCGCCCGATGTCGGTCTGCTGGAGAGACACGGCGCCCCATATCCATCGTTGAGTCCGCTGTGGCGGCTTCTTACATCCCGATCATCCGATGAACGTTGGCTCTCCAATTCCCTCATAGTAAGGATGGCGAAATTGATAGTCCACGATATTTCCGCCGACGTCCAAGCATCCGTCATATTGCGGCGAGAGAGCTTCGAACAGAACGCGGTCGTCAGTGAGGAAAAATGGGAAATCGAGCCCATATTGCATCGCTCGCAAGTGACTCCAGAATGCACGCCATAAATGGGGCTCGCGCCAACGATCCTAGTCGCCTAGAGCGCTGCCCCCTCTGATACATAGTCGGAGACTCTGACGCGCATAGGCTTAGAATACGACCTGCGCGGTGACACGTGCCGTCGTCAACGGCTCGGTACCGGGTATGATACCGTCGCGATAGTATTCCTATTAAAAAAGATACAGCCGCGTCGCCCCAACTTTCTCCCCGCTGTGCCTAGCTGCCTGCTCGGGTGAACTCGGACACTTCCACAAGTCGGAGGTCGGACTTCCGGCATCGGCCAAAAACGGACGTTTACTCAGTGCGTCGCTAAGACATTCAGGCGGCGGCTGGGTGTCTGCGAACGGACATTCGCGAAAGACGGGACGCTCTTCGTAGGATGATCAGTGCCAATTTCGTTCGACCGCGAACATTGGACCGGATCACCCCTCGGAGGCAGCCCACCGTTGGACACTAACATCTGCCAGCGCCTCGAATATAGCCGGCGTGCGTTCTAGGCGGGCGATCGTCCGCGCGCCTTCGAGGGCGGCTACCAATGCGGCTGCGGTAGAGGACGCGCGCGCGGGAGCGAAACCGCACCCCCTAAAATGCTCCGCAATAATCTCGGTCGACTCAACAAATCCGCGCGCTACCCGTTTGGTCAACTCAGCGTCGAGCGCGGGCAGCTCATTCGCCAGATTTTGCATTAGACATCCATACTGGAAATCAGAGGCGACCATTTCGCCCGCGAATGTGCTGAAAATCTGATGAACGAAATTCAGAGCATCACCCGTCGTATTCGCCGAGATGTTCCGCAATACAGCAATTCGATTCGCAACGTAATTATCGATTGCTTCTTCTGCGAGTTGTGCCTTGCCGCGTGGAAAGTGAAAGTAAAACGATCCTTTAGGCGCACCGCTTTCTTCAAGGATCTGGATCAATCCCGTCGCAGTGTAGCCTTGGATGCGAAACAGTCGTTCGGCCGTGGCAATCGCGCGAGCGCGGGCGTCAGTCTTACGTGGCATGCCGTGAACATAGCACGTTTCGCTTGATTATTCTATGGTGATCGACATACTATGGTGATCACCATAGAAGGAGTCCGGCGATGCCCCTCGACACAATCGCAAGCCAAGAAGGTTCGTTCAGTGATGCGCAGCCTGCCCAGATTGCGGCAGGAATAACTCAAGACGAAACGCCTGGGTTTCCTCGTTCACCCCATGCCGAGCGTCTTCGTGTCGGGGCTGATCGTCCTCGATTGCCCGGCCGCCGCGCGAATTGTTCGCCGCGTGGGTTTTCGCTGAAGCTGAAGACAGCGCTTACACGCGGATGGTGCGTTCCGTCATGAGTCATCCACTTAGCTCCAAGCCATCGGCGTCCCGACGAGCCGTCTTAGCGATGGGCGCGGTCAGCCTCGTTGCGGCTTTAATTCGACCCGCCCGCGCAAACCCCATAGGAGGAATTGATTTGACCACATCAACATATGGCGAGGGAACGCTTCCCAAGGGGGTCCGCTCGCGCATGATCCATGGGGTCAACGGCCTTGATGTCCATATTCTCGAGGCCGGTTACGAGAACCCCGGCCGGCCGCTCGCATTGCTTCTGCACGGCTTTCCCGATTTGGCTTACGGCTGGCGACACCTGATCCCGCTTCTGGCTGACGCCGGCTACCATGTCGTGGCGCCCGACCAGCGGGGTTTTGGCCGCACCACCGGTTGGGTGAACGACTATGACGCCCAGCTAGCGCCCTTCAGCCTCTTGAATATGACGCGTGATGCCCTCGGATTGGTTTTGGCGTTGGGGTATCGGCGTACGGCAATGCTTGTCGGGCACGACCTCGGCTCGCCCGTGGCGGCCTATTGTGCGCTGGCCCGACCTGACGTCTTTCCCTCGGTGGTGCTGATGAGCGCACCGTTCCCCGGTCCGCCGACGCTTCCTTTTAACATCGCGGAAAGCGAGGTATCGTCGGTTCAACCGAACACTGGCAATCAAAACTTAGCGGCCGCGCTGGCGGCGCTCAACCCGCCGAGAGAGTATTACCAGCAATACTTGAGCACACGGAAGGCGAACCACGACATGTGGCACCCCCCTCAAGGCTTACACGCGTTTCTTCGTGCATTTTTCTACGTCAAGAGCGCCGACTGGCCGGGGAATAAGCCGCATCCGTTGAACGCGCTAACCGCCGCAGAACTTGCACAAATGCCCACCTATTACGTCATGGATCTCGGCAAGACAATGCCCGAGACCGTCGCTCCATTCCAACCTTCCTCCGCCGAGGTCCTGGCCACCAAATGGCTCACCGAGCCGGAACTTGGGGTGTATACGGAGGAGTATGGCCGCACCGGGTTCCAAGGCGCTCTGCAGGCTTATCGCGTCTTTTCCGATCCTGACCTGAGCGCTGAGTTGCGCCTGTATTCGGGCAAGACGATCGATGTCCCGTCGCTCTTCATTGGCGGGAAAAGCGATTGGGGCACCTATTCGGCGCCGGGCGCGCTCGATCTTATGAGGACGAAGGCGGCGACGAGAATGGGTGGCATCGAGCTGATCGACGGCGCCGGTCACTGGATCCAACAGGAGCAGCCGGTTCGGCTCAGCGAGATCCTGCTCGCCTTCATCAAGGAGGTGGGCGGGGCGGATCACACCAGCGGTTAGGTCGGGGAATGCCTATCGTCGCTCTTGAAAATATTGCCCGGCTTTCAGATCACCGTCCCGTCAGGTCCGTCACATTCAGTGAAGCGCCTGGGTTGGGCGGTCCAAGTCTGGCGTTAGCTTCCGGCTTCGCTGCCCTCGATCAGGGGTGACGCACGCTCCGCGATGTTCAACAGCGTCTCGACGACGATGAGTTGGGCTAGATGCACTCAACGACCGAAAGACGTTCTACACCGGAAACTTACTTCGCTTCGGTCCCAAGGACCGCAGTGGGTCGGCTACGGCCAGCCGCATCAGGCAAACAGTTGGCCAGGTTCCGGTCGATCAGCCGACAACAATCGGTGACCGGTACAAGCCGCGTAATGGCTCACAATCCAGGCATCGACGTCGAAGAAGAGTTTGCTGGTCAGCGTCCCCGCCTGTCAGGACTGCCTGTGTCCGATCGACGCCATGAATTCGTCCCGCAGCACGAATTTCTGGATTTTTCCGGAAGCCGTCTGCGGGAAGTGATCGACAAAGCGCCAGACCCGTGGCGTCTTATATGAAGCAAGGCGTGCGCGACAGAACTCCGAGAGTTCGTCGCTGCTCAAATTGCAGCCCTGTCGTGGCTGTACGAAAGCGACGACGACTTCACCCCATTGCGCGTCAGGAACGCCTACGATCGACGCAAGGGAGACACCTGGGTGTGTACACAGCACGTCCTCGATTTCTCGTGGGTAGATGTTCTCTCCACCGCGAATAATCATGTCCTTGATGCGACCCTGGATGCGCAAATAACCCTGTGCATCGAGGCAACCGAGGTCGCCGGTATGCAACCATCCTTGCGCGTCGATGGCTTCCGCTGTTGCTTTGAGGTCGCCCAAATACCCCTTCATCACGCAGATGCTCTTTGCGCAGACTTCTCCGATCACACCAATGGGAACAGTCTCTCCGGTAGCCGGTTCGACGATCTTGACTTCGGTCTGAGGTAGGGGCCGCCCCACGGTATCGATCCATTGCGGGTTGGGGTCGTGCGGCAGCGTGTGGGTGATATACGGCGACGACTCTGTCTGACCGAACCCAATTGCGACATCGATATTGAACTCGGTGACCGCGCGGTGCACGAGTTCCGGGGGCACAGGGGCACCCCCTAACGTGGCGAGTCGCCATGACGAAAGGTCACGATCTTTAGCGCCAGGTTGATCCAGCATCCGGATCAACATCGTAGGCACACTTAGCACCAGCGTGCCGCGATAAGCCTCAATCAGATCGAGCATGAGCGTGGGGTCGAATCCACCCGGCAGTACGTGCATACCGCCCGTCTGCAATGCGCCCAGGGTGGCGAGGCCGCAGCCCGCCGTATGGAACATGGGCATCGGATTGATCCAGACGTCTTTGGCATTCGCGCCAATAGCGTTGGCATAGAACCGGCCATTGTTCACGAGTCCTCGGTGCGTCAGCTCCGCACCCTTGGGAAATCCAGTCGTGCCTGACGTGTATTGAATCTGCGCGACATCGTCTGGGGACACGTTGGGTAACGAGCGTGTGCTTTTGCCCGAATCAAGAAAAGCAGGCCAATCCGCGAGCGAGATCACTTCGCGCACAGCTGGGATATCCGCCTTGATTTCATTCAGTACTGCTAGTAAGTCACGCCCGCGGTACTCGGGAGACAGGACGATGCCGGCGGCGTTGGACCGCCTGAGGACATAGGCGAGTTCTTTGGCGAGGTACGCGGGATTGGCGGTGACCAGCGTGATTCCAGCCAACGCTGCGCCGAACTCGAGCAGAACCCATTCGGGGCGGTTGGCGCTCCAGATGGCGACGTGCTCTCCAGGAGAAAAGCGCGCCAGCAGAGCGCGGGCGACGAGGCATGCGTCCTCATACAGTTGCTCGAAGGACCATTGACGGCGAGCGTCGGCGAGCTGTGCGCCCTCTACAAGCGCAATTCGATTGCCCCAATTGTCTGCCGCAAGGCGCAGGGCATCTCCAATCGAAAGCTCTGTGCCAGGCTCCGAAGTGTCACCTTGACAATGCGATAACTCAGCTTGCGAACAGCCTGCAATCTTTGTTGCCATGGAAGACTCCTTCCAGTAACATAGTTCTAAATGTACCGTCTGAAACGGACTATGTCAACGAACCCAAACACCTCACGCGCAGAAGCACCCGTTCGGCTGAGTCCGATTTCGTATGTCGTCTTAGGGGTCATCGGGTTGCGGGGCCCGTCAACCCCTTATCAACTGAAGCAGGCTATAGAGCGCTCGGTCAGGTACTTCTGGCCTTTTCCGCACTCGCAACTTTACGGCGAGCCGGAGCGACTGTCGCGCGAGGGCCTGCTGGACCAGGAAGTGGAAGAAGGCGGGCGCCGTCGCCGGGTCTATTCATTGACCTCCAGCGGCCAGGAAGCGCTGGAGAACTGGTTGAAAACCCCGCCGGGCGAAGTGTTCGAGATGCGGGATATGGCGGTGTTGCAACTCTTTTTCAGTGAGTTCACCAGTACCGCCGAGCTTGTAAAACTGGCGGAAGATCAAGTACGCCTCTACAAGGAGCGTCTGGCGGTCTACCAGGCCATTATTGAGCACAACGAAGGACGAGAATCGGCCACTCGCCGGATGGCGCCATTGAATCTGGGTGTGCGGATGGCAACGGCGTGTCTGGAATTTTGGTCCGGTATCGCTGAAAATCCACCACCCGGGCGAGAATAGCCAAGTGGCGTTTCATGCGCCGATCGCAAATAACGCGCACCGGAGCCGCATTGGCATCTACCTGCTCTGACTGGCCCGATCCCATGGAGGCACTCCGCTGAACGCTTCGACCAGGAAGTCGATCATTACGCGCACTCTGGCGCTCAGATGTCGACGGCTCGGGTACATGGCGAGTATGTCGATCTCCGGCAGGCGATACTCTGGTAGCACGTGAACGAGTTTGCCGGCACGTAGATCGTCGCCGATGAGGAACGTCGGTTGCCAGATCACGCCTTGCCCTGCGAGCGCGGCTGCGCGTGCCGTGTCGCCGTTGTTGGTATGCATGTGGCAGTCGACGCTCACAGCGTGGGTCTTGCCGCCACGGTCGATGAGTTGCCACTCGTCGCCGGTGGCCGCATAGGTGTACCCGACGCAGCGATGCTGCATCAGGTCCGCCGGCAAGGTCGGATGTCCGAAGTGGGCCAGATACGCCGGCGACGCGCACAGGATGTTTTGCGATGTCGCCAGCTTGCGGGCTGCGTGGCTGGTGGAGCCGGCGCGAGAGATGCGAATCGCGAGATCGTAGCCTTCGTCGACGATATCAACGACGCGGTCAATCAGCGCGACGTCGAGCTCGATGCCGGGATATTTGCGCATGAACCCGGGCCACAGCGGTGCCAGATACCGAATCCCAAAGCTCACGGGCGCATTGATGCGCAGTCTTCCACGCGGTTCGACCGACCCGGATGCCACAAGCCCTTCTGTCTCCGCGACATCGTCGAGAATGGCCTTGCAGCGGGCGTAAAGCGTCTCGCCGCCCTCGGTCAGAGATAGCGTCCGTGACGTGCGATTGAGCAGGCGCGTGCCCAGATGCGCTTCCAGTTCATTCACATAGCGGGTGACGTTGGCGGGCGACGTGCCGAGCGCATCGGCTGCGCGCGCGAAGCCGCCGCGGCTCACCACCGTCACGAAAACTTCAAAGGCGCGCAGGCGGTCCATACCCTCTCCGAACATTCACAAAAGCTGAATGATAGGACCATGTTTTATGCCTTTCTGCAAGCAGAACTGAAGCCTATATTTCGCTCACGGACCGGGGCACAGGGCACTGGCCAACGCAGGACTTCAGGAGATTGGAAATGCAACGCTTGACAGGAAAAGTCGCCATCGTGACCGGCGCCAGTTCAGGGATTGGCCGTGCAACGGCCAAGCTGTTTGCGAAGGAAGGCGCCAAGGTGGTTGTTGCTGCGCGGCGCGCGGCGGAACTTGAAACGCTCGCTGCGGAGATCGTCAGCGAAGGCGGCGAAGCCGTGTATCTAGCGGGCGACGTTCAGTCGGAGGACTTCGCGAAGGCGCTCGTCGCGCTCGCAGTGGACCGCTTCGGCCGGTTGGACATTGCCTACAACAACGCCGGCACGCTGGGCGAAATGGGCCCGAGCACCGGCATTTCGGAGGCTGGCTGGAACGCTGCGCTGGCGACCAACCTGACCAGTGCCTTCCTCGGTGCGAAGCACCAGATTCCCGAAATGCTGAAGCGCGGCGGCGGATCGATCATCTTCACGTCGACGTTCGTCGGCTATTCGTTCGCGTTTCCGGGCACTGCGGCCTACGCGGCGAGCAAGGCCGGGCTGATCGGCTTGACCCAGGCGCTCGCCGCAGAGTATGGCGCGCAAGGCGTGCGCGTCAACGCGGTGTTGCCGGGCGCGGTGGACACGGACATGTATCGCGGCATGAACGACACCGACGAGTCGCAGGCGTTCGTGACCGGACTGCATGCGCTCAAGCGCGTCGCGAAGCCGGAGGAACTCGCACGTTCGGTCCTCTACCTCGCGTCGGACGATTCGTCGTTCGTAACCGGTACCGCATCGCTCGTCGATGGCGGCGCTTCGATTACGCGTACCTGACCTTCAAGGCGGCATCCTGCGATCGAGACCTGATGCCGCCCTTTTCTATCTTTTCTTTTGAAAGGAAGTCAGTCATGGATCTGAAACTGAAAGGCAAACTCGCACTGGTGAGCGGCAGCACAGCCGGCATCGGCCTTGCCATCGCTAGCACCCTGGCCCAGGAGGGCGCTCGTGTGATCGTGAACGGACGCTCCCAGTCATCTGTCGATGACGTGGTCGCGCAGCTGAAAGCCAACACGGGCAACGACGTTTACGGATTTGCGGGCGATCTGAGCACGGCCGCCGCAGCCGACGAACTCGCGCAACGCTATCCGGATGTGGAAATTCTGGTCAATAACCTGGGCATCTTCGAGCCCAAGCCGTTTGAAGAGATCCCCGACGCGGACTGGCAACGCTTCTTCGACGTCAACGTCCTGAGCGGCGTGCGCCTCGCTCGCCTGTTTTTGCCCGCGATGAGGCAGGCTGACTGGGGGCGCATTATTTTCATTTCGAGCGAAAGCGGTGTGCAGATTCCCACCGAAATGATCCATTACGGGATGACGAAAACCGCGCAGCTTGCGGTCTCGCGCGGGCTGGCCGAAGCCGTTGCCGGCACGGGCATTACCGTCAACAGCGTCCTGCCAGGGCCGACAAAGTCGCGCGGCGTTGGCGAATTCGTGGAAACACTTGCGAAGGCCGATGGCAAATCGTTTGAAGCGTTCGAAAAAGAGTTCTTCGAGAAGGTCCGACCCACATCGCTCATCAAGCGATTTGGTTCGCCGCAGGAAGTTGCGTCGCTCGTGGCCTATATCGCCAGTCCGCTTTCGTCGGCCACGACGGGCGCTGCGCTGCGAGCCGATGGAGGGGTCATCAGGAGCGCGTTCTAGGCGTGACGCTTACCATCGCGTGGAATAACTCGTGGATCAAAGGCGTTCTGAAAAAGTCGCTCCACGATACTCACATCAGAGGACCCACGCCATGACCCATGAAGTCGACCGTATGCTTGATGAAATCCGCAAACTGGCGCCGAGCATTCGATCGCGCACAGCCGAAATCGAGGCGGCACGCCGAATGCCTTCAGACCTGGTGGAGACGCTTAAAGCGATGGGCATTTATCGCATGTTCGTACCCAGGAGTCACGGCGGAATGGAGCTGGATCTTCCGGAGGGGCTCAGGGTGATCGTCGAACTCGCAAAGATCGATGGGTCGTTGGGCTGGACCGCGATGATTGCCAGCGGAAGCGCGCTGATTGCCTCCCTGCTGAACATTCGGACCTATGATCAGGTGTACGAATCAGGCCCGGACGTCATACTCGCCGGGTCATCCCAGCCTGTGGGCACCGCACAGCCGGTGCCGGGCGGCTGGCGCGTGAGCGGGCGCTGGCCGTTCGCTAGCGGTTGTCAGCAGGCCGAATGGATGGTGGGGTTCTGCAAGATGACGAAAGACGGAAAGCCGCTTCCCGGTCACGCCGGCGAAGACGGGCCGCCACTGTTGCGCGGCTTCATTCTCCCAGCGTCCGAATGGCAGATCGAGGATACGTGGCACGTGGCAGGGCTCAAGGGCTCCGGTAGTCATCACATCGCGATCGCCGACAAGATCGTGCCGGAAAGCAACTTCTTCGATATCGAGGGCGGCGTGCCTTGTCTTCCAGGGCCGCTCTATCAGAGCGTGCTGGAAATCATTCCCGTGATGCACAGCGCCTTCTCCGTAGGTGTGGCCAAAGGGGCGCTGGAGGAACTCGTCGCATTTGCGAATACCGGCCGCACGCAGCTTCGCGCGGTGACTGCCATGCGTGATTCGGAGCTGTTCCAGGCGGAACTCGGCCGAGTCGGAGCCGACCTGAGAGCGGCGCAGGCGTTCATGGAGGTACAAGCCACGAGCCATTGGGGCCATGCGCTGGCGGGAACGATCAACGACACAGCGCTGCGCATGCAAAGCACGCAAAATTCCGTGTGGATCGCTTCAACCTGTGTGCGTATTGCCGACGCGTGCTTCGCGCTGGGTGGCGGGGGCGCCCTCTACAACGCCTCGCCGTTGCAGCGGCGATTGCGTGACCTTCACGCCGGGGCCCAGCACGTCGTAGCCCAGCAACGAAATTATGCGGCAGTTGGCAAGCTGCTTCTGGAAAACCGGCTCTCGAAGACCGCCGGCTAGTCGAGCCGCGCGGTCCGAACGCCAGCAGCGTAGGCGAGTAACCTCCCTGAATGCCCCATGAGAGCCCCCGAGGCGATCTGGCCCGATTCGTGAATATCGCGATCGCAGACACGCAATGATGCGTGGTCAGGCAAGCACTACCCCTGCAAGGAACGTTGCAAAGTAGTCGTCGTCCAGCCATCCTGAAACATGCTTTGACGCCTCGATGCGCCGGATTTCGCTCTGTCCTTTATCCGTCAGGACGGCAATCTGTAATGTGGGGAGAAACTTCGTGCTGGGGGGAGGTGGCTGGTCTACGGTCTGGATCAAACCGTGCGAGCGGAGCAACGTGAAGATTGCCGGTCGCTTGTGCCACGGTATTTGTCGATGCAAAGCAAGTCGAAGAGCTTCTAGTACAGCGCCATTGTTGAATTCCATGAGGATCCTTCTGGTGTTCGACTGAAACGTCCTGCTGGCTCTGGGTACCTACAGTAGCACATGAAGTGGTTCTGTACGATGACACACAAAAACGAAACCTTTCATGTCCAGCGATGATGCCGGCGCGGCGCACGGCACCGCTACGTTATTCAGCGGCGTTCAAATCGATCTTCTTGACTGTCGGTTCTGCGCGGCGAAGGCAGCGCGGTAACCGCTAGAATTACGGTTTTAGCCCGGAATACGCCAATGTCTTTTGCCTCGCTTGGCCTGATCGATCCCTTGCTGCGTAATGTGCAAGACCTCAATTACCACGCACCTACGCCGGTGCAGGCCAAGGCGATTCCTGCCGTGCTCAGTGGCAAGGACGTCATGGCCGGGGCACAGACCGGCACTGGCAAAACGGCGGGTTTTGCGCTGCCGCTGTTGCAACGGCTGGTGCAACACGGCCCGGCGGTGTCCAGCAACCGCGCGCGTGTGCTGGTGCTGGTGCCCACGCGTGAACTGGCTGAGCAAGTGTTGCAAAGCTTTATCGCTTACGGCAAAGGCCTCGACTTGCGATTGCTGGCTGCCTACGGCGGCGTGAGTATCAACCCGCAGATGATGAAGTTGCGCAAAGGCGTGGATGTGCTCGTTGCCACGCCGGGCCGTTTGCTGGATCTCAATCGCCAGAACGCAGTGCAGTTCGATCAAGTCCAAACGCTGGTGCTGGATGAAGCCGACCGCATGCTGGATCTGGGCTTTGCGCGCGAACTCAACGCCGTCTTTGCTGCCTTGCCCGCCCAGCGTCAGACCCTGCTGTTCTCCGCCACGTTTACCGATGATATCCGCGCCATGGCGGCGGGCATTCTGCGCAGCCCGGTCAATATCAGCGTCAGCCCGCCCAATGCGACGGCCAGCAAGATCAAGCAGTGGGTGGTCCCGGTGGATAAGAGGAACAAGCCTGATCTCTTCATGCACCTTGTGGCCGAGAACAACTGGGAGCACGCGCTGGTGTTCGTCAAAACCCGCAGTGGCGTGGATTACCTGGCGGCGATGCTGGATGAAGCGGGCTATGCGGTCGACACCATCCACGGCGACAAACCGCAACCCGCGCGACTGCGTGCGCTGGAGCGCTTCAAGACGCGCGAAGTCAATATGCTGGTAGCTACCGATGTGGCTGCGCGTGGGCTGGATATCGACGACCTGCCGCTGGTGATCAACGTTGATCTGCCGATCGTGGCGCAAGACTATGTGCACCGTATTGGCCGTACCGGCCGCGCGGGCGCCAGCGGCGTGGCGGTGTCGCTCGTGTGTGCCGATGAAGCCCCGCAACTGGCCGCGATTGAAGCGCTGATCCGGCAAACGCTGCCCCGTGAGGAAGAGCCGGGTTTTGAAGCCGAACACCGCGTACCGGAAACCAGCGCGACGGGCGAACTCATCAAGAAACCCAAAAAGCCCAAGAAGCCTAAAGTGCCGCAAGCTGCGCCGGGTGCCATGCAGGGGCCCAGCAAAAAACCGCTCCCGCAAAGTGGCGAAAACAAGCGCAAGCCTGCGGCGCAACACGTTGTGGCCGCGGGTAAGGGCACAAGTTTCACGAGCGGTAGCCCATTCAGCGTGCAAAAGCCGCGCAGCAAACCCGCCACCAGGCCAGCTGCGGGTTCGCGTACGCCGGCTGGCAAACCTGCTGGTGGCCGCGGCAAACGCCAACCCTGATCCTTGGGATGAGGAACGCCAGTCCTGGAACAGGCTGGCCACCGGCGCGCTTTGGCGGCGGCGGCAGCGCGACCGCGCTCAACGCGGCCAATGCCTGCGAGAGACGACAGCGAAGCTTACGGCGATCGCACCTGTCGCCGCGCGATGATGGGCCTCGTGCGTCACGTCGCCGAAGCGAGAACGGCGACTGCGCCCTTTACGCGCATCGGAGTCGCTGACCGGGGTCGTGTCGGATTCGCTGTCGACCGCCGTTTTACCGATGGCGTCAGATTCAAGGGCCGTCTGGGGGGCGTTAGTCGGCAAGGTTCGAATTGGCATTGCGGATGATTCTCGAGAGGGGCATGCACGTATTGAACTCTTCGCCGATCGATCAGTAAAATGAATGTTCTTACCAGTATGATTACTTTTCCGAATGGAACTGAAATTACTGAGGACGTTTCTCACAGTTACCGAGCTGCGCCATTTCAGCCGCGCGGCGGATGCGCTGCACATGAGTCAGCCGGCACTCAGCAAGCAGATCGGCGCATTGGAGGCGAGCCTCGGTGGCAGGCTGTTCGAACGCGGTCGGCACGGTGCGCAGCTCACGCCATTTGGCGAGACGTTCCTGTCCGATGCGCAGGCGCTCGTACGCGACGCGGATGAAATCCTGTTGCGTGCGCGAGAAGCAAGCAGCGGCCAGCAAGGCCATCTGCGCCTCGGGATCTGCCTGTCCGTACTGACGATTGTGCCGAAGCTCATCGCGGATTTTCGGGAGCAGCATCCTGCTGTCACCGTCACCCTGAGCGACCTCTCTTCCGCAGAGCAAACGCGCCGTCTTCTGGCGGGCAAGCTGGATGCCGGTTTCCTCCGCTTGCCCGCCGCGGAGGGTCTTTCATCGTTCAAAGTCGTAGACGAGGGACTTGCGCTCGCATTGCCGCCGCACCTTCGGTACTCACGCCTTCCAGCGAATCTCGACGTGCTCAATGAAATCGGCTTCATCTCGCTAGTGCGTGCACGCGGGCCGGGGCTCACTGCACAGATCGACCGATGGTGCCTCGAGCACCGCTTCGTGCCGAAGGTGACGCAGCAGGCCGAAGACATCCAGTCGGTCCTGACCTCGGTCGCCGCGGGAGTGGGCATTGCGTTCATTCCTTCTCGCGCACGACACCTGCTGCGGGATGCTACGGTACTGCCGCTTCATGGAAAAAACGCGAAGTGGCGCGTGGGACTCGCATGGCCTTCCATGCGGGAAGATCCGGTTACGGCGCGCTTTGTTGCGTACTTGCGCGCCGCAATGAAAGGCGGGTAATGGGTGCGCCGCCGTTCTCAGAACTTGTGTACCAGGCCGACCCCAATGCCGCGCGTGTCGCTGCCGGGAGCGACCGTGAGGCCCGAATATGCGGTGCCGGAGAGCGTGTATTGCGCCTGATTCCGGTTCTGAAGAAAGCCGGCCGCTGTATAGAGTTCGGTCGCTTTGGACAGGGAGTATTCGAACAGCAGGCCTAACTGCTGCGCGTTGTTGCCCTTGCCGGTGCGATCGTGCAGGTAACCGTACATCAGCGAAACCAGAGTAAAAGGCGAGACCTGATACGAGTCCGATATCTGGTAGACCTCGTGCTGCATGTATTTCGGCGTATTCGTCAGATTCTCCGTGTGGTACGCAAGCCAGATGCGGTTGGCGCCGATCGCATACGACGCGCCCGCGTTGAACACGGTAAATACCGCGCCAGGACCCGCGGCAGCGCCGCCCGCAAGCGTATAGCTCCCGCCCGCTCCGACGGCAGGCTCGTCTCCGCGTTCATAGCCGGCCGCCACATTCAACGGCCCATCGATGTACTGGACGACCGCGTTGTAGAACCCAATGCCGTTGCCCGACGTCGCCGGATCGCGCAACGCCACCATAAATTTGGCATTCAACCCGCCAAACGTGGGCGTGTACCAGGAGATTGCATTGTTCGCGCGGATGATCAGGCCGTTGAAATTGTTCATGGGCGAAGCAATGCTTTTAACCCAGGTCGGATCCATTGCCGCCTGGAGCACGTCGTATTGCGGGGAGTTTTGCAGGCCGAAGCGCACCTCCCCGAATCCACCGGACATGCCGACATACGCCAGACGATTGAAGGCCTTGGTCGAGTCTGTCGCTGCACCTGTCTGTCCGGAGAAGGCTTGCTCCAACTGGAAATTGACGTGCAGGCCGTCGCCGATATCCTCACTGCCCTTGAAGCCGTAGCGTGTCGAGAAGAGTCCGCCGGGCACCGCGCGGACCGCCGAATTGCCGCCGCTCGAACTTTGATAGACGAAGCCGTTGTCGAGCACGCCATAGAGCGTGACCGAAGACTGCGCGAACGCGGAAGGGGCAGACGCGCAGGACAAGACTGCGCCGGATGCGAGAGCGATAAACCTCTTCATGCGGAATCTCCATTGCATCGGTATGCCGACGCTCTTATAAATATTTGTCTAGTTCGTACTGCTAATGTGTAAGCGTCGTACCGTGATCAGTCGAGCATACCGATATGCTCGACTACGCGACGGTCTTACAGATGGAGGGTAGGTTTCGGGGCGGCCCGTCGAGTTGCTGTCTGTCGAATCGAAGGCCGGTGATGGCGGGGCAAGCTAATGGCCATACGTGGTTTCGCTGCTCAATCTGATCTCCGTTGATTGCATGGTTCTTTGCGTGATCGATGTGGATTCCGGCGATAGACGCATCGAATAACCTTCGACAAGGTTAATTGCGCGGAAGGCGGTGGGTCCATGTATAAAACGTAGATTGAATGGTATTTTTTGACTTTCAACCGGACCGGGTAAACCAGTATCGATCCGGCGAATCGCGCACGGGCGGCGCAGTTCACGGGACGGCGTATGCATGAAAAAAATTTGCGAATGGTTGTGCGAAAAATGACTCGCCTATCTGACCGAGGGCAGTGTCGTCGCCATCTCATAGATCATTCGCACGGCCTATAGTCGATTCTCAGCTATCACCGTTTCGAATTCCATCCGATACCGCCGTGCGAGTGCGGATGCGGTTTCGCGCAGTGATTCGCGATCGGTCGCCAGTGCATTGGCGACCGCATCGGCAAGATTGTCCAGATTCACAACGCCGGTGAGGCCCGCTGCTTCCCATGTGCGCACATAGGCCGCATGCTTGCTTCCCGAGAAAGAATGATCAGGATGACTGATATTCATGCGAGGAAGCGCGTACGCCATTGCAACGATGCGACCGTGCAGGCTGCTGCCGCAATAGATGCGGCTCCCGGCGATCAGCGCACAGATGTCCCAGACGTTCAGCGAAGCAAACACGCGAACGCGAGCCGCGCGCAGTCGCGCCGCGAGCCGCTCGTACACCGCCAGGTCGTCATGCCAGGGAGCGGCGCCCGCGCGAAACAGCACAATACCCAGGCCATGCCCCCGCGCTGCAAGTTCGAGCTGGGCGGCTAGCGTATCGAGCGTTGCATCGTCGCCGAAGTCAGCGCTGAATTGCACGGCTGCATAACCGTGCGGGAACGCCTGCCGCACGTCGCGCAGCGCGAGGTGGCTGGCGTGCCGGCATATTGCCGTGCCGAACAGGGTTGCCGTCATCGTGGCGGGGTCCGGTATCAGGCGGGCTGCGATGCCCCGTTGCGCGAGCAACGTCTGGGTTTGACGGTCGCGCACGCTCACCGCATCCGCGGATTGCAGTGCGGCGAGCACGTCAGCGCCCAACTGCGCATTGCGCGCATCGAGATCGACGCCCCCCACCGCGTTGAACGAGAGATGCTTCACGCGCACGCCGGGCAACGCGGACTTCGAAAGCACATACGGCGCGAGCGACGCCACGCCAACATGCTGGTGTGCCCACGCGCGCCCGTCGCGCAGCCATGTATCCTCGTCGGCAATGAGCGCCGGCACGCGCCGCGGCGGTGCGAGCATCACGGCGGCCTCCCACGCATTGCAGGTCAGCAACTCGCCGCCTGCGTGGATCACGTTCACCGAGCGGCCGCGTGCGAACGCGGCGATGCGCGCGAGTGCGACGGTGGCGGGCCCGCCATCGCCATGCGGATCGCGCGCGGCGAGCCCGGCGAACAGCAGTTCGCGGCGTTGCAGCATGCGCGCCGCCACCCGCGCGATCAGCAGGTCGCCAAAGTTGTGCCGGTCGAACGCGCCGAAGATCACCGTGGGCTTGGAAGCCATGCGGGCCTCAGGTCGTGCTTCTGTTCAGGATCCGCCAGTCCAATACTTTCTCGATCCATACGGCGACGCAGCATAAAGTGGGGCCGCCTGACACTCAACATACTGACATAAGGAAACCTTAAGCATTCTCGGGGAAACTGTCGGCCTTGCCGACGTGTTTTTCCCTGCGTATGAGAACGGTCTACTCCGAACTGAAGAGCGCGCGCCTGCGCCCTACATCCAGCCGCGTGGCCGTGCTGAAGGTATTTCATGATGCGCCGCACGAGCATCTGACTGCCGACCAGGTCTTTCGCCGCATTGCGAAAGATGTGGAGCAATGCAGCCTGGCGAGCGTGTATCGCGCGCTTGCGCAGCTGATGGAATCGTCGCTGCTCGACAGCACATGGGTTGGCGAAACGCGCGTGGTGTACGAGCTTGGGCGTGGCGCGCCGCACGCGCACCTCGTGTGCGAGAGCTGCAAGACCGTGGTGGACATCGACGAGCCGATGCTGCAGGAACAGCACGCCGCCATCGCGGCGGCGAAGCGCTTTCGCTATACGCATTCGAGTCTCGTCGTTTTCGGGCTTTGCGCCCAGTGTGCCGCGGCTTCGTCGTGAATTGGCGCATTGTCGGCGCGAGGTTCAGAGCGTGACGACTACCTTTCCGAACTGCTCGTTCGACTCCAGATAACGGTGCGCCTCGACGATCTGCTCAAAAGAGAACGTCCTGGCTATGACGGGCCGTAGTGCGCCCACTTTCAGGCCGTCCAGAATGAAGGCTTTCGCCCGCTCCAGCCAATCAGGATTGCCAATTACCTCATGAACGAGGTAGCCGCGCAACGTCAGCGTTTTGCCCAGAACTGCGGGCAAGGGAAACGGCGTGGGCTCGCGGCTCAGGCCGCCATATTCGATCAGTATGCCGCCGCGCGACATCGAAGCCGTGAGCGGCTCGAACAGTGAACCGCCGATTGCGTCGAGCACGATGCGCGCCCCTTCGTTTCCCGTGATGTCAGCGAGCCGTGCGGCCACGTCTTCTTCGCTAGTGGAGCGTTGCCGGCGATGATGGAGTGAGAAAGCGCGAGTCGCCCTAGCTTTTATCCGCGGGCGCCGTCGCCGCCTCGACGATGCCGCGCGCCGCCTGCTCGATCATCATCACGTCGAACGCGAGCAGCAACATGCGATAGCCGGCGGCGCGCTTCCTCTGCGCCGTTTGCGCATCAAGCGCCACGCCGCCCAGCGGCGTGCCCGCGCGCAGCACCTTCTCCTCGGCCCTGCGCACGAGCGCCTGCAACTCCGGGTGATCGAACTGGCCCGGCACGCCAAGACTCATCGAAAGATCGAACGAGGCGATCGCCGCCACGTCGATGCCTGGCACCGCGAGAATCTCATCGAGCTGCTCGATGGATTGTGCGTCCTCGATCGTGATGATGTTGAGCAGTTCCGAATCCGCGACACGAATGTAATCGGGCCCGCTCACGCCCCAGCGCGCGGCGGCGAGCGAAGGCGCGAAGCCGCGCGAGCCGTTGGGCGGATAGCGCAGCGACTCGCTCGCCTTGCGCGCGAGTTCGGGCGTGGAAATCATCGGGAAGTTGATGCCCATGGCGCCCGTTTCCAGCGCGGTCTTGACGAGCCAGGGCTCGGTCCACGCAATCCGCACGATGGGCGTGACCGGCGTGCCGCGCGTGGCGGCCACCATGGCGTGGAGGCTTTGCATGTCGATCGGGCCGTGCTCCATGTCGAAGATCAGCACGTCCACGCCGCTCGCGGCGAGTACCTGCACGAGCCCCACGCTCGGCAGCTCGACCATGAAAGCCGTCAGGTTCTCGCCGGCCGCGAGTTTGGCCTTGGCGCGATTGTGGCGGGCAGGCAGGGCGGACATGTCGTTCTCCAGGAGCCATATAAAGGCGACGCGCGCGTTCGCTTATATTGCACGGACTCGCGCGAGCGCGTCAGCTTTTTGCGGGTGGTGCGATGTCCGAGCCGAACTCCGACCGTCTTCCTTACTAAGCGAGGATGCGCGCGCTGCCCGATTTTCTCTAGTGACGGTTCGCCGAGGCCTTCCGAAGGCTTGGCAGCGTCTTTGCGCCCACCTGCCGCGTGATTGCTCGCGTAAGCAGCTTGAGCGCAGCGCCGCCCCATACCGGCTAACATGACATCCCGCCTGCAGTCTCGCGCTGAACCGCAACGACCTGCGCGGCGAAATAACCGGAATACAGGAGCGAAAGAAAATGCAATTCCGCAAGACGATGTTAGCCGTAGCCGCATTCAGCGCCGTGCTGGCCAGTGCCAGCGCGAATGCCCAGATCGCGGGCGCGCAGCCCTTGAGCGTTTCGGTCGAGCAGTCGCAGGCGCTGCTCGAAGGCTGGAGCGTGAAGAAGAGCGTACTCGGCAAGCCCGTTTATAACGACGACAACGCGAAGATCGGCACCGTGCGCGACCTTATCGTGGCGCCGGACGGCTCGGTTTCCGCGGCCATCGTTTCGGCGGGCGGTTTCCTCGGCGTCGGCTCGCACGACGTGGCCGTGCCCATCGCCTCGCTCGACGTGCGCCAGGGCAATCTCTATCTGCCCGGCGCAACCAAGGAAGCGCTGAAGGCCACGCCCGCATTCCAGTACGCGAAGGTCGAATCGCCGCCGAAGCCGAAGAAGGTCGAAAAGCAGCAGTAAGCTAGAGCCGCAGCGATTCAGCAGCCGCACTTCCAGTCCGGCTGCTGCAACGCCATGCCGTGCAGGCCGCGATATTCGGCGACAGGCGGCGAAGACCAGCCTTCCAGCAGCGCGGGCGCGAGCCGGTAGATCTCGATGCCGAGCGGCCGGCAGACTTCGAGCGGGTCGCGTGCATCGGGTCCCCACATCGGCAGCGAAAGATCCCCGCCGGGGCAGGTCGAAAGCGCGCACAGCAGGTCGATCTCGGCGAAAAACTCGAGATAGTCGCCCTTCTTCGCCGGGCAGGCCTTCATGAAGTACTTGTCCTCCAGATTCAGGCCGGTGCACTGGAACACGTTGAGCACGTCGTGCACGTCGTATTCGGTGAGCCCATACGGCGCGATGGCGCGCGTGAGGTTCGAGTGACAGTGGAAATGAAAGTCCTCGCCGGTCAGCATGCGGTTCACGTAGGGGTCGCAGCGCGTGCCGAGCAGGTCGTGAACGCGCCCGCCATGCTCGTCGACGCCGTAGTCGGCCAGGCTATCGTCGGTGATCGTGACGAGCGGGCGCAGGAAGGGCAGCGTCGACCACAGGCGGTCGAAGGTGCTCACGTGTGCCTGCTGGAGCTGGCGCGTACGCGAAGCCCACATGCGTTCGCGCGGATCGTGCCGGTTCCACAAGTTGAGGTCGGCCACCTGCGGGCCTTCGATCGTCACGATGCGGAACACGTGTCCCGCGGGCACGCTCCAGGCTTGCCCCGAGCGTATCGGCACGACGATCGATTCAATTAGCTCGCGCTGGTCCTGCTCTTCGGCGATGCGGCGGTAAAAGGGCTTGTTCACGTCGAGCGCGGAGCCCTTGGTCGACTGGTAGGCGGCGGGATAATTCAGCATTGCCTCGTACTCCTGTATGAACGACCGGTGCCCGCGTTCGCGATGCCGATGGCGCACGGCACAGCCTTCGCGGGATGTCTGCTGGGGAGTATAGGAATCGCGCGACGGTAAGCCAAAGTTTGTTCAACAACCGGAAGGCTGGAGATTCGCGGGCTTTTTTTGCCTGTTCGGGCCTGCCCGCGCACGCGGTGCCTTCGTGTACAGTTCGCTTGTTCCATGACCGCGGCGCCTGCTTCCGAGGCGCGCGCAGCCCAACGAGACGCGACGGTACATGATCAGACTGGAAGACCTCGTCATCTTTATCAATGCAGCGGACAGCGGGAGCCTCTCGGCCGCCGCGCGCCAGCTCGATCTCACGCCCGCGGTGGCGAGCGCGGGCCTCAAGCGCCTCGAAACCGAACTCGGCACGCGCCTGCTCGCACGCTCCACACGCAGCCTGCGCCTCACGCCGGACGGCGAGCGCTACCTCGGATACGCGCGCGGCGTCATGGAGCAGGTCGAGGCCGGCCAGAACGCCGTGGCGCATGGGCGCAAGATGATCGGCGGCACGGTGTCGCTGTCGATTCCCTCCGACCTCGGGCGCAACGTGCTCGCGCCCTGGCTCGACGACTTTCAGGCGCAGCATCCTGCGGTCTCGTTCCAGGTGCACATTGGCGACCACGTGACCGACATGTTCCGGTCGCCGGTTGCCGTGGCGGTTCGCTACGGCGTGCCCGAAGATTCCTCGCTCGTGGCGCTGCCGCTCGCGCCCGACAACCGCCGCGTGCTGTGCGCCGCGCCCGGCTATTTCGCGCGTCACGGCAAACCCGCGACGCCCGCCGATCTCTCGCGCCACAACTGCCTGCGCTTCGCGCTGAGCGACACGCTGCACGACCGCTGGACCTTCTACCGCGGCGACGAAGCGAGCGTCGTGAACGTGCACGGCAACCGCAGCAGCGACGACGGCGAACTCGTGCGCCGCTGGGCCGTGGCGGGACATGGCCTTGCGTACAAGTCGCGCCTGGACGTGCTCGCCGATATCCAGGCGGGCCGCCTCGAAACCGCGCTCGACGCGTTTCAGGGCGAAGGCGCGCCGCTGCATCTCGTCTGTGCGCACCGCACGATGCTCTCGCCGACCGTCAACGCACTGCGCGATTTGCTGCGCGATCGCATTGCCGCGTTGCTTGCCTGAGGTGTAATCGCGCAGTCAGTCCGCTCGCTGGTCCGATACCCGGCTCGACCGCTATCAGGGCCGGCCTGCATTCGTCTTTCGCAAGCCCCCGCCGCTCGATCGCCCCCTCGATCTTCAAAGCAGATTTGAAGCTGAATTCGCCGTTTGCCGCTATGCGCGCCGAGCGCACTGGCCGATTATTCATACCAACACGAACGGCACGGAGGCTTGCATGATCGTCGCGATAGGCCGCTTTTATCTGCGGGCCGACAAGATTTCGCATTTCGAGGCGGCCTGGCTGCGCGTATGCCCGCTGCTCACGAACAAGCCGGGTTATCGCGGGCACCGTCTCGGTCCGCAGTGCGAAGACGAAGGCTGCTACGTGCTGGAAGTGGAATGGGACTGCCTCGACGCACAGAGCGCGTTCATGATGCACGGCGATTTCCAGACCTTCCTGCACACGCTGTGGCCGTACTTCTCGGCCGACCCCGACCTCTATCACTTCGAGCCGCTTGTTCAACCAAGCCGGGTTCCCGCAATTTGACTGTCTGGAGGTATTCACGATGAAAGCGATTGGTTATTACCGCAATCTCCCCATCAGCGACCCCGAATCGCTGATCGATCTCGAACTCCCCGACCCGCAGCCGGGCCCGCGCGATCTGCTCGTTGAAGTGCACGCGGTGTCGGTCAACCCGGTCGACGTGAAGGTGCGCGCGCGCATGGCGCCCGAGAACGGCGAGCCGAAAGTGATCGGCTGGGACGCAAGCGGCGTGGTGCGCGCCGTGGGCCGGGACGTGACGCTCTTCAAGCCGGGCGACCGGGTGTGGTATGCGGGCTCGCTGCTGCGCGCGGGCACCAACAGCGAACTCCACGTGGTGGACGAGCGCATCGTGGGCCGCATGCCGCAAAGCCTGAACTTCGCCGAGGCGGCCGCGTTGCCGCTCACCTCCATTACGGCGTGGGAGTTGCTGTTCGACCGCCTCAAGGTGCCCGAAGGCAAGGTGCCGTCCGGCGACTCGCTGCTCGTGATCGGCGCGGCCGGCGGCGTGGGCTCGATTCTCGTGCAGTTGGCGCGCAGGCTCACGGGCCTCACGGTGATCGGCACGGCCTCGCGGCCCGAAACGTCGACGTGGGTGAGCGAACTGGGCGCGCATCACGTGATCGATCATGCGAAGCCGCTTTCGCAGGAGCTCAAGCGTATCGGCATGGAAGGCGTGGACTATATCGCGAGCCTGAATCAGACCGACCGTCACTTCGACGAGATCGTCGCCTCGATCAACCCGCAGGGGCATCTCGCGCTGATCGACGACCCGGAGCTGGTCGACTTCCGCAAGCTCAAGACGAAGAGCGTGGCCCTGCATTGGGAGTTCATGTTTACGCGTTCGATGTTCGGGACGAAAGACCAGATTCGCCAGCACGATCTGCTCGAGCGCATGGCTTCGCTGATCGACGAAGGCGTGTTGCGCACGACCCTGAACGAGAGCTTTGGGACCATCAACGCGGCGAACCTGCGCCGGGCGCACGAGCTCGTGGAAACCAACCGCTCGCGCGGCAAGCTCGTGCTCGAAGGGTTTTGAATCGCGCCGTGCGTCACTCAAACGCGCGGTCGAACGCACACTCGGCCGTGCTCACGAGCCTGACGAACGGGCCGCTCAAGGTGCGGTTATGGTGCTCGATAATCGACGCGGCGCTCAGCACGGGCGTATCCATGGTCGTGTGAGCGTCCGCGACGAGCAGCGCCTGAAAGCCCAGGTCGCCCGCGGCGCGGCAGGTCGAGTCCACGCAGTACTCCGTCTGCATGCCCGCGATGACGAGTTCGCCCACGTTCGCGCGCGCGAGCCGTTGCGCGAGATCGGTGCCGGTAAAGCAACTGGGGCGGCGCTTCTCGAACACACCGTCGATGTCCGGGTCGATGGCGAGCGCCGGCAGCAATTGCGTGAGCGGACTGCCCGGCTCGATGGGCGAGCCCGGCGGCCCGACGTGACGCGCGGCGAAGACCGGCGCGCGAGCCTTGCGCGCCTCGGCAATCAGCTGCCTGATATTGGCGAGCACGCGCTGACCCTCGAACGGCGTATTGGGGCCGTTGAACAAGCCTTTCTGCATATCGATGACGAGAAGGGCGCGGCGTTCGCGAGCGAGGCTGGGCATGGTGGTTCTCCGGTAGTTGCGCCCGCAACGCACGGAGAAACGACAAGGCCCCGTCCATTGCTGGCGGGGCCTTGTGATCGATACGAAATCTAACGTGTGCGCACCGAACTCACGACCCGCCGGAAGCGGTCGTGGTAGTGGTCGTGGTGAGGATGTGCGCGTTCATGAGGACGATCATGCAGGAGGCGGCCTGAGGCGTCAACGGTGTTGTTCTCGTTGCCTGCACATCGATACGTGTGCGTTTCGCCGGCACGCTTACGAGCCCGTGCGATCAGCATGACAACGACCTTTCGACTCGGGGGTGCGCCGCGCGAATGTGCGGTAGCGCACGTTCGCGTCGACCCTTCGCATTGGGCGTAAGGTGCTGTCGCCTACCATGCGGTGAGTCGCGAGCGACGGAGATCAGAAAATGGACGATCGATATCTGGGTAGCTGGTCGCGCCGCAGAATACTGCGGGCGGGTGGATTCAGCGCGCTAGGGGTGCTTGCGGGGGCAATGTTCGGCGAATCGCGGGTCGCGTTCGCCGAGCCGCTGAGCGGACCGGTACCCGTTGTCGATCGCGTATCGGTTCGCGTGGTCACCGACTCGTCGTATTCCGCGCTGGAGAGTAGCCGCCGCATCGGCAACGTCGACGTGCAGCGCTTTGGCCTCGCGCTCGGACAAGATCAGCCGCCTCGCCTTGCCATCGAGAACGAATGGGGGCTCTCCATGCATGTCGAGTCCGCGCAGGCGGACCAGATCAGGCAAATCCTGATCGACTTCGGCTACACGCCCGAGACCTTGAACAATAACGTAGCACTCTTGAAGATCGACCCGGCGCGGCTCGATGCATTGTTGCTGACACACGGCCACTACGACCACTTTGGCGGCATGGTCGGCTTTCTCCAGGCAAACCAGGGCAAGCTGAAAGCGAAGCTGCCCATTTACCTAGGGGGCGAGGAATGTTTCTGCACACGCGAGATCGGCGTGCGTCAGTTCGGCTCGCTCGACCGGCAGGCCATGCGCGACGCCAATCTGAACATCGTGTTTGCCGAGCACCCCGCCGTCGTGGCGGGTCATGCGTTCACCACGGGCTGGATTCCCCAGACCACGTTTGAGAAGCCGCTCAATCCCAGCAACATGACCGTCGGCATCCACAATGGCGTGGGCTGTGCCGCGGACAAACTACCGGCGGCCAAGCAAAACGCCACGACGATTCCCGACGATTTTCAGCATGAGCAGGGCACCGCGTATATGGTGAAGGGCAGAGGTCTCGTGGTGTTGACTTCGTGCGCGCACCGGGGCGTGCTCAATACCGTCAAAACGGCGATGAAGGTGTCGGGCGTCGATCACGTGCACGCGATCCTCGGCGGCTTTCATCTTGCGCCGCAGCCGCCGGAGTATCAGCAGGCCACCGTGAACGTGCTCAAGGAAATCGACCCGGACTACATCGTTCCGATGCATTGTTCCGGCGAAGTGTTCTACTCGATGGTGACTCAGGCCATGCCGGGTAAGGTGCTGTGGTCGTCTACCGGCACACGCTTCACCTTCGGCGCTTGATAAGCGATAGGGCGGGTACGCAGCTCGACGGCAAACCATGCCGTCGAGCTTAAACACGTCAACGCGAAGTTTCGGGGCGTTTCCAATGCGCGTTGGCGTGCTTGTCCGTAATGCGGACCTTCGCCAGCAGCGGCTTATAGCCTCTCAGGACGATCTCGCTGATCGCGAGAAGCTCAGAGCGAAAGATGTTCTCGGCGAATTTGCTGCCGTCCTCGAACTCCAGGGCGTAACCATCGATTGGCCCCCATTGGCCTCTCGGTAACGGTTCGATATACACGTCCATCATCAGTCTCCATTGATTAACAAGCGAATAAGAAGCGTCGTTGGATTCAGTCTATCGCAGTGAAAGACGACTTCCCTGCAGCTTTGCGGCGCTGCAATTTCCTTGTTGTTCAATGGCTTACGTGATGTCTTTCACGATAAGAGAAGGTGTCCTTCCATGTGCAATTGCTCGCCCGTATCCGGAAATGCGGAATTTGCACACACCGGGCGCGCGTTGCACGATATGAAAGCGCGAGCGTGCATTCACTCCTGCTCGCGTTGCGCCGGTTCGCCTAGATCGATCTCGTCCATGCCCTTGTTCAGCTGATTCAGGAAGTGCACGAGCGAAACCTTGTCGTCGAAGCGAAAGCTCGCGAGCGCCTGGCGATAGAACTCGTAGATCTTCGGCTGCAGGCTCTCCCAGAACACCTTGCCCTGGTCCGTGAGCACGACTTTTTTCGCGCGCCGGTCCAGGGTGTCGGCCACGCGCAGCACATGCTCGTCGCGCTCCAGGCGCTTGAGCACGCCGTCGAGACTCTGGCGGCTCACCACGAGATAGTCGGCCAGTTCGGAAAACGACATGCCCTCCGCAACCTGCGGTCGCGACAGCGCGCCGAGCACCGACCACTGCACGGTCGTGATGCCGAGCGCCTTGGTCGTCTGCCGGTCGAGCGTGTTGCCCGCCTGGAACAGCCGGAAGAACAAGCGGTTGTGAATCGACGAGACGGATTGATCGTACGAAGGGTCGTTCTGGGTCATGGGCGCCTTTCGGTCGCCGCGCGAGTGCGGCGGGCAATGAGACAAATAGCTGATACGAAAATAGTGAAGGGAAGTGGGCGCGCCGTCCATTTGGGCAATACCCCTCCTCGTGCCCTCAATATATATCATGATGTTGACGTAATTAGGGGGCTCGCCTAGAGTGTGAAAACGACGCACGAGAATATCAAGAGACATCCCCATGGCGACCTACGACCGGCTTTTGACCCCGCTTCGCGTTGGCGCGACGCTGCTCCCCAACCGCATGGTGATGGGCGCGATGCACACGCGGCTCGAAACGCTCGACCGTCCGCATGAGCGCCTCGCGGCGTTCTATGCGGCGCGCGCGGCCGGCGAAATCGGCCTGATTCTGAGCGGCGGGTTCTCGCCGAACGCCGAAGGGGTGATGGAGGCGGGAGGCCCGCTCTTCAATCGCGCGGAGCAGATCGACGAGCATCGCGCCGTGACGTGCGCGGTTCACGAGGCGGGCGGCAAGATCGTGCTGCAGATCCTGCACGCGGGCCGTTATGCGAAGGTGCCGGAGTGCGTGGGGCCCACGGCCGCCAAGGCGAGAATCAATGCGTACGCGCCGCGCGCCCTCAGCACTCAGGAAGTGCGCGCCACCATCGACGACTTCGCCCGCACGGCGTCGCTGGCGGTCCAGGCCGGCTACGACGGCGTGGAGATCATGGGCTCGGAAGGCTATCTCATCAACGAGTTCACGGCCGCCGTCACCAACGCGCGCGACGACGAATTCGGCGGCAGCTTCGCAGGCCGCATCCGCTTCGCGCTCGACATCGTGCGTGCCGTGCGCGCGGAAATGGGCCGCGAGCCCATGCTGATCTACCGCATCTCTTCCATCGACCTCGTGGAAGGCGGCATGAACGGCGCCGAGATCGCGGCGTTCGCGAAGGAGATCGAAGCGGCCGGCGCGGATCTCATCAACACGGGCGTCGGCTGGCACGAATCGGCGGTGCCGACCATCGCGGCGTGCGTGCCGCGCGCGGCCTGGCGCGACGCGATTCGCAACGTCAAACGGGCGGTGTCGATTCCGGTGATGGCGTCGAACCGCATCAACACGCCCGAGGTCGCCGAGGAACTGATCGCCTCGGGTGTGGCCGATCTCGTTTCGATGGCGCGCCCGCTGCTCGCCGACCCCGACTTCGCAAAGAAGGCGCGGCTTGGCATGGCCGACGAAATCAACACATGCATCGGCTGCAATCAGGCCTGCCTCGACCGCATCTTCACGGAACGCACTGCGACATGCCTCGTCAATCCGCGCGCCGGGCGCGAGATCGAATTCGCGGCGGGCAACGCCTTGCAGCCCAAACGTATCGCGGTGGTGGGCGGCGGCCCGGCCGGCATGGCGTTCGCGATCAACGCCGCCGAACGTGGCCACACGCTCACGCTGTTCGAAGCGCATGCGCGACTGGGCGGCCAGCTGAATCTGGCGAAGGTCGTGCCCGGCAAAGCCGAGTTTCACGAGATGCTGCGCTATTTCGAGGTACGGCTAAAGCGGCTCGGCGTGACATTGCGGCTCGGGCAAGCTGCAACGGCCGATGAACTCGCCAGCGAGGCGTTCGACGAGATCGTCATCGCTACCGGCGTCACGCCGCGCGTGCCCGATATCGTGGGTGTCGATCATCCGAAGGCAGTGTCATACATCGACGTGCTCGCGGGCAAGGTCGAAGTGGGCGAGCGCGTGGCGATCGTCGGCGCGGGCGGCATCGGTTTCGACGTGGCCGAGTATCTGCTGGGCGATGCGCAGGAATCGCTGGACCGTGGCGTGTTTTTCCGCGCGTGGGGCGTCGATGCCGCGAATGCGGATGCGGGCGGCTTAACGCGTAGCGACGCTCATGGCGCGCCGCGCCGTAGCGTGCACATGTTTCAACGCAAGGAGGAACCGCTCGGCAGGGGCCTCGGTAAATCGACGGGCTGGATCTTGAAGGCCCGCTTGCGCAAGGCGCGTGTGATGATGACGTCGGGCGTGACCTACGATGCGATCGACGACGAAGGCCTGCACTATCGCATCGATGACAAGCCGCATGTGCTCGCCGTCGATCATGTCGTGCTGTGCGCGGGGCAGAATTCGAACCGTACGCTTTACGATGAACTCGTCGCGCGCGCAGCGAAACCGAAGGTGATAGGCGGTGCCGACGTCGCCACCGAACTCGATGCGTTGCGCGCTATCGATCAGGCCACGCGGCTCGCGATGACGATGTGACGTCGCCGCCGGCGTACGCGCCGGCTCACACGCTGGTTACGAATACGCCTTGTCCGTGAGCGGCGCGCTCTTGCGGGCGTCACGAATGAAAACTGCCGAGAGCGCCGCGCCAGTGACTGCAACCACACCGGCCAGCGCGAACGCCGTGGCGAACGAACCGCTGCGCTCCACCAGAAAGCCTGTCACTGCCGGCCCGATCACGCCCGAAAGGCTGCCCACGCAGTGCATGCAGCCGCTCACGCTGCCCACCCTGGCGGAATGCACGACGTCCTGCACGATCGCCCAGTAGAGCGCGCCCGTCACATAGAGCAGGAAGAGCGCAATGGACATCAGCGCGATGGCCGCGACAGCCGTATGCACCAGGCCGGCGACGCCCACGCACACGCCCGTCGCCGCGAGGCAAGTGGAAAGGACAATCTTGCGCGAGAGCATGAGCTTGCCGGTCCAGCGGAAGATCGCATCGGAGATCGCGCCGCCCGCCGCGAGGCCAACGGTGCCCACGAGCCAGGGCACGACGGTGGCGAGACTCATCTCGCGGATGTTGAGGTGATGCGCCTGCACGAGGTAGCTGGGGAACCAGCTCAGAAAGAAGAACAGCACGTAGTTGTAGGCGAAGAACGCCACGGCCGTTGCGATCACGAGCGGCTGGCGCAGCCATGCCGAGAGCGGCAAAGAAGCGGCGCTGTCGGGCACCGCGTGGATCGTGTGCGCGACGCTCGGTCCCCGCCGCGCGGGCTCGGCTTCGTCGAGCGTGCTGACAAAGCGGCTTTCCGAAGGACGGTTGGCGGTGAGCAGCATCCACGCGACGCACCATACGAGGCCAATCGCGCAGATGATCCAGAACGCGGGGCGCCAGCCGAAGCTGATCGCGAGCAGCCCGATCACCGGGCCGGCAATTGCGCCGCCGAGCGGCGAGCCGGCGCTCAGGAGTCCCATGGAAGTCGCGGCGATGTCGCGCGGCATCCAGTTGTTGACCATCTTGTTCGCGCCTGCGCAGAGCGGCCCTTCGGCCATGCCGAACAGCACGCGCAGCACGAGCAGGCTCGCGAAGCCCACGGCCACGGCGGTGAGCCCGCAGAAGATCGACCACAGCCCGACCGCGAGGACATACACGATCTTCGGCCCGAGCTTGTCGCTCGCGAGGCCGCCCACGAAATTGAACAGCGCATAGCCTACGAAGAAGCTGCTGAACACGATGCCCATCTGCGCCGCATCGATGCCGAGGTCCTTTTGAACGAGCGGTGCGGTGATCGAGAGCGCCACCCGGTCGAGGTAGTTGATGCCGTAGACGAGGAATAACAGGAATACGGTTATCCATCCCATCGTGCGTTGCTTCATGTTCTGTCTCCAGTCTTTATCTAGTTGGGCGCGCGTGCGGCTTCAGGCCGGCGCGGGGCAGGCCAGCAGCGCGTTCGTGCCGTGCCGGCGCAGCGATTGCAGATGCCGGGCGAGCCGCTCGGCGAACGCCTGCGGCCAGGGCGTTGCGCCAAAGACGCTCGTGTGCGAGAGGGCGGCTTGCACGGTGTCGAGCGCCGTGCTCGCGCCGCGCAGCTTCGCGGCGAGCGCAGGGGCGCCAGGGTCGCTCACCACGAGCGACGTGCCCGCGTCGCTGCGTTCGGTCGCGAGGTAGTGCAGCCAGGCGGCGAGCGCGCGTTCGAGATGAGGACGCTCGATACCGCGCGCGAGGCTCTCGCGCAGCGCGGGTAGCCAGCGCACCGGCACTTTCTGGGTACCGTCCGTCGCGATCTGGCTGGTACGGTGCGCAAGCGTCGGGTTGGCAAAGCGCGCCAGCAGATCCTGGCAGTACGAATGAACGTCGAAGCCGGGCGGGACCGTCACGGTGGCGAGCAGGTCCTCGGTCATCAGCGCGCGCACGAAGGCGGCCATGGCGGGATCGGCCATCGCATCGGAAACGGTTTCGCGCCCGCGCAACTGGCCCATGTAAGCAATCGCCGAATGCGTGCCGTTCAGGAGGCGCAGCTTCATGGCCTCGTACGGATGCACATCGCGCGTGAGCAGCGCGCCCGCGTCTTCCCACGCGGGGCGCGGGCCGCTGAAGCGGTCTTCGATGACCCACTGGGTGAACGGCTCGCATACGATCGCGGCTTCATCGCGCAGGCCGAGTTGCGTGGCAGCCGCGTCGAGCGACGCGGGCGTGGCGGCCGGCACGATGCGATCGACCATCGTGTTGGGAAACGCGATCGTCTCGCCGATGCGGCGCGCGAGCGCCGGGTCGAACTGCTCCGCATACTGGATCAGCAGCTTGCGCAGCGTGTCGCCGTTGGCCTGCATGTTGTCGCAGCAGACCACCGTGAGCGGCGCGCTGGTGGAGCGGCTGCGGATGCCCGCGGCGAGCACGCCAAGCGTGGTACGCGGCGCATCGGGTGTCATGAGGTCGTGGCGGATGCCCGGGTCGCCGGCGTCCAGCTCGGCGCCGGCGGGCGCGATGCTGTAGCCCTTCTCGGTCACGGTCAGGCTCACGATGGCCACGCCGGGGTCCGCAATCGCGCCGAGCACCCGGTCCATCGCCTCGGGCGCGTAAAGCGCGCCGCGCAGCGCGCCGACCACGCGGCTCGCCGTCGTCTCGCCGCTGCGCTCGGTGACCGAATAGAGGTGGTCCTGGGCGGCCAGCGCCAGCGGCACGCGCCGCTCGCGCAGGCTCACGCCGACGATGCCCCAGCGCGTGTCGCCGCGCTCGAGCAGCGTTTCCGTATAGAGCGCCTGGTGTGCGCGATGAAACGCACCCAGCCCGAGATGGACGATGCCGGGGCGCACCCGCTGGCGGTCGTACGTCGGTTGGCGCACGGCTGTCGCCGCTTTGGTTAGTGAGCGCTCACACAGTAAAGGTGCTGTCATTGCTTTGTACCATGGTACGTATGCGAATGACTGAAGCTTAGTCCGATGTTTTATCTCGTTTTATCGGGGTTAACACTATGCAGTGACCGTAAAGCGTATTTGCTACCATGGTACAAACAAGTCACCCGTTACCCGCCATGAGCCAGACCGTCATCGAACCGCAAGAGGACACCGTCCTCGCCGCACTGAGCGGGTTCGTCGCCAACCCCGACGCTTCTTATCGCCCACAGGTGCACGCCTTTCTGCGCGACGCCATCGTGCGCGGCGCGCTGCCGCCGCACGCCAGCCTTTCCGAGGCCGCGATTGCCGAAGCGCTGCAGGTGAGCCGCACGCCGGTGCGCGAAGCGCTTGCGCAACTCGCCGACGAACATCTCGTGAACATCTACCGCAAGGTCGGCACGATCGTCGCGCCGATCTCCATTTCGCAGCTCGAAGAGGGGCGCTTCGCGCGCAGCACGCTCGAATGCGCGAACCACGTGCAGCTGGCCCAGACCATCACGCCCGACCAGCTCACGGAGTTCGGCCGGATCGTCGACGACCAGCGCGACGCCGTCGCGCGCGGCGACGTGGACCGCTTTTTCGATCTCGACGAGCTGATGCACCGGCGCCTGTTCGAATTCGCGGGCCGCTCGCACGTGTGGGAAATGCTGCAGCCAATGAAGCGCCAGTTCGACCGCGTGCGCTGGCTGCTGCTCGACCGTGTGGCGGACCATGCGCAGCGCGCGCTGCGCGAACACGAGCTGATCCTCGCGCATATCGCTTCGCGCAACTTCGCGCAACTGGGCGCGACGGTGGCGAGCCATATCGACCGCGTGGGCTCGCATCTGCCGGAAGTGCAGGCGCGCGTGCCCGACTATTTCGTCGAATGAAAGAGAGTGGAGACAGCAATTGAAGATTGAACGGCTGCAGACGATCGTCACCTCCCCCGGCCGAAATTTCGTGACCGTGAAGATCGTGACCGACGAAGGCGTGTACGGTCTCGGCGACGCGACGCTCAATGGCCGCGAACTGGCCGTGCGCGCGTACCTCGAAGATCACGTGTTTCCGTGCCTCGTGGGCCGCGACCCGCGCAATATCGAGGACATCTGGCAATACCTCTATCGCGGCGCGTACTGGCGGCGCGGCCCGGTCACGATGACGGCGATCGCCGCGATCGACATGGCGCTCTGGGATATCAAGGGCAAGCTCGCGAACATGCCCGTGTATCAGCTGCTGGGCGGCAAGAGCCGCGAAGGGCTGATGGTCTACGGCCACGCAAACGGGCGCGACCACGAAGAGGCCATCGACGCGGTGCGCCAGCATGTGGAGGAGGGCTACCAGGCGATACGCGTGCAGTCGGGCGTGCCCGGTCTCGACAAGGTGTATGGCGTGGGCAAGGTCAAGGGCGAGTACGAGCCCGCCCAGAAGGGGCTGCCGCCCGAGGAGCCGTGGGACACGGCGCTCTATCTGCGCCATACGCCCGAACTCTTTCGCAAGGTGCGCGAGGCCGTGGGCTTCGGCCCGCATCTGCTGCACGATGCGCACCACCGCCTTACGCCGATCGAGGCCGCGCGGCTCGGCCGCGACCTGGAGCCGTATCGCCTCTTCTGGCTGGAGGACGCGACACCGGCCGAGAACCAGGAGAGTTTCCGCCTGATCCGCAGCCATACCAGCACGCCGCTCGCGGTGGGCGAGGTGTTCAACTCGATCTGGGATTGCAAGGACCTGATACGCGAACAGCTGATCGACTATATCCGCGCGACCATCGTGCATGCGGGCGGCATTACGCATATGCGCCGCATTGCCGATTACGCGGCCATGTACCAGGTGCGCACGGGCTTTCATGGCGCCACCGATCTTTCGCCGGTCTGCATGGCGGCCGCCGTGAACTTCGGCCTGTGGGCCCCGAACTTCGGCATTCAGGAACTGATGCCGCACAACGCGCTCACGAATGCCGTGTTCCCGCATCAGTACCGCTTCGAGAACGGCTTCCTCGTGATGGACGACGCGCCGGGGCTCGGCGTGGACATCGACGAGACGCTGGCCGCGAAATATCCCTATGAACGCGCCTATCTGCCGGTCGCCCGTCTGCGCGACGGGTCGATGTGGAACTGGTAGGCATACCTGAGCAAATATCCATGGAAGCGTCCACTATGTTGAGCGTCGTCGTCGATCGACCGAACAGCCTCGCCGTGCGCGAGATGCCCACGCCCACGCCCGCAGCGGGAGAGGTGCGTGTACGGGTGCGTTATGCGGGCATCTGTGGCTCGGACCTGCACATCTATCGCGGGCACAATCCGTTCGTGTCGTATCCACGAATCATCGGCCACGAGTTCGTGGGCCGCATCGAGTCCGTGGGCGAGGGTGTCGATGCCGCGCGCGTGGGCGAACTCGTGGCCGTCGATCCCGTCATTAGCTGTGGGCGTTGCCACGCATGCCAGATCGGGCGGCAGAACGTGTGCCGTAATCTCGTCGTGCTGGGCGTGCATCGCGACGGCGGTTTCAGCGAGTATGTGTGCGCGCCCGCGCGCAACGCGTACCGCATTCCCGAGCGTATTGCGCAATCGTGCGCGGCAATCGTGGAGCCGTTTGCCGTGGCGGCGAACGTCACGGCGCGTACCGGCGTGCTGGACAGCGACGTTGCGCTGATTTACGGCGCGGGCACCGTAGGGCTCACGATCCTGCAGGTGCTCAAGCGCGTGTACGGCGTGCGTGCGTTCATTACGGATCAGCTCGACGAGCGGCTCGAACTCGCACGCAGCTGCGGGGCGCAAGCCGACGAAACGATCAACACGCGCAACGAGCCGCTTGCCGACGCGCTGCGCGCGCGCGGCGTGGAAGACGGCCCAACGCTGATTTTCGATGCGGTGGGCCATCCGTCGATCCTCGAAGAAGCGGTGCGGCTCGCGGCGCCCGCGGGGCGTATCGGGCTGCTCGGGTTTTCGTCGACGCCTTCGGCCATCGCGCAGCAGGAGCTGACGAAAAAGGAGCTCACGTTGTGCGCCTCGCGCTTGAACTGCGCGATGTTCCCGACTGTGATCGACTGGCTCGAGCGTGGGCTCGTCACGCCGGAATCGATCATCACGCATAAGGTGGATTTTCGCGAGGTGAGCAGCGCGTTCGAGCTGGCGGAGCACAATCCTCGCGAAACCTGCAAGGTGTTGCTCGACTTCGGCGCGTAAAATGCGGGGCATTCGTGCAACAGACTCTCATCGCGCATGCTCCCCCGAATACTCGTTAGCGCTTGCCTGCTTGGCCGCCCTGTTCGATACGACGGCTCGGCGAAAACCGTTGCGCATGCACTGATCGAGCAGTGGCAGTGTGAGGGGCGGCTCGTGCCCGTTTGCCCGGAAGTTGCAGGCGGGTTCGGCGTGCCGAGGTTGCCTGCGGAAATCGCAAACGCCGCGTCGGGCGCCGCTGTGCTGGCAGGGCTCGCACACGTGATCGACGCGCGCGGCGAGGACGTCTCCGCGTTTTTCGTCGAAGGCGCACGCGTCGCGCTAGAACTGGCGCTCGCGCACGACTGCCGCTATGCGTTGCTGACCGATGGCAGCCCCTCGTGCGGCAGCCGGGCCATTTACGATGGCAGTTTCGCGGGCCGCAAGCACGCGGGCGCAGGTGTGACGACTGCATTGCTGCGCCAGCACGGCATCGAGGTCTTCGCGGAAACGGAAATCGAAGCGCTTCACGCGCGCCTCACGCAGGCAAACGCGTAGCACGATAACCACGCAATCACGCATCCTCGCCGCTGCCGGATTCTTTCACGATCCATTGTTTGAACGCGCGCATGGCGGGCGTCGCCGTTTTCCCCTTTTGCGACGTGAGCCAGTAGCTGCCGGCCTGCACCTCGATATCGAAGGGCCGCACGAGCCTGCCCGCCGCGAGATCGCGCTCGAACATCGAAACCGGGGCGAGCGCGATGCCCGCGCCTTGCATCGCCGCTTCCACCATGAGGCGCGACGAATCGAACACGGGCCCGCGCACGGGGCGCGGCGCGAGCCCGGCGGCTTCGAACCAGAGCGTCCAGTCGTCGGCGCGATACGAGCGCAGCAGTTTTTCGTTGGCGAGGTCGGCGGGGTGCTGCAGACGGTGTGCGATATCGGGCGTGCAGAGCGCGGCGAGCGGCGCGTCGAACAGCTTCGCGGCGCGCGAACCCGGCCACGTGCCGTCGCCGAACCGAATGGCGAAGTCGAGCCCTTCGCCTGCGAGATCGACGAGATTGTTGTTCGTCATGATGCGCAACTCGACGAACGGATGCGCGTCGTGAAACGATTTCAGGCGCGGCATCAACCAGCCCACCGCGAAGGTCCCCACGGCCCCCACGGTCAGCCCCTCGTGAAAGTGGCCGCCCTCGAACTGCCGCAACACGGCTTCGATGCGGTCGAACGCGTCGGTGAGCACAGGGCGCAGCGCGAGACCTTCGTCGGTGATCGCAAGGCCGCGCGGCAGACGCTTGAAGAGGGTCGCGCCAAGCCGCTCCTCGAGCGTGCGGACCTGCTGGCTCACGGCCGCCTGAGTGACGTTCAGCTCGCTCGCCGCGCGTGTGAAGCTCAGGTGCCGCGCCGACGTTTCGAAGGCGCGCAAGGCATTGAGGGGCAGATACGTTCGCATGATTGAGCCATAAGTTTTTCTGGGGCAAGGCGCAATTTATCATCGTTTGTCACCTCGCGGAGAACACGCGATAGTGGCGGCTCTTCTGGGAGAGGTCATGATTACGCGACGTAGATTCACGATGACGATGTTAGGCAGCGCGATAGCTGGCGTTGCATCTCAGGCATTCGGCGCAACGGTGGGGCAGGCGGCGGAAGCGGGCGCTGCGCCCGCGGGCACGCTGGAAAAGCAGCTCGCCGCCATCGAGGCGCAGGCAGGCGGGCGTCTCGGCGTGGCGATGCTCGATACGGCGAACGGACACGTGCGCGGGTGGCGCATGCACGAGCGCTTTCCGATGTGCAGCACGTTCAAGGTGTTGCTCGCATCGGCCGTGCTGACGCGCAAGGATCACGGCAAGGAAGACCTCGCGCGCAAGGTCGTGTATACGCCTGCGCAAGTCGTGTCGTATTCGCCGGTGAGCGGACCGCGCGCGGGTGGCGAAGGCATGACGGTCGCCGAACTGTGCGAAGCCGCGCTCACGCGCAGCGACAACACGGCGGCCAACCTGCTGCTGGAGAGCATTGGCGGCCCTTCGGCGATCACCACTTTCGCGCGCAGCATTGGCGACCCCGTAACGCGCCTCGACCGCAACGAGACCACGCTCAACGAAGCGATCCCAGGCGATCCGCGCGATACGACCACGCCCGCCGCCATGGTCGCGAACCTGCGCGAACTGCTGCTGGGCGAGCGTCTTTCTGCGGCATCGCGCGAGCAGCTCATTGCATGGCTCGTCGCCAACAAGACCGGTGACGCGCGTTTGCGCGCGGGCCTGCCGAAGGACTGGCGCGTGGGCGACAAGACCGGCACGGGCGACCGGGGCACGGCGAACGATGTGGCCATTGTTTGGCCCACCGGGCGCGCGCCCATCCTCGTCACGACCTATCTGACGGGCGCGACGCACGCGAGTTCTGCGCAGCGCGATGCGGCGATCGCGCGGGTCGGAGTATGGGTGGCGAGTCTCTGAAGCAATTGATACGGGTTCCTAATCATATGAAAAGAGACCGATCGTTCGCTCGGTGCGCCTTCCTTACGCATTGTTATATTTGCAACATTGACTTAATTTTTTGGCGTCGATGTCGTCAATAGGGATGACCTCTCACTACGGCGTCCCCATGTCATTCCTTACCAGAATCAAAATCGGCCCGCGTCTCGGCGCGGGCTTTGCCATTGTGTTGCTCCTGCTCGGCGCAGTGGGCGGGATCGGGCTGCTGCAGGCGTCGCGCATCTTCGACGGCACGCAGGAAATCGCCACGGACTGGCTGCCCAGCGTCGAGACGCTCGGCAATATGCGCAATCAGGCGCAGGACGTGCGTCGCACGTCGCTGCGCATGCTGATCGCCAGCGACGCCAGCGAGAAGGCCTCGCTGCACGACCGTCATGCCCAGATGATCAGCCAGTTCGGCACCATGCTGGACGGCTATCAGAAGCTGGTCTCCTCGCCCGAAGAACGCCGCTTGTTCGAGTCGATCGGCACGGCCTGGTCGCACTATGTGGACGACGACAAGAAGGTCGAGGCGCTCGCCAATTCGGCTGACGGAGGCTCGGCCGAAGCGCGCGCCGCCGTTTCGACTGCGTCCGCGCAATCGTTTCAATCGGTCATGGATCTCATCAACCAGGACGTGACCCTCAATCACAATGGCTCGACCGCCGAAGTCGCCACGGCGAAGGCGGCGTACCACAGCGCGGTCGCCTGGACCATCGCGTTGATCGTGATCGCCATTGGCTTCGGCGCGACGATTGCGCTCTTCATCACGCGTTCGATCACGGGCCCGATCGCCCGGGCCGTGGACGTGGCCGAAACGGTGGCGCGCGGCGATCTGACCGCACGCATCGACGTGGACGGCACCGACGAGGCGGCCCAGTTGCTCGGCGCGCTGCGTCACATGAACGAGCGGCTCGTCGACCTGGTGGGCCGCGTGCGCACGGGCAGTGAAGGCATTGCCACGGCCTCTGCGCAGATCGCGGCGGGCAACACCGATCTGAGCCAGCGCACCGAAGAGCAGGCCGCTTCGCTCGAAGAAACGGCGGCGAGCATGGAAGAGCTGACGGCGACCGTCAAGCAGAACGCCGACAACGCGACCCAGGGCAACACGCTGGCGGGCCAGGCTTCGCAAACGGCCACGCGCGGCGGCGAAGTGGTGGGCCGCGTGGTCGAGACGATGCGCGACATCGCGAACAGCTCCGAGCAGGTCGCGCAGATCATCTCGGTGATCGAGGGCATCGCATTCCAGACCAACATCCTGGCGCTCAACGCAGCCGTGGAAGCGGCGCGTGCAGGCGAACAGGGCCGCGGCTTCGCGGTGGTGGCCGGCGAAGTGCGCACGCTCGCGCAGCGCAGCGCGACGGCGGCGCGCGAAATCAAGGAGCTCATCGGCGTATCGGTCGAGCGCGTGAACAACGGCACGGCGCTCGTGGACGACGCGGGCCGCACGATGGGTGAGATCGTGCAATCGGTCAAGCGCGTTGCCGACCTGATGAACGAGATTTCGGCGGCCTCGGGCGAGCAGCGCACCGGCATCGAGCAGGTCAACCAGGCCGTCACGCAGATGGACGAGGTTACGCAGCAGAACGCGGCGCTCGTCGAGGAAGCGTCGGCGGCGGCGCAGTCGATGTCCTCGCAGGCAGCGGCGTTGCGCGAGCTGGTCTCGGTGTTCAACATCGGTTCGGCGGGGCGTGCGGCAACGACGAGCATCGCGCCGGTGGCGAGGGTCGTTGCGAGCGCAACGGCCAGGCGTCCCGCACCTTCGAGGCCCGCGCCCGTGCGCGCTCCCGCTGCGCCCGCGCCGAAGGCGGAACGCCGTGAACCGGCAACGGCCACGTCCGATGACGACTGGCAGACCTTCTGATGGTCTTCTGATGTCGCGCGCTAAAGCGCAGTTCAAACGCCCCGGTCAGCAGCACAACCGGGGCGTTTGTATTTTGATGCGCTTAGCGGCGCGTCAAAGCACGCCGAGCGTGGACTTCGGTTCCAGAAACGCTTCGATCCCGAAGGTGCCGTATTCGCGCCCGATGCCCGATTGCTTGAAGCCGCCGAACGGCGCAGCCGGCTCATGCGCGAGCGTGTTGACGAGCACGCGGCCTGCTTCGATCTGCGCGGCCACGCGGCGTGCACGCGCGATATCGGGCGAGAGCACGTAGGCTTGCAGGCCGTAGGGCGTGTCGTTGGCGATCTCGATGGCGTGCTCCGTGTCGCGATACGCGATGATCGAAAGCACCGGCCCGAAAATCTCCTCGCGCGCGATGGTCATATCGTTCGTCACGCCGCTGAACACGGTGGGACGCACGAACCAGCCCGACTCGATACCCTCGGGCCGCCCCGCGCCGCCCGCAATCAGGCGTGCGCCTTCGTGGATGCCGATGCCGATATAGCGCTGCACGCGCTCCCATTGCTTCTGGCTCACCATCGGGCCGACGCTCGTGCGCGTGTCGCGCGGATCGCCCGCCTGAATCTGCGCCACGGCCTGTCCGACGCGCGCTTCGAATTCGACGAGCCGCGACTGCGGCACCAGAATGCGCGTGCCCGCAATGCACGCCTGCCCGCTGTTCATGAAGCCTGCCTGCAGTGCGAGCGGCACGGCTTCGTCGAAATTCGCGTCGTCGAGCACGATGACTGGCGACTTGCCGCCCAGTTCGAGCGTCACGCGCTTGAGCGATTCCGCCGCCGTGCGCAGGATCGTCTTGCCGACTGCGGTCGAACCCGTGAACGAGATCTTGGCGACGTCGGGGTGTTCGGCGATGCGTGCGCCCACGACGTCGCCGCGGCCCGTGACGATGTTGAAGAGGCCCGCAGGCAAGCCCGCCGAATGCAGCGCCTCGGTCACGATGCGCGTCTGGATCGCGCTCATCTCGCTCGGCTTGATGACGGCCGTGCAGCCCGCCGCGAGCGCGGCCGCGAGCTTGCCGCAGATGAAGCCCGCGTCGCTGTTCCAGGGCGTGATCAGCCCCGCCACGCCGAGCGGCTGCATGGTGACCTCGGCCGTGCCTGCGCGCCGCGTGAACGCGTAGTCTTCCAGCGTCTTCGCGGCGTCGCGCAGCACGTTGGAGGCGTGCTGCGCCATCCAGCGGCCGCGCGAGACCGGCGCGCCGTACTCTTGCACGATCGCTTCGAAGAGCGCGTCCTCGCTCGCGACGACCGCCTCGTGCAGCGCCATGAGCATCTCGATGCGCTGCGCTTTCGAGGTGCGCGAAAACGCCGGGAACGCACGCTTCGCGGCGGCAATGGCCGCGTCCGCGTCCGCCGCGTCGGCGAGGCGGACGCGGCCGATCACGGCCTCGGTCGCGGGGTTGAAGAGGTCGAAGGACTCCTCGCCGTGCGGCATGACGAACGCGCCGTCGATATAGATCTTGTCGATGATCTGCATGGTTGCTCCAGAAAACGTGAGTCGATGAGGGCAAGATAGACGCCTGGTATTGCGTTGACTAGCCGTACAATGCTGCATGACCTGTTGAACGATTTCGGACAATGAAAACATCGGGCCTGGTGGAACTCGAAGCCGTGCTGGCCGTGGCGCGCCATCGCAGCTTTCGTGCGGCAGCGGATGAACTGAGCGTGTCGACCTCGGCGCTCAGCCACGCGGTGGCGGCGCTCGAAGCGCGCATCGGCGTGCGGCTCTTCAACCGCACTACGCGCAGCGTGGCGTTGACGGAAGCGGGCGCGCAGTTCGTGGGCAGCGTCGCGCCGGCGTTGTCCACCATCCGCGAGGCGCTCGACCAGGCGGGGAGCTTTCGCGACACGCCCTCCGGCACGTTGCGCATCAATGCTTCGGTGGGCGCGGCGAAACAGGTCATGCCCGTTTTTATCGCTTATCTGCAGCGCTATCCCGAGATGAAGCTCGATCTCGTTACGGAAGGGCGGCTCATCGACATCGTGGTCGAAGGCTACGATGCGGGCATACGTCTGGCCGAAACGGTGCCGCAGGACATGATTGCCGTGCCTTTCGGCGACCGTCAGCGCTTCGCCGTGGTTGGCAGTCCAGACTACTTTGCGCGGCACAAGCCGCCGCGCACGCCCGCCGATCTGAAGTCGCACGGCTGCATCCGCAGCCGCATGCCGAGCGGGCAAATCTACCAGTGGGAGTTCGAGCGGCGCGGGCAGGCCGTGCGCGTGGACGTGGAGGGCGCGTTGACGCTCGACGAGCCCGGTCTCATGCTGGCGGCCGCGCGCGACGGACTCGGCCTTGCGTATTTGACCGAATGGAACGTGAACGCTGACCTGGCGGCGGGCACGCTCGTTCGCGTGCTGGAGGACTGGACGCCGCCGCTCGACGGGCTCTGCCTCTATTACCCCGGGCGGCGGCACGCGCCGGCGGGATTGCGCGCGCTGATCGAGACGATTCGCGAACACGCCGACTCTGCGCGCGAGCGCGCGCCCGCTCCCGCGAAAAGGAGCCGGCGCGGGGCTGCCGCCAGGCGCTGATCATGGTGTACGCGATCATCGCCGGTTCCGATCGCGACTATCGTGGATTCCCGTTTCCGTTGCGCACTGTCCGAACGCAATACTGACCTCTCCACAATGGAGAGACGCATGGAAACGGACATTACCAATCGAACCGCGCGCGCGAACCAGCGCGTTCTGATCGTCGGCGGCAGCTCCGGCATGGGCTTCACGCTGGCGAAAAGCCTGCTGGAAGACGGCGCGCAAGTCGTCATCGCCGGGCGTTCGCATACAAAGCTCGCGGAGGCTAAGCAGCGCCTGCCGCACCCGGACAACGTGCGCACGTTCGCCGTCGATATCGCGAGGGAGGAGCAGGTGGCCGAGCTGTTCGCGCTCACGGGGCCGCTCGATCACATCGTGACGACCGCCGCCGACATCGAAGGCGCGTATCAGCTCTTGCCGTCGCTCGAACTCGAAGCCGCGCGGCGCGTGATCGACTCGAAGTTCATCGGCCCGTTGCTGCTCGCGAAGCACGGCGCGCACGTGCTCGCGCCCAAAGGCTCGATTACGTTCACGTCGGGTATCGCCGCGTATCGACCCGCGCCGCGCGGCTCGGTCGTCGCGGCCATCAACGGAGCGCTCGCCTCGCTCGCCGGTGCGCTGGCCGTCGAGCTAGGGCCGAAGCGCGTGAACGTGGTCTCGCCTGGCTGGGTGGATACGCCGATCTGGACGTTCGTCGCCGGCGACGCGAAGCAGGACACGCTCGACGCGATGGCCGCGCGCTTGCCCGTCGGCCGTGTGGGGCAGCCCGAGGACGTCGCTCACGCCATCCGCTTTCTCATGGAGAACGGCTTCGTTACGGGGACAGTGCTGCATGTCGAAGGCGGTCACCGGCTGTCGTGACGATGCCGGAGGATTGGCGCGAGGCGGCGAGAAACTCGCGTAGAACCGCAGGCTGGGTACGACGTGCGCGCCAGCTCATCACGACAGGCACGCTCGCCGCCTCGCCGGCCCACGCGAGCACCGTGAGCGGCTCGCGCGCGTCCGCGGCGACGAGCGCGGGCACGATCGCGCAGCCCAGCCCGCTTTCGACGAGGCGCACGATCGCCGCGATGCTGCCGAACTCGCCGGCGAGGCGTGGCCGTGGCGGCGCGCCTTCCGGGCGATCGGTAAACGCGGCCTCGAACATCTGGCGGTAGACGCAGCCTGGTTCCGTCACGAGGAACGCTTCGTCCGCGAGATCGGCGGGCGTGACGGCCGCGCGCCCCGCAAACCGATGCCGGGGCGGCGCAATGACGACGAGCGGCTCGCGCCCGATCACTTCGTATTCGACGCCAGGCATGGGCACCGGCTCGCCGAACGCGAAGCAGACATCGAGCGTGCCGCTCTTCACGCCGCTGCGCAGCGCTTCGCTGCCCGCCACCTTCAACTGGAGTTCCGTGGCCGGATGCGCTTCCCGGAAGGCTGCGAGCAAGGGCGGCAATCGCGAAACGCTGAGCGTTTCAAGCGCGCCGACGCTCAACGCGCCTGCCGTCACGCCGGCTGCTTCCGTAACCGAGGCGCGCGCCTCTTCGGCGAGGCTGAGCAGATCGCCCGCGTAGTCGTGCAGGCGTTTGCCCGCTTCGGTCAACGATAGCCTGCGCCGCGAGCGGTCGAACAACGCCACGCCGAGGTCCGCTTCGAGCGCCTGAATCTGCTCGGTGACGCTCGATTGCGCGAGGTGAACCTGCTCGGCGGCCCGCGTGAAGTTCAAGGTCCGCGCCACGGCGAGGAAGGTCTTGAGATGGCGGAGTTCCATGGTCTGCTCTCGAGGGCTGGCCCAGGGCGGTAAGAGGTGCATGTTACGCCGTGAAGAGGCCCGTGGCACAGGCTATGACCCGCTTACGCCATCGTCAGGCAACCATAAACTCTAACTTGGGCAGGATCATCGCCAGCCTGCTGGCCGGGCATGAGCCGCGCGCACTACTCGACCGCGCGCGGCTGACGCTGCTGTACTGGCAGGTCGGGCGGCGCGTTCGGGAGGCGTTCTGGGAGGGGCGCGTGCCGGGTACGGGCAGCAGCTGGTCGGCGCGCTGGCCCGCAGGCTGACGGCCGAGCACGGGCGCGGGTGCAGCGAACAGCAGTTGCGTCACTGCCTACGCGCGGCGTAAATCTTTCCCGACGAGGCAATTTTCTCCGCAGTGCGGAGAAAATCGAGTTGGACGCACCTGAAGACGCGGATCTACGTCGTCGACCCGCGGAAGGATTTCGGCGAGCAAATTGTTGAGCTAGCTGTAACCAGAACTCTGTCTGCGTCGAACTTACTGTCGACGGAGCAGGCGCCTTGCCACCGGCAAGCGTGCAAAGCTCAAGCAAATTCGCTCAGTCGAGGTTTTCCCAGTATGGATTCCAAGTCGATTCACTTCTCATGCACACAGTGCGGGAAATGTTGTCACGATCTGCGGCTCCCACTGAGCCTGGACGAGGCTGAAATCTGGTTGAAGGACAACGGTGGGATTGAGATATTTGTAGAAGCAATCCCGTGGCCAAGCGAACCTCCAAATGACAATTTGCAGGCAGCGCACAGAAGGGGACGATCGTTTCCCGCTAAGTGCGGCGATCTGCCTATTCGCGTAATCGCGACTCTCGTGGCCTCGTTCAATGGGCCTTGCCCGAATCTCCTCGATGACATGCGATGCGGTGCGTACGAGAAACGGCCTGGAGTTTGTCGCATTTACCCGGCCGAGGTAAATCCATCTCTCGAGTTGGTTCCTTCGACGAAGTCTTGCCCACCAGAAGCTTGGACCAACGAAAAGCCGGTGTACGTGTCCGGAGGACGATTGATGGACGTGGTTACTGTCGAGCTAATAAAGCAAGCGCGACAGGCAGACATTGTGGACGCTTTTAGAAAAGACGACATATGTTCCACATTGGGACTGAGGCACTGTGCGCTGGCTAACGAAGGATTCTCGGTGTTCAAGGTGGATAGGGAGATCGCTTTGTATGCGTTGGAAAAATCGCGGAATCGTGAGGCTGACGGAATTGGCGCAAGCGAGTGGACTTTCGTTTCCAATCAGCGAAAGAGTGTTGATACGCTGAACTCAATCGAGGCTCGGTGTATTTTCGCGGCCGGCGATTCGGAAGGAGTTCATGGCTATTTTGGCTTTCATGTGGCTGCACCTTGACACGCTGCGGCGCAGAGCTGTCTACGCCGATTGACCAAGTGGGGTGCGGACGAAAACCTGGACTACTCGGAGAGGTAGTCCGGGGGTGTCAGAGTTTCCGCGTGGGTGCGATTCCGGACGAGGAAGGCGCTGGGGCTGCAAAAAGCAGTTAACTCCGAAGTTAAAGTCTGATGGTTCTCGGATCATTACACGAGCCATACATCGTTGTTGCATTTCCCCGACAGTTAGTGAGCTTATCTTTTAAATAAGAATAAGTCGCATTATCATCTCGCTCTTTCGCTGATCAGGGCCGGATGGCAGCGCGGCCCGGACAGCGCTCGTTGAACGCAAAGAAGAAGGGAAAGCATGGTTTCGGGGAAGCGCGCGTCGCACACGCGCATGTCGCACACGCGCACGCAACAATGGCGCAGGATCTGCGCACACGCGATCATCATCTCCACGCTGGCAGCGGGCATCGCCGGCATCGCACACGCGGCGCACGCAGCCGACGCCGACGCGGCGAGCGCAACTGCAAACCCAACCGCACCGGCCGACGAAGCCACCCAGCTCGCGCCCGTCAAGATCACGGGCAGCAAGACCCAGGGCTACGCGCCGCAAACCGTCGAGACGGGTCAATACCGCGGCATGGATGCGCTCGACGTGCCGGCCACGGTGAACGTCGTCACGCGCTCGGTCATGGACGCCCAGGGCGACACCGGCCTTTACGACGCGCTGCGCAACGTCGCGGGCGTGACGCGCCAGCAGCTCAACGGACTCGCGTACGACAACCTCTCGGTGCGCGGCATCCCGCTCGACAATCGCTCGAGCTTCTATCTCGACGGCCTGCTTCCCATCGACAACAACATCTGGATGCCGATGGAAAACAAGGAGCGCGTGGAAGTGCTCAAGGGGGCGTCCGCGCTGTACTACGGTTTCGGCGCGCCGGCGGGCATCGTCAACATGGTGATGAAGCGCGCGGGCAGCGAGCCTGTCACGAGTATTTCGGTGCTCGGCGACTCGAACGGATCGATCGGCGCCGCCGCCGACATTGCGCGCCGCTTCGGCCCGAGCGACCAGTTCGGCATCCGCGTGAACGCGATGGACGAGCACGTCGAAACGCCGATTGAAGGCAATCGCGGCTACCGCAAGTTCGTGAGCGCCGCGCTCGACTGGCGCGTCAATGACAAGCTCAAGCTGCAATACGATCTCGAGCACATCGAAACGCGCGTCGTCGAGCAGGCCGGCATCGCGCCGCTGGCCGCCGTGAACGGCAAGATCACGCTGCCTGCCATGCCGGACCCCTCGAAGCTGCTCGTGCCGAACGACAGGCCGACCACGGCGAGCGCCACGTCGCAGCTCGTGCGCGCCGACTATGCGTTCAACGACCACTGGAGCGCGATGCTCTCGCTCGGCCAGTCGATCACGCGGCGCGACCGCTGGGCCTGGGTGTTCCAGAAGTACAACGTCGCGACCGGCGCGGGCACGCTGCAAGGCAGCCAGCAATACGGGCAGATGTACGAGAACAAGAACGTGCGCCTCGAAGTGAACGGAGACTTCAAGACCGGACCGTTCACGCATACGGTCACGACGGGTGTCGTGCAGAACTGGCTGTTTCAGCCGGACTTCACGACGTACACGTATACGGCGGCGCAAAACCTCTACGATCCCATCGACATCACGACGCTCAAGCAAAGCGGCAGCGCGCGGCAGTTCTACGCGCAGCACGTGCGCAACAGCGGCGTTTATTTGTTCGACCAGATCGACATCACGCCGCGTTTGCAGGTCGTGGCCGGCGTGCGCCGCTCGGAGTACATGACCTCGCAGGCCGGTACGCCGAACTCCGATATCAACCACACGTCGGCCTCGGGCAGTGTCACCTACCGCATCACGCCGCAGACGAGCGTCTACGCGAGCTACGTTGAAGCGCTCGAATCGGCGGGCAGCGCGCCGGCGACGGCCGTCAACGCGAACCAGATCCTGCCCGCGGCAGTGAGCCGGCAGGAGGAAGTGGGCGTGCGCACGCGCCTCGCCGGCAATACGCTCGTATCGCTTGCGCTCTTCAACCTCAAACAGGCCAGCGCCGAAACGAATGCCGACAACGTCTATGTGATCGACGGCAACGCGCGCTATCGCGGCGTGGAGTTTTCGGTGCAGGGCGATGTGACGAAGGACGTTTCACTCACTGCATCGGCCGTTTATCTCGACGCGAAGCAGATCGATTCTTCCGACCCGACGCTCGTCGGCAAGACGCCGGAGAATACGCCCCACGTCACAGCGAGCCTGTTTGCCGAATATCGCGTGCCGGTGCTCGCGGGTCTTTCGGTGAATGGCGGCATCTATTACGTGGGGCCGCGCCAGGTGAACAACGCAAACCAGGCGCAGATTGGCGGCTATACGCTATTGACCGCAGGCGTGCGCTACGCAACGCGTGTGTACGGCAAACGCGTTTCCGTGCAGGCGAATCTGGAGAACGCGGCCAACCGGCGCTACTGGAGTGCGGCGGGGTCGAATCAGCTGGGCGTGGGACTCGGACGCACGCTGGAATTGACTTCAACGCTGGAGTTTTAAGCGTTGACGCGGGGCTTCAAAAAATCTTCGCACGGGGCCTTCAAAAATGCGCGACGAGTCGATACAATGGCGACCCTTCGAGCCCACGAGGCGAGAATGGACGGGATCTAACGAGTCCCGGGTTGTATTGGATTGCCGACGTGGTGAAATTGGTAGACACGCTATCTTGAGGGGGTAGTGGCGAAAGCTGTGCGAGTTCGAGTCTCGCCGTCGGCACCAAAATTGAATCGAGTCTCGTGCGCAGGAACTGCGCGGTGATACTGGAATGAACTGCATTCGCGCTTCTGCTGCGAATGGCGCAAGAGAGCCGGCTCATAAGCCGGCTTTTTGCTTTTGCGGGCAATCGTAAGGACTCCAGCATAGTTCCTGACAAGCACGCGAGAGTGCTTGCGAGGTTGCGTGCGCGACGTATATAATCGCCGCTCTTCGAGCAGGTCCATTAGCTGACATTGCTCGATTCTGCGTCATCCCACTGGCGCCGAAGCCGTTCTGCATGGGGGTATAGCTCAGCTGGGAGAGCGCTTGCATGGCATGCAAGAGGTCAGCGGTTCGATCCCGCTTACCTCCACCAACAGAACGCGTGGCCTTCGGGCACGTTGCTTCATCATCCTGATTCACTTCCCCGCGCCGCATCGAATATCACGCATCCAATTCAATGGATCGCATTCGCGCGCGCACCGTCACAGCGGCAACGCGTGCGTCGACAGAATCTCCTTGAGCACCATGAAGCTGCGGACCTGCCGCACGCCCGGCAAGTACAACAACTGCTCCGCATGCAGCTGGTTGAAGCTTTCGTTGTCGCGCGTGCGCACCAGCATGAAGTAATCGAATTCGCCGGTGACGACGTGGCATTCCACACAGCCTGAAACTTTCTGTGCCGCTTTCTCGAATGCGGCGAACGCCTCGGGCGTCGAGCGGTCGAGCACGAAGCCGATCACGACCAGCATGCCTGCGCCGAGCGCCTTCGGATCGAGCAACGCTACGATCCCGCGTATCAGCCCCGACTCCTTGAGCCGTTCCACACGCCGCAGGCACGCGGGCGCGCTGAGCTTCACTTTGGCCGCGAGGCTGACGTTGGAAATCGATGCGTCCTGCTGCAAATGCCTGAGGATCGCGCGATCGATGCGATCCAATGCGAGCGGCTCATTCGGCGTAGCGGGAGAGCGTCTGATTAATTTCATTGTGTCCTTTAGTCGTTTCTCAAATTAAAAGTGCTCTGGAGTCAAAGCGAATGCTTTAAACGTAGGCCGTTGATATTTTTTTAGCAAGCTCATTTCGCGGCAACGCGCCTAACATTTCTCCATCGGATTGCGCGTTCCAGGCGCGCACCGACCGTTGACCACGCCCCGCATGAGCCGATCCCCCGGAGATATTCGATGAACCTCCAGCGTTTCCCCCGTTATCCACTCACGTTCGGACCCACGCCCATCCAGCCGCTCAAGCGCCTGAGCCAGCATCTCGGCGGCAAGGTCGAGCTCTACGCAAAGCGCGAGGACTGCAACAGCGGACTCGCGTTCGGCGGCAACAAGACGCGCAAGCTCGAATACCAGATTCCCGACGCGCTAGCTCAAGGTTGCGACACACTGGTCTCGATTGGCGGCATCCAGTCGAACCAGACGCGTCAGGTCGCAGCCGTCGCCGCACATCTCGGCATGAAGTGCGTGCTGGTCCAGGAGAACTGGGTCAACTATTCCGATGCCGTCTACGACCGCGTCGGCAACATCCAGATGTCGCGCATGATGGGCGCGGACGTGCGGCTCGTACCGGACGGCTTCGACATCGGCATTCGACCGAGTTGGGAGGATGCGCTCGAAAGCGTGCGCGCGGCGGGCGGCAAACCGTATGCGATACCGGCGGGTTGCTCGGAGCATCCGCTCGGCGGCCTCGGTTTCGTGGGCTTTGCCGAGGAGGTGCGGGCGCAGGAGGCGCAGTTGGGCTTCAAGTTCGACTACATCGTCGTGTGCTCGGTGACGGGCAGCACGCAGGCGGGCATGGTGGTTGGCTTTGCAGCGGATGGCCGTGCGGACCGCGTGATTGGCATCGACGCTTCGGCTACGCCGGAGAAGACCCACGCGCAGATCACGCGCATTGCGCGTCATACCGCCGGGCTCGTCGATCTCAACCGCGATATCAGCGAAAAGGACGTGATTCTCGACACGCGTTACGGTGGCCCAGAGTACGGATTGCCGAACGAGGGGACGCTGGAGGCGATTCGCCTGTGCGCGCGGTTGGAGGGCGTGCTGACCGATCCCGTGTACGAGGGCAAGTCGATGCACGGCATGATCGACAAAGTGCGCCGCGGCGAATTCGAGCCGGGGTCGAAGGTGCTGTACGCGCATCTGGGCGGCGTGCCGGCTTTGAGCGCATATAGCTTTATCTTCCGCGACGGCTGAGTTCAAGCGTGGGTTCGCTGGCGTGCGAGGCGGCGCGCGGCGGACGCCACGGTCTTCGAGTTTGATCACGGTGTGCCGGGAGAATCGCATCGACAATGGCGCCCGACACGTCGTGGGAGTGCCGGGCCCTGTTGCCTCTCCTGCGAACTCCGCGCCGGGCTTTTTAGCCCGGCGTTTTTTTTGGGGATCCAGATCGATCTGACAAGCGCCGTTCAAGTGCCTCCATTCGCGCAACGCTGACGCGACGGCGAAGCCAGGCTCGAGTGACGGTCGTCATGCCCGCACCAACGAGCGGAGAACCTGACGTTGTTGAAAGGCGCTTCGACATGAGGACGTAAGCGATTCGACGGTTGCGGCGTTGGCGACCGTCATCGGAGTGCAGCCGTAACGTGAAGTACTTCACGCACAAAGAGCGCTGTGTAGTGTTTGATTAACGCGGTGGGTGCCCCCACAATCAAGAGGTCAGGTCGGGAACAAGCGCCGAGTGACTCACTGACTGACGGGGCTCCCTCCGAGTTCACCCACAGGGAGCACGTAGCGTATTCGCACCCCGGCTTCTGGATTGGAAGCGAAAATGGCTACCATTCGGGACACTTCCAGATTCAGCCTCTTCCTGCACACCGGAATGGTTGCATTGGCGTATTTCGCGGGTGCAAAGCTAGGCCTTTCCTATGCGGTAGTGGGCGGCGCAATCTCTCTTGTATGGCCTTCAAGCGGCATCGCTCTCGTTGCGCTGCTCGCTCTGGGCGTCGGAGTCGCCCCGGGTATTGCCGTTGGTTCCTTTCTCGCCAACGTGTCGGGAGGCGTGCCTGCAACCGTGGCCGCGGCGATAGGCATCGGCTCGATGGCTGGACCGTTGACGGCAGCGCTGTTGCTGACCCGCGCGACACGATTCCAGATCACCCTCGAGCGTATCAACGATGTGTTGGCCTTCATCGCCCTCGCTGCGGTGACGAGTACGGCAGTCAGTGCACTGGTCGGCACGACCGCTCTGCTGGGAGGGGGACTCGTGCCGGTCGCCGGGTATGCCGCAGCTTTTCTGAAATGGTGGCTCGGCGACATGATGGGGGTCCTCGTCGTGGCGCCGGCCCTGTTCAGCTTCCTCACGTATTCGAACCCTCTCCGATCCGCACAGCGGATCATGGAAGCGTGCGGACTCATTGCGGCGACCTTTTGGGTGAGCTACCTCATCTTCGGTGCCCCGCAATTTGCGGGGCACGGCTACTATCCTGCCGCTCTGGCGGTCTTTCCATTCATTATCTGGGCGGCGCTGCGCTTCGATCGCCTGGGCGCCAGCATCGTGACGCTGATGGTCTCAGTCGTGGCCATCTGGGGCACTACCCACGGCACGGGGCCCTTTGCTGCCGATTCTCCTGTGGACAGCCTCGTGAGGTGGTGCGCCTTCGCGAACGTCGTGGCGGTAACGGGACTGTTGCTGGCGGCGGCACGCGCTCAGGAACGGGGCGCCCATGACCTGCTGCAGGCGGCCCGCATCGAACTGGAGCGACGCGTCGAGGAGCGCACCGAAGACCTGGAGAAGGCGAACAACGAGCTAAAAGAGGAGATGGAGCGACGCCGTCTGCTGGAAGGGGAACTGATCCAGATCGGCGATCAGCAACAGAAGCTCATCGGCCAGGAACTGCACGACGGACTTGGGCAACACCTGACCAGTCTGGGCCTGTACTGCGCCGCCTTGAACCAGAAACTGCAGACGCAGGGTCACCCGGCCGCCGACGACGCCGCTATCGTCGTGGGCCTGGTGAAGCAGGCGTCCTTGATGACCCGCAGGATTGCCCATGGCCTGGATCCGGTCGCGATGGAATACGGCGGACTTGCGGACGCATTGCATGCGCTGGCGGAGACGGCTGGCGCGCTCAACGGCGTAGATTGCAAGCTGCGGATCGCGCCGGATGTGGACTTGCTGGACCCGCTGCTGCAGATCAACCTGTACCGGGCAGCACAGGAAGCCGTCAACAACGCGCTGAAATACTGTCATGGCCACCGCATCTGGATCGACCTCGAGCGGGCGGGCGGTCTCCAGACGCTTTCGATCAGTGACGACGGGGTAGGCATCGGCCCGGAAGAAATGGAGCGTGCCGCGGGTCTTGGACTGCACAACCTGCGTCACCGGGCAAGCCTTCTGGGCGGCTCCTGCACCGTGACCCGCAACGGCTTGGGCGGCACCACCGTCGCCATTAGCTATCCGCTACCGGAGGGTACTGGACATGCAGAGGAAATGCGCTAGCCCAGGCCGTGCGACTCAAATCCTTATCGTGGATGACCACCCCATCATCCGGGACGGGATGACACTCTTGCTCAATCTGCAAGAGGATCTGCACGTCTGCTGTGCGGCGGGCAGCGCCGAAGAAGCGCTCGCGGCGATGGAATGCCTGCCCGACATGGCCATTGTGGACATTAGTCTGCAGACGGACTCCGGCCTCGAGCTGGTCAAGACGCTGCGGCACCGTTATCCGGATCTCGCGATCCTTGTCCTCAGCATGCATGACGAAAGCTTGTTTGCCGAACGCGCACTCCGGTCCGGGGCAAACGGGTATCTGATGAAACTCGAGGCCACGGAGCATGTCGTGAGTGCCATCCGCGAAGTGCTGGCAGGCAACATCTACATGAGCGCCGCCATGCATGAAAAGCTCGCGCGGGCGCTTGCCGTCCCACACAAAAAGCCCGAGGGCCAAATTGCGAACCTTTCGGAAAGGGAATTCGAAGTTCTGCACCTGATCGGGCTCGGCTTCAGCAGCCGCGATATCGCAGAGAAGCTGAACCGGAGCGTGAAGACCATCGAAGCGCACCAGGCCAATATCAAGGAAAAGCTGAACATCCGTAGCGGCAAGGAGCTGACGCGGTTCGCAATTCAGTGGATCGAGAGCCAATAGGGCTGAGTCTGCCCACTGAATAAGGCAATCCCCTAGCCTCTTTTAGGACGGGCGCCTGGTTCATGCACGTGGGGTCGGCGCATACAGTCGTAACTGGCCAACACCGAGCGCTCTGCCGCCGGTGCCTCTGCCGGAACCGTGCGACGGGCAAGCGCATGGCGATGCGAGCCTGCTCGATGCTCGCTGTAGCTGCCCTCAAGCGCGGATCGTTTGCATATGTTCAAGACCGTCGTGCTCAACGCAAAGAGGCGCTTTGAGCAGGATTTCGTTCGTTACAGGAGGAAATCAGCGAAGTAAAACGGCTAGTTATGGCGCCGCTCGCGCTCGCGTGACTGGGCGGCTCCCCTGGCGCCGAGGTCAGTCGGATGTGCGGCCAGCTCGCTTGAACGCACCCTGCTTCACTGCATCGATGGGTCGTTGACGCCGGTTGCATACAAGAAGACTTGTCGAACCGTACGTGGCAATCGTTGGAGGTAACTCATCATGAAGTACCTTGCTCAAACCGTCGTTGTCCTGACTATCGCGGCTGCTCCGGTTCTCTCGTTCGCGCAGACGAACGGGGCCGTGACGACTGAACAAGTTCGCGCCGAGCTCGTCCAGCTCGAACAGGCTGGCTATCATGTCGGGGACGGCGACAATGCAAGCTATCCAGCCGATATCCAGGCTGCCGAAGCGCGCGTGGCCGCGCAGAACGGCGGGAGCAGTTACGGCGGAATGGTCAGCGGATCGTCAGCGTCTGGCGCACCCGCGGCTATTACCGGCTTGAAGCCAGTTTACTTCGGTCAGTAAGGCATTGCGTTGACGGACTGTCTTGCGTGGTCTCGCAGCGCGTCGCACTAATGCATCACACGTTACGCGAAAGCCCCTCTTCCGAATGGAGAGGGGCTTTTTGATTGCTTTGCGGAGTTTGGGGGAGAAGGGCGGGGATCGGCGGAGGGCGGCCGGCCAGGAGCGGTCATCGCGTGGCCTACCCGTGATGTACTCACTTCATTTTCTCGAGTCGCTCGCTAACGGCTGTTCCGCAAGGCCAACTGATTCGTCACCGACCTGACTCCGCGCACCGATCTTGCCGTGTTGCCGGCGATCGCGATCTGCCTGCAAGGGGCTATGCCTTCTGCATGGAGTGAGCCGATTCCTGCGACCTCAGCTTGCCACCCGGGACAGCGTGTTGGCGTCTCGGGCCAGAAGCCAGCGGCCGTCGGGCTGTTTGCGGTATATCGTGATCCGATGACCGGCCAGCTCCGTTGCTTCTCCGCCAGCGCGCGGTGTCACAGATAACGAGTCCCGGCACAATGTGTAGGCAACTTCGCCGACGATCACGACCTCTTCCAGCTCGCTGATGCAACGGATCCGGGATTGTTGGTGGGCGGCCAGGAAGCCGGCGGGGAATCCCTCCCGGCCGAGCGGCGCTCGACCCGGATACAAAAACACGACATCGTCCGCCATCAACGTGAGCAGGCGGACAAGATCGCCCGCGTTGACTGCATCAATCCACGTTGTGTGCACCTCACGTATAGCTCGTTCATCGGATCCCATCTGCAACCTCCACTGCAAAAAGCAGTTTGATCACACGACAATCAGGGCGTCGGTCGGCATCGCTCGCCATCCAGGTCGGCGAGAGCATCTCGAATGCTAGTTTGCCCATAGGCGCAGGCGTCTGACAATCCACCCTTGCCCCGGCTTGGCCGCCTTGAGTGCGACATCGTCCGGCGACTCTCGTCGTCTGTCGAACTTTCTGGTCTAGGGATAAATGGTTTCGCCGCGATTCAGCATGCCGATGAACTCCTCGATCTTGCGCACCCGGGTTGCGGGTTTTTTGGCATTCTGTATCCGAAACAGGATGGCGTAGCGGTTTCGGCTGTTCAGCGTTGCAAAGAACGCGCTGGCCTTGGGATTGGCATCTAGTGCGGCCTGCAGGTCGTCCGGTACGACCGAGTTGCTGGCGGACGTATAGGCAGCTTCCCAGCGGCCGTCCTCTTTGGCTTTCTCGATTTCTCGCATGCCCGAAGGAACCATTCTGCCTGCGGCGATCAGCGCTTCGGCCCGGTCTTTGTTGAGCCTGGACCAGATACTTTTTGCGGAGCGTCGAGTGAAGCGTTGCAACCAGTATTCCTCACTTTCAGTCTGTTTTTGACCGTCGATCCAGCCATGACAAAGGGCACTTTCCAGCGCCTGTTCGTAAGTCAAGGTTGGCTGCCCGGCGCCCTTTTTTTTGGCAAGGCGCAGCCATATCCCGGTCGAGGTACCGCCGTTTTGCATCAACCAGTTTTCCCATTCATTCTGGTCAAGGAATGTCAGACGAGGCTCAGTCATGGAGGATCCGAATGGTTGCATTCAGGCATCGAGGCCTTTTCGTTCACTGATACCTCGCAGATTACCGATTTGCGCGGATTTCCGTGAATTTGCGAATACTTGATTTATCGACAGTTCAGCGTGTATCTATCGGAGGGAAGATGGAGGCCAGATGCACATTTGCTGTAGCCAGCAAAGTCTTGCGTGCCGCGCGGCGACGCAACTGACACGCTGCGCTCACGAAACGACGACCGTAAACTCGACCCCTGATTCAAAGTCCAGCGTCGTGGTCGAAAAGCGTGGATCGTTGTCGAGGTAGTGCTTATACGGCCGAACAGCGTCCTCGGCTGTGTACATGTTGTCCGCGAGAACAATAGATCCCGCGCGTAGCAAGCGCTCAGTTTGCTTGAATAGATTCAGATAGGTGTTGGCCCATACGTCGATCAACACCATGTCGAAAGTGCCGTCCAGCTCAGAAATGGTCTGGAATACATCGCCTTCCCGCAGGTCGACATAAGCGTCTACGCCCGCCATTCTGACGTGGGACCGAAGATGCGCGCATTTGACAGCATCGAGTTCAGTCGCCACGACCATGCCGCTGTCTAACGTCCGAAGCGCTTCGGCGAAATACAGCGTGGACACGCCGCACGAGCTGCCGAGCTCGAGGATTCGAGCGGGTTTGTGCGCAAGCACCATGTTGTGTAGAAACCTTCCCGTTTCCTCCGAGACAGCCAACGATAGCGGTGTGCCTTGCGAGGATTCGAAATCTTCGCTGGATAGTCCTAGCGTTTCGAGAAACCTTCCGCGCAGTCGCGGCGCGAGCGCTTCGTATTCATCCGCGAGCGTCAGAAACTCCTCACTCGATCCATGGAACTGCGCGCGTGCGCGGGCTATCACTTCTCTCTGGCTCTGTTCGTGAAGCTGCCGCAGAAGGACTGTGGTTGATGAAGCCATGTGCGCTCCCTGACGAAATCGATAGTTCTGCTGACGCGTATACCCGCCACCAGCAAAGCCGTGTAACGCTATGCCGTTCTGGCGAGCTTGATCGCGTGCTCGGGGCATGCCGTCACGCAAAGCCCGCACGAGCGGCAAGCGTGCGCGTTCGGTGTATAGGCGACTTTCATGCCATGCACGCGCAGCTTGAAGCGATGCATCAAATCGAGGCTGCGGTAATCGGCCTCATCGATGCGCCGGATCTCAAACACATTCTCGGGGCAGACCTCCAGGCAATCGCCCTTGCCTTCGCAACGTTTCAGGTCGACAACCGGCGCAATCACGCCCGGTTGCTGCTTGCAGTCGCCGGCTGATTTCTCGCGCATGTTCAATCTCCCTCGCGCCGATTGCGCCCCGATCGCCATGCCGCCTGGAAATGCTCGCGTTCTTCAGGCGTCATCGCTTCCCATTTGTGCCAGCGACGCCTTTCGCGCCAGCCACCGTGCCCGCGGAATCCGCCGAACAGGATGCGGCTTAGTACGAGCAAGCCCAAGGCATGCGCGAAGTCGATCGCACTGGCGCCCACGAATAGCGCCGGAATCACCCAATTCCAGAGGGTCATGACCACCCAGCCGAGCACGCCTATGGCGACCACCACAAGCAGCGCTTTCCCCGCGCATCTGATTCGAAATTTCATTCGATAACTCCTCTAAATATCCAGTTCGTCATACATGGCCTGCAGCCGGCCGCGCAGATGCAAGACGGCGTAGCGTTTGCGCGCGAGCAGCGTATTGAGCGTGGCGCCGCTTTCCGCCGCCATATCCTTGAAGGATCGCCCCTCCAGTTCGTGCGCGATAAACACTTCACGTTGATTCGGCGGCAATTCATCGAGCGCGTTCTGCAATGCCTTGAGCAGCAGCGCGCGAGCGTAAAGGGCCTCGGGACCCGCATCGTGCGCCGGTAGCGCCAGATCGAGGCGATATTCGCCGCCGGCCTCGTCGTCGTCCCCCGGCAGATCCGGCAGCGGCTGTTCTTTCTTCTTGCGAAAGCGATCGATGATGCGGTTACGCGCTGCACGAAATAGCCACGCGCTCGCCTGTTCGATCGGAGCCGGGAGCCGGTAGGCCTGCACAAATTCGGAGAACACATCCTGCAGGATGTCCTCGGCATCGTCCGGATCGCCTATGCGGCGCCGGATAAAATTGACGAGCCTGGTGCGCTCACGCACCACGGTCGCCGCGATGTCGCTGTCCCGGTCGGTCATCGGATGCGAGGTGGGTGGCGGTTCCATGCACCTGAAGACGTTTCAGGAACGCGAATATTGTGGCGAATGCAAAAAAACGCTCCGTGAGCTGCCGGTTCGCTCGAAGCAGCGCGTAACAGGGTCGTGACCGTTACGCAAAGGGATGAAGTGGGGCCGTTTCTGTTGCGATGTCGTAGCATCCAGTCAACGCCTACGGGCACTGCGAGCCGACTGTCGAACAGAGATTGCCGAGGCGGAATTGGCAAGGGTTGACGACCTGATCAGTGCCATCGCCGCCATCGTTCTTCGGCGATGACCGACTACGCCAAGAACATGAATTGCGATTGCCACGACCAGCCTGCGATACACAGGGTTGATGGGAATTTGCAGACGTTATTTCCCGGCTTCAAACATGTGGACGCTGCACTTTGGAGGGCGCTTTTGTGCTGCCCCACGTGTGGACAACTATGGGCTGCTGATGAATGGGACAGTATCAGATTCAGCTTGCGGTAAAGGTCGCGGATGCGGAAGGCTGGAATGCTTCAGACGAGACCCTGCGCAAGGCGTATCTTGCTCAGTCGCGTGGAGAGAATGCGGCTGCAAAACGCATGTGGAATGGCTGCGAGAAGAATCAGTTGAACGGTAGCGCATACTGCGTCGACTGACCGCGTATGGCCGAGCTCCGAAGCTCAACTTCGCCGATTCCGCAGAATCGCCTCCAGTTCGGAATCGTTCTTCTTCCCGTGCAAGAGGCGACGACATGCCGCCACAGCTACCAAGGCGATGATCGGTGCAACAATCCACTTATTCAAATGAAGCACGGCGCTGAGGACCACCCCAAGCCCGATGAAGACTGGAATCGAAAAAAGCGAATCAGAAACGGTTGAATCGGTCGAAATAAACTCGCCGGACACTGGATCAATCCATGCAACCAGAGAGCTTTTGTCGGAGCTTGTAAACGCTCCAACCGTGTATTTTCCCGAAAGGGGTTTGACAACACCACGCACGTCAAGCGTATAGACCGTTGCACCATCGACATGCAGGCTTAACGTGGTGTAGCCGCGCATTCTTTGGCAATAGTAGACGTCCAGATCATCAATCGGCATGATCGTGAGGCCCTTCGCTTCTAAAATTGCAGCTTTCCCCGGATACGTTGGACACCCCGTCCGTACCGAACATAGAGCGTTCACACCGGCTCTACGGCAACATCGCCTGAAACTTGAGAAATCGACTGGAGGCTATTTTCGGATTGCCGTGGTCGTCAGGATGTCCGTCCGAGCCGCATTGTCGACGATCTAGCCACCGGCGTCGAACGGCCCTTCCTGGCCGGCTACTGCCTGATTTGTCCTGTCCGCTCCAAGCACGCGAACGTGCCGCGTCGCGGCCTGCGCTTACTGCGTTTGGCGCGACATGTTCAGGCTGAGGCGGCGGCACGCGGCGGGTTCACTTCTACCGTCACGTGTGACAGCCCCTTAAAGCGTTTGAGGGCCGCGTGATAGAAGCTCGGGCTGCGTTGTGCTTCACTGGTGACGACCGACACTACTGCGCTCATGTGCCCGGGACCGACGCGCCAGACATGGAGGTCAAGCACGGCGTCACCGTTGTCTTCAATGACGTGACGAACGTTTTCGGCCATGCGCTTATCCAGATTCATGTCGAGCAGAATGCCTCCCGTATCGCGCATCAGGCCCCACGACCAGTTTGCAATGACCAGGGCGCCGATTACGCCTGCGAGCGGGTCCATCCAGACCCAGCCGAACGCACGGGCCAGCAGGAGGCCGATGATCGCCAGCACGGAAACCGCGGCGTCCGCAATCACATGGATGTACGCCGAGCGGATGTTGTGATCGCGATTCGCCGCAGCATGCGCGTCGCCGTGACTATGATCGTGTTCCTCGAATTCAATTGAGTGTTCGCCATCGGGCAAACTAACGGTGGCCCAGAATGCATGTGGCTCGGGAATGTCGTCCTTCGACTCCAGGTAGTCACCGCGATCGGCAAACGCGAAGGTCTGGTGCGTGCCGTCGGCGCGAACCGTCGTGACCGAAACAGAGTCGGCAGGCAGCCTCGAAGAAGCCGTTTCGGGCGTAATGCGGAAAACGGGCGGTACATCGTCTTCGAAGACCGACAAGGCAAATACGCCAGCGCTGCCGAAGATGCGATGCACCTCGCCCTCGTGACCGTGTTCGTCTTCATGGCCGTGACCATGACCATGGCTATGCCCATGACTGTGGCCGTGGTGGTTGCCACTCAGCAGCCAGACGCTCGCGAGATTGACCAGCAGACCCAGTATCGCGATGGGAATCGCCTGGCCGAAATGGATGGGTACGGGTGAGAGAAAGCGCGAGACGGCTTCGTATCCGATCAGCAGCGCGATCATGGCGAGCACGATGGCGCTGGTAAAGCCCGCGAGATCGCCCAGCTTGCCCGTACCGAATACGAAGCGGTTGTCGGCCGCGTGCCTGCGCGCGTAGGTGTACGCCAAAGCGGCGATGAGCATCGCCCCGGCGTGTGTCGACATATGAAGACCGTCGGCGACGAGCGCCAGCGAGCCAAAAAGACTGCCGCCGACAATTTCAGCCACCATCATCGCGCTGCATAGCGCGATCACCATCCAGGTCCTGCGCTCGTTGTCTTCGTGGGCCGCACCCAGGAAAATGTGGTCATGCCCCGCTCCAAAAGCGGAATTTTCGAAGTTGCTCATGGTTCCCTCTTACTTGAAGTAGCTGTGCACTACCTCAATCAGCTGCTCGGTGCCGCTGCCGTGCTCGTCGTCCGGCTCCGCGTCGACAAGATGCGTTCGGATGTGGTCTTCGAGAACCACGGCAAGCAACCCGTTCATCGCGCCGCGGCTACTGGTGATGAGCTGTAGCACGTCCATGCAGCCGCGCTCTTCTTCAAGTGCGCGCTCGATGGCTTCAACCTGTCCCTTGATGCGGCGAACCCGGTTGAGTAGCTTCTGTTTTTCGCGAATCGTATGGCTCACGGCTGGCCCCCCTTAATACGGTAGGGGGCTATATTACCCTGGATAGGGTACGGGGGTATACGTCGATGTAGAAAGCGTTGCCAGGGAACGTTGTCGGTTCGACGCCAAGGCCAGACCGCTGCTTGGCAGGGAGGGGGAAGCGAATCGGACAACTGCTCTATTTTGGAGCGAACGCGTTGATCGAGTGACCCTATATCCGGGCCTGTTCGCTAAATGGTTGGCAGGCCCGGACACCGCAGAGCATCACGCCATCAGAACGTCGCGACCGGCCCGCATGCAGCATCGAGCGCACTGACCATGCCGAGCCAAAGCATTCCAGCGCACTGCGCGGGCGTCCAGTCCGGCGACGGCCTCGTTGCCGATGCGTGCGCCGCTCCGTGCGTTGCTCGTATGCCAACTGCAACCGCAGCAGTAGTCGCTGCGCAGATGCAATACGAAGACGTGAGGAAAATGATTTGCATCCACTGCAAGTAACAGAATCGAAAGAAAAATCTTCAAGAAAATCGTTGACTCTGCGCGAGCACCGTCACTAGAATTCGCCTGTTTCCACGAAAGGGGCATATGCCTTGGACAGTTGCAGTAGTCGACCTTCGAAAAGTTTTTCTGCCTGACCGGCACGACGCCCGCCTGGATTCTTCCCTAGCCGCCGTCCTGCCAGCAGGCAGACGGTGCGCGCCGCAGTAGCTTCCGCAGTTTCTTCCCGCGCATCCATTCGATTGGCCGCCGTCTTTGACGCGTGCGTTGTAACGCGCATTCGTCCAGACGATTCGGCGCGCCGAGCCATTGGCTCGTGGCGCCGCTTGTTCACGCTGTTTTCGCGCACGCAACGCCGTGCCGGATCCACCGTGCGGTTAAACACGTCCGTAAAGCTTGAATCGGACACAACCGATAGAGGAGCTCACGATGCCCGACCCTGAGCCTTGTTCCTGTATGACTCGCCGCGCGTTCTCGCTGAACGCCGCGCTCTCCGCCTGACATCCTGGCCGCACACGTTCCTCCCACACGCCCGAGCACTTCGGTCCGTGTGAACTGAAACGAAGGCCCGGTCGAAGGCGCCACGTTTCAAGCTATTGGAGGAATCACCATGCACTTCGCACTCCTCGTTTCGCAACTCCCGCGCGTCGAAGAAGCTCGCACGCACTACAACGACATGCTTGCGCTCGACTCCCGTTCGCATGCGTCAGCCCGCGTGGCCGCCGCCATCTGGACGGCGCTTAAAAAACTCGCGCGCTGACACGGCCCGGCGTGGCCGACTGTCTGCCCACTGCTTCAACACCGGCAGGCGGCAGGGCAGTGCCACGCCTCTATCATCGATTTAAAAAAGCACTGCTAAGGAATAAGTAAAAAATGTCCACCACTCCCGCAAATATCGCGCAGCGCCGCAGTGCCGTGCTCGACGACGCGCACGTGGGCGATATCAGAGGCGCCCTCGGCACGATCGCGCACCACGATACCGCCCCGCGCAGCAACTGGATGGCGCGCCTGCGCACGCTGCTCGCCATCCTCGGCCCCGGCCTCATCGTCATGGTTGGCGATAACGACGCCGGCGCGTTCGGCACCTATACGCAGGCCGGGCAGAACTACGGCACGTCGTTGCTCTGGACGCTCGCGCTGCTGATCCCGGTTCTCTACGTGAACCAGGAAATGGTCCTGCGCCTGGGCGCCGTGACCGGCGTCGGTCACGCTCGTCTCATCTTCGAGCGCTTCGGCAAGTTCTGGGGCGCCTTCAGCGTCGTCGATCTTTTCCTGCTCAATGCGCTCACGATCGTCACCGAGTTCATCGGCATTACGTTCGCACTCGACTTTCTCGGCGTCTCGAAGGTGCTCGGTGTCTGCATCGCCGCGGTTCTCACCATGGCGGCGGTCAGTACGGGCGACTTCCGGCGCTTCGAACGCTTCGCGATCGTGCTCTGCCTGTTGAGTCTGCTGCTGATTCCGGTGCTCGTCTCGATCCACCCGCCTGTGGGCGTCATCGCGCGTGATTTCCTCGTGCCGACCTGGCCGGCGAATTCGAAGCTCTCCGACGTGATGCTGCTCGTGATCGGCATTGTCGGCACGACCGTCGCGCCGTGGCAGCTGTTCTTCCAGCAGAGCTATGTGATTGACAAGCGCATCACGCCGCGCTTCATGAAGTACGAAAAGGCGGACCTCTGGATCGGCATCGCGTTCGTGATCGTCGGCGCTGTGGCGATGATGGCCTTCACGGCCGCGCTCTTTGACGGCAGGCCCGAGTTCGGCAACTTCACCGACGCGGGTGGCGTGATTGCGGGTCTGCACAAATACGTCGGCCAGACGTCGGCCACGATCTTCGCCGTCGCGCTGCTCGACGCGTCGATCATCGGCGCCGCCGCTGTTTCGCTCTCGACGGCGTACGCGGTTGGCGACGTCTTCAAGGTCAAGCACTCGCTGCACCGCAGCGTGCTCGACGCGAAGGGCTTCTATCTCGTCTACTTCGGCATCATCGCGCTCGCTGCCGCCCTCGTGCTGATGCCGGGCAGCCCCCTTGGCCTCCTGACCGAGGCCGTGCAGACGCTCGCTGGCGTGCTGTTGCCGAGCGCAACCGTGTTCCTGCTGCTGTTGTGCAATGACAAGGCGGTGCTTGGCCCGTGGGTGAATTCGAAGAAGCTGAACGTGTTCACGGGTGCAGTGATTGCCGTGCTCGTCGTGCTGTCGATCATCCTGACGGCGGCCACCGTGTTTCCGGACATCAGCGGCGCGGCGATCGTCAAGATTCTCGTGGGCGGATGCGGGCTTGCCGTGGCCGTGTACGCCGCGGTGGAACTCTCGCGCAAGGCGCGCGGCGCGGCTGTCACCCATGGTGCGTTGCCGCTCAACAAGCCGGCCCTCAAGGAGTTGCGCAACACGTGGCGCATGCCACCGCTCGAAGACCTGCCGGCGCCGCAGCACCTGACGTTGTCGACACGCGTGTGGATGGGCGTGCTGCGCACCTACCTCGTCGTCGCAGTGGGTCTCGTCATCGTGAAGGTCGTGCAGATGGCGATTCACTAAGGCGGATCGGGCAGGCGTGTGCCTGCCCGATTTTACGAAGGCGCGCTGCGCATTTTCGCTTAAGGGCGGGCTCCGGGCTGCTCCATCAGGAGTCCACGACATGATTGCAGAATTCATCTGGCGCCTCTTCGCCGCTTTTGCGTGTGGTATAGCCATCGGTCTGGAGCGGCAAATGCGCCAGCGCACGGCCGGTCTGCGAACCATTACGCTGGTGACAAGCGGTGCATGCCTTTTCGTTACGCTCGGGATGCTGGCCGGAAACGGGGCATCTGGTGTGACGCGGATCGCAGCGTATGTGGTGTCCGGTGTGGGGTTTCTCGGCGGCGGCGTCATCATGCGCGACAATGGAGAAGGGCGTGTCCAGCATCAGCTGGTCCGCTAGGGAAGCTGAACCCGTGGCGGAGTGAAGTGACGGGAAATGAGGCCACGACGAACGAGCGATCAGCCTTTAGCCGAACGGCTCGCAAACTTCTGGCCGCCGTTTTCGGTGATGTGCACCGCACAAAGAGTTTGCGGAATCAGGTTCGTGGTGCTGAACGAATCACGTTGACGACCTGCATCCACGAATCTAGACTATAAAAGTCTTCACTAAAGGGGCTGATGCCTTGGACACCAGTAGTTGTCGATCTTCGAACGGTCTTCCTGCCTGAGTCCGCAGGACGTCTGCGCCCGCTTTTTGGCCACCGTCCTGCCGTCTGGCAGGCGGTGCGCGTCCTGGTAATCCCTCCCGTGCACCCTGATTATTAGCGCCATGCAGGTGCCGCGTTTGCGTGCGTTTCGCCTGGCAACATGTTGCGAGTATTGCGCTCGCAGCATGCGCTCGTCCGCGCGGGAATGTCATATTCCCACGCGGGCGCACACGCAGGCAGGCACATAGCGCCGGGCGTGCCCGGCAACGAGGAGGAGTCTCAATGCCAGCAAGTGACAGTTGTTCCTTATGCCGCCGCCTCATCCACCCCTGGAGATAGCGGTTAGCAGACGGTTACGGCGCCCATGAGGCGCGCCTTCTTCGTGTCTGTCAGCTATCCGCACGGATGCGTCAACGCCAGACGCACGGAGAAACATCATGATATTCGGCCTGCTTCTTTCGAAACTCCCACACATTGACGAGGCGCGCGCGCAGTACGACGCGATGCTGTCGCTGCAGTTCGGGGAGTCGCACCGGCTAGCTGCCTTCTGGAACCGTTTGAAGGCGCTTATTTCGTAGCCTGTTTCGTAAATGCAGGCACTCGCCTTCGACAGAAGCGGGCGATGCGTTTGCGTCGCGATTCGCTCGCTCGCGTGCGCCGGAGGCGGGCATTTGCGTTTCGGTAACCCGAAACAGCGGGGAGAAACAGCATGTCAATCCAGACGGAAAGCTCATCGTCGGCCGGCGGCGTGCTGGAGCGCAGCGCGGTCCTCGACGAAGCACATCTTGGCGATATAACCGGTGCGTTGGGCACCATCGCGCGCCACGACGTCGCGCCCCGTACCCATTGGTGGGCGCGTCTGCGTACGCTCCTTGCCATTCTCGGCCCGGGCCTCATCGTGATGGTGGGCGACAACGATGCAGGCGCATTTGCCACGTATACGCAGGCCGGACAGAACTACGGCACCACGCTGCTGTGGACACTCCTGCTGCTCGTGCCGGTACTCTACGTGAATCAGGAAATGGTGCTGCGACTGGGCGCCGTGAGCGGCGTGGGGCACGCGCGCCTGATTTTCGAGCGCTTTGGGCGGTTCTGGGGCGCGTTCAGCATCATTGATCTGTTTCTGCTGAACGCACTGACGATCGTTACCGAGTTCATCGGCATCACGTTCGTGCTCGACTTCTTCGGCTTTTCGAGGCTCGCCGGCGTATGCATTGCCGCGGCGCTGACAATGGCAGCGGTCAGCACGGGAAGCTTCCGGCGTTTCGAACGCTTCGCGATGGTGCTGTGCGTGCTGAGTCTGCTGCTGGTGCCGGTACTGGTGTCGATCCACCCTCCGGTCGGCCAGATGACGCGTGACTTCCTTGTTCCGGGTTGGCCCGCTCACTCGAAGCTCTCCGACGTCATGCTGCTCGTGATCGGCATCGTCGGGACGACGGTCGCACCGTGGCAATTGTTTTTCCAGCAGAGCTACGTGGTCGATAAACGCATTACGCCGCGCTTCATCCGGTATGAACGGGCTGATCTGTGGATCGGCATCGTGTTCGTGATGGTTGGCGCGGTCGCGATGATGTCCTTTTGCGCGGAGCTGTTCACTGGCAAGCCTGAATTCGGCAATTTTACGGATGCGGGTGGCGTTATCGCCGGTCTGGAGAAGTACGCCGGCTGGACGATTGCGGCCCTGTTTGCCGTCGCCCTGTTCGACGCCGCGATCATCGGCGCGGCGTCCGTGTCGCTGTCGACGGCGTACGCCATCGGCGACGTGTTCAGGATTCGACATTCGCTGCATCGCGGAGTGTTTGCCGCAAAGGGCTTTTATCTCGTGTATTTCGGCATTGTCTCGGGTTCGGCGGGGCTGGTCCTGATTCCGGGCAGCCCACTTGGTCTGCTGACGCTGGCCGTGCAGACCCTCGCGGGCGTGTTGCTGCCAAGCGCGACTGTGTTCCTGTTACTCCTGTGCAATGACCGGGAGGTACTGGGTCCGTGGGCTAACTCGCAGAAGGTGAACCTTTTCACGGGCGCGGTGATCTGGGTGCTGGTGATGCTGTCAGTCATCCTGACCGCATCTGTGATGTATCCCGATATGAGCGGAGAAACCATAGTCGAGGTGCTTGCGGGCGGCACGGTGTTGGCGGTCGTGGGCTATCTGGTCGCGGTTGGGATCCGAAGACTGCATCGTGAACCCGCCGATGCGGCCGGTGGTGGTGAGCCACAGGCATATCCGGAAGACGCACGCCGTTGGTGGCGCATGCCGCCGCTCGACGAACTGCCACCGCCCAGACTCACCCTCGCCAAGCAGATCTGGATGGGGGTATTGCGCGGCTATCTGTTGATCGCGGTAGCGCTCGTGATCGTGAAAGTCGCGCAACTGATGTTTCTTAAATAGCTGGCAGATCCGGGCACCGTCCGTCATTTGGCTCGCGGCCGCGCATGTCCACCAAGCCATCGGACAGCAGTTCGGGGGAATGGCGATTGGAGCGGTCGTGAGCCACATCTGAGAGCTGTCCGTTCGCGCAGGGGACCGCGGCCAAGGCGGTTTGAAGAGCGCGTCGCGCGGTCGCCGGACGTGGTGCGGCTTCGGGTTACTGCATCAGGAGTGGATGATGAAAAAGCACATTCTCGAGATGTTCGTGGTTTCGGCCCTGGTGCTGGTCGCGACTTTCCTGGCTGTCGATCAAAATTGCTCGATGACCACAGCGAACGTAGCGCGGGCCGCTGCGGATGCTTTTTCTGCAAACGGATCGCCGAATGGGAGGACGGCCCACTGTCTCGTCTATGGGAAATACTGTCTGAGTAACACGTTACGTAGCCGATAACAGGCAGGTGAATGACTCTTCTCAGGCGAGTGGGAGTCGTTCCTTGGACAGTACACAATACACACCGAACGTCGCTTCCTGGCCGTCTACCGCCCGACGCTGACGCCCGAAACCGGACCCAAAGCCGGCGTGTCTTACCGGTGAGATATCTGGATGACGTTCGAGGATGCATCCGCTTGGTTACGCGGCGGGCCTGGCATAGATGGACGAGACATGGTCAGAGGCAACGGGATCGATGATCATTCCGGAATTGGCCGTACGATCGCGCGCACCCAGGCCAGCGCGCATTCTTTTGGAGACTGCCGCGCGGGCGCGAACCGGCGCCGGCCGAGATTGAACTCGTTTGGCAATGTAGCGCCCGGGTGGCACTGGCTACGCCCGGCCTCTGGTCACCGCATTAAGGCTTTGCGCGAGATCGTCGATGAGGTCCTGCGGGTGTTCCAGTCCGATGTGCAGTCGCACGATCGGCCCAGCGGTTCGCCAGTCCTCGCAGGTTCTCGTGTCAACGACGTTGACGACAGTCGCGAGGCTTTCGAATCCGCCCCACGATGCTCCGATACCGAATAGCGCCAGGCCGTCGACGAAGCGCGCAGCCGCTTCTGGCGACACATCCGATAGTTCGAACGAAATCAGCCCGTTGGTGCCACTACAGTCGCGCTGCCATAGCTTGTGGCCCGGATGTTCCGGTAGTGCAGGACAGAACACGCGGGCAACAATGGGCTGCGCCGCGAGCCAGTGCGCGACCTCGATCGCATGCTTTTCGTGCAACGCCAGCCGGGCACCTAGCGTGCGCGTGCCGCGCAGCACGAGGTATGCGTCGTCGGGGCTGACTGCAACGCCTTGCGCGTCGCTCATCGTCGAGAGCGGCTGCCAGGCGGCTTCGGTCGTTGTTACGGTTCCCATCATCACGTCAGAATGGCCGCTCAGGTATTTGGTGGCCGCCATGATGGAAATGTCCGCACCCAGCGTCAATGGTCGATACTGCACGCCAGATCCCCATGTGTTGTCGGCAGCCAGTAGCGCGCCGTGACGATGCGCCAGCTCGGCGAGGGCTGGAAGATCGCATAGCTCGTAGACCAGCGAGCCAGGGCATTCGGCGTATATGAGCCTGGTGCGGGGCGTCATGCGGCTGGCAGCATCGGTGCCGTCAGCACGAAAATACGTCACGTTGACCCCCCATGGCTCGAGGAATGTTCGGACGAAGTGGCGTAGCGGCTGATAGACACAATCAGAGATCAGCACGTGGTCGCCGGGGTGAAGGTAGGCGAGGAACACCATCGTCATCGCCGCCAGACCCGTCGGGAAGAGTTTTGTGCGATAGCCTCCCTCGAGACCGGACACGACATCCTCGAGCGCGAACCCGGTTGGGTTGCCGCGCGCGCCGTAGGTGAACAGGCGCTCGCTGCTGCGCCGGCGGCGGGCATCGTTTAGATCGGCCATGCTGTCGAACAGCGCCGTCGAGGCGCGCACGACGGGCGGATTGACCGCGCGGCCGCCGTTGACGACCGTGGACGTGCCGCCTTTGACGAGACGGGTGGCTAGGCGCGGGGAGTGCGGATCGCGGGCCATGAGCTTATGTACCTGGAAACGAGTGCCGGTGTCGGCGGGTTCTTGTTTGCCTTGGTGTGCTAGTGCTGCCCGCACACCAGTTGTTCACTTCGTCGCGGCGGCTTCGTCCAGACGAAAGGCATTGCGTTCGTCGGTGTCGAGCTGGGCGAGCAGGCCGGTTTCCCAGGCAAGATACTGGCGCGCCGCCGCCTTGTTGCCGTCGTGCCGATCATGCACGAAGAACAGGTAGTCGATACAGGCTTCGTCGGGCGGCATGTCGGGCGTGTTGCTCACGGCCTGTCCCGTCGACGTCCACGCGCTCAAGCCGCCGGTGAGCAGCATGAAGCGGCGCGTGTCGTGAGGCTGGCGTCGCCGCCAATCCGCGACGAACAGTTCGGCCACGCCGCTCTCGTCCGCGACGAGCACGATGTCGCGGTCCGCGTGCATATCGCGCAGATCGGAGAGGCAGGGACGGATAGCCCACTGCGACCCGGGCAGGTGCGCCTTGCGGTAGCTCTGGCTCGGGCGCAAGTCGATCACCTGCACGCGTTCCTGTGCCAGCGCCTCGACGAGCGTGGGCACGTCGATTGGCGCGAGCGTCGTTTCCACGGCCGGAGGTTGCATCGGCAGCGAGACGCCGCTTGCAAACGCATCGGGCAGGACGTACGCTTCATGCCCCAACTGCCGCAGCCAGCTCGCGACAATCGGGGCGCGCACGCCGTCGCTATCGAACAGCACGATGCGTGCATGGCGCACGCCAATGTACTGATCCGTGGCCTGAATGAGCTGACCGCCCGGCGTGTGCTGCGCCCCGGGCAACGATCCGGCTGCAAATTCCTCGGGCGTGCGCACATCGCACAGATACAGCGTGCGTGTCGCATCAACGGTCCACTCGGCGAACGTGGCGGCGTCGGCTTCGGGCACCGCGAAGCGGTTGGCCAGCGTGCGGCTCGCTTCGACCATGGGCGCGAGCGTGTCTTCTGTTACCGCGTCCGGATAGCGGCGCGTGCTGCCGTGCTCGAGCGGCAGGTCTTCGAGGTACCAGCCTTGCGTGCCATTGGCGAGCGCCATCACCGGGTTGGGAATGCCAAGGTTGATCAGTGTTTGCGCGCCGATGATGCTGCGCGTGCGGCCCGCACAGTTGATCACGATCGGCGTGCTCGCGTCGGGCACCAGTTCGCGGATGCGATAACCGAGTTCGCCGTTGGGGCAACAGATCGACGAGGGGATCGTCATCTTCTGGTATTCGCCGAGCGTGCGGCCATCGAGGATCACGACCGGCTCGCCGCGTTCGCGCTTCTCGGCGAGTTCGAGCGCGGTGACGTGCGGCGTGTGATACGCATGCTCGACCAGTTCGCCAAACGTCTTCGACGGCACGTTGACGCCCGCGAATAGCGTATAGCCGGCGCGCTGCCATCCCTCGGCGCCGTCCTTGAGCACGTGCACGTCGGTGTAGCCGAGTTCGGCGAGGCGCGCGGCCGCATCGAGCGCGATGGTCGCATCGGTGTCATAGAGCACGACGCGCGCGGCGCGGCGCGGAACGAGACGTCCAATCTCCAGTTCGAGGCGGCTGTAGGGCAGCGGCACGCCGTGGAAGAGGTGCGCTTCGCCGTACTGGCCGTGCTCGCGCACGTCGAGAAGCGCGATCTCGGCGCCGTCCCGCAACCAGCCTTTGAGCGTGGCGGCGTCGATAAACGAAGGGAGCGAAGTGGTCATGTCGAAAGCGTTGCCGTTGCGTAGGGTTGAACGGATCCACACCGATTGCGCGGGCAATACGGCGCCTCGGTCCGTCGCGGCGGGCGCGGACCTGTGCTGGACACGGCGCCGTGAGAGCGCCGTGCAGGACCGGATAAGCGGGTGGTGTTAGCGGCGCGTCTTCACGCCGATACCCATCACCTGATATGTGCCGTTTTGTACGTCGAACGTGATGCGCTCGGTGAGCGTTTCGAGCGCGCGGCCGTACATGTGCAGATGACGGATCGGCATTTCGCCCTTGATCTCGACGGCGTGAATGTCGTCCGAGGCGAGCGCGATGCCGTGACCGGGTTCGACCACGACGGTCTGCGTGACCTCGACCGAGCCCACGCCGGGCGTCGTGCCGTCGTCGGTGCGGCGATAAACGTAGTTGTGCTCGACGCCGTCGACCGCCGCGATGCAGGCCCAGGTCGTGTGGTTGTGCGGCGTGATCTTTTTGCCGGGGCGCATGACGTTCAGGTACAGCGCGTAGGTCTGGTCGCCATCCTCGTGAATGAGGTAGCGAGCCTGCAACTCGCCGTCGGTGGGCGGCGGGAAATCGGCTTCCTGCCACAGCTCGCGGCGCGCGGCGAGCGACTTGACCTGCTCCAGCACGGCGGCCAGCACGGGGCGGGTCTCGCCCGCGGGTGCGAGTTCGGCCTTCATTGCGGCAATCGCTTCGGCCACGACGGCTTCGCGTTGTGCGGACAGGGATGGCGTGGACATGATGAATGGGTCTCCGGTTCGAAATCGTTAGGGGATGAGGTAGATACGATGAACGCTCGCGCGGATCAGCCAGCACCTTGCGCGACGAGCTCGCGCGGCGCCGAACGATGCACGTCATGCAGGAAGCGTTGCGCCCGTTCATGCTCTGGTTGACTAAAAAATCGGGCAGGCGGGGCATCTTCGAGCAACTGGCCCTGGTCCATGAACCACACGCGGCTCGAGACTTCACGCGCGAAGTTCATTTCGTGGGTGACGATCATCATCGTCAGGCCTTCATCGGCGAGGCTTCGCATCACCTGCAGTACTTCCTGGACCATTTCCGGGTCGAGCGCACTCGTGGGCTCGTCGAACAGCATCAGCGGCGGCTTCATGGCGAGCGCGCGCGCAATCGCCACGCGTTGTTGCTGTCCTCCCGAGAGATTGGCGGGCATCGCGTCGATCTTGTGCGCGAGCCCGACCTTCGCGAGCAGCTTTTCGGCCTGCGCCACGGCTTCGTCGCGAGACATGCCGAGCACTTTTGTCGGGCCGAGAATGAGGTTCTGCCGGACCGACAGGTTCTGGAACAGGTTGAAGCTCTGGAACACGAAGCCGATGCGGGCGCGCAGCCGGTTGAGCTTCACGTCGCGCGCATGGATGTCGTGCTCCTCGAACAGGATGCGTCCCTGTTCGATGGCCTCGAGCCGCGTGACGGTCCGGATCAGCGTCGACTTGCCGGAGCCGGACGGACCGCATACGACGACGACTTCGCCACGTTTGATCACGGCGTCGATACCCTTGAGCACATGGTGCTGACCGTAGTGTTTGTGTACCTTCTCGAAGGCGAGCATGGTCATGGTCGCTTCTCTCCTGCGAAGTTAGGCGAGGCCCGCACGCTGGCGGGCGATGCGGCGCTCCAGCCGTCCCGCGAAGCGCGAGATGGCGAAGCAGAGAATGAAATAGAAACCAGCGAGCACGAGGAAGGTCTGCAGCGGGCTCGTCAGCGTGATTGTGTTGACCTGCGCCGCCGAATACGTGAGTTCCGGCACGCCGATCACGTAAGCGAGCGAGGTCGCCTTGATGATCGAGACGAACTGGTTGACGATCGACGGCAGCATGTTGGCGAGCGCCTGAGGCAACTGCACGTAGCGCATGCTCTGCAGCCACGAGAGACCATTCGAGCGCGCGGCTTCCATCTGGCCCCGCGGCAGCCCTTCGAGCCCGGCGCGCACGATCTGCGCGAGAAACGCGCTTTCGTAGACGATGATCGCGCACACCGCCGTCGTGACCGCCGACACTTCCGCGCCGACCAGCAGCGGCACCGCGAAATAGGCCCAGAAAATCAGCATCAACAGCGGAATGCCGCGGATAAGACGCGTCCAGATCGTGGCGGCGCGCCGCAATCCGCGCAACGGGGAGACAAGGGCGAGACCGATCGCGACAGCAATCGGAAACGACACCACGAGCCCGAGCGCCGAGATGACGAGCGTGATCGCCACGCCGCCGAGTGGCCCATGCGGCCAGTTGCCGACCAGAAAGAGCGCGAGATAGTTGTGCAGGATGTCGAGCATGGCTCAGGTCCCAAGCGGCGTCGCGCGACGCTTCGCAAAGTGATCCGCCAGCGCCATGAGCGCGAGCGTGCCGATCAGATAGAGGACCGTTGCGACGAGGAATACGTCGAAGGTGCGAAACGTCAGGTTGTCGATCTGGCGGGTGTTGTACAGCAGTTCATGCACGCCGATCGCCATGGCGAGCGAGCTGTCCTTGAAGAGCCGCAGCGCCTGATTCAGCAGTCCCGGCAGCGCCACACGCATACCTTGCGGCAGGACCACGTAGCGAAACGCCTGCAGGTACGTGAGGCCGATCGAGCACGCCGCCTCGTGCTGGGTGTATGGAATCGTGCGCAGGCCGGAGCGCAGGTCTTCCGACATGAACGCGCCGTAGTTGAGCGCCAGCGCGATCGTGGCGAAGAAGAACTCCGTGTTCCCGGCGTTGACCCAGTGAAAGAGCGGCGCGGGCAGCAGTTGCGGCACGCCGAAATACCACACGAGGATCTGCACGAGCATCGGCACGTTGCGGTGATATTCGACGACGGCGATCACAAAGGCCTTGCACGCTTTGACTGGCAGCGCGCGCAGTGTAGCGAGCACGACGGCCACGACGATCGCGAGCAGGCCCGATACGATGAAGAGCTGTAGAGTGACGAGCACGCCGTGGCGCAAGAGCGGCAGATAGCCGTCATCGAGCAGAAAGGAAAAGTCGAACATGCTGGGGCAGGTCGTCAGAAGCGGTGAATAGCATCACCGGGGCAGCGCGAAGATCACGAGCTTGCGCCGCCTCGGCGACTTCTGTGCGAAGCCGCGTGCTTCGCGTGAAGCGCGTGCGCTTACTGCATCCGGATCGGCTCGACCTTGTAGTCGCGCGTGAACTTGTACGGCGAATTCGCTCCGAGCCATTTGTCGAAGCTCTGCTGCAGCCCGCTCGACTTGTCATAGTCGTGCAGGACCTTGTTGATCGCAGCCATCAACGCCGGCTCGTTCTTGTTCATCACCACGCCCCAGCGCTCCTCATATACCGGCGCAGCCAGCAAGCGGTATTGCGGGCCGCCCTTTTGCGCGGCTTCATTCGCAAAGCGCGCGAGGATGTTCTGGCCGGCGACCAGCCCGTCCACCTTGCCTTGCTGGAGCGCGAGGAAGGCCGACGGAATATCGTGGAAGGTCAGCAGATTCGAGTTCGGCAGACGCGTGACGGACACCGCCGCCGAACTCGACCCTTCGGACGCCGCGATTTTCTTGCCACTCAACTGATCGAGGTTCTGGATAGAGGAATCGGCGCGCACGAGCACACGAATAGGCGCGACGTAGTACTGGTCGCTGTAGTCGACCTGCGCGGCGCGGGCGGGCAACCAGGCCATGGCGGCAGCCAGCACGTCGACGCGATGCGTCTTCAGCTCGGGGATGCGCGCATCGGTCGACAGCGTTCGATGCTCGAGCTTGACGCCAAGCCCCTGGGCAAGCGCGCGACATACGTCGACATCGAAGCCGACGATCTGGCGCGTGCTGGCATCCGGAAAGGCATACGGTTCGCTGGCGTTCTGCGTGCCGCACACCAGCGTGCCGCGAGCCTTGATGTCGGCAAGCTCATCCGCATGCACGCTGCTTACGCTGGCGAGGATGGTGATCGTCAGGAAGGCGAGTTTTCGTTGCCACATAGAGCGGGGTCTCCTCCAGAAGGGAAGTCTCTGCGATGACCGGCGCTGCCTGGAGCCGTGCCGTTCGTGCGCCACCGATCTGTGCCGACGCGCTCGCATGCTTCCGGTTGCATAAATTCTGCTTGAGTAACAGCAAGCTTATCGGTCAAAATTTTGGCTAACAATTTAATTCTTTGCCGGAAAGCATTAGCGTCGCTGAACTATTGGATCCCGGAATGCAAAACCTCGATATTGATCTGCTGCGCACTTTCGTCGCCATTGCGCAGCGCGAAACGTTCGCCTCAGCGGCCGAACAGGTCGGGCGTACCCAGTCCGCGATCACGCAGCAGATGCAGCGGCTCGAACAGGAAGTGGGCTGCGTACTGTTCGAAAAGCGCGGCCGGCAGAAGACGATGACGACGGATGGATCGAGGTTGCTCGCTTACGCGCACAGGATCCTCGCACTCAACGACCAGGCGGTGCAGCTCGCGCGTTCGAGAGGCGCGGGCGAGAAAGTCCGGATCGGTTCGCCGCACGACGTGGCGGATTCAATTCTGCCGAACATGCTGAGACGTCTATCCAAGCTCTCGACCGAGCTGCAGATGGAAATCAACGTTGGACGCAGCCCCTTCCTGATGGACGCGTTGCGCGAGGGCGAACTCGATCTCGTGATTTCGACGCGCTACGACGAAGCCTTTCCGGGCGTGAAGTTGCGGACGTCGCCGATGGTGTGGATCTGCGCGGAAGATTTCACGTTCAACCCGGGGGAGCCGGTGCCCCTCGTCATGGCCGACGAGTTGAGCCTCTTTCGCAAGCTCTCGATCGCCCAACTCGACGCGCACGGAATTTCGTGGCGGACGAGCTTCATTTCCCCGACGCTAACGGGCATCAAGGCCGCGATCAGTGCAGGCCTTGGGGTCACTGCGCGGACCACTGAACTACTCGACGCGAATATGCGGGTGCTGACCGAGGGAGACGGTCTGCCGCGTCTACCTGACGTCGCGTTCTACCTGTACGTGCAGCCGACCTGCACGAGTACCGTTCTGCGTGAGCTGTTCGAGTCGACCGAACGTATCGCAACTCGCTTCGGACCTGCGTTCGTCTAGCAGTCGTGGCCACGCCATGTGGAGGATACCCGACGGACGTCGAAACTCCCTTTGTCGGGCAACGCTATTGAGCGGCACGACACCCCGTGACTGCGTGGGTTGAGGGCGCAGTGATTGATTCAATGCTTCGTTGGCTACTCATTCCTTGCGTTCTGACCAGACGCCTTCACGACGCTTTCTCGACGAAGGCTAGACCATGCTTTTGTACTCGCCCGCGGACAGTTGCGCCGCCAATACTTTTCTGTCTACTTTCCCGACCGCCGTTTCGGGCAGCGCGTCCACAAATACCACGTCGTGTGGCACATAAATGCGCGAAAGGCGCGTTTTTACAGCCTCTTTCACTCGTTCAGCATCGACCAATGCGCGGTCTTTCGCCACAACGAAGGCCACGGGCACTTCGCCGAGATCGTGGTCCGCGCGCCCAACCACGCAGCACGCGGCGATGTCGTTTTCAGCGACGATCACGCTTTCGATCAGCAACGGTGAAAGGTTTTCGCCGCCGCGAATAATGACGTCCTTGATGCGGCCCGTGACGTAGAGGTAGCCATCGGTGTCGAAGCGGCCGAGGTCGCCCGTGTGGAGCCAGCCGCCGGTGACTGTACGCGCGGTTGCGTCCGCTGCACTGAGGTAACCGGTCATGAGGTTCGGCCCCGCAATACAGATTTCCCCTTCGATTCCCGGCACATCGGTCATGGTGCTATCGCCCAACTGGAGCTTGACGGTCTGTCCGGGCAACACCTTGCCAACCGAGCCCATGCGGCGTGCCGCTGGCGGATTGAGCGTGCTCGTGCAGGTGGCCTCGGACAAACCATACGAGATGACGAGGGGGCAGCCGAGCTTCGCTTCGACTTCACGATGCAGCGCCCCGGTAATGGGCGCCGAGCCGCAACGCGCCATGCGCAGTGCCGTGAGCGCTTCGGCGTCGAACTGTTGCGCAAGCATGCGTGAGTACATCGTCGGCACGCCGGTGATGATGGTCGGTTTGTAGCGCTTCATCAGTTCGGGCATGTCCTCGGCCCGAAAGCGCGGACAGAACACGACGGTCGCGCCCGCGAGCAGCGGTGCAAAGAGCTGGTTGTTCACGCCATTGGTGTGATAGATCGGCATCACGTGCAGCAGACGGTCATCGCCAGAAAGCCCGCTTTGTGCGAGGACACCGAGCGCATTGTTCAGCAGCGCCGCCTGCGTGAGTTGCACGACCTTGGGCCGTCCCGTGCTGCCCGACGTGAAGAGCAGCAGCGCGGCATTTGTCATGGGGACATCGACACGCTGGCAATGCGATGCTTCGGTCAAACTCGCAAACCGAACGGCCCTGGCCGTATCCGGAATGGCCAGTTCGCTGACGAGCGGCAGATTGTCGGTATCGTGCACGACAAGGCGTGCGCTCGTTTCGATGAGTCGCGCGCTGACTTCTTCAGCAGGCAGCTTTGGTTCGAACACACACGGACACAAGCCAGCGCGAATCGCCGCCAGCAGGACGATCACTGCATCGAGCGAACGGGTCATCACGATCGCAACGGCGTCGCCGGGACGTGCGTCGTGCCGCAAAAGATTCGCCGCGACCGTGTCCGTATTGCGTGCGAGATCGGCGTACGAAATCGTTCGCGCTCCATCGGTGAGCGCGGGGCGTTGCTGTACGTCGGGCAGTTGCCAATACTGCTGAAAGGCCTGCGCGAGACTCGTCGGTCTATGTTCCAGATTCAGGGCAGTCGATGGCTTCACGTTGGTTACCTGAGTCGAATAACTGCATCGCGTTCGAATTGCCCAGCGGGGTCGAGCGACTGGAGTGCCTCGCGCTCTCGTGCCGTGGGCGGGGCAGTGGGTTCGGCGCCGGTGGCATCGAACGTGAAGCCGGTGCGCTCGCGCACTTCTTCGAGACTCGATTCCGGGTGCCACGAATGCAACGCGAGCCTGCCGTCGCGCTTCACGAACACGGCGATCGGCGTGACCACGCCATGCATGCCGCCCCACGACGTGACGAAGTCGAGTTTCTCGACCAGCGTGCGCTTCGAATGCTCTGTGCGCCACGTGCACGCGCGTTTTGCCGTTGGCAACATCACCGCGCCGCCGCCTCCGCCTGGCAAGCGCACCTTCGGATGCGCCCATTCGCCGATGCATGAATTGTTCGCGCAGCCCGCGCCATCGAGCTGGGCCGCACCGAGGAACGTGAGGTCCATGCGGCCGCGCGTGCACAGGTCGTAGAAGTCCTCGTTGGCAAAAATCGACGCCGAGCCTTCGGCGAGCACGGGATCGGAGCTGGAGACCGGAACGCAGGAGGGCGACGGATCGACGCCGCCCGCGACGTTGATATAGATGAAGTCCCAGTCATACGCGAGCTTCGCGAGCAGACACGCGAGCATCGGTGGCGTGGAGTTCACACCGCTGAACGTGATCTCGTTCGGGCGGATGAAGCGCGCGAGATTGGTGACGATGTAGGAGAAACCGCTCCATTGCTCAGCCATGCTGACGCGCCTCCATTTCTGGCGCTGCATCCATATGGCGGGCGAGCGCGTGCGGTCCGTCCTCGAGGTACGCTTCGACGGCCGGATAGTCGATTGCATACGACGGCCAGCACGAGCCTGGCCATGCGCCGTTTTTGACGATCGCGAAGTTCTGCACCATGAAATAAGGCACGACGGTGAGTTCAGGCTGATCCGCGAAGTTTTCGTCCGATATTGCTTCGGCAACCACGAGCACGCTCTTCGCGGCCCGGCTCATGATGCGGTCCCAGTGATACGTGCCCGCGATGCGCACATTGCCGAGCTTGTCCACGCTCGACGCGTGAATCACGGCCAAGTCCGGCGAGATCGCGGGGATGACGTACGTTTTCTGGTCGCTGCCATACGGGTCGTCCAGGCACTTCCAGTCGTTGATTCGTACGAGTTCGCTTCCATGCAGCCCACCGCACGGCATGAACGGCACGCCGAATGCCGCCGCCCGCAAACCGGCGGTGAGACTTGCGCAGGCGTGTTCTTCGAGCTTCAGGTCGCCTTTTTCGACCGCACGCCGATACCACGGCGCGAGCCCGAAATTGCCCTCCATCGCGACGATGCCGCAGCGCGCGCGCGAAGCAACGCCTGCGCGGCACAGAATGTCGATGTCGTAACCGGGCGACTGTTTGATGATCTCGATGTCGCGCTTCTCCTGGCGGATCAGTTCACGCACGAATGCGAACGGGCCACGATGCAGGAAGCTTCCGCCCAGGCCGAGCGAAGCCCCGTTGGGCACGAGCGCAACCAGTTCTGCAAGCGATACTTCCTTGTCCTTGCTGGCAAATCCGGAACTCATACGATTTTCTCCTGCGCCTTTTTCGAGGCGGCGAGATAGGCTTCGATCCGCGTGTGGATACCCGGCACGCACGCTGAACGCACGAGCGCGGCAAGGTCGGTGTCGGCCTGTTCAGTGTCGAGGGCGCGCCGCAACAACGCGCGGCTCTCCGCGGGCAACGCGTTCACTCGCTCCAGCGCTTCCGCGATCAAATCCGCGTGCTGCTCAGGACCCACAACGCGTTCGATAAAGCCGTTTGCGATCGCGCGTTCGACATCGAACGTGGCGGCCATTTCCAGAATACGCTGCGCTTCCCGCGTGCCGACGATGCGCGCGAAGCGCGCCGAGCCCAGCGCCAGCCCGAACTTCAGGCCAGGCATGCGGAACGTCGAGCCCGGGGCCGCGGCGCGCAGATTGCAGGCAGCGATCAGGTCGACGCCGGCGCCGAAGTTCCTGCCGTGTGCGAGCGCGACCGTGAAACACGGTGAACTCGCGATCTTGTTCAGGAGTACCTCGATGCGCACGAAGCGCAGCAGCAGATCGCCTTCGCTTTGTGACTGCACGTCACTCATGTCGAATCCTGCACTGAAGCAGCGGCCCTCGCCTTGCAGTACGAGGAGCGGTGTCCCGGCGGCTTGCGCTTCATCGAACGCCTGGATCAATTCCTCCACGAGACTCGCGCATAGCGCATTCAGCTTGTCCGGGCGATTGAGTGTGATCGTCCAATGCGTGGGCGATTTCGATACGACGATCGTGCTCATGCCGCGACCTCCGACTTCCTGAGTAAATCAGCGTTGTGCTCGCCGAGGCCGGGCGGACGCATGCGGATTTCCGGCGCCTTACCGGAGAAGCGCACGGGCGACGCGAATGTCTTCGTCTGAACGCCGTTCGGCAGTTCGAGCGGCTGCACCCATTCCATATGCTCCACCTGTACGTCCTTCAATACCTCGGAGTATGTATTGATTGGCGCACAGGGTACGCCTGCTGCGCGAAAGCGCTCGATCCAGTGCGCGGCGTCGTCCGCGGCAAATATCGCCTCGAGGGTATCGCGCAGCGCGACCTGGTGCTGCGCGCGCGAAGTGGGGCTGGCATAGCGCGGGTCGGCATCCAGATCGGGGCGCCCGACAACCGCGCAAACCGACTTCCACAGCGCGTTGTTGCCTGCCGCCATGCCGAAGTAAGTGTCGCGCGCCTTGAACGCCTGATAGGGCGCATTGCGCGGATGCGCCGAGCCGAGTTTCTGGGGGTCGCGACCCGTTCCAAAGTATTCGGACGTCTGCAGCGCGGCGATAGCGAGCGTGGCGCCCAGCATAGGCACGTCAATGTGGGTGCCTTCGCCCGTAGCCGCGACCCCGCGCAAGGCCGACGCCACCGAAAACGCGGCATAGAGGCCGGCAGAAAAATCCGCAAGCGGCACGCCGCACTTGACCGGCGCGCCGCCAGGCTCGCCCGTGATGCTCATGATGCCGCTCATGGCCTGCACGGTCAGGTCGAAGCCGCCTTCCTGCGCGCGCGGTCCCGTCTGGCCATACGCGGAAATCGAGCAATAGACGATACCAGGCTTTGTCGCGCGAACATCCTCGTAGCCAAGGCCAAGGCGGTTCATCACGCCAGGTCGATTATTTTCGATGACGACATCCGCCGTGTGGATCAGCGCCTTGGCCTGCTCGATGTCTTCCGGATTCTTGAGATCCAGCGTGACCGAGCGCTTGTTCCGGTTCAGCGAGGCGAAGTTTTCGCTGTAGCCTTCGGAAATCGGTGGCCAGGCTCGCAGCGTGTCGCCGCCTTGCGGATGCTCGACCTTGATGACGTCTGCGCCCATATCTGCGAGGAGCATGCCGCAATAGGGGCCCGCTGCCACATTGCAAAACTCGATGACCCTGACTCCCTTGAGTGGCTGATCCATTCGTGTCCTCGTGCTGTCTGTTCGGATTGTCCCGGCGCTGGAAGCGGCGTGCCGCCGGGTGGTACTGCGCCTGAAACCTATTCTGAATGCGGCGAAATCCAATGTAAACCAAAAAATGATACTTACGTCCCAAGGAATAGGATTTCAAGGTTGGGGGAAATACCAATACGTAAAGCGCCGATACCGCCGCCTTTAATGCGATCCGGGGAGTTGGCATTGGCGCCACCGAAGCGCTGTTTGCCGATCAGCCGATGTAGAATGAGTTCTTTATCCCAGCATTTAGGACCATGGACAAGACGCTGCTGAAGGGCTTGATGTTGCTGGAAATGCTTGCCGATCAGAGCGGCAAGCCGGTGACCATCCCGGTTCTGGCGGAAAAGGTGGGGCTGACAAAAAGCAATACGCACCGGACCTTGCAGACACTGGCGTACGCGGGCTACGCCACACGCGACGAGGCCACCGGCAACTATCGCAGCACGTTCAAGCTTTTCGAGCTTGGCGCGAAACAGATGGCGCAAGTCGACGTGCGCCAGTTCGCGGCCGCGCACATGCGAGCGCTCATGGAGCTGACGCAGGAGACCGTGCACCTGTCCATTCTCGACGGCGGTTCGGTCGTGTATGTGGACAAGGTCGAGAGTTTGCAGCCCGTGCGGGCGTATTCGGTGCTGGGTGGGCACGCGCCCGCGTACTGCGTCGCAACGGGCAAGATTCTTCTTGCTCACCAGAGCGATCAGTTCATAGCGCGGCATCTGACCGAACTCGTGCCGCACACCAAGGCGACCATTGCGGACCTGCCAGCGCTGAAGCTGGAGCTTTCCCGCGCGAAGGCCAATGGCTATGCGATTAACCGTGGCGAATGGCGCGAGAGCGTGGGTGGCGTGGCTGCGCCGATTTTCGACGCCTTCAATTCGGTGACCGCGGCGATCGGCATTTCCGGACCACTGGAGCGCCTGAGCGTGAAGCGCATGAAAGAGCTCGCGCCCGCGGTTCAGGAGGTTGCACTGAAGATTTCGCGGGCGATGGGGTTTCGTCAGTAATCCGGGTTTCGCCGTGGCGATCGCTTGAACTTATGAAGCCGCTCCCGCAGACATGCTTTCAACCTGCCGGTCGTTCCCGCGCACGATCATGAGAGTCGAGAGCAGGGCAAACAGCGCCCCGATGGCAAGCCAGACGCCAGGCATCGCCTTGTTCGCGGTGACATGAATCAGGACTGTGCATATCGCAGGCGTAAATCCGCCGAACGCGGCCTGCGAGAGACTGTAGGCAAGCGAAAAGCCGGTACCGCGTACATTGGCCGGAATGATTTCGGTGAGGGTGACCACGAGCGCCGCTTGATATGCGGCATACAGGAACGCGAAACCCGTCTCGACGAGTAAAAGACTGGTGAACGACGGTGCCGCTACCAGCCATATCATTGCCGGGTAGCTCACCACAGCGATCGTCAACGAGGAGCCGATCAGCAGTGGACGGCGGCCTATGCGGTCCGATATGGCCGCCATCACCGGGATCATCGTAAAGGTGACGAGCGCGACGCAAGTGGTCACATAAAACGTGTCGATGGGCTTCAACCCGAGTTCGACGCGGCCGAACGTAGGTGTATAGGCCGTGATGAGATAGAACATGATGCTGGTAAGGCTTACGAGCATCATGGCCCAAAAAATGATACGCCAGCTTTGCGCGAGCGACGAAAAGATTTCGCCAACGCTCTGGCGTCTGCGCGCCTCGAACAAGTGTGACTCCTGCACCGAACGGCGAATCCAGAAAAGCACGGGAACGATCGAGCAGCCGAGCAGGAAAGGGATACGCCAGCCCCATGCGTTCATCTGCTCGCCCGTGAGCATGAAGCGCAATGCAACGCCAAGGACCGCCGCGAGCAATACCGAAATCTGCTGGCTTGCGGACTGCCACGACACGTAGAAGCCTCGGCGCCCCGGTGGGGCGATTTCCGATAAATAGACCGACACGCCGCCCGACTCCGCGCCGGCAGAAAAACCCTGCAGCAAACGCCCAAAGATGACGAGCGTTGGCGCGAGCAGACCAATGCTGGCGTAGTTCGGTGTGACGGCAATCAGCAGCACGCCGATCGACATCAACGTAAGTGTGAGCAGCAGGCCAGCGCGTCTTCCATGCCTGTCCATGTAGGAGCCGAGCACGATCGCGCCAAGCGGACGCATCAGGAAGCCCATGCCGAAGGTCGCGAGTGAAAGCATGAGCGATACGTACTCGTTGTTGCCTGGAAACATTGCCTTCGCGATCGCCGACGCATAGAAGCCGTAGACCATGAAGTCGTACATCTCAAGAAAGTTACCGCTGACTACGCGCACAACGGTTCCGGCCGTGGCTTGTCCCTTCGATTGCGTCTCCATCACGTCTCCAGATTTGATGCTGGTTTGTCGTGCGTCCTATAAGTTAGGATGAGTGAATCAAATATTGACGACTCATGCTCTCACCGCAGAAAATGGCGGTCAAGAAGGAGGGAGCACTTCAAGGGAATTCCCCAGGAGAGTTTGCGTCGCGAGGCCACGGAGGCGGGTTCCGTCGCAGCGAGACCGGAGCGCCGTGAGCGAGACGTTTCTTGAGGAGGCAGGGTGAGTACAGACGCGATCAGGCAAGACGGGTCAAATGAGGGCCGCAAAGAGAGTCTCGAAACCCAACCCCGTTTTCGATTATTTGTCGAACAGGTCACGCGGTTAGCCGACGCGAAGGCAAGCGGCCGGGTGGGCGAAAAGGCGGAGGAAGACTGGCTGACGCAAGTGAGTGAGGCGGCGAAAGCGCTTGTGTCTGTCGATGACTGGTTGCCGATTGCGGCGGCGGAACCGCATTCAGACCATTACCAGCAGTATCTGCTCTATTGTGATCCGCAGGAGCGCTTCACAGTGACGAGTTTCGTGTGGGGGCCGGGTCAAAGAACACCTGTCCATGACCACACGACATGGGGTGTCATTGCAATGCTTCGGGGAGCTGAGTATTGCCAGCGATTTGAACCTGGTGCGCCAATGAGACTCACCGCGGCCGATCTTCTGCGCGAGGGTGAGACCGATGTCGTCTCGCCTGCATCAGGCGATATCCATCGGGTCGCGAACGGTACGGATGGCGAAGTCGCGGTCAGCATCCATGTCTACGGTGGAAATATCGGGCGGATCGTTCGCCATGTCTTTGCGCCGGAGACCGGGCGAGCGACCGATTTCATTTCGGGCTACGCCAATGTAGACGCAAACTACCGCGGCTATGCGTCATTCGCGGACTGGACGATATGATGGACCAGGCCATACCGGGCGCGGCGTAGGCCGTCTTGACGGTTGTATAGAACTCGCGCGCATCGTTTCCCTGTTCACGCTTGCCGCAGTTCGATCCCTTGCGACCGAGAGCCGGCTCGATGCCGTGCAGAGTTGACCCGTCGAAAACGACGATCCGTTTAGCCCGACGCCGGATCGGGGTTGCAGACGTCTACTTATCGCTGTTCTTGCCGCCGACGCCGACCTTGCCGCGCCCGACCTTGAGATGAGGCACACTGGGGCGCAGCCTCTTCCTGGAGCCAACTGTCAACGAAACCTGCTCCGCAGGGTAGCGGGTTGTCCTGTGCTGCGCAGCCTGATAGGCGGGATGGCCCGGATGGATGTGCTTTATCGCTGACATAACTGGAACCTCCTCGGAGGATTCTATCCCGAAGCGGCACGGCAGTTACGCCGCTTTCCCGAATATGCTGTAGCCAAGTCTGCAACCAGGCGGTCAGCAAACCCGGCGTGCGCTTGGCGAACGGCCTGATTTCGGGGGCATGTCGATCGCGTTCCTCGCCCAGTAGGTTCGGGATTCTTTACCTGGTAGCACGAACGCGACGTGGATTGTTGACGTACAAAGGTCTGCTAACTGATTAGACCGAACCTTGAATTTCGGCTCTTCAGCGCTAGCGAGCACGAGGGAGGCAAGATGAGCACCGAAACAGCGTCGTCACATATCTTTAGGGGCGAAAGCCACGCTGCCTCGCGTCAGCTCGAGCAATTGCGTGGCACGCTTCACGGCACGCTGGTCATGCCACACGATCCGGACTACGACGAGGCGCGCCGGGTGTGGAACGGGACAGTCGACAAGCGGCCGGCAATGATCATCTATTGTGCTGACGCCGACGACGTGGTCGCAGCCGTGGCAAGCTCGGCCGTAAATACGGGCTGACTTGCGATAACCTGGTCGCCGTCGAAATGGTCACTGCGGACGTTTTTTTCAATCTGTTCTGGGCCGTGCGGGGCGGTGGAGGCAACTTCGGCATCGCGACAGCTTTTTACTTGCGGCTTCACCCGCTGGATCCCGAGTTGCTCGTCGGCTCTGTGCGCTACCCGTTCGAGCAGGCACGCGCCGCATTGCGTTTTTATGATCAGTCAGCCGAAGATGCGGTGAACGTCCAATGGGCGCGCAGCGTATGGGAAGCGCTAAGGCCGTATTCATCCGGAGGCGTCTATGCAAACAACCTCGGAGAGGAAGGCGACGAACGCGTGAAGGAGGCCTATGGCAACAATTACGCGCGGCTGCGACGCCCGCCGCCCGCCCGGGGATATCTCAGGCGCCCTTCTACTCCGCGGCAGCCTGCTCGCGCGTGCGACGGGCTTCGTCGCGCAGGAACTCCTGATAATCGTCCAGATCGCCGTCAAAGGGCTCGACGCCACCCTTGGTGACCAGCCAGAACTCATCACATACGGCGCGCAGCAGGGCCCGGTCGTGACTGACCAGCATCACCGTGCCTTCGAATTCGTTGAGCGCCATGGCGAGCGCTTCACGTGTGGCCAGGTCGAGGTGGTTGGTAGGCTCGTCGAGCAACAGCAGGTTGGGGCGCTGCCACACGATCATGCACAACACGAGCCGCGCCTTTTCGCCGCCGCTCATCGTGCTAACCGCCTGATGGACCATGTCGCCACTGAAGTTGAACGTGCCGAGGAAGGTGCGAAGCGATTGTTCGGTGCCACTCTGGCCGGGGGCGCGCATGTGCGCCGGCGTGTCCTTGGCAAGGCGGATCATGTGTTCCATCGGCGTGTCGAGCGGGCGCAGCACATCGAGTTCCTGCTGGGCGAAGTAACCGATGTTCAGGCCTTTGCCTTCGCTGATTTCACCGGCAATCGGCACCAGCGAGTGCGCCACCGTCTTCACCAGCGTGGACTTGCCCTGGCCGTTGGCACCGAGAATGCCGATGCGCTGCCCGGCCAGCACGGAACGGCTGATGCCCCGCACGATGACGGTGGGCGGCGTGCCCGGCAGTGCGCCGGTCGGCGCGGGGTAGCCGAAGCTCGCGTCCAGCATCGACAACAGCGGGTTCGGGACGTTGAGGGGCTCCTTGAACTCGAAGTTGAACTCCGCATCGGCAAGCACCGGTGCGATCTTCTCCATGCGTTCGAGCGCCTTGACCCGGCTCTGCGCCTGTTTCGCCTTCGAGGCCTTGGCCTTGAAACGGTCGATGAATTTCTGCAGGTGAGCAATCTTGTCCGCCTGCCTGGCCATCGCGGCCTGCTGCAACACGAGCTGCTCAGCGCGCATTTCTTCGAACTTGCTGTAGTTGCCGCCATAACGCACGAGCTTGGCGTTGTCGACGTGCACCGTCACCTGCGTCACCGCGTCCAGGAATTCGCGGTCGTGGCTGATCACTACCAAGGTTCCTTGATAGCGCTTGAGCCAGGCTTCCAGCCAGACCAGCGCGTCGAGGTCGAGGTGATTGGTCGGCTCGTCGAGCAGGAGCAGATCGGACGGGCACATGAGCGCGCGCGCCAGCTGCAGTCGCATGCGCCAGCCGCCGGAGAAACTGTTGACCGGCTGGCCAAGCTGCGCAGCACTGAAGCCAAGGCCCAGGATCAGCGCCTGGGCACGTGCGGGGGCATCGTGCGCACCGGCGTCGTGCAGATCCATGTAGGCGTGCGCCATGCGCATGCCGTCGTCGCAGGCCTCGGCGGCGGCTACTTCGGCCTGCGCGGCCAGCAGCACGGTGTCACCCTCGACGACAAAGTCGGTCGCGTTCTGCGTGGTTTCCGGCATGTCCTGCGCGACCTGGCCCATCCTGTATGCGGCGGGAATCGAGAACTCGCCGCTATCTTCGTGCAGCGTGCCGTTGAGCAGGCCGAAGAAGGACGACTTGCCGGCGCCATTGCGGCCGACAAGACCAATCTTTTCGCCGGGGGTGAAGGTGATGGACGCGCGGTCGAGTACGACATTAACGCCGCGACGCAGCGTGAGATTACGGACGGAAATCATAAGGAGCTACTTCGGAGAGGACAGGCATGATAGCCGACTGGACGTGCAGGGCGGTTCATTTCTGAGCCGCGTGCGCTTTGCGGCGCCCACCGTCCACAAAACAAGGCAGGCGCTGGCGCACCGGGCGTACCGGCTGCGGGGCCAGCGAACATAGCGATGAATGACGGCCCTTGGCCGACCACCGCCCCACGCCCGAGCGAGGCGATTGCCTCGGGCGCAGTTTTTCATGCACCAGGCATAAATCGACCCACAACCGTCATTCGACCCTGTGACGCTTTGATGGCAGCTACCTGGGGCTACAACGTTCACTCGCGCGGGCACGTCTGCCGACGGGTGCCATCGGCCAAAGCCGACGGTCGGCCAACGACGTGGGTACGGCAGATCCAGGCCACATTGCTGCCGTTCGCAAGTCTATGGCTCGCCATATAACGTCTCGATTTGAGCGAATGCGTGCTCCCGATTCAGACGGGCGTTAAGGTTGTTCAAAGGAGGCCAATCAACATTCGACACGAGAGGCAGCGGTCGGTTGGCGAAGCCAGCAGGCATACGCCCGCTTGATGGATGGGGCTTACAGCAATTCGGCATTGACGTGGTGAAAAAGCGATCGGAACTGCCGGTTGGCGTTTGTGTCGTTACGACCTGCGACCATCGTCCCAAAGCGACTGGGCCCAGGCGGCAAGACGCTTGGGCTCGAACCTGACCGCGCGCCCAAGCTCTTCAGCGGCGGTGTCGGCAAGAACGTGCTCCTGTCCGGCCTCGAGACCTGCCAGCATCCGTTCGGCAACCTGGATCGGTGAGGTTTTTTCGCCTGTGAAGTGAACGGCCATATCGGTGTCGATAAAACCAGCGTAGACGCCCATCACATGCGTTCCCTGCGCCTTCAACTCGATGCGCATGGCATCGGTCATCGCCAGTGCAGCGAACTTTGAGGCGCAATAGGTGGCGTTGAACGGATAGACATACCAGCTCACCACCGAGAGCATGTTGATGATTGCACCGCCGCCATTGCGTGCCAGGATGGGAGCAAATGCCCTGACGACACGCAGCGGGCCGAACGTATTCACCTCCAGTTCACGGCGCAGCGCCTCCTCCGAATCATGGGCAAGCATCGGCGTGGCCAGCAGGATGCCAGCATTGTTGATGACCAGATCGACGTCGCTGCACTTTTCGACTGCGCGCGCCACTGAGTCTGTATCTGTCACATCGAGGCGCACTGGCGAAATCGCAGCGTGCGCTACAGCCGTGGGATTGCGCATGCCTGCGTAGACTCTTGCCGCGCCGCCCTGCGCCAACTGTTCGACGATAGCCTTCCCGAGGCCTCGATTTGCCCCGGTGACAAGTGCTGTGCAACCCTTGATATTCATGGTGGTCTCGATTAAGTGATTACAAATGCCGCAGCAACGCGGCCGGGAGGAGGGCAACGGCGGCCGCGAACGCGCCCGCGATTCCAATCCACGGAGGATGGCCTTGCACCAGCGGCACGGCAAATGCCGAGCCGAGCGCGCCGCCAAGGAAGAATCCGCCGACGTACAGGCTGTTCAGCCGATTGGCCGCGTGTGGCTCCAGCGCCAGCACACGTCGCTGGGAAACGACGTGGCTGCCCTGGACTCCGCCACTGATAGCGACCACCGCCATCAGCAACATCCACCATGGTGGATCGAAACACATCGCGAGGCCCGCAGCCGCTACGGCAACGATCGCAGCCAGGGATGTGGCTGACGTTCGACCGCGGTCGGCGAGGCGGCCAGTCAGGGGCGCCACGAGGGCCCCAGCCGCGCCCGCCAGGCCAAAGCACGCGATACCCGTCGCATGGAAATCGTAGCGCTGTCGAAGCCAGATCGGCAGCGCCGTCCACGTGAGGCTGAAGACACCGAACAGCAGTGCCTGCACGTAGGTGCGTCTGCGCAACTCTCGATATTGCCGCCAGTATCCGGGCAGCGAGGCGACGGTCTGCAGGTAGCTGCTGCGCGTTTGCGGCTGATAGGCCGGAAGGACGCTGCGTAACCACGGAACCAGGGCGAGGACAGTGGCGGCTTCCAGAAGAAACAGCGCTCGCCAGCCCAGCGCAGCACCTAGCAGATTCGCGACCGGCCACGCGGCCAGGATGCCCCACAGCAGGCCACTGGTTACGCCGCCGACCGCGCGGCCGCGCGAGCTCGCGTCACAGAGCCGGGCGGCCTGGGCCACGATGAGCTGGACCGCGACAGAGCAGATGCCAATGCCGGCAGCCGCCACGAGAAACCATAGGCCTGCCGGTGCAAACGCCGCCAGCAACAGGCTTGCTGCCGAAGCGGCAAGCACCCTGCTCAATAGGCGCCGACTCTCCAACCGGTCAGCAAGGGGCGAGACGAACAGCAAACCGGAGCAGTAACCGAGCTGGGTCAGCGTCACGATGAGCCCAGCCTGATACGGTGCGAGATGCAAATCACCGGCAATCTGGGAGGTGAGCGGCTGCGCCAGATAGCTTCCCGCTGCGACGACACCACACGCCCCGGCCAGCCGGAAAACCAGCCCGTTCGCCAGCGCCGGTGCGGGACGAGCGGTTGTCCGCTCCTGCGTGCTCATGACTCAGCCCGCCCGCTCGATCAGGCCAGACAGGACTTCGTCGAGCGTGGTGGAGCCACGACGCGGGGTCCCCTCGAAGCAGATCCAGCCTTCGTTGAAGCCATCCAGCATGCGCATGCGTGGAACCGGATTATTCATCCCCTGGCCTCGGAACAGCGACTCCCACTGCTCGCGCGGCACGGCTTGCGCGCGCACATTCCGGCCTAGCTGGCGGGAAAGTGTCAGGGCGATCGTATCGGGCGACTCCCACTCCGGTCCGACTAGCTCCACGACGCGCGTTCCGCTCCAGCGCTCGGTCAGCAGCTGTGCGGCCAGGTGCCCCACATCCGCGGTGGCAACCATCGGATACAGGTCGTCAAGCGGTTGCAGGAAGCTCTGGATCACGCCGTGTTCCTTCGCCGAAGCGATATCCCACAGCGTATTTTCCATGAACCATCCTGCCCGAAGGAACGTCACCGGCAGCGGTAACGAACCGAGTGCGTGCTCGATCATGCCAAGCTGGCTCAGCAGGTTCTCCTGCGTCGCCTGCGCGCCGATCGTCGAGAGGACGACAATCCGGCCAGGGCGGGCTTCACGCAGCGCGGTGCTCAGCGCATCCGCGATTTTCTGGACTTCGGGGAAGCCCGGCTGCGGATCGAAGGTCGGGGGAATCAGCACGAACACCGCTTCTGCGTGGCTGAAGGCCTGGGCCAGTGAGTTGGCGTCGTTCATGTCCGCCACGGCGACGTCGCATCCCAGCCTGGCCCAGGCGTCCCCCTTTGCCGCGTCGCGGACAACCGCGCGCACCTCATGCCCAGCTGAAAGCAGCGTCTGGGCGACCACTCCACCTACCTGGCCAGTGATGCCGGTGACGACATACATATTATGGACTCCTTTGGTTTAGAGAGTGCGGTCCCGGTCGTGGAACCGCTGCATCCAGTGCGGAAAGGGCAGGCGAGGCTCGGAAACCTGGTCCAGTCGATCGAACTGCCCGGCATCGAGCGGCAAGGTCCGTGCATCGAGATTCGCTGCCAGTTGCTCTAGCGTTCGAGCCCCGACGATGACGGACGCAATCTGCTTGCGTGCCAGTGTCCAGGCAAGCGCAACCTGCGCGGGCGTGCTGTCGAGTTCGAGGGCGATTTCACGCAAAACGTCGAGGATTGCTGCGCCCGCTGTCTGGTCGACTGGCGGGAAATCCAGATTCGTTCTGCGGCCGCTGTCCTGTCCATTTTTGGCGTATTTACCGCTCAGGTAGCCACCGGCCAGTGGGCTCCATACGAGCAGGCCAGTCGCGTGGCTTTGGGCAACCGGCATGATTTCGTACTCAATGTCCCGACTCGTCAGCGCGTAGTGCACCTGGTTGCTGACGAGGTGCGCCCGGTCTGTGCGGTCGCTGAATGCATGAGCGCGTTCGAGGTCGGCTGCACTGAAATTGCACGCGCCAATGTGCCGAACCTTGCCCTGCGTAACGAGGTCGTCCATGGCGCGCAGCGTCTCGTCGATCGGGACGAGCGCATCGCGGTCATGCAACTGAAGCAGGTCGATGTGACTCCGGCCAAGGCGCTTCAGGCTGGTTTCGACCGTGCGCATGATGTGAGAGCGGCCAAGGCCGACGTCGTTCTGACCGGGCCCGGTGCGCAAGCGCACCTTGGTCGCGACAAGCATCCGGCTCTCGTCAAGACCCAGTGTGTTGAGTACCTGGCCGACGACTTCTTCGGAGCGTCCCTGCGAGTAGGCGTCGGCCGTATCGATCAGGTTGACACCTTGCTCGACGGCCAGTTCTACGAGCTGGGTGGCCTGTTCGAGGTCCACGCCGGCAATGGCCCCCCAGATGCCTGAGCCCGAGCCAAACGTCATGGCGCCGAGACTCAATCGCGAGATGCGCAGGCCGGACCGGCCGAGTGTGCTGTATTTCATTTTCGATACTCCTGGTCAACAGACAAGGTGGCGTCCGCCACGCGTTTTGCGATTCGTCAGTGGGCGGTGCGGGCGACTAGCGCCTCGAGCACGCTTTGCAGCTCCGTGCGGCCGCGGACAACCTCTTCTGGCTTTCCTTCGAACGTGATCCAGCCCTCGTTGAAACCGTCGAGCATGCGGATGCGCGGTACCGGGTGTTGCATGCCTTGCGAACGGAAGAGCGGTTCCCAGCTCAGGCGATCAACGACTTCAGCGCGCACCGGGCGACCCAGCACGCGTGCGAAGGTGTGTGCGAGGTCGTCGGGGCTGATCCGTGTCGGGCCTTCAAGTTCCACGACCCGCACACCGCTCCATGTTTCCTGAAGCATCCTGGCTGCAACCCGCCCCACGTCGACCGTCGCTACCATCGGCACCGGCTTGTCGAGCGGTTGCAGATAGCTTTGGATCACGCCATCGGCGCGTGCGGATGCAACGTCCCAGGCGGCGTTTTCCATGAACCAGCCGGGCCGCAGGAAGGCCACGGGCATCGGCAAGTCGCTGAGCGCGCGCTCCATCAACGTGCGTTGCGTCAGCAGATTGCTCTCGCTGGCCTGTGCGCCGATGGTCGACAAACAGACCACCTTTTTCGGGCGGGCTTTACGAATCGCTTTAGACACGGCATCGATGACGGCACGGGCCTCGGAAAAGCCGGGCGTCGGATCGAACTCCGAGGGCGGGAGGATGAATACACCTTCCGTACCCTCGAACGCTGCCGCGAGCGCCGCAGCGTCGTCCATCTGTGCCGTCGCCAACTGGCATCCGATCTGCGCCCACGAACTCCCGCGCGCCGTATCGCGCACGACGCCGCGCACCGGTTGTCCCGCGACAAAGAGTTCCCGGGCCAGTGCGCCGCCTACCTTGCCGGTGATTCCCGTGATTGCATACATGATTCAAGCTCCTTGTTGGTTTGAGTGGGCGGCGGTGTGCTCAGGCGCGCGGCAGCCGGGCGTAAAACGCCTGTTCGAACTGGGCATAGAGATCTACGACACGCGCGTCATAGAACGGCAGCATCTGGGTGAACAGGGAGCCGGCCACGCGCCGGACCGGATCGATCCAGAAATACGTGTTCAGCAGACCCGCCCAGCTAGCACTGCCAGCACTGCGACCGTGCGGACCGGGTTCGGTATTGATGTCGAACGACAGTCCCCATTTGTGCACGGCGCCGGGAAACTGATCGAAGCTGCTCGACCAGGAAGGCTGTGCCGTTTTCATTTCGTGAACCTGCAGGTCGCCGATGTGATTGCGGAACATCGTCTTGACCGTATCGGGGTCCAGGATTCGCTCTCCCCGGTATGTCCCTTCATTGAGCAGCATCGTCAGGAACGTCATGTAGTCGCGCGGCGTGCTGAACAGCCCGCCGCCACCCATGAAGAATTCGGGGCGCTGGTTGGTTTCGAACGGTTCGGGTGCCAGGGAGCCATCAGCCTGCCGCCTGTGCATGGTCGCGACACGTTTTTTCTGCTGACTGCTGATCAGGAAGCCCGTATTTCCCATCCCCAGCGGCTCGAAAATGTGTTCGCTGAAATACACTTCGAGCGACTGGTCTGTCACGGCTTCAACCAGCTTGCCGACCCAGTCCATGCTGATGCCGTATTGCCAGCGCTCGCCAGGCTCGAATTCGAGCGGAGCGGAAAAGGCGCCGTTTAGCGAATAGCCGATATCCGGCATACCGGTGACCTTCTCGTACTGGCTGATCCGGTCGCTCCAGATGCTGTACGTGTATCCCGACGTGTGCGTCAAGAGATGCCGCACCGTGATCGCATTGCGCGCCGGGCGCAGTTTCGGCCGACCCGACGCATCGAATCCGTCGAGAATCTGCGGCGACTTGAGTTGCGGCAGGATCTCGCCTGCAGGCTGATCCAGTTTCAGCTTGCCCCGCTCGAGCAGTTGCATGCAGGCGGTCGCGGTGATCGCCTTCGTCATCGAGAGCAGCCAGAAGATCGTATCGGGGCCGATGACTCCTCCGGTGGTGGCATTGGCCGGACCGCAGGCGCCCTCATAGACGACTCCGTGGCGCGTCGCCCCCATCGCGACGACAGAGGCGACTGTGCCATCTGCAACCGCGTGCCGAAGGCGTTGGTCGATCGATTCGGAGTCCGGGAGGCGGACTATCGCCGGACTTCGTGAAGCGGGTGACGAAGCCGCGGCCGCATGCCGGGTCGCAAATGAGCCGAGCGCTGCTGAGGCAACCAGCCCAGAGGCGCTTTTCAGCAACTTGCGTCGATTGAGTCGTGTGGTCATTCGTGGTTCCTCTGTATATCCATCGGCCGGAAGCGTCGCAGCCCGAATACCGTGCGACGCGCTGACGGAATCTCGTCCGTCCCGATGAAGCGCATTCTGGAGAAGTGCGAGAAAAAACAAAATGACGCTGGTTGAACTAGTCAAATGACATACAGTCATCAATCGTTCGGGCTGGACTCGGTGTGGAGCAGGCGGATCTGCTTCGTTCAACACTCTCTTTGAGCCATGAAATCGAAGATCGAAAATCTGTCCAGCGGGGTCAGCGTGTTCGCGGCGGTCGTCGACGCCTGATCAGTTGCGGCGGCCGCCGACGCGATCGGGATGTCACCACCCGGGGCCAGTCGTGCGATTGCACGACTGGAAACCCGACCTGGGGTGCAGCTTCAATCGCACGATCTACCAGCCCCGTGCGCGGCGCGCCTGTCTGGGCAAGCTGGCGCGATCGACTGCAGCGATCATCACGGGTTCGAGGACCGCGCGCCCGGGTGCACGCTGCTGGAAATATCGATGACGCGACCAGCCGGCTGATGCAGTTGCATTTCACGGTCACCGAACCGACTTTCAGCTATTTCGAGGCGACGCGTGAGTATCGGGAGCGATACGGTCAGCCGGTCGCGTTCTACACCGACCGGGCGAACGCGTTCCGCAGCAAGGCCGCCAGTAAGACGGGGCGCAGCCTGACGCACTTTGGCCGGGCCCACTCGTACCCCATCATGACAGCGCACGACAGCGCGTTACTGCCCCTCAGCATTCTTCAAGAAGACTGACGATTCCAACGAGGTAATATTCTCGGGTAGCACGCCTGATGATCCCGATACGCGCTGCATGGACGATGAAATCGCAACAAACAACTACCTGTCAGAGGATGCACACGGATGGGGTCCATTCTCTTGCGATGGCCGAAGCGATCATTGAATATTGGATCACCCAGATGCGCGAAGAATCGCGCTCGTTTGCGGAGCCCAGATGGAACGGTTCCATTTTTCTTCGTTGAAGGTGAATGCCATTACGGTGTAACCGGCCGCAGGCCTAATTCACGTAACTCGAGGTGCGGCAGGTCCTACATGAATCCAGGAGGAAGTCATGTTCGAACAGGAGTTGGCCGAAAACGCCCAGTCCCGGTGGGCGCTAGCGGCTGTCGAAAGTACCTGCGGCCTGGCTGCTCGAAAGATCGTCGCGGAACACCTGCGACGCGCCAATGTCGCCAGGCGAAATCTGCTGAACCAGGTACTGGCGGGCGTTGATACCGATATCAATCGGGCCTACCTTATCATCGAGGTGCTGGCAAGCACGACCTACACGCGCACACTCTGGCCCACGATGAGGATCTCTGACAGAGATGTCCGCAATAAGCTGCGCATGCTTTGCCCTGATTTCAGCAACGTTTCTGTCAGTGGTTGGGGATATCGTTGCACTTACAATCCTGGCGTCGCGCACAGCCAAACGCTACCCATGCTCGTGCACGGATTTGGTGTGCAAAAGGAGGTAGATACTGCCGATCCTGGTTGGGCGCCCTTCATCACCAGTCCTGGATCTGCCGCAGGTAAGTCCATCGCGAGCCCGGTGCGCCGTTCGCTGCAAGATCCTCGGGTAATCTCCAACCTTGTGCTGAGCTGCAGCTTGTTATCCAACGTCAAGTGCTCGACGGCTTCGCCAATCGGATGGATATTGAACGCGCCAGTATGGAACATCTTTGGCTTCGCTCCACGCGACCTCCAGTTTCCCAACGATACCGCCCGGACAATGAGCGCGATCGAGCAGGCCAAAGGGATCAGCAAGGCGCGGAACAACATGGCGTTGACCCACGCCTACGGCAGCTACACCACGCTCGCACCCGTAATTGCGCAGACCCAAGGCACCGGTGGAGAGTCTCAATACAATGAGGTGGTTGTTCTTGGCACGTCCAAGCTCTTCAATACGACTGCCACGGTAACGGGGATCTTTGTGAAAGTCTGCACGCACATGGGGCAGCAGTACCTGGTCGACGCCATTGGTCCAGATCTTTACGACATCCCAGGCCTTGGCTTCTACCAAGGCGACGACGTGATCAACGCGGTCAGAACCTGCTCTCCCAGGTACAACCTGCCTATCGTACCGGTAGTAGACCAGACTATGGCTGATCGGCGGACAGACCGCTTGTTTGCTACGACTTTCAACGGTATGGTCATCGCAAATGGGTGGAATTGTCCGCTGACATAGACATAGCGCCACCGCGCGCACTGTCGAACAACACCAGCCCGCGAGGAAGTCATATATGGAAGCGTCACTCATCGCGGTGGCCATTTCGACATTCGTGCGCGTGGTTTACTTCATCAACGGTCGTTCGACCATTGATGATGTGCGTCGCGTCATCGGCCATTGCGGACCTTCAGATGTCACCGTCCGTTCGGCAGCTTCAGGTCGCTCTTCAGCCATTCACACCCGCGCGGCTACGAGTGTCAGCTTTCTCTGCAGTTGGTGCGTACTCTCGACCCGAAGCGGTCAAGCAGCGCAATCTCGGTCCAACGACTGCTTCCAGTGTCAAACAGCTGTCCGAGCCTGGTCGCATCAGAGCACCCCGATCAGGCAGGAATCGCGAGTAATGTGGGGAGTCGGTAGCATGGCGGTGTACTTCATGTTTGTATTGCCGGCCCACCGCCTTGGGCGCCGGCGGTCGAACCGCTAACGCGCCGGCGAGTCGAACGACATAGGCCGAGTGGTGAATTCAGGTCTTCGCCCTTGACCTCCGCGTGAATCGCCTTGATTCAGTCGCGCCACTTCGGCGCTAAGTCTCGACAACTCCATCCGATCCGGGCTTACCGGCTTCGTGCCCGCTCTGCCACGCTTACCTTCCTGCTCAGCGTTGACCCTGTCGGGGCTACGGTTCTTGCAGTATCGGGATAGTCCGTGCACGAATTGGATAGTTCACCAACTGGGGTTGGCATAGTCTGCGAGCAACGCTCTTGAGCGCGATCAAAGCATTCAAGAGAGCAGTCAAAAATAGACGGAGACGGTGCGAATGCATATGTATGAAGATGGTTTGCAACGTTGCAATGCCAATTACACCCCGCTGACCCCGGTGGACTCCCTGGTTGGCGCATCCGAAGTCTATGGCGACAAGAATAAAAAGGCGACAGAAGAGGCATTCGCTGGCGGATGGCTCCACACGGGTGACCTGAGTGTTCTGACTGCCGCTGGATATGTGAAGCTCAAGGATCGCAATGCGGACATCATTATCTCGGGCGGGAAAATATTTCCAGCATCGAGATTGAAAACGCGATCTACAAGCATCCTGCGGTATCGGTGCGCGCTATGAGGCACAGCCGGGTCCGAAGTGGGGTGGGGTTCCTTGTGCGTTTATTGAACTCCGACCCCGTATGGAATGCACGCCCGAGGAAATCATCGTTGACTGTTGCTCGCTCCTCGCTTCGTTCAAGGTTCCGAAGGCGGTCCACTTCCGTGAACTGCCCAAAATTATTGAATTTCTTCCTGTCGAGGGCATTGCGTAAGCAGCTGAAATCGACCTCCGCGATTGATCAGGGCCAGTTCGCCTTGTAGGGGAGACACGTATGGGTGAGTTGTTTTAAGGAATGTATAATTATTTAAAATCCGGTCCCGATCCCCAATAGCTGAATACCTTCCGAGTTATTAATTAATGAAACAGAAAGAGGAGTTTCATTCTGAGGCTGACGATGACGCCAGTCCCTCAAATGAGGCCGAGCTATTTCGGACCCGGGATATAGAGCAGGCCAGAGATTGGGGGACGCGTACATTCTGCGAAAACGAACTTCGAAATATTGATGTGCGCGGTAAACTCGATGCGCGTCTAATGTATCGAAAGTACGGATCAATCGGTATTGGACGAATGAGCTATGGCGGCGAACTCAGGATTCGACCGACTACATTTGATGATTTCTATTTAGTACAGGTGCCACTCAGTGGCGGTGAGCACATCACCAATGGCAATCAGTCCGTCAGTTCATCGCCTACGGTAGGTTCGATTCTTAATGCCGGACAACAACATGAAATCGTTCATGCGACGGGCACCGAAAAGCTGATTCTCCGTATTGATCGCGGTTTGGTGGAGCGCCTGTGTGGACAGCATCTCGGCAAGGAAGCGCATACCCGGGTGGAATTCGAAACTGCGATGCCGCTCGATTCCGCAGCCGGCAGACGGTGGGCTTCCACCATGCAGTGGCTTTTCGATTACCTGGGCGGTACGCCTTCGTCATCGCCGCTGTTGGCAGCGCAAATCGAACAGATGATTGGCTCACTGCTGCTCATCAGTCAAGCAAGCAATCATAGTCTGGCACTCAACGAAGATCGGTCACGTTCCGTGACTCCGGCGTTTATCAGGAAAGCCGAGATTTTCATCGAGGAGCGGGCGCACGAGCCTATTACGGTGGGGACCATTGCGGAGCACGTTGGGGTCAGCACCAGTTCGCTATACACAGGATTCAGAAAGTACCGGAATACATCACCCATGCACCTGCTGAAGAGCATCAGACTCAATCGGGTGCGCGAGCAGTTGTTGAACTCTGACCCAAAAAATACCACGGTGACAGCGGTAGCGTATCAGTGGGGTTTTGCCCATCTAGGGCACTTCACCACTTATTACAAACGTTGGTTTGGCGAGACCCCTAGCGAAACACTAGCTCGTTGAGCGGGCTAACAGGGGAGTGTCACGAACTCGCACCTGACGCCCCCGGCTAAGCGTCAACTGAAGATCCCCTCCACGTGCGGCCAGCATTCGGAAATCGCGCGCCGCTTCGCCAAATGCTTTCGATGATGCGAAGGGCTTGAGCGGACAACTACGCCACGCTCGAAACTCGCAGTACTACGAACGAAATGGCTGATCAGGTCAAGCGCTAACCCGAACGGGGCTCTCAGGAGCCCCGTTTTCGTTTGTAGGGATAAACCCTCGAAACGCATATTGAATGCACAGATGGGATAGGGCTCGTAGTCATTGGAGTGTCGACTGCGCGGTCGGGCAATACGATTTGCCTTGCGGTCACTGCCTTACCTGGTGCGCAAAAAATTACCCCCTTTACAAGGGCTAACCCCCTCCGAGGAGACATACAGATGTCGGACCAAACTGTTGTTCGCCGTCGCGTAGCGCAGCATTCGATCAGCGATTCGCGCTACAACGATGCAAAGTCGCAATCGCAATACCAGCCCTACAAGGACGCAGCTTGGGGCTTCATCAACCATTGGTATCCGGCGATGTTCAGCAAGGAACTGGTGGAAACCACGACCGAGAACGAAGAAGAACTCCAGACGGGCATTAAGGGCATCATGATCGCCGGCGTGCCCATCGTGCTGCGACGCGTCGATGGCAAGGTCTACGCAGTCAAGGACCAGTGCGTCCACCGTGGCATTCGTCTCTCCGAGAAGCCGATGTGCTTCAACAAGGAAACGATCACGTGCTGGTACCACGGCTTCACGTTCAACCTGGACGACGGCAAGCTCTCGACCATCGTTGCCAATCCAGACGACAAGCTGATCGGCACGACCGGTATCACGACGTACCCGGTTCAGGAAGTCGCGGGCATGATCTTCGTGTTCGTTCGTGAAGACGACTTCCCGCTCGAAGACGTTCCCCCGCTGTCCGATGACCTGCCGTTCCGTTTCCCGGAAAACAACGAGCGCTTCCCGCACCCGCTGTGGCCGGACACGCCATCGATCCTGGACGAAAACGCAGTCGCTCACGGCATGCACCGCACGGGCTTCGGCAACTGGCGAATCGCGTGCGAAAACGGCTTCGACAACGCGCACATCCTGGTTCACAAGGACAACTCCATCGTTCACGTGAACGACTGGGTGCTCCCGCTGGGCATTCTGCCGGTCTCGGACGACTGCATTCAGGTCGTCGAAGACGAAAATGGTCCGAAGGGCATGATGCAATGGCTGTTCACGGACAAGTGGCAGCCGGTGCTGGAAAACAAGCAGCTGGGCCTCAAGATCGACAACCTGAACGGTCGCTTCTATCGCACGTCGGTGGTCCTCCCGGGCGTCCTCATGGTCGAAAACTGGCCGGAAGAGCACGTCGTTCAGTACGAGTGGTACGTTCCGATCACGGACGATCTGCACGAGTACTGGGAAGTGCTGGTCCGCATCTGCCCGACCGAAGAGGATCGCAAGAAGTTCAAGTACCGCTTTGACCGCGTGTACAAGGAGCTGTGCCTGCACGGCTTCAACGACTGCGACCTCTACGCCCGCGAAGGTATGCAGCACTTCTACGCGGACGGAACGGGCTGGGATGACGAGCAACTGGTCTCGACCGACATCTCGCCGGTCACGTGGCGCAAGCTCGCTTCGCGCCACAACCGCGGCATCGCGAAGCCTGGCAAGGGCGTCTACGGTGCAGTGAAGACGCATAGCACGCGCTTCAAGGAACTCGCTGATGGCAAGCGCCCGGCGTACTTTGTAGAACAAGTCTGGTTCTAAGGATTGGTCGGCACTCGTCAGGGTGCCTTTCAGTTCTCCTTGGCACATTGCAGCACCCTGATGCCCAGTTACGAGGAGAGGGATCGGTTCGTATTCCTCTCGGTCTCCATTCTCGTTTCTGTGTGCCATCAGGCCTCGACCTAACTAAACTTATCATCCGTATCCGTCATGAGCAGCCTTCCACGCGACCTGACTAATTTCGAAATCTACGACCTGTCGTTGCAGATTCGCAGCGGCAAGATCAGTCCGGTAGAAGTCACCAAGACGATTCTGGCCCGCGTGGAAGCACTGGACGCGAATTTGCATAGCTATGCGCGTGTCACTCCCGAGCTGGCATTGGAGCAGGCAGCACAAGCGGAGAAAGAGATTCGAGCCGGGGACGTAAGGAGTCCCCTGCACGGTATTCCACTCGCAGTTAAAGATTTGTTCGATACCAAGGGCATAGTGACTGCCGGTGGTATGCCGATCCATGCACAGCGCGTACCCACGGAAAACGCGACGGTCGTGCAACGCCTGCAAGATGCGGGTTCGGTGATGCTGGGCAAACTCCAAATGACGGAAGGCGCATTTGCCATCCACCATCCGACGATCCCTGATCCTGTTAATCCATGGGGCGCCGCGCACTGGTGTGGCGCGAGTTCCTCGGGGTGCGGTGTCGCTACGGCGGCTCGTCTGTGCTATGGCACGCTCGGTTCGGATACGGGTGGCTCCGTGCGTTTTCCCAGTGCAGCTAACAATCTGACTGGATTGAAAACGACGTACGGCACGATCAGCCGTAAGGGCACGATGGAGCTGGCTGCATCGCTGGATCACGTGGGCCCCATGGCTCGCTCGGCCCGTGATGTGCTGCTCCTTCTCGCAATCATTGGTGGTCACGATACGCAACGACTGCTCGCTACCATCGACGAGCAACGATTCGACAATTTCCTGAAAGGCTTCAAGGGATTGCGAATCGGCTTGGACGAATCGTGGATTTCGGATGGCGTCGATCCCGTGATTCAGCGCGCGATTCAGCAGGTCAAGGTCATCCTTGCTGAGGCCGGCGGCGAAATCAAGAGCATCAAGGTTCCGGATACACGGGCGACCAGTTCCAACTGGGAGCATCACTGCGGGGTTCAAACAGCTGTTGCTCATGGAGCGACGTATCCCGACAAGGCCGCTGAATACGGTCCCGCACTGGCCCGTTTGATTGATCAGGGACGGGAACTCAAGGCTGTGGATTACGAGCGAATCATTCGTGATGCTCAGCAGTTCACCCGCGAGATGGATGCGGTATTAACCGAAGTGGATGTCGTATTGGCTCCGGTGCAGCCCTATGCGGCACCGACGTATGAACAGTTGGCAGGTTTGGCTTCGGATCCTGAGGCTAACCGGCGTCTGATTCAGTTCACGTCGCCGTTCAACGCCTCGGGACACCCCGCATTGTCGGTACCCATTGGATTTACCGAGCAAGGATTGCCCATCGGTGGGCAACTGGTTGGCCGCAAATATCAAGACGACCTGCTGTGTATGGTCGGCATGGTATTGCAGCGCCACAGTGAATGGCATCGTCAGGTCCCGCCTGGGTTGGCTTGATTGATATTGAAAGTGTTTATTTTGCGGATTAAGTCATGACCCACGCTCATCAGGTAACCATTAACTTCGCAGACGGCGTGAGCCGTACATTTGCCGCCGGGTCGGGTGAAAACATTCTCGAAGCCGCAATCAATGCCGAAGTGCCTGTGCTGTATCAGTGCAAGGCCGGGGCCTGCGCGTCCTGCACGTGCCAGCTCGCGGAAGGTGAGGCCGTGACTATCCCTGGCGCCAGTTCGACGCTCCTGGCTTCGGAATACGCAGAAGGAAACCGGCTGCTCTGTGTGACGAAGGCTGAATCGGATTGTTCGTTCAACGTCGCATACGGTTCGGAAGTCGGCTCGTCCGTCGCACAGGAGGTGAAGGTATTCATCGACTCCGTGGAGCGTATCGCGCCCAATGTCATGCGTCTGACTGTCGAGCTGGCCGAAGGCAACTGGCTCGAATTCAGGCCCGGGCAGTTCATGCAGATCACGGTACCGGGTTTGGGTGTTCTCCGCAGCTACAGCCCGTCGTCTACCTCGCTGACCCTGCCGAAGATGGAATTTCTGGTCCGGCTGCTGCCCAATGGGGCGATGTCCACGTTCCTCGAAAACGAGGCGCAGGTGGACCAGGTTCTGACGATGAAGGGTCCCTATGGCGCGTTCTTCCTGCGTGAAGAGCATCGTCGCGCACCGCACATCTTCGTTGCCGGTGGGACGGGTCTGGCTCCTATCCTGTCGATGATCGATGGCCTCAGGCAGGCCTCGGGCAAGAAGCCGCCGATGCTGCTCTCGTTTGGTTGCGCGGTCCCTGAAGCGCTGTTTGCGCTGGATGACATGGAACTGCGTCAGCACTGGTTGCCGACGTTGAAGACCCGCATCTGCGTGGATCGCAACGCTACGGAAGACATGCACGAAGGTTCACCGGTCTCGGCCCTCAAGGAAGAGGATGTGACGGATCCGAACACGGTGGCTTATCTGTGCGGCCCGCAGCCGATGATCGACGCGGCAACCAGGCGTCTGATCGAGTTGGGCATGAAGCCGGACTTGATTTTCGCAGAGCAGTTTGTTGCATCGAATTGAGGAATGGGCACATGGAATTCAATCCTACGAAGCAAATCCCGTTTTCGGCTCAGCAAACCGAATGGTTCGAAAAGGCCAAGGCCAACCTGAGTTCGAAACGTCTTCAAAAGCTGCTGTTCGAGCTGACGGACATTCACAGCCCTACGGGTTCGACGCGTGATGCTGCTGACTATATGCAGCGGCACATGGAGATGATCGGGCTGCAAACGAAAACGCACGACAACTCGGCCATCAGCCGATCGGTTATGGGTGAGCACCGGGGCACCGGTGGCGGCGCGTCGTTGCTGCTTTATGCGCCCATTGACACTCACCTGGATCGCACCAAGGAAGAAGAGATTCTTTCCGGCCCCGGTCAAGAAGCCGATTTGCAGCCGCACGCCAGGCAGATCGACGACTGGGTATTCGGCCTCGGCGCTTCGAATCCGAAGGGCATGATTGCCACGCACGTTGAAGTGGCAACGGCAGTGCTGGAAACGGGTATTTCGCTGAAGGGCAATCTGCTTGTCGGTATGGCCGACGGCGGTATGCCCGTTGACATCAAGGAGCGTCATTCGGGCATGTCGAATGGCGTGATCAATCTGCTGAATCGTGGCATGTACCCCGATTTCGCAATCATCATGAAGCCGTGGAACTGGGTCTACCACGAAGAGCCGGGTATGGCGTGGTTCAAGATCACGGTCAAGGGCACGATGGGCTACGCGGGTATCCCGCACGACGTGCCGGGTTTTCGTTCGTCGGTGGTTCCCGCTGCCACGGTGATTCAGGAGCTGCAAGCATGGCTTCCCGAATACACGAAACGCAATACGTCGGGTGTTATCGAGCCCCATGGCTGGATTGCCGGCGTTCGTGGCGGTCAGATCGAAAGACCTGCATTCCCGTCCGCAGTCACAGAGATTTTCTTCGACGTTCGTGTGAATCCCCGGACGAGCCCCGCTGATGTCAAGGCGCAGTTCGCGAACTTCATCGAGGACGTGAAGACTCGTCATCCGGAAATCACGATGGACTGGGAGATGTACGGCTCGGTCCCGGGCGGCGCCACTGACCCAGAAAACTGGATTATTCAGTCGGCCAGGCGCGGTTGGGAGCACATCGAGGGCCGTCCGCATGGCGTACCCGACATGCTGGCCGGTCAAACGGACGGTGCGGCGCTGCGTCGTTACGGTGTGCCGACTGCTCGCATCGGTTGGCCGTGGCCGGCTCAGGGCGCGCCGGTGCCAGTTGCCGAGGGACTGGGCGGCATGGGCGCCACCTACGTTCCCGACCTGATGCCCTGCGCCGAAAAAATCCTGTACGCGGTGATCGACACGCTTACCCGCGACCGGAGCGAGCTTGGCCTTTAAGTTCCTGTGGTTGTAGCTCCATAACCAGAAAGCAAGGAAGGAGACAGACATGAGCAAGAAGCGCATCAAGATGATTTTCCCGGTTCCGATGAGCGAGGCGACTCGTCCGCTGGTGGAATCGCAACTGCCGCCTTCGATGCAGCGCGCGGACATCGAAGTCGAATTCGTCGGCGCCGGTCAGGTCATGACGCTCGCAGATTCGTACCTCGACATGGCAGTCATGGAAATGGCTGTGATTCAGGCGGGCATCAAGGCTGAAGAGCAGGGCTTCGATGCCGTGTGTATCAACACGGTTTCGGATTCGGGCCTCTACGCGCTCCGCTCGCGTCTGTCGATTCCGGTGATGGCCCCGGCTATCACGTCGTTCCATCTCGCGTGCTCGCTAGGTCACAAGTTCAGCGTCCTGACGATGTGGCCGCAGTGGCACGCGCTGTACACGAAGACGACGAAGGAATACGGCCTGGAGCATCGTCTCGCCTCGATCCGTGACATCGGCGTTCGTCCCGATACGCAGGACCTGCTTCAGGGCAAGGAAGACATCGTATTCGCTGCCTTGGTCGAGGCGGGCAGGAAGGCAGTCGAAAAAGATGGTGCGGACGTGCTGGTCCTGGGTTCCACCACGATGCATCAGTCGCACGAATACCTGGCCAGGCACCTGAACGTACCGGTTTTGAATCCGGGTGTGATCGCATACAAGTATTGCGAAATGCTGCTCGATCTCGGTCTGTGCCACAGCAAGACCGCATTCCCGAGCCCGGAAACGAACAAGGATGCAGCGTTCGGCTTCTAAAGCTGTCAAGGATGCCTGCGTTAAGGATTAGATATGACCCACGATAAACATCAACCGTTCATCGATTTCACGATGGCCGATGCCGCTCAGGCATTTCACGACGGATCGGTGACGAGTACCCAGTTGGTATTGGCCTGTCTGGAACGTATCAACGCAGGCAAAGCCCTGAACGCATTCGTTACCGTTGATGCAGAGGGCGCTCTGAAGGCTGCAGCGGCGATTGATCAGGCACGGCAGACAGGGATTCCGTTGGGGCCTTTGGCAGGCATCCCTATCGTGGTCAAGGACAACATTCATAGCGCGGGCATCCGCTGCACCGCAGGTAGTCCCGCATTTGCAGACTTCGTGCCGGTCACGGATGCACCGACCTTGCGCAAGCTCCGGGATGCAGGAGCTATCGTGCTGGGCAAGACCAACATGCATGAACTGGCCTATGGGGCGACGGGCTACAACGGTGCCTTCAATACGGGTGCAGGCCGTGGGGTTCGTAACGCATACGACCAGACCAGAATTGCCGGCGGTTCGTCCTCGGGCTCGGCCGCTGCTCTGGGTGCACGGATGGCGCTAGGCGCATTGGGAACCGATACAGGCGGCTCGATGCGCATTCCCCCCGCACTCAATGGCGTGGCTTCGCTGCGTCCGACGTGGGGTCGCTACTCGGGCCTGGGCGTGATCCCCATTGCGAGGACGCGGGATACCGTGGGCCCCATGGCATTGAACATGCACGATGTGGCGCTCCTTGACAGTGTGATTTCTGACGAGTACGCGTTGCCCCACGTGCAACTCAGGAAGCTACGGCTAGGCCTTCCCGCCGAGTTTTGGGCGAATCTCGATCCCGACACGCGCGAGGTCGCGGGCTCTGTGGTTACGCGTCTCACACAGTTGGGCGTGACCATCATCGATCTGGGCAAAACCGGATTGATGGAACTGAATGATGCAGTTGGCTTCCAGGCGGTGGTTGGCGAGTCCCGATCCAGTATGGAGCAGTACCTGAAGGACAACGGTCATCAGATGACGGTGGAGAAACTGGCCAGGAAGATCGACAGTCCGGACGTGAAGTGGATTTATGAAAACTGGGTGCTGCCCAACAAGTTCCCGAATGCCGCAGGTGAACTCGTAGATGTGACACCCCTGTACGAACAGGCACAAAAGGCCGGTGGCGGACGTGATCAGTTGCGGGCCAGGTATACGGAACTGTTTGCCCGGCATCAGTTGGATGCGCTGATGTTCCCGACTACCGCGTGCGTGGCGCCCGATGCTGACGACAGCATTTATGAGGAAGAGAACTTCCGGCGTCTGATCCAGAACACCGAGCCGATGGCGAGTGCCGGGCTTCCGGGCCTGAGTCTTCCGGCAGGACTGGGTTCCCGAACGGGGCTCCCGGTCGGCATGGAGTTCGACGGTCCACAAGGTTCGGATCGACGGCTGCTCGCTATTGGCATTTTGCTGGAAGGTGTTTTGGGCGGCATTGCGCGCCCCTGACGCATCTCTATCGATCGGGGCTGGTGTGAGGCGCGTCGGCGCCTCCCGGCCCGCGACGGGCCTATACGTTGTTTCTGCAAGGATTGAACAGAGATGATTAATGCGCTGAGCTACATCGTGGTCGAGACTCCCTGTATGCAGGAATGGATCGACCAGGTGACGAATCACATCGGTATGCAGATCGAAGTGACCGAAGCCGGAAAGACCATGCGCATTCGCGCGGACGAAAAGATTCAGCGGTTTGTCGTCACGGCTACCGATGGCGGGTCCACGATGGGTATGGGCTTCGAAGTTCCCGACGCCCCGACCTTGGTGGCATGCACGATGGCATTGGAGGCCGCTGGCTATAAAACGACGCCCGGCACGGCTCAGGAAATCGAATTCCGGGGCGTCAAGAACATGGTGCACTTCTGTGACGATGATGGTGTGCGCCTGGAAATCGCCTATGGTCTGGCCGATGCGGATACGCAATTCGTGCCCGGCCGTCCGATTGGCGGTTTCCGTACCGGCAACATGGGCCTGGGTCACGTGGCGCTCATTACCGAGCACTTCGAAGAACTTTCGAACCTGTATCGCAACGTGCTGGGCATGCATCTCACGGACTACACCTATAAGCCGTTCAAGGTCGAATTCCTGCACTGCAACCCACGCCACCATACGATTGGCATCGCGCATACGGGTGGCAAGGCCGGTATCTATCACCTGATGCTCGAATACAACGACTTCGATGACGTCGGTCGTGCGTACGATACCGCGCTCCTGAATCCGGATTCGATTGGCGTGACGCTGGGTCGTCACATCAACGACCACGCCACCTCGTTCTATCTCAAGAACCCGGATGGATGGATGTTCGAACTCGGTTGGGCTACGCGCACGATCGGACCTGACTGGGAAGTCGAGGAACTGAAAGGTATGAGCCTCTGGGGTCATGACCGGACATGGCTTCCGGATCACAAGCGCGAGGAAGCGCGACAAATTCTTAAACAACTGGCGGCCGAAGGCATGCGTGCGCCGGTTGTTATCCCTGATACACAGAAGGCAAAGTGATGAGCAACGCAAGTCCCGAAATCGCAAATTCACTCACGCTGGGTGACTTCACGCTGAACTATCACGACGTTGGTGAGGGCGCGGGCGATCCGATCCTGCTGATTCACGGTTCGGGCCCCGGTGTCACGGCCTGGGCTAACTGGCGGGGCATTATTCCGGTACTGAGCCAGAAGGCTCGAGTTATCGCACCGGACATGCTGGGATTTGGATATACCCAGTGCCCCGAGCAGTTCAAGCTGACTCCCGCTGTCTGGGTGGAATCGTTGATCGCGTTGCTCGACGCGCTGGAGATCGAGAAGGTGTCGGTGGTCGGCAACTCCTTTGGTGGTGCCATCGCACTGGCACTGGCCAAGGCATATCCCGAGCGTGTGAATCGTCTGGTATTGATGGGCGCGGCAGGCATCAATGCGCCGATCAGCGAGGGTCTTGACAAGGTATGGGGTTACATGCCCAGCCTGGAAGCCATGAAGGGGCTAATGGAGGTGTTCGCCCACGATCACTCGATCATCACCGACGATCTGGTTCGTATGCGTTACGAGGCATCGATCCGTGCAGACGTGCAAGAACGATTTTCCCGCCTGTTCCCGGCGCCGCGTCAGCAGGGCGTGGAAATGCTGGCCCTTGCTGAATCGGATCTGGCGGCGATCACGCACGAGACGTTGCTCATCCATGGCCTGAACGACCAGGTGATCCCGGTCGAGTGGTCGCGACGTATGAAGACGTTACTACCGAACTCGACGCTGCAAGAGTTCGATCAGTGCGGACACTGGGTGCAGATCGAGAAGGCTGCGACGTTCACGCTCGCGGTTTCGGAGTTCCTGCTCAATTAATTAACGGGACAAAGATGGAAAATCTCGATATCAAAGGTCGTTGGCAAATTCGGGCCTGGGAACAAATTTTTGATGACGGTCGAGTCACCAACCCGATGGGTACGCAGCTCGAAGGGTTCATGGAATACGGGCCGAATGGCATGTTCTGCGCCATCGCCAAAAAAGATCGCGCACAGTTCACGACCGGTGGTCAGTGGAATGCATCGGACGCAGAGAAGGCCTTGGCATACAACACGTACCTGACCTACGCCGGCGATTGGAGCATCGAAGGTAACGTGGTCACGCACGCGGTCAAGCACTGCCTGTTCCCGAACTGGGTAGGTGGCGAACAGAAACGCTATGCGGAGTTGAAGGGAGATCTGTTGTCGCTGACCACGCATAAGCTGGAAGCGGGTACGTCGGAAGCCCGGGTCGCTCGTCTCACATTCAAACGCGCTTAAGGTCTGTGCATGTCAGTTATTCTCGAATGCCTTTCCCATACGCCGCTGCACGGATATTTCGATCCGAAGCCCGAAGTCGTTGCCGAAGTGGCCAGAATGAGTGCCGCCGCACGGGAACGCGTTCGCCAGTTCGATCCTGAACTCGTGGTCGTGTTCGCTCCCGATCACTACAACGGGTTCTTCTATGAATTGATGCCCAGCTTCTGTGTCGGAGCCAAAGCCCATGCTATTGGCGACTATAAGAGCCTGGCCGGGGATCTGCCGGTTCCGATTGAAGATGCGCGGGCGATGGTCGAGTACTCGCTCAATCGTGATATCGATATGGCGATCTCGTATCGCATGTCCGTGGACCACGGTGCGGCACAAGCTCTCGAAGAAGTGACGGGCGGCCTCGAAAACTACCCGGTCATTCCTGTTTTCATCAACTCGGTTGCGTCGCCGATGTCGCCGCTGCGTCGCTCGCGCATGATGGGCCAGGTGATTGGCGAGTACCTGAAATCGACGGGCAAGCGTGTGTTGATTCTCGGGTCGGGCGGAATCTCCCATGAGCCGCCGATTCCCGAGCTGAAGAATGCGACGCACGAGATCTCGGAGCGTCTGATCCACACGGGTCGCAATCTCAGCCCGGAAGATCGGAATGCGCGTCAGGAACGCGTTATCAATGCGGCCAAGGCGTTCACAGCAGGTGAGGCGCCGGGCATGCGTGCGCTGAACCCTGAATGGGATATGGCATTCCTGAAGATGATGCAAAGCGATTTACTTGCCGTGGATCGTCTGAGCAATGAGGACGTTTCGCGTGACGCGGGCAAGAGCGCGCACGAGATCCGGGCATGGGTCGCAGCGTTTGCCGCACTTTCCGCGTTTGGCGAGTACGAGGCTGAAATCGACTTCTATCAGGCCATACCTGAATGGATCGCCGGGTTCGCCTACATGCATGCGGCACCCAAGGCCTAAGGAGAAAACAGATGAGCAAGCAGGTTATCGCGGAACGACTGCGGATCGCAGAAACGACCCGTCAAGCTATCGCTCCGGTACGCGCGGGAGTCACGGTCCCAGCGGTTCATCCGGACATCGCGCTCGACGATATGGCAACGGCCTACGCGGTGCAGCAGATCAATGTCGAGGCGCGTGTCGCTCGCGGCGAGCGCATTGTGGGTCGCAAGATCGGTCTGACTTCGCTGGCGGTACAGAAACAGTTGGGCGTCGATCAACCGGACTTCGGTGCGCTGTTCGCGTCCATGGCGTACGGCGATAGTCAGCCGATCTCGCTTTCGAAACTGATCCAGCCGAAGGTCGAGGCCGAAATCGCATTGGTGCTGAAGCGCGATCTGACGCACGAGCGTCATACGTTTGCCGATCTGATCGGTGCGACGGACTACGCGGTGGCGGCCATCGAAGTCGTGGACAGTCGAATCCGCAACTGGGACATCAAGTTCGTGGATACGGTTGCCGACAACGCTTCGAGTGCCGCGTTCGTTTTGGGTGCGCGTCCGGTCCCACTCTCGCAACTCGATCTCACCGCGTGCGCGATGAGGCTTGAATCAGAGGGGGAAGTGCTCTCCACAGGCAACGGCGCTGCGTGTCTGGGTAATCCGCTCAATGCCGCGGTATGGCTCGCAGATCGTATGGCAGCACTGGGTGCGCCGCTGCGTGCGGGAGATGTGGTTCTCACCGGTGCGCTGGGACCCATGGTTGCCGTGACCACGCCCGGCACTTACACGGCGGTAATCGAAGGGCTGGGCTCGGTCCGCGCAACTTTCATCGAGTAACGAATATGGCGAAGAAACTCAAAGTAGCAATCATCGGGTCGGGCAATATCGGCACCGACCTGATGATCAAGATCATGCGCAATAGCCAGGCTCTGGAAATGGGCGCAATGGTCGGCATTGATCCGAAATCGGATGGTCTGGCCCGTGCGGATCGTCTGGGTGTTGCGGTCACCCATGAGGGCGTTGAAGGCCTGACCCGGTTGCCCGTGTTCAAGGACATCGATTTCGTGTTCGATGCCACGTCGGCTGGCGCTCACGTGAAGAACGACGCATTCCTTCGCACGCTGAAGCCCGGCATCCGCATGATCGATCTGACACCCGCTGCAATCGGACCGTACTGCATTCCTGTTGTGAACGGCCAAGCGAACGTCGATGCACTGAACGTCAATATGGTGACGTGCGGTGGTCAGGCCACGATTCCGATGGTTGCGGCGGTCTCGCGCGTGGCCAAGGTCCACTACGGCGAAATCATCGCCTCGATCTCCAGCAAGTCGGCAGGTCCAGGTACCCGGGCCAACATTGACGAGTTCACGGAAACCACCTCGAAGGCAATCGAAGCCGTGGGTGGTGCATCGAAGGGCAAGGCCATCATTGTTCTGAATCCGGCAGAACCTCCGGTCATCATGCGTGACACGGTTTACACCCTGTCGGAACTCGCAGATCGTGATGCAGTCGAGGCCTCGATTGAAGAGATGGCCAGGGACGTGAACGCCTACGTTCCGGGCTATCGTCTGAAGCAGAAGGTCCAGTTCGATGAAGTTCAGAACCTGAACATTCCCGGACTCGGCAAGTTGAGCGGTCTGAAGACCTCGATCTTCCTCGAAGTGGAAGGGGCCGCACACTACCTGCCCGCATATGCAGGCAACCTCGACATCATGACCAGCGCCGGCATGCGTACCGCAGAGCGCATGGCTCAATCCATGATCGGCGCATAAGGGGACTGCAAATGACTCAGGGAAAGAAACTCTACATCTCGGACGTTACGCTGCGCGACGGCTCGCACGCGATTCGCCATCAGTACTCGATCCAGAACGTGCAGGACATCGCACGCGCGCTGGATAAGGCGAACGTCGATTCTATCGAAGTCGCGCACGGTGACGGTCTGCAGGGTTCGAGCTTCAACTACGGCTTCGGCGCACACTCGGACCTGGAGTGGATCGAGGCGGTTGCTGACGTGGTGACGCATTCGAAGATCGCGACCCTGCTGCTGCCCGGCATCGGCACGATTCACGATCTGAAGGCTGCCTACCAGGCGGGTGCGCGCGTGGTTCGTGTTGCTACCCACTGCACGGAAGCCGACGTATCGAAGCAGCATATCGAATACGCACGTGAACTCGGCATGGATACCGTGGGCTTTTTGATGATGAGCCACATGACCACGCCGGAAGCACTGGCTGGGCAGGCGAAGCTCATGGAAAGCTACGGCGCCACCACGATCTATGTCGTGGACTCCGGCGGTGCGCTGTCGATGCAAGACGTCCGTGATCGTTTCCGTGCTTTGAAGGCTGTCCTCGATCCCGCAACGCAGACGGGCATGCATGCCCACCACAACCTGTCGCTGGGTGTCGCAAACTCTGTCGTTGCCGTGGAAGAAGGCTGTGATCGTATCGACGCATCGCTCGCCGGTATGGGCGCCGGCGCCGGCAATGCGCCGTTGGAGGTATTCATTGCCGCAGCAGAACGCATGGGCTGGAATCACGGCACGGATCTGATGACGTTGATGGATGCGGCCGATGACATCGTGCGCCCGCTCCAGGATCGCCCGGTTCGTGTGGACCGTGAAACGCTCGCCCTTGGCTACGCAGGCGTGTATTCGTCGTTCCTGCGTCACTCAGAAGTCGCGGCCAGGAAGTACGGTCTGAACACCGTGGACATTCTGGTCGAACTGGGCAAGCGCCGTATGGTCGGTGGCCAGGAAGACATGATCGTTGACGTGGCGTTGGATCTGCTCAAAGCTCAAAAATAAAATTGGTGACGGTTAGCCGTCACTCACGGAGGTGACTCCCTCGATTGCAGAGGGAGTCATATATCGCGGTCCCAAGGACACAGCGCTAAACACAGTGCCCGTAAATCAGGTGGGTGCTGACAGGTGAGGAGAACCAGAAGTGAAGATCAAACAATTTGCACTACTGATCGGGTCGGTGGTGGCAGTCAGCGCCAACGCACAATCCGTTCAGATCTACGGCCTTATAGACTCAGGTGTCATGTACACGTCGAACGTCGGTGGCAAGAAATTGGTGTCCATCGACCCGGATACTCAAGCACCTGATCTGTTCGGTTTCGTGGGTAGTGAAGATCTTGGTGGCGGCACCAAGGCGATCTTCAAGCTGGAAGGCCAGTTCAACATGAACAACGGCGCGATGATCAACGGTCTGTTCGGCCATACGGCATACGTTGGTCTTAAGGACGAAAAGTGGGGTACGCTGACCGCCGGTAATCAAATCGACTTTATGTTCGATTCGCTGGTTGCAGAGCGCTGGGGTCCCGCATTTCCCGTTGTCAACGCAATGAACTTGCGCCAAAGCTCGTTCCAGGGCCTCGATAGCCCGCGCGGCGGTCCCGGCAACGGCTCATTCGACTTCGACCGTCTCCTGGGTTCGGCGATCCCGAACGCCATCAAGTACACGAGCCCGACGTACAACGGCCTCTCCTTCGGTGGTCTGTACAGCTTCGGCGGCGTCGCAGGCAACTTCGGTTCAAACTCGGCACAGAGCTTCGGTGTGAACTACCGCAATGGTGGTTTTTCGCTGAATGGCGCATACACGTATATCAAGTATCCGTCGTTGAACGACGGTAATGACGGTATTCGCAACTTCGGCGTTGGCGCTTCGTACATCCTGGGCGCGGCTGAATTCGCTGCGCTGTATACGAATACGGAGAACACGCAAAATAGTGCACGCGTCGGTGTCTACGAAGCCGATTTGACGTATGAACTGTCCACTCCGCTGCACGCGCACTTCTCGTATCAGTACCAAAAGGGCAACGACGTGCTGAACGAGCAGCACGTGAATCAGGAAACGCTTTCGCTGATCTATCTGCTGTCGAAGCGCACGAGCCTGTATTCCACGCTGGCGTTCCAGCAAGCGTCGGGTGGTCCGGCATGGATCCTGATGGCTGCGGGTCCGGCTTCGGGTGGCCGTCAAACGGCATTCAGCCTCGGTCTGATTCATTCTTTCTGATCCAGAGCGGACACGTAGTGACGGTTCCTGGCGCACTGTGCGTCAGGAGCATTTTAAGGAGACGTACGAATGAGCAACGAAGGCCGATACATGCGCGCTGCGCGCCTCCACGACAACACGTCGGGCACGTTCAGCATTGATACGATTCCGTATCCGACGCTCAAGCGGCCGACCGACGTCGTGATCAAGCTCAAGGCTTCTGGCATCGTTCCGAATCTGGGCAATGTGATCACCAACTACCGATCGGAAAAACCGTATCTGGCGCATGCGGCACTGCCCGCCATCTACGGTCTGGACGCGGCGGGTGTGGTGGCTGAAGTCGGCCCGGCAGTGACGGGCCTCAAAGTCGGCGACCGCGTGTACATCAATCCGGGCCGTTCATGCGGTTCGTGCCACGCCTGTCGCGTGGGCGAGCCCATCAACTGCGAAGCCTACGCATTCCAGGGCTACTTCGGCTTCGGACCGAAGTCGCAGTTCCTGTATGAAGAGTACCCGTACGGGGGCCTCAGCGAGTACGCTACGGCGCCTGCAGACGGTCTGGTGAAACTCGGCGACAAGGTTTCGTTCGAAATCGGCGCGCGCATGGGCTATCTCGGCACGGCCTATTCGGGTCTGCGCAAAGCACAAGTCGCGGCCGGCAAGTCGGTGATGATCATCGGCGGAACGGGCACGCTGGGCCTGTGCGCCACGCTGATCGCACGTGCCATGGGCGCGACGAAGATCCTGGTCGTGGCTCGCAACGAGGAAACGCTGGCGCAGGTCAAGGCAATCGACCCGGCTCGTATCCTGACGTACTCGGTCGCCAACGGGTCGTCGGGCCTGGCTGCATGGGCCAAAGAGCAGACGGACGGCGTGGGCGTCGATTCGGTGGTGGACGCTATCGCTCCGGGCCCGAACATGCAAGTCACCAAAGACGCATTCGGTGCTCTGCGTCGCGGCGGCAAGCTCGTGGAAATCGGCGCCCAGATCAACGAAGTGCCGGTAAACATGCACGAAATGATGTGCTCGGCGCTGTCGGTGATCGGCTCGCTCTGGTTCACGGTTGGCGAAGGCCAGGATCTGGTCGCGATGATCGAGGCAGGTACGCTCGATGTGTCGTCGTTCAAGAACCACACCTACACGCTCGATCAAGCAAATGAAGCGCTGGAAGACGCAGCAAAGCGCGTCACGGGCTTCGTCAACGTCGTGGTTATTCAGGACTAGGAGAGATACGAAATGGTACGTCGCGTTGTGACCGGCCAAAACAATGGCAAGTCCGTAATCTTGAGCGATTCCGAAGAACCGGGCCATGCTTTCGCAGCCGTTCCCGGTTTCAGGACCACGCAGATTTGGGCAACGAGTCCCGAAACCGTACTCCCGCATTCGGCTGGGGACCCCGTTGCCAGCGCAGCCACGGTGATGCCGGCGCTGAATGGCACGCGTCTGATGATCGTGCAGTTCCCGCCGGATGCTGTGATGGCGGATCCTGCGTTCGACGGCGCTGCCGCCGGCGCCGAGTATGCAGCCATCCTGCCGGGTCTGGCTGAATGCTTCGAACCCGATGGCTCGGGCTTTCATATCACCGACTCGGTTGACTACGACATCGTCCTTAGCGGCGAACTCTGTCTGGAACTCGATGACGGGGAAACGCGTGTTCTGAAAACCGGCGATATCGTGGTTCAGAACGGTACACGTCACGCGTGGCGTAACAAAAGCAACGCACCTGCCGTGATGGCTTCGATTCTGATTGGAGCCGAACGGAAGGCCTAACCTGGAACCGAAGTGGGGGAATGAAAAATGAACGCTCAACAGATCAATCACAATGTCCATCATGCACACCACGCACAGCGGAAGACCAACAGCGTCGAAAAGCTGGAATGGAACGATGCTCTGCTACTCGGACATGGCCCTATGGATGATGAACATCGTGAGTTTGTTCAGGTTGTCACTGCATTGCGCAATAGTACGGCGCACACCGCTTTGGCTGCTCTCGATGCAGTGGAAAAACATTTGATTGCCCACTTCGATCTTGAACACGCGTGGATGGACAAAACGGCTTTTCCCGAGGTTTATTCCAGGTGCCATCGAGATCAACACGACGAAGTTCTTGGTTCAGTGTTTCAGGTGCATCAACTGGCAGCTATCGGTCAGATTGGGTTGGGCGCCGTGCATAGACTTGCACAATCGCTGATGGATTGGTTTCCGGGTCACGCGGACTATATGGACTCGTCCTTGTCCGCGTGGATCAACGGTAAAACGCATGGCGGTCAGGCCGTGGTATTGCGGCGCAATCTGGTGCACGAGGATCGGGTGCCTGACGAATCGCAGGCAGAGGCCGCGTAACTCGCTGTGACAAAAAGGGGACGAAGATGTTGATGAAAGGGAAGATTGGTCTCGTGACCGGCGGCGGTTCTGGAATGGGTCGGGCCGCTGCGCTGGCACTCGCCACGGAAGGGGCCACGGTCGTTCTGGCCGGTCGTGACGAAGACAAGCTGATTTCGGTCCAGAAAGAAATCGAAGCCCTGGGCGGTCTGGCGGCGATCTTCCAGGCGGATGTTTCGAAGCGAGAAGACAATCAGGCGCTGGTTGAATTCGTGGAAAAAACGTTCAGTCGTCTCGATTTCGCATTCAACAACGCCGGCGGGCACGGGGACTTCAAACCCATTCACGAAACGCCAATCGATGAAGCGGAATGGGTGATCGATCTGAACTTCAAGGGCGTGTATTACGGTGTCAAGTATCAGGTCGAAGCGATGCTGCGTTCGGGTGGGGGCGCCATCGTCAATAACGCCTCGATCTTTGGATTGCGCGGTATGGACGGCATTGCCCACTACGTGGCGGCCAAACACGCGGTGGTGGGGCTGACCCGTGCAGTCGCCAAGGAATACGCGGTTCGGAACATTCGCGTGAATGCTGTGTGTCCGGGAGCCACCGAGACGCCGAATTACATGCGCAGCACTAGTGGTGACGTCCATCTGCTGGATGCAATGATTCCGATGCATCGAATCGGCCAGCCCGATGAGGTTGCGAGTGCTGTGATATGGCTACTGTCGGATCAATCCCGATACGTGACGGGGACGACCCTGAGCGTTGACGGCGGCATGACGATCTGACGTTGCAGGACTGGATTTTGAAGACGGCGAAAATACGCTTGCGTCTATTGTATTAATCGGGGAATTGAACTTTGAAGAGCCTCACGCTCAAGGCGCGACTGATCGCCGTTATGACTGCATTGAGTGTGCTGCTGCTAGCGGGGGGCCTGATGGGGCTCTGGAGCATAAGTAGAGTCAACGATTCGCTACACGAAGTCTACGAAGCGAGACTGGTTTCCATTCAGCGTATCGATTTAATGAACACAGCGCTGAATCGTCTGCGATTCACAACGTTTGAGAACGCATATGAGTTTGCTTTTTAATGAAGCGCAGACCAGCCATGAGGTGGCGGTCGAGGTCGAGGGCACCAGGTACAAGGTGCACTACAACGACATTGGGGACAGCAAGGATCGCGTGGTGGTCATGCTCCACGGTTCGGGCCCCGGTGCCACCGGCTGGGCGAACTACTATCGAAACATTGACGCGTTTGCTGGTGCTGGATACCGCCTTTTGCTGATCAATATGCCGGGCTTCGGCAAGAGCGACCCGGTCGTCATCGACCGAGGCTCCCGCTCCGAATTCAACGGTCAGGTCGTTCGCGCGGTTTTGGATCAAATTCAGGTCGATAAGGTAAGCGTGGTCGGCAATTCGATGGGTGCCCACTCCGCTACGGCGTTTGCTTTGAAGAACCCGGAGCGGGTCAACCGTCTGGTCTATATGGGCGGCGGTACCGCAGGGCCCTCGATGTTCGTTCCGCAGCCGGCTGAAGGAATCAAGCTCCTGAACTTCGTGTACAGGGAACCCACGCTCGAGAACGTCAAGCGCATGATGAATGTGTTTGTCTACGATGCCTCGGCGCTGACCGACGATCTGCTGCAACAGAGGGTGGACAACATGCAGGCCAGCAAGCTCCACCTGGATAACTGGGTGAAGAGCATGGCTGCGAATCCGAAGCAATTCTCGGACTATCAAACGCAACTCCACGAGATCAAGGCTCCTGCACTGATCGTCTGGGGGCGAGAGGATCGCTTCCTTCCCTACGACATGGGTCTTCGTCTGATGGCGGGTCTCCCCAATGCCGAATTCCACATGTTCAACCGCTGCGGTCACTGGGTGCAGTGGGAGCACGTGGACAAGTTCAATCGCATGGTGTTGGACTTCCTGTCCAACTGAGCGTCGCCTGCATAACCTGGACATCAAGTCATCGGCCCCTTATCCATGGGGGCATGGCAAGATGAGCGAACATCCGCGGACGTTGCTGTACCTGCGCTCTGCGGCGAACGAGGGAGTGTTCGGTCCGCCGCTGATCGGACAGATGTTGCCTTTTCAGAGCGCGAATGAGTCATATCGAGCCGGAGCGGTCGTTGGGCGGCTCAGGTGCAGACTCCGCGGGTGGACGTCAACGCTCGACATGAGCGGCGGCCCAAAGGCGCTCAGCGACCATTTCGACGTACGCTCGAATGAATGGCCAGGTCGAGTGAGACGATTCTCACGACCTCAGCTTGCCACTGGGGCGAGCGTGTTGGCGTCGCGGGCCAGAAGCCAGCGGCCGTCGGGCTGTTTGCGGTATAGGGTGATCCGATGACCGGCCAGCTCCGTTGCTTCTCCCCCTGCGCGCGGTGTCACAGATAACGAGTCCCGGCACAGCGTGTAGGCGACTTCGCCGACGATCACGACCTCTTCCAACTCGCTGATGCAACGGATCCGGGATTGTTGGTGGGCGGCCAGGAAGCCGGCGGGGAATCCCTCCCGGCCGAGCGGCGCTCGACCCGGATACAAAAACACGACATCGTCCGCCATCAAGGTGAGCAAGCGGACAAGATCGCCCGCGTTGACTGCATCAATCCACGTTGTGTGGACCTCACGTATAGCTCGTTCATCAGATCCCATCTGCAACCTCCACTGTCAAAACAGTTCGATCACGCGACCATCACGTACGAAAACGCCGACACCGGCGTCTACTTTATCTTCACTATTTTGGGTCGACGTGTGAAAGACCATTGCTTATCGTGCATAGTCAGCTCGACGGCGTTCTAGAATCGCTTTCGGATAAGGGTTATCCGCTGAAAGTACGAATGCCGACGTACAGTCTCACTCAATCCGTTCTCCATTTGGACCACAGGCGGATTGCACGGGATCTTGTCGGTGTTTCGCGAAATTGGCCAGGGCGCATCGAAGCCTGATCGGCGGTATGTCGATGTGCAACCGGATGGACGTTGACTTGCGCGAGAGGCCGGCCGCTCCTAAGCGCAACGCGCGGAGGCGACCCACTGTACAAAGGTGCGAACTGCACTGGACGTCGCATGCTCCGCGAGATGGGCAACATAGAAGCCGTAGCCAGGCAACGCAAGGGGAAGCACTTTCACGAGCGCTCCGCTCAGCAATGCCCGCTCCAGTACGATGTCACTGCACAGAGCGATTCCCTGGCCGGCAAGCACAGCGTCAATCGCATGGAGTTCTTCCCGAAAGCTCAAATCACGCTTGCTGCGAAGAGGCATGAATGCGGATGCCAGAACACCGGAAGCCGAAAACCAGCGCGGCCAGGAAGGTGCCTCGGGATCTCCGTTCGTCCACTCGTAATGGATCAGAGGAAATCGAAGCAGGTCCATCGCCGCAATTGGGCGTGTATTTTCTGCCCCAAGGAGGCCGGGGCTAGCCACGGGGTAGAACGCATCTCGCGCGATCTCTTTACATACCAGCCCTTTTGGCGCCGCGTGTGCGTAGCGTATCGCGACGTCTGCTTCGCCCGCGTCCAGGTCGAGGACCGCATCGGTACCGATAATCTGCAGCGGAATATCGGGGTGAGACTCGTGCCATTGCGACAGCCGCGGAACCAGCCAGCGACTCGCGAAGGCGTTCGGACTGGTGATCCGTAGCGCGATCGTGCCGCCCATTTCCGCGACCGTGGAGAGTGCATCCGCGAATGAATCGAATCCTCTCCGCAGCGCCGGATACAAAAGTTGTCCGGCAGCGGTGAGTCGAATGGGTCGCGGCCGACGCGCAAAGAGTTGCCGGCCACACGCTTCTTCCAGCGTGCGGATCTGGTGACTCAGGGCTGTTGGCGTGACGTTGAGCTCTTCCGCGGCATCCTTGAAACTGCGATGCCGCGCAACCGCCTCGAACGCCTGCAGCGAACGCAGAGGAGGCAACTTTCGCATCTGTTCAGTCTAGATGAAGTTTTCTCATCTGAAAGCTGAATTCTTTCATTTTGCTTCGATGCGTGGGAAGTGCAACGATCAAGCGACCGAACCTTGAATTTCGGCTCTTCAGCGCTAGCGAGCACGAGGGAGGCAAGATGAGCACCGAAACAGCGTCGTCACATAACTTTAGGGGCGAAAGCCACGCTGCCTCGCGTCAGCTCGAGCAATTGCGTGGCACGCTTCACGGCACGCTGGTCATGCCACGCGATCCGGATTACGACGAGGCGCGCCGGGTGTGGAACGGGACAGTCGACAAGCGGCCGGCAATGATCATCTATTGTGCTGACGCCGACGACGTGGTCGCAGCCGTGCGCTTTGCCAGGTCGATTGATTCGCGGGTTGCCGTGCGCAGCGGCGGTCACAACGTGGCGGGCCTTTCGGTGTGCGATGGCGGTATGGTTATCGACCTCTCCCGGATGAAGCAGATTGACGTCGACGCTGATCGGCGGCTGGTGCGCGCGGAGGCTGGCCTCAACCTCGGTGAGTTCGATCGGGCCACAATGGCCCACGGCCTCGCGACGACAACGGGTGTTATCAGCGACACGGGCCTTGCCGGCCTGACATTGGGCGGCGGGTTCGGCAAGCTCGGCCGTAAATACGGGCTGACTTGCGATAACCTGGTCGCCGTCGAAATGGTCACTGCGGACGGGCAAAAACGGTTAGTGAACGACAGCAAACATCCCGACCTGTTCTGGGCCGTGCGGGGCGGTGGAGGCAACTTCGGCATCGCGACAGCTTTCTATTTACGGCTTCACCCGCTGGATTCCGAGTTGCTCGTCGGCTCTGTGCGCTACCCGTTCGAGCAGGCACGCGCCGCATTGCGCTTTTATGATCAGTTTGCGCGCAATGCGCCGGATGAGGTGAGCGCAGATGCTGCATTCGTCACCCATCCTTCCGGCGAGCGATTCTTCAGCATATCGGCTTGCTATGTCGGCGCGCCAGAGTCCGGTCGACGGGTTCTCGAGACACTGATGGAGTCCGGTTCACCCGTCGACCGCCGCCTCGAACGCTTGCCCTATCTCCAGATTCAATCAAACGGCGACGGTGTGTTTCCGCGGGGCCGGAGGTATTACTGGAAGGCACAGTTCCTGAAAGAGATCGACGATGGCGCGATCGACGCGGTATTGGGCGCCTATGAACGTTCGCCTTCGGTGTCATCGCTGCTGGTGTTTCAGCATGTAGGGGGAGCCATTGCCCGCGTCGCCGGGTCCGCGACTGCCTACCCGCATCGCGACGCCAGCTTTGACTGCTTTCCAGTCGCCATCTGGGACGACGCAGCCGAAGACGCCGTGAACGTCCAATGGGCGCGCAGCGTATGGGACGCGCTAAGGCTGTATTCATCCGGAGGCGTCTATGCAAACAACCTCGGAGAGGAAGGCGACGAACGCGTGAAGGAAGCCTATGGCGACAATTATTCGCGGCTGGCTTCCATCAAACGCCAGTACGATCCCGACAACTTCTTCCACATGAATCAGAACATCGCTCCGGCCTGAGTACATTTTCGTTTTAGACAACGACGCCGCCGCTCATGACGCGATACATGTCAATCGCGACGGACCGGTTGGCTGACATTTTCGAGGTCGTGCCATGGCGACAGGGCAGTTGCAGAGGTTGCGCCTGGATGAAGGTCCGGAGAGGTCTCGAGACTTGCCGTTACCGCGAGGCGCCTGCAGGTTGTTCTGAAAAATCGGAGCCTCCGCACGAGCGGAGCGCGCCCGGATCGCAACGTCTCGTTGCTCTGGCGTCGTTTCATTTCGCGCTTTTCAGGTAGTGCCATTCGAAGCCGTATGGACCCTCGTGCACCGTGCCGGCCGATGTTTCTGGAAAGTGCGCGGGGAATACAGTCGCACCCGTTCTCGCCGCATGTTCGAGCAGCGATTGTCTCGATGCTCGCGCCTGTGGCTGATCAAGGCAGAACGTCGAATTCCACTGAGGACGGTAGACCTGCAGCGGACTATGCATGACGTCCCCGGAAAACAACGCTGTCTCTCCGCGCGAGCGAATTTCGATGGCCATATGCCCGATGCTGTGGCCCGGCGTCGGCAGAAAGCGAATACCGTCGACAATTTCCGCCCCTTCGTCTGGCACGACGCGAGCCTGTTGGGCTTCGATGATGGGCAGTACGCTGTCGTCGAATACCATACGCCGCGGCTCTCCTTCCGGCGTCGCGAAATAATCGCGTTCGCGCTGGCCGAATACATAGGTGGCGTTCGGAAAGACGGGCGTCCAGCGGTCGTTTTGCCAATGCGTGTTCCATCCGACGTGATCGACGTGCAAATGCGTGAGCAACACATAATCAACTCGCTCGCGCGGGAAGCCTGCCGCTTCGAAACGCTCGAGCACGGGGTTGTCGAGTCTGTCGAACAGCGCGCTGAACGGCCGCGTCTTCCCGTTGCCGATCCCCGTATCGACGACGATCGTCAGGCCGCTGATTTCAACGACCCACAAATGCGTTTTCAGCGAAACGCGTCGATTCGTGAGGTCGAGGCTGGCAGTCGAACAGTGTTCCTCCAGGGCACGGCCGCTAGCGGCATCCCAGTCGGGGAACAAGACGTCGGGAGCCAGTGCGAAGGCGGTTTCATCGACCCGGGTGATGGTGGCTTCGCCCACGAGATGGGTATTGGAAGTGTCTTTCATGGCGATATTCGCTTGTCGGAAGTCGTAGAATCACTTGCTCCGGCCGACGCTTGCACAACCGGCACGCGCCGCATGGCCAGTGCGTAGAGCGCGGCGCCGATCAGCGCGGACAACCCGCCGGTCAACGCCAGCGCCACACCCAGGCTGTTGTCCGTGTGCCCGAGGTGCTCGTTCAGGTAGCCGACAGCCAGCGGACCCACGCCTCCGCTGATCGCGTTGGTCATGAACACGAGCAAGGCGAGCGAACGGCCACGCATGCGGTTCGGCACGGCGATCTGCAACGGCACGGGTGCAAGGCCCATCGCAATGCTCGCGGTGAACGCACAGGTGCCGTATAGCACGATCGCAACGGTGCTGTCACCGACGAGCGGCATCGCAATCGCAGCCGGCACCAGCGTAGCAACCGCGCCGGCGGAGAAGCCCAGCACCTTGCGCAAGGTGCTTTCGTCAGTGACGCGTGTTGCGAGCATGCCCGCGCACGCGACACCGAGTGTCCCGCCGATCATGTAAGCAGGTGCAGCCATCTGGCCCACTACTTTGGGCGCGAGATGAAAATGCCGCATCAGCAAGGTCGGAAACCACGCGGCGTGCGAGTAGAACAGCGTGATCAACGCCACGTAGGCCGCGAAGTACGGCAGACAGAAGCGATTGCGCACGAACAGTTCGATCATGACGTCCCGCAGGGACGGCATGACATCCTCTATCGGCGTTGCGTGAGCGAGCGTCTCCAGGCGGACAGGTTCACGAACTGTGAATGCCACCAGCGCGGCCAGGACGAGCCCGGGCAATCCGACCGCGACGAACACGGCTTGCCACGGTTCAACGCCATGTGTCGCGAGCCAGGCACCGCTGTCCCCATGCGCGGCGGACAACAGCATGCCGCCGCCGAATAGCGCGACGCCGCCGCCGACATACGGCCCGAGCATGAAAACACTGCTCGCGCGCGCCACGCGGCGCGGCGTGAAGATGTCACTGAAGATCGACAATGCGGCGGGGCTCAGCGCTGCTTCGGCAATTGCGGTCCCCGCGCGGGCGATGAGCAGTTCGGAAAAGTTTGAAGCGAATCCGCATGCCATCGTCGAGATCGCCCAGATTGCAATGCAGGCGGCAATCAGCTTTGTCCGGTTGGCGTGATCGACGAGCCGCGCGACGAAAACACCGGCCGTTGCATAACACATCGTGAACGAAAGACCCTGTAACAGGCCGATTTGCGTATCGGTGAGCGCGAGCGACTGCTTGATCGGCTGCACGAGAATGCTGACGATCTGCCGATCCAGATACGAGAACGCGAAGCAGGTGAAAAACAGCAGCACGATGTAGACCGGATGTCGCACATCGCTGCAGGTCGGTCGCGCGCCGTGCCCGGCCGGCTGAGTCAAAAGCGGATTGGCGCTCATACACTGTCTCCGAAGGGATGAGTCGGGGAGTCGTCAGTCGCAGACGTTCTTTTTGTTCTGTGCTCAATCGGCAACGGTATCCGCGGCCAGCAACGCGATACAGTCGCCGGGATCCACGCGTGCGAAAGTGCGGACGCACATCACCGTTGCGTCTGCGCGAAAGCGAATCTCCAGCGGCGCCTGCCAGGGCCGGTGTGGATCGAAGAGACGCCCCGCGATCTGACCTTCGCGAACGCGTTCGCCGAGCGCGAAGGTGGGTTCGAACACGCCCGCAATGGGCGAATACACATAGTGGCGTTCGCCTTCCACACGCAGGAAGCGGGTCTCGCGCGCAGGCGAAAGATGGGCTTCCCGCGTCATGCCGAGCCGGTGCAGGATACGAGAGAGGCCGCTCTCGACGATCGCCAGGTTGGCCGCGTCGCACCCTGCGTGGCCGCCGAATTCGCCACACAGAAAGAGCTTTCCGTGGCGTTCGGCCGCCGCCGCGAAAGTGCGATCTTCGCCGAGTAGATCCATGATCATCGTGTTCGGCGCACCGAACGCACGTACGAGGTCGAGATAGAGTTCACGCCGCTCGACCCCGGCGGGCGGCGACGCGAGAAGCGTCGGAGCATGTTCGAACGATGCGCCGCCGGCGTGAAGATCGATCACGATATCGGCGCGTGGGAGCAGTTCCGTTTCGACGTAGTGCGCGATCATCTCGGTCGGCTGCCCGTTGCGGGCGCCGGGGAAAAGCCGGTTCAGGTTGCCGCGGTCGATGGGGGAGGTGCGGGAGCCGTTGATGAAGGCCGGGAAGTTCAGCGCAGGGATCACGATGAGGCGGCCGCGGATCGTCATCGACGGCATCCGCTGCAATAGCTTGATCAGTGCGACGGGGCCTTCGTATTCGTCGCCATGGTTGCCGCCCGTGAGTAGAATCGTCGGGCCTGTCCCGGCTCCGGCATTGAGTACGGCGAGCGGGATCGGAATGTGCCCGTACGCCGAGCGGTCGTGCGACCAGGGCAGCCGGAGCGTGCCGGTCTGGAAACCGGTGCGCTCAAAATCCACGTCAGTGGCAATAAGCGAAGGAGGATGGGACATGGTGCGATCAGTAGACGGCGAGGCGGCGCCCCGGTTGTCTTACTATCGCCGAGGATAAAGCGCCTGACCAATGCCGTTTTCTGCGGCGGCCGATGCCTTGAAGGCATCACCGGCAACTCGTTCTTCCATCGATGCGCCAGTGCAAGGCGTCACCTACCTCAACTGGTCGACGAATCGACTCAGCGCCAGGTTTGCTCCGCTTACTGCGTAGCAGAATTCGAGAGGTAATGGCACCGACAAATCTTGCAGACCGACGAAACGCACGCGTGCCGGTGGACGATCACGATTCGCGGCGTTCACGATTGCAGCGCCCATACCCGCGGACACGAGCGAAAGGATTGCCGTTTCGGTGCTAGCCTCCTGTCGAATGTCGAGCGTGAGCCCGCGCTCGGCGCAAGCGGACAGCAGGCGATCGTAGTACGCCGGGTAGACGTGTCGAGGAAACGCGATAAATGGCGTGCTCCGGAGTTCCGTTGTCGCAACCGCTCCCCCTTTGCCGAGCGGCCACGCTGCTGGTACGGCCAGCACAACATTCTGTTCGAGCACGGGCACGCTGGCGATGTCTTCGGGTAGCACGCCGACGCGATAGCAAAATCCGCCGTCGAGCCGTCCCGCCGCAATCGCTTCGAGTTGTTCTGGCGTATTCATTGGCTGCAGTTCGAGTGACACTTGCGGCACGGCCTGTTCGAATTCGCTCAATGCGCTGGAGACAATGCCACTCCATGCCGCGTTTTCGACGAAACCGATACGCAAATGACCCTGCAAGCCGGAAGCGATCTGGCGGGCGCGGCGATTGGCGGCGTCGACGCGGGCCAGAATCTCTCGCGCTTCGGCAAGGTAGGCTTTGCCTGCAGCCGTGAGTATCAGGCCGCGCGGTGTGCGCTCGAACAGCGTTGCGCCGATGGCGTGCTCGAGATCCTGGATTTGCCGGGATATCGCCGGCTGGGTTACGTGCAGTTGTTCAGACGCCGCACGTACGCTGCGCAATTCGGCGACAGCGATGAAATAGCGAAGATGCCGGAGTTCCATGGCGATATTGGTCCAGGACGTTGAGGTCGGCTAAGGCCGACCGCATCGGGGGCAGAGGTCGAGCCACGGACAGTCAGTAGCAACCGTTGCATTGGGTCACCAGCGCGTCGGTTCCGCCCCCAATAAGAGACCCTCCCGGCACGTGCGCGATGACTCATGCGGGGCCCCACTTCAGTTGTCGAAAGCGAATCGGTCAAGTGGGACGGAGCGCGCGGTCCAGGTCGTCGAGCAAGCGTTCGATCGCCACGCTATTGGGCTTGTAGTACACCCAGTTTTTGATTTTCTTCGAAGTCACCAGGTCTGCCGCTGCCAGCGCCTGCATATGCGTGGTGACAGTGGGCTGACTGAGGCCCGCCTTCTCGGTGATGAAACTGACACACACTCCGTCCCTCACAAGGTCCGCGTCCCGCTGCGGTGGAAAGTGCTTTTCCGGCTCGGTAAGCCAGATGAGTATCGTCAGCCGGTGGCGATTTGAGAGTGCATGCAGCGCGTCCTGCAGCTGGCTCTCATCGAGATTGTCCATTTTCGGCATTGCTCAGATTTTCCTTGACGGGACCAATCTATATTGTACTCTTTCTATATAGTCATTTACCGATATAGGTAGAGTATGGCGACGAACGCAATGACTTCCACAAGCACTCAGTCGATCGTGCGCACGATCAGCGTTGCCGTCGTCTTCACGCTGTTCGTGGCGGTCGTGTTCGGTTTCGGGCTCTATCTTTTTGCGCTGGTCGTGCCAGTGATGCGGCAGGGTCTCGGGTTCGACTATACGGCGATTGGCATCGTAACTGGCGGAGCCCAGACGGCGTATCTCGTTGCGGCGCTAGTTTGTCCGCGCCTCACAACCCGCTTCGGCGAGGGGCAGGTCATTGTGGGCGCTGTCACTGCCGCAGCCCTGCTTTTGCTGCTGTTCGCGAGAGTCCAGAGCGTAATGTCGGTCGGACTCGTTCTCGCCGGACTTGGCGCGACGGCGGCTTTCATGATGGTCCCGAGCGTCGGTGCAATCTCCCGGACAGTCCCTTTCGGGTACCGGTCCCGCGTCAATGGTCTGGTTTCGAGCGGCACGGCCTATGGGCAATTTGCGAATGGCGTTCTGGTGTCGCGGGTGCTACCAGGATACAGCTGGCACTCGATATGGATTGTGGCGGGGTCGGTCTCGCTCGTCATCGCGCTTGTGGGACTGCTTGCGCTTCGCCGCTTCGCTCCACAGGTTTTCAGCCGCAAGGCGCCAAAGCGCGCTGAAAATCGCCACCCGTCCGGCGACCGGTGGCGATTGGTGACTCGCGCCAACCTGACGGTCTGGATACTGCTCGCGTTGAGCGGAATGGCTTGCGGGCCGTGGCAAAACTACCTGTCAAGCTTTCTGGCCGATGAGGGGCATTCCCTGGCAACTATTGGGCAAGTCTGGTCGACGATTGGCGTGGTGGGACTGTTCAGCGGATTTGCGGCGGGGATGGCTGCCGACAAGGCAGGGGTACGGATTGCGCTCGCATTCTCCTTCACTGCACTCGCCGGCTCCGGTCTCCTGATCGCTTTCCATTCCGAAGCGTGGCAATTGCGAGCGGCCGCCGTGTGTTTCGGTCTCTCGTTCTATGCGATTTACGGACTGATTCCCGCGTATATCAGCAAGACTATGGAGCCTTGCTCGGCAACCACGGTGTTTGGTGTTGCCAACGTCTTTCTCGGTCTTGGAACGACATTGGGCAATGTGATGGGGGGCAACTTCGTAGCCTGGTTTGGTTCGCTCAAGGACGTTTTTATCACCGCGTCCGCGCTTGCATGCGTGGCGATGATACTCACGGCGACGCTCCGTGATGAACGAGCGGTTACCTCCTGATACGCCGTTTTCACAGCCAATCTGCGCCCCGCCCGACGGATAAGCGGCCGTTGCTCCCGGAGAGTCGCCGACCGCCGAGCGCCTGCCTGGTGGACCCTCCGGCTCGCTTTCCGTCGATCGCACTGTGAAACGGCATGAGACGGTGGTCGGTCATAAAAAGACAACTGCGTCCCGGACACGAATGTCGGCTGATTGTGCGAAACCAGTCCGTCACACTCGTGGCAGTGACACCCCGTCAAAGGCTGCGGATACAAGCATCATTTGGGTGGAGGGGATCTCTGCTTAATCATGCAAAATAGTCGGCATCTGAGATGCGGAGGCCGGTCGTGGGCGTGAACTTTGACTTGAATGACTTGCAGGCGTTTCGCGCGGTGGTGGAGCTGGGAAGCTTCCGAAAGGCCGCTGAGGCGGTGAGCATATCCCAGCCAGCCTTGAGTCGTCGGATCGACAAGCTCGAGGAAGCACTCGGCGTGCGTCTCTTCGAGCGCACCACGCGCAGCGTCACGCTCACCACCGTCGGCCGCGTGTTCGCCCAAAGCGCAGAACAACTGCTCGATGATCTTGACGTCGCGCTGCTCGGCATTCGCGATGTTTCATCGAGCCGCCTGGGTCATGTGACTATCGCGTGCGTGCCTTCGGTGGCGTATTACTTTCTGCCGAGCGTTATCGCGAGCTATCATCGCCGCTTTCCACGCATCCGGGTCAAGCTCCTCGATTCGAGCGCTAACGAGGTGCTTGGCGCCGTCATCAGCGGCGAGGCTGATTTCGGCGTGAGCTTCATGGGCAGTCAAGAGTCCGAGATCGAGTTCAAAGTCCTGCTGCAGGAGCGGTTTGTTGCTGCCTGCCGACGCGACCATCCCCTCGCACGCAAGAAGCGCGTGACCTGGGACGAACTCTACGAACACGACTACGTCTCGGTCGACAAGACTTCCGGTAACCGCCTGTTGCTCGACCAGGCGCTCACTGCCGTGGCGCCGCGAGCGCCGAGCGTTTGCGAAACGCGGCACGTCACGACGATGCTCGGGCTGGTTGAAGCGGGGCTCGGTGTCGCCGCGGTGCCGTCGATGGCCATGCCCGGACGTGACCACCCAATCCTCACGAGCGTGCCGCTCGTCGAACCGGTGGTGAAACGACGCGTGGGAATCGTAAGACGGCGCGGACGGCCGCTCACACCGGCCGCACAGGAGTTTCACCGGACGATCATCGAGTCGAAGCGCGTCAGCGTCGCACGCAGTGATGCCGTGGGCAACAGCGCGACGACGCCGCCGAAAACAAGAAGGAAGACCGCATCGTGAGGTTGGCTGGGACAAGCCTTCCCATGGCTCTGCCTCAATGGGCGGAGACGGAATCGAGCCCGGTCGATCTCACTTCGGGTTGCACATCGGGCGATGCGAGATAGTCGAGGAGCGCCTTCGCTTCCTTCGGATGCTGCGCGCCCACGGGGATGCCGCCGGCGAAACGCGTGACGGACTGCAGAGACTCGGGAATCTTGCCAACGAACGTGGCGCCCTGGACGGGCAGCAGTTCGCTCACCTGCTGGAAGCCGATTTCGTAATCACCGTTCGCCACCACCGACGCCACTGGAATGCGCGGAATCATCTTCGCCTTCGACCTGACCTGATCCACGACGCCGAGCTTCCTGAACAACTCTCGCTCGATATAGACGCCGCTCGCGCTGTCCGAGTAGGCAATCGACTTTGCATGCAGCAAGGTCTGCCTGAGGCCTTCGGCAGAGCCGATGTCGGGCTTCGCCGCACCTTCACGCACGACCATGCCGATGCGCGAATCGGCCAGCTCGACCCGCGATCCGGGGATGACCTTGCCTTGCTTGATCAGATCGTCAAGTGCGTAGCCGACCATGATGACGACGTCCGCAGGCTCGCCACGCTCGAGCCTGTTGGGGATCGCTTCGGGCGATTTGCCCATCGACGGGCCGAGCGCGGTGTCGAGCGTGTTGCCCGTCTGGGAAGCGAACCTTGGGCCGAGCACCTTGTACGCGGCGGTGAAGCCGCCCGAGCTCATGACGTGCAGGTCGGCAGCCTGCACGTTCGCCGCAGCGGCCGAGGTTGCGACGAGCGCTGCCGCGCAAAGTTTCAGAAGCAGATTTCTCATGGTTGTGGTCGTGCAGGGTTGCGATGGGTGCGGGGGAAGCGCATCAGTGCGCCGGCGTCAGTGTCACTGCGCGGCGGCGATAGAGCGCGAACGTCGCCAAAAGGGCGCACGCTGCGGCGAGGCTCATCCAGTAGCCGGGTGCGGCCTTGTCGCCGGTCATATGAATGAGCGCCGTCGAGATCGCCGGCGTGAAGCCTCCGAACACGGCCGTAGCGAGGCTGTAGGCGAGCGAGAAGCCAGCAACGCGTACCTGCACCGGCATCACTTCCGTGAGCGCGGCGACCATCGCGCCATTATAGATTCCGTACATGAACGAGAGCCAAAGGAGGACGAGCAGCATGTTGACGAAGCTCGGCGCGTGAGCGAGCAGCGACAGTGCCGGGTAAGCAGTCGCGATGGCGAGCACCGTCATGCCGACAAGGAGAGGCCGGCGGCCGATCTTGTCGGAGAGCGCCCCGCCGATCGGTAGCCACACGAAGTTCGACACGCCGACACACAGCGTCACGAGCAGACTGTCGGCGGTGCTCAGGTGCAGGACCGTCTTGCCGAAAGTCGGCGCGTAGACCGTGATGAGATAGAAGCTCGTGGTGGTCATCGCCACCAGCATCATGCCGGCGACGACGACAGCCCAGTTCTGGACCAGCGTGCCGAATACTTCCTTCATGCCCGGACGATGCTGGCGCGCCTTGAACTCCTGCGTTTCCTCCAGATTGCGACGCAGCATGAAGATAAACGGCACGATCATGCAGCCGACGAAGAACGGTACGCGCCAGCCCCATGCGGCGATGGCCGGTGCGCTCAGCCATTGGTTGAGCGCGAAGCCGAGGCCCGCAGCGACGACAATCGCTACCTGCTGGCTCGCGGACTGCCAGCTCGTGAAGAAACCTTTGCGGCCGGGCGTGGCCATCTCGGCGAGATACACCGACACGCCGCCCAGCTCGGCGCCCGCCGAGAAGCCCTGTAGCAGCCGCCCGAGCAGCACGAGCGCGGGAGCGAGAAGTCCGATCGTCGCATAGCCCGGTACGAACGCGATCAGGATGGTGCCGCTCGCCATGATGGAAAGCGTGACGATGAGGCCCTTGCGGCGGCCGACGTCGTCGATGTAGGCGCCAAGCACGATCGCGCCCAGCGGCCGCATCAGGAAGCCGGCACCGAAGACCGCGAACGTCATCATCAACGAGGCGAACTCGCTCCTGGCGGGAAAGAAAACGTTGGCGATCTGCGTGGCGTAGAAGCCGAACAGGAAGAAGTCGAACTGCTCCAGGAAATTCCCGGCCGTTACGCGGAAAACCGCGACGGCCTTTGAATGTCTGGTCGAAAGGTTAGACGACGGGTGCATCGAGGTGTCTCCTGAATTCCAGAACATACGCGGCGTTCCGGTCGATTGTGGCTTTGGCAATGTTCGCCCGGAGCCGGCAAAACGATAAGTGCAAATTTCGGAACGATTGATGTTCTGTCGTTATCAATCGAGGTCTGCCGACAAGGTGTGCCCCTAACCAACTTCTTGCGACCACCGCCAACGCTAACTGACCAATCCCTAACGGTAGGCGACTTGCGGCGCTCCAGTTATCTACCAGCGCAGCGATGGAATTACAAAGGATGAACGGCACGGAAACCGATGCAGCAGCGCGCGAACGGTTCCGCGCTCAGGCGCGCCAGGCCGCGGCGCACCTGCCTGATCTCTCTTGCCAACCCCGATGTTCGATTAACACCGAGTCTTCCGATATCGCACGGTCGCGTGCCTCATTTTGTAAGGTCGCGCGACAATGCGGCCGGGATCGTTGTCCGAGGCTCCACCGGCTCCTGACCGTATTCCCAATACTGCCTCTTGACGAACGAGCTATTGGATCATGGGAAAAAAGCACACGGGGCAATGCACATGCGGAGCGGTGAAATTCGCAGTCGGGCGACGGCCTCGACAGAAATTGTTGTCAGGAATGCGGCGCACGTCTTTTCACTGCCCCGTTATCGGGATGTTCACAAAGCGCCGCCTCACATGGACAAAACACCTCGACGGTACCCCTTCACCGACATGCCGGGCTGAATGACGATGTCCCCGCCAGGTACGGGAATTGCGGCCTGCGCGACTCTGTTTAATTCCCCGGTAACCGTTTCAAAAGATTCCAGGAGTCAACATGCGCCCCCGAATCATCTGCCACATGATGTCCTCGATCGACGGCAAACTGCATCCGAGCCGCTATTCGATGCCGCACGGTTTCGACCGGCGTCATTTCGTGACGCAATATGAAAACTTAGCCGCGGGTCTAGGTGGCGACGGCTGGCTCGTCGGCCGCGTGACGATGGCCGAAATCGTAAAGGACGAGCGCGACGCGTCGATCGCGACGGGTAGCGTCGGTGCGCGGGACGCATGGCTCAATCCCGATCGCAAACCCACTTTCGCGATCGGGCTCGACCCAAGCGGCAAGCTTCATTACGCGCGCCCGACCGTGGGTGACGATCAAATCGCCGCAATACTCGGCGAGCATGTATCGGACGACTATCTCGCCGAGTTGCGGCAAAGCGGCGTGTCTTACGTGTTTGCGGGTAAAGATGGACACGACCTGAAGGCCGGCGTCAAAGCACTGGGTGAAACGCTGGGTATCAAGACGCTGCTTCTCGAAGGCGGCGGCGCTATCAACGCGGCTTTTCTAAAAGCCGGTCTGATCGACGAAGTGAGTGTGTTGCTCTGCCCGGGAATCGACGGCGTGCGAGGCGTCCAGACGATCTTCGAAGGCCCCGAAGAGGGGAATCCCGGTTACGGTCGATCGCTCGCATTCAAATCGGTCGAGACACTCGAGGGCGGCAGTGTATGGGTGCGTTATCTTGTTGAATCCCCGGCGTGATCTGACGTGTCTTCAAGAAAGCCATTCGGTCTGTGGTCGCTCAAGACCGACCGCAGGCCGTTCAAAATCACCATTTCATCACGGCACGGCCCACGATCTCACCGACTCTCAGGCGGTCGATATACTCGTTGAGTTGATCGAATGAGAATGTCGAGACCGTATGGCGGATTTTGTCTTCCGCCGCGAGCGCCATGACTTCCATCAGATCGATATTGTTACCCCAGAACGAACCGTGCAGCGTCTGCTCGCGCGATACACGCGGAAAGAGCGGGATATCGATGCGATCGCCCACCAGCCCGACATCGACATAGTGACCGCTGATCGATAGCAGGCTCATGGCGAGTTGCACCATCTCGGGCGCGCCCGCGCAGTCGATCATCGCATCGAGGTCTTTCTGTCCCACAAGTTGCACGAGTTCCTTGCTGATATCCGACGACGTCTTGCCCTTGATATTGACGATATAGTCGGCGCCGTATTCCTTCGCAATCGCGAGCTTCTCGGGGTTACGCGCCAATGCAACGACACGCGCACCGCCGCCGAGAATCTTGGCGTACTGAACGGCATAGCCGCCCAACCCGCCGATACCGAAAACGCCGACCACGCGGTCCGGACCCATTGCGCCCGAGTCGCGAAGTTTCTTGATGCCGCGATAAGGCGTCAGCCCTGCATCGGTCAACGGCGCGAGCGTTTCGAACGGCAGCTGCTTGTCGACCGTGATCAGATAGCGCGCCGGAACCGGAAGAAACTCGGCGAATCCTCCGACCGGCCCAAAACCGGGCCAACGCACGTTCGGGCAAATATGTGTGTTACCGATCTGGCAATGACGGCAAATGCCGTCGCCCCATCCCGGCGCCACCACGACGTGATCACCTTCCTCAAAGCCGGCCGCTTTGGGCACGATATTGCCGATCGCGTGCACGACGCCGGTGATCTCGTGGCCGAGCGTAATCGGAGTCGGAATATCGGCGCATTTTCGGAAATAACCATCCACGAGCTGCACATCGGAACGGCACATGCCGCAGGCCTTCACCTGAACGAGTATTTCGTCGGCTTTGATATCGGGAACGGGCACGTCCTCCGGAACGGCGACGCGCGCCGCGGCCAGCCCGATGCGGGCCGCTCGGGTGCGGAAGCACTTTGACAGCGGCGCCGCCACATTTTGGCAACACAATACGACGAAAACGGCGGAATACATCAACAAGCAAACCACCTTAATCCAGCTAGCCCGGAGCTTCGAGCCGCCGTTCACATGGAGCGTCGCGCCCGTTGTCCATCTGGCGTAATCGGAGGCGAGAAAGGTGATCGCAGCGGCGATATCCTCGGGTTCAGCGGGCCGTTTGATGGCCTGCAGGCCAGGCGTCATGTCGCGGCCTTCGTCGGTGCGCGTGAAGCCCGACATGTCGGTCTGCGCCACGCCGGGCACGACGGCGTTTACGCGGATGCCGCGCGCTCAGAAGGTCCGCCGCGTAGTTGCGCACAAGGCTGTCGACGCTCTTGAAGAGAGTTATCTGCCGCTGTGCACCTCCGGCGAGTGACAGTTGGTCATTCGACAACGGCCACCACTAGCCCATTGAGCTAACCGACGGAAACGGGTCGACTACGGCCGCCAAATCAGGCGGTAGCCGGCCAATCTTGTCCGTTCGATAAGCAAGACGGTCCGACGTTTGATGGTCCACTTCAACCGGTTAAGCGACAGTCCGTCGGCAGGTTTGCGCCGTGCGTATGATCCACTCATGCACGGCATCGACAGCGGCGGATCGTGCGGGCTGCGCGGAACGCATCAGCCAGAGTTGCGGGAGCTCGAACTTCGGCACCTGCGGCAATGCCTTTACGCGGCCGCCGCGCAACGCGTCGTCCGCGAACAGCTCCGACACCATCGCAATGCCCGCCTCCTGCTCGGCAGCCGCAACGAGAAAGCGCGGATCGTCAATCGTCATCGCGCGTTGCGTGCGCAAGCCCGAACGCCGTAGATCGGGTAGCCAGGGCGCCCAGTCTGGAAACGCCTCGTGAACCAGCAACGGCGCTAACGCGAGCACATCCGGAAACGGCGCTTTCGACAGTCGCCGCGCGGTCAGCGGGCCGCAAATCGCGACCGTCTGCTCGCAAATCAATGGCTCGCAAATTACCTCCGGCGAGCGAAGCTGTTTGTTCGATACGACCAGGTCCACATCCACACGGTCGATCTCCGTGACCTCTTCAGCCGTCAGGAGCCATAGCTCAATGTCCGGCAGCGCCGCCGAGAACGCCTTCATACGCGGCATCAACCAGCCCGCAACGAACTGCGGCGGACAGAACACGATAGCCGAATCGGGATTGCCATACGGCTCGATGCGATCGCGACCGTCTGCAAGCGTCGCTAGCGCAGTGGTGACTGTCTGCGCGTAAAGCGTGCCCGCCGCGGTCAATGCAACGCCGCGCCCGATGCGGCGAAAGAGCGCCTGGCCAGTCCATTCCTCGAGTTGCTGAATCTGATGACTGATCGCGGACTGCGTCAGCGCCAATTCCTGCGCGGCGCGCGTAAAGCTGCCAAGGCGCGCCGCTGCGTCGAAAGCCAGCAGCGCCTGCAACGGGGGAAGTCTACGCATCGTTCAGTGAGGGCAAGGTATTAGAAATTTCGATACTTCCAACAAGATTCTTCGCTTTTCACCGGTTCATTTGCCCGTAATCATAGTCCCAACGTCCTGACCGACCATGGATGCATGAAAAATATTTGTGTGGCGGCGTCCCCTCAATCAACCGGAACGACCCTGATGACCTCGATCGAAGCTCCCTCCCTCGACTCCCGCGCGACGGCCGACGGCGAGCACGCGCCCCCGACCTATGCCGGCGTGCTGTCGTTCATGCGTCGACCTTACACACGCGATCTCACTGGTGTCGACGTTGCCGTATCCGGCGTGCCGCTCGATCTCGCCACCACATTTCGCCCAGGCGCACGCTTCGGTCCGGCCGGAATGCGTGCCGCCTCCGTGCAGCTCGCCGAACTCGGCGCTTACCCGTGGGGCGTCAATCCCTTCGATCACCTGAATGTGGTCGACTACGGCGACTGCTGGTTCGACGCGCACAATCCGCTCAGCATCCGCGACGCGATCGTCGCACATGCGCGCAAGATTCTCGCGGCGAACACGCAGATGTTGACGTTTGGGGGCGATCACTACATCACCTGGCCGCTTTTGATCGCGCACGCGGAGAAATATGGCAAGCCGTTGAGCCTGATTCATTTCGACGCGCACTGCGACACGTGGCCCGACGACAACCGCGATTCGCTGAATCACGGCTCGATGTTCTACAAGGCGATCCGCGAAGGACTGATCGACCCTGCGCGCTCGGTTCAGATCGGTATCCGCACCTGGAACGAGGACTTCATGGGCGTGCGCATTCTCGACGCACCGTGGGTCCATCGCCACGGCACGCAGGCGGTGATCGACGAGGTGCGGTCCATCGTCGGCAACTCGCCTGCCTATCTGACGTTCGATATCGACTGCCTCGATCCCGCCTTCGCGCCGGGTACCGGCACTCCTGTCGCCGGCGGACTGAGCTCGGCGCAGGCGCTCGCCATCGTGCGTGCGCTGGTCGACGTCAATCTGATCGGCGCCGACGTGGTCGAGGTCGCGCCGGCCTATGACCACAGTGACGTCACCGCGCTCGCCGCGGCGCACATCGCTGCCGACATTTTGTGCCTGATGCGCCATAGAAAGCTCGAGCGCCACCGCTTCGCCTGATGTCCTACCCGACGACTCGACACGACTCTCCGGAAACCACAATGCTGAACCCTGTGACGAAACCGCTTCTTGCCGCGACGCTCCTTTGCGCGCTCGGATCTGCGAAGGCCGCCGACGACCGGCAGCTCAACCTGTACAACTGGGCCGACTACATCGCGAAAGACACCGTGCCGAATTTCGAAAAGGAATCTGGCATCCACGTCCGATATGACGTCTACGATGGCGACGAGACGTTGCAGGCCAAGCTGCTGACCGGCTCGACGGGTTACGACGTCGTTGTGCCCACCTCCAACTTCCTTGCCCGGCAAATCGAGGCGGGCATCTATCAGAAACTCGACAAGTCGAAGCTACCGAACCTCGCAAATCTCGACAAGGACTTGTTGAAGCTCGTTGCGGATGCCGACCCCGGCAATCAGTATGCGGTGCCGTGGGCATGGGGGACGACCGGGCTTGGCTACAACGTGACGCGGGTGCAGAAGATACTGGGCGACGACGTGCCACTCGACAACTGGGACATGCTGTTCAAGCCGGAATATGTGAGCAAGCTCAAGAGCTGCGGAGTATCGGTGCTCGACGCGCCAGCCGATGTATTCGCCGTGACGCTGCACTATCTCGGCAAGGATCCGAACAGCACCGTGCCGGCCGACTACCAGGCCGCTTACGACACGCTGAAGAACATTCGCCCCTACATCACGCAATTCAACGCGACGAGCTACATCAACGATCTGGCTGGCGACGACATCTGCTTTGCGCTCGGTTGGTCAGGCGACGTGTCGATGGCGAGTCATCGCGCAGCGGAGGCGAACAGACACTTCGAGATCAAGTACCTCATACCCAAAGGCGGTGCGCCGGTGTGGTTCGACATGATGGCGATTCCCAGGGACGCACCGCACACGCAGGCAGCGCTCGAGTGGATCAACTACATCGAGCGCCCGGAAGTGCATGCGGCAATAACGAACGAGGTGTTCTATCCGAATGCCGATGCCGCGGCACGCAAATTCGTCCGCCCGGAAATTTTGAACAACCCTGCGGTGTACCCACCGTCGAACGTGTTGAAGACGCTGTACCTCATGAAGCCGTTGCCGGCCGATATCAAGCGGCTTGAGAGCCGGCTTTGGGCGCAGCTCAAATCGGGCGGATAAGCAAAAGCAGCAGGCCGCCCGGAACTCGGCCACATCATCACCAGGCACCGCTTAAGTTATGTGGATGACCGCTCGGCATCGGAAGCGGTCGTCGAGCTCACCTTGAGTCGGAAGACCGCTTCGGGTCGACTACTGCCGACGGAGCACAAACAGATATTGTCTCTCGCGGCGCTTGCGGGCGTAGCCTCGGCGCAGGCTAAGACAGTATGTCCGTCATTGTTGCTTAAACTCGTCCGGGAGGAACCGGCCGTGTGCGTCAGACTAACCGCTCGGGTCAGCCGGCGAGTGGCCAGACGGCGTCACGGACCACGATCGGCTGGGGAATGAAACCGACCTTCAGGAAGGCATCGGCGGTTTCCTGCAACTGGTCGACAATCGCACGCGTGACAGGCCCCGCGGTCAAGTCGCTGCGACCGATCGCGACACGCACCGCATCAACGTCCATGCCGATGGCGGCCGAAGTCGCCTCGGCAAACTTGTCGCGATTTTGCGCCGCCCATGCCGTGACGTTTATCACCTCATCTATAGCCGCCGCGAGAGTTTTGGGATATTTCCTGGCGAACTCCGGATTGGCTACGTAGACGGAATTGCCGTTGACAATGTCCATCGTGGTGGCGATCGCGTGCGCCCTCTGGACGCGTTCCGCTAAGGCAAAGTAGGGGTCGTGGACGACCCAGACATCGACGTCGCCGCGCGAGAGCGCCGCGGAGGCATCTGTGGGCGACAGAAACACGGGTACGATGTCGCCGTAGGCGAGGCCCGCCCTGGCGAGCAATTTCAACAGAACGCTTTGTGCGCTGGTGCCGCGGGCAAAGGCTACCTTCTTGCCCTTGATCTCTGCGAGAGAGCTGATGGCGGATCCTTCTGGCACCAGCATCCCATGCTCCGATGCAGGCATGCATGCTGTATAGAAGAATTTCGCGCCGACTGACTGCGCAACGATAGCGGGCACGTCGCCAACCCAACCGAAGTCGATGGCACCCGCACTGATAGCATCCATCATGGGCGGGCCGAGTTCGAATTCCGACCATTTCACGGCTTCGATGCCCAGCGGCTTCAATCGCCGCTCGAAGACGGCTTCCTTCTTTGCAACGCTGAGCAGGCCGGCCTTCTGATAACCGACACGGAAGTCGGTCGGCATGGCCTGCGCATAACTCCGTTGGGCGAAACCTGCGCAAAGAAGCCCCAGGCCGCCTACGACGACCGATCGTCGAGAAATGAGCATGTGATGTCCCCTTGCCCAACGAAAGCGATTCCGACAGTTTTCGCGCTCTTGCACCTTTCCGCCAGTCTTCCCGCATTAACGCCTTCTGGCTCAGATATGCAGAGCAGAGTGTGTGAATACGCTGGACCACCGGCGACCAATAGTCCAGCAGCCACCCAGCCCGCAAACTGAAGAGTTTGTGCAAATCTGAATCGCGCTTCGGGAAAAGAATGCTCGCTCTCGTGCCGGTCAATCACACGCGACGCCTTTATGAGCCTGGCGCACTCCAACCAGTCACATTCAACAGCGTTCAGACTTTCAACGAGTTGATCCGTACGCACTCGCACACCCTCTCGTGCGAACGCAAAGACCTACCCGATCACATGAAAGCACGGCAGCTCGGCGCACGGCTCATCATCCATGAGGACTCGCAATATACCGTTACATGAATTCCTGATGGACGGCCTCCGGGTGAGGCTTTGTCAGAAACGGATGCGCGCGCCGACAAACGGGCCGGCAGTCCTTATGTTGTAGTAAAACGAAGTACTGTTGTAGTCCTGCGCGAGGATACGGTACCCCGCGGTCAGGTCGATGGTTTTCATGATGTTCCAGAAGAGCACACCTGCAAACTGCCAGGAATAGTTGGTGCCGCCCGCACCGACATCGGCATAGCCCATGAGCGACCATCTGTCCGCAAAGTGCCAGGTGGCGCGCACGCCCACCAGGCCATCCACCCAGCTCTCGCCTTTGCCTCGCTGCGCGCCTGACGGCAACAGCTCGCTGGGCGAAAGCGACAGCGTGGCGTTGACGTTGGTGTATCTCAGCCCGGCCAGAACATCCACGGGAATCAGGTCGCTCTGATAAACCCGGTACGCGCCCGCGACTTCAAGCACACCGTTGTCGAGTTGACCCCTTGCCGTACCAAGCCTGCCTCCCGCTATCGGATCGGAGGTCTTTGCCACGCTGACATAAAACCCGTCGACGATGATCCCCCAGCGACCTTTTCGCGCCTCGAAGGTGCCCATCACGCCGAAGTTGAGGTTTTGCCAGATGTTGGAAAAATGCGCGTCCACGTTCTGGTCGGGAATAATCCGTCCGACCCGCACCGAGCCGCTTTGTCCGGCCAGCCAGAGATAGGGCGTCACGGAAAACTGCCACCCGTCCTGCGCCTGAGCCTGAGCGACGGACTGTTCCTGAGCCTGGCTCGAAGAAGCCCACGCGAGCAATGCCAGACTGATTGCCGACACTGTATCCCGCTTACGCCAACCTGGTCGCATGTGATCACCCCGCCGCGTCCGGCCAAGCGCCGCACTATCCGCATAGGAGAGCGGTCTGCGGTGGTGCGCCGGCGTCGCCTCGTTCGCGACGTCGACCGGCGCACCGGCATCGGCATCGTCCGGAAATCACCGGCCCTTGCTGCCTCCGGATTCTTCCAGTTGCCGCAAAACCGCATCGAGATTGAACGCAGCCGGCTTCTGCCGAGGTGGAAACGCCTTGAACTCCTCGATTTCGCCCGCGACTACCGCCTGCATTGCATACAACAGATAGGCATGCGAAATGACCCAGTCCCAGTACGTGTTCGAACTTTCGTCGGCCCTCTCGAACGGGTCACGCCGGAGATTGAACATCTTGGGTATGCGCAAGGCAACGAATGGCTCCGCCCAGCATTGCAGGCGTGTGGCGCGCTGCTCCTGGAGCACCATCTTCCAGTCCTTCATGCGAACAGCAAGGATATCCCCGTCGTCGCTGATGTAGAAAAAGAACTGGCGAGGGCATTCCTTCGCGTCGCCGAGCAGATACGGCAGCATGTTGTAGCCATCCAGGTGCACCTTGTAGGTCTTGTCTCCCGCCTCGTGCCCCTTGAGCAGCTTCTCCTTGATGTCTGGCGCACCCGCCGCGGCCAGCAGCGTGACCATCCAGTCCTGGTGCGCGACGATCCCGTTGAGCACCGTGCCCGCAGGAATCTTCCCGGGCCATCGCACGAAAGCCGGAACGCGCCAGCCGCCTTCCCAATTGGTGTTTTTCTCCGACCGGAAGGGCGTGATGCCGGCATCCGGCCAACTGTTGTAGTGCGGGCCATTGTCGGTGGAGTACATGACGATGGTGTCGTCCGCTATGCCCAGTTCGTCGAGCTTGTCGAGCATCCTGCCGATGTTTTCGTCGTGGGCAACCATGACGTCGTTGTAGTCGCCCTGTCCGCTCTTACCCTTGTGCTTCTCCGCGCAGTGAGTCCTGAAATGCATGGCGGTGGTGTTGTACCAGAGAAAGAACGGCTTGCCTTCCTTGTGCACCTTGTCGATGAACGCCAGGGCGTGGTCGGTGGTCTCGTCGTCTATGGTCTCCATGCGCTTTTTCGTGAGCGCACCGGTGTCCTCGATCGTCTGCCCCCCCTTGCCGTCGGCGAAACAGTGGAGCACGCCTCTGGGACCAAAGCGCTGCTTGAACTCCGGCATCTTTGGATAGTCCGGATCCTCAGGCTCTTCCTCCGCATTCAGGTGATAGAGATTGCCGAAGAACTCGTCGAAACCATGCATCGTCGGCAGGAATTTGTCTTTGTCGCCCAAGTGGTTCTTGCCAAACTGCCCGGTCGCATAGCCCAGCGGTTTCAGTAATTCTGCAATCGTGGGATCTTCTTCCGAAAGACCGATGTCCGCACCCGGCATGCCGACTTTGGTCAGGCCGGTGCGGATCGGATTCTGGCCGGTAATGAAGGCGGCCCGTCCCGCGGTGCAGCTCTGCTGGCCGTAGTAGTCAGTGAAGGCCGCACCCTCGTTGGCAATCCGGTCGATATTCGGCGTTCGATAGCCCATCTGTCCACGGCTATTGAAGCTGATGTTCCACCAGCCGATGTCATCGCCCCAGAGGATAAGGATGTTGGGTTGCTTTGTGGCCATAACGCTTCCTTCCATTCAGGTGTAGCCAGGTCACCCATGCACAACCCTGGCCGGGAGACGGCATCGACTGCGGAGATCATTCACCCATTCGCCCATCTGCACGCATTGGTATGCGGCGCGGGCTACGTGCGATTGCAGTCAACTTGCACAGGTGCGACTTGGCCCGTTACGGGGCCGATGGCCTGGCGTCACCCCAGTGTCGACATGATCGCGGGATTCCTTCTCGCCATGGCAAAATCGGAACTTCCGGCCACTTCCGCACGGACACGGCGCATAGACCCCGCGACGTTTGTCCTCCGCGATGGTCAGCGCCATCACCTCCGCGGGCGCATGTCCATGCTGAAGGAGCCTCGCCATCGTCCGCATGGCGGGGCGCGTGTGCTTGAAGAACCGTTCGAGTCCGGGGCAAAGATAGTTCTGGCCCGGCTCCCCGTCACGCGAAAGCGCGAAGCGGTCCTTCGGGCAGCCGCCATTGCAAACATCCCTGACGTCACATTGGCGGCACTGCGCCGTAAGGGACTCGCGCTTGTTGAGCCCGAACCTGCGCTGTTCGGGAGACGCGAGCATTTCGAGCATCGGGGTATCGTGAATATTACCCAGCCGGTATCCGGGCTCGACGAAGTGATCGCAGGAATACAGATCGCCGTTGTATTCAAGCGCGGGGCCGAAGCCGCAGGTCGGCGCATGAATGCACAACAAATGACGGCCCAAAAGGGCCTCCAGCGTCACATCGAATAGCTGGACATAGACCTGCCCCACATCGTGACGAATCCATTCCTCGAAAATATCCACAAGGAACTGGCCGTACTGTCGCGCTCCGACTGAACGATTGGTCACCCGGTCGCCGGTTTGCGTGTAAAGCACGCGTTGGCGACCGGGCTGCGCTCTCCAGCCCAGGTTCGCCAGGTCGATCGTCTGCTCGGTCGCGCGCTCCAGGATCGGGATGAACTGCACCCACCTTGCTCCCAGATCGTCACGAAAGAAGCGATAAACCGAACGCCCGTGATGCTCGTTCGCAGCGTTCACCGTGCACAGGATATTGAACTCGACCTGATGGCGCCGAAGCTTCTCCCAGCCACGCATGACCAGGTCGAACGTGCCTTTTCCGTGCCGGTCGACGCGGTAGGTATCGTGCAGATCGCGTGGACCGTCAACGCTCAACCCGACGAGAAAATCGTGCTCGTGGAAGAAGCTGCACCATTCGTCGTCGAGGAGGATGCCATTGGTCTGGAACGTGTGCTTCACGCGCTGCCCGGGCTTGCGGTATTTTTCAACGAACCCGACAGCCTTGCGAAAGAAGTCGAGCCTCATCAGCGTGGGCTCGCCGCCTTGCCATGCGACCGTCACGTCAGGCGTTCGATGTGCGCTGAGCAACTGGTGGATATACGCTTCAAGTGTCGATTCGGACATCCGGTGTTGTTCATCCGGATATAGCGCATCTTTGGAAAGAAAAAAACAGTATTGGCAGTCGATGTTGCAGGTGGAGCCGCTCGGCTTGGCCAACAGGTGAAAGCACGGTGGTGCTTCGTTCGACGGGAAAGCGCCGGATGCCCGATCGCGAGCCCCTGACGACTCCGCTTTGGACGACAGCATGGGTTCGATCACAGCGATCTCCCTCCGCAGGCGTTGAATCTTACGTCAGCACAAAAACTTGCTTCATCAAATTCGACGACAGCGATCGGGGCATTGGCAGAACCTAGCATAACCAACGTTCGCCCTGCTGCCTGTTATAGCACATCGCGACAACACATCTGTAACTTATTCAGTCTTACGCCTTCCCATTTTTCAATTCCTGAAACCCGATTCAATCAAATATTCGGGGATGAATCCGCAATCTATTGGCCCATCAGTTTTCCAGATTTAATTTACCTGATTTCCCACGATTTCGCTTCGTGTTCCGCCTCGCAATAGTGAGTTGGCTGCACTAGACTGAACAACGGTCAAGTCGCAATTCATGCCGAAAATGAAAGATATGACGAGGCGGTAAACGCGTCTCGCGAAAGGTCTGCGAACATGCTCAATGACTCGAAGTGCAGGCCGATACGGAAGTCGCGACCTTCCACTAACGCAAGTCAGTTTGACGCAGCCAGCAGGGGGCAACGTGGAAACGGAGCATGCTCGCACGGCAAATGAACTCGCGCTAGACCGCACCGATCTCGCCGCAAGGCGCACGCTGATGGCCGCCGATCGTTCGTTGATGGCGTGGATTCGAACCTCGCTGTCCATGACGAGCTTCGGCTTTACGATCTACAAGGTTCTCGAGAGCTTCAAGGATGCTGGCGTTCATCTGGCCCATCCAAACACCCCCGCACGCGTGGGACTGTTTCTCACGGGTATGGGAACAGCGTCGATGGTCATGGGGACGATCGAATACTGGCGAACACTGGTTGAGTTAAACCGATATCAAACATTTAGTATCTGGCGTCCTACATTTGTCATCTCCATCATCATAGCTGCGACCGGACTGGTTGCTTTCGTCAGCATCGTCAACCGATTTCTCTGAAACGTTTAATTCAGATTAATTGATGTCCTGAAAATAGGGCATGAAAATTTCCCCAGAAAACAACTCGCGACAAGCACTGAATATTTGCGATCGAGTTGCTGTTTTTTTCAACTAGAACGCGGAACCAAACGGGCGGATGTACCACTCAATCCCGGATCAGTTGAATGTGACGAGGAATGGAGGATGACATGCATGACTTCTGGACGCGCACACTCGTCGACATGACCCTGAGGGTAGATGGGCCGTTCAGGTTCCGGCTTGTCGTGCAGCCGCTCATGGCGACGGTGCTTGCAGTCCTTTCAGGATTGAGGGACGCAAAGCTCGGCAAGCCACCGTACTTCTGGGCGCTCATGGCGGATCCAGCGCATAGGGTAGCGCTCGCCCGCGACGGATGGAGAAGTGTCTGGAGGGTCTTCGTCCTGGCAATGATTCTCGATGTGGTATTCCAGATCATCGTCATCCACAAGGTCTACCCGGGCGGCGTAGTCTTTGTGGCATTCGTCCTTGCCATTTTGCCCTACCTTGTCTTGCGCGGACTCGTGAACCGAATTGCGAGTCGCCTACTGCGTGGAACTGGCGCCAGTGCGGACCACCAGAAGGAGCGATTTCCGTGACGCTCGTTGCGCGGATGTTCCCGTCAGCCCCACGCACAACAGGTGAACCATCATGAAGAGCCGGGCGAGGGCGCCTTCCACGAAGGCTCCAGTCGACTGGGGAAAATTCGATCACAACATCCTCGTATTGCAGGGCGGAGGCGCGCTCGGGGCGTATCAGGCCGGTGTTTACGAGGGCCTGGTGCAAGCCGGATTCAAACCCGACTGGATCTCGGGCGTATCGATCGGCGCGATCAACGCAACCCTGATTGCAGGCAATCGGCCGGAACGCAGGGTTCAACGGCTTCGGGAATTCTGGGAACGTGTATCCGCGCTCGCGTCGTTCGTTCCTTTGGCGCCACCCGATCCGATGCGGTCATATTTCAATGCCATGGGTGCGGCATCAGCAGTCATGGTCGGAGTTGCGGGATTTTTCGTGCCGCGCGTACCACCGCCCTTCATGGCACCCGACGGGAGCCTGGGCGCATTGAGCTTTTACGACACCCAACCGCTGAAAGCCACCCTTGAAGAACTGGCCGACTTCGATCTGATCAACAGCAAGGCCGTACGCCTTTCATTGGGTGCGGTCAACGTGTGCACCAGCGAGTCCGTGTATTTCGACAACACAAAAACGCGGATCGGTCCCGAGCACGTCATGGCGAGCGGTGCGCTCCCGCCGGGTTTCCCGCCGGTGAGCGTCGACGGCCAATGGTACTGGGACGGCGGCATCTCATCCAATACGCCGCTTTGGTATGTGGTGGACGAGGCTTACCTGGAGGGCGGGATCGTCGTCCAGGTCGACGTATTCAGCGGGACTGGCGCGCTGCCGGGAAACTTGCATCAGGTCCAGCAGCGCATGAAGGACCTTCAGTACGCAAGCAAGATGCGTTTTGGCCGAGGCCGCTTGCGCGAACAGGAGGAGTTGCGTGAGAGCTTGCGCCGCGTGCTGGCCATGCTTCCAGAGGGAGTGCGGACTGATCCCGATGTGCAGCGCCTCACTGCGATCAGTACGCGGGGAAAGGTCGTCCTCGCTCACCTGACCAATCACCACGATACCCAGTCCTCTGACTTCAAGGACTATGACTTTTCGCGCTCCACCGTGACGGAACTCTGGGAAGGAGGCCTCGGTGATGTGCGCCACGCGATCGAGCGTGAGGCATGGCTTCAGGCTGAAGAATTTGCCCACGACATCAACGTTGTTGATCTCACCCCGGTCGCTTCCCCGTATCAGGAGCCCACACCATGACCGAATCCGATGTGAAGGAGCGTGCCTTCGCAATGCCGCTCACCAGTCCTGCGTTCCCCCGCGGCCCCTATCGGTTTGTCGATCGCGAGTTCCTCGTGATCACCTACCGAACGGATCCGGAGATGCTCGATAAAGTCATTCCTGCGCCACTCGAAATGACCGAACCGATCGTCAAGTTCGAATTCATCCGGATGCCCGACTCGACCGGCTTCGGCGATTATACGGAAAGCGGGCAGGTGATTCCTGTCCGGTTCCAGGGCAAACCTGGAAGCTACGTTCATGCGATGTATCTGGACGACATGTCGCCCATTGCCGGCGGCCGGGAAATCTGGGGATTCCCGAAAAAGCTTGCATCGCCGCAACTTTGTATCGAAAAGGACACGATCCACGGGGTGTTGCGTTACGGACAGATTCCGGTGGCAGTCGCCACGATGGGATACAAGCATCGTTCACTGCCGCATGACAGGATGCTCGAGTCCCTGTCCTCGCCGAACTACCTGCTCAAGATCATCCCGCATGTGGACGGGACCGCACGAATCTGCGAACTGGTCCGCTACTTCTGCGAGGACATCACGATAAAGGGAGCGTGGGAAGGCCCTGCCGGACTTGAGTTGTTTCATCACGCGCTCGCGCCGGTCGCTGCTTTGCCGGTGCTCGAGGTGATTTCGGGCGTGCACATCCTCACAGATTTGACGCTGGGTCTCGGTACGGTAGTCCACGACTACATTGCGAGTTAGATAACGCAACCGGGGGCACGCGCAAACCGCGCTCATGCCTTCGAACATTTGAAGACCATGAATCAAATATTGGATTCCCAAATAAACGCGGTCACGGCCATCGATATTCTGCTCGAACCTGACGAAACGATGGTCCGTCAGGCGCAAGTTGGCAACGCGCGGTTGCGCGAGAACTTTCCCAACGGCTTTGCCCTGGACGAGACCCATCAACCGCACATCTCCTGCTTACAGCGGTACGCGAGGACGGCGGACCTCGACAAGGTCTACGAGGCCGTAGGGAGAGTCCTCGCGGGAGAGAAGGCGGCCCTCTGGAAACTGAAGGCTCACAAATACTACTATTTGCCCTGGCAGGAAATCGGCCTCGCCGGGATCGTCATCGAGCCGAGCGATGTCCTTGTCGGGTTCCAGCGGAAGCTGATCGACGCCGTCGCCCCTTTCACTGAGAGCACGGGAACATCCGCGGCGTTCGTCACCACGACCGGGGAGCCCGACATCAACCAGCCGACCATCGACTACGTGGCGACCTACGTGCCAAACAGCACCGGGAGCAAGTTCAATCCGCACGTAAGCATTGGTATCGCTACCCAGGACTATCTCGAGAAAATGCTCGACGAGAGATTCGAGGCATTCACCTTTTCAGCGGTCGAGGCCGCTGTCTATCACCTTGGCAATATGGGAACGGCGCGCACGAGGCTCAGGAGTTGGGAGCTTGCGGCTTGACGCGATGACATGGCGAAGCTGTCCATACGATCCCTGATGGAGGCAACCTGATGGCGCTCGAAAGCTGGAACGACTCGGTGGCGAAGTCTTCGATCCTCGACTTCGTTTCGCGTGTCACGAACGAAGGCGGGGCAGATTATGTCCCGGCGGCCGAACGGGTCGCGGTGTTCGATAACGACGGCACGCTGTGGTGCGAGCAACCGATCCAGGTGCAAATCTTTTTCTTGATCGACCGCGTGAAGGAGCTTGCGGAGAAAGATCCAGCGATGAAGGAACGTCAGCCCTTCAAAGCGCTTCTCGAACAAAATTTTTCGGAATTGCTCGGGCTGGGCAAGCAGGCCGCCATCGAGCTGTTTGCCGCGACACACGCCGGGATGAGCGATGAAGAGTTCGATGCCATGGCATGCTCATGGTTCGCATCCGCAGAGCATCCGAAATTCGGGCGTCTGTTCAAGCACTGCACATACTGGCCCCAGGTGGAATTACTCAGTTACCTGCGCGATCACGGGTTCAAGACCTACATCGTCTCGGGCGGCGGTGTCGACATGATGCGCGCGTACGCTGAAGAGGCCTATGGGATTGCTCGCGAGAATGTCATTGGGTCGAGCATGAAACTGCGGTTCGAGATCAACGAGGGACGAGCGGATCTCATGAAGGTTGGCGAACTCAACAGCTTCGATGATCGCGAGGCAAAGCCCGCCAACATCGGCCTGCACATCGGTCGGCGCCCCCTTCTCGCCTTCGGCAATTCCGACGGCGATCTGGCGATGATGCGCTACACGAAGGCAGGTGCGGGGCCTCGCCTCGCGCTTCTGCTTCGCCACGACGACGGTGAGCGTGAATACGCTTATGACCGCGAGTTCAAGTTGAGCCCGCTTTCCGAGGCACTCGAAAAGGCGGCCGAATATGGCATTACGATCGTGAGCATGAAGCAAGACTGGAATGTCGTGTTTGCTTGATTCATCCCCCGGCAATTGCGTGTTACGCTCGCGTGCCCTTAGCCCATCGATCATCGTCTTCGCCTCTCCAATTAGGGCGTGCGCTGCTGCTCGACTTCACGTCCAGGCAGTTCGCGGTGCATCATTGGAAGCGGACCATCTCAGCGTCACATTTGCCGCGCTGGCTGAGCCGACGCGGCGCGCCATCCTCGCCAGGCTGGCGCACGGCGAAGCGACGGTTGGCGATTTGGCGGGCCCTTTCGATATGAGTGCGCCTGCCATCAGCAAGCACCTACGTGTTCTCGCAAGGGCCGGCCTCATCACTCAGGGGCGCGACCGCCAGTTTCGCCCGTGCCGCATCGCGCCTGCGCCGCTCAAGCAGGCCGCTGACTGGGCACTGCAGTATCGTGACCTGTGGGAACAGCGTCTCGACCAGCTCGACAGCTACCTGCAGCAACTGCAACAGAAGCCTGTGAAGGACTCCCACGGAAAGGCTGCGCCGAAAACCACGTCCAAAGTTTCCTCAACCCGAACCAGGAAGACTCGCCGCAATGACTGACAAACTTTCCGCTCCCTTCGTCATCGAGCGCCGCTTCGCAGCGCCGCGCGAACTCGTATACGCCGCGTTGACTAAAGCTGAGCATTTGAGTACGTGGATGAGCCCACCCGGGATGGAAATGTCCCACTGCACAGTGGATGCGCGTGTCGGTGGCGTCTTTCACTACGCGATGAAGCCGCGCGGCGTGCCCGACGCTCCCGCGATGTGGGGCAAGTGGACGTTCCGCGAATTGACGCCCCCTGCGCGCATTGTCGTCGTCGTGCAGTTTAGCGATGCCGGAGGCGGAGTGACGCGACATCCGATGTCCGCGCAATGGCCGCTTTATACGCTGTCGACGACGACACTCAGCGAAGTCGAGGGTGGCGCGTTAATGCACCTTGAGTGGCGCGCTCTGGACGCCAGTGAGGCCGAGGAAGCCATCTTCGACGCGTCGCACGCCAGCATGTCTCAAGGTTGGGGCGGAACAATGGACGCGCTCGACAAGTACCTCACGCAGCAGCAAGCCGGGCGCTGAGTCCAGAGACAAAAAAGGAGCGCACTTCCGGTGCGCCTCTTCCGTTCGTGTGACGGCACGCCGAGGCCGGGCTGGTGCCCCCCGTCGCCCATGTCCGGCACGCTCCTGGAAGCTGTCGCTCTGCCGAATTCCGGCGTATGTCTCAGAAGGGTTCGTCTTATGCCTTTTGCGTGAAAGGTGCAGTGAAGACTATCGTCGCACTCGGGAGCGACTGGATCGGGCGTCCTGGCCGCCAGTTTGCCTACGCGAGAACACGCAGTTCCCGGTCTTGCCGGGAAGAGCCGGTCGCGTCTGGCGAGTTCCGCGACCGGCTGAGGTGGGGTCCTCCGGCTCGACTCGAATCAACGTCGTCAATGGTTAGCGCTGTCGCGCTTCAGGAGTTGGCCGGGGAGCCATGCTGCGGGCTATTGCCCGTTCTGAGCGGACGTTCGTGTTTGGGAGCCATTTGCTGGAGCAATGATACCGAAGAGTCCATTTGACTCCTTGTTAGGACCTGCCGAGAAGTACAGCGTGTCCGGGCTTGAATTGCGCCCGCCTCCGAGTGTCAGAGTCCACAGGCCGTCAATCGCCAGTGGATTGCCGAACTCGTTCTCCAGCTGATCGACGAACGTGCCGTCATTGTCGAAGACATTGATACGGCCATTGCCGAAGTTGCCGATGAGGATCTTGCCGCTGAAGCGGCCGAACGCAAACGATGCGCGCGTAATGCCCCACGGCGAGTCGAGCGGTCCCTGGCTCGCAAAGCGGCGCAGCAGGTGGCCGTCGGTATCGAATACATCGACGAATCCATGACCGCGGCCTGCAACGTCGTCATGCTTCTGACCGTTCTGCTGCGCATAGGTGACGAAAAGGTCACCATCGATGTTCGCAATACCAAATGGGGCGTAGCCGGCTGGGATGTTCGGGTCGGCGAAGCCTCCGTCCGTCATCGCGGGCGTAAACAAACCATTCGTGCCGTTCGGCCCGAATACGTCGATCCGGCCCGATCGGAAGTTTGTCGCAAACAGGAATGCGCCTCGCGCGTTCACACCGAAGACGAGACCCTTGTAGACGGCCCCGTTGGCAGCGGTGGGATTGGACGAGTTATCGACCGCGATCACGGCGTTGTTGGCCGGATTCAACCCACCGGCCCAAGCGGAAATCGTCCCGTCTTCGGTCGCGAAGATGAATACGGCCGGGATCTGGGTAGCTGGCACGAGAAATGCCGCCGAAGGATTCCAAACGATGCCGGTCGGCGCCGCAGGTGCGGGATTCGGTGGCCTGCTGGCAAAGACGGGATGACAGTCGCTGGCCGGTATCACGTTGCCTGGAAGCGGGATGGAAACCTGCAGTGCTACCTTGGCGCCCGCGCCGTCATAAAGCGTGGAGCAGCCTGTGGCGTTGTCGTTGATCCAGAATGGACTTCCTGCCGGACTAAAGGCAATACCCCAGGCGTTCTGCAGTACCCCGTCGACCTTCGGAGCAGAGCCTGCCAGGTTGGATACAAGTGGTGTGACGACGTAAGCTTCATCGGCAGCAGCATGTCCGATTGTGAAACCGGCGGCGAGGACGATCACCGCCGCCGCTTTGAGACCCCACGAGATCTGAGACATAACTTCCCTCCACGTCTGACTGGCGAGAAATCGCCGCAGGCTAAACGACCGCTGCACTTCAAATATTCCCGCTCGACGCAAAAAATTCCGCTAGCCACCCGGTCGCATGACGCGATAGCGGGCAAGCACGGCTTTTCGACTCGATTCATGGTTTCGCGAGCCAGGGAGGTGCGAGTGGCCGGTGAACGTCCGAAAACCGTCGTTACTGTCGCGCAGGCTCGAATGACGGTAACGGGTTGTGCCTTTTGCATCAAACGCGCACGGGAGATCATCCTTGCGCTCGATCGTCCGGGTCTGGTCGGCCAGGACCTGCCGCTCGCCTGAGCCATGCAGTCGTCACTCGAACGGCCGGTCCACTTCGAAACCCGCCCGATGCGCGACGCGCGCTTGTCGGCCTTAACCGACATAGCAGCGTGCTGAGTTCTACGTCAGCAATGTGGCGGATTGCCGACGGTGGTGGCGTCGAGCAGCAGGTCGACAGCTTCCTGTATCGCGAACTCACACTCCCGTTAAGAATGGGTTATTCGATGTCTGCCCATACGCTCAGCCGTGCGGCGCTTGTAAGCGGTCGTTCGAGTACTCGCCAATCAGCGCGGGACAACGATCACTCGAGGTCAACTCTTTTGATATTTGTTTCGTTCGCCACGTTTCGATAAGTGTTCAACGCTGATACATGTCGGATTTCGACGTACCAACATCGCAAACAGATCGTCTAATCCGTAACCGCGCATAGCACTGTCATCGCGTGCCCGCTCGCAGCGGACGAGGGAGGGTTTCGGTATCAGTTTGCTTCGTCGTGTCTGTCAATGAAGTAGCCCATAACAGCGTTGTTTGGTTGCCAGGTGAGGGCCTGGCAAAAATTCGTGTACCGCGGTTCGCCGAACGCATCCTCATACGTAACATGACCCCAAATATACAAGGCTCGGCCCGTTCCGACTTTGATGGCATCTACTTCGTCATCGGGAAGGAATTCTTCGATCATCGCGCTCAGTATGCGACTTTGACCGGGGCCGATTACACCCCCACCACGCGCGGGCTGAGTCGGTTGAGGAAGATCGAAATTGTCGGGAAGTGGCATAGGTAGGATCCCCGCACGGCAGGCGTGCGAAACGCGGTAGGCAGGCGTATGTCCTGCGTTACGCAATAGCACTTTCCCTTCAAAACGAAGATTCTTGCCTTGCTCCTGATAAACGGCTGACCCTATGTCAATCGATAGGTAGGCACGCATTTGCTGGGCGGTTCGCTCTCTCAACGCCGTTACGCTTTCCGACGCGTGTTGTGCGGCCCGCATGGAATTTGTTGCGACCTTCTCCATAGCGTCTGCTGCTCTCGCCGACTCGCGGACGGAGGCCTTCATATCGCTGGCTTGTTCCGCGGACGCTTTGACTGTTTGCTGTAGCTTGTACGCTTGGAAGCCAAACACTGCCAATTGAAGAACAAAGACTACGAACTGCAAGATACCAACCCACACGAGCTGCCGATTTATGTCAACGTTTTGTTGATCCTTCGCTAGCTTGTCTGCCCGGTCCTTGGCATCGTTAACTACCTCGGCCGGAGACTTTATCGTGGGCTCGAGCGGGTCAGCCTCGGTTCCCACCTGACTTGCACCTTCGACGTTCGCAGAAACCACGTGCTGCGCATACGTAGACGTGTGGCGCGTATCGGACGTAATGCGAGCCAATGCGCATAAAGGCCCGAGACTCAGAAGGAACATACCGAAAATCGCCAAGCCCGCAGCACGAACTACATGCACATTGGTGATATTGCATTGTCCGGGACTTCCACTCGATGTGTGGGAAATGAATTTGAAAGCTCGGTGCCTGCTGCTTTTTCTGTTCATTTTGACGTTCCCTTAGAAATGGGGACTATGGGCATCTGCTCGGGAAAGCATGGATGATGCAACCGCCGTGATCGTAGCGCGGCTCAACGAGGACGCGGCCTAACCGACACAACCGAACGCGAATGGCTTCCAGCGGTTGGCGGCAGGAGGCCCGCTAGATGATTTTCAATTAGCGTACGTGTCTTTGTCTATTGCCGGTACAGTATACGTGTGAGGTCTCGGACTCGGCTACCTGACCGCGCTCCGCCCCAGCCGGTTGCTCAATATCGCTCCAGCAGGTCCCCAGTTCGGCGGTTCTTCTGCGTCGACTTTGCCATTAAAGGTCAGTGATCAGCGTCTGGACAGTGGAAACGGGCTCAGCAAGAGCCTGTGATCGACACAGGGCTTCAGCGCGACTCACTCGGGTAGCGGCCTTCAACGCCATCCAAGCGTAGATCGAACCGACAGGGATTGTTAATGCGCTCGCGGCCAGGACGCCATGTGGGCTAGGGAACAATTGCTTCGAAAATGCAATTGGCGCATATCCCAAAAATGCACAAAGACCATACAGACCGAAATAGGTCCATTTTCGCCAAAAGCGAGGCCATGCATTCTTATAGCGTGGACGAAACTCAATGGCGCCCCCCGAGTTCGTCAAGGACAGTTGAAGATATTGTCGCCCTAACCCGTAGTATTTGATTGCCTTCGCTGGCTCTTTAAGTCGAAGCAAATACTCAATGTCGTCAGCAACGAGGCTATCGTCGCCGATGATCCCCTGCAGTCCCTTCTCCCTCAGAAATGGGTGGTCGGCCTCTCCGCTGGCTTTGTCGGTGAAGTACTCTTTTGCAAACCGATACTGCTCACGCATGCGCGAAAGCTTGCCTGATGACATGTCGAAATAGACTTTGCCAGCGCCGTAAGCGCCTATTAGTACGGTTGCGGGTTTATAGAAGAGATCAATGTCCATAGGCGTCGTCATTGGGTGCATACATCCTTATTTTCGGACATTTTTCACAAAGCTTTAGCTTAGCCGCGAGCCGATTGGTCATAGAGGATGAGGCAATCCACCCGTGTCACCTCGAAACCTTCCAGTGCAGGGTGGCACAGGATGTCGAGCTTCGCGGGCGTAAAGCGCGGCATGTTCGCCTCGAACGCGCCCTCCTGCTCCAAATGAGCCAGCACACGGTTGAAGAACCGCTCCAACGCGTCCAGGGTGGACGCATAACAAAGCAGGTTCCCCTCTGGCGTCGACGGTTCTACGCTAGGGATCACGAGAACCATCGTTCTCGAGAATTTGCTTTCTATATCGGGCGGTTGATCAAAGGCGTTGGAATCACGTACGAAAGCCAACTCTCGGAGTGTCCTTGGCGAAGAACGGACGGGGCGCCTTTCGGCTACGCGATGCTTCACGATCTGATGCCGCCATCTCGCCAACAGTGAGTTTTATGCAAAAGGCATACTGGGGCTCGATGCTGCATCTTGAATCATCAGAGCCGGGCCATACGAGTGTCAACTACGAGTACAGCTTGATGGTCCAAACCGCCATTTCGATCCTTTCCGACAGATAAACGACGGGAGGGTCCACGTTTAACGTGCCGACCTATTGCGACGATACGGTCGTTTCCTTCTGCCAGCTTTACAGCGTCTGACTTGCTGGCGCGACGCTCAGACTTTCGGGTGGTCGCGACCATACAGACGGATAGGAGAAACCGCGTACGAAAGCTGCCATGTTGGTACGGCCTCAGGTGGTCAATTCTGCGTGGATACCAACAGTCGGGCGAGTTCATCTCCGCTTCGCGCGAAAATGATGCGACGTTTGTTTTCGTGTGGCTCGGCTCTGTCACAACTTCGTTCGAGCGAAATCGGCCGATTCTTGCTGTTCACCGAACCTGCGAAAACTGCCAGCGCAACTGGCTGGTCCGCATCCGATTGCTGCCTGATGACCTACGGGTACATCTCTGCCATTGCCGACATTTTGATTTCGATGTCAATAGGACGCCTGAGGGTATCTTTCCCGACATTCGATCGTTGATAGTCACGAATGTCAGCTATCACTTCTCGCGGATGCACGGTCTCGATCCCGGGCGGACTGTCGACGTCTGGAAACATCAATGACTCGTCCTGAAGTGGAGAGGGCGTTTGTGACGCGAGGTCCACAGACGCCCATCGGCCGACTTTGCGTCGTCCCACGGTGGTGGGATCTGTCATACTGGACTTGTAGTGCTCGTGCACGGCACGTGCCTCACGATTGTTCGTTCGCCCTCGAACATCAAGAGTCCCTTGGTTTCGGCACGCCCGAGTAAATCATCGACGTGAGAGACATGACAATATTTCCGACGATCGGAAACCTCCCTCACGCGAACCGCCAGATTCACTGATCTTCCTGGGGCGCGCCACCTTGAAACGATCATCCTAATGCAGAGGAATCAACGGTAGATCGTCTGCTCGCTTACCCAATCCTTTTCGCTACCTCCACGACCGAAGTCTTGTCTGCCTTGCGCAGGATCGTCATCATCTGTTCCTCCGTCAACCGACTCTTCCTCATGACTTTCTTTCCAGAGTGTAAGCAATCCTCGCAAGATTCTGCTGGTTCAAATATCGCCGCCATTATTCTTCTTTAATCACAAAAAAAAGCGTCTATGCTTGATGAATGACGTGATTCATGCGTTAAGTTAAAAATTCATCGCCCACAGACTTGGCGAGAAGATGCCGATTTTTCGTCAATTACTTCAGACATTCAAGAAGTAGTCCGTACATTCCTGACTAGATCGGGCAATGAATCTTCGCTCAAAAAACTGACCACGTTCCATCTCGCGCTCGTCCATACGCCCGTTCGCGAACGGATCGCCCCCTTTCACGCAACTCGCAACAACCGAACAAAGCGCCTTCTTCTGCGCGAAAGCGCACAGATGGGACTCTCGTCGAGGAATATTAAAGCGGAGAAAGGATCAGCCGTTCTCCTGAGAGAAACAGATGATCCGAGACGAAACTAGAGCGTGTTAGGAACTATTGTTAAGGGCTGCAAAGTGGACAAGCATAAGCACGGCGAAAATGACGAAGTGCAGCCCGGCCAAGGTTTCGGGCAATCGCTCGTAGTCTGTGGCCAGTCGCCGGAAGCGGTTGAGCCACCCGAAGCTACGCTCGACCACCCAGCGGCGTGGCAGCAGCACAAACCCCTTTTTCGCCTCTGCAAGCTTGATCACCTGAAGCTCCATCCCTTCGTCGAGCGCCGTCTGCGCCGGCTCTTCACCTGTATATTCCTGCTCCGCAAACGCCACCTTGACCATCTGGCCCGTAGCCTGCTGCACACGTCGCGCAAGTTCACTGACCTGTGCGCGCTCCTGTTCATTGGCCGGCGTCACATGCACCGCAAGCAACTGCCCCAGGGTGTCGACGGCTATATGGACCTTGCTGCCGCGCTTACGTTTGTATCCGTCGTAACCGGCGCGAGGCGTGCTCTCGCACGTCGATTGCAGCGTGCGTCCATCGAAGATGGCTGCGCTGGGTTGGCCCTTGCGGCCCTGCGCGACGCGGATGATCGAACGCAAGTCGCTCACCATCGCCTCGAAACAACCCGCCTGAATCCAGCGCTGCGCCTGTTGATAAACCAGTTCCCAAGGCGGAAAGTCATTTGGCAACATTCGCCACGGCGCACCCGCGCGCACGACCCAGCGCAACGCGTCGAACATCTCGCGCAGCTCATATCGGCGTTGCGGTGCATCTTTGCTCATCCAAGTCGGATATGGCACTGCGAAGCTCCATTCTTCTCCGACACACCGGTCGGGTAGGGTTTGCGTTTTGCCATCCAGCGATGGATACCAGGTCTGGCCGGAAGTGCCTAACACGCTCAAGACATTTTCACGTTTTTCTTTACGACAGTGGTTCGCGAAATTTCGAGGATTGCAAAAATCATGGCATACGTGACCGGATACAACCATGACGTGTTCATCAGCTATGCCCACATCGACAATGAACCGATCGGTGCGGGAGACGGATGGATTTCGATATTCGCAAGTCATCTGAAAAAATTTCTCGATAAAGGCTTGGGTTGCAAGGATGCATCCATTTGGATGGATCATGAGCTCACCGGAAATGAAGTGTTTTCCACGAAGATCGAAGAAGCACTGCGCGAAAGTGCCACTCTACTGGTCATAGCTTCGCCGAGCTACGTGAGTTCCAAGTGGTGTGCGCGTGAACGCAATGCATTTCTCGACTCAGTCCGCGAGAAATCTCGGGCCGGCTCGCGCATATTCCGAGTGGACATCGACAAGTTAAAATATGCTGAGCTACCGACCGAATTCGGCGAGCTGCTTGGGTACACGTTCTGGGCGCTTGACGCAGGAGGCAATCCGAGAACCCTGGGACATCCGATAGTGGATCCCAAAGGAGAGCCGGAGTACTTTACGGCGCTAAACAAGCTACGAACAGAGCTTGGCTCAGAGTTAAAGCGATTGCGGCAAACGCAATCGGAAAGCAGAACATCCGCGCGCTCACAACCGGCGATCTTCCTCGCCGAGGTTACCGACGACTTGGAAGAGTACCGGGAGGAAATCGACACCTACGCTAAGCAGTACAACCTGAGAGTTCTGCCCGAGAAATGCTATCCACGTGACGATCCTGCCGAGTACGCACGACGAATGGCAGTCGATCTGGCGCAAAGTAAAAGCTTCGTCCAACTGCTCAGCGAATGGCCGGGCAAGAAGCCACTAGGCTGGCCGTCACGTTTGGCGGCCGTTCAACTCGAACTGGCGCGTAAGGCAAAATGCCCCATTCTTCAATGGCGCAGTCGCGGTGTGGACCTTGAAAAGGTGAAATCCTCGGCACCCGAACACTTCAATCTTCTGATTGGTGAAGATGTACAAGCATGTGCTATCGAAGAATTCAAGCGGGCAGTAGTCGAAGGCGCAACGCGACAGCCGGAACCCAAGCGACCTGCTTCCCAAGGAATCCTCGTTTTTGTGAACTCTGATTTGCAAGACCGTCCGTTCGCTGCACAGGTGTGTCAGCTCTTAGCGGACGAAGGCATTGGCTATTCGATGCCACTAATGAATGCATCAATGAAGCCAACCGAATACCGCGAAGATTTGGAACTTAATCTGTCGACGTGCGACGGATTAATCGTCGTGTACGGCAGCACGCCCGTCACCTGGGTGCGACGTCAGCTTGCTGAAGGTCACAAGATATTGAGCCAACGCAATGAACCACGTCCTGCTGTTTGGCTCGTCGAGGGGCCTCCACCCGACAAACAACCTCCCGATTTTCTCTTGCCAAACATGCGCAGCCTCAACTGTCACGAGGGTGTTCGACGGGAAATCGTAAGCGAACTTGTGGCCACGCTTCAAGGCTAGCACCACCATGGAAACGATTGTCTGCCGCAGCGTGGTTCAGGTTTCGGTACCTTATCCCGGGCTGCGACCGTTCCGGCACGATGAAGCCGAAATTTTCTTTGGTCGGGAGAAACAGACAGATCAGTTGCTTGAAAAGCTTCAGCGTTCCCGTTTCATTGCCGTCGTTGGACCATCGGGATGCGGCAAATCTTCACTGGTCCGAGCAGGACTAGTCGCAGCACTTGAAGCCGGCTTTCTCGCGGATGCCGGAGCACGCTGGCGATTTGCCGAAATGAGACCGGGCGACAGACCGTTCGAGCGGCTCGCAGAAGCCCTTCTAACCCCGTCCGCGCTCGGAAGTGGTGGCGAAGCTGATGCAAGCGAGACTGCTCTGATACGGGCGATGCTGCGCAGAGGACCATTGGGCCTCGTCGAAATCGTTCAAGAAGCGCGCACTCCTGAATCCGAGAACCTGCTTATTGTCGTCGACCAGTTCGAGGAGATTTTCCGCTTCCGGGACAATGGCTATGAGGACGATGCGGACGCATTCGTCGCGCTTCTTCTCGAAAGTGCCGCCCAGAGGGACGTGCCAATATATGTGATTATCACAATGCGGTCTGATTTCCTTGGCGAGTGTGCGCTTTTCCTCGGCTTACCGGAAGTCATTAACGAAAGTCAGTACCTGACACCACGTCTGACGAGGGAGCAGATCCGGGCCGCCATTGCCGGGCCGGCAAGAGTGCTCTCAGGCGAAATTGATCCCGTACTCGTCAATCACCTCGTAAATGAGGTCGGACCGGATCCGGACCAGTTGCCGCTCCTCCAACACGTGTTGATGAGGATGTGGGCACAAGTCACCGACGCGGAGCTTCAACAGAAAAAATCTGCTACGTCGCGCGTTCCCCGGCTCGTGACGATGCACGACTATGAAGCAGTTGGCACGTTATCGAATGCGTTATCCAGCCACGCTGATCAGGTCGTCGATAGCATGACCCCTCGGCAACAGGAAATCGCCCGGGTAATGATGTCAAGATTAACGGAGCGTGGCATTGGCAAGCGCGACATACGTCATCCCGCCCGCGTGTGTAACATCGCGAAAGTTGCTGGCGCGACTCTACAAGAGGTCATCACTGTCGCAGAACAATTGCGCCAACCGGACCGGAGTTTCCTCACGCCACCGCCACCCGCGCCGCTTGAGCCAGATACGGTCCTGGATATCGGACACGAGAGCCTTATCCGACGATGGGGCAAGCTTTACCAATGGGCAGACGAGGAAGCCGCGTCGGCGGCGATGTATCGCCGGATACTGATAACGAGTGCCGCGTGGAAAAAAGGCCAGTCCGCCTTGTGGGGCAGTCCCGATCTCGACGAAGCGTTGAAGTGGCGGAACGACCGTGAGCCTGACGAGGCGTGGGCTTCTCGCTATGGCAGCGGTGAGGATTTCCGTACTGCGATGGAATTCATCGAAGCAAGCGAACAGCATGCGATTCGGTTGCGCGAGAAGCAGTTTGAGGAAGAAGAGCGGGAAAGGCGAGCCGAGACGCAGCGCCGGCTATATAAGTGGATCAAGTTTGGAAGTCTCTTGGCGCTCGTTGTGGCAATCGGGACGACTAGCCTCGCCTTCTGGGCAAGGGCACAGCAGGCTGAAGCGGAGCGACAAAGTGCAAAAGCCGAACACAGTCGACGGGTGGCCGATCTGGCCAAAGCCGAGTCCGAACGCCAAAAGCTTGTTGCTCAGCGAAACGAGCGGACCGCGACCGATGCTAAGCACGTTGCCGAACAGGAGCGACGGAAGGCTCAGCGAGCAAGAGATGCAGCACAAGCAGCGGCGTCTGAGGCACACTATCAGGCGCGACTCGCGCTGAGCGCAAAAGGGGAAGCCGACACCCAGCGCGCTCGTGCGGAATCGCTAGGAAAAGAAGCCCGATCACGTGAGGTCGCGACCAACGCAATTGTCGCCGCACAAGGAGTTGACCCGGAGCTTGGACTCCTGCTCGCAATGGAGGCCGAGCGCATTTCCCCAACGCATCAGGCAGATGGCGCACTTGAAGAGGCAGCGCATCGAAGTAAGCTGCGTTTGCAGACTGCTCCGAAGTCGGTGCACAGCATAACGCCGCTACCGAACGGGAAACTGGTGCTCTATGAGCGATCGGCCCCGACTGGAACAAACGGTCCGAACGATTGGATCGTGGAAATTCGCAGCATTGATCCCGCGGTCAAGCCCACTATCTTCGATACGCATAGGACAGACGAGCGCGATCCGTTCTCGAATCCTGACGCAACGCTTTTTGTCTTCACTGACGACGTCGGGACTCTACGCATCGTGGATACAAGCGGGAAAGTCGTTCAAACACTGGATGCATCGGCCGCTTACGCTTCGTTCAGTCCCGACGGAAAAACTCTCATGGCCGTCGCTAAAAACGGAGATTTACGCGTCTGGCAGACAGCCCTGTGGAATCCTCTCGAAATTCACGAAACCATCGATCAAAACGTACCCGGTCCAGCATACGCGCCTGACTCTAGCAAGCTGGCTGCAGAGGATCGAGACGCACGTTGGCATGTCTGGGATACCTTAACGGGTGAGGAGATCGTGTCATTCAAAGATGAAGGGGGAAAAAACTCGGTCGCCCGATTCAGCCCCGATGGTCGATATATCGTCACGACCCACGGTTCGGACATGGCCGCGCTTCGTTATCTCCCATCAGAAACACCGCTTGCCGAAATTGGCGATCATAAGCACCCCGTCCAAGAAGTTGAATTCAGCCCGGATAGCAAACAGATCGTAGGCATTGGTGCGGCTGGTGTTGCAAAAATTCTATATTGCTCTCTCGGCAAGAAGCAGCCGGATAAGGCGCCTCAACTCAATAGCGCCCAGGTTCTGTTAGTAGACGACCCGAAACATGTCATTCAATTAAATCTTCCTGCAGATGAGACACCACTGTGCTCCGCCATTTTCAGTCCTGATAGTAGAGAGATTCTGACGATTGAGGCGGGAGTCGCACGTATCTGGAAGAACCCGCTCGAGCATCCGTCGGAAGATGCAATCAAGGAATCTAGAAAACTCACTGGCGATGAAGTGCCAGTTCGCAGCGCATGGTTCAGCAAGGATGGTCGGTGGATAGCAACGATCGGACAGGATGGCCGAGCTCGACTATGGAATGCCTCCACGTTCCAACCGGTCGCAAGTTTCGCCTCTGAGTCAACCGTCTGGTTATCCGTGATCAGCGAAGACTCACGGCAGTTCCTGACATGGAGCAGCGATAGTGTTGTGCGGATCTGGGATACCTTCGATATGGGGCAAGAAATTGCTCTTTCGGGATTGCCTGAAGGGAGAGATTCGGGGGATGCACGGATCACCCTCCCCAACACCGACTACGAATCCGCCATTTCCCCCGACGGCAAAACCGTACTCGCAATTGGCGCAGATAAAACACCACGGATCTGGGATATTTCAACGGGAAGACTGAAGGTATGGCTCGGTAACGGCGCACATAAGACGGGCCGCGCATCGTTTAGCCTTGATGGAAAGCGCGTTATTACATTCGACGACGATCGAAAAGGCAGAGTCTGGGATAGCCAGACCGGGACCGAGATTGCGCAGGTCGGTGCAAACGAAAGTGAAGCCACCATGGCAGACTTCGCTGACAACAATCATGTGTTTTTGTGGGACTTACCTAAGAGAACGGTAAGCGTGTGGAATTTGGACTCCGGTCAGCCGGATGCGAATCTCCCGGTGAAGATCAAGCTTCATGAAACGGCGCGGTGTGCCACGGCAAGTCCCGATGGGCGTTGGCTCGCAATCTGTCAGGATAGCGTGCCGGAAGCCCAGGTCCAAAGAGGTGTCAGTCCCGCCGTCGATGTGTTTGACCTGCTAGCGCCCGACGAGTCGCCTCGGCGCCTAGTCGGCCACGCAGGTAATGTCGTGGATGTGTTTTTCAGTCGCGACGGAAAATATGCAATATCTGCGGGCTTCGATAAAACAGCCATCGTTTGGGAGGTCGGAACCTGGCGGGAAGTGTCCCGACTCAAAGGACACGACTCAACGGTTAAGGCTGCAATGATGAGTGCCGATGACAAGCGCGTGGCCACAATCGACAGTTCAAATACCGTCCGGCTGTTCGCTGCAGATACAGGAAAACAGATTTCGCTGACGGAGATGCGCGGTCACACTGATCAGATTTCCGCCATTGCCTTCAGTCCCGACGGTAGATGGATCGTAACCGGGAGTAACGACGATTCGGTTCGTGTTTGGGACGCAATGACCGGCCGAGCTGTCAGCGAGTTCTATGGTCACACCGAGCCCGTAATTGCCGTCGCCTTTGGAAAGGATCCACACTCCATCATCTCGGTTGGAAGCGAAGGCACAATCAGAAACTATCACTGTGGGGCATGCATCGCGCCATCAGATCTCATAGTAACCTCAAGGAAACGTATGACAGAACTGGGTCGAACGCTTACAGACGACGAACGCCACAGATACCTTCCTTGATCATACCGGCCCTTTACAAGCGATATCTAACATCGATGTTTCGCCAAACGCTGGCTGCGTTTGCAGAGCAATAGGAGGACCGGCGATGGATTCCGCTCTTGACCTGATGTGGGAGAAATATCGAAGCTGGGCGATGTGCGCATCGACGTTACGTGCCGAACTCGACCGCTGGCGATTCATCACTCTCTTGCTGACTGTAGCCGGCGCGGTGCTTGCGACGCTAGCCTCACAACTCCCCGGATGGATGGCGAACACGGGGTCGATCGCCCGAATACTCAGTGCCATAAGTGCTGTGTCGATGGCACTTGCCTCATGGAGTGCGAATACGATGATCGATCCGACGCGCGAGAAAAATTGGATCCGCGCTCGCGCGCTAGCAGAGCGCGCCAAATCTGAAGGTTATCGCTATGCTACACGCACTACCCCATACGATGACGACAAACCAGAACAGAAGCTGCTCGATAAACTCAATGAGTTGACCGCCGAAGGCGAGGACGTGCCAGCTCTAAGCATCCAGGACGTAAAGCCTGGTCTTGACCAACCATCCCACCCGCTCTTAGTTCAAGAATACATTGCGATTCGTGTCGAGAAGCAACTGACAAGTTTTTTTGAACCGAAATCGGCAATCAACGAACGCAGCGCGCTGCGCTGCACACGGCTGGTTCAATTGCTCAGTGGATGCGCCGCAATCCTCGCTGCATTGGGTGCATATTTTCCGGGCATTAGCGTTGGGGCATGGGTCGCAACGTTAAGCACCGTCTCTGCTGCCGTCGGTGCGCATGCACTTGCGAAGCGCTATCAGCGGCTTGCTGCTACCTATCGGCTCGTTGCAGACCGATTGCAGATGCGTCTCGCCGCATGGCGCAGCGCGATGCAATCAAGTCAAGACATCACGTTGGATAAGGCTTTCATTAACGATGTTGAAAATATTTTGCTTGGCGAGAACCAGGCGTGGGCCGCAGACTATATCTCCCGGCCTGTCACGCTCAAAAAAGCCGCTCACAGATGAAGATGGAAAATAGTCGAGAAAAGACCTTGCATCAGATCCACGACCAGAGATTTATTATGGAGCGGAATAAGGATGATGATCGCTGGCTACGACAAGCGCGCGGTGAGCATCGGGCGATTTTCGGCCTAGGCTGTGTAAAAACGCCCTGGTTACCTACGTCCCGGTCGCTTAGACTGGATCAGCCCGTTGGTGTGCGAGGCAAAGATGGGGCGATTCGTCGAAGGTATAGACCGCGATGGCCTGAGTGCCTCCGGTCAGGATAGTCGACGCATACGTAGACGAACTCGATTTGGAATCGCTGGGATTGGTGCGAACGACAGAAACGCAACTCATAGCTGCCTTAACAACCGCAACGCCTGAAAGTCAGCTATGGCCGACAACTTGCCAGCGGGGAGACCGCGCGAATGGCCGTTCCAGCTTGTGGATTCAACCGGTCGATGCAACACACTAGAACCAACCCGATCGCCGTTCGCTGCCGCGTGGGNATGCCTCTCGGCCACTTGAAACAAGCCTACACTCATCCATGCTCCGCGCTACCTGAATGCCGGCCGCCACATCAGTTCGACGGGCGCGGGGGGACATGTTCGTTCCTCATGGCGCCGCTCATTCGCGGCAAAGGAGAAATCATGGAAAAGATCCCAAAAGCCACGGCCTTGTTCGTCGCAGG
>NZ_JAFA01000019.1 GCF_000519185.1 Paraburkholderia nodosa DSM 21604 | reverse complement strand
ACGGCGAGATGTGAACTGTGGCAGGCGCTAGCGGTTTGAGCGGCTTTCTTTTGCCTACTTTTCTTTGCCGCTGGCAAAGAAAAGTAGGTGCCGCCCCGCACAGGGGCAACACCTGCATACCGACGCGAAAACAAGAAAAGGCCAAAGCAGCCAAAAGCGAAGCTCAAGCAACAACCCGCTTCCTAAGCCAACCAGCAGCATTAAGCGCAGGCTTCTCGAATAGCCGATAGAACACCCAGGCAACGGGAATCACGCCGAGCGTGAACCCAAACGAAGGCCAGATCGAAGTCTGCAGCTCGGAGCGAAACAGTAGCGACCCGAGCAGCACGAAGAGCGGCAAATGAATGAGATAGAGCGAGTAGCTGAAATCGCCGATCCTGGAGAACAGCGCCTGCAGCAAGCCGGGAGAAGCAGGCGCAGGCCGCGCAAGAGCCTTGACGAGATAGCAGGCAAACGCACAAGCCCAGAGCTGGAACGCCCCAAACTGCCCGAAGTGAAACGCCACACAACCGGCCACGGCGAAAAGCCCCGCAGCAGGGTAAGCAAACCGAAACCCCGACGACCCGCGCAAACGCACTTCGGCGATCCATGCGCCGAGCATCCACGAGAACCAGTACGACGTGAAAACGATGATGTCATGCCGCTCCAGCGTCAACGCGGAAACGACATTGATGAGGGCCACGGCGGCAAGCACGCCATTCAGGCCGAAACGGCGCCGCGCAGCGAAGAGCAGCGGGTACAGCAGATAGAACTGCACTTCAAGCGAAAGGGTCCAGAGCGCGCCGTTCGAGCCATACGTCTTGCCGGCCACGCCCTGCAGCGAGAACAGGTTCACGAAGAAATCGCGCGCCCCGATCTCGTTGATTTTGTGGCTCACAGGTAGCAGCGAAAGGCTGACCGAATCCAATGCCAGCGTGAGCAGCAACGCGGCGAGCAGAACCGGATAGATGCGCACGAAGCGGCGCAGCCAGAACTGCCGCGCGTCGAGCCGGAAATCGGGGTTCGAAAAGAGCCGCGCAGCGCCGCTGCGGTGAATGCAATAGCCGCTGATGACGAAAAAAATCGGCACGCCCGCCGATCCCCACGCGATGGGGAACGTCAGCCACGCGGCAAGGGTGCCGGGGCTCGCGAGGCTGGCATGCAGCTGGTGAAACGCGCCCATGCCGATCCAGGTGACCTGGCGGCAATGGAAATAGGCCACCAGCAGGGCCGCAAAGCCACGCAGGGCTTCGATCAGATGCTCGCCGGCAAGCTCGCGGGCCGCGGCCACGGGCCGCGCTGCAGTGGCAGCGGCGGCAGGCAGGGCGGATGCAGGCGGCATGGCGGTTTGGAGTACGGGATCGCTCATCGGTGTCAGCCGGTCCTTGGGGAGAGTACCCGGCGATCTTAGGGGCGCGCGCGCGAGGGAAGTAAGCAAAATATTTTCAAAATGTATTCGCGCGGAAATCAGAAATGGAGAAATAAATGGATTGAAAAACAAAGCGGTTTATTTATCGAATTTGGAATGCTAGTTTGAGTGTGATCGACTATGGTCGCTGGAGAATCCGATGAACCTGCACTTGCTGGCCGGCGTGGCCGTGCTGTTGATACTCGTGGGGGTGTCCGCGTATCGCGAGGCGTTGCGCAATGAGCCTATCCGGCGCGCACGCACGCGCTCCGCCGCCTTGCCGCCCGCCGACGAAGCGGAGTAGACTGCGCCCGAACAAGGCGCGTCATTGACACAGGATGGAGCAGGAAATTCATGCCGATCTGTCTGGAATTATTCGGTATGAATGGCAATAATTTCCGGTGTTATGCTGGAAGCGCGCAATCCGAATTTATTGGCCTTTTTTTATTCCATAAAAGGCGCTAAACAATTTTATTCAATACAAGAATCTGCCACGGCAGAACCTCGGGGAAGTCGGCTTGCCTCGCAGCGAGACCGAGACTCAAACGAACGATCTGGGAATGGACATCATGCTGAAAGTAACCAAAGCGGTATTTCCTGTTGCAGGCCTTGGGACGCGCTTCTTGCCCGCCACCAAGGCGAGCCCCAAGGAAATGCTGCCGATCGTCGACAAGCCGCTCATTCAGTACGCGGTGGAAGAGGCGATCGCTGCGGGGATTACCGAAATGATCTTCGTGACCGGCCGCAGCAAGCGCGCGATCGAAGACCATTTCGACAAGTCGTACGAGATCGAATGCGAACTCGAAGCCCGCAACAAGCAAAAGCTGCTCGACGTCGTTCGCAGCATCAAGCCAGCCAATGTGGACTGCTTCTACGTGCGCCAGGCCGAGGCGCTCGGTCTGGGCCACGCCGTGCTGTGCGCGGAAAAGCTCGTCGGCGGCGCGCCGTTCGCCGTGATTCTCGCGGACGACCTGCTCTACAGCCCCACGCCGGTCATGAAGCAGCTCGTGAACACGTTCAATCACTATCACAGCTCGGTGGTGGGCGTCGAATCGATCGCGCGTGAAGACAGCGCGTCGTACGGCATCGTCGACGGCCGCGAGTGGGAAGAGGATGTGTTCAAGCTGTCGGGCATCGTCGAAAAGCCGGCGCCGGAAGTCGCGCCGTCGAATCTCGGCGTGGTGGGCCGCTATGTGCTGATGCCCACGATCTTCGAACATCTGCGCGCGCTGAAGCCGGGCGCAGGCGGCGAACTTCAGCTCACCGATGCCCTGCAGTCGCTGCTCACCGATGAACAGGTGCTCGCGTACCGCTACATGGGCACGCGTTTCGACTGCGGCAGCAAGCTCGGTTACCTCAAAGCGACGGTGGAGTTCGCGCTGCGCCATCCGGAGGTCAAGGAGGAGTTCGAAGCGTATCTGCAAGCGCATCTGCCGGCGGCGCTGGCCGCTGCGGCATAAAAACTCCATAGCGGCACAACCACGCTACGGGGTACTTCAAGCGCGCGGGCTCAGGGCCCGCGCGCGTTTCGCCCATCTCGCATCACCTCCCCAACATTCTCCGCGAACTGGCCTTCCCGCGTCGCCGTGACAACTTTGCAATCGTCTCCGGTGTATAACGGTTCTGACGGGCATGCCGAATGCGCACAGCGCGTCGTTTGCGTTCGTGCTGCGTGGCGGGCCGCTCGTGCGGCGGGCATGCGGCGTGAATATCCCAACGATTTTGTACGGCATTCCGGGCCGGTTTGGCGCGCGGAACTCCCGTAATTCAACGCGTGTCCGAAGGCCAGAATCCAGGCACGCGCTTCATGAAGGAGAAACCGGCCATGACCAGGCACCTTCCCGTGGCAGGCAGTGAACATCCCGCACCCGCCGGCGCGCAGTGTGTCGGCGCTTGCGACCCGGCGGAGCGCTTCCGGATCGTGCTGATCCTGCGGCGTCAGGCGTCGGCGGAATTTCACGAGCTGGTGGACCGGCTCGCCGCGAACGATCCCGCCGCGCAGCCGGTGTCCCGCGAGGAATACGAGCGGCGCTTTGGCGCGAGCGCCGCCGACATCGAGCGTGTCGAGCAGTTCGCGAGCGCGCATGGGCTCGCCGTCGATCAGGCCGATGCCTCGGCGCGCCGCGTCGTGCTCTCGGGCACGGTGCAGCAGTACAACGCCGCCTTCGGCATCGACCTGCAGCACTTCGAGCATCAGGTCGGCAAAACCACCCATCACTTTCACCAGCCGAGCGGCCCCCTGCATTTGCCGGAAGACATGCACGAGGTCGTCACCGCCGTGGTGGGGCTCGACAATCGCGCGAAGGCGCAGCCGCACTTTCGCATCGTGCCGACGAATCTAACCAATGCGCCGGCAGCGGCAGACGCACCCGGTGCCCCCATCCGCCCGCCAATCCGCGCCGCGCGCGCGGTGACCAGATCGTTCACGCCTTTGCAGCTCGCGGAGCTTTACAGCTTTCCCGCGGGCGACGGCAGCGGCCAGTGCATTGCCGTCATCGAAATGGGCGGCGGCTACGACACGGCGGACCTCAGCGCGTATTTCAACGAGTTGGGCGTGAGCGCGCCGCGCGTGGAGGACGTCTCCGTCGATCAGGCGACGAACGCGCCGACCGGCGACCCCAACGGCCCCGACGCCGAAGTCACGCTCGACGTGGAGATCGCCGGCGCGCTGGCGCCCGGGGCGCTGATCGCCGTGTATTTCGCGCCGAACAGCGAAGCGGGTTTCGTCGATGCAGTGAGCGCCGCGCTGCACGACAGCCAGCGTAAGCCTTCAGTCATCTCGATCAGCTGGGGCGCGCCGGAGTCGGCGTGGTCGCAGCAAACGCTCGGCGCGCTGAACGACGCGCTGCAAACGGCCGTCGCGCTCGGCGTGACCGTGTGCGCGGCTTCGGGCGACAGCGGCTCGTCGGACGGCGTGAGCGACGGCGCCGATCATGTCGACTTTCCCGCCTCGAGCCCTTACGCGCTCGGCTGCGGCGGCACGCACATCGCGGCGTCGAACGGACGCATCTCGCAGGAAACCGTCTGGAGCGAAGGCGAAAACGGCGCGACCGGCGGTGGCGTGAGCGCGACGTTCGCGCTGCCGGACTGGCAAAAAGGCCTGCGCGTGGTGCGTGGCAGCGGCGGGGCGGGCGCGCTGGTGCGGCGCGGCGTGCCCGACGTCGCCGCCGACGCGGATCCCGCCACGGGCTACGAAGTGCGGGTGGCGGGCGCGGATACGGTGGTGGGCGGCACGAGCGCCGTCGCGCCGCTGTGGGCGGCGCTGATCGCGCGCATCAACGCGGCGCGCAGCACGCCCGTGGGCTTCGCGAACGCGAAGCTCTACGCGCAGCCCGGCGCCTTCAACGACGTGACGAGTGGCAGCAATGGCGACTTCTCGGCGGCGCCGGGCTGGGACGCCTGCACGGGCCTCGGCACGCCGGTGGGCACCAAGGTGGCAACCGCGCTCGGCTCGGCGTAGGATGAGCGCGGCGTACCACTGCGACGCGAGTTGAGCGCGAGAGTCAAGCGGCGGGCGCGATGCGGGTTGTATCCGAGGTTGCATTCGAAGTTGCATTCACTGTCTCAAACGCAAACACACAGAAAGTGGAGACGACATGAACGACGAAGCGCAGTCCACCAAGGGCAACGGCGGCGCTCAAGGGGCCAGCCCCGCGAGCGGCAACGGCAAGCATCGCTCCCAGGCCGATCAGCCGTGCTTCGATCCCACGGCTTACGGCAACGGTCCCGACGACTTCGTCACCGACATGACCGAGAACGCCGCGATCACGCATCACGCCATCCAGATCGGCAAGGAAGTGATTGCCTATACGGCAACGGCGGGTCACCTCGTGACGGTCGATCCGAGCAGCTCGCAGCCCAACGCCAAGATCTTCTACGTGGCGTTCACGAAGGACGGCGTGCAGGCGCAGGACCGTCCCGTCACGTTCTTCTACAACGGCGGCCCGGGCTCTTCTTCCGTGTTCGTGCTGCTCGGCTCTTATGCGCCCAAGCGCATCAAGACCTCGATGCCGGGCTTTACGCCGCCCGCGCCCTATACGCTCGAAGACAATCCGGACAGCCTGCTCGACAAGAGCGACCTCATCTTCATCAATCCGGTGGGCACGGGCTATTCGGCCGCGATCGCGCCGCATCACAATCGCGACTTCTGGGGTGTGGATCAGGACGCGGATTCGCTCAAGCAGTTCATCAAGCGCTACCTGACGGCGAACGATCGCTGGAATTCGCCGAAGTTTCTCTATGGCGAGTCGTATGGCACGGCGCGTAGTTGCGTGCTGGCCTACCGGCTGCACGAGGACGGCGTGGATCTGAACGGCATCACGCTGCAGTCGTCGATTCTCGACTACACGCAAAGCGGCAATCCGGTGGGCGCGCTGCCCACGGCGGCGGCCGACGCGTGGTATCACAAGCGCCTCGGCGTGACGCCCGCGCCGAAGGACTTGCAGGCGTTCGCCGCGCAGGTCGCGCAATTCGCACGCACCGATTATCTGCAGGCGCTCTCGAAGTTTCCCGATCCGAACGACAAGAGCATTCCGGCCACGCTCAAGACCTTGTCGCAATACACGGGCATCGACACGCAAACGCTGGAGTCGTGGAATCTCGACATCGCCTCGTACGACAGCCGCGGCAATTCGCTTTTTCTCACGTCGCTCCTGAAGGACAAGGGCGTGGCGCTCGGCTCGTACGACGGCCGCGTGACCGCCATCGACACGGGCATTGCCGGCAACATCGACCCCAACTCGGGCGGCAACGATCCCACCATGACGGCGGTGAGCGGCGTCTATACGGCGATGTGGAACAGCTACCTGAACGAGCAGCTCAAGTTCCGCACGAACTCGTCGTTCACGGACCTGAACGACCAGGCGTTCAGGAACTGGAACTTCGGCCATATCGATCCGACGGGCGCGCAAAAGGGCGTGGACGCGCAGGGCAACATCGTGCTCTACACGGCCGGCGATCTCGCGGCGGTGATGGCGCTGAATCCGGATTTGCGCGTGCTCTCGGCGAACGGCTACTACGACTTCGTCACGCCGTTCTACCAGACCGTGATCGACCTGCAGAAGATGCCGCTGCTCGACCAGAAGGTGCGCGACAACCTGAGCGCACGCTTCTATCCCTCGGGTCACATGGTGTATCTCGACGCCGGTTCACGCACGGCGCTCAAGGCCGATCTCGCGAAGCTCTATCAGGTCGCCGTGACGGACCGCCCTGCGGTGGCGCGTATTCGCGCACTCCAGCGCATGAGCACGATGAGCACCATGCATCACTGATGCTTTCGCAGGCGTCGGCGCACGCGTTTGCATGCGGTTATGGCGTGCGCCCCTGTGCCATGGCTTCGAGACACGCGCGCGCGTCGCCCTGCACGAGACGCGCCGCGCACGCGATCATCAGGTTCCTGGCCAGGCCGAAATCTTCCACCAGATAGCCGCGTTCGCACACGCGCCCCTGCGCGTCGGGCACGGAAGGCACGCGTTCGATGAGCGTGCCTTGGTCGGATGAGTAGGCCCAGATTTCCTTGCCGAGTGCAGCCGCATAGCCGATCTCGAAGGCGGTGCCGGAGTCGGGCTCGCCGGGGCCGCGAAAGTCGTTGACGTTTGCCATCACGATATCGGCGGCGCGGATCGATTCGACGTTCGCGCGATAGATCCACGCGGCCTGGCGAGGGCCGTCGAGGTCCGCGGGCGCTTGCGCGTCGAGCGGATAGACGCCCTCGAAGCCGAATTCCGCACACGCGGCGACGAGGCGTGCGCCGTGCTCGCGCGCGTCGCGCCGGAAGACGTCGAAGCCGGCGAGATACACGCGCGGGCGGCGGGGCAGCGGGGTCGAATTCATGGCGCGCGGTCCTCCAGTGCAAGGGGTCGTCGAGACCCGGTTCGACGATTCTAGCGCCTGGTCCCGGGCCAGCGAGGTTTCTTGCGTCTTCCTGTTGCTTACAAACGATTGACAACAATTGTTGTCCCTCGCTACGATCATGCACTTTGCATCGTGCCGTGCGCCGTTGCGCGGCACTGGCTTTGCACCATCATGTTGGAGACCATGAATACGATCGCCGGTGGCCAGTCGAAGGCCTCATTACAAAATCTCGAGACGCGCGCCTATTCCAAGGCGACATTGCGTCTGTTGCCGTTTCTTTTCCTCTGCTATGTGGCCGCGTATCTCGACCGCGTCAACGTAGGCTTCGCCAAGCTCCAGATGCTCAGCGACCTGCAGTTCAGCGAAACCGTCTACGGTCTCGGCGCGGGCATTTTCTTCATCGGCTACTTTTTCTTCGAAGTCCCAAGCAATATCCTCATGCACCGCGTAGGCGCGCGCGTGTGGATCGCGCGCATCATGATTACGTGGGCCGTGCTTTCGGCGGCCACGCTGCTCGTGAAGACGCCCACACAGTTCTATTTCGTGCGCTTCCTGCTGGGCGTGGCCGAGGCCGGCTTCTTCCCCGGTATCGTGCTCTATCTCACCTACTGGTTCCCGGCCGCGCGTCGCGGCCGCATGAATGCGCTCTTCATGATCGGCATTCCGATCGCGGGCGTGCTGGGCGGCCCGCTTTCGGGCTGGATCCTCTCGGCCTTCACCGGCACGAACGGGTGGACGGGCTGGCAGTGGCTCTTCGTGATCGAAGCGCTGCCTTCGCTCGTGCTGGGCGTGATTACGGTCTTCTATCTGCCCAACGGCATTCGCGCGGCGAACTGGCTCTCGGACGACGAGAAGGCCGTGCTCGAACGCAATATCGCGCAGGACCAGGCCGGCAAGGGCCACGCATCGATCGGCTCGGTGTTCGCCAATGGCCGCGTGTGGCTCATGGCCGTGATTTACTTCTGCTGCATGATGGGCCTGTACGGCATCAGCTTCTATCTGCCCACGCTCATCAAGGCGAGCGGCGTGAAGAGCGCGCTCGACGTGGGCCTGCTCACCGCCATTCCGTACGCGTGCGCCGTGTTCAGCATGCTGTTCGTCGCGAAGAGCGCCGACCGCACGGGCGAGCGCCGCTGGCACTTCGCCATCGCTTCGCTGGCATCGGCAATCGGGCTGTATTTCAGCACCGTGTTCGGCCACAACGTGCCGCTCGCCATGCTCGCGCTCTCGGTGGGCGCGGCCGGCATGCTCGCCACGATGCCCGTGTTCTGGACCTGGCCGAGCGCGATTCTCGCGGGCGGGTCGGCTGCCGCCGCCATCGGCATGATCAACTCGATCGGGAACCTCGCGGGCTTCGTGAGCCCGTCGATCATCGGCTGGATGAAGGACGTGACGCACAGCACGAACGCGGGCATGTACTGCGTTTCGGCGGCCATGGTGCTGGGCGCGGTGCTGGCGCTGCTGCAGCCGAGGAAGCTCGTCAACGGCTGATCGCGTGCGCCGCGACGATTGCGCAGCATGAGCGATGAAAGCAGCGGCCATGTCCGCTGCTTTTTTCATGATCGGTTTAACATCTCGGGACACCCTGGTATTTCCCGCATGTTGCGCGACGATCGATTGTGGCGACAAATGTATGCTTCGACCGCGCAAAATAACGGCGAGAGACGAAGCGTGACGACGAGGAACGACCCATGAACCGACTGAAGCTATTGTCGCTGGCTTGCTGGGCCATCGCGCCATGGCTCTCGCTGCTGCAGCCGGCGGCCGCCCAGGTCGCGCAGCCTACGCTCGAGAAGATCCGCTCGGCGAACATCATCGCCATTGGTTATCGCGAGACTTCGGTGCCGTTCTCTTACGTGATCGGCGACAACCAGGTGATCGGCTTTTCGCAGGACATCTGCGACAAGGTGATCGACGCCGTCAAGCTCAGGACGAAGCGCCCGAACCTGCAGGTGCGTTTCATTCCCGTCACTTCGCAAAACCGTATTCCACTCGTGCAGAACGGCACGGTGGACCTGGAGTGCGGCGTCACGACGAACCTGAAGGCGCGCCAGGCCCAGGTGAGCTTCTCCAATACGTTCTTCGTCGCGACCACGCGCCTGCTCACGCGCAAGGACTCGGGCATTCACGACTTCGCCGATCTCGCGGGCAAGACGGTGCTCACGAACCAGGGCACGACGTCCGAGCGCATCTTGCGGCGCATGAACATCGACAAGCAGATGAACATGCGCATCATCAGCGCGCGCGATTATGGCGAGGGACGCGCCACGCTCGAATCGGGACGCGCAGTCGCCTACATGATGGACGACGTGCTGCTCGCCGGCACGCGCTCGCTCACGGCGAAGCCCTCCGAATGGGTGATCGTGGGCACGCCGCAATCGTCGGAAGCCTACGCCTTCATGATGCGAAACGGCGACCCGGAGTTCCGGCAACTCGTGAACGACACGATGGCGGCGCTCATGAAGAGCGGCGAAATCAATGCGATGTACGCGAAGTGGTTCGAGAAGCCGGTGCCGCCCAAGGGCGTGAATTTCGAGTTTCCGATGAGCGAACAACTGCGCGCGCTCTATGCTGCGCCGAACGACCGCGCCTTCGATTAGCGCGGCGTGCCCGTGCGAACCGTGAGATGATCTCGATCCTGGCGCGGCGGAAGGCGCGGGCGGGTCATTGGCGCGAGCGTTGAGGCGCGCGTATGAGTCGTGGCCGCCGATGCGCGCGACGAATCAATTAACGTGTAGCAAGCGGGAAAGGCGGGAGCGGACATGCAAGAAGACGGCAGCACGGTGGTGATCGTTGGGGCAGGGCACGCGGGCGGCAACGCCGCGGCGCTGCTGCGGCAATATGGGTTTGGCGGCCGCGTCGTGCTGGTCGGTGAAGAACCGGTGCCCCCTTATCACCGGCCGCCGCTCAGCAAGGCCTATTTGAAGGGCGAGGCCGACGTCGAGCGCCTGTGGCTCAAACCGCGCGCGTTCTACGACGAGCAGCGCATCGAGCTGAAGCTCGGCGCGAGCGCGCAGTCGCTCGACCGCGCGAGCCGCACGCTCACGCTCGCCGACGGCAGCCAGCTTCAATACGACAAGCTGATTTTCGCCACCGGCTCGACGCCGCGCGCGTTGACGGTGCCGGGCCACGATCTCGCCGGCGTGATCGCGCTGCGCTCGCTCGCCGACGCCGACGTGCTGCGCGAGCGCGTGAAGCCGGGCGAGAAGCTCGTGGTGATCGGCGCCGGTTATATCGGCCTCGAAGCGGCAGCGGCGGCGCGCCAGCTCGGCCACGAGGTCACGGTGCTCGAAGCCGCGCCGCGCGTGCTGGGCCGCGTGACGGGCGAGACCGTTTCCACCTTCTACGCGAACGAGCATCGCGCGCAGGGTGTGGAACTGCGCCTGAACGCGAAGATCGAGGCGCTCGTGGGCGAGGGCGGCAAGCTCACCGGCGTGAAGCTCGCGGACGGCGAGATCGTACCCGCCACGCTCGCGCTGGTCGGCATCGGCATCCTGCCGAACGAGGCGCTCGCGAAAGCGGCGGGCATCACGTGCGCCAACGGCATTCAGGTGGACGACGACGCGCGCACGAGCGACCCGGACGTCTTCGCGATCGGCGATTGCGCGCACCGGCCGCTTGCGCACTATGGCCGCGCGGGGCGGCTGGAAAGCGTGCACAACGCGGTGGAGCAGGCGAAGCTCGCGGCCGCCGCGATCGTCGGCAAGCCGCGCCCCGCGTGCGACGCGCCGTGGTTCTGGTCCGATCAGTACGACCTCAAGCTGCAGACGGTGGGCCTGCTCGAAGGCTATGACGAGGCGATCGTGCGCGGCGACCCTGCCGCGCGGCGCTTCGCGGTGTACTACCTGAAGGAGCGCGTGCTGCTCGCGGTCGACGCCGTCAATTCGATGCCCGATTTCCTGTGCGGCAAGAAGCTCGTGGGCAAGGGCGTGAAGCTCGACCTTGATGCGCTGCGCGATCCCGCCACCGACATGGGCAAATTCGCCGCCGCGGCGCTCGCCTGAGCGGCCAGTCGAACGATGAAGTCAGGGGGCGGTGACGTCCCCGCTATGTTCGCGATCGGGATACGCTGCGCGCCGGATCAACACGCCCCGCAGCCCGATCGCCCGATGCCTCCCTCCGTCAACCCCGCCCCCGGCACCCCAGCGCGGCCTCCAGTCCCGCGCTTTGGTCCGCGCTTTGATCCGCATCGTCACGCGTCTCGGCTAGAATGCGAACGCGGCGCCGCCCATGAGGCGGCTCAATTCGATCAACAAGCCGCGTCAACCGGTGTTCGCGCCCGTCCGAACGCCGCCACTCGAGGAGAGTGACGCAATGGAACAACGCTCCCGTTTTGGGGCGAGCCTGCTGCCGTACCTGCTCGTCGGCCCGCAGCTTGCGGTGACCGTGATCTTTTTCCTGTGGCCGGCCGGGGTGGCGCTCCTGCAGTCCACCCAGGCGCAGGACGCCTTCGGCACGTCGTCGGTCTTCGTCGGCTTCGCCAACTTCACGCGGCTCCTGCGCGATCCGCTCTATCTGGCTTCGGTCCAGACGACGCTCGTGTTTACGGCGCTCGTCACGTTCGGCGGCCTCGCCATTTCGCTGCTGCTGGCAGCCATGGCGCACCATGTGACGCGCGGCAAGCGCTTTTATCAAACGTTTCTCATCTGGCCGTATGCGGTCGCGCCCGTCATTGCCGCCGTGTTGTGGGGTTTTCTGTTCAACCCGAGTATCGGCCTCGTGACTTTCGCGCTTGCACGCTTCGGCGTGACGTGGAATCACGCGCTCAACCCCGGCCAGGCCATGACGCTCGTTGTGATCGCATCGGTCTGGCAGCAGATCAGCTATAACTTCCTGTTCTTCTACGCGGGCCTGCAGTCGATTCCCCAATCGCTTTTCGAGGCGGCCGCCATCGACGGCGCGGGCCCGGTGCGGCGCTTCTTCGGCATTGCGTTCCCGCTGCTTTCGCCCACGAGCTTCTTTCTGCTCGTGGTGAACGTGGTCTACGCGCTCTTCGACACCTTCCCCGTGATCGATGCGGCTACGGGCGGCGGGCCTGGCCAGGCCACGCGCACGCTCGTCTACAAGATCTTCGACGAAGGCTTTCGCGGGCTCGACATCGGCAGCTCGGGCGCGCAATCGGTCGTGCTGATGCTGATCGTGACCGCGCTTACGATCTTCCAGTTCCGCTTTATCGAACGACGGGTGCAGTACTGATGGTCGAGAACCGCAAATACTTCAACCTGTTCTGCCACATCATGCTGCTGCTCGGTGTGGCGGTGGTGGCCTTTCCTGTGTACGTGGCGTTTTGCGCCGCCACGATGAACGAGAAAGAAGTCTTCTCGGTGCCGCTCTCGCTCGTGCCGGGCACCCATCTGTTCGCGAACATGGCCACCGTGTGGAACGTGGGCACGGGCAGCGCGGCGAGCCCGTTCGGCGCGATGCTCATGAACAGCGTCATCACGGCGCTCGTGATTTCGGTGGGCAAGATCGCTATTTCGATCATCTCGGCCTACGCGATCGTGTTCTTCCGCTTCCCGTTCCGGCGTCTCGCGTTCTGGCTGATCTTCGTGACGCTCATGCTGCCCGTGGAAGTGCGCATTTTCCCCACGGTGCAAGTCGCGGCCACACTGCATCTCACGAACACCTACGCGGGCCTCACGCTGCCGCTCATCGCCTCGGCCACGGCCACGTTTCTGTTCCGCCAGTTCTTCCTCACGCTTCCCAACGAGCTGATCGAGGCCGCGCGTATCGACGGCGCGGGGCCGCTGCGGTTCTTCTGGGACGTGGTGCTGCCGCTTTCCAAAACGAACATCGCGTCGCTGTTCGTCATCACGTTCATTTACGGCTGGAACCAGTATCTGTGGCCGATTCTCATGTCGAGCACGGCTTCGATGACGACCGCCGTGGTGGGCATCAAGAGCATGATTTCGAGCGGCGACGCGGCCACGCAATGGCATCTCGTGATGTGCGCGACGATGATCGCCATGCTGCCGCCGCTCGTGGTGGTGCTGGCCATGCAGCGCTGGTTCGTGCGCGGCCTCGTGGATGTGGAGAAATAAGCATGAATGCAATTCGGGGGACGGCATGGCGGCATTGAGCATACGGGGCGTCACGAAGTCGTACGACGGCGCGCAACAGGTGTTGCACGGCATCGACGTGCAGGTGGCGGACGGCGAATTCATGGTGCTCGTCGGCCCGTCGGGCTGCGGCAAGTCCACGCTGCTGCGCATGGTCGCGGGGCTGGAGACCGTTACGTCGGGCGAAATCGCCATCGGCGAGAAAGTGGTCAATCGCGTGGAGCCCAAGGATCGCGACATCGCCATGGTGTTCCAGAACTACGCGCTTTATCCGCACATGACGGTCGCGCGCAACATGGGTTATAGCCTCAAGCTGCAGGGGCTCGACCGCACGACGATCGACTCGCGCGTGGCGGCCGCCGCCGAAATCCTGGAACTGGGCAAGCTGCTGGAGCGCAAGCCGCGCGAGCTTTCGGGCGGCCAGCGCCAGCGCGTGGCGATGGGCCGCGCGATCGTGCGCGAGCCTTCGGTGTTCCTGTTCGACGAGCCGCTCTCGAACCTCGACGCGAAGCTGCGCGTGCAGATGCGCCTGGAAATCCAGCGTCTGCATGCGCGCCTGCGTACGACGAGCCTCTACGTCACGCACGACCAGATCGAGGCGATGACGCTCGCGCAGCGCGTGATGGTGCTCAACGGCGGGCGCGCGGAGCAGATCGGCACGCCCAGCGAGGTGTACGACCGGCCCGCTTCGATGTTCGTGGCGAGCTTCATCGGCTCGCCGGCCATGAACCTGCTGCGCGGGCGCGTGAGCGACGACGGCCGGCGCTTCGAAATGGCGGGCAACGGGCCGCATCTGCCGCTTGGCGATGCGCCGGCCTGGCTGCCGAAGGGCGCCGATTGCGTGCTGGGCGTGCGGCCCGAGCATATGCACGCGCGCGGCGCCAACGAGCCCGTCACGCTCGAGGTCGAGACCTGTGAGCTGCTCGGCGCGGACAACCTCGCGCACGGCCGCTGGGGCAGCGCGGATGTGGTGGTGCGTCTGCCGCACGAAACGCGGCCCGCGCCCGGCGAGCGGCTGGCGGTGCACTTGCCGCCGGCGCGCCTGCATTTCTTCGATCCGGCGACGGGCAAGCGTTTGGGCTAGGCCGTGCCTGCCGGTGCCAACACCGCGGCCTGCGCGCGAATGCGGCGCTCGCCGCGGTCCCGATTGTCGTAAACTGTCGCATCGCGCAGGCGCAATGCCGCCTGCGCCATTCGTATCGGCAAGTACCGGCGCGTACCGCACGTACCGGCACCAAACACGAACAGGCGACATGGCCGCAATCCTTTTTCTCCGCTTCCTCGCCCCATCTGCCCAATCCGCGCGCAACGCGTGTCAGGCGCGCCGGAGCCTCGCTTGAGCGCGCGCGACCTGCCCACCGGGCTGATGCTCGTTCACGGCAATCAGCCCGAGCGGATGCGCGACCTGATCGTGAGCTGGATCGGCCAGAACCCGATCGCGCCGCTCGAAAAGGAAATGTTCCTCGTGCAGAGCAACGGCATCGCGCAGTGGCTCAAGCTCGCGTTTGCCGCCGATCCCGAGGAGGGCGGCTGCGGGATCGCGGCGGCGTTCGAAATGTCGCTGCCGTCGCGTTTCCTGTGGCAGGTGTATCGCGCCGTGCTCGGCAACGACGCGGTGCCCGCGGTCTCGCCGTTCGACAAGTCGCGCCTCGTCTGGCGTCTCATGCGTATGCTGCCGGCACTGCTCGACGAGCCGGGCTATCAGCCGCTCAAGCGCTTCATGGCCAACGACGAGGACCAGCGCAAGTGCTTCCAGCTCGCGCAGCGCGTGGCGGATCTGCTCGACCAGTACCAGGTCTATCGCGCGGACTGGCTCGCCGCGTGGGCCGCGAACGAGGACGTGCTGATCGATGCGCGCAACGCGCGCGTGCCGTTGCCCGAGGAGGCGCGCTGGCAGGCGGCGCTGTGGCGAGCGCTGCTCGCGGACGTGGGCGCGCAGGCGCAAGACGGCATCGGCTTGCGCGACACGGGGCGCGCCGCCGTGCACGAAGCGTTCATGGCGCGCGCGCAGTCATGGCAGGAGGGCGACGCCCGGCCGAAAGGCCTGCCGCGCCGGCTCGTGGTGTTCGGCATTTCGAGCCTCGCGCGCCAGTCGGTGGAAGTCCTCGCGGCGCTCGCGCGCTGGAGCCAGGTGCTGATGTGCGTGCATAACCCCTGCATGCATTACTGGGCCGACATCGTGGCCGACCAGGACCTGCTGCGCGCACGCCACGCGCGCCAGCGCCGCCGCGCGGGCGCGCCCGACCAGCTCGACGAGGCGCAGCTGCATCTGCATTCCCAGCCGTTGCTCGCGGCCTGGGGCAAGCAGGGGCGCGACTTTATCGGCCTGCTCGACGAATACGATAGCGACGAAGCGCGCGAGACGTACACGCCGCATTTCACGCGCATCGGCCAGCGTATCGATCTGTTCGACGGCGAAGACGCGCTCACGCTGCTCTCGCAGTTGCAGGACGACATTCGCGATCTGCGGCCGCTCGGCGAGACGCGCGAGCACTGGGAACCAGTCAATGCGCAGGAGGACGAATCGATTCGCTTTCACATCGCGCATAGTGCGCAGCGCGAAGTGGAGATCCTGCACGACCGCCTGCTCGCCGCGTTCGCGGCGGACCCCACATTGCGTGCGCGCGACGTGATCGTGATGGTGCCCGACATCGAGGTCTACGCGCCGCATATCCAGGCCGTGTTCGGCCTGCTCGACGGCAACGATCCGCGCAGCATTCCGTTCAGCGTGGCCGACCGCGCGCAGCGCGCGTTCGACCCGCTCATCGGCGCGCTGGAAATGCTGCTTGCGCTGCCGTACTCGCGCGTGACGGTGAGCGACGTGCTCGACCTGCTCGAAGTGCCGGCCGTGCGTGCGCGCTTTGGCATCGACGCCGAAGACGTTCCCACGCTGCGCAACTGGATCGACGGCGCGAATATCCGTTGGGGCCTGCATGCGGGCCAGCGCGCGAGCCTCGGGCTCCCCCAGGCCGACGAACTGAGCGCACCCAACAGCTGGGCGTTCGGTTTGCGGCGCATGCTGCTGGGCTACGCCGCGGGCGAGCGTGCGGGCGCATGGCGCGGCATCGAGCCGTACAGCGAGATCGGCGGGCTCGACGCCGCGTTGCTGGGCCCGCTCACGCGCCTCGTGGATGCGCTCGACCACGCGTGGCGCACGCTGCGCGAACCGGCCACGGTGGAAGCGTGGTGCGAGCGTCTGCGCGCGTTGAAGGCGGCCTTTTTCGCGGCGCAGGACGAAGACGCCTACACGCTCGACCGCCTCGACGGCGCGCTCGAAACGTGGCGCGAGGCCTGCGATGAAGCCGCGCTCGCGCAGACCTTGCCGCTCGCCATCGTCGCGGAGAACTGGCTCGCGGCGCTCGAAGGCGGCGGCCTCTCGCAGCGCTTCTTCGCGGGCGCGGTGACCTTCGCGACGCTCATGCCGATGCGGGCGATTCCGTTCCGGCGCGTGTGCCTGCTCGGCATGAACGACGGCGACTACCCGCGCAGCCGCACGCCGCTCGACTTCGACCTCATGCGCCGCGACTATCGTCCCGGCGACCGCTCGCGCCGCGAAGACGACCGCTATCTGTTCCTTGAAGCGCTGCTCTCGGCGCGCGACCATCTGCATGTTTCGTGGATCGGGCGCAGCGTGACCGACAACACGCCGCGCCCGCCCTCCGTGCTGGTCGGACAGTTGCGCGATCATCTCAAGGCCGGCTGGCGGCTCGAAGGCAACGAAGGCAACGAAGACAACGATGGCGAAGCGCTGCTCGACGCGTTGACGATCGAGCATCGACTGCAGCCGTTCAGCCCGGACTATTTTCCGCCGCGGCCGGAAGAGGCGACGCTCTACACGTATGCGCACGAGTGGGGCAAACCCGCACAGGTGCGGCCTGCGGTTGAAGCGAACGCGGAAGTCCTCGCGCCGACTGAACGCGACGAGCCGCTGTCGATTCGCGAACTCGGCGAATTCCTGCGCGAGCCGGTTCGCAGCTTCTTCCGGCAGCGTTTGCGCGTGGCCTTCGAAAGCGAAGACGCGGCGAGCGAAAATCACGAGCCCTTCGAGGTGGACGCGTTGCAGGCGTGGCAACTCCAGGGCGAACTGATCCGCGCGCAGGTCATGGCGATGGAGCGCGGCGAAGACGATCTCGAACCGGCCGCGCTTGCGCGCCTCGAGCGCATGCATCGCAGCGGCGACCTCGCGACCGGCGGCTTTGGCGAGGTGATCGGCGAAGAACTGCTCGCGCCCATGCCCGAGCTGTTCGCCGAATATCGCAAGGCGCTCGCGCGCTGGCCCGAGCCGCTCGAGCGTCAATACGAAATCCGTCTCGATGCGACGCTGGAAGGCCGCATCGTTGCGCTCGACGACTGGCTCGACGATTTACGTGCGGGTCCGGACGGCGCACTCGGCCGCGTGATTCTGGAGCCGGGCACGCTCGTGAAGGACAGCCGCTATCGGAGCGACCGTCTCGTGCCGTATTGGGTCGCGCACGTGGCCGCACAGATTGCGGCCGGGCCGGTGACCACGGTGATCGTGAGCAAGGTGGGCGTGGCGGAGTTCGCGCCGCTCGACGCGCAGGTTGCGCGCGACTATCTGCTCGCGCTGCTGGCCGCATGGGACAACGGTGCGCGCCGGCCCTTGCCGCTCGCGGTGAGGACCGCGTTCGCATGGCTGCGCAAGTTGCCCGATCCATTCGACGGCACGCGCGCGATGGTGCCTGCCGAAGCGTGGGAAGCCGCACGCGCGGTCTACGAGGGCAATGGCCGCACGCCCGGCGAGCGCGAGACGAATGCGTATTTGCGCCGCGCTTTCCCCGCTTTCGACGCGCTCGTCGCCGACGACGATTTCATCACGCTCGCCACGACGCTGCTGCTGCCGGTAAGCCGCGCGCCGCTCGCGTCGTCGCGTACGAAGCGGGCCTCGAGCGACGCAGGAGGGACGGCATGAATCCGCTCGGGAATATGGACGCACAAGTCCTGGAGCCGCTGCGCTTTCCGCTTTACGGCAGCCGCCTGATCGAAGCGAGCGCGGGCACGGGCAAGACCTTCACGATTGCCATGCTGTACGTGCGCCTCGTGCTGGGGCACGGCGCGCTCAACGCAGCAAGCGACGAAGCCGATTTCGATGGCGAGGCGCGCACGGCGGGACGGGCGCTCACGCCGCCCGAAATTCTCGTCGTGACGTTTACCGATGCGGCCACGAAGGAACTGCGCGAGCGCATTCGCGCGCGCCTCATCGAAGCCGCCGAATGCTTCCGCGTCGAGCCTGAAGACGTGCCCGGACGCGAGCCGGGAGAAGACCTGTTGCACGACCTGCGTGAGGACTATTCGCCGGAGCAGTGGCCCGCGTGCGCACGCCGCCTGCAACTGGCGGCCGAATGGATGGACGAGGCCGCGGTCTCGACGATCCACGGCTGGTGCAACCGCATGCTGAGCGAGCACGCGTTCGACAGCGACAGCCTCTTTTCGCAGACGCTCGAAACCGACCAGACAGAATTGCGCGCGGAAGTCGTGCGCGACTACTGGCGCACCTTCATGGCGCCCCTCGACGCGGCGAGCGCCGCTGAAGTGAGGGCATGGTTCGCGAGTCCCGACGAATTGCACAGTGCGATACGCGGGCTGCTCGCGCACGCCGAGCTTTTGCCCGATGCATGCGACCCCGACGCGGCACTAGCAGACGCCCGCAAGCGCGCCCGCGACGAACTCGAAACGCTGAAGGCGCCGTGGCGCGTCTGGATCGACGAGGTCGAGGCGTTGCTCAACGCGGCGCGCGCGGCGAAACAGTTCGACGCCAGAAAGCTCAATTCGAAGCACGGCGAAACATGGATCGGCAAGCTGCGCGACTGGGCCAACGATCCCGAATCCGCGCATCCGGGCTTCGACGACAAGGCGGCCGTGTGGACGCGCCTCACGCCCGCGGGCCTCGCCGAGATCTGGGTGAAGGGCGAGCCGCCCGGGCATGCGGCCTTCGTGGCGATGGAACGCATGCGCGAGTCGCTCGCTTCGCCGCCCGAGGCGAAACAGGACCTGCTGTGCCACGCGGCGCGCTGGGTGGCGAAGCGCTTCGAGGAAGAGGAGGCGCGCCGCTCGCAAATGGGCTTCGACGATCTGCTCACGCGGCTGCGCGCGGCGCTGCAGCGGGAGAACGGCCCGCGTCTCGCGGAAATCATCCGCAAGCAGTACCCGGTCGCGCTGATCGACGAGTTTCAGGACACCGACCCGGTTCAGTACCAGATCTTCGATGCGGTCTATCGTATCGCCGAACACGACACCGAAACGGCAATCATCCTGATCGGCGATCCGAAGCAGGCGATCTACGCGTTTCGTGGCGCAGACATTTACACCTATCTGCGCGCGCGCCGCGCCTGCGAAGGGCGGCTCTATACGCTCAAGAAGAATTTCCGCTCGACGCGCGCGATGGTCGAGGCGGTGAACCGTTGCTTCGAGGCGGCGGAGTCGCGGCCCGAGGGCAGCGGTGCGTTTTTGTTTCGCAGCCCTGATGGACGCGAAAACGCGTTGCCGTTCGTGGTTGCCGATGCGCATGGACGGCCCGAGAAGCTGGTTGCCGCCGGTGCGGCGCTGCCCGCGCTCAACGTCTGGTGGATGCCGCCTGCGGCGGATGGCAAGCCGCTCAGCAAGGGCGCGTATCTCGCGGGCATGGCCGGCAGCTGCGCGACCGAGATGGTGCGCCTGCTCAATCTCGGCCAGGAGCAAGCCGCGGGTTTCTCGGGCGAACGCGGCATGCGGCCGTTGCAGCCCGCCGACATGGCGGTGCTCGTCAACAACCGCAGCGAGGCGCAGGCGATACGCGAAGCGCTGGCCGCGCGCGGCGTGCGCAGCGTCTATCTCTCGGATCGCGACTCGGTGTACCAGACGCCGCAGGCCGAAGAACTGCGCTTCTGGCTCGCTGCCTGTGCCGAGCCCGACGACGGCCGCCTCGTGCGCACGGCGCTCGCGACGCCCACACTCGGGCTCGCATGGGCCGAACTCGACCGGCTCGGGCACGACGAGATCGCGTGGGAGTCGCGCGTGCTGCAGTTCCGCGAGTACCGCGAATGCTGGCGCAGGAAGGGCGTTCTGCCGATGTTGCGCCGCTTGTTCAACGACTTTCACATGCCGCAGCGCTTGCTTGGCGAGGCGGCTGGCGCAGGGCTCAATGGCGAGCGCGCGCTCACCAACCTGCTGCATCTCGCTGAACTGCTGCAACAGGCGAGCACGCAGCTCGACGGCGAGCACGCGCTGATCCGCTATCTCGACGAGCAGCGCGAAGACGAAAGCGCGGGCGGCGGGGGCGACGCGCGCCAGTTGCGTCTGGAAAGCGATGCGGGACTCGTGCAGGTGGTGACGATTCACAAATCGAAGGGCCTCGAATATCCGCTCGTGTTTTTGCCGTTCGCGTGCGCGCACCGCGCCGTCAAGCCCGACGACGTGCCGTTCAAGTGGCACGACGAAGAAGGCGAATTGCGCGTCACGCTCGAAGCCGACGCGCACGTGCTGCGCCAGGCCGATCGCGAGCGCCTCGGCGAAGATCTGCGCAAGCTCTACGTCGCACTGACGCGCGCGCGTTACGCGACCTGGGTCGGCTATGGACCGGTGCAGGGCGTCGAGGCGAGCGCGTTCGGTTATCTGCTGGGCGGCGGCGCGGCCATTTCTGCTGAGGAAACCGAAGCATTTCTCGAAACCTTGCGTGGCTCGTGCGCGGACATCGCCGTCGCGCCCGCTCCCGAAGCGCGCCGCGACGTGCTCGCGCTGCGCGACACCGGCGCCGCGCGCGGCGAGGCGCGCACGCTCGCGCATCGCGAGCGCGAACGCTGGTGGATCGCGAGCTATTCGAGCCTGAAGACGCTCGAAACGTCGATCGGCTCGGGCGTTCCTGTCGAAGCGGACGATGCGCGCGGCGCACCCGACACGCGCAGCGAGGACGTGTTCCTCGAACTGCTCGACGCGAGCGTGCCGCCCGAGGACGACGAGGCATACGCAAGCGTCGGCGAGGCACTCGTCGCACCGGCGCTTGCGCCGATGCACGGGTTCGAGCGCGGCGCGGATGCGGGCACCTTCCTGCACGAACTGATGGAATGGGCCGCCAACGAAGGCTTCGCCGAAATCGCGCAGGACGAAGCGCGCGTGCGCGACATGGTCGCGCGCCGCTGCAGCGTGCGCGGCTGGTCGCACTGGATCGAGACGCTCACGGCGTGGATGCTGGAACTCGTGCGCACGCCGCTGCGTCTGCCGGACATCGAAGGCGAGCGCGTGGCGCCCGTGGCGTTCGCAGCGTTCGAACCCGGCGCGTATATGGCCGAACTGGAGTTCTGGGTCACGGCGCATGCCGTCGATACGCTCGCAATCGACGCGCTCGTCACCGAATTCACGCTGGACGGCGAGGCGCGCCCCGCGCTCGACGCCGCCACGCTCAACGGCATGCTCAAGGGCTTCATGGATCTCGTGTTCGAACACGAAGGCCGCTATTACGTGGCCGACTACAAGTCGAACTGGCTCGGCCCCGACGATGCGTCCTACACGAGCGCGAAAATGCGCGCGCAGATCCTGCATTCGCGCTACGAACTGCAATACGTGCTCTATCTGTTCGCGCTGCACCGCCTGCTCAAGTCGCGCCTGCCCGATTACGACTACGACCGCCACGTGGGCGGTGCCGTGTATCTGTTCCTGCGCGGCGGCCGCGCGCCGGGGCAGGGGCTGCATTGCGAGCGGCCGCCGCGCGAGCTGATCGAACGACTCGACGCGCTCTTTGCGCGTCGCAACGCGCTGGAGGATGTGGCATGACGAGGCGCCGCACGAAAGGGCAGGACGGCCTCACCGGCGATCTGTTCGAGCATCTGGACATGCCGGACGCCGCGCCGGAACCGAGGCTGGGCGCCGCGCGCGAAACGGCCGCGCAGATGCTCGGCGTGCTCGACAATTGGGTCGAGCGCGGCTGGCTCCGTACGCTCGATGCCGCGTTCGCACGCTTCTTGTGGACGGAAGCGCCGCACAGTCCGCCGTTGCTGCTGCTGGCGGCCGCGCTTGCGAGCCATCAGCTTGGGCGCGGTCATGTGTGTCTCGACCTGAAGGCCACGCTGGAGGATCCGGCGTTCGCGCTGTCCCTGCCGCCCGACGGGCCGCAAATGCTGGCCGCGGTGCCGGCGCAGCCGCCTGCCGAAGTGCTCGCGGGCGTGACACTCGCGCAGTGGCGCGCAGCGCTCGCGGTGCCCGATCTCGTAAGCGAGGAGACGGCGATTGCCGATGTGGCACAAGGCAATGCGCCGCTCGTGCTTGCGGACACACGGCTCTATTTGCGGCGCTACTGGCAATACGAGCAGGACGTGCGGGAGGGCATCGAGCGCCGGCTCACACGCGCGGCACAGCTTGAAGCCGCGTTGCCGCTCGACGTCGCGCACGCGGCGCTCGACGCGCTGTTCGCGCCGCGTAACGGCGAGCCAGGAGCCGGTCAAGCTGCGCGCGCCGCCGACTGGCAGAAGCTCGCGTGCGCGCTCGCCGCGCGCAGCGCGTTCAGCATCGTCACGGGCGGGCCGGGCACGGGCAAGACGACGACGGTCGTGAGACTGTTGGCACTCCTGCAGACACTCGCGCTCGGTCGTGCGGGGCAGGGAACGCGTGCCGCGCGGCCCCTGCGCATCCGGCTTGCCGCGCCCACCGGCAAGGCCGCGGCGCGCTTGAACGAATCGATCGCGGGCGCGGTGGAGCGGCTGCCCTTCGATGCACTGCAGGCGCACGTCGATGCCGTGGCGCTGCGCAATGCGATTCCGACCGTCGTGACCACGCTGCATCGCGTGCTCGGCACGCGGCCCGGCAGCCGGCGCTTCAGGCACGACGCCGCGAATCCGCTGCCCGTGGACGTGCTCGTGATCGACGAAGCCTCGATGGTCGACCTCGAAATGATGGCCGCCGTGCTCGACGCGCTGCCGTCCTCCGCGCGTCTCATCCTGCTCGGCGACAAGGACCAGCTTGCCTCGGTCGAGGCCGGGGCGGTGCTGGGCGAATTGTGCGACCGCGCGCGCGAAGGGCACTACACGCAGGCGTCGCGGGCGTGGCTCGAAGCGGCCACGGGCGAGCGCATCGACGCGGCCATGCTCGACGCGCACGGCCTGCCGCTCGACCAGGCCATCGCGATGCTGCGCGAGAGCCATCGCTTCGCATCGGAGAGTGGCATCGGCGCACTGGCCGAACTCGTCAACATGGGCGATGCCGTGGGGGTCGCGAAGATCTGGTCGCGCGGTTACGAGGATCTCGCGCGCCTCGTGTGTCCCGCCGACGATGACGGCCCGTTGCGCTCGCTGATCGTCGATGGCCGCGTGGGCGAACACAGCGCCGCGCAATCGCAGCGCCTGGGCTACCGCCACTACCTCGAAACGATGCGCTCGACCCGGCCCGAGCCCGGCGCGACGCCCGAAGCACTGTCCGGCTGGGCCGCTGGCGTGCTCAAGGCGCATGGCGCGTTTCAATTGCTGTGCGCGCTGCGGCGCGGTCCGTGGGGCGTCGAAGGTTTGAACCGCCGCGTGGCGCGCCTGTTGCACGAAGAAGGGCTCATCGACCCGCACGGCGACTGGTACGCGGGCCGGCCCGTGCTCGTCATGCACAACGACTACGAGCTTGGGCTCATGAACGGCGATATCGGCATCGCGCTCGACCTGCCCGTTGCAGCGGGCGAGCCGCCCGTGCTGCGCGTGGCCTTCCCGGCCGGCGACGGCTCGGGCGGCGTGAAGTGGGTGTCGCCGAGCCGGCTGCAGGGCGTGGAGACGGTGTTCGCGCTCACCGTCCACAAATCGCAGGGCTCGGAGTTCACCCACGCGGCGCTCGTGCTGCCCGATACGTACAGCCCCATTCTTACGCGAGAACTCGTCTACACCGGCATTACGCGTGCGCGTTCGTTTCTCACGCTCGCGATGCCCGAGGGGCGTTCCGTGCTCGATCGCGCGGTGCTCGCCAAGGTGCAGCGCGCAAGCGGCCTCATGGCCGGACTCGCGCGCGACGCTCAGGCTGCGTGAGCGGCCGGCGAATAAGCCGAGGGCCGCTTATAGCGGCCCTCGACTTGTGCTGCATGCGGCTCGCGGCTTAGACGATGGTGAGCGTCACGTCGATGTTGCCGCGCGTGGCGTTCGAATACGGACACACGATATGGGCCTTGTCGACGAGGGCCTGCGCGGCCGCGCGATCCATGCCGGGCAGCGAAATCTTCAGTTCGACTTCAATGCCGAAGCCATTCGGAATCTGGCCGATGCCGACATTGCCGGTGATCGAGACATCGGCGGGCAGGGCAATCTTGTCGCGCGCCGAGACGAACTTCATCGCGCCGATGAAGCAAGCGCTGTAGCCCGCGGCGAACAGCTGCTCGGGGTTCGTGCCGTCGCCGCCCGCGCCGCCGAGTTCGTGCGGCGTGGTGAGCTTGAGGTCCAGGTTGCTGGCGGGAATGACGGCGCGGCCATCGCGGCCGCCGGTGACGTTGGCTTCGGCGCGGTAGAGGACTTTTTCGATCGACATGACAGGCTCCTTTGAGCAAAGACGGTTCGTTGAAGGTACGGGGGAGTACGGCATTCAATTTAGTGGTGCAAGGCGACAACCTTGTGCACCAGGGTCCAGCAGAAGAGCAGCGCTTGCGAATTTCCGGTCGTCAATTTCTGCATTCTATCTACCACCAGATAGATTTCCGGCCGTCGAAACACGTTCATGATGCTCCTCTTTCTAGCTATCTATCAGAAGATAGAATTCATGGCCCAATAAAAGAGGCGGCTAGCCGCCCCGTTTTACGGGCAAGAATACGTTACTGAGCCACGCGCCACATGGCTTCGACATCTTCGAGGCGCGACTTCGTGTGGAACAGCCGGCTCGCCAGCACGCTGCCCTGTAAGGCCGCGAACAACGTACGGGCCGAGCTTTCCGGCTTGCCCCTCACGACCAGCGTGCCTTCTTTCGCGCCTTGAGCCAGCACCTCGGCCAGCCAGTTTTCGTTGGCGCGGAAAAACGCCTGCACGGCGTGGCGCACGGTTTCCGGCAGCGACTCGATGTCGGCGGCCAGCATGCCGCACAGACAGATCTGGTTGCCGTCGCCCAGCGTCTTGCCGAACAGCCGCGTGTACGTAGCCAGCTTTTCGCGCGCCGGCAGCGCCGCGTCGATCGATTGCAATCCCGCCATGACTTCACCGCTGTACTGGCTCACCGCTTCCAGCACCAGGTCGTCTTTCGACGGGAAGTAATAGTGGATGCTCGACGTTTTCACGCCCACCAGCTCGGACAGGTCGCGGTAGCTGAACCCGTTGTAGCCACGCAGCATCATGAGCGTGATGGCGTGGTCGAGAACCTGCTCCCGCACTGTCAACTTCGTATCCATGGGTTCCAATTTATCTACTGGAAGATAGATTGTCAAGCGCGGCACGCAAAAAAATCCGGTGCGCCGGGCGCGACCTCCTGGCCGCGTCCGGCGGGGCGACGTCAGATCCCGCGATGCCCGGCGCTAAAAATGAGGCGCAGGCCCAGCGCCGCGATCGCGCCGGCCGCAATGCGGTCGATCCAGCTCTTGGCGCGCAGATAAAGATCGCGCGGACGCTGGCTCGAAAAGCACAGCGCGACGACCGTGTACCAGCCGGTTTCGATCGCGAAGACGAGCGGCGGCAGCGCGAAGTAGCACCACAGCGGCGGGTTATGGGGCAGCAGCGCGACGAAGATGCCGCCGTAGGCAATGGCCGTTTTCGGGTTGCTCAACTGGGTGGTCAGGCCGCTCCAGTACGACTTGCCGGGGCGCTCGTCCGGTGTGGCCGTCCTGCTCACCGTGACGGGCGAACCCGCGCCGCGCCAGATGCGCGAAGCGATGTAGAGCAGATAGGCGCCGCCGGCGATCTTGAGCGCGGCGTACAGCCAGGCAACGGTGGCGAGCAGGGTGTAGAGCCCGGCGAGCGCGATGCCCGCGAAGCAGATCGCACCCGTGCCCATGCCCAGCGCAGTGGCGACGCCGTCGCGGCGCGAGAGACCGATCGAGTTGCGCGCGACGAGCACGAAGCTCGGGCCGGGACTCATGGCCCCGAGTAGAACAGCGAGGAGAATGCTGGCAACGGCGGCGAGGGGAGACATGCTGGCAGCTCCATGCGGCAGGGAAGCTCGAACACTAACATGCGCGCAGAGGCGCCGCGAGGGTATCCCACTGGCGCCGCGTGATCGTGCCAGCCGCCTGAATAGTGCCTTGTTATGTTGAGCGATTGTGCTTGTCGCGCTCGCGATTCCAGTGGTGCAGCAGCACGCGCGTCTGTTCTGCGATGCTCACCTTCAGAAAATCGGCCTTTGCTCTGTCGATGTCGTCCCAGCCGAGCATCGTGAGCGTGGTGCGTCGCGCGATGAAGAAAAGCAGGAACTGCCCATACAGGCTGAACATGCGCACCACGGTGAGCGGATCGTGGGCCGGCATGCCGGTAATGCGTTCGAGCAACTCCACGTTGATGGTGTTCAGCGGCGAGCGTACGCGCTCGCGCAGGATTTCCGAGCCGATCTCCGGTTCGCCGCCGCCCTGTTCGCGCGCGAAGAATAGACGCTGGTCCGGCCCGTGCTGCTTGACGAAGGAACGGTCGGCCACGGCCGACTGGATGTCGATGAAGGCGTCGATCAGCGCTTCGGTGTCCGCATTGCGCGCGAGCGCAACGCGCGCGCGCTGCACGGCCGGCTCGAATGACTGCCACGATTCGTCGGCGATCGACTCTGCGCAGGCGCGGTAGAGGCCTTCCTTGTTCTCGAAGTAATACTGCAGCGCCGGTGCATTCACGCCCGCGCGCGCGGCGATGTCGCGCGTGGAGGCGCCGTCGAAGCCGTGCTGACCGAACAGGCTGATGGCCGCCTCGATGATCTTGCGACGTGTCTCGTCGCCACGCGCATAGCCTCCTTCGGGCGAACGTCGCAGTTTCTTACCTTCGCTCATGCAATTCCTTTCGTATCCCTGCGAAATATAACACTTGACACAGTTTTTCCAGGTGGAATAATTTTGCCGACTGGAATAAATTGAGAATCAACAACATGTCTACGACTGCAGGCGCGCCCGGACGCGACGTGCCGGACGCCGCCGCTGCACCTGCGCGCAGCGGCGCGAAACGAACCCTTCTGATCCTGCTGGGACTGGCGGCGCTCGTCGCCGCGGCGGTGTGGCTGGGCCACTGGTGGGTCGTCGGGCGCTTCATCGAATCCACGGACGACGCCTATCTGCAGGCCGACAGCGTGACGATCGCCCCGAAGGTGAGCGGCTATGTGACGGACGTCTACGTGGCCGACAACCAGGCCGTGAAGGCGGGCGATCCGCTCGTGAAGCTCGACGCGCGGCAGTATCAGGTGGCGCTCGACCAGGCGCAGGCCACCGTCGACGCGCGCACGGCGGACATCGAGCATGCGCAGGCGCAGATCGAGCAGCAGCGCGCGAACGTCGCCCAGACCCAGGCGCAGCAGGAAGTCGCCCAGGTGAGCCTGCGCCACGCGAACGACGAAGTGGCGCGCTACGCGCCGCTCGCGGCCACGGGTGCGGAAACGACCGAACGGCTTGCCGAACTCAAGAGCGAACGCGACAAGGCGCAAGCCACGCTCGCCGCCGACGCAGCCGCCGTCACGTCCGCGCGCTCGCAGATCTCGGCGCTGAACGCGCAGCTCTCGCAGGCGCGCGCGCAGCTCGAGGCGGCGCGTGCGAACGCCGCGCAGTCGCAGCTCGACCTCGACAACACCGTGGTGAAGAGCGCGCTGGCGGGCCGGGTGGGTGACCGCACCGTGCGCGTGGGCCAATATGTGCAGCCGGGCACGCGCATGCTGACCGTCGTGCCGGTGCAGCGCACCTACCTCACGGCGAACTTCAAGGAAACGCAGATCGGCCGGATGCGCGCGGGCCAGCCCGTGGAGCTGCACGTCGACGCGCTGCCCGGCCACACGCTGCACGGCGTGGTGGACAGCTTCTCGCCGGGTACGGGCGCGCAGTTCGCGCTCTTGCCGCCTGAGAACGCCACCGGCAACTTCACAAAGATCGTGCAGCGCGTGCCGGTGCGCATCCGCCTCGAAACCGGGCCTGAAACGCGCGGCGTGCTGCTGCCGGGCATGTCGGTGACGGTCGATGTCGACACGCGCTCCGCGCGCGAGGACGACCGCCGTATCGACCAAGAGAACCACCGTGGCTAATACGGCGCGCGCAGCGGTGCCGCATCCGCATGGCGAGCGCGCGAGCGTGGCCGACTGGGTCGCCGTAGCGGCGGGTGCGCTTGGCGCGTTGATGGCCACGCTCGACATTTCCATCACGAACTCGGCGCTGCCGCAGATCCAGGGGCAGATTGGCGCGACGGGCACCGAGGGCACGTGGATCTCCACGGGCTATCTGATGTCCGAGATCGTGATGATTCCGCTCGCCGCGTGGCTCACACGGGTGTTCGGACTGCGAAATTTCCTGCTCGCGAACTCGGCGCTCTTCATCGCCTTCTCGATGATGTGCGGCTGGTCGAATACGCTCGGCATGATGATCGCCGGGCGCATTGGCCAGGGCTTCACGGGCGGCGCGATGATTCCTACCGGCCAGACCATCATCCGCACGCGACTGCCGCTTTCGCAGCTGCCCGTGGGCATGACGGTGTTCGGTCTGATCGTGCTGCTCGGTCCGCTGCTCGGGCCCGTGGTGGGCGGCTGGCTCGCGGAGAACATCAGCTGGAGCTGGTGCTTCTTCATCAATTTGCCGGTGTGTCTCGCGCTCATCACGCTGCTTCTGGTCGGGCTCGAACCCGACCGGCCGCACTGGGAAGCCTTTCTCAAGGCGGACTGGCTCGGCATTGCCGGGCTGGCAGTGGGCCTGAGTTCGCTGACCGTCGTGCTCGAAGAGGGCCAGCGCGAACGCTGGTTCGAATCGAGCTTCATCGTCACGCTCACGTGGGTCTCGCTCGCGGGTATGGCGCTCATCGCGCTTTCGCAGTTCACCGCGAAAAAGCCCATTCTGCGTCTGTCGCTCATGCGCAATCCGCGCTACGCGAGCGTCATCATCATCGTGTTCGCGGTGGGCGCCGGGCTTTATGGCATTTCGTACCTGCTGCCGCAGTTTCTGAGCCTCGTTGCCGGCTACAACGCGCAGCAGTCCGGCGCGATCATGCTGCTTTCGGGGCTGCCCGCGTTCCTCGTGATGCCGATTCTGCCGCGCTTGCTGGGCAAGGTGGATTTTCGCATCCTGGTGGTGTCCGGGTTGCTGCTCTTCACGCTGAGCTGCATGCTCGACATTTCGCTCACCGCGCAGAGCGTCGGTCACGATTTCGTCTGGTCGCAGCTCGTGCGCGGCGTGGCGCAAATGCTCGCGATGATGCCGCTGAACCAGGCCTCGATGGCGGCGGTGTCGCGCGAAGACTCCGGCGACGCGGCCGGTCTCTACAACATGGCGCGTAATCTGGGCGGCTCGGTGGGGCTTGCGATCATCGGCACGCTCATCGACCGGCGCGAGGCGTTCCATACGGCCGTGCTGCGCGAATCGCTCAGCGCCAATTCGGTCATCGGCCAGGAGCGTGTGGCCGCGAGCGCGGCCAACTGGTTCACGCAGACGGGCGACATGGCGCATTCGCAAATGCAGGCCCTCGGCCAGATCGCGGCGCAGATCACGCAGCAATCGATGGTCATCACGTACTCCGAAACATTCTGGGTGCTCGGCATCGCGCTGGCGACGTGCGTGCCGCTCGCGCTCCTGCTCAAGAAGCCGCAGCCCGGCGCACAAGCGTCGTCTGGCGGCCACTGAAGATTATCACTGACTCATGACGGCAACCCGTTACTCCCGAATCTCCTACGCCGTGCTGAGCGCGTGCGCCGCTGCCTGCGCGCTCGCCGCCTGCACCGTCGGCCCCGACTATCGCGGCGCACCGGCCGTCGCGCCGGAAGCGGCGAACGCCGCTTCGTTCCTGCGCACGCCGGCGCAAGGCGTGACGCCCGCGCGTGCACCGAGCCAATGGTGGCTTGCGCTGAGCGACCCGCAACTGAACACGCTGATCGAAGCGGCGCTCGCCCACAATCCCGATGTGCGCGCGGCGCAGGCGCGTTTGCGCGCCTCGCGCGCGCAGCTGCAGCAGCAACGCGCCGCCGAACTGCCGAAGGTCGGCGCGAGCGCGGCGGCGATCCGCATGCGCCAGCCGGACCTGAGCGCCTTGACGTCGTCGAGCAGCAGCTCGGGTCAGGGTGGTTCTTCCGGCGGCGGCCCGATCACGTTCTATACGGCGGGCTTCGACGCCTCGTGGGAAATCGACCTGTTCGGCGGCACGCGGCGCGCCGTGGAAGCGGCGAGCGATGAGGCCGATGCCGTGGACGCCGATCTTGCGGACACCCAGGTATCGCTCGCGGCCGAAGTCGCGCAAGCCTACATCGACCTGCGCGACGAGCAGCAGCGCCTCGCCATCGCGCAACGCACGGCGCAACTGCAGCAGGAGATGCTCACGCTCACCGAGCAGCGCCGCGCGGGCGGCACGGCGGCCGAGGTGGACGTGGAGCGGCTCACCACCCAGGTGGAAAACACGCGCTCGACGATTACGCCGCTCGCGGCGCAAGTCGAAATATCGCTGGATCAACTGGCGGTGCTCACCGGCCAGGCGCCAGGCGCGCTGGACGCGGAACTGGCAACGGCGCAGCCGCTGCCCACGATGCCCGCAAGCGTGCCCGTGAGCGATCCCACCACGATGCTCGCGCAGCGCCCCGATATTCGCGCGGCGGAGCGGCGCCTCGCCTCGAGCAACGCGCAGATCGGCGAGCACGTGGCGGACTTCCTGCCCAAGCTCACGCTGTTCGGCGACCTCGGCTTTTCGGCCGCGGAGCCGGGGCACCTGTTCCGCAAGAGCAATTTCAGCTGGGTGGGGGCGCCGTATCTGCAGTGGAACGTGTTCGACTTCGGGCGCACGCTGGGCGCGGTGCACGGCGCGCAAGCTTCGCGTGACGAAGCCGAAGCGCATTACGAAAAGGCCGTGCTCGCGGCGCTGCAGGACGCGAACGCGTCGCTCTCGCGCTATGGCTATCAACGCGAGCATCTGGTGACCTTGCAGAAGGTGCAGGTTTCAGCGGAGCGTTCCGCGACGCTCATGCGCCAGCGCTATCGCGCGGGGGCGTCGAGCCTCGTCGATCTGCTCGACACGCAGCGCACGGAATTCGCCGCGCAGCAGAACGTGGTGTCGGGCCAGGCCGATTTGCTCAAGGACTTCGTGTCGCTGCAGAAGAGCCTGGGCCTCGGCTGGCAGACCACCGCGACGGCCGCGGCGGCGACCGCCGCGACGCCGGGCTAACCGGGTTCGGCAGGCGCATGCTCGTGCGCGGCCGGCTCGCGATAGCCGAGCCGCGCCGAGATCGCCGCGCCCGCGCGCTTGAGCAAGGCGACGTAGTGCGCTTTCGTGTCCGCACCGCAGCGCATGGTCGGAAACGAGATCGAGAGGCCGGCGATCACATGCCCGAAACGGTCGAACACCGGCACGGCCAGGCATTGCAAACCCTCTTCCTGCTCTTCGTTGTCTTCGCCGTAGCCTTGCTCGCGCACATGCGGAAGGATGTTCAGCACCGCGTCGGCGGAAGTGAGCGTTTTCTGCGTCGACCTCCTGAATTCCACATGTGAAAGCGTTTCCTGTGCGTCGGCGGGCGGCATGAACGCGAGCAGCACCTTGCCGATTGCGGTGCTATGCAGCGGATTGCGCCGCCCGATGCGCGACTGCATGCGCAGGCCGTAATCGCAGTCGATCTTGTGGATGTAGATGATCGCGTCTTCGTCGAACGCGCCGAGATGAACCGCTTCGCGCGTGGCTTGCGCAATGCGCCGCATCTCGATGTCGGCCTCGCGCACGAGGTCGACGCTTTCGAGCGCTTTCGCGCCGAGTTCGAACAGCCGGATCGTCAGACGATAACGGTCGGTTTCGACTTCCTGCGCGACGTAGCCTAGCGCCTTCAGCGTTTGCAGCACGCGGTGCACGGTGGTTTTGGAAAGCGCAAGGCGCTGCGAAAGCTCGCTGATGCCGATCGGCCCGTTTTCGCCCAGCGCGCCGAGGATCGCAAACACGCGGCCGATCGACGAGACCGATTCGCCTTTCTCCGTGCCGCCGTCCATTTCGTTCATTGCGCGCTCCTGTGCGCTGCGCTGCCCCTTACCCGAATTTGCCGCTTTTTCCACGCTCGCTGCCATTGTTGCCGGTCCATGTGAATCTCTGACGGGAGCATACCGCGTCCTGTGCGCGCCGCGTGTGCTAGCGCGCAAGCCAGCCGCCGTCCACGGCGAGCGTATGGCCATGCACGTAATCCGCTGCCGCCGAGGCGAGAAACACCACGGGGCCTGCGAGATCGTCCGGCTCGCCCCAGCGCGCAGCGGGAATGCGGTCGAGGATCTCGCCGTTGCGCTGGGCGTCGTCGCGCAATGCGGCCGTGTTGGCGGTCGCCATATATCCGGGCGCGATCGCGTTGACGTTGATGCCGTGCGCAGCCCATTCGTTGGCGAGCAGGCGTGTGAGGCCCAGCACGCCGCTTTTCGAGGCCGTGTAGGAGGCCACGCGAATGCCGCCCTGGAACGACAGCATCGACGCGATATTGATGATCTTGCCGCCGCCGCCCTGCGCGACGAACTGGCGCGCGGCCGCCTGGGCGAGAAAGAACACGCTCTTGAGGTTGACGTCCATGACGGCGTCCCAGTCGTCTTCGCCGAAGGCGAGGGCGTCTTCCCGGCGAATCACGCCGGCGTTGTTCACGAGGATATCGATCCGTCCACAGGCTTCGACGGCTGCGCGCACGATGTGCTCCACGGGTGCGATCGAAGCGAGATCGGCACGCACGTCGACGAAGCGGCGCCCGAGGGCCTCGACACGCGCAGGCGTGTCGCCGGGCTCGCCCCTGCAAACGCCGACGATGTCGCAACCCGCCTGCGCGAGCGCGAGCGCCATGCCCGCGCCGAGGCCCGTGTTGCTGCCCGTGACGATGGCGGTCTTACCGCTGAGATCGAACGGATTGAACGTACTGGATGCCATGAGTGCGCGGGCCTCGTGTCGTAGGTCTATGCCTGTGCGTGGGTCAGCGCAGATCGCGCACGGCGAGATGGTCCATGTCGCCGAACACCTGGTTCTCCCCGACCATGCCCCAGACGAACGTATAGGCGCGCGTGCCGACCCCCGAATGGATCGACCAGCTCGGCGAAATCACGGCCTGTTCGTTGTGCACGAGAATGTGCCGCGTTTCTTGCGGCTCGCCCATCATGTGGAAGACGGCTGCGTCGTCGGCCACGTTGAAATAGAAGTACACCTCCATGCGCCGCTCGTGCGTATGGCACGGCATGGTGTTCCAGAGGCTGCCGGGTTCGAGTTTGGTCATGCCCATCGAAAGCTGGCAGGTGGGCAGCACCTCCGGCACGATGAACTTGTAGATCGTGCGCCGGTTGCTCGTGGCGGCTTCGCCGAGCGTTTGCGGCGATGCTTCGGATAGCGAAATGGTCCGTGTGGGATAGGCCGTATGCGCGGGCGCGCAGTTGAGGTAGAACTTCGCGGGCCGCGCCGGATCGTCGCTGCCGAATGCGACGGCCTGCGTGCCCTTGCCGATATAGATCGCTTCCTCGTTGCGCACGGTGTGGCGCACGCCGTCCACGTCCACCCAGCCGTCGCAGCCGATGTTGATCGCGCCCAGTTCGCGCCGCTCCAGCAGATAGCTCACGCCGATCGCTTTGCCGAGTGCGGCGCTCACCTCGACCGCGCGCGTGGCGGGCATCGCGCCGCCCACGATGATGCGGTCCACGTGGCTATAGGTGAGCGTCAGCGCATCGCGCTCGAACACGCGTTCGATGAGGAACTCGCGGCGCAGTCCCGCCGTGTCGAGCGTCTTCGCGTATTCGCTGTTGAGGCTTTGTCTGACTTCCATGCCATGTCTCCCATCGGCTGGGCGGTGCACCGTCTCTCGTGGACTATAGTGCAGATTCACATTTTCGGAACATCGGTCCGGAAATGTTGCGACGCCATGGCGTGTTTGGCAAGCGGTCTGCCCAAATAGTGAATCGTTAACGGGTAAACGCGGATGATTTTCCGCGTAAAAATCGGAACGGCGTTCCTTTCACGCTGCTATCCTGTTTCCGGAAAGGGAGCACCGCGAGAAAAAAGCCGGACGCGCCAACGTGCCGATCCGGCAACCGGATGCAAAGTCCACGGAGGAGGCATGAAGCTGAAGAAGGCCATAGACCGCATACCAGGCGGCCTGATGCTGGTGCCGCTGCTGCTCGGCGCCTGTGTTCATACGTTCGCGCCAGGCGCTGGCAAGTACTTTGGTTCGTTCACCAATGGATTGATCACCGGCACCGTCCCGATTCTCGCGGTGTGGTTCTTCTGCATGGGTGCGACGATCGACCTGCGCGCGACCGGCACCGTGCTGCGCAAGTCCGGCACGCTGCTCGTCACGAAGATGATCGTGGCCTGGATCGCCACGCTGGTCGCCGCGCATTTCATTCCCGTCGACGGCGTGAAAACCGGGCTCTTTGCCGGGCTCTCGGTGCTCGCCATCACGACCTCGATGGACATGACCAACGGCGGTCTCTACGCGGCCGTGATGCAGCAATACGGCACGAAGGAAGAGGCGGGCGCGTTCGTGCTGATGTCGGTGGAGTCGGGGCCGCTGGTCAGCATGATCATCCTCGGCGCGACCGGCGTGGCCTTTTTCGAGCCGCGGCTTTTCGTGGGCGCGGTGCTGCCGTTTCTGATCGGGTTTGTCTTAGGCAATCTCGATCGAGATCTGCGCGAACTGTTCGGCCGCTGCGTGCATCCGCTCATTCCGTTCTTTGGCTTTGCGCTTGGCAACGGCATCGATCTCAACGTGATCGTCACGAGCGGCATCCCGGGCGTGTTGCTTGGCCTTGGCGTGATCGTCGTGACCGGCATTCCGCTGATACTTGCCGATCGCCTGATTGCGGGCGGCAACGGTGCGGCGGGGCTAGCGGCTTCGTCCACGGCGGGCGCGGCGGTGGCGAATCCGGCCATCATCGGCGAGATGATTCCGCGTTTCAAGCCGCTCGTGCCGGCGGCAACGGCGATGGTCGCCACTGCCTGCCTCGTGACCGCGATCCTCGTGCCGATGCTCACGGCGCTATGGGTGCGCCGTCGAAGCGCGCGCGATGCGCTGCTTCAGGAACTCATGGAACCGCCCGTGCCGCCCGTGGCGGGGCGCGATGCGCCCGTTTGATTCACAGGCAAAGTTCCCGCGCGCTTTCCACGCGCAGGAACCTTGCGTCAACCGCGTGCCGCGCCGCGCGCCATGCTGGCGAGCACGCCGTCACGGCGAATGAGCGCGTGAAAGAGCGCAGCGCCCAGATGCAACAGCACGGTCGCATAGAGCGCCATGGCAAGCCACGTATGCGCGGCGCGCAGCCATGCATAGAGCGTGACGTCATGCGGCACGATCGGCGGCAGGTGCACGCCGCCGAACATCACGATGGGATAGCCGCCCGCCGATAGCATGGACCAGCCGATCAGCGGCATGGCGATCATCAACGCATAGAGCACGAGATGCGAGGCGTGCGCGCCGAGGCGCTGCCAGATGGGCAGATCGGCGGGCAAGGGCGGCGCGCCGCGCGCGAGCCGCACGGCCAGGCGCAGGAGCACGAGCGCGAGCAGCGCGATACCTAACGGGCGGTGGAGCGCGAGCAGGGTGTCATGCAGCCGCGAGACGGTCGAGACCATCCCCACGCCGACGAACAGCATCGTGACGATCAGGACTGCCATCGACCAATGCAGGAGGCGCTGGAGTGCGCTGAAGTGTTGGCCCGGTTGTTTCATGGCTGCGCGCCTCCATGCGTTTGCGCGAGGTTGGCTTCTTCACGCGTGCGTCGATTGAACGAAACGGCATACGCTGCCGAACGGGCGGCGAGCAAGGGGTCGTCCGAAGGCTTCAGGCCGTTGGGCAGGATGGTCGGATCGTAGTTCACGTCGCGGCACATGCCGTTCGCTTGCGGTTCGGCGCGCTGCAAGACGAGGGTGCCGGCGTCGATCTGCTGGCGGTCCGCGGGCCATGACTGCGTGGCGTCGTTCGTGGGGTCGCCGGGTGCTGCGACCGTGAGCACCAGATGCCAGCGTAACGGGGTCGCTGAGGGCCCGCCGGCGAAACGCGTGGTGAAGTCGTCGGCGAGGAAGTTCGGATCGGCTTTTTCTGCCGGCGTTTGCGGTGCATAAGCCACTTCGGGCACGGTCTGCCAGCGCACGGCATGCTGGTTGCCGGCGGCATCGGTCGCGATGAACGCGTTGACGCTGTAGAACGCCGTATTCGCGAAACTGGAGGAGGGCGGGTGCGCCTTCAGCCACTGGCGGAACGGCAGCGTTTCCGGGTTCGCCTGGAAGAAGGCGGCGAGCTTCGCGGGGTCGGGCTTGCCCGTCGACGGATCCGGTTTCGAGGCGACCAGCTGGCTATAGAACTGCTTCGGGGTGCGAACGACGAAGATCGGTACGGAATTCATGCCGGTGCGCCACTGCTCGCCGTCCTGCAACTGGAACAGCAGCGCCATGCTGCGCACGGGCGTGCTCGCGTCCGGCGCGCCAGGGTTGCTGCCGGGAATGGCGAAGCGTCCAATCACGGGCGTGCGTCCGGGTGCGAACACCGCCGCGCGCGAGACCTGCTCGCCGTTGCCGTTGCTTTCGAACCAGCCTTCCACGCAGAGCCCCTTGGCGTGATTGCGCCGATAGCCCGTATGGATGCCGTAGTTCGACTCGAACGTATTGATGATATGCGGCGCGGTGATGCGCTTTGGCGTGAGCCAGCCGGCCGTCCATGCAAATGCCGCGCCAGCGCAACCCACCACCGCCGCAATGGCCGCGAGCCGGCATGGCACGCAGATCGAGGCGCGGTTCACGCGCGGGCTCCGGTGCGCGCGCGCTGCAACGCATTCGAAAGCGAAAAGTATGCGAGTGTGTGCATGATGGATCCGGTCGATGGCCCGAGGGCCGTTACTGGCGTCAACAACACGTCACTGCGTTTTATTCCATGCGCGAAGGGAAATCGTGCAACGATGCTCGGGTGCGCGGGTTTACAGCACTGAAAGCGTTGACCAGAACACATGCGCGAAGGAGAGAGCGATGCTGACTGGCGGCTGTTTATGCGGCAAGGTCCGCTACCAGATTTCGGCTGCGCCGGTTGGCAGCACGGTATGCCATTGCGTGGATTGCCGGCGCGCAACGGGTGCGCCGTTCGTCGGCTGGCTCAGCGTGCCGTGGAGTGCGTTCCGGCTCGTTGCGGGTGCAACCAAAACGCATGCGTCGAGTCCGTGCGTCGAGCGCGCGTTCTGCGCCGATTGCGGCACGCCGCTCACCTACCGGCATGCGGCGTTCGCGGGCGAGATCGACGTTGCGACAGGCACGCTCGATCGCCCCGACGACGCGCCGCCCGACAATCATAGCTGGACCTCGCAAAAGCTGGCCTGGGTGCAACTCGCGGACGGCTTGCCGCAGTATCCGCGTGCGCTTCCCGGACCGTAAGCCGGGAAAGCGCGTGCGTTTTCAGCGTGCAGCGATCAACGATGCTCGGAAACGAACTTCGTGACGAGATAGGCTTCCATCGCCTCGCTGCCGCCTTCCGAGCCGTAACCCGAGTCCTTCACGCCGCCGAACGGCGTTTCCGGCAGGGCGAGGCCGTGATGGTTGATCGACAGCATGCCGGTTTCCACGTCGTCGGAGAGTGCGGCCGAAGTCGCACTCGAACGCGTGTAGGCATACGCGGCGAGACCGTACGGCAGACGGTTCGCTTCGACGATCGCGTCCTTGTAGCTCGAGAAACGCGAGACCGGCGCGATCGGGCCAAACGGCTCTTCGTTCATGATGCGCGCGGAGAGCGGCACGTCGGTGAGCACGGTCGGTGCGAAGAAGTAGCCTTCGCGGCCCACGCGCTCGCCGCCCGTCAGCACCTTCGCGCCCTGTTCGCGCGCGTCGGCCACGAGACGTTCCATTGCGGCGAGGCGGCGGTCGTTCGCGAGCGGGCCCATCTGCACGCCGTCTTCGAGACCGTTGCCCACCTTGATCGCGCGCGTCGTCGCAACGAAGTGCTCGACGAACTCGTCGTACGCGGCGTCTTCCACCATGAAGCGCGTGGGCGAGATGCACACTTGGCCCGCGTTGCGGAACTTCGCGCTCGCGAGCAGCCTGGCGGCGCGCGGCACGTCGGCGTCGGCGAACACGATGGCGGGGGCATGGCCGCCCAGCTCCATCGTGGCGCGCTTCATGTGCTCGCCGGCCTTCGAGGCGAGCAGCTTGCCCACCGGCGTCGAGCCCGTGAACGAGATCTTGCGGATCGCCGGATGCGCGATCAGGTACGACGACACTTCCGAAGGCACGCCGAACACGAGGTTCAGCACGCCTGCGGGCAGGCCCGCGTCGGCGAACACCTTCACGAGTTCGGCGCAGCTGGCCGGCGTTTCTTCCGGTCCCTTGAGCACGACGGTACAGCCCGAGGCGAGCGCGGCCGACACCTTGCGCACGGCCTGGTTGAGCGGGAAGTTCCAGGGCGTGAACGCGGCGACCGGACCCACCGGCTCGCGCGTGACGATCTGGCGAACGGCGTCCGAACGCGAGGGAATCACGCGGCCATAGGTGCGGCGGCCTTCTTCGGCGAACCAGTCGATCGTGTCGCCGCCCGCTAGCGTTTCGAGCTTCGCTTCGCCAAACGGCTTGCCCTGCTCGCGCGTCATGATCGCGGCGATGTCGTCTGCGCGATCGCGCAGCAGTTGCGCGGCGCGGCGCATGAGCTTGCTGCGCTCGAGCGGCGAGACCTTGCGCCATTCGCGGAAGGCGCGCTCGGCGGCGGTGGCCGCGTCCGAAAGGTCCTGCTCGCTGGCGAGGCTCAGGCGGCCGATTTCCGCTTCGGTCGCAGGGTCGATCACAGCAATCGTCTTCGCGCCGGCGCGCCATGCGCCGTCGATGTAGATCTGGGTGTTGGGATAGGGCTTCACGCTGGAACTCATGATGGGACGATCCTTTTCAACGGTTCAACGACAGGCTCTCGCCGCGCGCACGGCAATGCGCGCCAAGCGGGCGCCGGAAAATGCGGAGCGCCCATTGTGCCACTGGATCGCAGATGCTGCAGGGCGTGCCATTGCGAAGGGTGCGTTGGCCCTTTTTAACCCACACTATGAGAAGGAACGGATCCTCTGCGCAAAGGCAAAAAAAAGCGGCGCCCGAAGGCGCCGCATCCAGGGAAACAGAAAAGGAATCGTCAGGCTATGTCTCGCGTCGGGCTCAGCTCAGCTTCGTGACCGGCGCAACGGCCGCAGGGTCGCTGATGCTCGGCCGGCCGTTCTCGATGTGTCCGGCGAAGCGCCAGGCGTACGTCGCGTCGTCGCGGCTCGTGACCGTGAGGTCGTACCAGTGATGGCTCGACGCGAGGACCCAGACTTCGTCGACTTGCGCGCCGGCCGGCACGACCACGTTGCGCTCGTGCGCGCCATAGGCGTTGTCGCTCACGTTCAGGTGCGCGACGCTGCTGCCCGCATTCGAGAACCTGAGGAAGAGGTTGCCGTTGGCCACGTCGTAGTGCGCAGTCACGGCCGGAGCCGGTGCGCGGCCCGATTTGCCCGGACCCGATTGCGCGGCCGTACCCGCAAAGCGGCGCAAGAAGCCGTTCGGGCCATGCACCTCGAACGCATAGACGCCGTTCGTCACGCTCAGATCCCATGTGTCGTCGAGGGACTTGCCCGCTTCGACCGTATAGCGCCACGGCCCGTCACTGCGGTTCGTGCCGTACACGTAGAAGTGCGCGCCCTGGCGGCCCTTGTTCGCGAACGTGATCGACAGTGTGTTGCTCTGCGCTTCGGGCTTCGCGTTCACATGAAGCTCGTAGGGCAGCGCGCGTGCGTAGCGCACGCCGGGCTCCTGCGCGTCGATCGGCAGTGGCGTGGCCGGCACCGTGGGCGCCGAGTTGGCCGAGCACTGGTTGTCGGCGAGCGTCATGTAGTTGCTCGTGTCGGGCAGCGCGGGCATCGTGGCGTCGGGCGTGCGGAAGTCGAAGCACGTGGTGAGGTCGCCGCACACCGCGCGGCGCCACGCCGTGATGTTGGGCTCCTGCACGCCGAAACGCGCCTCGATGAAGCGGATCACCGAAGTGTGATCGAACACCTGCGAGCAGACGAAGCCGCCCTTGGTCCACGGCGAGACCACCGTCATCGGCACGCGCGGTCCGAGGCCGTAGGGCAGGCCGTCGGCGGTGTACTTGCCGCCGCGCAGCGGGTTGACCACGTTGTGGATCTCGCCGTCCACGCTCACCGTCGACTTGCCCTGCGTGGACGTCGTGGGCGGCTGCGGCGGCACGATATGGTCGAAGAAGCCATCGTTCTCGTCATACATGATGAAGAGCACGGTCTTGCTCCACACGTCGGGGTTCGACGTCAGCGCTTCGATGATCTGCGAGGTGTATTCCGCGCCGTAGGCCGGCGTGTACTTCGGGTGCTCCGAGAACGCCGCCGGCGGCAGCAGCCACGAGACTTGCGGCAAATTGTTCTGGAGTACATCATTTTTCAGGTCGGCGATGGTGCGCACCGTTTGCGCGCGCTGGTAGAGCGCCGAGCCGGGCTGCGCGTTGATGAAGTTCGCGAAGTTCTGCAGGATGTTCGTGCCGTAGTTGCCGTTCAGCGGGTCGCTGCCGTTCGTGCCCTGCTGGTAGATCTGCCAGGAGATGCCGGCGGCCTGCAGGCGCTCGGGGTAGGTCGTCCACGAAAGCAGTTGATACGTGGGCGGCACGTCGCCGTCCACGAAGTCGTTGTTGTCGAGCAGCGGGCCGCCCATCGTGCCGGTCGGATCGACCATGCCGGTCATCAGATACGAGCGGTTCGGGTGCGTCGGGCCAGGCAGCGAGCAGAAGTAGTTGTCGCACACCGTGAAGGCGTCGGCCAGCGCGTAGTGGAACGGAATGTCCGCGCGCAGGTAATAGCCCATCGTCATGTCGGTCTTGTACTGCGGCCACTGGTTGTACAGACCGTTGTTGATCGCGTACTGCGTCGGGTACCACGAGTGGTCGAGGTCGCCCACGCATTGCGCGCTCGTCTTGAACGTGTCGAGGTGGAACGGCAGCACAGGCTTCGTGGCGTCTTCCTTCGACGGCTGATACCACACCGGCAGGCCGCCCGGCAGCGCAATGGGCAGGCGGTCGTTATAGCCGCGCACGCCGCGCATATGGCCGAGGTAGTGGTCGAACGAACGGTTCTCCTGCATGAACACGACGATATGCTCGACATCGCGGATCGTGCCCGTGCGCGAATTGGCCGGAATGGCCAGCGCATTGCGGATCGACTCGGGAAGAACGGTCATCGCTGCGGCGGCGGCGCCCGATTGCGCGACGGTCTGCAGGAAACGGCGACGGCTGTTTGACGTCATTGTTGCTCACCTTTCTGCTTGGGGTTGGAGTGTCGTGCCCGACGGCGTACTCGCACAAGGGCACGCAGGTGCAATGCTTCAATGGCTGGATGTTGCGGGACTGCTGGAATCGTTGCCGTTGCTGGCCTGGGTCTGCGCGCTGTCGCCAGGCGCGTAGCTCAGGACCGGCGTGATCTGGTCGCTGTCGGCGGCGAGGCTGGCCTGTGCGCCTTGCACGGGGTCGCTCGCGGTGTTCGCGGCGGTGGCCGCGTTCGCGCCATAAGCGGGTATGGCGCTCGGGTTCGTCGAAGTGCTTGTCGACGTGTTCGTTGAGGCGTTCGCCGACGCGTTCGTGTCGGGCGTCGGCAGCGGCATTATCCGCGCGCTATTCGCCAATGGCGATTGCGATTGCGTTGCGGCGCTCTGGCTTTCCGGTGTATCCGGCGTCGACGAAGCCGCCGACGAGCCGTAGCCCGGGCCGCATGCATCGAGCATGATGGTTGCGAGTACAACGATCGCCGCGGTCGACAGGGTCGTCGACACGCGGTTGGGAAGGCGTATTCTCATGGGCGCATCCGTTCTGTGGGGATGGGTCGCGCACAGTTTCGCCGTCGATGAAGAAAGAATTGTGAAACGCACGAAAACGTTTGCAGGCGATGAATTTCCTTTGCAAACGTGGTGCACGAAAAGCATTCGCTGCCGGTGGCCAGCTAACGAAATGCTTTCACTTTGCGGAGCCGTGTTCGTGAGCCGGACGCAGCACGTCGGTCGCGCGATGCGGCATCTCGACTTGATCGATCAGGAACACTTCACCGCGCGAGTGCTCCGCGCGCAGCGGCAGGATCGCCTGATAGGCGCTCGAGCGATACCACGCGCGCGCGATCTCGCGGCTCGCGAATTCGATCATGATGAGGTCGCCGGAGAACTTGCCCTCGAGCCGCTCCACGCGTCCTCCGTGAATGATGAAGCGGCCGCCGAAAGGGGCGAGCGTGGCGTCGATCTTCTCCAGATATTCGACGATGGCGCGGCAAGGTTCGACGTCGCGCAGATGGGCAATGGCGTAGGCGGACATGGCAGGTCTCGTGAGCGTGAAAGGGTGGGTCCACGCTTGCGAGAATAGGGCGCGCCGGGCCGGGAATCGATTACCTGGGAGGTAAAGGCGCGGCTGCGATGGGCTTAGGCTGAAGGCGCGCGGCGGGGTAAAATACCCATCACCCGAAGTCCGGATCGAGACGTTTTCGCTTTTCGCCACCGCCGCCATGAACCCGTCACCCGAGAATAAACCCGCGCGCAAGCAGCCGCCCACGTGGCTGCTGAACACCCTCACGGCGCTCGTGGGCGTGCTTACGCTCGCGCTGGGTATCGGCTGGATCGTCTACAAGTGGGTCGTCGATCTGGAGATTCCGTACTTCGCCATTCCGCTCGTGATGTGCGTGCCGGTGATCGCCGCCGTGGCGTTCCGCAACATCTGGGATTGAGGCGCGCGAGCGCCTCTCTCATCTCCCGAAATCCCGCGAATCTTCAAATCCCGAAGCGCTCCGCGCACGCCGTGCGCACGCGCTCCACAACGGCGCTCCACGCTTCGTTCATGCGCTGGCGGAACAGGCGCATCGTGCCGGGGTACCACGGCGAATCTTCGCGCTCGTGCATCCAGCGCCAGTCAAGGTCGTGCTGCGGCAGCAGCACCCAGCACGGCTTGCCGAGCGACGCCACCAGATGCGCCGTGGACGTATCCACGCAAATCACGAGATCGAGCTGCGCGATGATCGCCGCGGTATCGACGAAATCGCGCACGTCGCTGCCGAGGTGCAGCAGCGGCAGGCTCGCAGGCGGATTCTGCGCCTCGTCTTCTCCCTGTCCTTTTTGCAGGCTTACGAACTGCACGCCCGGCAGGTTCCACAGCGGCGCGAGCGCGGCAAGCGAGGGCAGCGAGCGGTGCGCGTCGTTGAAATGCTTCGGGTTGCCCTTCCAGACGATGCCGATGCGCGGGCCCGGCGCGAGCGTGGCGAGGCGCGCGCCCCAGTGCTCGACGAGCGCGGGCTCGGGCGTATGGACGAGCGGCGCGGGGATCGTCTCGATCGTCGTGCCCAGGCGGTGCGGCACGCTGATCGGGCTCGCCCAGTAGTCGAACTGGCCGGCTGCCGCCGCGCCGGCTTCATGGCCGAGCACGGCGTCGATGCCGTCCACGCCGCGAAAGAGCCGCTGCAGGGGCGGCTGGCAGGCGAAGGCGATGTGCGCCGCGCCCTGCGCCTTGAGTACGCGCGCATAGCGGCCGAATTGCAGCATGTCGCCGAGGCCGTCTTCCTGCCACAGCAGCAGCGCTTTGCCGGCGAGCGGTTCGCCCCGCCAGGCGGGACATTGCAGCAGACGCTGCGTCGCGTGATGCACGAAGCCGGGCATGGTGTAGCGGCATTCGTAGCGCGCGAAGCCTTCTTCGAAGCGGCCCATGCTGATGAGCAGCGTGGCGAGACGGAATTTCGCATCGCCGTATTCCGGGTTCGCGTCGAGCGCTCGGCGGTAGCCGGCCTCCGCTTCGTCGAGCCGGCCGTATTCCTTGTGCAGGCTCGCGAGATTGAAGTGCGCCTCGGCGAAATCGGGCCGCACGGCCACGGCTTCGTGGAGCACCTCGAGCGCTTCGGCGCGGCGCCCGAGCGCCATCAGCACACAGGCGAGATTGTTATAGGCCTCGACGCGGCCCGGCATGCGGCGCAGCGTCTCGCGATACGCCGCCTCGGCCTCGGGCAGCCGCTCGAGCGTATGCAGCGCGACGCCGAGGTTGTACTGCGCTTCCGCGTGGTTCGGCGCGAGTGCGAGCGTCTGGCGAAACGCCACCTCCGCCTCGGGCACGCGCTTGAGGTCGGTGAGCACGCAACCGAGGTTGTTCAGCGCATCGATGAAATTGGGGCGAATCTGCAGCGCGAGGCGAACCGCGAGTTCCGCTTCGGTGAGCTTGCCGGACGCCTTGAGCAGTGTGGCGAGATTGTTGAGCGCTTCCGGATACTGCGGGTGGATCAGCAGGGCCTGGCGAAAGGCCTCGGCGGCTTCGTCGCCGCGCGCCTGGTCCCGCAGCAGTGTGCCCAGCGCGTTGTACGCCTTCGCATGGCGCGCATTCGCGGCGATGGCGCCGCGAAACGCGCTTTCGGCTTCTGCGTGGCGGCCTTGTCCCTGCACCAGGAGGCCGAGGTTGTAGTGGGCGTCGGCGTGAGCCGGGCAGTCCGCGAGCACGGCGCGAAAGGCAGCTTCCGCTTCGGCGTGGCGCGTCTGGCGCTGCAGGACGACGCCCAGGTTGCTGCGTGCGTCGGCGTCGGCGGGCGCGAGGCTCAGCAGCCGTTCATAGAGCGCCTGGGCTTGATCGAGGACGCCGAGCGCCGCAAAGAGTGCGGCGAGGCCGCTGTACGCCTGCGCGAAGTCGGGCTTTGCCGCGAGGCAGCGCTGCCACAACGCCTGGGCGCGCGCCGCGTCGCCCGTGCCCATCGCGCTCAGGGCCGCGAGATTGAGCGCCGGCGCGAGCGCGGCGTCGTCCGTTGCCCCGGGTTGGCCGCCGACATGCGGTTCGAGCAACGCGAGCGCGTCGGCGAAGCGGTGCGCTTCGCAGTGCGCATTGGCTTCGCGCAGGATGTCGTCGGGGGCGGGCGCGAGGGGCGTCGAAATGGTCACAGTGAAAATCGTAAGAGACGGGGGGCGGCGCGTGGGCGACACGGACAATGCGGCAGTGTCGAGATTACGACAGCTCGTGCTCAGTCAACGGCGCGAATTGAGCGCATCCGGTGCGCTTATTCGGGCAATAAGCGCATCCGGCCCGCAAAAGCTTGCAGATTGCTTGCAAAACGGGGCGAGCGCCGTGGATAGGCGCGTAAGCGTTTTAAGCGCTTGCGCGCGGAGAAGGGGGATCGTCGCCGTGAACCGATCTCCCCGATTGATTCGAATTCCGAACGATTCGTCATCGCGCGCGGCCGGACCGGGCCGCGCGCGATGAAGCGCATCAGGGCACCAGTATTTGCCGCCCGACCACCAGGCCCTGCACGAGCGCTTCGAACGCCTCGTTGATTTCCGTGAGCGGCCGCACAGAGACCGGCGAGGGCTGCATCTTGCCTTCGCGCATCAGCGTCACGAGTTCGCGCAGCTCGGGCAGTGTGCCCACGTAGCTGCCCTCGATCTTCAGCGGCCGCATCGGGATGATGGGCAGCGAGAGCGTGAGGTCGCCGCCCATCAGCCCGACGATCACCACGTGGCCGCCGCGTGCGCAGGAGTCGAGCGCGAGCTTGACAGTGGGTGTTGCGCCCACGAGGTCGAGCACCGCACGTGCGCCGCCGCCCGTTGCCGCGATGACCTGCTGCACGGCGTCGTCCGCGCGCGCGTCGATGGCTGCGAGCGCGCCCGCCGCCAGCGCGGCTTCGCGCTTGGCGGGGTCCACGTCCACGACGATCGCGCCTTGTGCGCCCATCGCCTTGAGCACTTCGAGCGCCATCATGCCGAGGCCGCCCGCGCCGATCACGACGACGGGGCCTTCGTGGATGCGCGCGCCGAACTTCTTCACGGCCGAATACGTCGTCACGCCCGCGCAGGCGAGCGGCGCGGCCTTCACGGGATCGAGGCCGGCGAGATCCACGAGATAGCGCGGATGCGGCACGATCACGTAATCGGCAAAGCCGCCGTCACGCAACACGCCGAGCGACTGTGGCTTCGCGCAGATATTTTCTTCGCTGCGCTGGCAGGCCGCGCATTCGCCGCAGCCGATCCACGGATGCGCGACTGCAGCCGTGCCCGCCGCGAGCGCCTCCGGCGCGCCTTGCGCGTCGGGGCCGAGCGCCACGACCTCGCCGCAGATTTCATGGCTCGGCGTGAGCGGCAGCTTGATGCCGCGGTCGGCGAGCGAGAGCTTCTTGCCGCCGCCCAGGTCGTAATAGCCTTCCCAGATGTGCAGATCGGAATGGCACAGGCCCGCGGCCTTCACGCGCAGCAATACCTCCGTGCCTTTGGGCTCGGGCACGTCGCGCTCGACCAGTTCGAGCGGCTTGCCGTGATGGATAACGCAGTAACAGCGCATTTGCATCGATGTCTCCGTGAGTGTTGTGTACGGCGGGACTCAGCCAGGCGATTGCGGCGTCTTCGCATCATAGCCGATGCGATATAAATTCGTCCGGTCGTTCTATTTTTGCTGCTGTGCGCTTGATTGGTCAGCAGGCAGACGTGTGCATTCGGTGCATATCGTTGCATAGCTAACTATATTGGGTTACCCTGTGCGCATGTTCGATCATTGCCTTTATTTCAACACCACGGCGCTCGCGCGGCGCCTCGAGCGCGAATGGGCGCAAGCCTTCGAGCGCTTCGAGCTAACGCCGCCGCAGGGGTTCATGTTGCGCGCCGTGCTGGAGCGTCCCGGTTTGCCGCAGCGCGAACTGGCCGATCTGCTGTCCATCGCGCGGCCCACGGCCACGCGCGTGCTCGACGGCCTGGAGGCGCGCGGCTACGTGGAGCGCCAGCGCACGGAGGGCGACGGCCGCGAAGTGGCGATCGTGCCCACCGCGCAGGCCGTGGCGATTCGCGAGGCGCTCAATGCCGCGAGCGCGACGGTCGCGAGCCGCCTGAAGCGCACGCTCGGCGGGGAGGCGTTCGTGGATACGGTCTCGCGCCTGCGCACGGCGCGGGCCACGTTGGGCTGATGGTGGGGTGGTGGTGGGCTGAAAGCGCGCGGCACGTCTTATGCGCAGCCACGCTTCAGAAGGGCATTAAAGAGTAGGGAGTGGCATCATGCGGCGCATCGGCGCTTTCTGTCTTTCAACCTGGCTTGCGGCCGCGGTTCTTTTTTTCGGGCGCCATTCGGTGCCGTTGATCGCACTCAGCGGTGTGATCGTGTTCGCCGGCTTCGACCTTTTTCGCCCTGATTCGGCCGACCAGTAAAGCCATGCTGCGAGCGCCCCGCATGCGGCGCGGCGCTCGCGGTCCTTCACATTACATCTCTTCGGCCCACGACATGTTTTCGCGCGCGAGCAGCGCCGACGATGCCGCCGGCCCGAACGTGCCTGCCGTGTAAGTGCGCGGGCGGTCGTTCAGTTCCTTCCAGCCGTTCAGAATCGGCTCGACCCACGTCCATGCGGCTTCCAGTTCGTCGCGGCGCATGAAGTGCGTGAGGCGGCCGCGGATCACGTCGATCAGCAGGCGCTCATAGGCCTCGGCGCGGCGCTCGGGAATGGCCTGCTGCAGATCGAGATTCAGGCTCACGGGCAGCATGTTCATGCCGCTGCCCGGCTCCTTCGCGAGCATCTGCAGCTGGATCGACTCTTCCGGCTGAAGCTGGATCACGAGACGGTTGCCGTAATGGCGCGGGCCGCTCGGGAAGATCGAGAACGGCAGGTCCGCGAATTCGATCACGATTTCCGACTGGCGGTTCTGCATGCGCTTGCCCGTGCGCAGGAAGAACGGCACGTTGGCCCAGCGCCAGTTGTTGATGTGCGCGCGCAGCGACACGAACGTTTCCGCCTTGCTGTCGGGCGGCACGTTGTCTTCCTGCAGATAACCCTTCACCGGCTGGCCGTCCACGGCGCCCGCCGCGTACTGGCCGCGCACGGTGTCGCGCGCGATATCGGCGAGCGACATCGGGCGCAGCGAGCGCAGCACCTTGAGCTTCTCGTCGCGCACGGCGTCCGGGTCGAGCGAGACGGGCGGCTCCATCGCCACGATGCACAGCAGTTGCAGCAAGTGGTTCTGGACCATGTCGCGCAGCGCGCCCGTGTGATCGTAGAAGCCCGCGCGGCTGCCCACGCCCACCGTTTCCGCCACCGTGATCTGCACGCTGCGGATGTACGGCGCCTGCCACAGCGGCCCGAAGATCGGATTGCCGAAGCGCAGCACCATCAGGTTCTGCACCGTTTCCTTGCCCAGATAGTGGTCGATCCGGTAGATCTGCGATTCGGCGAAATGCCGGCCCACCGACTCGTTGATGTCCTGCGCCGAGGCGAGGTCGTGGCCGAGCGGCTTTTCGAGCACCACGCGCGAGCTGCCGTCGATCAGACCGCCCGCCGTGAGGTTGTCGCAAATCGTCGTGAACAGTTCCGGCGAAGTCGAGAGATAGAACACGCGCAGCGCATGCTCGCGCGACGCCGCCTTCAGGTTCGCGTAATTGACGGGATCGTTCACGTCGATGATCACGTACTGGAACAGGTTCAGATAGCGGTCCCACGCTTGCGCGTCGAACGCTTTCGCGTCGATGAACGGACGCGACTGCTCTTCCATGAACTTGCGATAGTCGTCGATCGTCCAGTTCTTGCGGCCCACGGCGATGATGCGCGTTTCCGGCGGCAGGTTGCCGTGCAGGTGCGCCATGTAGAGCGCGGGCAGTAGTTTGCGCGCGGCCAGGTCGCCTCCGCCGCCGAAAATAATCATGTCGACGGGCTGTTCGGGCAAGGCTTGGGCAGGCTGATTCGTCATGGCAGGTCGGAGGTGACGCGCGCGTGGGCAACGTTGTTGAGCACGACCGCTAGCGCGCGGTTGCAAAACCCGCACCCGTCGCAAGAGCGGGGCGCGGCGAAAACGCTAATGGTGCATGGTTTCGCGCGAGTTTGCACGCATGGCGCGAACGAGGCGTTGCGCGCGACTTCTTCGGCGATAAACCGACCGGCCGTTCATCCATGCATCGACTGGCATTGCGCTGATCTTTACCCGAGCCCCGGCACCGCCACGCCGAACGTCGTGAGCACCAGCACGACATTGAGCGAGAGCACCGCGAACGCGCCCGCCACGGCCCCTGCCGCCGTGAGTGTGCGATTGCGATGAGGCCCCATCACGTCGCGGCGGCACGTGAACCACACGAGCGCGGCCATCGGGACCGGCAACGCGAGGCTCAGCACGACCTGGCTCATGACGAGCGCGTCGGTGGCGTTCACGCCCAGCGCCACCACGATGAAACTCGGCACCATCGTCAGCGCGCGGCGCAGCCACAGCGGAATGCGGAAGTTCACGAAGCCCTGCATGATCATCTGCCCCGCGAGCGTGCCGACCACCGAACTCGAAATGCCCGAGGCGATCAGCGAGACGAGGAAGATGCTGGCGGCCGCCGCGCCCAGCAGCGGCGCGAGCGTGCGGTAGGCGGTCTCGATTTCGGCGACATCCGCGTAGCCCTGGTGGAACGCGCCGGAGGCCATGACCACCATCGCCATGTTGATGAGCCCGGCCACCGTAAGCGCGACCACGACCTCGACGTTAGAAAACTTCACGAGGCGTTTGCGCTCGGCGTCGTTGCGCGCGAGCACCCGCGCCTGGGTGAGCCCCGAGTGCAGAAAGAGTGCATGCGGCATGACCGTTGCGCCAATGATGCCCACCGCGATCGTCACGGCTTGCGCGTCGGGCAGGCGCGGCGTGGCGAGGTGGCGCAGCACGCTCTGCCACTCGATCGGCGTAATGAAAAGCTCCAGAACATAGCAAATGCCGATCACGCCCACGAGCGCGCCGATCAGCAGTTCGAGCGGCCGGAAGCCCGCGCGTTCGAGAAACAGCAGCGCGTAGGTCACGATGGCTGTCACCGCCATGCCGGCGAGCAGCGGCAAATGAAAGAGCAGCGCAAGGCCGATCGCGCCGCCGAGGAATTCGGCGAGATCGGTGGCCATGGCCGCGATCTCGCTCACGATCCACATGAGCCACACGAGCGGCGCGGGCAGGCTGTCGCGGCACAGTTCGGCGAGATTGCGCCCGGTGGCGATGCCGAGTTTCGCGGAAAGCCCCTGAAACAGCATGGCGATGACGTTGGCGAGCAGCACGACCCATAGCAGCGCGTAGCCGTAGCGGGCACCGGCCTGGATGTTGGTCGCGATATTGCCGGGGTCGATATAGGCCACCGAGACGACCACGGCCGGACCCGCGAGCGGCAGCAGAAGGGCGACGCCGCGGCGGCGTCCTTCGAGCGCTTCGCGCACCGCGGCGGCCGTGTTGCGGGTGAGGCCGTCGGGGGCGCGCTGCGCCTCGTCATCGCGGGTCCGATGATCCATGCAACTTCTCGCGCAATCCGGGGTCTGTAGGCGCAGCCCATCGCCCTATGGCACGCATCGAACATTTGCGAATACGTTGAAAGTGCGTCATCGGAATCGGGCCCTCACGCGTTAAGCAGGCAATCCGCGCGCCTGCCTTGGCACTATCTCAGCACAAACCGGCGCGGCGCGCCTTCGCTGCTCTCTTTCCCTTACGAAATGCCTGAATTCCCGATCTTTTCGTTTACACCGGCTCACATGAAAAAAACGCTCGCGACTGCGCTGCTGATGAGCGGCCTCGCATGGGGCACGCTCGCCCACGCCGACGACAAGGTCATCGTGCTCGACTCGGGCGAGGCGAAGCTCACGCTCATCGACCAGGCAAGCCGCACGGTGGTCGGCACCGAGCCCACGGGCAAGGAACCGCATCACCTGATGATCACGCCCGATGGCAAGTCCCTCATCGTCGCCGATTCGGTGTCGAACGACCTGCTGTTCCTCGACCCGCATACGGGGCAGATACAGCGCCGCCTCGAAGGCATTGAAGATCCGTATCAGCTTGGCTTCTCGCCCGACCACAAATGGTTCGTGACCGCGGGCCTGCGGCTCGACCGCGTGGACGTCTATCACTACGACGGCCAGAACCTCACGATCGCCAAGCGCATTCCGCTCGGGAAAACGCCGAGCCACATCACGTTCGCCTCCGACAACAAGACGGCGTTCGTCACGCTGCAGGACACGGGCGAAGTGGCCGCCATCGACCTGCCGACGCAAACGGTGCTCTGGAAGCTGCCAGTGGGCAACACGCCCGCCGGCCTGTGGATGACCCCGGGCGACAAGTACCTGCTGGTGGGCATGACGGGCGAGGACAACGTGGCCGTGGTGGACTGGCACAACCGCACGGTCGTGAAAAAGATCCAGACCGGCCGCGGCGCGCATAACTTCCGCAACCTGGACGATGGCAAACATATCGCCGTGTCGAATCGCGTGGAGAGCACGATCAGCATTCTCGACTACACGACGCTCACGAAAGTCGCCGACATCACGGGCCTGCGCCCAGGTCCCGACGACATGGAACTTTCGGCGGACAAGCGTTACCTTTGGGTGACGTTCCGTTTCGCGAAGCATGTGGGCATCATCGACCTGAACACGCGCAAGCTGATCGATACGATCGCAGTGGGCCGCTCGCCGCACGGCATCTACTTCGCGAACAGCGCGCCGGTATACGCGCCGAACCCGGATTGATTGGGGAGTCCCGATGCTCGATACGCTGATTTCGCAGGCCGACAACCTCGTTTCGTGGCTGCAGACGCTCGTCTACGTGGACGTGGTGCAGCCGATCTTCTACAAGGTCGGCCTGATGGGCTACGACGAGGACACCTATGACGCGCTCTACTGGGTGATCGTCGGCGTGCTGCAGATCTGCGCCTCGTATGTGCTGCTGCGCCCGCTCGAAGCGCTGCGGCCCGCGGAAGACTGGGGCAATCGCCGCGCGCTGCGCGCCGACGTCTGGTACACGTGGATCGCGAAACTCGGCATTCTGAACATCGCGTTCTTCTTTCTGCTCACGCCATTGTTCAATCACTGGCAGAGCCTGATGGCGATCTACAGCGTGCCGAACATCGACGTGGATAGCCTCTGGCCCGGCGTCACCGACAAGCCGATCGTCTCGTTCCTGATCTACTTCGTCGTGCTCGACTTTGCGGGGTACTGGTATCACCGCTGGCAGCATCGCTTCGGCGTCTGGTGGGAACTGCACGCGGTTCACCACAGCCAGCAGCAGATGTCGTTGTGGTGCGACGACCGCAACCACTTCCTCGACGACATCATCAACGCGGCGTTCTTCGCGGCCTTGTCGCTCTTCATCGGCGTGCAGCCCTCACAGTATGTTGTGCTCGTCGCGGTGGGCAACTTCATGCAGAGCGTGCAGCACGTCAACGCACGGCTGCCGTTCGGCTGGCTGCTCGAGCGCATCGTCGTGAGCCCGGCCTTCCATCGCCGCCACCACGCGGTGGGCTACGGCCACGAAGGCACGCGCTACGGCTGCAACTTCGGCGTGGTGTTTCCGTGGTGGGACGTGATGTTCCGCACGGCGTCGTGGAACAAGGAACATGAGCCTACCGGCATTCGCGACCAGTTGCCCGCGCCGAATGGCCGAGGCGCGAACTATGGCGAAGGCCTGCTCGCGCAGCAGTGGTTTGCGCTCGTGCGCATCGCGCGGCGCCTCGCGGGCAAGGGGTATCCGCTGGGGGACGCGGCGCGCTGAGCTTCGCGGCGTTCGTTGTGGTTCCTCATGCGAGGCGGTCTGCGGGCCGCCTCGTTTCGTTTCAGGATGACGTTTCGGGATGCCGCCGGCGCACCGGATGCGATAATCGCGCATTCATCCCCCACACATGCATGATGCGCGCGTCAAAAGCGCAGTTGGAGAACATCTTGAGCCGTATCGACAATCCGCAGCACGACCAGGAAGTCGGCGTGGCCGACGCCACCCAGGACACGACCCGCATCGACGACACGCGCATCGGCGCCGTGCGGCCGCTCATCTCGCCCGCGCTGCTGCTCGACGAGCTGCCGGTGCCGCAGGAGACGCAAACGCTCGTCGAAACGAGCCGCGGCGAGATCGCCGAAGTGCTCGCGCAGCGCGACGACCGGCTCGTGGTGGTGGTGGGCCCGTGCTCGATCCACGACCACGACCAGGCGATCGAATACGCGAAGCTGCTCAAGGCGAAGGCCGATACGCTCGAGGACGACCTGCTGATCGTCATGCGCGTGTACTTCGAGAAGCCGCGCACCACGGTGGGTTGGAAGGGCTATATCAACGACCCGCGTCTGGATGGCAGCTTCCGCATCAACGAGGGCCTGCGCGCCGCGCGCCAGCTGCTGCTCGACATCAACGCGCTCGGCCTGCCCACGGCCACGGAATTCCTCGATCTGCTGAGCCCGCAATTCATCGCCGACCTCGTGGCGTGGGGCGCGATCGGCGCGCGCACGACCGAAAGCCAGAGCCACCGGCAGCTCGCCTCCGGCCTCTCGTGCCCAATCGGCTTCAAGAACGGCACCGACGGCGGCGTGCAGGTGGCCGCCGACGCCATCGTCGCGGCGCGCGCGAGCCATGCGTTCATGGGCATGACGAAGATGGGCATGGCCGCGATCTTCGAAACGCGCGGCAACGACGACTGCCACGTGATCCTGCGCGGCGGCAAGAGCGGGCCGAATTACGATGCGGCTTCCGTGGCGGCGTGCTGCGCGTCGCTCGCGAAGGCGGGGCTGCGCGAACAGGTCATGATCGACTGCTCGCACGCGAACTCGAACAAGGCGCATCAGCGCCAGATCGACGTGGCGCGCGATATCGGCGAGCAGCTGGCGGGCGGCGACAAACGCATTGTCGGCGTGATGATCGAGAGCCATCTCGAAGAGGGGCGCCAGGACCAGAAGCCGGGCGTGCCGCTCAAGCGCGGCGTGTCGATCACCGACGCGTGCATCAGCTGGGCGCAGACGGCGCCGGTGCTGGACGGGCTGGCGCAGGCGGTGCGGGAGCGCCGCAAGGCGGGGTGAGGGCGCTAGCGCCCCTTGCGCGCCCCTTTCTTCGCTGACGTTGCCCGCGGCGCCTCTTTCACCGGCGCCGCAACTCCCACACTCGCATTCAACTGCTCGAGCCACGAAAGCGCATCGGCATAGGCGAGAAATTGCTGCAGATACCCCGGCGACACTTCGCGCATGAGCGAGAGCGCGCGATGCACGAGGCTGCTCGAATTGAGCGGCCCCGCGTTTCTGGGCACCTGGTCCAGCGACTGCCGCAACTGCTTTTCTGAGCGCACGCGCGACCACGTCTGCCGGAAGTATTCGACCAGCTCCGGGTCTGGCTCGTGCCGCACGCGCGTCGCCGGTTGTGCCGGTTCCGCACGCGCGAGCGAATCGACGAGGCGGCCCAGTTCGCTTCTCGCCGTCTCGTCGCCGAGCCTGTGCGTGATGTTCGATGTCTCGCGCGCGAGGTCGTCGGCGAAGGCGTCGAGCAGTTGTGCGAGGCGCGCGTCGATGAGCTGGCGCGCTTCGCCCGCGTGTGCGGCGGCGCGGCGCTCCAGCGCCTCGATGAAGTGAAAGCGCACCGGGTCGAGCTGGTCCGCGCCGCGGGCGCGCCAGGCGTCGAGCAGGGCGCGGGCGTCCGGCGCGGCGGCTTGTGCGGCTGCTTGCGAGAACCGCGGGCCCGCATCATTGACCATGCTTGCCCTCGCCGACGGTCGGCCGCGGCACCGGCGCGATCTCCACGCGGCGGTTCTTCGCGCGGCCGGCCTCGTCGGTGTTGGCGCTCACCGGCTGCTCGGAGCCGAACGCCGCCGCGAACACCGACGACGCGGGAACGCCGGCGTCGATGAACGAGCGCGTGACCGTCAGCGCGCGTTCGGCCGAAAGCTCCCAGTTGTCGGCGAAGCGGCGGTTGCCTGCGTGCACTTGCTGGTCGTCGGCGAATCCGCTCACCATCAGGATTTCGTCGCGGCTCTTCAGATACGCCGTGAGCGGCCCGGCGAGGCTCTTGAGCAGATCGCGGCCTTGCGGCGTCAACTGGTCCGAGTTCAGCGCGAACAGCACGCTGCCGCTAATGCCGATGCGTCCGTTCACGAGCGTCACGCGCCCCGCCGCGAGCGGGCCCGCGAGCGCCTCTTCGAGCGTCTTGCGGCGCTCGGTTTCTGCCTTGCGCTGCTTCACCTCGTTCGCGAGCCGGCTCGACAGTTCGAGCTGCATGCCGACCACGCCCACGAGGATCAGCAGGAACGCGCCCAGCAGCACCGACATCAGGTCGGCGAACGCGGGCCAGACCGGCGCAGCGGGGGCCGCGCCGCCGTCGATTTCGTCGTTCATGCCGCGTCCGCTCCGGCAGTGGCGCGCTGGTTCGCGAGCTGCTGCAGGTTCTCGACGATCTGCTTCTGCGACAGCATGCTCAGGTCGATGACCTCACGCGCCTGCGCCACGTAGTAGGCGAGCTGGTCGTCGCTGCGCGCGAGCGACTTGTCGAGCGCGGCCTCGATGCGCTCCAGATGCGCCACGAGCTTGTCGTTCGATTCGCCGAACACGCTCACGGCTGCGCCGAACGCGTCGCCGAGGCTCGCCACTTCCACGGCGCTGCCGCTCACCTGCGCGGCGATCGCGCCGAGCTTGCCGCTCCCGGCTTCGACGTTCGCGCTGAACTGGCCGCCCACGCGCTCGAGCAGATCCGACGACGTGGCGACGAGCGCGTCGATCGCCGAGCGCTGCTCGGTCGAGGCGCGGTTTACGGCGTCGAGCAGCGTTTCGAGCGTGGCGAGCAGACGGTTGCGCTCGTCGAGCATCGCGGTGTCGCGGACCATGCTGTCCGAGAGTTTCTGGCGCAGCTCGGCGATGACTTCGGCTGCCGCCTGCGGCGCGACCGATGCAGCCTGCACGAGGCTGCCGATTTCGGCGATCGTGCTGGCGTTATGGGCCTGCGATTGTGTGGTGATGTCGCTGGCGGTCTGGGCGAGCGTTGCGCAGATTTCCTGCTGGCGCTGCGCGGTGGCCGCGCTCGTGGCTTCCCATGCCTCGCGCAAGGCCGCCGACATCGTGGCAAGCGACGCGCTCCATGCTTCGAGGCGTTGCTCGTCGCGCGAGGAGATTTCCGCGTGCAGGTTCGCGGCGGCCTTCGGCGCTTGCGCAGCGGCTTCCACCAAACGATCGATCTCGGCAATCGTCTTGCTGGCGTGCTGTTGCGATTGCGCGGCGATATCGCTCGCGGTTTGCGCGAGCGTTGCGCAAATTACCTGCTGACGTTGCGCCGTGTGAGCGCTCGTTGCTTCCCACTCTTTACGCAACCCAGCGGCCATCGTTGCGAGCGATACGGTCCACGTTTCGATGCGCTGCTCGTCGCGCGCGGAGATTTCCGCGTGCAGGTTCGCTGCGGCCTTGGGAGCCTCGGCGGCTGCTTCGACCAAACGATCGATCTCGGCGATCGTCTTGCTCGCGTGCTGCTGCGACTGCGCAGCGATATCGTTCGCGGTTTGCGTGAGCGTCGCGCAGATTTCCTGCTGACGTTGCGCCGTGTGAGCGCTCGTTGCTTCCCACTCTTTACGCAACCCGGCGGCCATCGTTGCGAGCGATGCGGTCCACGTTTCGATGCGCTGCTCGTCGCGCGCGGAGATTTCCGCGTGCAGGTTTGCTGCGGCCTTCGGCGCTTCCGAAGCGGCATCGACCAGGCGATCGATCTCGGCGATCGTCTTGCTCGCGTGCTGCTGCGACTGCGCAGCGATATCGTTCGCGGTCTGCGCGAGCGTCGCGCAGATTTCCTGCTGACGTTGGGCGGAAACCGCGCTGGTCGCTTCCCATTCCGTGCGCAACGTGGCGGCCATCGCCGCAAGCGCATCGGCCCAGCTTGCGAGCCGCGCTTCGTCGCGCGCGCCGAGCTTCGTCTGCAGGTCCGCATGGGATGCATCGACCGCGCGCAGCAGCGACGCCGAGTGCTGCTCGAACGTTGCCGCCGCCGTGGCGAGCGCCTGCTGGTTGCCCGCGGCGAGCGTTTCGCCGGCACGCGCTTGCTGTTCGAGCGCGGCCTGCCACGCCTGCGACATCGTTCCCGATGCGCTCTCGAAGCGCGTCGACACGCCATCGAGCAGGCCCGAGGCACGCTGCTCGAAGCTTGCGTTGAAGCGCTCCAGCGCGCCGCCCAGGTCGGCGGCAAGCGCCTCGTTGGTCTGGCGGTGCTGCGCGAGCGCGCGGTTCCAGATCTCGGCGACGTTCGCCGTCGAGACCTCGAAGCCGCTCGCGAGCCCTTCGAGCTGTTGCTGCACCGCCTGCGTGAGCGCGCCCTGCATCGACGCCGATTCGCGCGCGAGGCCCGCCATGGTCGCTTCGACGACGGGCTGCAGCGCCGCGCCCGCGGCGCGTGCGCTTTCGGCGGCGCTCGACTTGAGCGACTGGCCCACGGAAGCCGCGAGGCGGCTCCAGGCGGCTTCGGCGTTCGCGGCAAAGGTCTGTTGGGTCGCGATCTGCTGTTCGTGCTGCGCGGCGCCCTGGCGTTCGATCAGCGTCATCAGCGCGCCAAGCTTGTCGACCAGCGCGGGCATGGCGTCGGCCTGGCGCTGCAGCAGCTTGAACGAGGCTTCGCGCTGATGAACCGGCGAGAAGGCGCGCAGCGTCGTCGCGATCTTCACGTCGAGCTGCTGCGCGGCTTCGATGCGTTCACGGCGGCAAAGCGCGGAGAGCAGGCCGAGCATCGCGGAGGTGGCCACACCCGCGATCGAAGTGCCGAACGCGAAGCCGAGGCCGTTCACCGGCGCGGCGAGCGAGGCGCGGATGGCATCGAGGTCGGTGGCGCTTTCCAGCGCCGCGCCCGTGCCCTTGAGCGTGACGACCATGCCGAGCAGCGTGCCGAGCATGCCGAGCAGCACGAGCAGGCCCGTGAGGTAGGGCGCGAGCGCCGGGCCCGGCAGGGCCACGCGTTCGCCTTCGATGCGCGCGCGCACGGCATTGCGCAGGCCCGGATGCAGCGTGTCGAGCCAGCCGGCCAGGCGCGCAGGCGGCGTGTTCAGTTGCGCGACGGCCTGCGCGAGCGTGGTCGTGGCCTGCTGGAAGCGATACAGCTCCCACGCGCCTGTGACATAGCACGCGCCGATCAGCAGCGTGACGGCGCTCGCAAGCGGGTTCGTGACCGCGTAGCCGGCGCCGATCCAGCACACGGCGGCGAGACCCACGACGAAGACAACAGGTTCAATGCGAAATCGGGACATAGCGCGGGACATAGCGTTTGGGTTAGCTGGTGCGAAGGGCGGCAAGCAGCCCCTCCACCGGTTGAAACCGAATCTCAAGTTCGGCGAGCAACACGCTCTGCATATCTTTGCGAAAGCCGGCGAGCCAGGCGTGAGGCGCGGCGCTTTCTCCGGTGCACTGCGCCGCGGCCGCGGCGCGCTGCCGCTCGAAATGCGCGCCGAGCAGCGCGGGCACGCCGGCGAGCAGGCTGCGCTCGCGCGCGCCGAGCGCCTGCTCCATCACGGCGTCCACCGTCGCGAGGCGCGCGAGCGCAGGCGCACGGGCGGCCAGCGCGGCACGCAGACGGGCGCGCAGCGTGGCGACGTCGGTCTCCATCGCCTGCTGCAGGGCGAGGTAGCGCTGGCGGAAATCCGCGAAATCGGGTTCCACATCGGCTGGCTGGCTGGCGGCCTGCGTGCGTCGTCCGTCGCGCCGCGCAGGCGCGCCTTCGCCCGCAATGGCCTTTCTCAGCGCCGCGCGCACGCGCTCGCTCTGGCTTTGTTCGGAACTGGCGCCCACGCGCGTGGCTGGCTCGCCGCCCGGCGTCTGCACGCTCAGCGCCGTTGAAAGCGCGATGGCGTCCGTCCAGCCGAGCCACTGGCTCAGTTGGTCCGAGATCGATTGCCGGGATTCGGGCACTTCGGCGTCGCCGAAGCGGGCAAGTAAGCGAACGAGCGTCGGGCCGCTCAACGCGAGGCGTTGCGGGGCTAGCACTTTTCCACCTGGGCAAAAAACCCGCTAGTTTACACGCCCGCGAGGGGGCGGCCGGCATCGGCCGTCTGCCGGGCGCCTGAACGACGGCGCGGCGGCCCGTGAAAGCGGAGTATTCGCGGGCGCGAGGCCGCGCCGCGCGGGGGCTTCAGACGCCTGAGCCGTTCAGGCCTTGGCGCTCTCGGCCAGGATTTGCTGGATCGCCTGCTCGAAGGTTTCGACGGGCTGGCCGCCGCTGACCAGATACTGCTGGTTGAAGATGATCGCCGGGACCGACTGGACACCGGCCGACTGGTATTCGTGCTCTTCGGCGCGCACTTCGTCGGCATACTGGCCACTTTCCAGGACTGCACGCGCTTTATCCGCGTCGAGCCCCACGGACTGCGCCGCCGCGACGAGCACCGCGTGGTCGCTCGTGTCCTTGCCCTCACCGTGATACGCACGCAGCAGCGCCAGCTTGAGCGGCAACTGCTTGCCCTCGATGCCGGCCCAGTGCAGCAGACGATGCGCGTCGAAGGTGTTGTAGATGTGCTCGCGCGGCCCGAACGCGAAGCCGACGCTCGCGCCGCGCTCGCGGATCATGGCCTGCGTTTCGGCGATCTGCTCGGGCGTGCGGCCGTACTTCTTGCTGAGATACTCGACCACGGATTCGCCGCCCGGGCCCATCTGCGGATTCAGTTCGAAGGGGTGCACGACGATCTGCGCATCGACGGTGTCGCGCAGCCGTTCGAGCGCGAGGTTCAGCGACGAGAGGCCGATTGCGCACCACGGGCACGCGATGTCGGAGACGAAATCGATTCTGAGCGGTTGTTTCATGGCTTTCCTGATCCGGTTGAACGCGGGGTAACTGAGGCGCGGTGCAGCGCGGGCGCGCAAGTCGCGTGCGCACCCGGCGAGGATGATTCGTCAGTTCATTCGTCCATCATGCGGGCCTTGACCTTCTTGCCCTTGACCTTGCCCGCGTTGAGCTTGCGCAGCGCGTCGCGCGCGATGCTGCGCTCCACGGCTACATAGGTCGAAAAATCGGTCACGTTGATCTTGCCGATCTGCGCGCTGCTGAAGCCGGCTTCGCCGGTGAGCGCGCCCAGCACGTCGCCGGGACGGATCTTTTCCTTGCGGCCGCCGAGGATTTGCAGCGTTTCCATCGGCGGCAACAGCGGCGCGTTGCTGGCGGGCTTCAGTTGCGCGAGGGGGCTCCATTCGACTTCGCGCTTGAGCGCCTGCTCGATGCCGCCCACGCGGCCCATCTCGTCCATGCTCGCGAGGCTGAGCGCCCAGCCGTCCTGGTCGGCGCGGCCCGTGCGGCCGATGCGGTGCACGTACACCTCCGGGTCGGGCGTGACGTCCACGTTGATCACGGCTTCGAGCTGCGCGATGTCGAGGCCGCGTGCGGCCACGTCGGTCGCCACGAGCACCGAACAACTGCGGTTGGCGAACTGGATCAGCACCTGGTCGCGCTCGCGCTGGTCGAGCTCGCCGTGCAGCGCGAGCGCGTGAAAGCCCTGCGCGCGCAGCACGTCGAGCAGGTCGCGGCATTGCTGCTTGGTGTTGCAGAACGCGAGCGTGCTCACGGGACGGTAGTGGTTGAGCAACATGCCCACGGCGTGCAGGCGCTCGTCTTCCGTCACTTCATAGAAGCGCTGGCGGATCTTGCTGTCGTCGTGGTGTTCTTCGAGCTTGACTTCCTTCGGATTGCGCAGGAATTGCTGGCTCAGCTTCGTAATGCCTTCGGGATAGGTCGCCGAAAACAGCAGCGTCTGACGCTCCTTGGGGCATTGGCGCACCACGGTGGCAATGTCGTCGAAAAAGCCCATGTCGAGCATGCGGTCGGCTTCGTCGAGCACGAGCGTATTGAGCGCGCCGAGCGCGAGGGTGCCGCGCTCCAGATGGTCCATGATGCGGCCCGGCGTGCCCACGATGATATGCGCGCCGTGTTCGAGGCTCGCCGCCTGCGGCCGCATGGGCGTGCCGCCGCACAGGGTCAGCACCTTGATGTTCTCTTCCGCGCGCGCGAGACGGCGGATTTCCTGCGTGACCTGGTCGGCCAGCTCGCGCGTGGGGCAGAGGATCATGGCCTGCACGTCCTGACGGCGCGGGTCGAGACGCGAAAGCAGCGCGAGCGAGAAGGCCGCTGTTTTGCCGCTGCCGGTCTTGGCCTGGGCGATCAGGTCGTGGCCCGCGAAAGCGATGGGCAGGCTCGCGGCCTGGATCGGCGTCATGTCGACGTAGCCGAGGCGCGTGAGGTTGGCGAGCATGGCGGGCGCGAGCGGCAGCTCGCTGAAGGGCTGGGCGTGCGTAGGAGTGGCTTTGTTTGTCATGACGGGGTCTCGCGCCGGACGGGTGAGGGCGACGCGGCCGTTCGGTAGAAGTGGCGTCGATGCGGGTGGTGCGCGCAGTGCGCGCGCGTTCCGGGATTTTAACGGATGCGCGCGCCCGCGCCTGCGCGCGTGCCGCGCGAGGGGCGATGTCGAGCGCCACGGAGGAGGCCGAAAATCATTCGTTTGATAATCGCGATTTCACGCAATAATAATCGCCGCATAGAGAAATAATGCACGCGCGCGACAAGACTATGATCATGGTCATAAAGTTTCACCGGTCGCGAAAATTTTAATCGCTGCAAATCGCCCGCAATTAATCCACTTTCCACAATAATCGAATTGCCGCGCTGAAGCGGGCGTCGCGTGCTTGCCACACGGCCTATTCGGGCCGATCGCTGCATTACTCCGTATTTCCCATTTGCCACAATGACTTACGGATTATAATTTCGATATTTCCAGATTCAGCAAATAACTGTTACAGCATTTGCCAAGGCGATTTAAAGCCTTTGACACGTAGACTTCGCCCGGGATTGCCGGTGTGGCTCCAATACCCGGAGCCGCTTCAGCGCGGTCTGAATGTCATAAGGAAAGTCATGAAGAATACTTTGATTATCGCGGGCGTCCTCGGCGCGTTCGCAGCCTCCGCTCACGCACAAAGCAGCGTTACTCTCTACGGCGCACTGGATGCGGGTATCGTCTATGCGAACAATGCAGGCGGCCACGCCGCATGGAACCAGGGTAGCGGCACCGTCGGCGACACGTACTTCGGCCTGAAGGGCAGCGAAGACCTGGGCGGCGGTCTGCATGCGATCTTCACGTTGGAAAACGGCTTCAACCTGAACAACGGCAAGGACACCGAGAGCGGCACGATGTTCAACCGCCAGGCGTTCGTCGGTCTGCAGAGCGACCGCTTCGGTACGCTGACGCTCGGCCGCCAGTATGACTCGATGGTCGACTACCTCGGCCCGCTTTCGGAAACGGGCTCGGGCTACGGCAACAACCTCGCCGCTCACCCGTTCGACAACGACAACCTCGACCACTCGTTCTCGATCAAGAACGCGGTCAAGTACCAGAGCGTCAACTACCAGGGCTTCAAGTTCGGCGGCATGTACGGCTTCAGCAACGACGCTGGCCAGTTCGCGAACAACCGCGCATGGAGCGCTGGCGCATCGTACGGCAACGGCCCGCTGAACTTCGCGGCTGCCTACCTGCAGATGAACAACTCGCCGACGAACACGAACAGCAACGGCGCGAATTCGGCATCGAACGGCAATAACTTCAATCTGTCGGCACAAACGCAGCGCACCTTCGGCGCAGGCGTGAACTACAACTACGGCCCGGCAACGGTCGGCTTCGTGTGGACGCACACGCAGTACGAAAACCTGATCGCTGGCGGCCAGGGCGGCAACACGTTCTCGATCCCGTCGGGCACGAACCTGCACATGGACAACTTCGAGCTGAACGGCGCCTACGCGCTCACGCCGGCTCTCGCCCTGAACGCGTCGTACACGTTCACGGACGGCAAGGTCACGGGTTCGAACGGTTCGGGCGATCCGAAGTGGCACACCGTCTCGCTGACGGCTGACTACTCGCTCTCGAAGCGCACCGATGTCTACGCTGGCGCCGTGTACCAGCACGCTTCGGGCGAACTCGGCGACGCCGGCGCGAACGTTGCAATGATCAACACGCTGTCGCCGTCGACCTCGCAGAACCAGGTCGCCGCAACGGTGGGTCTGCGTCACCGCTTCTAAGCATCATTGGCTCGCTCCCTCGTGGAGCGACGCCGCGCGAGCACCCGATCGGCCGGTCGGGTCCCGCGCTGCACGCGGGCGAATCTACCCGAGGCCCGCGGTTTCATCCGCTTTCTACCTGAAGCACGACCGGTTCGCGGTGCGTGGCGCGCTCATGAGGCGCGCCACGCCTGCGAACCGGTTTTTCTTTTGCGGCTCAGGATTGCGTAGCCGCAGTCGTAGGCGCTGTGCCCGCAGGCGCGGCCACGTCACTCGACACGTCTTCCGACGCCCCCCGCACCCGCGAAACCCACAGCACCGCCACGCACGTGAGCGCCGCGGCGATCCAGCCGTTCTGCCCGAAGCCGATGATCGCGCCGTTCGCGCCATTCGTGAGCCACTGGCCGCCCAGCCACGCGCCGATGCCCGTGCCTAGCGCCTGCACCGCGCTGTTGGCGCTCAGGAACGCGCCGCGCCGCGCGGGCTCGGGAATCGTCGTGAGCAAAGCCTGCATCGGCACCATGCGGCCCGACATCGAGATCATGAACAATGCGAAGAACGCCACGAGCGCGAGGAAAGGCAACGCGGGCAGATGTGTGACGAACAGCACCGGCATGAGCGAAACGAGCGCCATCACGCGGAAGATGCGGCGCTTGCCGTAGCGGTCCGCGAGACGGCCCACCGCGCGCGAGGTCATGAACGTCGCCGCGCCGCCCGCCATATAGAGCCAGGAGAGCTGCTGCGGCGCGATGCCGTGATTGCCGACGAGCATCGGCGCGATAAATGGGATCACGAGCATGTGACCGGCCATCATCGTGAAGGTGAGCGCAAAGGCCTTCAGGTGGCGCGGCAGCGTGAGCAGTCGCCAAAGGGTTGGCAGCACTTGCGCGAGCGGCGTGCGCTGGCCGAGATGCCCGGTGAGCGGGGGCACGACGCGTGAGCCCGCGAGCCAGATCGCCACGGAGAGCGCGACGAGCAGCATGAACGGCGCGCTCCAGCCGTAGTGCGCGCCGAGCAGCACGCCGGCCGGCACGCCCGCGATGGCGGCGATGGAGAACGCGGTCATGATGATGCCCGTGGCCGCGCCGCGCCGCGCGGCGGGAATCACGTCGCTTACGATCGCCATCACGATCGAGCCCAGCACGCCGCCGGTGAGACCCGCGAACGCACGCGCGGCGAGCAGCAGATGAAAGTTCGTGGCGAGCGCGCAGGCGAGATTGGAGAGCGCGAACAGTGCGTAGGCCACTTGCAGCAGGCAGCGGCGATCGAAACGGTCGATATACGTCGCAGCAAGGAGTCCTGATAGACCCGAACAGAGCGAATACGCGGAAACAGCCGTCGCGAACGCGGCGGGCGTGATCGCGAACGCGTGCATGATCTGCGGGCCGAGCGGCATCATCACCATGAAATCCATGATGACGGTGAACTGCGTGAGCGCCAGTAGCCAGAGCAGCGTGCGTTCGCGCAGCGGGGTGAGAGAAGGGGTCATGTATGGGCTTGGAGCCTGAAAGTAAAAAGGCGCGGCAGTGTTGCCGCGCCAGCGAGATCGATCAGTCGTCGATCGTTTCGTGGGCCGCCTGCGCGCCGCGCCGCCAGTAGGCGGAAGCGCGAATGCGCTTCTTGTCGACGCCGCGCTCGTTGCACAGATGCGCGCGCACCGCGCGGATCGCCGAGGCTTCGCCGGCGGCCCAGACGTAGCCCTCGCCCGGCGGCAGCCATACTTCGGACACGCCGTCCACGAGCGGCTGCTCCGATTCGCTTTCGTCGCGATAGCACCACGTGGCGTAAAGATCGGCTTCGGTGGGCAGTTCGATGCGGGCCGCGCGATCCGCCACTTCCACGACCACGGCCACGCGCGCGCCGGCCGGCAGCTCCGTGAGGCGCCGCTGAATGGCGGGCAGCGCCGTTTCGTCGCCGATCAGCAGATGCCAGTCGAAGCCCGTGGGAATCACCATGGAGCCGCGCGGGCCGCCCACGCCGAGATACTGGCCGGGCTGCGCCTGTGCCGCCCATGCCGTGGCCGGGCCGGCTTCGTGCAGCGCGAATTCCAGATCGAGCTCATTCGCTTGCGTATCGAAGCGGCGCGGCGTGTAGTCGCGCGCGGCGGGGCGCTCGACGCCTTCGGGGAACACGACGCCGTCGGGACCGAAAGTTGGCAGTACTGGCTTTTCCTCACCGGCGGCGGGAAAGAACACCTTGATGTGATCGTCGAACGACGCCGAGACGAAGTCGCCCAGATCACCCGTGAGCGTGACGCGGACGAGCGAGGGCGAGAGCGCCGTGACGCGCGCCACACGCAACAGTCGGAATTTCAGCGGGTGACGCACACGGACGACTTCGAGTTGGGACGGGTTCTGCATGTATGGCTCCGATGATGTTGGGGTGGCGCGGCATGGGTCGCCGCGTAGCGCGTGGAAGCGGGTTGTCAAACGTCGCTGTCGTCGCTGCCGTTTTCGATTTCCTGCGTGGCGCGCGCAAGAATCGCGGCGATGCGGCGCTGCTCCTCCGGCGCGGCGTCGGTGCGGCGCAGCAGCGCGCGCTTGAGCGCGCGGCGCGCCTCGATCAGCTCGCGCACCCAGGCGCTGCCTTCGGCCGGATCTTCGCCGGCCATGGCGCGGCGCATGACTTCCATCTTGCGGCCGAAGTGCGTGAGTTTCGCGAGGATCAGGTCCGCGCGTTCGCGGTTGGTCTCGAGGTACGCGCGGCCTTCGGGCGAAAGCTCGTAGCGCTTGCGGTTGCCTTCGAGCGTCACGCTCACATAGCCCAGTTCTTCCAGGTACGTGAGGGCCGGATAGACCATGCCGGGGCTCGGGCTGTAGAAGCCGTTCGAACGCGCGTCGAGCGCCTTGATGAGTTCGTAGCCGTGGCTCGGGCGCTCGGCGAGCAGCACGAGCAGCATGAGTTGCAGGTCTTCGGACGTGAACTTGCGGCCACGGCCGAAACCGTCGCCGTCGCCGAAGCCGCCGAAGCCGCGGCCGAAACCTTCGCCGAAGCGATCGCCAAAGTCGCCGGGACCTTCGCCGCCGCGATGGCGGCCCATGGCGTGGCGCAGCGCATGGAGCGCCTGCATGGCCGGGTGGCGGCCGCCGAGGAAGTCGCGCGGATCGCGCCCGGAGTGGCCGTGACGGCCGGTGTGACCAAAGTGCGGATGGTGGCGCATAGGGCCTCCTTGTCTGGTGAGTATCTTAAAACATGTCTTAAGATATATATCGTAAGAGTGTTTGTCAAAGAGAATATTTGGGGTTATCGGCGCACAACAAAGTGTGCGGGAACGCAAAAATTGCGCTTCGGATACAACAAAGTGTGCGGGAACCGCGAAATTCGGTGTGCAGTGCACAATTTTTTGCTAGTTTCTCTATCGATGGGGTGATTTTGATAGCGCTGCAATGACGCGCAGATTGATCGAACCGCGGAGCGTGGCCGCGCATCTTCGTTGGTCAAAATATAGGGCTGCATCGCCGCCAGTCGTCTAGCGCGTTTTAAGCGCCAACTTCCGGCTTCGGCTCTAGCGGCTAGGCGCGTAGAGGCAGGCCCAAGGCGGCGACTGCAGTCCGAAACCCAATAGCCAGCGCTTCTTTTCGCGCGGGAACGCCGTCGCACAAGATACGGTGCTGAATCGCATCCTCAAGGAGCGGGCGAATATCTCGCTAGGCAATTCCCGTCGTGCTCAGCTTCGATCCATAGCGCCGTTTATGTGGTGAATGTGAAGTGCTCGTGCACCCAGGCGACGTGGTGTGTTACCTCTACGTGGAAGGCTGATGCGCACGCTATCATGCGGACCCTTGAAGGGCTGTGCGGGGAGAGCATGACGCTAAAAATTGATGGTCAAAAATTCGGCCGGCTGACCGCGCTCCAGCGCTTGGGCAGTCGCGACAAGAAGGTGTTCTGGTCTTTCAAATGCGACTGCGGAGCAGTCGTCGAAATGGCTGCGACCTTCGTGGTGCGCGGTCACACATCCAGTTGCGGGTGTCTCCGCATCGAACGCTCGCGTGAATCAGTTCTTAGCGATATTTCAGGCCGTTCATACGGGCGACTGGCGGTGCTCGGGCGTGCCGGTCGCTCAGAGGGTGGCCGTGTGCTTTGGTCGTGCCAATGTGAGTGCGGCTCGACGGTCGATGTCTCAGCGAAGAATCTGCTGAACGGTACGAAAGTCTCGTGTGGATGCCGAAAGAGGGAAGCCCGCGCGGAAAATGTCGCCGCACGCATAGTCGACTTAGTCGGTCAGCGTTTCGGGAAGCTGACTGTATTGCGGCTCGTAGAACGGATGTCTCGGAGCGTTGCTCGGTGGTTGTGCGCTTGCGACTGCGGAGGGATATATGTTGCACCTCACAGCAGTCTGCAGCAGGGCCGCGCCATATCGTGCGGGTGCGCTCGCCGGGACAAAACTAGTTATATGCCTGAGGCCGCAATCGCGTATGCCGCTGGCTGCCGGGCTAGAAGGCGCAATGCCGGAGGTACGTTCACAGGCGAGGAGGTGGGGAATCTGTATCAAAAACAAAAAGGGCGCTGCGCAAGCTGTATGAGAAAGCTGGGCAATGCCTTTCACCGCGACCATATCGTTGCGCTGATCAACGGTGGGATGAATGATATTTCCAACATCCAACTTCTTTGTCCGCGATGCAACCTTAGCAAGGGGCGGCTCGACCCGCTAGAGTGGGCTCGTCGCAACGGCCGCCTGATCTAGCGCTGCCGCCGCGAGGACGAGAGGCGACGACCCGCGGCGCGACTTCTTCGACGCGGTTGATTACATGGTCGGCGATCGTCACACGACAACTGCAGTCCTTCCCAAAGGCCTACTTTATGCGGGACGAATATTTGAAAGGCAATAGAATGGTTTTCTTCTCAGGAGGCACGCGAATCTATACCGTTGCAAAGTTCTGAACGGGCTCTTCTCGCTATTTCGTTCGTCCTTTGTCGGGTATTCGGTATTTCTGCCAGAAATCCGCAATAATTGATGCCGCTCAATCACCGCACGCCTAGCATGATCAAAAATTTCATGGTCGAGGTGGCTATTGGCATCATTTGCTATGCCGCCGTCTACTGCGCGCTTCTCTGCCTTGGGCGACGCAATCACGAGAGGCGGCGAGTTTGGCCGCAGCGACTGCCTCGGCTCCGTTAGCAATGCTGGCCAGAGTAAGTCGCCGGAAGCGTTAGATTCGGCAATGCATGTGGCGAATGTACGGAGCGAACTTTCGTTAGACGGCGAATGGCTAAGCTGGGTCGTTCGCATGTCTCGTCAATCGAATGTTCATGGCTCACTTGCGTTCCATGAATGGTCATCGGAGTTTTAAAAGACCACGCCTCCTCATCAGTCGGAGTGAAACTTTGCTCGCAACCGACTAGAGCAATTCGGCGACAAGGCCTTGGATCGCGGGCATCGTCGCGAAAATGGCAAAGGTTGTTGCTTGCAAATCAAAGAACTCGGGGAAAAATTGAAAAACGTACTTCCTTCTTCCATCCAGATATACGCCGATCGCATTCAAGCTGCCATTGAAAGTTGGCCGGTTGAAGTGACCATGGATCATGCGATTAAATGGGTTTTGCAGTTTGATGTCGCAGATTACCCGTTGGCGGTGCGAATCATAGAGAATTTAGATGTTCTCGGCTCTCTGCAGATTAGATCCGCCTTAGAAGTGGCTCACGCAAAGCTACAGAGGCGCATCTCGGAGAAGGGGGCGGCAGTCAAAGGAAATAATACACTCTATGCTGGAATAGGAAATGCAGCAAAAAGTGGAGCGCTGATTTCGTATCACTACAGGGTTACGGCGGACATCCCCGAGGATGATTTTTATTTTGGTGATGATGAAGAAAAACTCGACCTCTCGAATATCGACAACATCGTATTGGTCGATGACGTCATCGGAACCGGGAAAGCCATCGCCAAAGAGGTTAAAAAAGTAGCGGAGGAAGTGCACTCCTTGGTTAAGCCGCGGCAGATATTTGTGCTGACCGTGGCGGGATACGAAGATGGGATCCAGCGTGTAACAGAGGACTCTGGAGCGTCTGTCGTTACTGCGTTGGAATACAGTTCCAGAGATACAGTCACGAATATGGATGCTGCGATCTATTCGGGGCTTCCAATGTCCGAGCGTGAGGCCATGCTTGAGCGGATCCGACGGTACTGTCGCAGTATATCCACATCGGAACTTGGTTTCGGCGGCGTAGGCGGCCTGCTGGTATTTGATCACAATACCCCAAATACCACGTTGCCGATTATCTGGCATCGAGGTAAGGGTTGGCTTCCTCTGTTCCCTCGGTCTATGCGCATACCTGGATCGGCAAAAGTGCTAAAGAGCGCTGAAGCGGAGCGGGATAAAGAGGACGATGAGCGCCCTGCTGCGGCAGGTCCCACTCCCCGAAATCAGGTTGAAATTACGTTGTTTGTAGAGGGAAAAGTCGATGAGTTGTTTATCGATTTCATGCGCCAAGACCGGGGGCTAGCGAGCAAGCTTGAGGTCAAGGATGTCCGGGCCGTAGCGTTGGGCGGAGTTTATCATTCAGAGCGACTACTAACGCTTTTACGTACTAGCAAGAAAGAGGCGATCTTCGTTCTTGATGACGATGATGCTTCGCGACGTGCATCCGTTCGACTGGAAGCATTTGATGGCGTCCAAGTGATGTATTTGAAACCGACGTTTGTCGGGCTGCTGAATATCAAAAAAATTTATGAACATCGCGATCGCTTTCCAGGCCTCCCCGAGCAAACCGGCGCCGTTAGCGATCCCCGCTGGCTACACCAAGTCGAGATGAGTCTGTTAAAGCGTGGGCCAGTCGGCGCAAACGCAGAGCGAATTTTTCAAATTATTTCGGAATTTCTTGACGTTACGAAATATGATGAGTTTGTTATCGACCTGAGGAATAGCGTGGATGCGGTGCTTGGGATAGCCTAAGGACGGGAATATTTACTTGTCGTGGCGATTAAGGTCTGCGCGAAAGGTTACACCGTAGAAAGCGCGATCTGCATTGACGTTGCACGCGAGCGACGAACGGTTGTTGTCGCTCGTAAAGCTGGCCTAAAGGTTGAGTTAGATCGACAAGTTGCAACTGTGCGCATTCAGCCGTTCAAGCGCCTTGACGTACTCCAGCCACGCTGCGAGATCAGGCTTGGCCATCTGCCTGCGGTGTGGAAATACCAATGAAAAGAGATAGAAGCACTTGAGGGGAACAACGACATGTGGCACGACATTGAAGCCGAAGTTGACTTGCTTAACTTCGGGGTGGTTGCGCGCGCGGCAGCGGATTTAATTCGACAGGCGGGCGGCGCACCGCTGACCATTGGCGTGTCGGGCGGTTGGGGGGCTGGCAAGTCGACACTCGTAAAGTTGACCAAGGCTGACCTCGAAACCGGAGAGGTGAAGGATAACTCTGGTTTTAGTGCCTATATCGTTATCGAGTTCAACGCATGGCTCTATCAAGGGTATGAGGATGCGCGCCAGGCACTCCTGCAGGCGGTCTCTGACCGGCTGCTCGATGAGGCGCAAAAGCGCAAGACGTTTGTCGACAAAGCGCTAGATTTCGCGAAACGTGTTCGGCTGCTGAAGGTGGCGCGCATAGCCGCACCGATGTTCTCGCACGCTGGCGTTGGCTCTGTCGCCGGCGGCCCTTTTGGTGCTTTCATCGGCGCGGCGACTGGATTCGTAAAGGGCCTATCTGACGAGGCGAAGAGGGATGAGCAGCTGAAAGCACTGAGGGATGCCTACGATGATCTCAAGCCAGAGTTGAAGGAGCTGATCGCTGAGCGTCAGGAAGACTCGCTACCCAAGGAAATTGACGCGCTCAGGGATACCTTCGCAAAGCTGCTCGCTGACATGGGTGTCACTCTGGTGGTGTTTGTCGACGACCTGGACCGCTGCCTCCCACACACTGCCATCGCAACCTTAGAGGCCATGCGCCTTTTGCTGCACGTAAAGAACTCGGCCTTCGTAATCGCAGCGGATGAAAGCATGATTCGTGGCGCGATCCGCGCGCACTTTGCCGGCGTCGATATCGAGAGCGGGCTGGTGACGAGCTACTTCGACAAGCTCATTCAGATTCCGCTTAAAGTACCTCGACTCGGTGTGAACGAGGTGAAGGTGTACCTCGCATTGCTGATGGCTGAGCTGGCCGTGCGGCAAGGGCAACTGACTTCGCAGGCCCAGGCGCAAGGGCAGCACGCGCTTCTGCAACTTCTGAAGACCGCGTGGGGAAAGGGCATCACGCGTGGCGAATTGGCAACGGGGTATGGCGGCGAGGCTAAGAGCATCGCGAGCTCGCTGGATATCGCAGACCAGCTTGCACCGCTGTTGGTGAGCGCGAGCGATATTGCCGGCAATCCGCGACTCATCAAGCGTTTTCTGAATAACCTCATGATTCGGCTGACCATCGCGAAAGCGATGAGTATGCCTATCGCCATCGAACAATTGGTGAAGGTGCAGTTACTCGAGCGCGTTGCTTCGCCAGCTGCCTTTGAATTTTTTGTCAAAGCCGTTGCTTCTAGCTTTGACGGCACGGCTGAGTTTTTGGAAGCGCTAGAGGCTGCTGCGCAGGCGGACCAGGAGTACGTCCCCCCGCACCCATCTTGGGCAACGCCGTTTTATCAGCAATGGGTTCGCTTGAGTCCTCGTCTGGCAGGCTCGGATCTGCGAGCTCTTCTGCATCTGAGTCGAGACCGCTCACTTGGGCTAGCGGCCTATGACGAGCTTTCTGAGGAGGCTAAGCGGCTTCTGGAAGCGACGATGGAGGCAAAGGAAGTCTCCATTCTCCTGGTAAGCCAACTCACGGCGCTCGCCCAGGCGGACGTATCGCGTATCCTCACTAGGGTCATTCGAAAGGCTCGAGATAGCCAGTGGGACACCGTAGACCTTTTGCGCTGCCTGAACTGCACCGAAGCTCATCCTGAGCTGGGAGGTCAGTTTGTGCAGGCCCTGGAGGAAATCCCCCCGGCTCAGAGGCCCGTAGCGATCCTCCCCAAGCTGAAGAACAAGCCGTGGGCAACGCTTCTGCTTGGAGACTGGCGCGACGACCCTGAATCGAATGAGCAGGTCAAAACATATCTCAAGAAGTCCAAGGGAGGGAAGTAATGGGAACTTCGACTTCAAGCAGTGGGCCGGGCCCGAATGTGAATTTAGACCCTCCCTGGCTTGACGACGTGCTCGAGGAGCTCGGAGGCGATACGGTGCCGCCTTCGGATGAAAAGCCAGTTCCTCCTGAGGGCGCGCCCGGAACCGCTCCGCCCGCTCGCTTCGCTGAGGCGCGGCGAGAGCTAAAAAAGTTCATCAAGAGTGGCGACACCGATAGCCTCCGGAATGCTATCGGACACTACTCGCGTAAGGGCAGCGGAGGAGCCGGCGCTGCGTCGACCAGAATGCGCGCCTCGACGCGGGCAGGCGCAGAGCTCTTCTCCTTCCTCAACGCGATCAGCCACGGCAGCTCCGTTGAGGCGCGACAGTGGGTTGAGGATCTGCAAAGGAGCGATCCGACCGCGGATGACATCGTGGACGCCATTGTTCGGGAGCTTTCTCCGCCGGGCGGCAGTGCAGATGAAGAGGCGCTTCGTGATTCAATGGCGTCGGCCCTGATGGAGCTTGTCGTGGAAAATCCAGATGTAGACCTCATGCATCTGCAGACGACCGACATCTGGGAACTCATGAAGTATTACCTCGCGTCGGAGGTAACTCATCGTCTCTGCTTTGACCTTGGACCTCTTTTGGAGAGTGCGAAGGTCGACCCGACTACCGCGGTCCAGCGCGAGCGCGAAATGCGCCTCTTCGTCAAGTTAGAAATTGGCGAACACCTTGACTTGCTTCGCGGCACCAAGCCGAACCCGACGAGAGCGGATCTGGATGCTATCTTCCAGGAGACCCTGAAGATGACCTTCGAACTCTTTGAGGCGGACTTATGACGCGCGTGTTTTGTGGCCCCAAAGATTGCATTCCTGCCGACCGAGAGTTCGGAGTCGACTACGTTTCAATGTACGACCACGATGGTTTGGGGGATGTGAGCACGGTTGGAACGGCGCTCATCAAGGACATCTGCGCCTCCGGAGTTTCGCCGAGCGCCCGGAGCTGGGACTTCCTGACACTGGCGCTGGCGGTGAACGCGGCTGACAACGTCCTTGAGCGTGCGCTAAGTCCGGACGGCTGGACACGGCAGATAGAGCTTGAAGTGGTGCTCTACGAGCCTGAGCCATACCAGGCGCTGACTGCGAAGATTGAAGAGGCCTTGCGGTTTCTAACTGGCGACTTCTGGAGGCTTACCTTTGCCGATGGCGGCTATCCGCCTCCGAGGCCGAAGGTGGGCGCCTTCTTCGATGCTGACTGCGTTTGCTTGCTATCCGGCGGCCTGGACAGCCTTGTGGGAGCGCTGGACCTGACAGAAGAAGGTCGGCGTCCGTTGCTCGTCTCCCAAACCGCCAAAGGCGACAAGGAGACTCAGAGCGCCTTTGCGAGCAGACTGGGCGGGAGCGGCCGGCATCTGCAATGGAATCAGAACATCCGTACGAAGGTGGATGATATTGAAGGTTCAACGCGCGGGCGGTCCATTGGCTTCTTCGCGTTCGCGGCGGTCGCTGCAGACCATCTTGCGATTGAGAGCAGAGAATTGCAGAGACCCGTCGAAGTCTTCGTCCCAGAGAACGGTCTTATCAGCTTAAACGTACCACTCAACCCAGGTCGAGTTGGAAGCCTCAGTACCAAGACCACGCATCCGGTGTTCATGGCGCGTTTGCAAGCGTTGTGGGATGAGCTTGGGATTCCAGCTGTGCTGCGTCTTCCTTATGCGGCGATGACCAAGGGCGAGATGATGGCCGGATGCCGCGCTCCTGCACTGTTAGCCGAGGTCGCGTCGGACTCCACGAGTTGCGGCCGCTTCGTTCGAAACGGCTATAAACATTGCGGTCGGTGCGTTCCATGTTTGGTTCGCCGCGCGTCATTCATTCGGGCTAACCTCCCCGACGACACAACGTACAAGTATCCGCATCTTCGAAACGCACAACTGGAAGACGACCCCAACGACATCGGTGCTGTAGCGGGTGCCGTCCTGAAGGTCGAGTTGAACGGCGTCCGCTCCATCACCGCCGGTCAGCTGTCCTTTGCAGAGTCCGGCCGTCGAAGGGAGTTTGAAGGCGTCGTGGAGCGTGGCTTCGCGGAACTGGGCGTGCTATTGCGGCAAGAACAAATCCTGTGATTGACTTCCATTCTCACCTTGACCTGTACCCCGATGGCCTCAAGCTCGCGCAGGAGGTGAACAGGAGAAATGAGTTTACGCTCGTGGTTACTACGAGTCCGCGTGCCTATCGGGCAACGTCACGTGTGTTTCTCGGACTGAAGAACATCAAGGTTGGGATCGGCCTGCATCCAGAGGTGGCCGTCGCTAAGCAAGGAGAGTTGGGCGACCTCATCGAGGGAATCTCTCACGCGTGCTTTGTTGGCGAAATTGGGATGGATGGTTCCACCAGATTTCGAGACTCTCTTTCGGTGCAGGAATCCATCTTTCAGGCCGCCCTCGCGGAATGTGGGCGGTGGCAAGGAAGGGTGATGAGCATTCATTCGCGCGGTGCCGAACGTCGAGTCGTGGAACTGTTAGCGACGACGAAACATGCCGGCTTACCGGTGCTTCATTGGTTCTCGGGTGGCTTCGCCGAACTTGAGACTGCTGTTCGCATCGGTTGCTGGTTTAGCGTTGGGCCCGCGATGCTCAAGGGAGCGAAGGGGCGGGCACTGGTGGCGCGAATGCCCTCGAACCGAGTGCTACCGGAAACCGACGGCCCGTTTGCAAGCATCGGTGGGCTGCAACTGCAACCGTGGGATGCGTGGTCCGTACGAACTCCTCTATCGGCGATTTGGGGCGTGCCGCCAGACGAAGTCGGAGAGCAGTTAAGGCAAAATCTTGGCCGGTTGCTACGGCTATCCGTCGAGGGGTAATAGGCTAGGTGCTCCGGCACGACGATTCCACAGTGCCTGATTGTCGCTCTGACCGTCTTTGTGTAACGCGATCCAGAGGAAAAATGGAAAGCCAAAACTTAGACTCACTCGGAGACGATAAAGCCCTCCAACACGAAGATAATGGCGTCTTGGCGTAAAGCGCTACTACCGCGAGGAGGGGCGTCCGAATGCCGCGCCGACCTGATGCGCGCGGCGCCTGTCGTTTCCGTGCAGGTAGGTCGAAGTCGTCGCAATCGAAGCGTGCCGAAGATTGTCGCGCACGGCCACTAGCTCAACGCCGGCATTGAGCGCATGCGTGGCGTGCGTGTGGCGCAGCCAGTGGGGACTTGCGCGCTGGAGCCTTGCCGCGAGCGCCGGATTGCGGGGCTTCACATACTCCGCTGCTTCCCTGAAAACCTCACCCATCATCTGTCGCAGCCGTGCCGCGCTGATGCTGTGCTCACCGGACGCATCCTGTGCACGTCGCTGGCCTGTCATTTCGCTGCGGTTGATCGAGGCGAGCAGTGGCGTCGATGGGTCCCAGCGGGGGCGGGTGACCGGCAGTCGCCGCTCCTTCAGGTACTGGCGCATGACGATTCTTGCGAGTGGCGGGAGCGCGACGCGCCCGGATTTCGCACCCTTGCCGGTCACCTCAAGCCACCACCCGCCACGCGGGTCCCGCTCCACGTCGCCGAGCGTCGCAGTCACGAACTCATTCGCCCGCAGACCCGTTGCATAGCCAAAATCCAGCACGAAACGCAGGCGCTGTGCGGCGGGCACCGTCCAGCCATGACGCTCAAGCCTGCTGGCGAAACCTCGGACGGTCTGCCACTCGCGGACATCGAGTGCCCGTGCGGTATCGAAGGGCGTGCGCGGACGGGCGCCGCGTATCGTGACGCCGGCGAACGGATTGATGACGACGTAGTGCTGGTCGACCAGCCAGGCAAAGAGCGCGCGCAGGACGGCCAGCGCGTACGCCGCGGAGCGCGGCGAGAGTCCCCGCGCGAACGGTCGCCACGCGGGCGAGATGCGCGGGCAGGGTGGACCGACCCAGCGCGTGGCGGGGACAGGGCGCCGGAGGAAGGTACGGTACGCGGTCGCATCCTCGGTGGTCAGCGAGGAGAGCGGCAGGCGCCGCTCGACGACCGCCCACAGCAGCAGCCGCTCGGCTTCGCGCCGGTAGGCGCGCACCGTATGCGCCGGTTCGTGCAGAGCGAGCCACGCCGCAACCGCTTCGGCATCCGTTGTGGCTGCAAGGCCGCACGTTTCACGTGGTGCGCGATAGCGGCCCTGTGAGCCGTCCAGCGCCGCGGACAGCGACGCGAGGGACCAGACGGGGAGCAGCTGCCCCGTGCCCTGACTGTGCGCGATCACCTGAGCGGCGTGCCGCGTGAGTTCCGGGTGCGCGTCGAACCACGCCGTGACCGCCTGGGCGCCGGCTGCTCCCAGTCCTGGTACCGGCTGCCACCAGCGGCGCCGGCGCAGCATGAAGAGGATCAGTTCCCCGAGCGTGCCGATCCCGGCGGCGGCGAGGGCGCGCGCGGTCCGTGGAATGAGCCAGCGGCCGACGGGGTCGGCAGGTTGCGGCTCCGGGAGTCGGGTGGTGCGCAGCGCATCGAGCGCCGTCACGATGGACGCGGCGCACTGCGTGCGGTCTGCGGCAGGACCGGTGAAGAGCGGGAGGAGGTCGTCGCGCTGGCGTGCGCGGGCGCACGCGACGAGCTGCCGCCGGATGCGGGCGATCACGCCGCGCGAGGGCTGGCCGTCGTTGCGGGCGTGGGCGAGGTAGCGCGTGACGGCCTCGCGCGCCGTGAGCCCTTCATGCCAGGCGCGCAGCGCGGCGAGCGAGGCGAGGTCGGGAAGGTCGGGCAGGGCAGCGGGCGTGGCGTGGCGCGGGCCGTTCCCCTGTCCGGTGGCCGGGACAGGAGTGGTTTGCATGGAAGCAGTTTAGGTCGTGTAAAAGGTATTTGCGATAAGGCGATTTATCGCAAATGCATCTTTGATCCATCTGGCACGCAGGAGGAAACGATCCGGAATGGGCTGCTGCGCTTGCATCGAACTGGCGCGACCCGTTCAGCGTAACCGCCATTGCGTCTGGTGAACGAGTTCTGAGGGGCGACGCGGGAGATGCTTCGATCTGGTGCGGAGTTGCGACGCACGCAAGGGCGATGGCAGGTCGCAAACGGGAAGGGTCATTTACGCGGTGTCCCGGGCGGCGAGTTGTCGGCCATTGCTGACGCTCAGGTGTCGCCCTTCGTAAGGCAGCTTCAGGCCGATCTTCAGCCATCCACATCTGCGTGACTGCGGATGTCCGCCCTCGCTGGCGTCGAAGAGTCCTTACGATCCGTTGCCGCACATCGGCTCGTGTCCTTCTGCCCCCGCGCGGGGGCGGGGCTCTTTCGTAGGGTCCGTATAATTGCCCGAGAGATGAACTCAGACAGGCGGCGAAGATGACAAGTAATGCGGGATTCAACCTGTATGAACTCGGCCTGCAATACCAGCGCTCGGGCGATGTTCTTCTGGACAATCTGTCAGGTGAAAAGGAACTCCACCTGCCCACGTGTTTTCTCTACTCTCACGCAGCCGAGTTATTCATGAAGGCGTTTCTGGCGCTCAAGGGAGTCGACCAGAAGGAATTGCGCCAGTACAGTCATGACCTCGTGGAGCTTCATCGGGCCTGTGAAGCCCGCGGACTGACGATGACCATCACGAACCAACGGGCACTGCGCTATCTGGTGTCGCTCATGCGAAGCGGTCACTCCGAGTATCAGTTCCGCTATTCCGAGCGATCATTCAATACAGCGTCCACTTCCCGGATGCGACGTGACCTGTCGTCACTGGCGGATGCGGTAGGTGCTGAAGTCGCGGCGCAACGCAGTATCCGAGAACTCGCTTCCAGACCACCGGCACCGGGGACTATCGAGATCCCGAAGATCGGCAAAATCATCGTCGGAGTAGGACTGTAAGGTCTCGCCCAAGTGAGGGAGTCCGCTGCCGACCGCAAGAGCCGCTAGCCTAGAGCGGCAGCCGGTCGGAACCCCTGGCGAAAAGTCGCATTTCTCCGAAAGAAAGGCAGAGGGGGGCCTCGCGAGCGGCGATCCGACTTTTGACGCGCCCCGACCGAGCGACCAGAGCCAAAAAAATGCCAGAAAACGTACAGCTAACATGACTCTCGACGATCTGCATCAGCACCCACTGTTCAGCGAAGCCGTGCGGGATAGTATCGCTGTCCAAGACGCTCTCGGGCTAAAGCTCACTGATGAGTTGGATGAGAACACGACGCTTGATGAGCTTCAGTTCTACGTGACTCGTGTTGGGTTTTCACTAGCGCACGCGCTCGGCTGGGTTGGACAGCTTCATCAGGCAGTGCACTTTATGACGGACTTCACGTACGGCAGGAAAGCGACTGACGCTGGGGTCAAAAAATCTCACCACCTCCTATATAACGTCGAGAACTATCTGATCCGCATGGTCTCGGTGTACGACAGGTGCTTGCAGCTCACAAATGCGGTTTTTCACATTTGTATGTCGGACGAGTTGGTGAACCACAGTGCCATCGTGAGCAACCTGCACGTCTCGCGTACCGAGGTGCCTAAGCTCTTGAAGGCTGTTAAGAAGGCCACCAAAAATGAAGAGCAGGAGCGGCACAAGCTCATCCATCGCCACTCGCACATGGACCCGGAATTACGCAGGATTGAACTGCTGTATATGCAAACAAAAGAGACATGGGGTGACGATCATAAATTCCCATACAAAAACCTTGTGCACCTCCGGAGCCAAATGGTGAAGAAATTCACCGCCAGACGCAAGAAGGAATTTGAGGCGATCAACGCGGAACTCGTCAAAGCGCTTGACGCGCTCTTTGACGGTCTGTTGCTTGAGTACCGGCGCCAGAAATCCAGGCTCGAAAAGCTCGTCTGAGGGATCGCACCTTCGACGTATTTATGCGGTAACTGCCCTAGCCATCGAGGGCGATGCCTAAACGGTGACCAGAGCAGAGACAGGTATTGAGCATGGGCAAGAAAATTGACCAATTCCGTTGGCGTCTTACGCTGGAGCAGATTGCCGAGGGCATGAATGCGGCCGCCAAGAATGCGATTCGGCTTGTGGAGGACGCGCGAGTGTTACTTGCGGCAGAACGCTATCCTTCGGCGTTGGCTCTAGCCATCCTGGCCATCGAAGAGGCCGGTAAGCTGTCCATCCTGCGTAGCATGGTCACGGCTAAAGATGACGAGCAACTCGCGAAGCTGTGGAAAGACTACCGATCTCATACAAAGAAAAACGTCGCCTGGATATTCATGGATCTGATCAACCGCACAGGGACGACCAAGCTTGACGATCTACGTCCGCTGGCTGCCTCCGACGCAGAGCATCCTTACATCCTTGATCAGCTCAAGCAAATTGCCTTCTACACAGACTGTCTGGGAAAGGCACATTGGTCGATTCCGACTAATGTGGTCGATCGTGACCTTGTGGGGCGCATTATTACCATCGCACAGGTGCTATCCAAGGCTAGTACGCTCGTGACGCCGCGTGAGCTTCAGCTCTGGAAACAGCACATGAGCCATGTATCGGACGGCTCGGACATGGAAGCAAGTCGCACTGCATTGTCGGAGTGGTATGCAGCGATGCAAGCCGAGGGGTTGCGTCCGCCCGGTCCGAACGGCATGCAGACGTTTGTAACGACCGGTCTGGATGTCATGCCAGACGAGGGGCGCTAGCGCTCTCCAGTTCGGCACGACAAGCGCGGTGACTCCGCTCATACGCCTGTCTTTCACGGTGGTCGTCCGCGTGAGGCAGACCGACTTCTCCGCCTGCCCCCACTGCGGCTTTTCAGGATACGGGCCCAAAGCATCGTTGAACGTCGTCCAGATGGTCTGGATGCAGACGAACGTCTTGTGTCGCCACCGCGCGATCCGCTTCCGGCCAGAGCCGCCGGGGAAGCCGAGCCTCTCCCCCGACAAATCGCATCCCAATCTCCAACGCTATGTCTCCTGGCGCAATCAATGTGTGAAACGCTGCGTTCTCGACACAAAAATAGGTGCTCTGGATAGGCAGGAAACCGTTAGAACCCCACTGAATCGGGCGCAGTATCAATACAATTAAACTTATCCTAACGTCGGTGTTTCGTCTCAATTTAGGAGAGAAATTCAACTGCCGTTGCAGGTGAAGAGGCATGCGGAAGGTGCGTCGGGCCATTGCCGACACTAGGGTGGGCTGGTTACATATGAGTCGTTCTTTCCCTCGCCAAGTCGATCAAAAAAGTAATCAATGCCGCGTCGACGAACTGGCGCTGAGCCAGACGCGGATACCGGCATTCTCACGGCCCCTAAGGTCCTGGAGTCGCTGCTTCGCGATGTTGAATTCAATGCGCCGTGGCAGGGCGTCGCCCATTACATTGACGCAGCACGCCTGCCAACGTACGGAACGCCAACCGTCAGTCAATTGACGGTGGAGCGTAGCGGTCGGTAGCATCGGCTGCGCGGCCTCGCACTGAAAGATGACCCATGAATCCGTCGAGTGGTTCAGTGCCTCACGTGGCGAGCACATTGAAAACGACGAGGAGACGCCACACCAATGAAATTGTCATTCAAGCAAAAGCTCGGGTTGCCACTCGTTTTGAGCTTGCTCTGTCTCATGTTTCTGTCCATCGCCGATGCGTACCGGAGTCGAGAGATCCGCCTTGAGGAGCGAAAGTTCGATCTTGTACATACAACCCAGATCGCGCTCGCTACCATCGCCATGTATGCGAAAAAGGCTTCCGCTGGAGAGTTGAGCAACGACGAAGCCCGGAGGGGTGCGATGGACGTTATCCGCAACATGCGTTACGGAGAATCCGGCTCGGGTTATTTCTCCATCGTGAACTCGAAGGGCGTGGTCTTGATGTATCCGTTCGACGCATCGCTACAGAACAGGCCGTTGAGCGAGTTGAGTCCGAAAGTCGCTGCCATTGTCCAGGCCCAGATCGATACGGCGGCGCGAACCGGAAGCGGATTCCAGCGCTTTGACTATCCGAAAGAAACTTCCGGCGTCACAACGAACGCGGCCCGGATCGCCTACATCGACACCTACCGCCCTTGGGACTGGATCATCAACACCAGTCTGTTTGTCGACGACATCGATGCCGCGTTCTATTCAAACCTGCTTCAAAGTCTCGGCCTATGCGCAGTCGTGGCTCTCGCGATGAGCAGTGTCGTCGTGGTGCTCAATCGCAGCATCGTCCGCACCGTGGGTGGTGACCCCGGTTATGCAGTCGCGATTGCAGGGCAGATCGCGGAGAACGACCTCACGGCGTCGATCGTGACCATGCCGAACGACCGCGTGAGTCTCCTATATTCAATGAAGCGAATGCAGGCGAATCTCTCCGGAGCGATCAACGGCGTCAAGACATGCGCAGAGTCGATTGCATCAGCGGCCGCACAGATTTCGGCGGGCGATCGGGATTTGTCACGGCGTACGGAACAACAGGCCGCTTCGCTTGAAGAGACGGCGGCGAGCATGGCGGAACTATCTTCGAGGGTTATCCAGAACGCCGATAACGTGCGCCAGGCGAGCCAGCTTGCGGCGCAGGCCGTGCAGGTCGCCGAGCGCAGCAGCGGCGTGGTTTCACGGGTCGTCAACGCGATGGGCAGCATCGACGCAAGCTCCGGCAGGATCGCTGAAATCGTCGGCATCATCGAAAGTATCGCGTTCCAGACCAATATCCTGGCGCTCAACGCCGCGGTAGAAGCAGCGCGTGCTGGCGAACAGGGGCGTGGGTTCGCGGTTGTAGCGTCCGAAGTGCGCTCGCTCGCGCAGCGATCATCGTCGGCGTCTAAAGAAATTCGGGGCTTGATTCAAGACTCAGTGGGGCATGTTCGGAGCGGTGTCGAATTCGTGAACGCAGCGGGCGCCTCCATGGACGAGATCATGCAGGCGATCCAGCGCGTGACCGACCTGATGGGCGAAATTGCGGCCGCTTCGGCCGAGCAAAGCCACGGTATCGACCAGGTTAACCGGGCAGTCTCCGAAATGGACCGGACGACGCAACATAATGCTGCGTACGTCGAGGAGGCAGCCGCTGCCACGCAGTCACTGGACGACCAGAGCAAGCGCCTTGTCGCCATGATTGCGGGTTTTGTCGTTCGCGAAGATGACGGGCCGCCGTTTCGGGAGGAGACTGCCGGGCACGTGCCAGAGGTCGCGCGCTCGTCCGCGTCGCGGTGGGAGACGTGCTAAAATTCGGGCGCGGCGCTATCGAACGTTTGTAAGGTAAGGCGCGGACGATCGAACGCCGGTACGAAGTGTCTCGCATCATGCACTTCGTGATACGTAGCGTCATACTCGGAATACACGTTTCATTTGTCAGATGGATAGGTTGCATTGCATGCGCGTGTTCGCGCGCGTTGCCGACGCGGGCAGTTTCACCGCCGCCGCGCAGCACTTCGACATGACGACTGCCGCTGTGTCACGCGCCGTGGCAAGTCTGGAAACACATCTTCAGGCTCGACTGCTCAATCGCAGCACCCGCCGCGTAGCGTTGACAGAAGCTGGCGAGCGCTATTTGCGACGCTGCGAACAGATTCTCGCTTACATCGACCAGGCAGAGGCCGAAGCCGGCAACGCGCAGGCGCTGCCGTCGGGCCGGTTGCGCGTGCATGCCACGACGGGTTTCGGGCAGGCTTACCTCGTGCCCGCCGTCGTGCAGTATCAGCGGCGCCATCGCTCTGTCTCTGTCGAATTGACGCTATCCCAGCACGTGCCCGACCTTCTCGACGAAGGCTACGACGTCTCACTGCAACTGAGCGCCACGGAGTTGCCCGATTCCGGGTTCATCTCGCATGCGCTGGGCACCCTGCACAGCGTGCTGTGCGCCGCGCCCGCATATTTGCGCGAGCGCGGCACGCCTCACAGCGTCGCGGAGCTCGCGGGACATGATTGTCTCCAACTCTTTACACCGGTCTTTCCACGTGACAAATGGCGCCTGGAAGGACCGCACGGCGTTGAAACGTTTGAACTGCCGGCGGCCAGCTTACAGGTGAATGTCGCTGAGGCATTGGGTGGCGCATTGAGGGAGGGCGTAGGCATCGGCGCACTGCCGATGTCGACGGCGGTGCCCGCCATGCGCAACGGCTCGCTGCTGCGGGTGTTGCCGGAGTATCGGCTTCAGAAGCTCACCGTGTATGCAATGTACGCATCGCGGCAATTCCTCGACGCAAAGATCAGAACCTTCGTCGATTTCCTCAAGGAAAGCATTCCCGTGGTGCTGGCCGCCGATGAGACTGCGCTTAGCGCACCGGGCTATTGCACGGAAGCCACCTGACGCCGTAACGTATGCTTCATCCCTGCACGGCATTCAATTCCATGGGCCGCGCGATCGCTCCTCTCGTCTTTCCCTAGGCCGGCTATCTCCTGGTCCCCGAAGTACGGAACGTTTCGACGGGCGTCGTTGACCCTCGCGTTTTCGATTGCTCTAATCGAAGGGAAACGACGCGGACCAGGGCCTTCGAGTTTTTGTTCTGGAATATCCGGCACGGGAAATACCCAGGTTCATCCGGGTTATTTGATTAGAAATCCTATTTGAAATATTTGCGTTGCGGCTAACTGCAATGCAGGCGTTTGCGCGCGATTCGAACGGAGGTTCAACACCAGACTGCAACGACTTGTACGCCCGTCCCACGGGTTTGGAGCAATCGCGACGGATCCGGCGACCCGAATGGAAGGATTGCCGGTTCGATGGCGTCAACAAAAAGAACAAAGAGAAATCTATATCAAGGAGGTAGACATGGGTTCGTACGGCGTGTTCCGGTTCGCGGTCAAGCGAATTGCCGTGCTGGTAGCAGTGTCCTCGTTGCCCGCTACTGTGTGGGCGCAGTCTAGCGTGACGTTGTATGGCGTTCTGGACGCTGGGCTGATTTATACGACCAAGTCGTACAACCCGGCGACCGGGCAGAACGGCGGCAAGCAGTTCGAGATGATCAGCAGCGGTCTGGAGCCTTCCGTGTTCGGGTTGAGCGGACAGGAGGATCTGGGAGGCGGCATGAGGATAAAGTTCAAGCTGGAAAGCGGGATCAGTCTCGCGAACGGCGGCTTCGACAACACCAACGGCGGGTTGTTCGGCCGTCAGGCGTGGATCTCCCTCGCAAGCAACGTAGGCGAATTCAAGGCCGGCTTGCAGTTCTCGCCCTTCATTCTCGCGCTCTATGATTCGGACCCGCGCAGTATGGCGCAGTTCGGCAGCAACATCTCCGTCTACGCCAACAATACCTTCACGGGAACGTTCGTTTCGAACGCGGTCAGCTATACCTCGCCGAAGATCGTAGGGTTTACTGCAAGTCTCATGTACGCGCTCGGTGGCGTGCCGGGAGATTTCAATGCGGGGCGCCAGTATTCGGCGAGCCTGAAGTACGAGGGCGCGGGGCTGCTGGTCAACGCGGCGGTCTACGATGCCAGCGCGGGCAACGAAACGAGCTTGAACAACACGCTGTTCGAGGTGCCGCTTATTGCCAAGACGTTTGGTCTGGGCTACACCATCTCTTCCTTTACAGTGAAGGCCTCGTATACCAATTACAAGGCACCGATGACTACGCTCAACGGGCTCGTGGGCGGGGGCGATCATGACGTCTGGAACCTCGGCTTCAACTACTTCGTTACGCCGGCGCTCAACGTCAATTCGGGCGTTTGGTACCTTCGGGATCCACACGACTCGAGCACGCACGGCCTGCTTTTCGCGCTCGGCACGCAATATTCGCTATCGAAACGCACTTCCTTGTACGCGCAGGTCGGCGTGACCGACAACCACGGCAGGTCCACGCTCGGTCTAGACGTGGATGGCGCGATGCAAGGGGCGCCAGGTACGACGGTCGGCGGCGGGGTAGGCATCCTCCACAGGTTCTAGTCGCCACGCCCGACGATGACGCGTCAGGCATGAATGATGGTTCGCTACGCGGGCGGCCAGAGCGCCGCCGCCCGCGATCAGTGCATGGTTAGGCCGCCCGTCGGGCTGAGCGTCGCGCCCGTGAGGTAGGCCGCTTCATCGGACGCGAGGAATGCCACGACGTGGCCGATGTCGGACGGCGCGGCGACGCCCAGCGGGCAGCCGGCGATAATCTTTTCGTACTGCTTGCGATGATGGTCCGACACCTTGCTTTCCTCGCCAAACACTGCGTCCCATGACGGACTGTCGCGCACGACGGTCACGCAGACGCAATTCACCCGGATCCTTTCGCGGGCCAACTCACGCGCGATGACCTTGCTCGCGCGGATCAAGCCGCCGGCGAAGGTCGAGACGGCGGTCTGTCCCGGCGTCGGCACGCGGCCGCCCTCCGACGTCACGAAAATGATGCTTCCCGAGCCTCGCTCACGCAGGTAGGGGACTACGGCCTGCGCGGGATACAGCTTGGCAAGCGTGTTTTCCGCGACGACCCCGGCCACGCGCGCGAGGTTGATGCTCACGAAGGCACCACGGACCTCGGGAGCGCGCGCCTCGGTGTCATTGCCGCCTGCATTCGCGACAACGATGTCGATGCCGCCGTAACGGGACGCGGTTTCCGCGGCGAGGGCCTCCATGTCGGCCTTCGACCGTACGTCTCCCGGAAGAAAATCCACTGTAGCGCCGCTCCGGCGCAACTCTGCCAGAACGGCGGCGGCCTTCTCCGCGCTTCTCCCGCTGATCACCACGGTCGCGCCGCGCGCCGCGAGCTGCGCGGCGATGCCTTTTCCGATGCCACCAGTGCCGCCAGTGACGATCGCGACTTTTCCTTCAAGACTGTTCATTTGTCATCGCCTTTAGATCGTGAGCAAGCCGGAACGGGCGAGCCAGGGGGCCGCCGCGTATCTCCAGATCCATGGTACGAACGGATCCTGGGAAATGCGATTGCCTTTTCGTGAAGCGGAGATTGATCGCTCGCGAACGCTCACGCGGTTCGCGAATCTGCAACGTCGCATTGGTGAATCGGCAATTGAAGGCGGGCGCCGGCGCAACTAGCATTCGTTGGCAGTGACGGCTCCGCCCCGGATAAGACCGTTCATGAGTTGCCGAGGAGAAGACATGGAAGCAGCATCCCAGGATCCGCACGTTGCGCGCCCGCTGGCAGGCATACGCGTGCTGGCGGTCGAGAATTTCATCGCCGGGCCATTCGCGACGATGTGGCTCGCCGATGCCGGCGCCGAAGTCGTGAAGATCGAAACGCGCGAGGGCGGCGACTTCTCGCGGAGCACGAGCCCCGTCAAACCCGGTGTTGACGGTAAGCCCAGCGGCCTCGCGTTCCTTCGAACAAACCGCAACAAGAAGAGCATCACGCTCGATCTCAAGCATGCGGAGGGCAAACGCATCTTCAGGGCGCTCGCGGCCCAGGCCGACGTGGTGATCGAAAACTTGAGGCCTAACGTCATGGACAGGCTGGGGCTCGGCTATGCGGAACTAAGCGCACTCAATCCGCGCCTGATTTATGGGGCCATCTCGGGTTTCGGTCACGACGATATCAAGCCGAGCCCGTTCGGCGACTTTCCGGCGTTCGACATCGTAGGGCAAGCAATGAGCGGACTGATGTACAGGCCCGAGCGAACCGGCGACCGGCCCACATACCTGGGCTTCTCACTGGCCGATATCGAATGCGGCGTACTCGCGCTCTATGGCGTGGTGCTGGCCCTGCTGCATCGCGAACGGACGGGCAGGGGCAAGAAGGTCGACATCGCGATGTATGATGCCTCGCTGATGCTCAACGAGATTTCCGTCGCCATGTACTCGGCAACAAAGCGCACGTCGCCGCCCGGCGTGCATGCGGTGACAGCGCCGTTCGGCACCTACCGCGCGAGAGACGGCTATATCGTCATCGCCGTGCTAGGCGAGCACATCTGGAAGCGCTTTGCCGTTGCGATCGGCTGTCCGGCCCTGATCGACGACCCGCGCTTCAAGGACGGCATGGCGCGCAAGCGCCACCTCGATGCGCTGAATATCGAGATCGACGCGTGGCTGGTCGACAAGACTCGCGAGGCCGCGCTCGACGCCTTGCGCGCGGCCGGCGTGCCGTGCTCGACCGTCAACGACGTGCCCGATCTGTTCGAGTGTCCGCACGTTGCCGCGCGTAGGATGCTGATGACGCTTGACGATCCGGTCTGGGGCGCGATTCAGGTCGCGGGCAATCCGGTCAAGATGTCCGATGTCGCGGAACCCGAGGCGAAGCTGCCGCCCCGGCTTGGCGAACATAATGTAGAAGTCCTGCGCGAATGGCTTGGCATGAGCGAAAAGGATATTGGCGATCTCGAAGCGCTGCAGGCCATCTGAATGTCACGATGCCACGAGGGCTTATGAGGACTTGCGCCGCGCGCCAATTGACGGCAGCCGAAGCGCGGCATAGTCTCGGGAGCGCGTCCGGCCAACCAGCGCGCCGGATCGTGAGAACGGAGCGCAGCCATGACCGTGTTGACCCTCAACAACCTGACGCGCCGCGTCGATCTGTTTACCCTGAGGCTGTTTCTCACGGTGGTGGAGGAGCAGCAGATGCGCCGCGCGGCGCTGCGGGAGAACATCACGCCGTCCGCGGCCACTCGACGCCTGCAGGAGCTCGAGGAGGTCGCGGGCGTCGATCTGTTCGACCGCCTGCCGGGCGGCATGATCCCGACGCCCGCCGGCGAGGTGCTCGCGCGTCACGTGCGTCTTCTGTTCGCGAATCTGGACGTCATGCGGCGCGAGATCGCCGAATTCTCCGAGGGCGTGCGCGGCCGCATCGTCGTCGGCAGCACCAGCACGATCATCGTGCAGTTTCTCGCGCGCGAGATCGCCGAATTTATGCGCGACTTTCCCCTCGTCGAAATCGAGCTGCAGGAAGACGCGAATGCCCGTGTAGTGAGTGCCGCGGTGTCCGGGAAAGCCGATCTGGCCATGTTCTACGCCACCGACGACATCCGCAGCGAAGCGCTGGATATCGTGGAGTTCCGCACTGACCGGCTCGTCGCTGTGGTGCCGCGCACCCATGCGCTGGCCGGGCGCGCGAGCGTGACTACGCGGGATCTGCTCGGAGAGAATCTGGTCGGCATCGCGCCGCATACCTCAATGATGACGCAGTTGCGCAATGCTGCCGCCATGCTCGGCAGCGAATTGCGCGTCAAATACCGGGTGAGCACCATCGAGGCCGCGCGTAGTCTCGTCAAGGCGGGACTGGGCGTGACGATCCAGCCAGAAAGCATGCTGCTCACCGAGGACGTTGACAAGGTGGCCTTGGTGGCGCTCGACGAGCCGTGGGCGCTGCGCCGGCTCTGCATCGGGACGAAGAGCGGCGAGCCGCTGAGCGCAGCCGTGAAGGCATTCATTGGGCAGTTGACCGATCGATAATTTCAGCCAGCTTTTTGCGGCATTTTCCGGCTTTGCGCGCCTGCGACGCGTGATTCGGAATCTGGAAAACTTCGCTTCGAAATCCGTCACTTGGTCGGACGATTTCGTCTCCCTATAGTGGGGCGGCCTGCACCCCTTCAACTCCGTCATCCCCTTTCAATCCCGCAACCATCAGAGCCGCACGGCCAGCGTGACCGTGAGCGGCAAGGAGACAACGTGAACAATTCCTCTGCACAAACCCGAAGAAGGTTATTAGTAGTGCTACTGTGCTTCATGACCATTGCGGTCGACGGCTACGATCTCATCGTCTATGGTGCGACCGTTCCGCGTCTGCTGGTGGAACCGGGCTGGGGACTCGATGCGAACGGCGTCGGCATGATCGGAAGCTGGACGTTGGCGGGGCTGATGGTGGGCCTCGTGGGCGCGGGACCGTTAGCGGATCGTATCGGCCGGCGCCGGCTCATCATGCTGGGCGTGCTGTGGTTTTCCGTGGGGGCGCTTTTCTGCGCGCTCGCACATTCGCCGTTCGCGTTTGGCGTGGCACGGTTCGCGACTGGCGTGGGGCTCGGAGGCGTAGTGCCGTCTTCCGTGGCGCTGTGCGTCGAGTACGCGCCCAGCAATCGCCGACAGCTTTACAACGCACTGACGCTGACCGGTTACTCGTTCGGCGGCGTGCTGTGCGCGCTGCTCGCCATCGCGCTGCTGGAAAGCCATGGATGGCGCGTTCTCTACGCGGCAGGCACGCTGTACGTTCTGATTCTACCGGCCATGTATTTCCTCTTGCCCGAGTCCGTCAATTATCTGGTTGATCGCGACCGCATGGACGAGGCGCGCGCGCTGGCGTCCCGCTATGCCGTCGACTTCGATCAGGTACTGCAGGAACAGCAGCATGGGCATGAATCGCATCCGGCTACGCCTCGCGTGAGCGGCCTGCGGCTCATGATGTCGGCGGAGTGGCGCGGGGCGCTGCTGCTGTTCGCGCTGATGGCCTTTTGCGTGCAACTGGTCGTCTACGGTCTCAATGTCTGGTTGCCGCTCCTGATGCGCAAGGCAGGCTATCCGCTGGGTTCCGCGCTGCAGTTTCTGCTGGTGATGCAGTTCGGCGCGGTCTCGGGCAATCTGTTCGGCGCATGGCTTGCCGATCGTCTGGGATCGAAGAAGGTCCTCATTCCGTTCTTTCTCGTCTGCGGCTTGTCTTTGCTGGTACTGAGCCAGAAGCCCGCCTACCCGTGGCTAGTGCTCGGCGTGTTCGGCGCCGGGCTGGGCTCCATCGGCTCCACCACACTTAGTTATGGCTATATCGCCGCCTGGTTCCCCGCATCGTGTCGGGCCTCGGCCATCGGCATCGCGCAGGGCCTCGGACGGATAGGCTCGATTCTGGGGCCGATGGTGGGCAGCTGGGTCATCGCGGCGAAACTGGGGCCGCAATGGAACTTCTACGCGTTCGCGGTGCCTGCGGTGTTCGCGGCCGTGGTCGTCGCGCAGATTCAGGAGGCGGCTCCGTCGCCCATGTCTTACGCGGACGTCTGAGCGTGCCGGCATCGTGCTGCCGTTCTGTTCAAAGTACGGAACAGCAGCACGGACAGCGTTGACGCTGGTGGGCTGAAAATCGCACGATGATCCCATGGACGAACCCGCAGTCGTGGCAAAGTAGTGGAGAGCAGGGAGAGGTAGATGGAAACGGTTCGAGTGTCGTTGCGCGAGGTCGTGGAGCGCTGGCTGATGCCCAGCCATGCGGTGCCGTTCCGGGTTCGCCCGTTACGCATCGCGGCGCGTGGCCGCTGTGTTCGAGTCGAGGCGCGCGCGCCGGGTGGCGAGATCGCCATCTGCTTCTTCAGGCATGACGATGGCGCGTGGCGCGTTTTCCCGCCGTTGCCACAACAGCTGACGATGCGCGTCGTGTGATCCGTGCGATGTTCCGTACAGTGCGGAGTACGGAACGACTATCGGCACCGCATTGACGCTCGCATGGGCCGGTGATGCAATGCTCATGAAATCGTGCGGGGCCGGCCCGAATAAGTCGGAGTCCTTTGTAGTTGGCCGCCTCCCATCACCGCACTTCACCCCTCATGCCCTGCTTGTATGAAACACCAGGAATTCCTGCCTATGGAAGCCACGGAAACTGCTGGCGCGCCGGACCCGACCACCCGCGTTCCCGATCTTTCCGGCCTGATCCGTCCCGGCGACACGGTGATGTGGGGGCAGTCTCATGCCGAGCCGGTGACGCTCATGCGCGCGCTGGTGGCGCAGCGCGAGCGGCTGCGGCGCATTCGTCTGTTTCTCGGCATCGGGCTGGCCGATGTTCTCGCGCCGGAGCACGCCGACGCATTCGACTTCCTCGCGTACTGCGGAAGCGGCGCGAATCGCAAGCTCGCTCGCGCAGGCGTGCTCGATATCCTTCCCGCGCACTACTCGCAGTTGCCGGCGCTGATCGGCAACGGCACGTTGCGCATCGATGTCGCGATGCTGCAGGTCTCGCCACCCGACGAACAGGGGCGTTACAGCCTCGGCCTCGCCCGCGAATATCTCGTCGAAGCGGTGAAGCATACGCGCACGATCATAGCTGAGGTGCATCCGGAGGTGCCGTGGACCTACGGCGGCCCGTGGCTGAAAGCGTCCGATATCGATCTGCTCGTGCAATCCGATACGCCGTTCGCGGATCCGCCGGTTTCCGCGCCGGGCGAGATCGAGCAGGCCATCGGCCGGAACGTCGCCACGCTCGTGGAAGATTGCGCGACGCTGCAGACGGGGATCGGCACGATTCCGGACGCTGTGCTCGCGCAACTGCACGACCGGCGCGATCTTGGCGTGCATACGGGCAGCATCGGCGACGGCGTCGCCGCGCTGTGCGAAGCCGGCGTCGTCACCAATGCTCGAAAGACGATCGACGCCGGCATCACGGTGGGTGGTGTCATCATCGGCTCGCAACGCATACGACGGTTTGCACACCGCAACGCCACGCTCGATCTGCGCGGTACCGAATACACGCACAACCCCACGGTGCTCGGCAGAATCGAACGCTTTGTCGCGATCAACTCGGCTGTGGAGGTCGACCTGACCGGCCAGGTGAACGCCGAGATGGCCGCGGGCACCTATGTGGGAGCCGTGGGCGGCGTCAGCGATTTTCTGCGCGCGGCGCAGTCGAGCGCTGGCGGCGTGCCGATTATCGCGCTGCCTTCCAGGGCAGGCGCGCACAGCCGCATCGTCGCGCGCGTCTCGGGGCCCGTGACCGTGCCGCGCAGCGACGCCTGCGTGATCGTCACCGAATACGGCGTGGCGGATCTGCGGGGCCTGTCGCTCGCGCAACGCGTCCCGCGCATGATCGCCATCGCGCATCCCGATCATCGCGAGCGGCTGGAGCAGGAGGCGCGCACGAGCCGTTGAGCGGCGAGGGGAGCAATAGAGAAGAGCAATCAAGACGCATTAGAAACGCGGCGCGCCGGCGCACATGCCAATACCCGGCCGGACCGGGCCGCAACATGGAGATCTGGAGGAGCACGGTCAATGAACTGGCAATTACTGGGAGCGCAGCTCCTGGCCGGCGTCGCGAACGGCGGCCTGTATTTTCTTGTCGCCTCGGGGCTCACGCTGCTGTGGGGTGCAATGGGCGTTGTCAATCTCGCGCACGGCTCGTTTTTCATGCTCGCGGCGTTCGCAGGCGCAACCTGCATCCGGCTGCTGGGTCCTGGCGCCGGCTTTGTAGTTGCGATCCTGGCCGTGCCAGCGGTCGTCGCGCTGTTCGCGTCGGCGCTCGAACTGTCGCTGTTTCGCCGCGTCTATGCATCGGGCATGTGGGGGCAACTGCTCGTGTCGTTCGGGCTCATGCTGCTGCTGAACAATGGCATTCGCATCGTGTTCGGCACAGAGCCGCTCTCGATGCCGGTGCCTGCACAACTATCGGGCTTCGTCGAATTCGGTGGCGTGCGGCTCGCCAGCTATCAGCTCGCGGTGCTGGCCGTAACGGGCTCGGTCGCCGTGTTCCTGTGGCTGCTGCTCGCCAAAAGCCGCACGGGGCGTCTGATACGTGCGGCAGTGGACGATCCGCAGATGCTCGAAGCGGTGGGTGTCGACGTCAAGCGTCTGCGCACCGTGGTGATGGGCGTGGCCGCGATGCTGGCCGGCATCGCGGGTGTCGTGGCCGTGCCGCGCGGCGCGATCAACACTGGTATGGACGTGCAGATCGTCGTGATCGCGTTCGCGGTGATCGTCGTCGGCGGTCTTGGGGCGATTTGGGGAACGCTCGCGGCGGCGCTGCTAATCGGCGTTGCCGAGGCGCTTTCGACGATGGTGCTCGACCACGGCAGCGAGATCGTGATCTTCGCCGTGATGGTGGTCGTTCTGGTGCTCCGGCCCACGGGCTTGCGCACGATAGCCGGGAGAGCGTGATCATGAAGCAGTGCACCGCAAAGACCGTTCTGGCGGCGTTGCTCTCGGCCGGCGCGCTTTGTCTTTTCCCTTATTTGATTCCGGCGGCGATTGCTGCGGCATATCTGCCCGAAGCGACACGCCTTGTGATCCTGGCCGGCACGGCGATGAGCCTGAATCTGCTGGTCGGAACCACGGGCCTGCTCTCGCTCGGGCAGGGGCTGTTCTTCGGGCTCGGCGCCTATGTCGTTGCGGTAGCAACGATACGCTTCGGCGCTTCGTACTGGAGCGGCGTGGCGCTCGCGATTGTCCTCTCCGTGTCGGTGTCGTTGCTGAGCGCGCTGATTTCGCTGCGCGCACGCCATCTGTTCTTCGGCCTGCTGACGCTGGCCATCGGGCAGGTCGCCTTCGTGTTCGTCGTGTCGAGCTACAACCTGACGGGCGGTGACGACGGGCTAGTGGGCGTGACGCTGCCCGACTGGCTAGGGAGCGGGCCGGCGCAGTTCCGCTTCGCGGCGCTCGTCACCGTCGCGGCCTGTGTTGTGCTCCTGAAGATCACTTCGTCGCCGTTCGGTGCGATGCTCGGCGCCGTGCGCGACAACGCCGACCGCGTCGCATCGCTGGGCGGCAATCCCAAACGCTTCGAGCTGGCCGCTTTCATGATCGCGGGCGCATTCGGCGCGCTGTTTGGCGCTGTGCTGGCGGGCGTCGAGGGCAGTGTCGATCCGCATCTGTTTTCGTGGGTCACGAGCGCGATGCTGCTCATGATGATCGCGCTGGGCGGCCGCTCGGTCTTTCTCGGGCCGGTACTGGGTATGCTGGTGCTGGAGATCCCACGGGCCTACGTGCAAGTCCATTCGTCGAATGCGGACCTCGTGGTCGGTGCGCTCGTGATCTTTTGCGCGCTGGCTTTTCCGGAAGGCATTGCGCCGAAGCTCATCGCGTTGCTGGCCGCGCCGCTGCGGGCACGACGCGGTGTGCCGGGCGCGGCTGTTTCGTCGCAGCGCGGCATAGAGGGGCAGCCATGAACCATCGCGTCGAACTGGCGCTGGAAGCGTCGAACCTCGTCAAGTCGTTTGGGGGCTTCACAGCCGTCAACGGCGTGTCGTTTTCCATCGGACCCGCCGAGGCCGTGGCGATCATCGGTCCAAACGGCGCGGGCAAGAGCACGCTGTTCGACCTGCTCACCGGACGCAAGCTGCCCGATAGCGGCGAGGTGCGCGTGTTCGGCGCGCCCGTCACGCGGCAGGCGCCGTGGCGACGCGCGAAGCACGGCATCGGCCGCTCGTTTCAGGTCAGCAGCGTGTTTCCCGGCTACACGGCGCTCGAAAACGTGCAGATCGGGCTGATGCTGGCGCAGGGGCATGCGTGGAATCTGTTGCGGCTGGCCACGCGCACGAACCGCGATGAAGCGAACGTCCTGCTCGAAAAGGTCGGGCTCGCGGGCAAGCGCGAGGTGCCGTCCGGTGAGCTTTCGTATGGCGACCAGCGCAAGCTCGAACTGGCTGTGGCTTTGTCGACGGGGCCGCGGCTCTTGCTGCTCGACGAGCCGACGGCCGGCATGGGACGCGACGAGTCGCGCGACTGCCTGAGCTTGATCCACGCGATTGCCGCGGAAGAAAAGATGCCGATGGTGTTCGTCGAGCACGACATGGATATCGTATTTTCGTTTGCGACCCGCGTGATGGTGTTGGTGGCCGGGAGCGTGCTGATCGACGGCACGCCGGACGCGGTGCGGGCGGACGAACGCGTGAAGGAGGCCTATTTTGGAGAAGCGATCTGACGATGCGCTGCGCGTCGAGGGGCTCGATGCGGGCTATGGCCGCGTGAAGGTGATACGCGACGGCGCGATTACAGTGGGGCACGGCGAGGTGGTCGGGTTGATCGGGCGGAACGGCGCGGGCAAGACGACCTTCATCTCGTCGGTGGCTGGACTCGTCATGCCCAGCGCGGGGCGCATCGAGCTGGACGGCATCGATATCACCACGCGCTCACCGAGCCGACGCGTGGCGGCGGGTCTCGCGCTTGTGCCCAGCGGCGGGCGCCTGTTCCGGTCGCTCACGGTGGCCGAGAACCTGACCATCGGCGTGAAGACTCCTACGCCGGGCCTGCTCGAAGGCGTTTTCGATCTCTTCCCAGAGTTGCACAAGTTGCGGCTGCGCTATGCGGGGAAGTTGTCCGGCGGCGAGCGCCAGATGGTGGCGATCGCCCGCGCGCTGATGCTGGAGCCGCACATGCTGCTGCTTGACGAGCCCAGCGAAGGGCTCGCTCCTGTTGTAGTACTGCGGCTCGCGAAGGCGATCGACAAGCTGCGCGCGGGCGGCATGGCGATGCTGATCGCCGAGCAGAACGCGAAGTTCGCCGACCTGATCTGCCAGCGCTGGTACTCGATCGACAAGGGGGCAATCGCGCCGTTCGGGAAAGAGGCGCTCGGGCCAGAGGCTTCGGTGGCGGCTGCGCTTTCCGTGCAGCCGCTGCCCAATGCGTTCAGCTCGCGTAAAGATTAGGGAACTGCCCGGTTGTACTGATGACGGTGGTGCGGGTCTCGTGGTACGGGTCGAGCGCACCTATACCGTTCTCGCGACCCCAGCCGCTCGTCTTGAATCCGCCATACGGTGTGGACCAGCGCAGGAACGAGTAGGTGTTGACCCAGACCATGCCAGCTTCGATGCGGTTCGAGACGCGGTGGGCACGTCCCAGGTCGCGCGTCCACAGGCCGGCGGTAAGGCCATAGGGCGTGTCGTTCGCGAGGGCGATGGCCTCGTCCTCGCCGTCGAAGGGAATTAGCGACGCCACCGGCCCGAAAATCTCGTCGCGCGCGATCCGCATGCCGTTGTTCACGCCTGCGAAGACGGTTGGTTCGACGAAGTATCCTGAGGCGAGCTCCGGCGTCGCGATGCGGTGGCCGCCGGCAATGAGTTCCGCACCGTCCTGCTTGCCGAATTCGATGTATGAGAGCGTCTTCGTCAACTGCTCCTCGTGTGCCTGTGGGCCCATGTGGTTCGTATCGATGGATGGCAGGCCCACGCGCACTGCACGTGCGCGCGTGCGAAACGCCTCGACCACGCGCTCGTAGATGGGCCGCTCGATCAGCACGCGCGAGCCCAGCGCGCAGCTTTGCCCCGCGAGCCGCCAGGCGGACGCGGTCGCGGCGTTGATCGCGTTGTCGAGATCGGCATCGGCAAAGATGATGTGCGGTGCCTTGCCGCCCAGCTCGAAGGTGAAGCGCTTGAGGTTGTCCGCGCCGTCGCGGACCATGTGCTTTGCGGTCTGGGTCGAGCCCGTGAACGAAATCTTGTTGACGTCGGGATGCTGGACGAGATGGGCGCCGGCCGTGCGGCCGAAGCCGGGCACCACGTTGAACACGCCGCGCGGGACGCCGGCCTCGTGCATCAGGCGGCCGAGCTCGAGAGCCGAGATGGGCGTCTGCTCGGCAGCCTTCACCACGACCGTGCAGCCTGCCGCGAGCGCGGCGCCGATCTTCAGGCACGTGGCGAGCAACGGCGCATTCCACGGAATGATTGCGCCCACCACGCCAACCGGCACGCGCGTAGTGAAGGCGTGCACGCTGTCGTCGATGGGAATCGTCGTGCCTTGCGCCTTATCGGCGAGGGAGGCGAACCATTGGTACCACTGGACCTGGGCCGTGAGACTCGCGCGATGCTCACGCACGAGGTTGCCGTTGTCGCGCGATTCGATTACCGCGAGCTCGGGAATCGCCGCGCTGAACAGGTCGGCGAAGCGGCGCAGCAACGCCGCCCGCTCATGGCCGGGCATGCGCCGCCACGGGCCATTGAACGCGGCGCGCGCGGCTGCCACGGCGCGGTCGATGTCCGCGCGGCCGCCCATCGGCGCGATGGCCCACGGCTTGCCGGTGGCCGGATCGATGCTTTCGACGAGCTTGCCGTCGATGGGGCTGACCCATTCGCCGTCGATATACAGGTGTTCGTAGCGGCGCAACGGCGCGTCGTGCTGCGCGCTCACGGGGGCTGTGGACATACGTGTCTCCAGTGTCGGTGTTGGGTGTCTTGCGGGACAAAGGCGCGGCGCCGGCCCAGTTCCGGTCTGGATTGCTGCGGTGCGCCGCGCACGGCCCTTCGCAACTCGAACACTATGCCCTTGCCATGCGGGGCGTCCATGTCGCTGCGAGCTTTGTTCCGGGATCTGAAAACGCGGGCAGGCCGCAACCGCGCTCGCCCGATTCGGCCGCATCGAAACGGCGCTTCGATTTTTCGCCATTGGTCGCGAGCGAGGCACACAGTAAGCTGAAATGCCATTGTTAGGAGACTTGTAACCATGCCCGAAACCCATGGCCCGCTGGCCGGTGTCCGGATCGTCGAACTGGGCGGTGTCGGACCGGTGCCATTCTGCTGCATGTTGTTGTCGGACCTCGGCGCGGACGTAATCCGTATTGATCGGCCGCCCGGATACGACGGCGGCGTGCCGGGCGACCCGCGCTTCAACCTGCTCAATCGCGGCCGCCGCAGCGCGGCACTCGATCTGAAACGTCCCGGGGCCGCAGCCGCGGTCCTGAAACTGGTTGGCAAGGCCGATGCGTTGGTCGAAGGCTTTCGCCCAGGCGTGGCGGAGAAGCTGGGCCTCGGTCCCGATGCCTGCCTCGCGGCGAATCCCGCGCTGGTCTATGGCCGCATGACGGGTTGGGGGCAGGACGGCCCACTCTCGCAAGCGCCGGGACACGACGTCAATTACATCTCGCTAACAGGTGTGCTGCACGCCATCGGCCCGGCCGATGGGCCACCCGCCATTCCGCTGAATCTCGCCGGCGACTTCGGCGGCGGCTCGCTTTATCTCGCGCTCGGCGTCGTATCGGCGCTGCTGGAAAGCCGACGGTCGGGCAAAGGCCAGGTGGTCGACGCCGCGATGGTCGATGGTTCGGCCTCGCTGATGACGCTGTGCTATGGCTTGCACGCGAGCGGCTACTGGAAGGACCAGCGTGCCAGCAACCGCCTCGATTCGGGCGCGCCCTGGTACAACGTGTACGAGACGAAGGACGGACGCTGGCTCAGCGTGGCCTCCAACGAGGCGCGTTTCTGGCGCAATACGCTGGAGCTGTTGGGGCTGGCCGTGGCGGACATGCCCGACCAGCATGACACGACCCACTGGCTCGAGGTGCACGAACGGTTTGCCGCGATCTTCCGCACTCGCACACGCGACGAATGGTGCGCACTGGCCGAAGGCCGCGAGGTGTGCTTCGCTCCTGTGCTGTCGATGACCGAAGCGCCTGCCCATCCCCACCTGCGCGCGCGTGGCACGTTCGTCGAACGCGATGGCGTCGTGCAGCCGGCGCCAGCGCCGCGCTTTAGTCGCACACCGGGCGCGATCCAGCGGTCGCCCGCGAGACCCGGCGAGCACACCGAGGAGGCGTTGCGGGACTGGGGATTCAGCGCGGCGGAACTCGAAGCATTGCGTGAGTCGCAGGTCATCGGTTGAATCGACGCTGTGCGCGGCGTCGCCGCAAGCTGATTAGATCGGAGTACATAATTTGCGGGAAGCCGGTTCGATCTTCGAATTATTCGAATCGTTGCTTCGTAATTGACCAGTTGGATCGGCAAAACCGCGGCCCTAATCTACATACAGTGATGCCCGGCACAAGAACGAGGCAAACACGTCAACTGGAGCGAAGACAAATGCAAGCGAACTTTCTGGACGAATCGCAGACGATGTGGCTCGACACCGTCAACCGGTTCATGGACAACGAGATCACCGTCGAGTACGTGCGCAAGTGCGACATGAATCGCGACTACCCGTACGAGGCCTACGAGAAGATCGCGAAACAGGGCTGGTTGGGCATCCTTATTCCAGAAGAAGAGGGCGGGTCGGGCGGCGATATTTTCGACTATTCGCTGATGGCCGAAGGACTCGGCAAGTTTGGTTTCGACTTCGCGTGCTCGGTGCTCGTGCCGACCTTTACGGCGATGAACATCATCAAGTTCGGCACGCCGGAACAGAAGAAAAAATACGTCCAGCCGTTCATCGACGGCAAGATCCGCTTTTCCGTGTCGATCTCGGAACCGGATGCGGGATCGGACGCCGCGAACACCAAGACGCGCGCGCGCCGCGACAGCAAGGGCGACTGGATCGTGAGCGGCCAGAAGCTCTGGTGCAGCGGCGCGGCGGCGAAAGACACTGTCATCGCGATGCTGGTGCGCACGAGCACGGACGACAAGCACAAGGGCCTCTCTGTCCTGCTGATCCCGAATGACACGCCGGGCATGGTGATCAACAAGCTGCCTACTCTGTCGCGCCATGCGACGGGTACGACCGAGATCTTTCTTGACGAAGTGCGCGTGCCGGGCGACGCGCTGCTCGGCGAAGAAGGCCAGGGCTGGAAGATCATCACGGAACACCTCGAGCTCGAACGCTGCGCCGTGGCGGCCGCCTACACGGGCAATGCGCAGCAGGCTGTGGCAACGGCCACGCGCTACGCGCACGAGCGTATCCAGTTCGACCATCAGCTCTACGACTTCCAGGTCGTTCGCCACATGCTGGCCGACTGCCAGACCAAGGTCGATGCAGCACGCCTGCTCTGCTACCGCGCCGCGCAAATGGCCGCGCAGCATGTGCCGTGCAGCCGCGAAGTGTCGATGGCGAAGCTCTACGGCTCGGAAACGCTGAAGGAGTGTGCACTCTCGGGCATGCAGATCCTGGGTGGCTACGCGAACCTGCCCGAAGCCGACATGGAGCGCTACTTGCGCGAGAGTATCCAGTCGACCATCGGAGGCGGCACCTCGCAGATCCAGCGCACGATTATCGCGAAGTCGATGCGCCAGTAAAGGCGCACGAGTCTGGATCAACGTAAGCGCGAGACGGGCGGTGCAGCCGTCTCGCCCATGAAATTCTCTGGAGACGTGGCAATGAGCGCAATCAACAACAGCATCAACATCCCGCTGGACGAACTGGAGATCGGGCACATGTTCCGCTCGCCAGGCCGCACGGTGACGGAAAGCGACGTGGTGATGTTCTGCATGTTCACCGGCAACTGGATCGAAATTCACTCGAACAAGGAATATGCGGAGAAGACCCGCTGGGGCGAACGCATCGTACAAGGCATGCTGACGTTTTCGCTGATTTCGGGCCTGCTGCAGTTTGGCCCGGCGATCCAGGCGAACTACGGCGTGGACAAGATGCGCTTCTTGAACCCGGTGAAGATCGGCGACACGGTCTATGCGAGCGCCGAAGTGATCGCGAAGAAGGACAAGGATGAAAAGTTCGGCGTGGGCACGATGCTGATCCAAGCCTATAACCAGCGCGGCGAAATCGTGCAGCGCAGCGAGTGGAGCCTGCTGATGCTGCGCCGGCGCGCGGATCTCGAGGCGCTGATCGCCGAATCGCAGCCCGATCTCAAGGTTTGAGGAGAACGGCATGAGTCCCCAACCGGTAGCGGCGATCGTCGGCATGGGCGATGCGTATGCATCGTTCGTGAACAGGAAGGACCCGTTGCAACTGGCAGCGGAGGCGACGCTTAACGCGCTCGCCGACGCGGGCATCCGCAAGGACCAGGTCGACGCCGTGTTCACGGGCCGCTCGCCGTGGGCCGACAAGCGGTCGCAGTGGAGCAACATCTTCATCTCGCACATGCAGATGCCGGTGACGATCACAAGCGAGTTGACGATGCACGGCGCCGGGCTGACCTCGACGCTCGCGATCGCCGCGCAGATGATTGCGGCAGGCAAGGCCGAGTACGTGCTGTGCCTGCAGAGCGACGCGACGGAACTGTTCGTCGACGCCGTCGCGATGGGCGCCGAGGCCGACGCCGACCCGCAGTTCGAGATTCCCTACGGCCCGACGATTCCAGCGCTCTACGCGCAGGCCGCGCGCCGCTACTTCCACGAGTTCGGCATTACCGAAGCCGATCTCGCCGATGTCGCCATTGCGAACCAGCGCTGGGGCCGGCATCATCCGCACGCTGCAAAGGCGAAGTTCGGCGAGATCGACCGCGCGAAGGTGCTTTCGTCGCCCTATGTGGCGACGCCGCTGCGCCGCTGGATGTGCTCCACGTGGGGCGGTGGCACGGGTGGCGCGCTCGTCGTCACGTCGCCCGAGAACGCGCGCGGCGCCCGCAACCCGGTGTACCTGCTCGGCTATGGTTCGGCGACCACGCACGAGTACCTGACCGACCGCATGAACATGCGGCAGTGCCGGTACGAGAGCCTCGGCGCATTCCCGAACCTGACCACGACGGCAACTGCAGAGGCGGCGCGGCAGGCATGGGCGATGTCGGGCCTCGCGCCTGACGATATCGACATGGCGCAGATCTCGGTCAACTTCGCGCACATGGGGCCGATCGTGATGGAAGATCTGGGCTTCGCGAAGAAGGGGCGCGGCATCGACCTTTATCGCGAAGGCCGCACAGGCGTGGACGGGGACCTGCCCACCGATACCAACGGCGGCTGGCTGTCGTTTGGACAACCAGGCATTTCGTGCAACATGGACAGCATTGTCGAAGCGGTGCGCCAGTTGCGCGGCGAGCCGCTGGGCCTCGCGCCCGCGCGTCGTCCGCGCACCGTGCTCGTGCAGGGTGCGGGCGGCATGCTGGCGGCCGGTGCGGTGCTCGTGCTGTCGTCCGCGACGTGATATCCGAAACGAGTACATTCCATGACAGACACTCAAACGCCCAATGGCTGGCCGCAGCCGTATCGCTTGCCGGACGCGGAACCCTACTGGGCCGCGTTATCGGAAGACCGCCTGACATACCAGCACTGCAAGGACTGCGCCCAGGCCGTGTGGCCCGCCCATTCGTTCTGCACGCACTGCGGGTCGCGCTCGCTCGACTGGCGGCAATCAAGCGGGTACGGCACGGTCTGGTCGCACAGCACGATCATGCGCGGCCCGACCCCAGTATGGGCCGGCATCGTGCCGTACACGGTCGGCTTCATCCAGATGGACGAAGGCTATTTCCTCTTCTCGCAGATCGATGCCGATCCGGAAGCCATCGAGATAGGCCAGCGCGTGGCGGTGCGCTTCGCGCAGCGCGGTGCGCAGAAACTACCGCTGTTCGTGCCGGCATAGGAACAAAACGTCAAGACGGAGGAGACAGCGTGAGACATATTCAAGGGGCACGCCCCGGCGGGAGGCATCATGGCCGGACCGCTTGAGGGCGTGCGCATTCTCGATCTCACGTCCAATTTCATGGGGCCGTATGCGTCGCTGCTGCTGGCCGACATGGGCGCGGACGTCTGCAAGATCGAATCGCGCGAAGGTGACACGACACGCAACATCGGGCCGTCCCGCCATGCGGGCATGGGGCCGATCTTCCTGCATCTGAATCGCAACAAGCGCAGCCTCGTGCTGGACCTGAAGCATCCGGAGGGCATCGGCGCGCTCAGGCGCATGGCGGCGAGCGCCGACGTCCTGCTGTACAGCATGCGACCGCACACGATGGCGAAGCTCGGCATTGCGTACGAGGACGTGCAGCAACTCAACCCGCGCATCATCTACTGCGGCGCGTTCGGCTTCGGCCAGAACGGGCCGTATGCGGCGCGTCCTGCCTACGATGACCTGATTCAGGCGGCAGTCGGCATGCCGGTGCTGCAAAGCCGCAAGTCGGGACCGCCCGACTATGTCGCGACGGCGATTGCGGATCGCGTAGTCGGCATGGCCACCAGCAACGCGGTGGCCATGGCGCTGTACCGGCGCGAAAAGAGCGGCGTAGGCCAGCAGGTGTTCGTGCCGATGCTCGAGACGTTCGCGCATTTCGTGCTCGGCGATCACCTGTATGGCCATACGTTCGTGCCGCCGCTCGGTGAGTGGGGTTACGCGCGCATGATGAATCCGGACCGGCGGCCCTATCGCACGCGCGACGGCTATATCGGCGTGAACGTGTATGCCGACCATCACTGGCGGCGCTTCTTCGTGCTCTCAGGGCATGCGGAAATGGTCGACGACCCGCGCTTCACCACCATAGGCGCACGCACCGAGCACATCGCGCATCTGTACGCATTTCTCGCGCAAGTGTTTGAGACGAAGACGACTTCCGAATGGGTCGCATTGCTGAGCGAGGCGGATATTCCCGTCATCGAAATGAACACGCCGGCAACGCTGCTCGACGATCCGCATATGCAAGCGGTGGGCTTCTTTGCCGAGCAGGAGCATCCGTCCGAGGGAACGATCCGTACGCTAGGGATTCCTCAGCAATGGAGCGAAAGCGCCCCGGAACAGCGGTATCCAGCGCCGCGGCTGGGCGAACAAACGGCGCAGTTGCTGGCGGAGTACGGTTTTGGCGGCGAGGAAATTGACGCGATGATCCGCTCGGGCGGCGCATGGACGCCCGGCGCGGGCGCCGAGAGAGACTAAGCAAGGGAGAAAACCATGTTGCGCGATTTGCCGTTGGCGGGTGTCGTGGTGGTGGAACTGAGCGACAGCGCGTCGGCGCCGTTCAGCGGGCGCATACTCGCGGCGCTGGGCGCCGAAGTCTGGAAGATCGAGCGGCCGGCGGGCGATTCGGCGCGCGGCTGGGGGCCGAGCAAGTGGAAAGGTAGCGGCGCCGCGTATCACGCGCTCAATCGTGGCAAGCGGACGATCTGCCTCGACATCAAGGACCGGGATCAACTCGCGACGTTGCACCGGCTGATCGCCGAGCACGCGGACATCTTCATCCACAATCTGCGGCCCGGTTCCAGCGCCGGCTATGGACTCGACGCGGACAGTCTGCGTGTGACGAAGCCCGAACTCGTCTATTGCGAAGTGGGTGCGTTCGGTCACACGGGACCGATGAATACGCTGCCGGGCTACGATCCGCTCATGCAGGCGTTCTCGGGGATCATGAGTATCACTGGCGAAGAGGGGCAGGCGCCCGTGCGGGCGGGTGTTTCGATCGTCGATTTCGGCACCGGCATGTGGGCGGTGATCGGCATCCTGTCCGCGCTGTATCGCCGGCAGATCAAGCATTGCGGCGCAACGGTGAACAGTTCGCTGCTGGAAACGGCGATTGCGTGGATGTCGGTCGGCATCGCGAACTATAGCGCGGACGGGGAGGAGGGCGGCCGGCACGGGTCGGGCGTGGCGTTCATCGTTCCGCATCGGGCGTATGCAGCGGCCGATGGCCATCTGATCGTGAGTTCGGCGAACGATGCGCTGTTCGCCAAACTATGCGCGGCACTCGGGCGCCCTGAATGGGCAACCGACGACCGCTTCGCCACCAATGCCGGACGGCTGAAGTACCGCGCGGAAATCGACCGCCTGATCGGCGAGCGCCTTGCGACGGACACGCGCGCGGTGTGGCAGGCGCGGCTGCAGGCGGCCGGCATTCCGGTCGCGCCGATCCAGACCACGGCCGAGGTCGTCGGCCACGAGCAGACGCACGCGCTCGGCATCATCGAAACGCCGCCCGACGACGAGATCGGTCTGGTCGGACTGCCGCTGTCATTCGACGGCAAGCGCCCGCCGCCGCTGCATGCCGCGCGCGAGATCGGCGCCGACAACGACCGGCTCGAACGCCTGCTGAATTTGCCGCGACAGGCGCCGCAATAGCGGCCGCAACAGGCGAGACCCTGGGCGCCGCGCAAGGGAGGACGGTGTACGATGATCCGGTCCGGCCCGCGCGGCATCGTGTAGAGGGGCAAAAAGAGCGGGCAAGAGAGGAGACATGAGCACCTTCAACCGGCTGCATCTGATCCGGCAGGTCGATCTGTTCACGCTGAAGTTGTTCGTTTCGGCGGTCGAAGAGCAACAAATCGGTCTGGCCGCTATTCGCGAGAACATCGCCGCATCCACGGCGACCAAGCGCATTCAGGATCTCGAAGACATCGCGGGCATCAAACTGCTGGAGCGCGGCCCCAAAGGGGTCGTGCCGAGCCCGGCGGGCGCCGTGCTGGTGCGCTACATCCGGCAGATCTTCGAGAATCTCGACGACATGCGCGCCGAAGTCGCGTCGTTTACCGAGGGCATGCGCGGCGAGCTGGCGATCGCGTCGGCTCGCACGATCATCGTGCCGTTCGTCGCGCGCGAACTGGGCGAATTCAAGCGCGAATATCCGCTGGTCGATCTCGTGGTGCGCGAAATGGAAAACGCCGATATCGTGCAAGCTGTCGCGCGCGGCGAGGCCGACGTCGGCGTGTTCGCGGCCACTCATGAACTCGACCTGGGCGGGGTGGACGTGACCCCGTACCGCACCGACCGCCTGATCGCCGTCGTGCCGCAGGGACACCGGTTGACCGCTCGCGCGAGCGTCTCGTTCGCCGACCTGCTGCCGGAGAACATCATCGCGGTCAACGCCATGCAGAGCGCGCTTCGGGCCGCGGCGCGGCGCCTTGGCGCCGACTTCGAGCCGCCTTACACCGTGAGCAGCGCGGGCGTGGCCGTGAGTCTCGTCGAGGCTGGGCTGGGGGTGACTATCCAGCCCGAATCGTTCGTAAGCCACGAACTGTTCGGCCGCGTCGCTGTGTTGGAGTTCGCCGAGCCGTGGGCGGTGCGCCACATTCACGTTGCGACCGCGCGAGGGCGCGAGCTGAATCCCATTACATCCGCGCTGATCAGGCAACTGCTGGACCGGCCGCGCGAGGACGCGGCGGCCTGAGCGCATTCGGGCGGAGCAGCGGGGCTGTGCTTTGAAGCCAGCGGGTTTCCAGGGTACGGAACAACCCGGCTGCGCACGTTGACTGGCGCTCGCGCACGACTCATCCTGACCGATACGAAGTTCCAGGACCGGCATGGCCGCGCACTTGCGCAGGCGCTCGCTCGCGCGTAGCGCTGCGAATACGCGAAAGGGAAGAGCATGACTGAAGCATCGATACCGGGCTCGACGGACGACGTGACCCGCGAGCCTCTCCATACACGAAACATCCACTTCGAGGGTTTCCGGCGCAGCGACGGCCTGTTCGAGATAGTCGGCCAGCTTGCCGACCGCAAGCCACACGAATTTACTCCGCCTGGCGGCCTGCGTGTGGTATCGGCGAACGAGTCGATCCATGACATCGGCGTGTGTGTGGTTTTCGACCTGGACATGGTCATCCACTCCGTCGCTACCACCATGCGTTCATATCCGTATCGCGACTGCTCGGGCGGTGGCGATTCGTTGCAGGCGCTCGTGGGGCTGCGAATCGGCGCGGGCTGGAGCGGCGAAGTCCGCAAGCGCCTGCCCGCCGGGGAGACCTGCACCCACCTGCGGGAGATTTTGATTCCGCTGGCGACGGCGGCCATTCAGGCCGTCAATCCGCTGCGCTCGCAAGTGTTGCTGGAGGCAACCGATGCGAACGGCAAGCCGCTCAAGATCGACAGCTGCTATGCCTATGGTGTCTCGCGCGAGCTCGTTCTGCGGCGCTGGCCGGCGTTCCACCGGCCGGCTGGGTCCTGAGGGCATCGCGCCGGGCGATCCTCCCAATCGGGCGGTTGATTGAGCACCTGTGTCTTCGACTTCAGAAACGCGTCTAGCCCTTCGGTTCCGCCTTCGCGTCGATGCAGGATTGCTTGAACCCGCCAAAGCCGATCGAGAAGTCGGTGCGCGAAGCATTGTGTCCGACCGTGCCCACCCGGTTGCCGAACACGGTGGATTCGAAAAAGAAGCCGCGCTCGAGGTGGTGGGGCGGGCGCCGCTGGCGGCCAGCGTCGCGCCCTCGGCGAAGCCTCTCGCTACATGGCGTTCGACCGTCTCGCGCTGCCGCGCCATGGCGAGCGGTCCGACCGCTTGCGTGCGCCGCTTACTGGCGCGCGGCGTCGACGATGGCCTTCGATGGTAGCGTCGCGCTCGCGGGCACCACCTCGTCGACGTCGAGAATGGGCTGCCCGTATTGCGCGCTCGTTGCGATCTTGCCGATGTATACGGGCACGCCGGCCTCGTGGTCGTCCTGGCCGAAACGCAGCTTGCCACGCAACGTATCGAAGGTGTTCGTGGTGAGCGCATGCACCACGGCGTCGGGGCTCGTCGAGTGCGCGGCGGCCACGGCCTGAGCCCAGGTCGTTACGCAGTCGTAGGCGACGCTGGCCCAGTCGGACGGATAGTTGCCCGTGCGCGCCTTGAACTGTGTAACGAAGGCCTTGCCCTGTGGCGTCTTCTCGATCTCGTTGAACGGTGCGTACTGATAGCCTTCCGTTCCGATGGGCGCGTCGTTGCCGAGATTCTTCAGCGTGGCCGCGTCGAGCACCGTCATGAAGTGGTTGTCGATCTGCTTGAAGAAGCCCACCGCGTTTGCCTGCTTCGAGAACGTAACCAGATCGGCGCCGTAGATCTGCGCCCACACATAGTCGGGCTTGGCCGCGAGAATCTTGTTGATGCTGGCCGTGTAGTCGATCGCGCCGAGTTTCGGATACTCCTCGACCACGATCTGGGCCTGCGGATTCAGCTTCTTCATGAGCGTCTTGAAGCGCTCGGCCGCCGAGCGCCCGCCTGCATAGTCGGGCACGAGCAGGGCATAGCGCTTGTACGGCTCTTTCGCGAGGCGCGTAGTGACGGCGCGCATCAGCATGTAGGTGGTGGGCGCCATCGAGAACACATAGGGTTGATAGTCCTTCATCGTGATCTCTTCGGCTGCCGAAACGGAGACGCACATCGGCACCTTGAATTTGGCCGACACCATCCTGCTCACGGCGAGCGTGCTGCCCGAGGAGATCGGCGAAAGCAGCAGAGAAGCACCCGACTGCACGAGCGCGCTGGCCTGCGTGATGGCGCGCTGCGGGTTCGTGCCGTTGTCCTGCTGGTCGAAGGTCACGGGCTGGCCGAGCACGCCGCCATGCTGGTTCAGGCTGTCCAGCGCGAACTGGATGCCGACGAGCGATTGCTGGCCGAGCGAGGAGGCCGGGCCGCTCAGGTCGAGCGAGGCGACGATCTTCGCGGGCGGCGCCGCAAGTGCATCGACGCTGGCGAAGCAGCATGAAAGCGCCAGCAGCGCGGAGGCGAGCGGCGTGCGCACGAAGGGGGAGGAATTCATTGACGTGTCTCCAGTGTGTGATGTTTGTCCAACCGTTGTACTGCGCCGGTATCGACATACACAAGCACGTGGCGGTGAAGGTTCCGTGCATTGGAAGCGTTGAAGTAACAGTCACTAATTCAGGTATGCGAACTGTAAGCGAAAGTACCGTGGACTGCTTCAGCGCGGCGCGGCCATATCATGCGCAGGCCTTCGCGTGCTGCGAAGGCAGGCCCGCGGCATTCGCATGCCGCAGCAGAAAGCGCAGCACGGTATCGCCGAACGCGTCGTTTTGGTCTCCTGCGATCGTGTGCCCGGCGTCACGCACGTTCACGTATTCCGCGTGCGGGCACAAGCGCAGAAAGGCTCGCGCGCCCGCTTCGCTGACGACCTCCGAGCTTTGGCCGCGCACGAGCAGCGTAGGCAGCCGCAGGTTGCGCGCACACTTCGAAAGGCGCGACTCGCGGCGCGCGAGATCGCGCGGCCATGCGGCGAAGCCGGGGTCCCAGTGCCAATGGTATTTCCCGTCGTCGCCACAGCGCATGCTTTGCATCAGGTCTTCCGCGTTCAACGGCCGTGCCGGATGGGCCCGCAAGCGCTGTAACGCGGCATCCACTTCGTCGAGCGCCGTAAAGCCGTCGGGCCGTTGCCGCATGAACGACTGCAGTCGCGCAACGGCCGCGCTCTCCGTTTGCGGCGCGATGTTGACGAGCACGAGCGCGTGCGCATTCAAGTAGCGCTCGCCTACCGCTAGCAGGCTCGTGCTACCGCCCATGCCGGCCCCCACGAGCACAGGTGCGCGCCCATCGAGCATGGCCGCGACGCATTCTAGGTCGCGAACCATCGCGCCCTGACTATAGTTGCAGACGGGCGACCAGTCGGAGTCGCCATGTCCTCTCGCGTCGAAGGCGATCACATGGAAGCCCGCTGCGGCCAACGCCTGGGCTGGTCGCCTCCAGGCGTGGCGGGTCTGGCCGCTACCGTGCAGCAGGATCACCGGCATGCCGTTCGGGGTGCCCCAGACGTCGCCGGCGAGGCGTGTGCCGTCCGCGCTTTTCCATACGCATGTTTGGGCGGGCGTATCGCGCCTATACGCCGGGGTTTGCGTCAAAGTCGTCACGATCGAACCTGTCTTATGCTGCGGGCATTTCCATGCGGGTGGGTTCTTGCTTTCCGCGATGATTCTTTGAGTTCGCGGCGCGGAATGTACAGGCATAAGTTCCGCGCATGGCCAGATTGCGTCAATGCCGGTAGCCCACGTGTTCCGTACTCCGATAGGGCGGGCTGCCGCTGAAGACGAGGGAGGCGTCAGCGACTCACGTGTGCCCGTCGATTGGCACCGCTGAGCAAATGAATCGCCTGGACGATAAATTACTTGCCCATGGGTTTCGCGAACATCATGTGCGACATGCCACCGTCGCACGCGATGGCCTGTGCAGTGATATAGCCGGCAGCGGGCGACGCAAGGTACACGATGAGGTCCGCCACTTCCTCGGGCTGGCCCACGCGGCTCATCGGCAGCATCGCGGCGAGCTGGTCGAGGAGTTCCGGCGGTACCGATCCGCGCGCCATGGGCGTATCGATGACGCCGGGCAGCACGACGTTCACGCGCACGCCATACGCCGCCCACTCGTGCGCCATCTGGCGGCTCAACGTGATGAGCGCAGCCTTGCTCGGTCCATAGGCGCCGCCCTGCGAATAGCCGTGCACGCCGGCCAGCGAGGCGGTGTTCACGATGGCCGCATGGGCGCTTTGCTTCAGCCAGGGCAGGGCGCTGCGGGCGACCATGAGCGCGCCGTCCACGTTAACGTGGAAGCCGGCGCGCCACTCCTCCAGAGAAACGTCCTCCAGCATCGCGGAACGGACCAAGGCGGCGGTATTGATGACCACGTCGAGCTTGCCGAACTTTTTTGTCGTCCTGTCAATCGCCGCGTCGATGTCTGCTTGCTTCGAAACGTCGAGGGCGACTGAAATCGCCTGACCGCCGTGGCTCGTGATTTCGGCCGCGACGCGTTCAGCTTCGCCGGCACGCAGGTCCGCGACGGCGACCGAGCCGCCGTTCGCGGCGAATGCCTTCGCACTTGCCTCGCCCATGCCGCTGCCGGCGCCTACGACGAGGGCGGTAAGACCGTTGATGCGCGAATGGACCATCCAATCGCGCAGATGAGTTTTGTTTGATTCAGCGTTCACGCCGTTTGTCTCCTGGTGGTGGTACTTCCCTTTCACTTCAAAATGCCTCATCAGCCATGCGCGATCGTGTGTTCGCGCGCGCGGGGCACATTGGTATCCGGACCGAGCATGCGCATGAGGGCCTCGACATTGCCGAGGTTCTCCAGATGAAAGACGGTGTCGATCACATCGTCGATGCGTGCGGCGGATAGCACGTCTTCAGTGTTGCGGCGGAATTTGACGGCGAGCTCGTCGTTGGTCATGAAACTGGATGACTCCGGCGACGGACTGCCCTTCGGATAGCGCCGCTCGCCGACGAAGGTCTTGCCGCGCGCCTGAACCTCGATCTTCGCGGGGCGGCTTGCGGCATGACCGCTCAGGAGTGCGACGTAGTCCGGATGCACTTCATGCGTGACCTTGCCCATCAGGTTCATCACCGACGCGCCGAACACGAGATCCGGGTCCTGCCAGCCCTTGCCGGGCGGTACGCGGTGCGCGCCCAGCGCGAGCCCGTGCGCAATGCTGAACTGCGCGTCGTGAACGTGCGCAATCTCGCGATTGAGCCAGACGGGCTGCTCCACGAAGCCTTCGACCCAAGCCTTGATGGCGTCGATTTCGGCGGGCGCGATGTCGTGCTCTTCGACGATCTCGGTGAGGCTGTCAAGCAGTGCATGGAGGATGCGACAATGCGGATAGGGCTTGTAGGCCTGCTCGGCGGGAAACAGCCAGTCGGCGCCAAGTCCTGCCGCGATGCGCTCGGGCTCCCAGCGGCGCGTGCCGATGAAGCGGGAAAAGCCGTACTCGCGGTCGTCGAGGATCTGGACGTCGCCGCGATGGCCGAATTCGGCCATGTGGGCGGCCGTCATCGCCGTCTGGGTGAGCGCGCCGGCCAGCAGGTACTTGATCGTCGAACTGGGCGCATGCTGGAACCACGCGACCTGCGAATTCACAGGCGCGATGCTACCCGCGATGCCGAGCGCGTTGGCGAGCACGGTGTCAGGCAGCGCCTTGAGCTTGACGATGGCGGCCGTCGCGCCGAACACGGTGCTGCTGTAGCCGTAGACGGGCGGCGGCGACACCTTGCCGTCGCGGGTGTCGCGAAGATAGTCCATGGCCTTGCCGAGGCGATACGACATTTCGTGCGAGAGTGCGATCGCCTCTACCAGCGCTGTGCCGGGCGCGCCGTGTGCCTCGGCGATGGCCAGTGCGCCAGGCAGCACATAGGGCGTGACGTGGCCGGGCGGTACGACCGCGTCCATGTCGAGCGCGTTGATGAGCTCACCGTTGGCGAACGCCGCGCCGAAAATCGAGGCCTTCTCTCCTGTGCCCATGATGGTCGCGTCGCCGTTGCCGCCCATCGCGCGCGCATAGTCGATGCCGATGCGGCCTTTGGGCTCGCCGGTGGCGGCCACGGCGCAACCGATCGAATCGAGCAGGATCCGTTTGCATTCCTCAACGACGAATGAAGGGATTTGGTCGAATTGGGTGTCGGTGGTGAACTTGGCAAGTTGTTCGACTAGGGTGGCGGGCATGGTAGGTCCTGTGAGGTGCAGGTCTGGAAGGCGGCGGCCGGCGAGTGGCCGATTCGGGCGCGGGCAAGGCGTGGCTCCTACGCCGCGCGGTGCCGAAGATGAGAGTGTTGGAATGCTTTTGGCTAACTAATGTTAGTTTTATGGAAGGCATACGAAATCGCCATGCGTATTAATCCCTATACGTAGCGATCGATTGGATCATCTGCATTACAGGGCAGAATTGTACTGTGGGCTAACGGCTGTTAGGATGATGCGATGGTGTACTTCGAGCCGCCGCGGAAGAGACCTGTGGCGGGCTGTCCTGACTGATGAGGAATAGATCTGATGAATCGAACCACCGATGTGACCCGCGCGGCGCTGGTCCAGGTCCTGGCCGCATGGAACGCGGCAGCGCGCCATTGGGATGCGGACAGCTTGACGGCTGTATATACGGACGACGCGCTGTTCTTCGGCGGACGTCCAGGCCATTCGATGGGCGCCGGCGCGATTCGCGAGTATTTTGCTTCGTATGAAGACGTGATCGAATCGGCTACGCTGGACCTCGTGGAGCAGCAATTCATCCATCTCGCGGACGACTGCTTTCTTGCACAGGGCTATGGCGAATTCGCGTTCGTCCTGAGTGGCGACCGGCCTTCGCGCTCGCGCCTGCGCACGACGCTCATCGTCGCGTTGCAGGAAGGCAAATGGAGGATTCGCCAGCACCATTTTTCGACCACGCCTGAAACGCCGCCTATTTAGCGCCTGGTGCTATTGGCATTGAACATCGGCGCGAACTCAAGTGGCGCACAGGTGACGCGTGAGGAACTGCAGCGCGGCCTCGCCAAACACGTCGTTGCGGTCGCCGGCCACCATGTGCCCGGCCTGCGCGACGTTCACGTATTCCGCGTGCGGGCAGAGCTCGAGGAACTCCTGCACGCCCGCCTCGCTGACGACATCCGAGCTGCCGCCGCGCACTAGCAGCGTCGGCGGCGTCAGGTTGCGTGCGCAGGCGCCAAGGCGCGCATGGCGCCCGCGCAGGTCGGTCTGCCCGGAGAGAAATTGCGGATCCCAATGCCAGCGGTAGCGGCCGTCGCCGCCCAGGCGCACGTTTTTCGCGAGGCCTTGCAGATTGCGCGAGCGTGATTGCGAGGGTCGATAGCGGCCAATCGCGTCCGCTACTTCGTCGAGCGAAGCAAATCCGTCCGGGTTCTGCGCCATGAACGTACGGATGCGCTCGACACCGGACGGCTCCGTGTACGGCACGATATCGACGAGGATCAGCGCGCTCGCGTCCACCCGTTGCTCGCCGATGGCAACCAGGCTCGTCGCGCCGCCCAGCGACGCCCCGACGAGCGCGGGCTGGCGTGTGATCCGTATGCCTGTTTCCGCGAGCACGCAGCGAAGATCGGCGGCCAGCGCGTCAAGGCTGTAGTCGCCATTGGCGCTCCAGTCCGAGTCGCCATGTCCGCGCGCGTCGTACGCAACAGCGAAATAGCCGGCCTGGCCGAGCCGCTCGCCCGTGCCGCCCCACGCGTGACGCGTCTGGCCGCCGCCGTGCAGCAGAACGACGGGCGACCCATCGGGACTGCCCCAGGTGTCGCCGGCTAGCCGGACACCACCCGAACCCTTCCACATGTGCATGGGCTGCGGGGTGCCTGGCAGGCGGCTTGGTGGTTTCATCGGGGGCCTCATTACGGGTGGGCGCCGCGGGCGCCGAGCGCGCTGCGGTGTACGGAACGTAAGCTTCGAACTTCGCCCACGGGCCGCGCTATGTCAATGCACACCGGCGCGCAGTTCCGTACAGTGAAAGGCCCAGCTTTCCCGGGGGGAAGAAATACGGTAACCTTCCAAATAACCGTTAGATTGTGCATCGTGCAGCGCACTCCCGCGCGGCGTGCGAAAGACAGGGCAGCAGAAAAGCTGATAAACAACAGTGCGAAAGAAAAATGTAAGTCCCAGTGCGGATACCCGAGAGACCCTGTTGCGCCTCGCTGCGCGCTCGTTTGCAACCCAGGGGTATACGGCCACGACCATGCGCCTGATCGCGGATCAGGCCGGCATCGAGGCCGCGAGCATTTATTATCATTTTTCGTCGAAAGAAGAGCTCGTCGACGTCGTCATGGAGCACGGCGCGGAGAGCATCGTTCAGCACATCAACGAACATTTCGACGCGCTGCCCGCCAACGCGAATGCCGAAGACCGCTTTAGGGCGGCACTGGTTGGGCAGATGAGTGCCCTGATCAAGTTCGGCGACTACGCGCTCGCGCACAATCGCCTGCTGACCCAGTTGCCGGACAAGGTGCGCGAGCGTCAGATCAAGCGGCGCGAGCGGCACCAGCGGATGTGGACGACCGTGTTCGACGATCTGCGCGCGGAAGGCTATCTACGCGAAGACGTCGATATCGCGCTGGCCCGCGTCTTCGCCCTCGGCTTCATCAATTCGGTGCAGACCTGGTTCGATCCAAAGAAAGGGTCGCTCGAAAAGATCGCCGATCAATTCATCACGATGTTCTTTGAGGGTGCGGCGCCCGCGACCAAGCCGCGGCGCAGCGGACGCAAGAAGGAACTGGCCGCATCTTCCTGAGCTGCCCGTATTACGGATCGCCCGCGTCGTTCACATCGCCGGGCGACGCACATCCGCCTGGTCCAAGTCCCTAGTTGCAAAAACGATGACCGCACCGGTCGCCGTTTCTCCCCGCGTCGAACGCGTCCCGCATTGAATTCCGCTTCCTCCTGACCCCACCCCGGTTTGCCACCGGCGTGACGGGGCGATCTGCATCCGGGTTAGACCGGATGGAGATAATGCACCTTGTAAACCAATCTACCGTTCGTTAGATCTGTCGCTGCGAAATTCACGCGGCGAAGGACCGCGTCTGGAATTGCCAATATGGAGGAGCACATGATTCAAGACATCTCAACCGATTCGGGCCGCCTGCCCGCAGGCTTCGAAGAACTCGAGCCTTTTCTCGATCACTGGAGCACGGCGACCTCCCACGAGCGCTGGATGCGCCGCGCAAGCACGCCGTATCCCGAGATCGTCAGGTTTTGCGAAGCAATATTCGAGCGCGCGGAAGAGGCGGCAACTTATCTGGAGCAATTCCCGCTCGAGGACATGCCGGAGCCCGCGCAGAACCTGTTCAAACTGCTGCTCGCGATGTGTCAGGCGGCGATCGCCGTGGAAATGCACCAGGCGCCGACGATCCGTCATGCGCCGCCGCAGCACGCGCTGAAGATCGAAGTGGGTTTCCAACCGCACGGCTGAACCGCAGGCGACACGCGTTTTCGTTCCCCAATCACGATGTGCCGGAGTTCATATGAATCATCCGTCCGAAATCAAAGCGAGCCTTACCGAATCAGTCGGCCTCTCCACGGAGCCGATGCCTACCTCCCTCTATACCGATCCTGCCCAGTACGAGCGCGAACGCGAGCGCATTTTCCGCCGCGCGTGGCTGATGGTCGGGCGCGTCGAACGCATTCCGAAGCCCGGCGATTTCTTCGTGAAGGATCTCGCGATCTTCAAGGCTTCGGTGATCATTGCCCGCTCGGACGACGGCAAGATCCGCGCGTTTCACAATGTCTGCGCACACCGCGCGAACATTGTCGAGCACCGCACGAGCGGAAACGCAAAGCGCTTCGTGTGCCGCTACCACAGTTGGGGCTACAACAACGAGGGCGATCTCGCACACGTGCCGGACGAAGCCGCCTTCTTCCATCTCGACAAGAAGAAGTGCGGGCTGGCGCCGGTCGCGGTGGACGTGTGGGACGGCTGGATTTTCATCAACATGGCCCCGGCGCCGGAAGTCGGCTTGAAGGAATTCCTCGGGCCGGTCGCGGATGCGCTGGCCGGCATCGACTATCCGAACCCGGACAACACGATCGTGCTGCGCGGCGAGTTCAAGGCGAACTGGAAGGCCGTTGCCGAGAACTTCAGCGAGATCTATCACATTGCATCGATTCACCCGAAGACGTTCGGGCCGATCTATACGGGCAAGGCGAATCCGTTCGGCCGGCCGCTCAGCGCGAATCTCTATGGCATTCACCGCTCGTTTTCGCTGTGGCTGAATCAGGACAACCAGCCTCCGGAGCAGGCGAAGGTCGTGCGCTGGCTCTATTCGGCCGGCCATACGGTTACCGGCACGCGTAAAGGAACGGAAACGAATTCGATCGTCGAGCACAAGGCGGTGAATCCGCAAAAATTCGCCGAATGGTCGCAGGACGTCAACTGGTTCTTCCCGAACTGGCATCTGCAGATCTCGGCGAATCAGTTCTGGACCCACGAGTTCTGGCCGACCTCTGCGAACACGACGCTGTGGGAAGCGCGCTTCTACAACAAGAAACCGGGCTCGGTGCGCGAACGCCTCCAGCTCGAACATTTCACTGCGCATATCACCGACGGAATGCTCGAGGATCTCGGCAATATCGAGTCGATGCAGGCCGGGATGGAGACGGGCGCCAAGCCGTTCATTCACTTCAACGAGAGCGAAATCCTGTGCCGTCACGGGTTGGAGCAGGTCGTCAAGTGGACGGCGGCGACGGCGGTGAGGGACGCGTTGGAATAAGCGCGCGGGCGCGGCGGCGTTGCTGGCAGGCGACGCCGCGCGTTGGTCGCGCGGAGATTCCACCACGAGAATGGGAAAAATGATGACCAGTGGGTTGGGCGGACTCAAAGTTCGCGTAGCGGCGAGGCATGACGAGGCCGTGGATATTTGCAGTTTCGAATTGGTTCGCGCGAACGGCGGCCCGTTGCCGGCCTTCTCGGCGGGCTCGCATATCGACGTCGCGGTACCTGGTGGGCTAACGCGTCAGTATTCGTTGTGCAATGCGCCAAACGAAAGCCATCGCTATCAGATCTCGGTGCTGCGCGATCCGAAGTCGCGCGGCGGCTCAGCCGGGATGCACGAGCGCGTGCGGATCGGCGACGAACTGACGATCAGTAAGCCGAAGAATAATTTCCCGCTCGCGCATGAGGCGCGGCATAGTCTTTTGCTCGCGGGCGGCATTGGCGTGATGCCGATCCTCTGCATGGCGGAGCGGCTCGCGGCGACCGGTGCATCGTTCGATATGCGCTACTGCACGCGTTCGCGCGCACGCACCGCGTTCGCGGAGCGCATTGCCCAGGCAAGGTATGCGCCGCGCGTCCAGTTCCATTTCGACGACGGCGATCACGACCAGAAACTCGATCTCGCGGCGCTGCTCGCGCGGCCGGAGGCAGGCACTCATCTGTACGTGTGCGGGCCCAAGGGTTTCATGGATGCCGTGCTGAGTACCGCACGAGAGGCCGGCTGGACGGACGAGCAACTGCACTACGAGTTCTTCGCCGCCGACGCGCGGGAAATGGCTGGCGGCGAGCGCTTCGAGGTAGAGATCGCGAGTTCGGGGCAGGTGGTCGTGGTCGGGAAGGACGAGTCCGTCGTGGCGGCGCTGGCGAAGGCCGGCATCCGGATCGAGACGTCGTGCGAACAGGGCGTGTGCGGGACCTGCCTCACGCGCGTGCTGACCGGCGAGCCTGAGCATTTCGACGCCTACCTCACGCCCGACGAGCGGGCGGCCAATGACCAGTTCCTGCCGTGCTGCTCGCGCTCGAAGTCGGCGCGGCTGGTACTCGATCTGTAGACGCGCCGGACCCATGCACCGCGGGAGCGGTGCATGGGTCAACCCGGCACGCGCTCCCGCAAGCGGTCAATCTGCCTTCCACTCCTGAGTTGTTTACGCCGCCTCGGCCAGCAAGCGCCGATAGTGAGGCAGCGCGGTAAAGAGCAGCCACGCCGCGAGCGCCGACGCGATCGTGCAAACGATGGCGATCGAGTGCCCGACCATCTTCGGATTGCCGAACCCATGATCGGTTATCAACGCGATCAGCGTCGGGCCCGCGCCGAAGCCGATCAATTGAGCGACGAATGAATAGAGCGCACCCACGGTGCCGCGCATGCGGCTCGGCGCAACGAGCTGCAGTGCGGCACTCATGCAGCCCGTGGGCAGGCTGAAGAAAAAGACTGTGCCAGCGGCCGCGGCCAGCGCGCCCGTCGCGCCCGGTGCGAATGGAATGCTCGCGCAGCAAAGCAGCATCGGAATCATGGCGAACGCGGCGGTGCGCAGCTGCGCATCGGTATGGCCGCGCTTCTCGAGCCGGCGGGCAATCCAGGGTCCAGTGAGCGCGCCGGCAATGCCGAAGCCAACCACTAGCATGCCGAAGCGGAATCCCACCAGCGCAGCCGGCATTCCGTGCGTGCGGATCAGATACGTGGGCAGCCACGCGGGCATGCCGAGCACGACGATCGCCAGCATGCCCACGCCCAGCAAAATGCGGACATAGAACCCGCGGCGCTGCCAGAGATACGAGGCCGCATCGCCAGTCGTGAATTGCCGATCGTCCTCGCGCTCGCTGATCACGTCGCTGCGCACGGGTTCGCGCACGGTCAGCACCACCAGCAGCGCGAAGAGAATCCCTGGCAGTCCGATCAGTACGAACGCGAGCTGCCAGGTCTGGAATTGCGCGAGGATCGGGAAATGCTGGTGAAGCGAGCGCGCGAACTCGATCACGAGGCCGCCGGCCACGAGTGAGAGCCCGCCGCCAAGCATCGGCCCGAGAATGAAGATGCTCATCGCGCGCGCCATTTTTTTCGCCGAAAAGCAGTCGGCGATCACCGAGAGCGCGAGCGGGAATACGCACGCTTCGCTGGCGCCTACGCCCAGCCGCGCGATGAAGAGCCCTTCATAGGTATCGGCCCTGCCGCACAGCGCGGTGAAGCCGCACCACAGGCAGATGCCGACCACGAGCAGATTGCGCCTGTTGGTCACGTCGACGAGCCGGCCGAACAGCGGCGACGCGACCAGGTACGCCGAAATGAACGCGATGCCCTGGACGAGGCTCAGCTGCGTGTCGGAGATGACCAGCGAATGTTTGATTGGCTCGACCAGCAAGTTGAGGAGTTGCCGGTCGATGTAAGCGAGCGAGTAGGCGAGCGTCAGCACCGCCAGGATGTACCAGGCCTGCCCGCTGTCATGGGCTACCCGGAGCGGGGACGACTGCGCCAGCGCCTGTCCGCTTGAGCCCGCGCCGTTGGTCGGCATGTCGTTCATGGTGTTGCTCATTGCTCCTCCAATACGGTGGTTCGGATAACGTGCGATATTACGATTGTAACTACCTAATGTTTGGTAGTTTCGCGGGTAGTGTGGTGCGGGAGGAGGCGATGTTCCATGAGTGTTATCCATGAGCCGACCGAAATGCCCGGCACGCTGCAACTTTCGCGCCTGTGCCGCTGTTGGTGTAAACCCCGAATGACAGTGTCGCTGTCTGCGCGGAAACTAACTACCAGTTGTTAGATAAAGCATGACGGACATTGGTAGAACCCATCGACAGGCCGAGATAGACATGACGACGCAGATGAAACCCATACGCAGCTTCCTCTTTGTTCCGGGAAACAAGCCGACCTGGATCGAGAAGTGCATCACCTCCAGGGCCGATGCGCTGATCCTGGATCTGGAGGACAGCGTGCCGCCGCCCCAGAAAGTGGAGGCGCGCGAGATCGTCAAGTCGAAGCTGGCCTGGCTCGCCGAACAGAAGCAGCGGATCTGGGTGCGGATCAACCGCAGCGCGCACCTGTACGACTTCGACGACATCCTCGCGATCGTGAGCCCCGTGGTCGAGGGCATCGTGATCTCCAAGCCCTGCGGCCCCGAGGACATCCATACCGTTTCGTCGATGCTGGCCGAGGCCGAGTACCGCGCGGGCGTCGAGGTCGGTCACACCAAAGTGATTCCGCTGCTGGAGACCGCCCGTTCGCTGCAACTGGCCTATGAAATTGCCCAGCACGAGCGCGTGCCGGCCATCGTGGGCGCCACGGCCAAGAACGCCGACGTGGCCCGCGCGCTCAAGACCGTCTGGTCGCTCGAAGGCCGCGAGACGCATTACCTCAAGTCGCGCGTCGTCATGGCCGCGCGCGCCGCGGGCAAGCTGCCCATCGGCGGCGTCTGGCAGCAGGTGCACGACCTCGAAGGGCTCAAGGTCTCGGCGGCCAACGACCGCCAACTGGGCATGAGCGGTGAGCTGGTGCTGCATCCCTCGAACGTCGAGATCGTCAACAAGACCTATAGCCCCACCGAAGAAGAAGTGGCGTTTTACCAGGGAATGATCGACGCCTTGGACAAGGCCCAGGCCGAAGGCCGCGCCTCGTGCATCTACGACGGCGAGCATATCGACATAGCCCACGTGAAGACGGCGCGCGAAATCATCGCGCTCGCGCAGTCGTTCAACCACTGATCAACATCCCTGGACTGGAGACAAGCAAAATGGCAGGCCTTTACTTCGAAGAATTCAAGCCCGGCACGGTGATCGAGCACGCCATTCGCCGCACCGTGACGGAGACCGACAATGTCCTGTTCTCGGCGATGACCTATAACTGCGCGCCGCTGCATATCGACGCCGAATACAGCAAGAACACCTTCTACGGGCAGCGTCTCGTGAACAGCATGTTCCTGCTGGCGCTCGTGGCCGGCATTACCGTGTACGAAACGACGCTCGGCACCACGCTCGGCAACCTGGGCTTCGGCGAGATCGCGTTTCCCAAGCCCACGTTCCATGGCGACACCATCCGCGTCGAGACCGAGATCGTCGAAACGCGTCTTTCGAAGAGCCGCAACGACTCGGGCATCGTCACCTTCAGGCACGTCGCGAAGAACCAGCGCGACGAGATCGTCTGCACGGCGGTGCGAACCGGTCTGATGATGCTGCGTCCCGCCGACAAGATCTGATTTCGCCCTACCGGAGTTAGCAATGGACTACCAACTCAGCGCCGATCAGCTTGCCATCGTCGATGCGGCCGAAAAAATCTGTACGGACTTCCCGCTCGAATACTGGCGCAACAAGGACAAGAGTCACGAGTTTCCGCACGAATTCTTCGAGGCCGTCGCGAGCGGCGGCTGGCTCGGCATCTGCATGCCCGAAGAGTTTGGCGGCGCGAATCTGGGCGTGACGGAGGCGGCGCTGTTCATGCGCACTGTGGCCGAGTGCGGCGGTCAGGCGGCGGCATCCACGATTCACATGAATATCTTCGGCTTGCAGCCAGTCGTGCATTTCGGCTCGGAGGCGCAGAAGAAGGCCTGGTTGCCGCCATTTTCGCGCGGCGAGCACAAGGCGTGCTTCGCGGTCACCGAGCCCGACACGGGGCTCGACACCACCAAGCTCAAGGTCACGGCGAAAAAACAGGCCGACGGCAACTACCTGATCTCGGGAAAGAAGGTGTTCATCTCGACCGCGCAAGTGGCCGACCATATGCTGATCCTCGCGCGCACCACACCGATCGAGGAGGTCAAGAAGCACAGCGAGGGCTTGAGCCTGTTCTACACGAAGCTCGACCGCGATTACGTCGAGATTCGAGAGATCGACAAGCTGGGCCGCGCCGCCGTCGATACCAACGAACTCTTCATCGACAACCTGCCGGTGTCGAAGGACGCGCTGATCGGCGAGGAAGGCAAGGGGCTCAGCTACATCTTCCACGGCATGAACGCCGAGCGTGTGCTGGTCGCGGTCGAGCAGGTCGGCATCGGCCGCGCCGTGCTCAAACTGGCCACGCAATATGCGAAGGAGCGCGTCGTGTTCGGCCGTCAGATCGGACAGAATCAGGGCGTCCAACATCCGCTCGCGCGCAACTGGGCGGAGCTGGAAGCGGCCAATCATATGATCTTCGCGGCGGCCGATCTCTACGATAGGGGCCTGCCCTGCGGCTCCGAGGCCAACGCGGCGAAGCTGCTCGCGTCCGAGGCCTGCATGAACGCGTGTCAGACTTCGATCCTCACGCACGGCGGCTTCGGCTATGCAAAGGAGTATCACGTGGAGCGCTTCATGCGCGAGGCGTGGATCGGTTATATCGCACCGGTCACTCCGCAGCTCATCCTGTCGAACATCGCCGAGCGCAAGCTTGGCTTGCCGAAGTCATACTGAAGCAAAAGAGATTCCGCAATGTGCATGGGACCCAGGTAACGGCGCCAAAGCGCGAATCCGGGTCGACAGGAGACAAGGCATGTCAGCTACAAGACCCCTGGAGGGTATTCGCGTTCTCGATCTGACCGTGGCGCTCGCGGGGCCCTACGGGTCGCTGTTGCTGGGCGGTCTGGGCGCCGAAGTCATCCGGGTCGAATCGCCCGGCGGCGGCGACATCGCGCGCAGCAACCCGCCCTATGTGGGCAAGGAAGGCGTCCACTTCGGCGTGCGGCGCGACGACGAGGTGTCGCTGACGATCCTCAATCGCGCGCGCAACAAGAAAAGCATCACGCTCGATCTGAAGTCGGATCAGGGCCATGCGCTTTTCATGGAACTCGTCAAGGAATGCGACGTAGTTATCGAGAACGCCAGCGAGGGCGCCACGGCGCGCCTCGGCGTGGATTACGAGAGCGTGCGCCGCGCCAACCCGAGGATCGTCTATGCGTCGATCAAGGCTTTCGGCGAGCCGAGCCCGTACCCCAATCTCAAGGGCATGGACATCATCGTGCAGGCGCTTTCGGGCATCATGGACGTGACCGGTTTCGCCGACGGTCCGCCCACGCGCTCGGGCCTGCCGATGGCCGACCTGATCGCGCCGCTCTACGCCGTCAACGGCATCCTCGCCGCGCTGATCCATCGGGGCAGGACCGGCGAGGGGCAACTGGTGCAGGTATCCATGCTCGACTGTCTTTCTTCGATGGTGGCCGAGGAGCACTTCGACGTGTTTCTCGGGCAGGGCTATCCGAAGCGCTCGGGCAACTTCCACGATCGCCTCGTGCCGTTTGGCGTGTACGGTACGCGCGACGGCTACGTGGCCATGGTGGCGTTTCAGCCCGACTGGTTCCGCAATCTGATGGAAGCGGTGGGTCAGCCCGCGATGGCCAGCGATCCGCGCTACGCCACGCGCGGCCCGCGCATGAAGTACGCAGCCGAAATCAACGCCGTGATCGAGGAATGGACGCGGCAGCGCAGCACGGAAGAAGTCATTCGTGAGTTGCAGGAAAAGCGTGGTATACCGGCCGCGCCGGTGCGCTCGCCGCTCGACGTGCTCAAGGACCCGGTGCTGCAGGCGCGCGGCGCCGTTGTGAAGCTCGAGCACCCGGGGCTCGCTGATGTCGACGCCATGGGCATGGGCCTGCCGATCAAGTTTTCGAAGACGCCTGTGCAGTTCGACCAGCCCGCGCAGGAGCTCGGCGCCTCCAACGACGAGATCTACCGCAGTCTGCTCAAGCTGCCCGAGGACCGCTTGCAACAGCTACGCGACGAGGGAGTGATCTGACCATGTCCACCGAGCCATCCGCTCCCCCGTCGCGCTGCGGCCCGCTCGCCGGCATCAAGGTCGTCGAGATCGCGGGCATCGGGCCCGGGCCGCTGGCCGCCATGTTCCTCGCTGACCTGGGCGCCACCGTGATCCGCGTGGACCGCAAGGAGCCCTCGGGCCTCGGCGCGCCGCGCCCCGTGCAGTTCGATCTGGGCTTACGCAACCGCAAGTCCATCCGCGTCGACCTCAAAGATCCGGCCGCCGTCGACATGACGATGGAGCTGATCGCTGGAGCCGACGCGCTGATCGAAGGGTTTCGCCCCGGCGTGATGGAGCGCCTGGGCCTCGGCCCCGATGCGTGCCTCACGCGCAATCCGCGTCTCGTTTATGGCCGCGTGACCGGCTGGGGGCAAGACGGGCCGCTGGCCCAAGTGGCCGGACACGATCTGAACTACATCGCCGTCACCGGCGCCTTGCACGCGATGGGCCGCGCGGGGCAGGCACCCACGCCGCCGCTCAATGTGCTGGGCGACTATGCGGGCGGCTCGCTGTATCTGGCCTTCGGCCTGCTCGCTGGCCTTCTGGAGGCGCGCAGCAGCGGCCGGGGCCAGGTGGTGGATGCCGCCATGGTGGATGGCGTGGCGTCTATCATGGCGGTTACGCTAGGCCTGCACGCGGCAGGCATGCTCAGCAAGGAACGCGGCACCAACCTGCTCGACACCGGTGCACCCTTCTACGAGGTCTACGCCTGCGCCGACGGCAAGTACGTTAGCGTCGGGCCCATCGAGAGCAAGTTTTTCCGGCTGCTGCTCGACAAGCTCGGGTTGCAGGACCATCCGCTGCTGCAAAAGCAGATGGACCGCGCGCAGTGGCCCGAGGCCAAAGGCGTGCTGGCTGCAAAATTCAAGGAGCGCACGCGCGACGAGTGGGCGCGGGAGCTCGGCGAGCTGGACGTTTGTCTCGCGCCCGTGCTCGATTTCGAAGAGGCGCCAGGTCATCCGCATCTCGCCGCGCGCGGCACGTTCATCGAACTCGACGGCGTGACGCATCCCGCTCCCGGCCCGCGTTTTTCGCGCACGCCCGCCGCGCGGCCCGAGCCGCCCGCGGCGCCGAGCACGGACAACGCCATCGCCGCGTTGCAAGGTTGGCTGCCCGAGGCACGCATCGAGGCCTGGCGCACACAGGGCACCTTCATCTGAGGCTATACGCATCGCTGGGTCAGGGATGACTGGCCAATTGAGGAATCCTTTTTAATGACATCGCAACAAACTTCCGATCTCGCGGCGCTCGATCGCCTGACGAACGGCCGCTCCACCTGCCGCGCCTACCAGAACAAGGCGCTGGATGCCGGATTGATCCGCAAAATCGTCGCCATGGCGGGTCGCTCGGCCTCGTGGTGCAACGTGCAGCCGTGGCAACTGGTCATCACAGAAACCTTAGAGAGCACGCAGCGTTTCCGTGAGGCGCTGATGGAGCGTGCGTGCAATCATCGGGACAATGAGTCCGATCTGCCGTTTCCGCCGCGCTATGAGGGCATTTACGGCGAGCGTCGGCGCGGTGCGGGCATCGCGCTGTATTCGTCGCTGGGCATCGGCCCAAAGGACGCCGAGCGCAGTACCCAACAGGCGTTTCGAAACTTCCGCATGTTCGATGCGCCGCACGTGGCCATCGTTACGGCGCCGGTCGAACTGGGACCGTACGCGCTCGTGGATGCCGGCGGCTTCATCTCATCTTTCCTTCTGGCGGCTTATGCACACGGCGTGGCCACCACGCCGCAAGGAGCGCTGGCTCGCCACGCGCATTTCGTGCGCGAGTATTTCGGCATTCCCGATACGCAGCACATGATTTGTGGCATCTCGTTCGGCTATGCCGAGGTCGAGCATCCGGTCAACCGGTTCCGCACCACACGTGTCGGCGTGGACGATCTGACGCGCTTTGCATGAGCGCTGTGTGCCGACGAACGAGGAGGGGAGTGCCATGGCATTGCTGATCGACCACCCCGCGCCCCACGTGCGTCGCCTCACGCTGAATCGTCCCGAGCGCATGAACGCCCTCGATGGGCACACCTTGCAGGCCCTCAACGACGCAGTACGCGACTGCGCGGCGGCGGCCAGCGAGGTCAAGGTGCTCGTGATCTGCGGCCGTGGTCGTGCCTTCTGTGCGGGCAACGACCTCAAGTGGCTCGCGAGCGGCGTGTTGGCCGACCGCGCTGCACATATGCGTCACCAGGAGCTGATGCAGGACACCTACGAGCGCCTCGAGGCCGCGCCGCAGATCGTTCTGGCCAGCGTCAACGGCTTCGCGCTGGCGGGTGGCTTCGAACTGGCGCTGGCCTGTGATCTGACCATCGCCGATGAGGCCGCGCAGTTGGGCGACGAGCACATCCGCCGCAACTTGCTGCCTAGCGGCGGCAGTTCGCAGCGGCTGCCACGCAGGCTCGGACTGCAGCGCGCGCTGTACTATCTCGTGACGGGCCGGCGCATGACGGGCCGCGAGGCCGTGGAGTTGGGCCTCGCCGTGCAGGCCGTGCCCGCCGAGCAACTGGAGGCCGCCACGCTGGCACTGGCGCAGGAAATCGCCCAGGCCGACGCGTTGGCGCTCGCCTCCATGAAGCAGATGGCGCGCCGCGCGATGGAACTGCCCCTCTCCGATGGACTGCGCTACGAGCGCTGGATGCAGCACTGCTATCGCACGCACTCGCAGTCGCTGGAGGCGGGTGTGCAGGGCTTTGCCGGGAAGAGCGGCGACTGAGGGGCCCGCCGCTATCTTTCTTTGCGTTCCCGGTCTTTGAAGCGGTCTGTCGGCTTGTTTGCTAGAGACCGCTCCCGCAATTCGCCAACTGCACTTGCAGGCGTGCCGCCGTTTCCTTGAGCGCAGGCGCGATGCGTTCGCGCTCGCTCGGCAGATCGAAATCGACGTCCGCTTTACCGCAGCTCATGCTCATGAGGGTGCGCTCGCGGCCGAGGCGAACAGGCAGCGACACGCCAAAGGTGCTGCGCTGGAAGCCGCCCAGCACCGCGCAGGTACCGGTGGATTCGAGTTCGTCGAAAGAGGCGTGAATAGCGTGCCCCAGTGCATCACCTTGCAGGCCTGCACGGCGCTTGTGCTCTTCGATCAAGCGCTGCTGTTCCTCTTCGGGCAGTCCCCAAAGATAAGCTCTCCCGATGGATGTTGTGCTCATCGGCAGCACGGAACCGACGCCCAGCCGCAGCGTGGCGACCTTGCGGCTGACGCGGTAATCGACGTAAAGCATGTCGATGCCGTCCCTGACGGCAAGGGCCACCGATACATCGAGCCGATCTGCAAGGTCCTGCAAAAGAGGCTGTGCCGCTTGCAGGAGATCGTTGGTCGACAGGTACGCGTGGCCTATTCCCAGTGCGCCGATGGAGAGCTCGAACTCGCGCTTGCCGGGGACGAGGCGCAGGAAGCCAACCTGTATCAGGGTGGAGGTCAAGCGCGAGACCGTGGCTTTGGATAGCCCGGTGCGCCGCACGAGTTCTGCGTTGGATAGCGGCGCGCGGTTCGAGCGGAACGCGCGCAGGACTTCCAGCCCGCGCTCCACCGTCATCAGCGTCGAGTTTTCGGATGCGGGGCATCTGGGCAAATTCATGACAATGCTCTCGAATGCTGGATTTCCTGCGCCATGCGCACCAGCGCCGGCCCCAGTTCGCGTTCACTCCGCGCGCGCCCCACGAGCATGGATGGCCCCATGCAGCTCACGGCCAGCGGGGCCTCGCCGGGCAATTGGACCGGGGCGGCTACCATGGTCATGGGTTGGCCCGTTTGCCCGAGCGCGACGCAGAATCCGTCTTCCCTCACCTGCCCGATCTGCCCGATGGCTTCGCTGGTGCGGCGGCCTGTATGTCCCCATTTCTCGCTCCACTTGCGTGAGGGCTGAAGGGCTGCGCTTCTCAGCAGATAGTCGCGCTCGGCGTCGGGCAGGCTGGCCAGCAGCGCCCAGCCTGCGGCAGACGAGGCGAGCCCGAGGCGGGTACCGATCGCCGGCTGCAGCGAGGCGGGGATGGTGCTGGTGCAGCAACTGTCGATGACGACCACTTCCAGCCGGTTGCGGGCGCAGAGGTGAACATGAACGCGGTGGCGCTCAGCGAAGAGGTGCATGCGTTGATGCGCGGCTTCGTGGATTTCTATATCGGCCGCCGCGCGGTAGCCCAGCGCCAACGCCGAAGGCCCCAGGCGAAAGCGCCGCTTGCCGCTGTCGCAGCAGAGATAGCCTAGAGCGAGCAGGGTGCGCGTCAGGCGCGTCACGGTCGAAGCTGGGATGCCCGCGCGCTCGGAGAGGTCGCTGTTGCAGAGCCAGCGATCCACAGGCGTGAAGGCGGAAAGAATGGCCAGCGCGCGCGCAAAGGGCGTCACGATCGGGCCGTGATTGACGGCCCCCGGGTTGGACGTTGCACTGGCATCGGGGGAGTATGAGCGATCCATGGGGTGTCTCAACGAAACACATTCACCAAACTAACGATCATTAGAATCCGGGTGCCGGGCGGTGTCGATTGGGGTTTACGCCTTGCTGGTCGGCTGTTCGGCGGCGGTGGCTGTCAGGGCGCGATGGCCGCCGCCTCTTTCGTGCACCGATGCACCGATGCGCCGGGCTAGTGCGCCTCGCGGATCATGTTGCGGGCGATGACGATCTGCTGGATCTGCGTCGTGCCTTCATAGATGCGGAACAGCCGCACATCGCGGTAGAAGCGCTCAATGCCGTACTCGGTCATATAGCCCGCGCCGCCGAAGATCTGCACCGCGCGGTCAGCCACGCGGCCGCACATTTCAGAAGCGAACAATTTGGCGCACGAAGCTTCAGTGCTCACAGGTATTTTGGCGTCGCGCCGGCGCGCAGCGTCCAGCACCATACTGCGGGCTGCGTAGATCTCTGCCTTGCTGTCCGCCAGCATCGCCTGGACGAGCTGGAAGTCAGCGATGGGCTCACCGAACTGCTTGCGCTCCATCGCGTAGGACAGGGCCATGGACAACATGCGCTCGGCGACTGCCACACAAACGGCGGCGATGTGGATGCGGCCCTTGTCCAGCACCTTCATAGCGGTCTTGAATCCTTTGCCCTCCTTGCCACCGATGAGGTTGGCGGCGCTCACACGCACGTTGTCGAAGATCACGTCGCAGGTGTGAGCGCCTTTCTGCCCCATCTTCTTGTCGCGCTTGCCGAAACTGATGCCGGGCGTTTTGGCATCGACGATGAAAGCCGAAATCCCGCCCGAGCCCTTGTCGTCCAGATTGGTGCGCGCCATCAACGTGAAGATGCCGGCATGTGGCGCATTGGTGATGAAGCGTTTGGTGCCATTGACCACATAGTGGTCACCTTCCTTGATCGCCGTGGTGCGCAGCGATGCGGCGTCGGAGCCTGACTCCGGCTCGGTCAGCGCGAACGAGGCGATCAGTTCGCCCGTCGCGAGGCGCGGCAGGTATTTTTCCTGCTGCTCGGGCGTGCCATCGAACAGAATGCCCTGCGAACCGATACCCACCGTGGTGCCCAGCAGAGAGCGGAACACAGGGGAGGCGCGGCACAACTCGAATACGGCCAGCACCTCTTCCTCCATGGTCAGCTCGAGCCCCCCGAAGCGCTCGGGAATCGTAAGACCGAACAAGCCCATGGCCTTCATGTCGGCCACGATGTCTTCGGGGATTTCGTCGGTTTCCGCGACCAGCTCCTCGTTGGGCACGAGGCGTTCGCGCACGAAGCGGGAGATGGAGTCGAGCAATCCGTTGAGCGTTTCCTGGTCGCGAATCATGTCAGCGTGTCAATCAAGTCGATGAGGATGGCTCATGCTGCGCCAGCCACCCGCGTGATAGCAACGGATTTGCTCCGTACGTTCCGGAAAATGGAATATCGCCCGCCTGGCTGGCATTGGTGCTCGGCGATAAACATACGCATTTGTCGATACCAACGATCAAGCAGTGCTTGCCAAGGTACGGAACGGACCACGCATATCCGTTGACCGCCGAGCGGTCTGGTTTCATCGTGTGGCCAAGTCATTCTCGCTTTATGCCCGCCATGTCCATCAATCCCTCTGAACTGCTGGCACGTCGCTTTCCGGTCATCGAACATACGTTTTCCCAGCGTGATACCCAGCTTTATGCACTCGGCCTTGGCGTGGGCGCCGACCCGCTCGATGCGGGGCAATTGCGCTATGTCTATGAGGGGAAAGACGGGCAAATGCTGCGCGCCGTGCCGACCATGGCGAACGTTCTTGCCTATCCGGGCTTCTGGGCTCGTGAGCCGGATACGGGCATCACCTGGCAGAAGATTCTGCATGCCGAGCAGGAAATCCGTATCCACACTCCACTGCCCGCTAGCGGCCGCGTCACGGGCGCGACCCGCATCACCGGCCTGTGGGACAAGGGGGAGGGCAAGGGCGCTTTCCTGCAGCAAACGCGTGAGATCACCGATGCAGAAACGGGCCGGTTGCTTGCGACTGTGGTTCAACTGAGCCTGTTGCGTGGCGACGGCGGCTTTGGCCAGGGCAGCAGCGCCGGCTCGCCGCCCGCACCCCACGCCATGCCCGAGGATGAGCCCGACTTTGTATGCAATCTGACCACGCCCGCCCAGCTCGCGTTGATCTACCGGTTGAGTGGTGACCTGAACCCCTTGCATGCCGACCCGGCCGTCGCGGCCGCAGCGGGCTTCGCACGCCCCATTCTGCACGGCATGGCGTTAATGGGCGTGGCTGCGCACGCCGTGCTGCGCACCGTGCTGGCATACGATGACACCCACTTTACGGGCATGCGTGTGCGCTTCACGGCACCTGCCTTGCCCGGCGACACACTGCGCACCGAAATGTGGGTCCGCGGCAGCACGGTGTCGTTACGCACGACGGCGGTGGAGCGCGGCGTGGTGGTCTTGAACAACGCGCGGGTCGATCTGACCTAATCAACGAAAAACTGAGGAGTCGAAAATGGATCTGGGTTTGAGCGGCAAGGTTGCCATCGTTACCGGTTCGGCGCGCGGACTTGGCGCGGCCACCGCGCGTCGCCTGGCGCAAGAAGGCGCGAAGGTCGTTATCACCGACATCAACGGCGAACTGGCGAATGCAACCGCTGAGGTGCTTCGGGAAGAGGGGCTGGCCGCGCACTGCGTGGTAGGCGACATCACGAAGGCAGCCGACGTTCAACGTCTCGTCGATGAGACCGTCGCTCACTTCGGCGGCGTGCACATCCTGGTCAATAACGCCGGAGCGCCGCGCGACAAGTACCTGGTGAAAATGAGCGAGGACGACTGGGATTTCGTCATGACCGTGATGCTCAAGGGCGCCTTTCTGGCCGCAAAAGCCGTCATGCCGCATTTCATCGAGCAGGGCTGGGGCCGCCTCATCAACATCAGCTCTCGCGCGCATCTCGGCAATCCCACGCAGGCGAATTATTCGGCTGCGAAAGCCGGTTTGATTGGCATGGCGAAGGCGCTGTCGATGGAGGAAGGGCGCTATGGCATCACCGCGAACTGCGTGGCGCCCGGCTTCATGGAAACGGAAATGGTGCAAGCGCTCCCCACATACGAGACCATCAAGGAGCGCGCCGTGGCCGCGCAGCCGATCAAGCGCGTCGGCCGTCCCGATGACATCGCCGATGCCGTCGCGTTCCTCGCCAGCGAGCGCGCGGGCTTCATCAGCGGCGAAGTGCTGCATGTGACCGGCGGGCGCTACGGCTGATCGCGAACCGGCATCAACGGCGTATTTATTCGAGTCATCCAAGAGGCAATTCAACATGAAACGAGCAGCCATCGTCTCCCCACTGCGCACGCCGGTGGGCGCATTTGGCGGGGCATTGAAAGGGGTTCCCGTCGAAGAACTGGGTGCGACTGTCGCGCGCGCGATCGTGGAGCGGACAGGCATCGACCCGGGGCGCATCGACGACGTGGTATTCGCCCAGAGCTACGCGAGCGGCGAAACGCCTTGTACGGGGCGCTGGGTCGCGTTGCAGGCAGGCTTTCCGATCGAGGTGGCGGGCATGCAGCTCGACCGGCGCTGCGGCGGCGGCGTGCAGGCGCTTGCCACTGCCGCGATGATGGTGCAGACCGGGGCCGCCGACGTGGTGATGGCAGGCGGCGTTGAGAGCATGAGCAACGTCGAGTACTACACCACCGATATGCGCTGGGGCAAGCGTGCGGGTTCGGTGAAATTTCATGACCGCCTGGACCGGGGCCGCGAACGCTCGCAGCCTGAAGCGCGTTTTGGCCGCATTAGCGGCATGATCGAAACCGCCGAAACGCTGGCGCGCGAATATGGCATCTCGCGCGAGGCGTCTGACCGCTTTGCCGCGCGCAGTCATCAGCGTGCGGCGGCGGCACAGGCCGCAGGCTTCCTGGACGCGGAGATCGTTCCGGTGTTGGTGCCGCAGCGAAAGGGCGACGCGCTGCTCGTTAGCAAGGATGAAGGCGTGCGAGGCGAGACGAGCGCCGAGAGCCTCGCGAAGCTCAAGCCGATCGTAGAGGAAGGCGTGGTCACGGCGGGCAATGCCTGCCAGCAGAACGACGCCGCCGCGGCCTGCCTGATCGTGGCCGAGGACAAGCTCGAAGAACTGGGCCTCACGCCGATGGGCTGGCTGGTCGGCTGGGCCGCCGCGGGCTGCGATCCGGCGCGCATGGGCATCGGTCCCGTGCCGGCCGTGCAGAAGCTGCTGGCGCGCACGGGCCTGAGGTTCGGCCAGATGGACCTGATCGAACTCAACGAAGCCTTCGCGTGCCAGGCGCTGGCGTGCGTCGAAGGCTGGGGCAGTTCCATGGAAGCGCTGGAAGACAGGCTCAACGTCAACGGCTCGGGCATCTCGCTCGGCCACCCCGTGGGTGCCACGGGCGTGCGCATCATGAGCACGCTGCTGCACGAGATGCAGCGCCGCAAGGCGCGCTATGGCCTCGAGACGATGTGCATCGGCGGCGGGCAGGGCATCGCCATGATTTTCGAACGCGCCGCATAACACATCGAAGACGGAAGACAGATCATGAGCAATCCTGAATCAGGCCACGTGTGGCAGCCCGGCGAGCGCGAACTGCGGAACGCCGGCATCGTGAAGCTGATGCGCGCGCTGGACGTACCCTCGTATGAAGAACTGATGCGCGTGTCGATCGACGAGCCCGAGCGCTACTGGCATACCGTGATGCGCGAATGCGCCATCGCCTGGGACGAGCGGCCCACGGGCTATGCGGACTTGTCGCGCGGCCCGCAGTTTCCGCACTGGTTCCCCGGCGGCAAGCTCAACTGGGTTAACACGATCTATGCGTGGGCCCGCCACCCCGCCACGGCGCAGCAAAAGGCCGTGGTCGCCGAGCGCGAGGACGGCAGCGTGAGTGCGCTGACCTATGCGGAGCTGGAAGTGCGCGTGCGCGACTTCGCGGCTGGGCTCGCGCAGCGCGGCCTAAAGCCGGGCGACCGCATCGGCCTGTTGATGGAAAACGGCATCGAGGCCACCATCTCGCTGCTGGCCATCGTGCATCTGGGCGCGCTGGTCGTGCCGCTCTTCAGCGGCTTTGGTGTCGACGCCATCGTGGGCCGCCTGTCTGCCGCCGAGGCGCGCATGGTTATCGCCTCCACGGGCTTTTCGCGCCGCACGAAGCGCGTGAACGTGGAGGGCGCGCTGCGCGACGCGTGGCGCCAGTTGCCGCTCGTCGAGCACGTGATCTGGAAGCGCGCCGAAGGTGAATCCTCGCAGGCCATCCAGGATGGGCGCGATCTGGACTGGCAGGAAACGGCCACCGTGGCCCGAGGCCAGGGCATCGCGCCCGTGTCCGTCACGCCCGACACGCCCTTCATGGTGATCTATACCTCGGGCACGACAGGCAAGCCCAAGGGCGTGGTGCACACGCACGGCAGCTTCCCGATCAAGATCGCGCACGACTCGCTGATCCACTTCGATGTGCACGCCGGCGACGTGTACTGCTGGCCCGCCGACATGGGCTGGATAGCGGGCACGCTGGTGCTGGGCTGCGCGCTGCTGCGCGGCGCCACGCTGGTGTGCTACGACGGTGCGCCCGACTACCCGGACTGGTCGCGCATGTCCCAGGTGGTGGAGCGCCACAAAGTCACGCACTTCGGCTCCGCACCCACACTCATCCGCGGCATGGCGAGCCACGAGGAACAGGCGCTTAAGGGAGACCGTTCCACAGTACGCCTGCTCATCACAGCGGGCGAGGGCATCGCGCCCGAGCACTTCAACTGGTTTCTGCAACGGTTTGGCGACGGAACTGCGCCCGTCATCAACTACACGGGGGGCACCGAGGCCTCCGGCGCGCTGCTGGCCAGCGTGCCGATCCGTCCGATTCCGCCCAGTGGCTTCAACACCGTCTCGCCGGGTGTGGCGGCGGACGTCGTCGATCCTGCAGGCAACAGCGTGACCGGCGAGGTGGGTGAACTGGCGATCCGCGCGCCCTTTGTCGGCATGACGCAATCGTTCTGGCGCGACGACGAGCGCTATCTGGAAACCTACTGGCAGACCATTCCCGGCATCTGGGTGCACGGCGATCTGGCGCTACGTACGCCCGATGGCAACTACTTCATGATGGGGCGCTCCGACGACACGCTCAAGGTCGCCGGCAAGCGTCTCGGCCCTGCCGAGGTCGAGGAGGTGGTGCTGGAACTGCCCGACGTGGCCGAGGCCGCCGCGATCGGCGTAGCCGACGCCGACAAGGGGCAGAAGCTCGTCGTCTTCATCGTGCCCAAACCCGGCTCGACGGGCGGGGCAGCTGAACTCGAAGCCGCTGTGTCCGGCCACGTGGACAAGCGCCTGGGCCGCCCATTCAGGCCAGGCCGCGTCCATGTGGTCGAGCAGTTGCCCAAGACGCGCAGCTCCAAGATCATGCGCCGCGTGATCCGCAGCGTGTACTGCGGTCTGCCGCCGGGCGATCTGTCGTCGCTGGACAATCCCGCCGCGCTGGACGGAGTGCGCGCGGTCGCGCCCGCTGCCTGACGCGCCCTAGGCCATGCCCACCGCCCGCTCGCTTGCCGAGGTCCATCTCGAGCTGCAGGACAGGGCCGCAAGGAGGCTTTCCGCCTCGCTGCGGCCTGAGGCGGGTGCAACGGTGGTTACCCCGTTGGTGCGCGCGCTGGCGCTGTTCTCGGCCTTTGCGCCGGAGGAGCGATGGCTCGGCAACGGCGAACTCGCGCAGCGCACCGGGCTGCCGCCATCGACGGTGTCGCGCATCGCACGCTCGCTCGTGCACTTGGGCTACCTGCTGTACGACGCGCCGCAACGCAAGTACCGGCTTTCCGCGGCCGTGCTGGGTCTGGGCTATGCAGCCATCGCCCATTCGGCCATGCAGGGTCTCGCGGGCAAGCGCATGGCGGCCTTCGCGCGACAGCACAAGTTACATGTGTGTCTCGCGGTGCGTGACCGGCTCGACCTGGTGGTGCTCGAATGTCACCGCAGCCTCGAATCGCCCGTGATGCTGCCGCTGCACGTGGGCATGCGGGTGGGGATCGCCCTCTCCCCGATGGGATGGTCGCTGCTCGCGGCGCTGCCTGAGCTGGAGCGCGGCTATCTGCTCGAGAACGTGGAGCGGCGCCTATCGCGCGATTGGGCCCGGCTGCGCCGGCGCGTCCTCGAAGGGATGGCCCAGGTCGGCGATAAGGGATATTGCACCGCCATCGGCGAATGGGAACCCGAGTTAGGAATCCTTGCCGCTTCCGTGCTGCTCGAAGGTAATGCGCCTTTCGTGCTTGTGTGCATCGGCGCGAGCCATGCCATGACTCGCGCGCGCGTGGAGCGCGAACTGGGGCCGCGCCTGCTGAGGATGGCCTATGAGTTGCAAGAAGAATTCAACGTGATCGGTCAGTAACTACGTGTTTGGCCGATTCTCATGTGAGAGACAAAATGAAAGTGCTTCAAGGCATTAAGGTCCTCGACTTCGGCCGGTTCATCGCCGGACCGTTCTGCTCGGCACTGCTGGCGGACTATGGCGCCGAGGTGATCCGCATAGACCGGGTGGGCGGCGGCGAGGACCGATTCATCGTGCCCGTCACGGAACAGGGCGACGGTGCGCTGTTTCTGCAAGTCAACCGCAACAAGCGCTCTATGACGCTGGACCTGGACAGCCCGGAAGGGCGCGCGATCGTGCGCAGGCTCGTTGCCGAAGCCGACGTGGTGATCGCCAACATGCCGCCGCGTACGCTCAAGAGTTTGGAGCTCGATTATGAGAGCCTGTGCAGTATCAAGCCCGACATCATTCTCGTGGCATCCAACGCATTCGGCAACAACGAGGCCGTGCGTGACCGCTTGGGCTTCGACGGGGTGGGCCAGGCGTTGAGCGGGGCGGTGCACATCGCGGGCACGCCGGATCAGCCGCAAAAGAGCATGGTGCCCGTGGTGGACTTTGCCACCGCCTTTTCCTGCGCCTTTGGCGTCATGCTGGCGCTCTATGAGCGCCAGCGCAGCGGAAGTGGCCAGGAGGTCAGCGCGTCGCTGCTGTGCACGGGACTGAACATGGCCAGCGGCGTGCTGATCGAGGAGGCCTTGCTGGGCCTCAACCGCGCGGCAATGCTCAACCGTGCTTCGAGCTATGCCCCCTCCGACATCTTCAAGGCTAAAGATGGCTGGTTCATTACGCAGGTGATCGGTCGCCCGATGTTCAAGCGCTGGACGCAACTCGTGGGCCGGCCTGATCTGCTGGACGACCCGCGCTTCGCCGATGACAGGCTGCGCGGTGAGAACGGCGAGTTCCTGGGCAACGTGATGTCGGCGTGGTGCAAGGAGCTGTCTCAGGCCGAGGCCGTGGCGAAACTGGAGCAGGCGCGCATTCCCGCCGGTCCCGTCAACTCGCCGCGTCAGGCGCTGCAGGACGAGACTGTCCAGGCCGCCAACCTGATTCACTGGATGGACTACCCCGGCGCGCCAAAGCAGGTGCCCATCTTTGCGACGCCCGTGTCGCTGTCACGCACGCCGCCCGAGATCCATACGCGGCCACCGCTAACGGGCGAGCACACCGATGAAGTGCTGGCTGGAATCGGCTACGGTGCCGACGATATCGCGGCCCTGCGGCAACGGCAGATCGTGTGACCCGCGCCCGCCGCCTTCGCGGGCACAATGAATCCCGGCTAGGGAAACTGCAATGAACATGAAGCTTGCAGGTCAGCGAGTGCTGATTACCGGCGCGTCGCAAGGAATCGGTGAGTGTATCGCGAGGGCCTTCGCCAACGAGGGCTGCAACCTTGCGTTGACGGCACGCTCTGCCGACAGGCTGGAAGGACTAGCCGCCAGCCTGCGCGCCGCGCACGGCGCGCAGGTGGATGTGCTGGCGTTGGACATGACGTGCCCCGGCGCAATCGCGGATATCGTTGCCTTCGCGGGCGACGCCGACATACTGGTGAATAACGCTGGCGCGATTCCGGGCGGAACGCTATGGGACGTCGATGAAGACGCCTGGCGCAAGGGGTGGGAATTGAAGGTATTTGGCTATGTCAATCTCACGCGCGCGATGTACCCGCGAATGAAAGAGCGCGGCAGAGGTGTGATCCTCAACAATATCGGCAACGGCGGACAGAATTTCGACTTCAACTACATCGCGGGCACGACGGGCAACGCCGCGCTCATGGCCTTCACCTGTGCACTGGGCGGCCGCAGTTTGGAGGACGGCATCCGCGTGGTAGGCGTCAATCCCGGCCCGGTGGCCACGGAGCGTATCGGTAAGGTGCTCAGAAGTCATGCGGCGCGGCTACTGGGCGACGAGGCACGCTCAGGAAAACTGATGGCTGGCTATCCGCTGGGCCGCGCCGCCACGGTGGAAGAAGTGGCGGACTGCTTCGTCTTTCTGGCGTCGCCGCGCTCGCAATACACCAGCGGCACCATTGTCACCGTCGACGGTGGCATCACATCCAAACGTTCAGTAGCCTGACTATGTACGAACGCATTTTCTCGCCGATCCGGATCGGCGCTGTCGAGGTTCCCAACGGCATCGTGCGTACCGCGCACGCAACGCGCCTCGCCAACCAGTATGTCAACGACGACTTGATCGCCTATCACCTGGGGCGGGCCAAAGGCGGTGCCGGGCTATCGATCATCGAAAGCACTTCAGTTCATCCCTCATCGACTTTTCCCTGAACGCCGCCGACGACGGGGCGATTGCGCCGATGCGCAGGCTCGTCGATGCGATCGCGCCCACCGGGATGAAGGTGCTGCAGTCGTCTGGACAAGTTTTGTGAGTTGCACCTAGCCCAGCCAGCGCGCATCGGGCCAGCGGCCCTGCTCGAACGTGCTCTTGACGCAGTCCAGCAGCGTACTGACCACGCAGCGTACGGGCGCCGTTGCCTGCCGGCTGCTGGGCGCGGCGAGCACGATGGTGCGGCGCAGCCCAGGAGTCGCCAGCGGTGCAGCGCTCAGGAGGCCCTGTTCGACCTCCTGCGTGACGCCTACGGCCGGAAGAATCGTCCAACCATGGCCTTGTGCGACCAATTCTTTCTGCACGCTCAGCGCATTGGTCTCGGCAAAGACACGCAACGTCACGCCGGCCTCAGCTGCGGCGTGTTCGATCATGGCGCGCAGGCCCTGCGGCGCGGCGGGCAGAACGAAAGGCTCGCGGGCGACGCGAGAGAGCGCGAGCGCGCGCTTGTGCGACAACCCCACCGACGGAGCGGCCACCGCCCACAGACTTTCCTCGATCAGCGCCTTCACATGCAGGGCGGGCGTTTCCTTCTGGCCGTAGAGCAGGGCGGCGTCCACATCCCCGGCCTCGAGCCAGTCCTGCAGATGCCCTGCGTAGCCGATGGTCAGCCGCAGCCGGATATGCGGGTAGCGCCGGGCCACCTCGCCGGCCAGCAGTGTGGCGAGCAGATCCGACGTGCTGGCGAGGAGCCCGATGCTCACGATTCCCGCGACCGGCCCTTCGGTCGGCTGGATCTCGGCCTTTGCACGCGCTACTTCATTGAGGATGCGGTGCGCGTATTCAAGCATGGTCTTGCCGGAAGGCGTGAGCTGCATGCCGTGACGGCTGCGGTCGAACAGCTCCGTGCCCATGTCTTCTTCGAGCAGGCGCAACTGACGTGAAACGGCGGGTTGTACGAGGTTCAGCAGGCTCGAGGCACGCGTGACATTGCCGGTCTCGGCCACAGTGACAAAGGCGCGGAGTTGCTTGAGATCCATCGCAGATACCTCGATACCAAAAAGTGATGCTTCGATCAAAAAATTCTATTTTTCTCTCATTCGATCAAATATTACTATGGATCAACGCAAGCAACTAACGAGACTTCCTTCATGAGCGCTTCCATCTTTTCTGCCCCCGACCAGTACCAGGAGATCCGCGACGCGGTGCGCGCTCTGTGCAGCCAGTTCCCGGCCGACTACCACCGCCAGATCGACGAGAAGCGTGGCTACCCCGAGGAATTCGTCGACGCGCTCACCCGGGCCGGCTGGCTCGCTGCGCTGATTCCGCAGGACTACGGCGGCCCCGGGCTGTCGATGGCCGAGGCCTCGGTCATCATGGAGGAGATCAATCGCTCGGGCGGTAACTCGGGCGCCTGCCACGGCCAGATGTATGTGATGAACACCATCGTCTTCAGTGGTACTGATCAACAGAAGCAGCACTATCTGCCTCGCATCGCCGCAGGCGAACTCCGCGTGCAATCCATGGGCGTGACCGAGCCCACCACGGGCAGCGACACCACCAAGCTCAAAACGACGGCTGTGAAGAAGGACGGCCGCTGGGTCGTGAACGGGCAGAAGGTGTGGATCTCGCGCGTACAGCACAGCGACCTGCTGATCCTGCTCGCGCGCACCACGCCCATTGACCAGGTGCAGAAGAAGAGCGACGGTCTTTCGTGCTTCATCGTCGAGCTGGACAAGGCCATCGGCAACGGCCTCACGGTGCGGCCCATTCTCAACATGGTCAACCACGAGACGAACGAGTTGTTCTTCGACAACCTGGAGTTACCGGAAGACGCACTGCTGGGCACCGAAGGCAAGGGCCTGAAAGTGATCTTCGACGGCCTGAACGCCGAGCGCACGCTGATTGCTGCCGAGTGCATAGGTGACGGCTACTGGTTCCTCGAAAAGGCACGCGACTATGCGAGCGAACGCAAGGTGTTCGGTCGCCCTATTGGCCAGAACCAGGGCATTCAGTTCCCGCTGGCCGAATGCTTCATCGAACTCGAAGCGGCCAACCTGATGCGTTGGCGCGCCTGCGAAAAGATCGATGCCCGCCAGAACGCAGGCGTGGAAGCCAACATGGCCAAGTACCTGGCCGCCAAGGCGAGCTGGGAAGCCGCCAATGCTTGCCTGCAAACGCATGGCGGCTTTGGCTTCGCCTGCGAATACGACGTGGAGCGCAAGTTCCGCGAAACGCGCCTGTATCAAGTTGCGCCAATCTCCACCAACATGATCCTGGGACATGTGGCCGAACACGTGCTGCAGCTTCCGCGTTCCTACTGATACCTCAAAGGAATCCTGAGCAATGAAGATTCTCGTACCCGTCAAACGCGTTGTGGACTACAACGTCAAGGTCCGCGTCAAGGGCGATGGCACCGGCGTGGACATCGGCAACGTCAAGATGAGCATGAACCCCTTCGACGAAATCGCCGTCGAGGAAGCCGTGCGCCTGAAGGAAAAGGGCGTGGCCACTGAAGTCATCGCTATTTCGGCCGGTGTGGCCCAGTGCCAGGAGACCCTGCGCACGGCCATGGCCATCGGTGCGGACCGCGGCATTCTGGTCGAAACCGACGCCGAACTGCAACCGCTCGCAGTCGCCAAGATTCTGAAGGCGCTCGTGGACAAGGAGCAGCCCGGTCTCGTCATCCTTGGCAAGCAGGCCATTGACGACGACGCCAACCAGACTGGCCAGATGCTTGCGGCGCTGGCCGACTTGCCGCAGGCGACCTTTGCCTCGAAGGTCGAAGTGGACGGCGAGCGCGTCAACGTAACCCGCGAAGTGGACGGCGGCCTCGAAACCTTGTCGCTTTCCACGCCCGCCGTCGTGACCACGGACCTCCGACTGAACGAGCCGCGCTATGTAACGCTGCCCAACATCATGAAGGCGAAGAAGAAGCCGCTGGAAACCGTGAAGCCCGCGGATCTTGGCGTCGACGTGGCGCCGCGCCTGAAGACGCTCAAGGTTACCGAGCCCGCGGGGCGCAAGGCAGGCATCAAGGTGGCCGATGTGGCCGCACTTGTTGACAAGCTCAGGAACGAAGCCAAAGTAATTTAAGGAGCTGATGGAAATGACCGCACTCGTTATTGCAGAACACGACAACGCTTCCATCAAGAGCGCTACGTTGAACACGATTACCGCGGGCGCAGCCTGTGGCGGCGACGTCCATGTGCTGGTGGCCGGGGAAGGCGCCGCAGCCGCTGCCCAGGCGGCCGCGCAGATAGCCGGCGTGGCGAAGGTCGTCCATGCCGATGGCGCGTCGCTCAAGGATGGCATGGCCGAAAACGTCGCTGCGCAGGTACTGGCCATCGCGGGCAATTACAGCCATATCCTGTTCCCGGCCACCGCCGGCGGCAAGAACGTTGCGCCGCGTGTGGCGGCGAAACTGGATGTCGCCCAGATCAGCGACGTTACCCGGGTGGTGAGCAGCGACACTTTCGAGCGCCCCATCTACGCGGGCAACGCGATCGCCACCGTGCAGTCGGACGAGGGCGTGAAAGTCATCACCGTGCGCACGACGGGCTTCGACGCGGCGCCGGACACCGGCGGCAGCGCTCCGATCGAAACCGTGGCGGCAGTGGCCGATTCCGGCAAGACCCGCTTCGTGAGCCGTGAAGTGACGAAGAGCGACCGCCCTGAACTGACGGCGGCCAAAATCATCGTCTCGGGCGGCCGCGCGCTCGGCAGCGAAGACAAGTTCCAGGAAGTCATCACGCCGCTGGCGGACAAGCTCGGCGCAGCGATTGGAGCATCGCGCGCGGCCGTGGACGCGGGCTACGCTCCGAACGACTTGCAAGTGGGCCAGACCGGCAAGATCGTCGCGCCGCAGCTTTACATTGCGTGCGGCATCTCGGGTGCGATCCAGCATCTGGCGGGCATGAAGGATTCGAAGGTGATTGTGGCCATCAACAAGGATGCCGAGGCGCCAATCTTTAGTATCGCGGACTATGGCCTCGAAGCCGACCTGTTCACGGCCGTTCCTGAACTCGTCAAGGCGCTGTAACGCCCCAACTGAACGTCATTCTGATTCTTCTGGTGGAGCGCGATGCAAACGAGTCTTGAAAGCCCCGATTCCTCCGAGGCCTGGGTTGGCCGCAAGGCGGAAAGCGCGGACCGCGTCACCGAGGCGCCCGTGCGCCTCATGCAGGCCACGCTGGACGCCGTCGAGGCGGGGGTATTGCCGTCCGAACTGCCGCCGCTATGGCATTGGCTGTACTTTTTGCCAGGCGAGCGCCAGTCCGGCATTGGCCCGGACGGCCATCCGAAGCGCGGTGGCTTTCTGCCGCCCATCGGGCTGCCACGGCGCATGTGGGCCGGAGGACGGCTGCAGTTTTTGCTTCCGCTGAGCGTGGGCGAGCCGATACGGCGCGTCTCCACGATCAAGTGCGTTCAGAGCAAATCCGGACGCAGTGGCCAACTGGTCTTCGTTACCGTACTGCACGAAATCAGCAGCCTGAGCGGCGTCGTCATTCGCGAAGAGCAGGACATCGTCTACCGCGACGCGCCAGCGCCCGGCGCTGCCGCGCCTCAGCCTGTCATGGCACCCACGGACGAGCAATTCGGCTGCACCGTGACGCCCGACCCCGTGCTCCTGATGCGCTATTCGGCGCTGACCTTCAATGGCCACCGCATCCATTACGACCGTCCCTATGCCATGCAGGAAGAGGGCTATCCGGGCCTCGTCGTGCATGGCCCCCTGATCGCCACGTTGCTGATGGAAACGCTGCGGGCCGAGCGTCCGGAAAAGACTGTTCGAAGCTTCGAATTCAAGGCCGTCAGCCCCTTGTTCGACATCACGCCGTTTACGGTCAACGGCAAGCTGGAGGGCGGGACTGCACACTTGTGGGCGCGCGGTTCCGAGGGCCACCTGGCGATGCAGGCCAGCGCGGAAGTTGAATAGCGTCGAGCGATTAACACGAAAGCCGAGACAACCATGTCAGAACCCAATCGAAAGGGCCCGCTTTGCGGCCTGACCGTCATTACGCTTGAACACGCGATTGCCGCGCCGTTCTGTACGCGTCAGCTTGCCGATCTGGGCGCGCGAGTCATCAAAGTGGAGCGTCCCGGCGTCGGCGATTTCGCCCGTGCGTATGACCATCGCACGCGCGGGCTGGCTTCGCACTTCGTCTGGACCAATCGCTCCAAGGAAAGCTTGACCCTGGATCTGAAGCAGCCCGCAGCTCAGGCAGTCCTGGGAGAGTTGATCGGAGAGGCCGACGTCCTCGTTCAGAACCTCGCGCCTGGCGCAGCCGCCCGCATGGGTTTGTCCTTCGAGGAACTGCACGCGAAGCACAAGAAGCTCATCGTCTGCGATATTTCGGGCTATGGCGCCGACGGCCCCTATCGCGACAAGAAGGCCTACGACCTGCTGATCCAGAGCGAGGCAGCCTTCCTTTCGATTACGGGTACGGCCGAGGAGCCCAGCAAGGCTGGCAACTCGATCGCCGACATAGCTGCCGGCATGTACGCCTATACGGGCATTCTGAGCGCGCTGTTGCAGCGTGGCATCAGCGGAGAAGGTTCGCATGTCGAAGTTTCGATGCTCGAAGCGCTGGGCGAATGGATGGGCTTTCCGATGTACTACGCCTACGACAGCCAGCAGCCACCTGGACGCAACGGCGCGGCGCACGCTACCATCTATCCGTATGGCCCGTTCAAGGCAGGCGACGGGCGCGTGGTGATGCTGGGCTTGCAAAACGAGCGCGAATGGAAACTTTTCTGCGACGTCGTGTTGCGGCGCCCCGAACTCGCAACCGACCCGCGCTTCGACGCCAACGTGCGCCGCACGGAAAACCGCGAGGCGTTGAAGGCAGTCATCGAGCAGACGTTCGCGAGCCTCACCGCGCAGGACGTCATCGCGCGTCTCGATGAGGCGCAGATCGCCAATGCAGCCGTCAATCAGGTCGGCGATTTGTGGACGCACCCGCAGTTGCATGCGCGCAAGCGTTTCACCACTATCGGTTCGCCTGCCGGTGAGCTTCAGGCGCTGCTGCCGCCCGCCAATGTCGATAGCTTCGATGTCCGGATGGATTCTGTCCCCGCGCTGGGCGAGCACAGCGCGGCCATTCTGCGCGAACTGGGGCGCTCAGAGGCCGACATCCGAAAGCTGCATGCCGATGGAGTGATCTGAACCATGCCCTCGACTTTCACGACTCCTGTAAGCCGGGCGCGCAGCCTGCTCTTTGTGCCCGCCACGAAGCCCGAACGCTTCGCAAAGGCGCTCGATTCCGGCGCGGATTGCGTCATCATCGATCTCGAGGACGCGGTAGCGGAGGGCAGCAAGGACAGCGCACGCGAGCAACTCGAGCAGTACTTGTCCCAACTGACGCCTCTGCAACTGGCGCGAACGGTGATCCGCATGAACGCCGTAGGCACGCCCTGGCACGAAGCCGATATCGCGTTGCTGCGCGACTGGGTGGGGCAGGGCGTGGCCGTAATGTGCCCCAAGTCCGAAGGGGCCGGCGCGCTGTGGGCCGTGGCGCAAAAGCTCGGCGAGTCCGCGCGTATCGTCGCGTTGATCGAATCGCTGGCGGGCCTTGACGCGGCCGATGCGCTGGCGCGCGAGCCGCAGGTTGTGCGTCTCGCCTTCGGTCACCTCGATTTCCAGCTCGACCTGGGCATGCGTGCGACGGCCGAGGAGCCCGAGCTGGCTTTCGCGCGCAATGCGCTCGTGGCGGCGTCGCGTCGCGCGAGGCTCCCTGCGCCCATCGACGGCGTGACTACCGACACCGGCAACGCCGAACGGCTGGTCGCCGATGCCCGGCGTGCGCGAGCCTTCGGCTTTGGCGGCAAGCTGTGTATCCACCCGGCCCAGGTGGCCGGTGTGAACGAGGCTTTGGGCCATACCGAGGCCGAGCAGGACTGGGCGCGCCGCGTACTCGAACAAGCCGAGAAGCATGGCGGCGAAGCGTTCAGCCTGGACGGCCGCATGGTCGACCTGCCCGTGATCCGTGCAGCCGAGGCGATAGTCGCAGGCACACAAACATAATTGCTACCGGCGCCCGATCCAGCGGCGTCCGGAGTGAGTCCTACCCAAGAAAACACGATGAATAGCACAGACCTTCTGGCTCAGTATGGCCCTCGCGAGTCCATGGAGTACGACGTGGCGATCGTCGGCGGCGGCCCCGGTGGCATGGCCACGGCCATCCGGATCAAGCAACTGGCAGCGGAAAATGGCCAGGACGTTTCAGTGGTGGTGCTCGAAAAAGGCTCCGAGCCCGGCGCACACATCCTTTCAGGCGCCATCATGGATCCCAGGGCGCTGAGCGAGCTCTTTCCCGACTGGCAGGAGCGCGGCGCGCCGCTGAACCAGCCTGTCACCGAAGATGCTTACGTATTCCTCGGCGAGCAATCGTCCTGGCGCGTGCCCAACCTGTTCCTGCCGCCGTTTGCGCACAACGAGGGCAACTACATCATCAGCCTGGGCGCCCTGACTAAATGGCTGGCAGAACAGGCTGAATCGCTCGGCGTGGAGATCTTTCCCGGTTTTGCCGCGGCGGAGGTCCTCTACAACGACGACGGCTCGGTCAAGGGCGTGGCGACGGGCAACGTCGGTGTCGACAAAGAGGGGGAGCCTACCGGGAATTTCCAGTTGGGCATGGAACTGCATGCGCGCTACACCATTTTTGCCGAGGGTGCGCGCGGCCACCTGGGCAAGCAAGTCATTGCGCGCTACCGCCTTGACGAAGGGCGCGATCCGCAAAGCTTCGGCATCGGCATCAAGGAGCTTTGGGAAATTGACCCCGCGCGCCACAAGCCCGGCTTCGTCATGCACACGGCCGGCTGGCCCATGGATAGCAAGACCTACGGGGGCGCCTTTCTCTACCACCTGGACGGCAACAAGATCGCAGTCGGCTTTGTCACGGGCCTCGGCTACGACAATCCGTATCTAAGTCCGTTCGAAGAATTCCAGCGCTGGAAGACTCACTCCAGCATCCGCCGCTTCTTCGAAAACGACAAGGGCGAGATCACGGCGCGACGCCTTTCGTACGGCGCGCGCGCTATCAACGCCAGCGGCGTCAGCGCCTTGCCGAAGTTCGTGTTCCCGGGCGGCGCGCTGGTGGGCTGCGATGCGGGCTTTCTGAACGTGAGCCGCATCAAGGGCAGCCATGCCGCCATCAAGACCGGCATGCTCGCGGGAGAAGCCGCTTATGCCGCCGTGATGGCGGGCCGCCGGCACGACGAACTCACGGCCTATACGGAGGCCTTTGAGGCGAGCTGGCTGTACAGGGAACTGAAGAAGGACCGCAACTTCAAGAACTGGTTCAGGTACGGCCTGACTGTGGGCACGGTGATGAACGGTTTCGAGCAGCTCGTGCTGCGCGGCTGCATGCCCTGGACGCTGCACCGCCGCAAGCCCGATTACGCCTACCTCAAGCCAGCCAGCGAGTGCAAACCTATCGTCTATCCTAAGCCCGACGGCAAGCTGACGTTCGACCGTCTTTCTAGCGTATTCATCAGCAATACGAATCATGAGGAGAACCAGCCCGCACACCTGATGCTCAAGGATGCCCGCGTGCCCGTGAACATCAATCTGGACAGGTATGCGGGGCCCGAGGCGCGCTACTGCCCGGCTGGCGTCTACGAGTTCGTGGAGGACGAGGCGCAAGGCGGCAAGCGCTTGCAGATCAACGCGCAGAACTGCGTGCACTGCAAGACCTGCGATATCAAAGACCCGACGCAGAATATCGTCTGGGTCACCCCCGAGGGCGGGGGCGGACCGAATTATTCGGCCATGTAAATGGTATGAGAAATATCGGCTCTCGGTGCCTGAAGAGAGGGACGTGACCAGGATCGGCTTGTTGCAGGGAATACGACCTTCTCAGTCGGTGTGCGGCGACGAACCGCGCACCGGCGGGCACGAGGCCGAGTTGAAAATCGCGACGAGCAGCCCGTGGTCAAATGGGATGGGCCATCGTTAGTTCTTTCAGGCCGGGCGCTCAGAACTTGTGGCGAAGACCGACACGAAGATAGATTTGATGATTGTTCGACGAATCGCCTTGGTTGACAAAGTCGGCGACAGCAGGCGCACCGGTCGATGACGTTCCGGAAGCGCGCTGCCAGGCAGCGGCGAGATACACGTCCGATCGCTTCGACAAGAAGTAGTCGGCCGAGAGGCTGACCTGATTGTAGTGCTGGGCGCCGACTTCCTTGCCATCTGCCATCATGACGCCCTTGCCGACGAGATAGTCGTAAGAGGCGGTCAGGAAGAACGCCGGAGTGTACTTGAACTGGGTCGTCACCTCGACGTTATTGAACCGGGCCGCCCACGCCGTATTCCGCGCCGAACGCGAACCCGTTGTAATTGGGGCTCATGTAGCGAATCGAGTTATTCAGGCGGACGGAATTGAACGTGTTGTCGAGGTCGCCTGGACGGCCAAACGCAGCGGTGCCTACAACACCGGTCATCGAATACGGCGTGACGAAATAGGTGATCATGTCGTACTGACGCCCCATTGTTACGCTGCCGAAGCGCTCGTTCGCCAGTCCAACAAATGCCTAGCGGCCGAATGCAGTGCCGCCTTGTCCAAGGGCGCCGGTGTTGATGTTGAGGCCCGATTCCAGCGTGAAAATCGCCCGGCTCCCTCCGCCTAGATCCTCGGCTCCTGTCAGTCCCCAACTGCTGCCTTGCTCGCCGCTCAGCGAGTCTAAAGAGATCTTCTTGCCGCCTCCCACATTGCTTTGATAGACGATGCCTTCGTCGAGTATGCCGTAGAGCGTGACCCTTGACTGTGCATGCCCGGTCAATGGCGCGCTGCCACACAGGCGCCAAAAAACATCGGCGTCGTCAATCTCAAACCTTTTCTAATTTTGTATTACTAACAATTTGCTTTTTCTGCGGTGAATTGCAAGCGTAGCTGGCACGACCCAGTGTGTGCGCCGTGCCGGGCTTGATCGACGCGAAACCTTCTCAAGCCCGGCTGGGTGCGGAAACGAAGACGGCTGTGGTTATTCTGTTGGAGACCGAACCGTTAGCGTTCGACGGTCCACATAGCCGTCAATTCAGCGGCTTTCATGGCCGGGTCCAGCGTGCGAAGCGTGCCCAGCAGCTTCTGGGCGCGCGCCGTACCCAGCGCGTCCGCGGTGAGCTCCATGAACTTCGCGTCCTGCTCGTGCTCCGGCATGGGGTTAGTGTCGGTGCCGATCGGGTCTTGCACGAACACATGTTCGGTGCTGCCGTCCTTGAACGTGACGGTCACGTCGGCCACGAACTTGCCCGGATAGTCCTTTTCCAGCGCGGGCTCTTCGGTAATGCGGATGCTGCGCGCCATTTCGATGACGGGCTCCATCTCCACCTTGCCGGCAAGGTAGTCGCGGTGGATCGGATAGCCGTTGCCCTTGCCCAGCAGCGCAAAGGCCGCCTGGATCGGCAGGCTGAACTGCACGTGCTCGATGTTCTTCGGCTCGTACGCATTCGCGTTGGCCGTGCCGACCACGACATTGAAGTGTGGCGTGATCTTCAAATGCACATCGGCGATCTCGCCCCGGCGCGCCGCAAAGGGGCGCAGCGCGTCGATATAGGCATGCGTGCAGTAACAGGCGCAGTAGGCCTTGAGCCAGACGGTCCCAATCTCGAAGGGCCGGGCCGGTGCAAAGCGTTGCTCGGCAGCCTCGCCTGCCGGACGCTGCAGGAAGGTGCGAAAGAACCCCTTGTTGCCGCTCAGGAACGCGCGCGGTCCCGTGATGCCGGCCTTGGCCATGTCGGCCGCCGCCATGCCGTTCCGTGTACCAATGCCGGCATGGATGCGCTTGATGGAGCCGCCGGTGGAGGTGTATTCGGTGGTGCCCGAAACATGGCTCAGCGCGATGGCCAGCGCGTGCAGCGTCGTCTCGGTGTCGAACCCGCGCAGCTTGGCGGCGACCGCCGCGGCGCCAAAGTTGGACAGCGTGCAGTGCGGATGAAAGCCCCGCTGCAGCAGGTCGGGCGCGGCCAGCAAGCCGATGCGTGTGTAGACCTCGTAGCCGGCGACCATCGCGGTGACGACTTCTTCGAGCGACGAACCGAGCTCTTCGCCGATCGCGAGCGCGGCCGGGATCACGCAACTGCCCGGGTGGCTGTAGCTGGGGCCGTGCGCATCGTCGTATTCGAAGCCGTGGCCATACGAGCCGTTGACGAAGGCGGCGTCGGCAGCGCTCATCGTCAGCGCCGAAGCGCTGACGCGGCTCTTGCCGGGGCGCTGCTGTGCGCTTGCGTATTTCAGCAACTGCCCGGACCAGGGCATCTTCGAGATGCCGACCTGCAGCGCGATTTGATCGCGCATCAAGCGGTTGACGCCGGCGTGCGCGCGAGCGTCGAGATCTTCGTATTTCAGTTCCTGGATGAAGCGCACCAGTGCTTGCTCCAGCGGCGGACAATTAGCAGGTACCGAGGAGGGGGATTCGTGTGTGGCGGTCATGGAAGTCTCCTTTGAGATCAATGGCAAAGGGTCCCTGGCTGGTTCAGGGCCGTGCCGGTTCAAGCCTGGCGATAGAGAGGATTTTGTCTGTTCATCGAGAGCGCAATGATGGCGGCAATGCATCCCGCGAGGGCCATCAAGATCAGGGCGGCCGTGTAGCCGCCAGTTTGATCCTTGGTGACACCACGCAAGTAGGGGCAGGAAAAAGCCCACGCCGTAGATGGTCAGAAAGAATCCGAATGCCCCGCCTCTTCGTGCAGGTCGCCGCAGTCCATGGCGCGCGGCATCGGCCCCAGGGCGAGCGCCGCCTCGTTGGCCGGCACGCGCCGACCGTAGAAGGGCAGCGGTGTCTGCGGGTTACCCCCGCGTTCCTTGACGAGCGATACGATAGTGGGAATCCCTTCCATGGCCGAGCCGCCGATGGTAACGCCCATGGCATCTAGCAGCGTCAGTTTGACGTGACGGACCACGTCGGCCGGCAGGTCGGCGTACTGCGTCTGCAGCGCCATGCGGCATAGTGTGGCCATCGTGTCTTCGACTCCCTGCTGGACGAATTTCGTCATTCTGCAGTCTCCCTTCTTGTGTTTCTTGCTAGTGTCCGGTGGTCGTTCAAAACAGAAACACGCCCTTGCCGCCGGCCTGGCCATCGAACAGTCGATAGGCCTCTTCGGCCTGTTCCAGCTTCCAGCGGTCGGTGAAGAGCTTGTCCACGTCAACGCCGTGATCGGCCACGAAGCGGATGCAGTCGTTCATGCTGACTTCCGAAAACGTGTATGAACCAATGATGCTGCGCTGCTTGCCAATCACGTCCTTCATGCCGTCGACGTTGAGGTTGCCGCCCACGGCCACGAGCGCGATTCGGCCCCAGGGACGGGTGCAGCGTACGGCCTGCTGCTTCGGGATTTCGCCGCCTGCGCAGTCCATCGCGCAGGTCGCGCCGGGGCCCCCGGTGAGCTTGAGGATGGCTTCGATCGGGTCTTCCTTGCTGCCATCGATGACATGCACCGCGCCGAATGCCTTGGCGCGTTCGACCCGGTCGGCGGCGATGTCGACACCGATGACTTCAATGCCCATGGCCGCAGCCAGTTGCACGGCCGAGAGACCGACGGGCCCCAGGCCGAACACCGCGAGCGTGTCGCGCGCGCTGATGTTCAGGCGCAGCAGCGCGCCCCAGGCCGTGCCCGTGCCACAGGAGATGGCGGCGCCGGTGGCGTATGACACTTCGTCGGGCATGTGGACTAGCGACGTCACCGGCACCTTCATGTAGTGGGCGTGGCCGCCATGCTTGATCACGCCGTGGATGTCCGCACCATGGCTGCACATCTGGGTCCAGCCGCTTCGGCAGTGGTCGCAGTGCTGGCAACCCTCGTAGTGGAACACCGCCACGCGGTCGCCCACCTTGAAGGCGCGCGGATCGACTGCCGCGCCGAGCGCGATGATCTGGCCGCAGGGTTCGTGTCCGCCGATGATCGGCGTGTCCTCCAACATGCCGCGCGAGGCCAGGTCCTTGAAGCCGAGCGATCTAATGACGTCGGCGGGCTTGTTGCGGTAGAAGTGCAGATCGCTGCCGCACATGCCTGAGGCCTTCATTTCGATGATGGCGTCGAGGGGGCCGGGTGTGGGATCGTCGAAATCCAGAATTTCGAGCTTCCTGTCGCCTCTGAAAACGATGCCTTTCATATTTTTTTCCTGGTTATCCTGATAATGGGAGCTGGCGCCGGCAGGGCCGCGTGTCAATCGAGGTTGATATAAGTGGCCTTGGGGTAGAGGAAGCTCTCCACGTGCTCCTTGCCGCCTTTCCAGCCATAGCCGCTCATCTTCGTGCCGCCGAAGCCCACGGCGGGATCGATCACGCCATAGCAGTTGACCCAGACCGTGCCTGAGCGGATGCCCTGCGAGACCGTGTGCGCGGTCGAGAGATTGCGCGTCCACACCCCGCCTGCGAGGCCGTAGGGCGTGTCGTTGGCGAGTTGCAGAGCTTCATCCACGGTGTCGAACGGGATCACCGAAGCCACCGGGCCGAAGATTTCCTCCTGGGCGATGGTCATGTCATTGCGCACGTTGGCGAACACCGTGGGCTCGACGAAGAAGCCTCGCGCCAGATTGCCGGAGAGGCGCTGGCCGCCATGCACGAGCTCGGCTTCCTGGCCGCCGATCTCCATGTAGTGCATCACGCGTTCGAGCTGGCGCTGCGAGATCAGCGGGCCGATCTGCGTGCCGGGCTCGCGGCCGTCGCCGATCTTGATGGTCTTCGCGAACGCGGCCATGCGCTGCACGAACTCGTCGTGGATCGCGCGCTGCACCAGGATACGCGTGCCGGCCACGCAGACCTGGCCCGTGTTGGTGAACACGCCCATCGATGCACCGGGCACGGCGCGGTCCAGATCGGCGTCGGCGAACACGATGTCGGGCGACTTGCCGCCCAGCTCCAGTTGCAGGCGCTTGAGGTTACCCGCCGACGCGCGCACGATGGCCTGCGCCGTGCCCACCGAGCCCGTGAAGGCCACGCGGTCCACGCCTCTGTGCTCGGCCAGCGCCTGGCCCACGTCCTTGCCGTAGCCGGTGACAACGTTGATCACGCCATCGGGCACGCCGGCTTCCATCATCAGCTCGGACACGCGTAGCGACGACAGCGACGCGTCCTCGGCCGGCTTGAGCACGGCTGTGCAGCCGGTGGCCAGCGCCGGGCCGTAGATCCACCATGAGCCCATCAGCGGGCCGTTCCAGGGGATGATGCCGCCTACCACGCCCACCGGCATCAGGTGCTTGAGTGCCGTGAAGTTCGGTGCGATCGACATCGGGCTCGTCGCCACCGAGCCAGCACCCGTCTGCGACGCGTAGAACTGCAGGAGCTGCGAGAGCCATTCCTTGTAGCCGCGCGTGCGCGCGAGCGGCGCGCCCATGTCAAGCGTTTCGATCAGCGCGAGTTCGTCGAAGTTGTCGAGGATGGTGTCATGCACGCGCAGCAGCAGCTTGCGCCGCCCGTGCGCCGTGAAGCGGCTCCACGGCCCCTCGAAAGCGCGGCGCGCGGCTGCCACAGCGCGCTCGACGTCCTGCGCATCGCCTTGGGCGATATGGCAGAGCAGCTCGCCGGTGGCTGGGTTGATGGCCTCGATGCGCTGGCCGGATGCAGGTTCGACCCATTGCCCGCCGATCAGCAGCTTTTTGGTGCCTTGCACGAAGGCCGGTGTGCTCATGTCCACGGCGTGTCTCCTTGATGTGTTGTTCTGGAAGGCGGCTTTACAGGCGGGCCATGATCGATTTGGTCTGCGTGTAGGCCTCGATCGATTCCTGGCCGAATTCGCGGCCCCAGCCCGATTGCTTGTAGCCACCGAAGGACATGGCCGGGTCGGACTCGCCGAAGGTGTTGATCCACAGGCGCCCGGCTTTGAGCGCGCGCACCACCTTGTGAGCGCGCGAGACGTCGCGCGTCCAGACCGCGGCCGAGAGGCCGTAGCTGGTGTCGTTGCCCTGCAGCACGGCGTCGTCCTCGTCCTTGAACGGGATGATTGAGAGCACAGGGCCGAAGATCTCTTCCTGCGCGATCCGCATGCCGTTGCGCACGTTGTCGAACACCGTGGGTTCAACGAAGTAGCCCACGCCGCTCCACGTCTGACCGCCCAGGCGCAGCGCCGCGCCGCCTTCCTGCCCGGCGCCGATATAAGACCAGACGCGCTCGCGCTGTTTCGCCGAGATCAGCGGGCCCAGCTTCGTGTCGGCCGCGAACGGGTCGCCCGCTTTCCAGGTGGCCGCTAGTTGAGCCACTCGTTCGGAGACCTGATCGTGGATGCTCTCCTGCACGAACAGGCGCGTGCCGGCCGAGCACACCTGGCCCGAGTTGCCGCAGAAGGTCTTGACGGCGGCCTGCACGGCCTTTTCGATATCGGCGTCGGCGAACACCACGTTGGGGGCTTTGCCGCCGAGTTCCAGCGTCACCTTCTTGAGGTTGGAGGTGGCGTCGCGCACGATCTGCTTGCCGATGGCCGTGGAGCCCGTGAAGGCGATCTTGTCCACGCCCAGGTGCTGGGCCAGCGCCGCGCCCGCCGTGGCACCGAAGCCCGGCAGCACGTTGATGACGCCCGCCGGCAGGTCGGTTTCCTGGATCAGTTCGGCGAGGCGCAGCGACGTGAGGCAGGCCAGCTCGGCGGGCTTGAGGATGACCGTGTTGCCGCAGCACAGCGCGTTGGCGAACTTGATGGAGGCCATCAGGATCGGCACGTTCCAGGGAATGATCTGGCCGCACACGCCCAGCGGCTCGCGCAGCGTATAGATCAGCGTGCTACCGTCCGAGGGGATGGTGGTGCCCAGCACCTTGGAGCACCAGCCCGCGTAGTAGCGGAAGATATCGACCGTGGCCGTCACCGCCCCCTGGGCGAACCACAGCGGCATGCCGTTGTCGAGCGATTCGATGGCGGCCAGCTCGTCGATGTGCTGCTCGATCTTGTCGGCGATCTTCAGCAGCGCGCGCGTGCGCGCGTGCGGCGACAGGGCGGCCCACGAAGACGCCTCGAAGGCCTTGCGCGCCGCGATCACGGCGGCGTCGACATCGGCGCTGTCGGCTTCGGCCACGTGACAGAGCAGTTCCTCGGTGGCTGGATTGACGACCTCGAATGTCTTGCCCGACGCCGCGTCGACCCACTGCCCGCCAATGAGGAGGCGCTTGCCGCCCTGCCTGATCCAGGCGAGCGCCTGCTCGCGCGCGGCTTGTGCGGTGTTGGATGAAGTGGTCATGGAATCTCCTTATGAAACGACATGGCGCTCAGGCGAGCGCGACGTCGACCCGGGTGGACAGCACGGCGCTTAGCGGGTTGGCGCGGCGCACGTCTGGATTGAAATCGGCGGGCGTGACGCACAGGAACAGCGTGCGTCCGTCCGCGCCGCCCAGCGCACACGCATAGCAGTTGCGGTCGCCCGTCTGGATCTCTTCCAGAATGCTGCCGCCAGGGGCGACGCGCAGCACGCGCGCCTTCGTGAAGTCCGCGACCCAGATGGCGCCCTCGGCATCGACCTGCGAGATGCCGTCTGCCGCCACCGCGATTTCGGCCATGGACTCAATGACGTTGTCGTTCTGGGGCACCGCGCCGAAGCGTGCCCAGTCCCGGCGCGCCGAAAGCGAACCGTCGGGCTGGATGTCGAATGCGGAGAGACGATTGCCGAACGATTCGGCCACCACAAGCGTGCGGTTTTCTATGACGGTCGAGCCGTTGGGAAAATGCAGCGGCTCGCTGACCATTGCGACCGATCCATCGGGGTCGACGCGCGCGAGGCGGCCCGGACGGCGCGGTGCCAGCTTCATGACGTCGAAGCCGAGGTTGCCCACCCACGCGCGGCCCTGTGCATCCACAGCCATGTCGTTGGGTTCGAATTCGAGGTGCGGGAACAGATTGGCATGGGTCACCACGGAACCGTCGTACTCGCGGCGCAGCAGCTTGCGATCGTGCATGGAAACGGCAAGCAGGCGCCCATCGGGTAGCCAGCCAATGCCGGAGGGGCACTGCGGGACCTCCATTTCCGTGCGCAGGTCGGTGCCGTCTTCCCGTATCGAGCACACACGTTCGGAGTACAAATCGCTGAACCAGAAACGTCCTTCGTGCCAGCGCGCGCCTTCGGTATGCGTCATGCCATCGAGGAGCAGGGTGAGTTGTCTCATGATTAACTATTATTAGTTAGGTAAAGGGGAGGTGTGTCGTGGTGTCATGCGAGCCGTCTGGATGCGCTCTACTCCGGCAGCCGTGCCGACGGAAAATCCGCCTGACGCTTTTCGCGCAGCGCGGCCAACCCCTCCTTGACGTCCGCGCCGAGGAAACACAGCATCTCCATGGCGAGCGAGTTGTCGAAGACCGGCCCGGCCACGCGCATCCAGTTGTTAAGCGACTTCTTGGTCGCGCGGATGGCGGTCTGGCTGCCGCGCGCGAGGTTGGCCGCTATCGCGAGCGACTTTGCCAGGACCTCTGCCCGCGGCGCGCAAAAGGTCACGAGGCCAATGCGTTCCGCTTCCTTGCCGTCGACGAAATCGGCCGTCATCAGGTAGTACTTCGCCTTGGTCATGCCGCAAAGCAGCGGCCATACGATGGCGGCGTGGTCGCCTGCGGAGACGCCGAGGCGCGTATGTCCGTCGGTCAGGCGTGTTTCTTCCGCCATCACGCTAACGTCGGCCAGAAGCGCCACAGCGAGGCCCGCGCCCACGGCTGTACCGTTGATAGCGGAGATGATGGGTTTTTCGCAGGCGAGGATGTTGTAGACAATGTCGGACGCTTCTTTCATCACGCGCAGCGTGGCTTCCTGGCTATTCGACATTTCTTCCACGACGGACAGGTCGCCGCCTGCGGAGAATGCGCGATCTCCCGCGCCCGTGATCACTATAGCCTTGACCCTGGGATCGTCGTTGACCACGCCCCAGACCTTTGTCAGCTCCCAATGCATTCTATTGTTCGTAGCATTCATGACATCAGGACGGTTTAGCGTGACGAGCATGACGCCGTCGGACTGCGGATCAAACCGGATGAACTGAAAGTCTTCGTATTGCATGCGTGATCCCAAAGCTGATTTGAACGATGGCAGCATGCATTCAACCGCTCGATATCGGCTAGCGCAATGTGTCCGATGTGGGCGTTCCGTACTCTGGCACGCTTGAACAGGCTTTCGACGGAATAGGCGTGGACGTGCAGGGTCGCAGCCTCAAACTGCGCGGGCCGTACGCTGAAAATATCGTTTGAACGCACCGCGCATTGGCGTATCTTGTTGCTCGTCGCTTATGGTTTCGGACCGTCGACAGGTGAACTGCGCCAGCCTCGCGCCTCAGCGGCGTGCTCGTCGGCGGGAGGTTGTACGACCTTGCGCGGGCCCTTTGCCAGACGTCTCGCGCTCGCGTTCGAACTGCTCGCGCTGCGCGATCAGGAAATCCATCAGCGCGCGGATTTTCGCGGGCATTTGCGCACGTGAAGGCACGTAGAGGTAGAAGCCGGGAAATGGCTTGCACCAGGGCTTGAGCACGCGCACCAGCGTGCCACTCGCGAGATGATGCCGCACACACAGGTCGATGTGCTGCACAAGGCCGACGCCCTGCAGCGCCGCACGCAGCATGCTGTCGTCGTCGTTGAAGACGGCGTTGCCCTGTGGTTCGAAGACGACGGTATGGCCCTGCGTTTCGGGCGACGTGAAGGACCAGCGATCGATCGTTGCGCTGGAGGTAAAGCGGTAGGCAAGACAGTTGTGCCGCATGAGATCGGCAGGCGCTTGCGGCACGCCGTGACGTGCAAAATAGGCAGGAGAACCGACGATGGCCATTTCCAGCATGGGCGTTACGGGCACCGCCACCATATGCTCGTCGAGACTTTCGCCGAGGCGAATGCCGGCGTCCAGCCCCTCGGCCACGATATTCGAGAATCCGTCGTTCATCACCAGTTCCAGCCGCAGCTTCGGAAAGCGGGCCAGAAATTCGCCCATACCCGGCTCCAGCAGCAGCCGGGCCGCCACCCGCGAGGTATTCACCCTGATGAGGCCGGCAGGCTCGGCATGGGTTTCGCCGAGTTCGACCACGGCTCGTTCGATCGAGGCGAGCGCCGGTTGCAGCGCATCGAAGAGACGCTGCCCTTCTTCAGTCAGCGACATATCGCGCGTCGTGCGATGCAACAGTCGCACGTTGAGCTGCTGTTCCAGCGCTTTGAGCTGTTGCGAAAGGGCAGCGCGCGACACCTCCATTTCGGCGGCGGCTTTGGTGAAGCTACGGTGTCGTGCGATGTGCGCGAACCACGCAAGAGCGGGCAGGAGTGAGGGTTCGATCGGCATATTGTCAAGTCTAGCTTAACGCTGATGTCTTTATAAGCCTATTTTTCCGAAGCAATGCAACGCCTACCATGGAGCCATCGGTAGAACACATTTCCTCTCACGACAGGAGCAACGCACCATGCAAAAACTGAACTTCAAGAACCTCAATGGCCAGGGTGTCACGATGGCCGCGGTGATCAACTTTCCGGCAGGCTTCGACGAGAGCAAGCGCTACCCCGCCGTCGTCGTGGCGCACCCGGGCGGTGGCGTGAAAGAGCAGACAGCCGGGCTGTACGCGAAGAAGCTGGCGGAAAACGGCCTGATCGCCATTGCGTTTGATGCGTCGTATCAGGGCGAGAGCACGGGCGAGCCGCGTCAGCTCGAGAACCCGTATGTCCGCACTGAGGACATCAGTGCTGTGATTGACTACCTGACCACGCTGCCTTATGTCGATCAGGAGAACATTGGTGCAATGGGCATCTGCGCGGGCGGCGGCTACACGGCCAACGCCGCCATCGACGACCGCCGCATCAAGGCAGTGGGCACCGTGAGCGCCGTGAATATTGGTCAGATGTTCCGCAATGGCTGGGAAAACACGGTCAAGGACGCGGATGCCATTCCCTTCGTCGCCGCCGGCTCGCTGGCGCGCACCAGCGACGCTTCGAAGGCGCAGCTCGCCACGCTGCCGCTCGCGCCCATGCGCCGGGAAGATGCTCCGAACAAGGAACTGGAAGAGGCGTGGGAGTACTACCATACGCCGCGCTGCGAGCATCCGAACGCGCCCGGCTACATGACTGCGCGCAGCCTCAACCAGATCATCACCTACGACGCCTATAACAAGGCCGAAGCGTTCCTGACCCAGCCCCTGCAAATCGTGGCGGGCAGCGTTGCAGGCAGCAAGTGGATGAGCGACGATCTGTTCGCCCGGGCAGCCAGCAAGGACAAGCATTTCCACATCGTCGAGGGGGCGAATCATATGTCGCTGTACGACGTTCCCCAATACGTTGATGAGGCGGTTTCGGTGCTTGCGCCGTTCTTCCAGCGTACGCTGAAGTAAGCCAGCCGGGCCGCAGCGTTCGAACCTTGGAGGTCCGGCCTGTGCCGGGCCTGGATCAACGGAGAAGGAATCTTTCATGAGCACGAGCAACGTCAGAACCGTCACGTACAAAAACCTCGGTTGGGATTCGGCTGCCGACATATATTTGCCGCCGAACTTCGACGAGACGAAAAAATATCCAGCGATCGTAAGCACGCACCCGATCGGCAGTTGCAAGGAGCAGACTTCCGGGAATGTCTACGGTGCAGCACTCGCGAAGGAAGGATTCGTCGTCGTTGCGTTCGACGCGAGCTTCCAGGGCGCCAGCGGCGGGGAGCCGCGCTTCATCGAAGATCCGGCGATCCGCGTTTCCGATATCCGTTTCGCCATCGACTACCTGGTGACGCTGCCCTACGTCGACGAAAACCGCATCGGCGCGATCGGCGTGTGCGGCGGCGGAGCCTACACGATTCACGCGGCGATGACCGACCATCGCATCAAGGCCGTGACGTCGATCACGGGCGTCAACTTCGGCCGGCTGATTCGCGAAGGCTTCAGCAACTTCGATCCCGTAAGCGCGCTGGAAGCGATGGCCAAGCAGCGCACCGCGGAGGCGCAGGGCGCGCAGCGCAACGTTATCAACTATCTGCCGGGCTCCGTGGAGGAGGGCAGGAAAAGCGGCATGACGGATATTGACGTGCTGGAGGCCACGGACTACTACAAGTCGCCTCGCGGCCAGAAACCCCATGGGGCCACCAGCGGGCTGTTCTCGTTCAACAGCGCCGCAATGGGCTGGGATGCCTTCCTGCACGCCGAAGTGCTGCTCACGCAGCCGCTGATGGTCGTTATCGGCGACAAGCCCGGCGCCTTCGGTGCGTACCGCGACGGCTGGGAGATTTACGGCCGTGCGGCGTCGAAGGACAAGCACATCGTGGTGGCCGAAGGCTGGTCGCACTACGACCTGTATGACAAGCCGGAACCCGTGGCGCTGGCGCTGGCGAAGGTGGTGCCGTTCTTCAGGGAGAATCTGTAATCGATCAGGAGCCTGCCGACGCGGTGTCGGCGTCGGCAGGCCTGATCTCTCAATCAATTAGATCGGATACTTGAATAAATCATGAAGAATGTCCTGATACTCGGCGCCAGCGGGCAGATCGCGCGGTGGGTGAGTCAAGTGCTCGCGCAGCGCAGCGACACCGCGATGACGCTGTTTCTACGCAACCCGAAGAAGCTCTCCGGCATGGAGCCCGCCAACTCGAAGCTCGTCATTGGCAGCGCGCTCGACAGGAAGCTCCTCGAGCAAGCCATGTCGGACCAGGACATCGTCTACGCGAACCTGACGGGTGACGACATCGACGTGCAGGCCCGCAGTGTCGTCGCGGCCATGCGGGCGGCTGGCGTCAAACGCCTGGTTTTCGTGCTCTCGCTGGGTATTTACGACGAAGTGCCGGGCAAGTTTGGCGAGTGGAACAACGCCACCATCGGCGAAGATCTCAAGCCCTTTGCGCGTGCAGCGGAGGTGATTGAGGACTCTGGCCTCGACTACACCATTGTGCGCCCAGCCTGGCTGACCGACGAGGACGAGGTCGACTACGAACTGACGGGACGCCACGAGCTCTTCAAAGGTACCGTGGTCTCGCGCAGGAGCGTGGCCGACCTGATCGCAAAGATCGTCGAGTCGCCGCAGTTGCATCGCGGCGAGAGCCTTGGCGTGAACAAGCCGAATACCGACGGCGAAAAGCCTTATTTCATGTAAGTCGTGCAAATGTCCCAAACTACAGATGTCCTGTTCGAGCCGTTCTCTTTTTCCAACGGCGTTACGCTGCGCAATCGTGTCGTGATGGCACCCATGACGACATGGTCATCCAATGCGGACGAGACTGTCTCCGACCAGGAACTCGCCTGGTACCGCGCCCGGGCCGGCGGCGTTGGTCTCGTGCTGACCGGCTGCACACATGTGATGGAGAACGGCGTTGGTTTCATGCATGAGTTCGCAGCGTATGACGACCGTTTCATTCCTGGATTGAGCAGGCTCGCGCAGGCCACCCAAAGCGGCGGCGCACCTGCCGTGCTGCAGATTTTTCATGCCGGGAACAAGGCCGCGCACGGCCTGATTCCCGGCGGCGAGCTGGTGAGCGCCAGTGCGACTACGGCGGCGCCCGGGCCATTCAATGACGGCCGGATCAGTAGCCGCGCGCTCAGCCATGACGAAATCGCCGGCGTGATCCGCGCTTTCGGCGAAGCCACGCGGCGTGCGATTGTGGCCGGCTTCGACGGCGTTGAGCTGCACGGTGCGCACGGGTTCCTGATCCAGAACTTCCTCTCGCCGCGGTATAACCAGCGGACCGACGAATGGGGCGGTTCACTGGAAAACCGGATGCGCTTTCCGCTGGCCGTGGTGCAGGAGGTCAAGCGTGTCGTTGCCGATCATGCCGATCGTCCCTTCCTCGTGGGCTACCGCATTTCCCCGGAAGAGCCGGATGAAGGTGCGCTGCGCATTGGTGACGCCTGCGCGCTCATTGACCGCCTGATCGAGAGTGGTATCGATTACCTGCACGTTTCGCTCTACAAGCTGCTCGAGAACAAGCCGCAGGACTATGCGGGCGAGAAGACCACCATCGAGCAGATCGTCGAACGCGTCGGGCATCGCGTGCCGCTGATCGCGGCCGGTGAGATCCGCACGCCGGAGCAGGCCCGCAGGGCGAGGGCGCTGGGGCTGCCGCTTGTGGCGGTGGGGCGCGGTCTGGCTACGATGCCGAACTGGGTCGAACTCAGCCGCTCTGGGCGCGCTGCGCATATCGATATTGCGCTGGATACTGCCAGGCAACCCGCCGAGCTTCAGATTCCCGACAAGCTCTGGAGCGTGATCAGGACGACGCCAGGCTGGTTTCCCGTGCGCGACGGCGCTGCCGCTATGAGTTGAATGGCGTTCGAGCGCGCGTCAGAGTGCGTGTGAGAGCGTGGTCATCTCCCATGCGCCTGTCGTGCCGTTTTCGTTCGACGGGTGCTCGGTACCTCGGCGCAACGGCTGCGCGGCGTCCTTCAAGATCAGATCGGCTGCCTTCTCGCCGATCATGATTACCGACGCGTTGGTCGCGCCGGAAATCGGCGCGGGCATGACGGAAGCATCGGCGACCCGCAATCCTTCGACGCCGCGCACGCGCAAGCGCGCGTCGACGACCGCGTACGGGTCCCTGTCCGGGCCCATCCGCGCGGTGCCGTTGTGGTGATACACGGTGCCGCCTCGCTCGCGCGCAAAGTCGAGAATCTCCTGGTCCGTGCGGATATCGTTTCCGGGGAATATCTCATCGACATAGTACGGGGCGAATGGGCGTGCTTGCAGCACTGCGCGCGCCATCTTCACGACCGCGACCATCGCATCTTGATCCGACTGCGCCGCCAGGTAGTTCGGCTGGATCAGCGGGGCGATGTCGATGTTCGTCGAAAGCGCCTTCACGTATCCGCGGCTTTCCGGGCGCTGCTTGTGGCCGCCAAGCGTCATGCCGGGATAGTGGTCGAGGAGGCCGGGCAAGCCTTCGCGATAGCTGCCGGGCGTAAACGATACCTGGAGATCCGGCGTCGGCAGCGAAGGGGCCGAGCGGAAGAAAAAGCGCATGGGTACCGGCCCCATGCTGAGGATGCTCGGCCGGCCCGTGAAGTATTTCGCGATCTCCCACGCGAGCGGCAGGCCGCGGCCGCGCTCGTTGATCGTCGAAATGTTTCTGACCTTTGCGGCGACACGCAGGTTGTAGTGATCGCACAAGTTCGCGCCCACGCCCGGCAGATTCACTTCGACGCTCACGCCGATGGAGCGCAGATGATCGGCGGAACCGATGCCGGAAATCTGCAGCAGGCGCGGCGTGTTCAGCGCGCCGGCCGAGACGATCACCTCGCGACGCGCACGCACCTCGCGCTCCGGCGAGCCGGTGCCGCTCGTGCCTCCCGCGCGATAGCGCACGCCGAGCGCGCGCCGGTTCTCCAGCAGCACGCGCGTGGCCGGGCTGTCCGGGCGAACGTCGACGCGGCCAGTCTTGATCGCCGGGCGCAGATACGCCTGTGCGGCGCTCATGCGGCGCATGGTGTGGCCGCGCGAATCGATCGTGAACTGCCACGGGCCGACGCCGTCCTGAGCCTCGGCATTGTGATCCCTCACGTGGGGGTAGCCGAGGCTCTTCACCGCCTTGACGAAGATGTCGCACAGCGGGCTCGACTGCACCGGGTCGGTGACCGGCAACGGGCCAGTGCGGCCGCGATAGTGGTCGTCGCCCTCGCCGATGCGCGTTTCCGCCTTCTTGAAGTATGGCAGCACATCCTGGTAGCACCAGCCCGGATTGCCGCGCGCCGCCCAGCCGTCGAAATCGGCGTGCTGGCCGCGGTTGTAGACCATGCCGTTGATCGAGCCGGAGCCGCCAAGCACGCGGCCCTGCGTGAGGCTGAGTGCGCGGTTGCCGGTGGCGGCATTGGGCTCGCTCTTGAAATCCCAGATCAGCTTCGGGTTGAACAAATTCTTGATGTATCCGGCCGGTATGTGGATATACGGGCTGCTGTCTTTCGGGCCAGCTTCCAGCACGCAGACGGAATGACCGGCCTCGGACAGCCGCATGGCCAGCACGCAGCCGGCGCTGCCCGCGCCCACAATCACGTAGTCGAATGTTTCAGTCATATTTCTTGTTCCTGGGACATGCTTGCCTCAGCCATCAAGGTTGAAGTTGACGGTCTTGAGCTCGGTAAACGCTTCGATCGTCGCCCAGCCTCCTTCGCGACCGACACCGGAGCGCTTTACGCCACCCATCGGTGCGTTCGGTACGCTCGCGTAGCCGTTCACGCCGATCGACCCGCTACGTATCGCGCGCGCGACGCGGAACGCACGCTTGACGTTGGACGTGTAGACGCAGCCGGCCAGCCCAAACGCGCTGTCATTCGCTATCCTGATTGCCTCTTCTTCCGTCTCGAACGGAATCACCGAGAGCACTGGCCCGAAGATCTCCTCACGCGCGATCGTCATGTCGTTGCGCACGTTCGCGAACAGTGCCGGCTCGATCCAGTTTCCATTGGCGAGTTCGCCGCCGGGCGCGCCCCCACCGAACTTCAGCTCGGCGCCTTCCTTCCTGCCAATGTCGATGTAGCCAAGAATTCGCTCCTTCTGACGCTTCGAGATGATCGGGGCGGACGTGGTGGCGGGATCGAAAGGATCGCCAAAGCGCACCTGCTTCACCTGCTCTGCGGCGTGGTGCAGGAACTCGTCCATGATCGACTTGTGCACGACCGCACGCGTCGGTGTCGAGCAAACCTGTCCGGACAGAAACGTCGAACACAGGCCCATCAGCGTGGTCGCGTTGGCAGCGACGCTCTCGGTGTCGGGAAACACGAGCGCGGCGCTCTTGCCGCCGAGTTCGAGCGACAGCCGCTTCATGTTGGACACACTGGCAATCGTGATTTGCTCGCCGACGGTCGGGCTGCCGGTGAACGTGACCTTGTCGACTCCTGGATGTGATGACAGCGCCATGCCTGTCTCCGCGCCGCCCGTGACGATGTTGAACACGCCCGGCGGCAGATCGCTCTGCGCGATGATGTCCGCCAGCTTCAGCGCCGCGAGGTTCGTGAATTCGGACGGCTTGACGACCACCGTGCAGCCGCACGCGAGCGCGGGCGCGACCTTCATCGCGAACGTCATTACCGGCCCGTTGTAGGGCAGGATTGCGGCCACGACGCCGGCCGGCTCCCGGAACGTCATGTACTGCATGTTCGACGCGCTGGAGAACTGCGGATAGGTCTCGCCGTTGATCTTGTCGATCCAGCCGAGGAAGTGGTCGAAGATATCAGCGGCCGCCTTGGGCGAGACGCGGGAGTTACGACTAAAGGTGAACGGAATGCCGTTGTCTAGCGTCTGGAGCTGTGCGACCTCCTTCTCGGCCGCGTAGATGCGCTCGACGATCGGCTGCAGCATTCGCTTGCGGTCGTGCGCGCGCATCTTCGGCCACGGACCTTCGTCGAACGCGCGTCGGGCGGCCGCGACCGCCTGATTGGCGCCGCGCACGCCGGCTTGCGCGAAGCTCGCCATCACCTCGTTTGTGGAGGGGTGAATCTGATCGAACCGGTCGCCTTCCCAGTCGTGCCATTTTCCGTCGATGAATAGGCGTCCGGGCTGAAGTTTCAGCTCGTCGCGGATCAGGCTTAGACTGAGTGGCATAAATTTGCTTCCGTAACTGTCTTGATCGGGCGTCGGGTTAGGGTGGACGACATGGCGGACGGCGCAATGCGTGCAGACCACACCGTTCCGCATAAAATACCTAACGTTAGTTAAATAATTTATGCATTTAATCGGCAACCCGCCATAGGGGGTTGCCCCAACCGCGAGCTCGCTCGTCGGCGCCCCTCGATCTCGCCGATCAACGCTTAGTCAGGCCAGCGCGTCCCTTGCGCTCGTCGCGGCCGACCATTTGACGACCTGCTCAAGTCCGTGACGGCACAGGATCTCGCTCTCGTTGAAGTGGACGAAGGATTTCGCGCCCGATTCCATCCCGCGCTGCATGCTCTCGATGTTGCCGAGGTCTTCGAGCATCGTGTCGGTGATGTGCGACGTGAAGTGTTCGCGCTGCAGGCGCTCGCGCACAGTCTCCGCTTTCTTGAAGTAGAAGCGCGATTCCCAGATCGTGGACGTCGCCGAAGTCGGCCAGAATTCGTGTGTCCAGAACTGGTTCGCCGAGATCTGCATGTGCCAGTTCGGGAAGAACCAGTTGACGTCGCTGGCCCAAAGGTCACTTTTTGTTGGATTGATCGCTTTGTGTTCGACGAGCGGATTGGTCTGCCCTTCCTTGCGCGTGCCAGTGACCGAGTGATCGGCACTGAACAGCCACTGCGCGACTTTCGCGTTGGCGAACGGCGTGGCCGCTGGATTGAGCCACGTCGACATTGTGCGATGCGCGCCATGGACGTTCGCGCTGATCGGCCTGCTGAACGGATTGAGCGGGCCGGCGTAGATCGGTCCAAGCGTCTTCGGGTGAATCGACGAGATGTGATACGCCTCGCTGAAGTTTTCAGCGACGAGTTTCCAGTTCGCCTTGAACTCGCCGCGTAGCACGAGCGCATGCTCTGCACCCGGATAGGCGATGCCCGCAAGCGCATCACCGATAGGCCCCAGAAACTCCTTCAGGCTGACTTCCGGTGTCGGTGCCAGATTGACAAAGATCCAACCTTCCCAGACATCGAGTGAGACTGGCGTCAGTCCGCACTTCTTCTTGTTCAGGTGGAAGAATCCAGGTTGGTCGGGCACGTGTGCGAGCTCGCCCGAATTGTTGTAGCCCCAGCTGTGATAACGGCATACGAAGCGCTTCGCGTTACCGCCTGAGCGGTGCTCGACAATGTTTGCTCGGTGCGCGCAGACGTTGTGGAAGGCGCGGATCTGGCCGTCTTCCGAATGCACGATGATGACGGATGCCTTCAGTACTGCGATATCCTTGACGAAGAAATCGCCGCGATTCGGGATCTGCTCGACACGGCCGACCTTCAACCATGCGCGGCGGAAAATACGCTCGCGCTCAATTTCATACTGCGCCGGATCGGTATAGAGCGAAACGGGCATCGCTTCGGTGTTCAGGCCAGCGGATTCGGTCAAGTCGGAGGGGAGTTCGGAAGGGTGATTCATGTCGGCTCCTGCGGATGGATAGAACTGGAAAGCAATCGGGATCGAAGTCGCTACGCTCACCCATGGGGGTGGAAACCGGTCACGATCTTCAGCGCATGGACCGGCGGTGCGTGGCGGATACCCTGCGCCCCGTGCACTTCCACCGCGATCGCGGCGTGGCACATCGAGAGCAGAAGCCGGAACAGATTCTGTGCCGGTTCGGGCATGTCGTCGGCCGGGAACTGTTCAAGATAGATGGTTGCTTCTTCAGCGCGCGCTAACATCGCTTCGTAAAACTTCACGATTTCAGGATATGGGGCCGCGGCGCGGTTGATCCACCGCTCGTGCGAAGTCGGTGCACCCCAACGATCAAAGAATGATTCGATATCCTTAAATTCATCTGGAAGCCGGCCGGTATTCGTGGATACAGCAAAGTCCATTGCGCTCCTCCTACCTGTGTTCGCCTTGCGATTGCGCAGGTTTCGTTTTATGTATGTCGATCGCTTCACATCCAGTCTTGGATCCGTGAGGACACTGGACGCATTTGAATGTTAGTTCGCGGTCGGGGAGCAGTATTTCGATCGAGTTCGGTTATGTTTATGAAGCGTACGGATTTCCGAGGCCGCTCGATGCAATACCTGATTGACACCGCAAGGGGCGCAATGCGTGTGGAAAGTGGTCAAGACAGGGAGGAGCGACGCCGATATTGAGTCGGCGAACAGGCCATCGCCCGCTTGAATGCGGTGCAGAACGCGCTTTCGGATTCGTAGCCGAGCGCGAATGCGATTGACGTGATGCTTTCGTCGTGGTGTCGGAGGCGATTCGTGGCGAGCAGCATGCGCCAATGCATCAGATAGCTCATCGTCGTTTCTCCTACTAGTCGCTTGAAACGCTGCGCAAAGATTGTTCGTGACAGCCCTGCGATACGCGCGAGTTCCTCCAGTCTCCAGTGGCGGGCTGGCTCCGCATGCATCGCGCTGATCGCGGCCTGGATCCGGCGGTCGGACAGACCCCTGAGCCAACCCGCGGGCGAATCAGCGGATGTTACCGTAGTCGTATGCAGACGCAGCATCTGCACAAGCATCAGATGCAGCAGATGATTCGCCACGAGGACGCCGCCGGGCATTCCTTCGCGCAGTTCCGACTTCAACTGATCGAGCGACCAGCGCAACACGGCCGCCTGATTCGACGAGCGAGGTGGTTTCGCGAACGGCGGCAACGCGCTGAGCAGCAGGGCCGCGTGCTCGCTGGAAAACGTAAAGAAACCGCCAATCAGGAGGACATCGCCGCCGCCGTTGTGAACAGCAATGCCGTCACGATCGATGGAGTTCATGATGATCGACGAATCTTGCGCAGGCAGTGATAAATCGGACGAGAGAACGATCTCACAGCCGCTGTTCAGGAGAAAGCAGTCGCCTTCTTCAAGGCGGATGGGGCGATCTGTCCCGGTGACGATTCCCCAGCACCCGCCTTGAAGGACCGCCGCAAACTTGATGCCGGTGTAAGGTGGGAACGAAAACGACCAAGCTCCCGCGGAGTCGAACGCGGCAAACAGTTGGCTGCACGGCTTCAGTAAAGAAAGAACATCCGAAAGCGGATCCATTGGCGATTCTGCTTGCGATCGATGTGTGCGAGGCCTGCTAACAGGCCAGCGGGCGGCGCTGAACGGCGAGTCTCTATATGACCGCCGGAAATCCGTACAGTTAGCGAATAGTGATGCAGGGTATGCGTTTACCTTTGCCTGCTAGCCCGGAGACGACGTGACGGCTTTTGGCGCGCATTTCGGTCCGTTGACGACGATTGATCAACGTTAGGGTGGCATCGTAACCCGTGATTAAGCAAATTTACAAACGGGACTAGCGTATTTTCAATGAACGGAACAACTCACTGCCGTTCATTGACTCACGATGCTGAGCTTCTATCATCGACTGTTTCGGGGGCGCTCCCCAAAGGGGTGATGGCATAGGTATGGCAAGCGCGTGTGCGTGATGTTCGCCAGCACATAGCCTTCGCCGGGCGGTTTGGCGTCGATTTCGATGATCTCGATGGGCATGCGCCGGCGTAACTGCAGCTGCAGCTGGCGATCTCACTTTCCGCACCGGCGTAATGACGCTTCTTCTCCTCGGGAGAATGGGTATGAGCGACGTTTCGAGCAATATTTAGCGCTCGATGCCAGGTGGATGCCGGGGCTGCTGCATCCGTGCATGCAGCGCATAATGAGACCATGTTGCTTCCTGGCCGCGACGAGGCTGTATGCGCTGCACAACCTGCGGATTTGAGAATCTCACCGGGGCTAGCTTCTGCGGAGCATGCGGGACCATCCTGAAGCGCTCGTGTGAGCGCTGCGGATGTCAAGCCGCTGCCACTGCCCGATTCTGCAGCGAGTGTGGGGCACCGCTCGCTAATTTGCCAGTGCCGTCGCAAACCGCTCCTGATCTGGCGCCAGCGCCAGTCCATTACACGCCGCACCATCTTGCCGAGCGCATCCGCGCCGAGCATGTCGCGATGGCAGCAAGAGGCGAGACCGCGGGCGAACGAAAGACCATTACTGCGCTGTTCGCGGATATGGCCGGTTCTACAGCCTTGATTCACGATCTCGACCCGGAAGCAGCCCAGCAGTTGATTGAGCCCGTCGTCGCGCTGATGATGGAAGCCGTCCACTATTACGAGGGCTACGTCGCGAAGTCGCTTGGTGACGGTATCCTAGCGCTGTTCGGCGCCCCCATCGCCCACGAAGACCATCCGCAACGCGCGCTTTTCGCGGCGTTGCGGATGCAACAGGCAATGCGCAGACATAGCGACCGCATTCGCCTGGAGAAAGGCATTCCTCTGCAGGTTCGCGTGGGCGTTCATACTGGCGAGGTCGTCGTGCGCTCGATCCGGACCGACGACCTTCACACCGAGTACGACCCCGTCGGACCGGAGCGAGTCAAGGTGGTTGTCGCCTGATTCATGCAACCAATTGCGTTTTATCCCGAAGGTGGTCGCGAATGACAGCTTCGCGCTCGGGATTGAGTGTGACGGTGACGATCGGCGACCAGTCTCGTGTGTGACCTGACCAACGTGCCGGATTGCGTTCACGCGCCTGGAGGTATGTCTGATGACGCGCTTGCAGGATTGCCAGATCCTCACCGGCATGACGCTGCGCGGGTGTGACGTAGCGAATGCCGCTGTGGCGATGCTCGAAGTTGTACCAGTGCA
>NZ_JAFA01000018.1 GCF_000519185.1 Paraburkholderia nodosa DSM 21604 | reverse complement strand
TGCGCGGGCGAGAGATGCGCCATCTTGTTGTAGGCGCCGCGCAGCTTGAAGGAGAACACCGGCTGGTTGTCCTCGCGCTTGAGGAACACGGCGTTGCGCAGGCGCGCCGAGAGGTTCGGGGCGCGCTCGAGTTCGGTCTCGCGGGCAACATCGTAGACGCGGGCGGTGAGGATTTTCTTCAGGTAATCGTCGTGAGAGGCCATGCGAGGGCGCGCCGGGCGCGGTTTCAGGGCGGGAAAGCGTAAATGATAGCGCCAACGGCTCCCGCGCTGGCAGGGCAGGCGGCTGGCGCGGGATGCGGCGGCGCGATTCGCCGACCGGTCGGAAGGCAAATCATCGTCAAAGCGCGCGCAATCCGGCGCGAATCGTCCGTCAACGCAGGTGAATCTTGTGTGTTCACCAGGTTCCCACGCCGCGTCAGCGCGGGTGCGGATCATGCGGTAAAATCCTTTTTCGAAACAAGGATCGGATGATGCACTGGCAACCTCGGACAGCCCATTTGATGTCCGCACGGCGCGTAACCCGCCCGGCGGCGCAGCGGCACGCCCGCCACGCACGATCGTGTCGCTAAATCCGAGCGCCGGGGAACCATCGGCGTGAGCGTTGCCGCCATGTGCCTCCCCACCCCTTTCGTCCGCAGCCTGCCACAGGCGGACACGATTTCAGAATAGCGCCCCACGCGCCCCGTCAGTATCCGTTGCAGCGGCCGCGAGCCGTGCGCGGGACTGGCCCAAAGAGTCGTCCAACCATGAACGCACCTCAAGTTTTCGATCCTCACGGCGCCGCCACCGCCGTGGCCGCCGACGTCGAACCGCGCCTGCGCGAGATTCCCTATAACTACACGTCGTTTTCGGACCGCGAAATCGTCATCCGCCTGCTCGGCGAAGACGCATGGAACGCGCTCGCCGAACTGCGCGCGGAGCGCCGCACCGGCCGCTCGGCGCGCATGCTCTACGAGGTGCTGGGCGACATCTGGGTCGTGCGCCGCAACCCGTATCTGCAGGACGATCTGCTCGACAATCCGAAGCGCCGCGCGCTCCTGATCGAGGCGTTGAACCACCGCCTCGCCGAAATCGAGAAGCGCCGCCGCGCCGACCTGCAGGAGCATGCAGACAAGGAAGGCGTGGACCGCGCCGCGCGCGTGGAAAAACTGGTCAGCGCCACGCGCCGCGCCATCGACGCCTTCGCGGGCGAGTTCGAGAAGATGGCCGACCTGCGCCGCCGCGCGACGAAGGTGCTCGGCAAGCGCACAGCGAAGGACAACATCCGTTTCGACGGCCTCGCGCGCGTCTCGCACGTGACCGACGCGACCGACTGGCGCGTGGAATATCCGTTCGTCGTCCTCACGCCCGATACCGAAGCCGAAATCGCCGGCCTCATCAAGGCCTGTTTCGAACTCGGCCTCACCGTGATTCCGCGCGGAGGCGGCACGGGTTACACGGGCGGCGCAGTGCCGCTCACGCCGTTCTCGGCCGTGATCAATACCGAAAAGCTCGAGCAGCTCGGTCCGGTCGAGATGACCGACCTGCCGGGCGTGAACCGCAAGGTCGCGACCATTTTCTCGGGCGCGGGCGTGGTCACGCGCCGCGTGACCGAGGCCGCCGACGCCGCGGGCTTCGTCTTCGCAGTCGATCCGACTTCGCTCGATGCGTCCTGCATCGGCGGCAACGTCGCGATGAACGCGGGCGGCAAGAAGGCGGTGCTGTGGGGCACGGCGCTCGACAATCTCGCCTGGTGGCGCATGGTCGACCCGCAGGGCAACTGGCTCGAGGTCACGCGTCTTGACCACAACATGGGCAAGATCCACGACATTCCCGTGGCGCGCTTCGAGCTGAAGTGGTTCGACGGCGAATACGCGCCGGGCGAAAAGCTCCTGCGCTCCGAATCGCTCGATATCGAAGGCAAGCGCTTCCGCAAGGAAGGCCTCGGCAAGGACGTCACCGACAAGTTCCTCGCCGGCCTGCCGGGCGTGCAGAAGGAAGGCTGCGACGGGCTCATCACGTCCGCGCGCTGGGTGCTGCACAAGATGCCCGCGCATACGCGCACGGTGTGTCTGGAGTTCTTCGGCCAGGCGCGCGAGGCGATTCCGAGCATCGTCGAGATCAAGGACTACCTGTTCGAAACGTCGAAGCAGGGCGGCGCGATTCTCGCGGGTCTCGAGCACCTCGACGAGCGCTATCTGCGCGCCGTTGGCTACGCGACCAAGAGCAAGCGCAACGCGTTTCCGAAGATGGTGCTGATCGGCGATATCGTCGGCGACGACGCCGATGCCGTGGCCACCGCGACTTCGGAAGTCATCCGCATGGCCAACGGCAAGAGCGGCGAAGGCTTCGTCGCGGTGTCCGCCGAGGCGCGCAAGCGCTTCTGGCTCGACCGCAGCCGCACGGCCGCCATTGCCAAGCACACCAACGCGTTCAAGATCAACGAAGACGTCGTGATTCCGCTCAACCGCATGGGCGAGTACACGGACGGCATCGAGCGCATCAACATCGAACTGTCGATCAAGAACAAGCTGCAACTGGTCGACGCGCTCGAAGCGTTCTTCAAGGCGGGCAAGCTGCCGCTCGGCAAGACCGACGACGCGAACGAGATTCCCTCGGCGGAACTGCTCGAAGACCGCGTTCAGCAGGCGCTCGACCTGCTCAAGCGCGTGCGCGAGCGCTGGACCTTCGTGGGCGAGAAGCTCGATCTGTCGCTGCGCGAGGCGCAGCACTACCTCGTGCAGCTGGGCTACGAGGCGCTGGCGGAGAAGTTTGCCGACCGCGTGGACGTGCAGCCCGACGCCAACGTCTTCCACGTGACGCAGGACCGCACGGTGCGCATTTCGTGGAAGCAGGAGATCCGCGGGGAACTGCGCAAGATCTTCAACGGCGGCGAATTCAAGCCGATCCTCGACGAGGCCCAGGCGATCCACAAGAAGGTGCTGCGCGGCCGTGTGTTCGTGGCGCTGCACATGCACGCCGGCGACGGCAACGTGCACACGAACCTGCCGGTCAACTCCGACAACTACGAGATGCTGCAGGACGCGCACCATGCGGTCGCACGCATCATGAAGCTCGCGCGTTCGCTCGACGGCGTGATCTCGGGCGAGCACGGCATCGGCATCACGAAGCTCGAATTCCTCACGGAAGACGAGATCGCCGAGTTCCGCGCCTACAAGCAGCGCGTCGATCCGCAAGGCCGCTTCAACGCGGGCAAGCTGCTCGAAGGCGCCGACCTGCGCAACGCCTACACGCCGTCGTTCGGCCTGATGGGCTACGAGTCGCTCATCATGCAGCAGTCCGACATTGGCGCAATTGCCGATTCGGTGAAGGACTGCCTGCGCTGCGGCAAGTGCAAGCCGGTGTGCGCGACCCACGTGCCGCGCGCGAACCTGCTCTACAGCCCGCGCAACAAGATTCTCGCGACCTCCTTGCTGGTCGAAGCATTTCTGTACGAAGAGCAGACGCGCCGCGGCGTGTCGATCAAGCACTGGGACGAGTTCAACGACGTGGCCGACCACTGCACGGTCTGCCACAAGTGCGTGACGCCGTGTCCGGTCAAGATCGACTTCGGCGACGTGACCATGAACATGCGCAATCTGCTGCGCAAGATGGGCAAGAAGAAGTTCAACGCGGGTAACGCGGCGGGCATGTTCTTCCTGAACGCCACGAACCCGCAGACCATCAATCTCGCGCGCACCGCGATGATGGGCGTGGGCTACAAGGCGCAGCGCCTTGGCAACGACCTGTTCAAGAAGTTCGCGAAGAAGCAGACGGCGCTTCCGCCCGCATCCACGGGCAAGCCGGCCGTGGTCGAGCAGGTGATCCACTTCGTCAACAAGAAGATGCCGGGCAACCTGCCGAAGAAGACGGCGCGCGCGTTGCTCGACATCGAAGACAACAAGATCGTGCCGATCATCCGCAACCCGAAGACGACGAACGTCGACTCGGAAGCGGTGTTCTACTTCCCTGGCTGCGGCTCGGAGCGTCTGTTCTCGCAAGTGGGCCTCGCCACCCAGGCGATGCTCTGGGAAGCGGGCGTGCAGACGGTGCTGCCGCCGGGCTACCTGTGCTGCGGCTATCCGCAGCGCGGCTCGGGCCAGTACGACAAGGCCGAGAAGATCGTCACCGATAACCGCGTGCTGTTCCATCGCGTCGCGAACACGCTCAACTACCTCGACATCAAGACCGTCGTGGTGTCGTGCGGGACGTGCTACGACCAGCTCGCGGGTTATGAATTCGACAAGATTTTCCCGGGATGCCGCATCATCGACATCCACGAGTTCCTGCTGGAGAAGGGCATCAAGCTCGACGGCGTGACGGGCACGCGCTACATGTACCACGACCCGTGCCACACGCCGATCAAGACGATCGATCCGGTCAAGCTCGTCAACGAGCTGATGGGCTCTGAACACGACGGCTACAAGATCGAGAAGAACGATCGCTGCTGCGGCGAATCGGGCACGCTGGCCGTGACGCGCCCGGACATTTCGACGCAGGTGCGTTTCCGCAAGGAAGAGGAAATCCGCAAGGGCGCGGCGAAGCTGCGCGGCATTCCGATCGTCGGCAACGGCGCGAACGGGGTGCAGCCGGCGACGCAGCAGGAAGCGGGCGGGCAGGGTACGACGCAGGACGTCAAGATTCTGACGAGCTGCCCGTCGTGCCTCCAGGGTCTGTCGCGGTACAACGAAGACGCCAACATCGAAGCCGACTACATCGTGGTGGAAATCGCCCGACACCTGCTTGGCGAAAACTGGATGGCGGACTACGTTCAGAACGCGAACAATGGCGGAATCGAGCGCGTGCTGGTCTAATGGCAGCGCTCAATTTTCGGTGAACGGGTTCGAGGACGACGATGACATGCGTATTCTGCAGTGAGGAAGGCGGCGATGTGCTGTGGCAGGACGAGCGCATGCGTGTCGTGCTCGCGACTGCCGAGGCCGACTATCCCGGCTTTTGCCGGGTCATCTGGAATGCGCACGTCGCCGAATTCTCGGACCTGGGCGCGGCCGACCGGGAACATCTGATGCGGGCGGTGTACGCCGTCGAGCGTGCGCTGCGCCGCGTCATGCATCCTTCGAAGGTGAATCTGGCGAGCCTTGGCAACCAGGTGCCGCACGTGCACTGGCACGTCATTCCGCGCTTCACGAACGACGCCCATTTCCCGCTGCCCGTCTGGGCGCCGCGCCAGCGCACGGTGTCCGAGGCGATGCTGGGCCAGCGCCGCGCGCAAGCCACGCTGCTGCGTGACGCGGTGCGACAGGAAATGGAGCACGCTTAAGGCCTGAGCGGGCGGGGGGCGGTGAGCGTCCAATGCGCGTCCATCGCGCGTCCAACAGCAGGAACGATCATGAGTGGACTGAAATCCGATACGCCGGTGCCAACCGGCGTCGTGGTGCACGCCGTCTCGCGCGTGCTGGAACTCCAGTATGCGAACGGGGAGAGCTATCGCGTGCCCTTCGAGCTGATGCGCGTGTATTCGCCCTCGGCGGAGGTGCGCGGGCACGGCCCCGGCCAGGAAACGCTGCAGACCGGCAAGCGCGAGGTGACGATTACGGCGCTTGAAGGCGTCGGCAACTACGCGCTGCAGCCCACGTTCTCCGATGGCCACAATACCGGCATCTACTCGTGGGACCAGCTCTACGAGCTCGCCACGCGCCAGGACGAACTCTGGGCGGAATATTTCGCCAGCCTGAAGGCGGCGGGCGTCGAGCGCGACGCTCCCATGGCGGCGCCCCCTGCCGCGCATGGCCACTGCCACTGACGCTTCCTGTTACGATCCAGCCCCGCCGCTTCTCTGACAGAAGCGGCGCAGCACCCAATAGAACACCCTTCCGCGAAAGGACGAGCGCGATGAGCAAAACCCACTTCGGCTATCAGACAGTCGACGAACAGGACAAGGCGAAGAAGGTGGCCGGCGTGTTTCACTCGGTCGCCTCGAACTACGACCTGATGAACGATCTGATGTCGGGCGGGCTGCACCGCGCGTGGAAGGCGTTCACGATCGCGCAGGCGAACATCCGGCCCGGCGCGAAGGTGCTCGACATCGCGGGCGGCACCGGCGACCTTTCCATGGCGTTCGCGAGGAAAGCGGGCCCGACGGGCGAGGTCTGGCACACCGACATCAACGAGTCGATGCTGCGCGTGGGCCGCGACCGCCTCATCGACAACGGCGTGATCACGCCGGCGCTGCTTTGCGACGCCGAGAAAATTCCTTTTCCGGACAACTACTTCGACGTGGTGACCGTGGCTTTCGGGCTGCGCAACATGACGCACAAGGACGCCGCGCTCGCCGAGATGCGTCGCGTGCTCAAGCCGGGCGGCCGTGTGCTCGTGCTCGAATTCTCGAAGGTCTGGGAGCCGCTCAAGAAGGCGTATGACGTGTATTCGTTCAAGGTCCTGCCGTGGCTTGGCCGGCGCTTTGCACAGGACGCGGACAGCTACCAGTACCTCGCGGAATCGATCCGCATGCATCCGGACCAGGAAACACTCAAGACGATGATGGAACAAGTCGGCCTTGAAGCCGTCAAATATTACAATTTGTCAGCTGGCGTGGTAGCCTTACACGTCGGCACAAAGTATTAGTGTTCCCAACTTACTGTCTTTAAAGGAATTTCCACCATGTCTGAGCCCCGAATCGATGCTTCCAAAAAGCTTTCATCGTCATGGGCCAGACGAATCGGCGTCCTGGCTCTTGCCGGCGTGATGATTGCCGGCAGCCTCGCGTCGTTCGATGCGGAGGCTCGCCGCATGGGTGGCGGCCGCAGTTTCGGCAAGCAGTCGTCGGTGGCCTCGCAGCGCAGCACCACGCCGCCGCCGGCCCAGCCCAGTCCCACGAATCCCGCGCAGCAGGCCGGGGCCCAGCGCGCTCCCGGCACGCCGGCTCCCACGCCTGCGCCCGCACCGGCGCGCAATCGCTGGCTTGGGCCGATCGCGGGCCTCGCGGCCGGTCTCGGCATCGCCGCGCTGCTTTCGCACTTCGGTCTTGGCGAGGCGTTTGCCGGCATGATGGCCAACATGATCGTAATCGCGATCATCGCCTTTATCGCCGTCTGGCTGATCCGCAAGTTCATGAGCCGCCGCCGTGCCGCGGAACCCGCGTACCAGGGCGGGTACTCGTCGAACAGCCTGAACTCGTCATCGGGCGGATATCAGCCGCAGGAGCCGCGCTACACCGCGCCGCCCACGGGGCAGTACCTCGCGCCTGAAGCCAATCCGCTGAGCACGCCGCACATCGACACGCCTGCTGCTGACGTCGCGTCAATTCCGGCCGGCTTCGACACGGAAGCCTTCGTGCGTAACGCGAAGGTCTACTTCGTGCGCCTGCAGGCCGCGTGGGACGCCGGCAACATGGACGACATCCGCGAATTCACGACGCCCGAGATGTTCGCCGAAATCCGCGTCGATCTCGCGGGGCGCGGCGCGCAGTCCAACCAGACCGACGTCGTGCAGCTCAACGCGGACCTGCTCGGCGTGGAAGAGCGCGGCAGCGAGTACCTTGCGAGCGTACGCTTCTCCGGCCTGATTCGCGAAGCCATGGGCGAGCCGGCCGCACCGTTCGTCGAGGTGTGGAATCTCTCGAAGTCGCGCACCTCGGGCGAAGGCTGGCTGCTCGCGGGCATCCAGCAGGTCGAATCTCACTGAGCCAGCACTGGGGCCGCGCGTCTCGTGATTTGATTCAGATCACGGAGTGTGGCGCCTTCGAGCGGCCGCGCGGCATTGGACAGGGCAGGACGGCGGCGCGATCCTGTGGCTCGAACGTTACAATAGGAACCCGCCCGGGCTTGTGCCCGAGCGGGTTTTCTTATTCCATGCCGATGACTCTTGCCGCCAAGCCCTTCGCCGCTGCCGTCAATCACCTGCTCGCCCGCGAAACGTGGGCCCGTGAGCGTCTCGCCCCTTATGCCGGCAAGACGGCCCGTCTCACATGCCCGCCCATCGTGCTCACGCTGCTCGTGCAGCCGGACGGCTATCTGGGCGCGGTCGAGGACCACGATGCAGGCGACGTCGATGTGACGCTGTCGCTGCCCGCAGGCGCGCTCTCGTCGTTCGTGCAGGGCGGCCAGGCGGCCGTGATGAAACACGTGAAGATCGAGGGCGATGCCGAGTTTGCCCAGGTCATCGGCAAGCTCGCCGAGCATCTGCGCTGGGAGCCCGAAGAGGACCTCGCGAAGCTGATTGGCGACGCGCCGGCTTCACGCATCGCCACGCTCGCGCGCGCCGCGGGCGAGCAGGCCCTGCGCACCGGGCGCAACGTGTTCGGCTCGGTCACGGAATATCTGCTCGACGAAAATCCGCAGCTCGTGCGGCGCGCCGAACTCGACGGCTTCAATGAAGAACTGTCGCGCGCACGCGATGCGCTGGCACGCGTGGAAAAGCGCATCGAGCGGCTCGAACAAAAATCACTGGCCAGCGGCGGGAGCCAAAGCGCTGCGCCGCGCGGCTCGCGCTAGTCAACAGGCCCCCCAGACATGCGTTTTCTGCGTTTCCTCAAGATTTTCTTCACCGTCATCCGCTTCGGCCTGGACGAGATGATGTTGAGCCGGATCAACGACCGGCGTGTGGCGCTGCTCCTGCGCATCACCACGATCGGTCGTCGCTTCGACGACCCGCCCGGCTTGCGTCTGCGTCTCGCGCTGGAAAGCCTCGGCCCGATCTTCGTGAAATTCGGCCAGGTGCTGTCTACGCGCCGCGACCTGCTGCCGCCCGATATCGCCAACGAACTTGCCAAGCTGCAGGACCAGGTGCCGCCGTTCGAATCGACCGTGGCGATCGGCCTGATCGAAAAGTCGCTGGGTGCGCCGGTCGACGCGATCTTCGACGAGTTCGAACGCGTGCCGGTGGCGAGCGCGTCGATTGCCCAGGTGCACTTCGCCAAGGTGAAGTCGGGCCAGCACGCGGGCAAGCCGGTGGCGATCAAGGTGCTGCGCCCGAACATGCGTCCGGTGATCGATTCCGACCTCGCGCTGCTGCGCGACATCGCCGTGTGGGCCGAGCGCCTGTGGGCCGACGGCAAGCGCCTGAAGCCGCGCGAAGTGGTGGCCGAATTCGACAAGTACCTGCACGACGAGCTCGACCTGATGCGCGAAGCCGCCAACGGCAGCCAGTTGCGCCGCAATTTCGCGGGCCTCGACTTGTTGCTCGTGCCGGAAATGTACTGGGAATTCAGCACGGCCAACGTGCTCGTGATGGAGCGCATGGTCGGCGTGCCGATCAGCCAGGTGGACAAGCTGCGGGCGGCGGGCGTGGACATTCCGAAGCTCGCGCGCGAGGGCGTGGAGATCTTCTTCACGCAGGTGTTCCGCGACGGCTTCTTTCACGCCGACATGCACCCCGGCAACATACAGGTGAGTCTCGATCCCGCGCATTTCGGCCGCTATATCGCGCTCGATTTCGGCATCGTCGGCGCGCTGTCGGACTTCGACAAGAACTACCTCGCGCAGAACTTTCTCGCGTTCTTCAAGCGCGACTATCACCGCGTGGCGACGCTGCATATCGAATCGGGGTGGGTGCCGCCCCATACGCGCGTGGAAGAGCTGGAAAGCGCGATTCGCGCCGTGTGCGAACCGTATTTCGACCGGGCGCTGAAGGACATTTCGCTCGGTCAGGTGCTGCTGCGCCTCTTCCAGACCTCGCGGCGCTTCAACGTGGAAATCCAGCCGCAGCTCGTGCTGCTGCAAAAGACCATGCTCAACGTCGAGGGCCTCGGGCGCTCGCTCGATCCGGAGCTCGATCTCTGGAAAACGGCGAAGCCTTATCTCGAGCGCTGGATGACCGAGCAGATCGGCCTGCGCGGCTGGTACGAGCGCTTCAAGATCGAAGCGCCGCAATGGAGCAAGACGCTGCCGCAATTGCCGCGCCTCGTGCACCAGGCGCTGCTGCACCGCCAGGAGCCGGGCGGTTTCGCGAACGACGAGACGATTCGCGCGATGCTCGCCGAGCAACGCCGCACGAATCGCCTGCTGCAGGGCCTGCTCGTGTTCGGCGTGGCCGTGGGCGTGGGCATGGTGGCCGCGCGCGTGTGGCTCGCGTTCGCCTACGGCGGCTGACGGACCACGAGAACAAGGAGTGAGACGATGAGCGACCCGACCCTGCCGCCGCAACCGGGCGAAGTGCCCGAGTTCGAAACCCGCGACCCGGCGTCGCCCTCGTTCTGGGACGAGCGCTTCGCGCGCGGCTTCACGCCGTGGGATCAGGCGGGCGTCCAGCGCCAGTTCGAAGCTTTCGCCACAGCGCACCCTGAGGCCGCCGTGCTGATTCCGGGCTGCGGCAACGCCTGGGAGGCACGCTGGCTCGCCGAGCGCGGCCGCGCGGTGCGCGCCATCGACTTCGCGCCGGCCGCGGTCGCGAGCGCGCGTACGGCGCTGGGGCAGTACGCGGGTGTCGTCGAAGAGGCGGACTTCTACGCCTACACGCCGCCGTTCACGCCGGCCTGGGTGTTCGAGCGCGCGTTCCTGTGCGCGCTGCCCAAAGCGCAGCGCGCGAGCTACGCCACCCGCATGGCCCAGCTGTTGCAGCCCGGCGCGTTGCTCGCGGGCTACTTCTTTATTGGCGAGACGCCCAAAGGGCCGCCGTTCGCCATCGCGCGCGACGAACTCGACGCCTTGCTCACGCCATACTTCACGTTGGCCGACGATCAGCCCGTGACCGACTCGCTGCCCGTGTTCGTCGGGCGCGAGCGCTGGCTCGTGTGGCGCCGCAACGACGTCGCGCCGTCGCCCGTTTGAGCTGCCTCAGGCGCTCGCGCCATGCGCGCGGCGCCTTGCATGGCCGCGCGCGCTCTTGATGTGCGCACAACCTGCCCTCATCTGACTTGAGGCGGCCGCAACCCTCCGACCCTCTGCGCTGGATACCCAACCCCGGTAAATGCCAGGGGCGATCCTGGTTTGCGGCTATAATTCAAGGCTTTGCAAGCAATTATCAGATTTTCATCAGGATAGAGATCATGCCGATCTACGCTTATCGCTGCGAGTCGTGCGGCTTCGACAAGGACGTGCTCCAAAAGATGAGCGATGCGCCCCTGACGCAGTGCCCGAGCTGCGGCGCGGACACATTTCGCAAGCAGGTCACCGCGGCGGGCTTCCAGCTGAAGGGTTCGGGCTGGTACGTCACCGATTTCCGCGGCGGCAACGGCGGCAAGAGCGGCGCGGCGACCGGCGCGAAGGAGGCTGGCGAAAACGCGCCGCCGTCGGAGGCCAGCAAGCCGGCCGGCGAGGGCGCCGCGAGCGCTTCCAGCGATTCGAACGCAGCGGCGCCTGCCGCGAGCACCCCAGCGAGCACGCCCAGCCCGGCAGCCTCGACCTGAAAACCTGCGGCGCGATTCCTGCAATCCCAGGGAGAGGCGCCGCGCTTGGCGGTGTACATGACGATCAAGAAAGCGACGTTCAAATCGGTATTCCTGACCGGCCTGCTGGTGCTGGTGCCGCTGGCCATCACGCTGTGGGTGCTGAACCTCGTCATCGGCACGATGGATCAGACGCTGCTGCTGCTGCCCGAATCGTGGCGGCCGGAGCGCATGTTCGGTGTGCGCCTGCCGGGACTCGGCGCGGTGCTTACGCTCGCGTTCATCTTCGGGGTCGGTCTGCTCACGCACAACTTCATCGGCCAGAAGCTGGTGGAGTGGTGGAACGCGCTGGTGCGCCGCATTCCGATCATCGGACCGCTGTACGGCAGCATCCAGCAGGTTTCCGATACACTGCTTTCGAGCAACGGCAATGCATTTCGCAAAGCGCTCCTGATCGAGTACCCGCGCAAGGGTTCGTGGACGATCGCGTTTCTCACCGGCATTCCCGGCGGCGACGTGGTCAACCACCTGCAGGAAGATCACGTGAGCGTGTATGTCCCGACTACGCCGAATCCGACGTCGGGCTTTTTCCTGATGGTGCCAAAGAGCGAGGTGGTCGAGCTGGACATGACCGTCGACGCCGCGCTCAAGTATATTGTTTCGATGGGCGTGGTCGCGCCGACAACCTCACCACGCCGCCCCATCGATCCTCCGCTTTAATACCGGACGACGCGCTGCTGCGCGCCGCTCCCGTTCATTCATGCATAACGAAAGACGAACATCATGTCGATGAGATCTGAATACTGCGGTCTGGTGACCGAACAGCTGCTGGGCCAAACTGTTTCGCTGTGCGGATGGGTGCAGCGCCGCCGCGACCATGGCGGCGTCATCTTCATCGACCTGCGCGACCGCGAGGGCCTCGTTCAGGTCGTCTGCGATCCGGACCGCGCGGAAATGTTCAAGATCGCCGAAGGCGTGCGCAACGAGTTCTGCGTGCAGGTAAAGGGTCTCGTTCGCAATCGTCCGGAAGGCACGGTCAACGCGAACCTCACGAGCGGCAAGATCGAAGTGCTGTGCCACGAAATCGTGGTGCTCAACGCGTCGGTCACGCCGCCGTTCCAGCTCGACGACGACAACCTCTCGGAAACCACGCGCCTCACGCATCGTGTGCTCGACCTGCGCCGTCCGCAGATGCAGCACAACCTGCGTCTGCGCTACCGCGTGACGATGGCCGTGCGCAAGTATCTCGACGCGCTCGGCTTCATCGACATCGAAACGCCGATGCTCACGAAGAGCACGCCGGAAGGCGCGCGCGACTACCTCGTGCCGTCGCGTACGAACCCGGGTCAGTTCTTCGCGCTGCCGCAGTCGCCGCAGCTCTTCAAGCAGCTCCTGATGGTGGCGAACTTCGATCGCTACTACCAGATCGTCAAGTGCTTCCGCGACGAAGACCTGCGCGCCGACCGTCAGCCCGAATTCACGCAGATCGACTGCGAAACGTCGTTCCTCGGCGAGCAGGAAATCCGCGATCTGTTCGAGGACATGGCGCGTCACGTGTTCAAGGAAACGATCGATGTCGAGCTCGACGCGAAGTTCCCGGTCATGCCGTACTCGGAAGCCATGAGCCGCTTCGGTTCGGACAAGCCGGACCTGCGCGTGAAGCTCGAATTCACCGAACTGACCGACGCGATGAAGGACGTCGACTTCAAGGTGTTCAGCGCACCGGCCAACACGAAGGACGGCCGCGTCGCGGCGCTGCGCGTGCCGAAGGGCGGCGAGCTGTCGCGCGGCGACATCGACGGCTACACGGAATTCGTGCGTATTTACGGCGCGAAGGGTCTCGCGTGGATCAAGGTCAACGAAGCCGCGAAGGGCCGTGACGGTCTGCAAAGCCCGATCGTCAAGAACCTGCACGACGCCGCAATTGCCGCGATCCTCGAGCGTACCGGCGCGCAAGACGGCGACATCATCTTCTTCGCGGCAGACCGCGCGAAGGTCGTGAACGACAGCCTCGGCGCACTGCGCCTGAAGATCGGCCACTCGGAGTTCGGCAAGGCCAACGGCCTCGTCGAGAAGGGCTGGAAGCCGCTGTGGGTGGTCGACTTCCCGATGTTCGAGTACGACGAGGAAGAAAACCGCTACGTGGCCGCGCACCACCCGTTCACGAGCCCGAAGGACGAGCACCTGGCATACCTCGAAACGGATCCGGGCCGATGCCTCGCCAAGGCTTACGACATGGTGCTGAACGGCTGGGAAATCGGCGGCGGCTCGGTGCGTATCTATCAGGAAGACGTGCAGAGCAAGGTGTTCCGCGCGCTCAAGATCAATGCGGAAGAAGCCCGCGCGAAGTTCGGTTTCCTGCTCGACGCGCTGCAATACGGCGCGCCGCCGCATGGCGGTATCGCGTTCGGTCTGGACCGCATCGTCACGATGATGGCCGGCGCCGATTCGATCCGCGACGTGATCGCGTTCCCGAAGACGCAACGCGCGCAGGACCTGCTTACGCAGGCCCCGAGCCCGGTGGACGAGCGCCAGCTGCGCGAACTGCACATCCGTCTGCGTCAGCCCGAGCAGAAGACGGCGCAGTAAGCCGCACTCCGTCTGCGAAGGCCCGTCAGGACTTTTGCATCGCAACAACAAAAAAGGCGCATCGTGCGCCTTTTTTGCTTTTTGCGTTAAATTACCTTTAGACGCGCCGCAAGCGCGCAGCGCGCGTTCCTCCCCACGCTCCAACACCATGCAGAAGCCGCCGAAGATTCCGGAATCCGTACTCGTCGTCATCCATACGCCGCAACTGGAGGTCCTGATCATCGAACGCGCCGACCGCCCGGGTTTCTGGCAGTCGGTCACCGGCTCGAAAGATCGCCCAGGCGAGCCGTTCACCGAAACCGCCGTGCGCGAGGTGGGCGAGGAGACGGGTATTGCTGTCGGCGCGGTGGGCGTTCCGCAGGCGGCGCTGCTCGACTGGCACCACGAGATCGAGTACGAAATCTATCCCGTGTGGCGCCATCGCTATGCGCCCGGCGTCACGCGCAACACCGAGCACTGGTTCAGCCTGGAAGTGCCCACGGGCACCGTCGTCACGCTCGCGCCGCGCGAGCATACGGCGTATGTATGGCTGCCCTACGAGCAGGCGGCGGCGAAGTGCTTCTCGTGGTCGAACCGCGAGGCCATTCTGCAACTGCCCATGCGGCTACGCGAAGGGCGCGAAGGATGTGAGGGACGCGGGTGAGCGCAACATGAGCGAAACCAGTACCGATCCCGGCATTGAATCGCAGCGCCTGGTGAGGCTGCGCGAGGCGCTGCTTGGCCGGCGCTATCGTTCGCGCTATCGCTTCACGAGCGGCAACGACGTGCGCCTGTTCGGCTCGAGCGCCGGTCTGTTCGGCGCGATGATCGAACGCATCGACGCCGCCGTGCGCGACGTCGCGCTCGAAACCTATATCTTCTGCGACGACGACATCGGCCGTGCGCTCTCCGACGCGCTCACGCGTGCGGCGGCGCGCGGCGTGCGCGTGCGCGTGATCACCGACGGCATCGGCTCGCCGCGCATTGCGCTGTTCGAGACCTGGCCGGGCGCGGGGGTGGAGCACCGCGTCTACAACCCGCACATCTTCGGGCGCTTCGGCTTTTCGCGCACGCACCGCAAGCTCGCCGTGATCGACGACCAGTTCGCCTTTTGCGGCGGCATCAACGTGATCGACGATTTCGAGCAGGACGGCCACCGGCTGCCGTACGCGCGCTGGGATTTCGCCGTCGAGCTGTATGGCCCGGTGGTCGTGGACGTGCGCCTCGCGATCGAGCAGCAGTGGCGGCGTATCCGGCTCGGCTACCGGCCGCCGCTGCCCCAGCAGCTTTCGCCCGGCGTGCCCGCGAGCGCGGGCTTCATGTCGCCACATCCCACCGGTCACACGGTGGGGCGCCCCACGCAGATCGTCGACGACGCGCTGCGCGCGCTTGCGCCCACCGTGCGCTCGTCGCGCGCGAAACGCTTCTTCACGCGTCTGCGCGAGCGCCTGCGCGCGAGCGTGCGCGATCCGCGCGCGGCGCAGGTGCCCTGCGTGGCGTTCGTCGCGCGCGACAACGTGGTGAACCGGCGCGCCATCGAAAAGGCTTATCTCGACGCCATCGGCGAGGCGCGCAAGGAGGTGCTGCTCGCCAATCCGTACTTCATGCCGGGCCGGCGGCTGCGACGCGCGCTCGTGAGCGCCGCGGAGCGCGGGGTGGCGGTCAAGCTTCTGGTCGGACGAAAGGAATTCAAGGTGCTCGACTACGGAGTGCCGTTCCTCTATCACCAGCTCTTGAGCGCGGGCGTGCAGATTGCTGAGTACGAGAAAACGATGCTCCACGGCAAGGTGGCCGTCGTCGATTCGAGCTGGGGCACTGTGGGTTCCTCGAACCTCGATGCGCTCAGCCTCGTGCTCAACAACGAGGCCAACGTGCTGCTCGTGCAGCATCCGCAGATCGAACAGCTGCGCGGCGAGATCCTCACGGCGTTTGGCGACGCCGCGCAGATCGACCGCGCGCGTTATGAGGCGCGGCCGTGGCACGTGCGCGCCGTGAACTGGCTCGCCTGGGCGTTCTATCGTGCGCTCATGAAGCTGATCACCGTGGGCGGCTACGATTAGAAACAGAACGCTGCCATACGAATCAGCGCACGTGCAATCGAGAGAATGTCGGCTTGCGCGCGGCGCCCGAACCCCGAAAATTAGAGTACCGGTTAGAAATCGGTTTCTAATAAAGTCCTTGTTTCGCGGACGGCTGTCCTCAACAATAGTACGGCCGTTCGATTTAATTCAGGCCCAGATGTAAGCAGTTAATGAGCAGTTGACAGCGACATCGCGGCCACATCGTTACGGTAAAGAAAGCTATGCGAAAAGGCGAACAGACACGAGCCGCCATTCTGGACGCAGCACTCGACCTGGCAGGTCGCGATGGCCTTGAAGGCCTGACCATCGGCCTGCTCGCCGAGCGCATGCAGATGAGCAAGAGTGGCGTCTTCGCTCACTTCGGGTCTCGGGAAGACCTGCAGGTCGAGGTGGTGCGCGAGTACCACCGTCGATTCGAGGAAGAAGTCTTCTTTCCGAGTTTGCGCGAGCCACGCGGTTTGCCGCGTCTGCGTGCGATGCTGTCGCGATGGTTCGAGAAGCGCATTCACGAAGTCACGACTGGCTGCATCTACATCAGCGGCGCCGTCGAGTACGACGACCGCGCCGACAGCCAGGTGCGCGAGACGCTCGTCGCGAGCGTGTCGATGTGGCGCGCGGCGCTCCTGAGGGCCATTTCGCAGGCGATCGAAGAAGGCCATTTGCGCAAGGAGACCGATCCCGCGCTGATGCTCTTCGAACTGTATAGCGTGACGCTCGGCCTGCATCATGACGGCCGCTTCCTGCATCTGCCGGACGCGGTCGAGCATACGTGGGCCGCGTTCGAGAAGCTGATTGTTTCGTATCAGAGCGAGACCCAGTAGCGCCCAGGCCGCAACATCGAAGTCGCGGCGGCGCGCGAGGGACCCGAAGCTCAAATTTTGGAGAGAAGACATGGGACAGTACACCGCGCCGCTGCGCGACATGCAGTTCGTTCTGCACGAACTGCTGAACGTGGAAGGCGAAGTGAAGCAGATGCCGAAGCACGCCGACCTCGACGCCGACACCATCAACCAGGTGCTCGAAGAAGCCGGCAAATTCTGCTCCGAGGTGCTGTTTCCGCTGAACCAGGTCGGCGACCGTGAAGGCTGCACCTACGCCGGCGACGGCGTCGTCACCACGCCGGCTGGTTTCAAGGAAGCGTACAGGCAATACGTCGAAGCCGGCTGGCCCGCGCTCGGCTGCGATCCCGAATACGGCGGCCAGGGCCTGCCCGCGTTCGTGAACAACGCACTCTACGAAATGCTGAACTCGGCGAACCAGGCGTGGACCATGTACCCGGGTCTCTCGCATGGCGCCTACGAGTGTCTGCATGCACACGGCACGCCCGAACTCCAGAAGGCCTATCTGCCGAAGCTCGTCGAAGGCGTGTGGACCGGCACGATGTGCCTGACCGAGCCGCACTGCGGCACCGACCTCGGCATCCTGCGCACGAAGGCCGAGCCGAACGGCGACGGCTCGTATGCGATCACCGGCACGAAGATCTTCATCTCGAGCGGTGAGCACGACATGGCCGGGAACATCATCCACCTCGTGCTCGCGCGTCTGCCTGATGCGCCGCCGGGAACCAAGGGCATCTCGCTGTTCGTCGTGCCGAAGTTCATCCCCACGGCAGCGGGCGAAGTGGGCGAGCGCAACGGCATCAAGTGCGGCTCGATCGAGCACAAGATGGGCATTCACGGCAACGCGACTTGCGTGATGAATCTCGACGGCGCGAAGGGCTGGCTCGTCGGCGAACCGAACAAGGGCTTGAACGCCATGTTCGTGATGATGAACGCCGCGCGTCTGGGCGTCGGCATGCAAGGTCTCGGTCTCACCGAAGTCGCTTACCAGAACTCCCTCGTGTATGCGAAGGAGCGTCTGCAGATGCGCGCGCTGACCGGCCCGAAGGCGCCTGAAAAGGCCGCGGACCCGATCATCGTGCATCCGGACGTGCGCCGCATGCTGCTCACGCAGAAGGCCTGGGCCGAAGGCGCGCGCGCCTTCACGTACTGGTCGGCGCTGCAGATCGACAAGGAACTCTCGCACGGCGACGAAAGCGAGCGCAAGGAAGCCGGCGACCTCGTCGCGCTGCTCACGCCGATCATCAAGGCCTTCCTCACCGACAACGCCTTCGAGAGCACCAACCTCGGCATGCAGGTGTTCGGCGGCCACGGCTTCATCGCCGAGTGGGGCATGGAGCAGTACGTGCGCGACGCGCGTATCAACCAGATCTACGAAGGCACCAACACGATCCAGTCGCTCGACCTGCTGGGCCGCAAGGTGCTGGGCGACATGGGCGCGAAGCTCAAGAAGTTCGGCAAGCTCGTGACGGATTTCGTCGAAGCCGAAGGCATCAAGCCGGAAATGCAGGAGTTCGTGAATCCGCTCGCCGACATCGGCGACAAGATGCAGAAGCTCACGATGGAAATCGGCATGAAGGCGATGCAGAACCCGGACGAAGTGGGCGCGGCCGCGGTGCCGTATCTGCGCACGGCGGGCCACCTCGTGTTCGCCTACTTCTGGGCACGCATGGCGCGCATCGCGCTCGACAAGGAAAGCTCGGGCGATCCGTTCTACAAGTCGAAGCTGGCCACGGCGCGCTTCTACTTCGCGAAGCTGCTGCCCGAAACCGCCACGTCGATTCGCCAGGCGCGCGCGGGTTCGAAGACGCTGATGGAAGTCGACGAAGCGCTGTTCTAAAAGCCAACGGGCGCGCGCTTTTCAAAGGCGCGCGCCCCGTCAACACGATGTCCAGAGGCGGCGGCCGCTGAGGCACGCCGCCCCCACACCTCAATCCGCTCGACATTGCATACCCGCTGGAGGAACAACGTGAGCAACCTCAATATTCGCAAGGTGGCCGTGCTCGGCGCCGGCGTGATGGGCGCGCAGATCGCCGCGCACCTGATCAACGCCCGCGTGCCCGTGCTGCTGTTCGATCTGCCCGCGAAAGAAGGCCCGAAAAACGCCATCGCGCTGAAGGCGATCGAGACGCTCAAGAAGCTCTCGCCCGCGCCGTTCGGCGTGAAGGACGACGCGCAATACATCACGCCCGCGAACTACGAAGACGACATCGCGAAGCTCGCGGAATGCGACGTGGTGATCGAGGCGATCGCCGAGCGTATGGACTGGAAGCACGACCTCTACAAGAAGGTTGCGCCGCACCTCGGCCCGAACGCGATTTTTGCGACCAACACCTCGGGCCTGTCGATCACCGAACTCTCGCATGGCTTCGACGATGCGTTGAAGGCGCGCTTCTGCGGCGTGCACTTTTTCAACCCGCCGCGCTACATGCACCTCGTCGAGCTGATTCCGACGTCGCAAACGAAGCCCGAAATCCTCGACCAGCTCGAATCGTTCCTCACGAGCGTGGTGGGCAAGGGCGTGGTGCGCGCGAAGGATACGCCGAACTTCATCGCGAACCGTGTGGGCGTGTTCTCGATCCTCGCGGTGATCGCCGAGGCGAAGAAGTTCGGTCTGCGTTTCGACGAAGTCGATGACCTCACGGGCGCGCGCCTTGGCCGCGCGAAGTCGGCGACGTTCCGCACAGCGGACGTCGTGGGTCTCGACACGATGGCGCACGTCATCAAAACGATGCAGGACAACCTGAAGGACGATCCGTTCTTCCCTGTGTACGAGACGCCGGCCGTGCTCGCGGGTCTCGTGGCGAAGGGCGCGCTCGGCCAGAAGACGGGCGGCGGTTTCTATCGCAAGGAAGGCAAGTCGATCAAGGTGCTCGACGCCAACACGGGCGAGTACGTCGACGGCGGCGGCAAGGCCGACGAGCTGGTGGGCCGCATCCTCAAGCGTCCGCCCGCCGAGCGCCTGAAGCTGCTGCGCGAAACGCAGCACCCGCAGGCGCAGTTCCTGTGGTCGATCTTCCGCGACGTGTTCCACTACATCGGCGTGCATCTGCAGTCGATCGCAGACAACGCGCGCGACGTCGATCTCGCGATCCGCTGGGGCTTCGGCTGGAACGAAGGTCCGTTCGAAGGCTGGCAGGCCGCGGGCTGGAAGCAGGTCGCCGAGTGGGTGAAGGAAGACATCGACGCGGGCAAGGCGCTGTCGAATGCACCGCTGCCCGCCTGGGTGTTCGAAGGCCTGGTCGCCGCTAACGGCGGCGTGCACGGTGCGGAGGGTTCGTGGTCGCCCGCTGCGGCGCGCTTCGTGCCGCGTTCGACGCTGCCGGTGTACGAGCGTCAGGTGTTCCGTGCGGCGCTGTTCGGTGAAACGAGCGCACGCGATCCAAAGACCTACGGCAAGACGCTGTTCGAGAACGACAACCTGCGCGCCTGGGTGGACGACCGCGCGGGCGAGGACGACGTCGTCATCGTCTCGTACAAGAGCAAGATGAACACGATGGGCCCGGCCCTGCTCGACTCCCTCGTGAAGGCCATCGACATCGCGGAAGACGGCTACAAGGGCCTCGTGATCTGGCAACCGACGTCGCTCAAGCTCGGCGCGCCCGGTGGTCCGTTCTCGGCTGGCGCGAACCTCGAAGAGGCGATGCCCGCGTTCATGATGGGCGGGGCGAAGGGCATCGGGCCGTTCGTGAAGAAGTTCCAGGACACGATGCTGCGCGTGAAGTACGCGAACGTGCCGGTGATCACGGCGGTGTCGGGCATCGCGCTCGGCGGCGGCTGCGAAATCATGCTGCAAAGCGCGAAGCGTGTGGCGCACGTCGAGAGCTATGTCGGCCTCGTGGAAGTGGGCGTGGGTCTCGTGCCTGCTGGCGGCGGCCTGAAGGAGGCGGCGATTCGCGCAGCCGAAGGCGCACAGGCGATCGGCGCGGCACCGAGCGATCTGCTCCGGTTCCTGCAGAAGTCGTTCGAAAACGCGGCGATGGCGAAGGTTTCGGCCTCGGCGCACGAAGCACGCGCAATGGGCTACCTGAAGCCTTCGGACACGATCGTCTTCAACGTGTTCGAACTGCTCGACACGGCGAAAAAGGAAGCGCGCGCACTCTCCGCCGCGGGCTACCGCCCGCCGCTGCGCGCGACGCAGATTCCGGTGGCGGGCCGCTCGGCGATCTCGACCATCAAGGCATCGCTCGTGAACATGCGCGACGGCCGCTTCATCAGCGACCACGACTTCCTGATCGCGAGCCGCATCGCGGAAGCGGTGTGCGGCGGCGACGTCGAGGCGGGCAGTCTGGTCGACGAAGAATGGCTGCTCAAGCTCGAGCGCCGCGCCTTCGTCGATCTGCTCGGCACGCAGAAGACGCAGGAACGCATCATGGGCATGCTGCAAACCGGCAAGCCGGTGCGCAACTAAGCGGCACGACGCACACCAGATACTGGAGTAAGAGATGAGCAAACAGTTGCAGGACGCATACATCGTCGCCGCGAGCCGCACGCCCATCGGCAAGGCGCCGCGCGGCGTGTTCAGGAACACCCGCCCGGACGAGCTGCTGGTTCACGCAATCAAGTCGGCCGTCGCGCAGGTGCCCGGCCTTGACACGAGCGTGATCGAAGACGCCATCGTCGGCTGCGCGATTCCCGAGGCCGAGCAGGGCCTGAACGTGGCGCGGATCGGCGCGCTGCTCGCGGGGCTGCCGCAGAGCGTGGGCGGCGTGACCGTCAACCGCTTCTGCGCATCGGGCCTCACGGCGCTCGCCATGGCCGCGGACCGTATCCGCGTGGGCGAGTCCGACGCGATGATCGCGGGCGGCTGCGAGTCGATGAGCATGGTGCCGATGATGGGCAACAAGCCGTCGCTCTCGCCGCATATCTTCGATCGCAACGAAGACATTGGCATTGCTTACGGCATGGGCCTCACGGCCGAGAAAGTCGCGGAGCGCTGGAAGGTGAGCCGCGAGGCGCAGGACGCGTTCTCGGTCGAATCGCACCGCCGCGCGCTTGCCGCGCAGCAGGCCGGCGAGTTCAAGGACGAAATCGCGCCGTACACGCTCGTCGAGCGTTTCCCGGATCTCGCCTCGGGCGAAGTGAAGGTGAAGGAGCGCCTGATCGAACTCGACGAAGGCCCGCGTGCCGATACCACGCTCGAAGGCCTCGCGAAACTGCGCGCGGTATTCGCGAACAAGGGCTCGGTCACGGCCGGCAACAGCTCGCAGACTTCGGATGGCGCGGGCGCGCTGATCGTCGTCTCCGAGAAGATCCTCAAGCAGTTCAACCTCACGCCGCTCGCGCGTTTCGTGAGTTTCGCGGTGCGCGGCGTGCCGCCGGAGATCATGGGCATCGGTCCGAAGGAAGCGATTCCCGCGGCGCTCAAGGCCGCGGGCCTGAAGCAGGACGATCTCGACTGGATCGAGCTGAACGAAGCGTTCGCTGCGCAGTCGCTGGCCGTGATCCAGGATCTCGGCCTCGATCCTTCGAAGATCAACCCGCTTGGCGGCGCGATTGCACTCGGCCACCCGCTCGGCGCGACGGGCGCGATCCGCGCCTCGACGGTCGTGCACGGCCTGCGCCGCCGCAACTACAAGTACGGCATGGTGACGATGTGCGTCGGCACCGGCATGGGGGCGGCGGGCATCATCGAGCGGCTGTAAGCGTTCATCTGATTAGCGCATTGGCGTTATCGACACGGTTCGCAGACTTCGCGGTCTGCGGACCGTTTTTCGTATCACGATTGGGATGCGAGGAGACAGGCACATGAGCAACGAAATCCTGCTAGCACACGAAAACGGCGTGCTCACGATCACCATCGACCGGCCCGTGCGCAAGAACGCGCTCACGCCCGCGATGTATCAGGCGATGGCCGACGCGCTCACCGGCGCGAACAAGGACGCCTCGGTGCGCGCGGTGCTGCTGCGCGGCCACGCCGAGATCTTCACGGCCGGCAACGACATCGAAGACTTTCTGAAGGGGCCGCCCGCGGGCGCCGATTCGCCCGTGATCCGCTTTCTCGACGCCATCGCGGCTTGCGAGAAACCGCTCGTCGCCGCGGTGAAAGGGCCGGCGATCGGTGTGGGGACGACGCTGCTGCTGCATTGCGACATGGTCTACGCGGCCGACAACGCGCGTTTTGCCGTGCCGTTCGCGCAACTCGGGCTGTGCCCCGAAGCGGCTTCGTCGCTGCTGCTGCCGCGTATTGCGGGCCACCAGGGCGCGGCGGAAAAGCTGCTGCTCGGCGAGACCTTCGATGCGGCGGAAGCGCATCGCATGGGCTTCGTGAACCGCGTGCTGCCGGCGGCCGAACTCGACGCGTTCGTTAGCGGCCAACTTGCGAAGCTCGTGGCGCTGCCCGCCTCGTCGCTGCGCGTGACGAAGTCGCTCATGAAGCGCGCGGATACGCACGAGATCAAGACGCGCATGAGCGAAGAGTTCGTGCACTTCGGCAAGATGCTGCTCGCACCCGAAGCACGCGAGGCGTTCACGGCTTTCCTCGAAAAGCGCAGGCCGGATTTCCGGCAGTTCGATTGAGCGCTAACGGCGCTTCAGGCCGTTTCGTAATCGACGTACCCGGACTCGCGGCAAAAGCTCACGAGCCGTAGTCCGGCGCGCTTTGCAATGGCGATGGCAAGCGAGGAGGGCGCCGAGATCGTCGCGACCATCGGAATGCCCACGCGCGCGGCCTTGCGCACCAGTTCGTAGCTCGCGCGGCTCGAGAGGAAGACGAAGCCCTGCTGCGTGTCGGCGCGCTCCATCACGAGCTGGCCGATGAGCTTGTCGAGCGCGTTGTGGCGGCCCACGTCCTCGAAGGCGCGCAGGATCGCGCCGTTTTCGTCGCACCAGGCGGCCGCGTGCAGGCCGCCGGTGAGTTTCGTGAGCGCCTGATGCTGCGGCAACTCGCGTGCGGCGCGCGCGATGGCGTCAGGTGCGAGGCGCGCGGCGAAGCCCGTGTCGGGCACCTGCTCGGGTTCGAGATCGAGCAGGTCGATGCTCTCGATGCCGCACACGCCGCAGCCGCTGCGTCCGGCGAGTGCGCGGCGCTTTTCCTTGAGTTCGACGAACGCCTGCTGCACCACGGTCAAGTGGACTTCGGCGTGCGGCAGATCCGACTCTGCGTGCCAGTACACCTCGATGTCCTGAATGTCGGCATTGCGCCCGACGATGCCTTCGGAGATCGCGAAGCCCACGGCGAACGCTTCGAGGTCGCGCGGCGTGCACATCATGACCGCGTGCGAAATGCCGTTGAAGACGAGCGCGACGGGCCATTCCTGGCCCACGTGGTCCTCACGCGTTTCCACGCCGCCGCCGCGGTGCCGATGCACGCGCAATTCGATGGCGCCAGGCTGGCCTTCGGTTTCGAGGGGATGCGTCGGCGGATGCGTCGTCGTGATCTGCGGCCGGTTTGCGGTGCTCATTGGCGTGGGGGTTGGGGTGCGGGTCGAGGTGGGCAAGCGCAAAACTCCATCGGTCCTTGTGCGGCGCGGTACCGCAGCGCCGCCGGGGGACAGCGGGGCCGCGCCGCGCGCGGAAGGTTCTAAAATACCTCAAGCGGGCCGCCCGCGCTTATGTCCGCCTCGCGAGGATACCGTCATGGCATTGAACGAAGCTCCGCTGCTTTTCCGGTTCGAGGTCGACTCGTCGGAAAACCTCACCTATATCCCGATGTGCGTGCGCTTCAACCTGGATCGTTTTGGTCTGCGCATTTCTCTCGCGCAATGGCAGTTGCTGCCCTATGAGGACCGCCGGCTGCTGGCGTGTTTCCCCGTGGACGAGGACACGCAAATCGAGCCCAATTTCGACCACGCGCTCTTCGAGATGATGCGCACGCACGCGAACGTCGAACCCGAATGGTTCGCTCCCGAAGAAGCACCGGCCTGGCGTGACGTGAACGCGGTGCCGGGCGGCATTGCGCTTCAATCCGAGCTTGCCAGCCTGCAGGCGCCCGGCCTCGAAGACTGGGCGCAGCTCGACCCGTTCCGGCGCTACGTGCTTGCGAAGCTCGCGCGCAAACCGGAGGGCAATCACGACTTCGCGCCGGCGATGCACGAGTTCGGGCTGGCGGTGCCGCGCTGATTTTTAGCCGCTGTTTCCCGCCGATGCTGCCCGCCACGATTCATAGCCGATCCCTACCCGATTCCCGCTAACCGCGGCTGCCTTGCGCCGCCGCGGGTCGTTTTCCGCTTCTTTCTCCACATTTACCCTCAAGACCCGGCCGGCCCTGCCGTTATTTCGGGTTGGCGCGTCAGGCGCCGACCGGTCGCGCGCAGTCGTGACCCATCATCCCGCGCTCACGGCGCGGGCGCGAACGACGCTCGGCATTCATGAACCTTCTTTTTTCGAAGCGCCAACTCATCAATCTGGCCGTCGTCGCGGCGGCCGTTGGCGCGAACGCTTTTGTCGCGTGGACGCAGATCGACGGTCAGCGCGAGATCGACCTGCGCGCGAGCCAGGCGGCGACGATCCGTCACGACCTCGACCGCTATCGCGATGCGCTTGGCAGCGGCGTGAGCGCGCTGGGCCGTTTCGCAGCACAGGGCCAGACGGAGTCAGCCGCCGCGCACGACGCGCGCGCCGCCATGCTCGACGAAACCGCCCGCTCACTGCGCGCGGAACTGGCCGGCAACGCCGACCTCGCAGCCCGTTTCGACGCGCTGGCGGGGCAGGCCAGCGCGATGGCGAGCGAGATCGACGTGACGCTTGCGCGCGCCGAACAGCGCGTCGCCGACGAGCGCGGGCAGGCGGCCGTGGCGGCGGTGGCGAGCGGGACCGCGGCAGCGCAGGCTCTGCCAGCCGACGGTGCGGCCAGCCAGGAGTTCGGCACGGCCATGCCCGCGAATGCCGCGCGTTCGCCCGCGGCGCCGTGGGGCGCGCGCGAGGCGCTTGCCCGCAACGCCGCCGCCGCGAAGACGATTCAACCCGGAAACACCGCAGACGCGCGCATGGCCGGTCATGTCGTGACTGGCACGATCTTGCCGCTGCACGCCGCGGCGGATGACGCGGCGAGTGCCGTGACGCTGGACACGCTCACGGTGGCACCGGCTGTCGAGAGCGGCGCGGCAAACGGCGCCCAGAACCCCATCACGGCGACCGCTGCGCTGCCTGACCCGGCAACGACAACGCCCGCCGGAGTGCCCGCAGCCGGGGCCGCAACGCCGGCGCCGGCCACGGCCGCGTGGCTCGCCGGCGAATACATCCGCATCGACAACCTCGTGGATCAGCTCGACGGGCAGCTCGCGTCGCTGCAACGCGCGGAAGATCTGGCGCTCGCCGCCGCGCTCGCCGACTCGGCGCGCTCGGGCGGCCGCGCGCTGTTGCTGCTGATCGTGACGATGCTTGCGGGCGCGACGCTCCTCATCTACACGTTCGGCGCGCGCGAGAGCGCCGCCCGCGAGAAGCTGCGCGCCGTGAGCGGCATGCGCCTGCGCAGCGAGCGCTTTCAGGGCCTGTTCGACGCGCATCCAGTGCCGATGTACGTGTTCGACCGCGAGACGCTGCGCTTTCTCGCCGTGAACGCCGCCGCGATCCAGCAGTACGGCTACAGCGAGGAAGAGTTCCTCACCATGACGATCCGCGATATCCGTCCCACCGAGGACGTCTCGCGGCTCGAGCAACATCTGACGCGCTCGGACATGGTCACGCAGAATGTGCGCATGATGGCCGGCATCTGGCACCATCGCCGCCGCGACGGCTCGATCATCAGCGCCGACATCTCGCATCACTCGCTTACGTTCCTCGGCCGCGACGCCGTGTTCGTGCTCGCCGACGACGTGACCGAGCAGATCAAGGCCGAAGCGGAGGCGCAGCGCTCGAACCAGATGCTCGAGTCGGTGATCGACAACATCCCGCAGCGCATCTTCTGGAAGGACGCGCAGTCGCGCTATCTCGGCTGCAATATGACCTTCGCGCGCGACGCAGGCCTTGCGTACCCCGAGCAGATCATCGGCAAGTCCGACGACGACCTGCCGTGGCGCGCCTACGCCGACGGCATGCGCGAACAGGACCGCGAGGTGATCGACTCGGGGCTGCCGCGCATCAACTACGAGGACAACCACACGATCGATGGCCTGCACCGCACGACGCTCACGAGCAAGCTGCCGCTGCTCGACGGCGACGGCCGCGTGATCGGCGTGCTCGGCTCGTACTCGGACACCACCGAAAGCAAGCGCGCCGACCTCGCGCTGCGCCTGCAAAGCCGCGCGCTCGACGCGTGCGTCAACGCCATTCTGATCACCGCGCCGGGCCCGGGCGGTAGCAATCTGATCGAGTACGCGAATCCGGCGTTTCGCCGCATCACGGGCTTCGATCCGGCCGAGGTGATCGGCCAGGACTGCCGCCTCCTGCAGCGCGACGACCGCGATCAGGACGGACTCATCGCGGTGCGCAAGGCGCTGCTTGCCAATCGCGAAGTGAGCGCCGTGCTGCGCAACTACCGCAAGGACGGCGCGCTCTTCTGGAACCAGTTGCTGATCGCGCCGGTGCCCGATCTCGATGGCCGCATCACGCATCACATCGGCATCATCAACGACGTGACCGAGCTGATCCGCTACCAGGAGCAGCTCGAATACCAGGCGAACTACGACAGCCTCACGCAGCTGCCCAACCGCAACCTGCTGCGCGACCGTCTCCAGCACGCACTGCTCGCGGCGCAGCGGCACGACACGGGCGTGGCCGTGGTGTTCATCGACCTCGACGGCTTCAAGAACGTCAACGACAGTCTCGGCCACAGCGTGGGCGACCGGCTGCTGGGTGTGGTGGCCGAGCGGCTCCAGCGCTGCACGCGCACGACCGACACGGTCGCGCGCCACGGCGGCGACGAGTTCGTGATCGTGCTTACCGACACCATCGACGAGAAGTCGCTGATCGGCTGGATGGAGCGGGCGCGCGCGCTGATCTCGGAGCCGGTGTGGATCGACGGCACCGAGCTGTATGTGGGCTGCAGCATGGGCGCGAGCGTCTACCCGCAGGACGGCAACGATGCCGAGACGCTCATGAAGAAGGCCGACGTCGCGATGTACCGCGCGAAGGACATGGGCCGCAACACGTTCCAGTTCTTCCAGCCCGAAATGAACGCGAATGTGGGGGCGCGCCTGAATCTGGAGCGGCGCCTGCGCCGGGCGCTGCGCGACAGCGAGTTCCTGCTGCACTACCAGCCGCAGGTGGAGATCGAGGGCGGGCGCATCATCGGCATGGAGGCGCTCGTGCGCTGGCGCGATCCGGAGGTGGGGCTCGTCTCGCCTGCGCAGTTCATTCCCGTGGCCGAGGAAAGCGGCCTGATCGGCCCGCTCTCCGACTGGGTGCTGCGCGAGGCCTGCCGGCAGAATCGCGCGTGGCAGCTCGCGGGGCTGCCGCCCGTGCGCGTGTCCGTGAACTTCTCGGCGAAGACGTTCCACCAGCGCGACATTGCGCAACTCGTGAAGGACGTGCTGCAGGAAACCGGGCTGGAAGCCTGCTGGCTCGAAATCGAGCTGACCGAGAGCACGCTCATGCGCAATGCCGAAGAAGCCGTGTCGATGTTGAACGAGTTGCACGCGCTGGGCATCGGCATTGCCATCGACGACTTCGGCACCGGCTATTCGAGCCTGAGCTACCTGAAGCGTCTGCCTGTGGACCGGCTCAAGATCGACCGCTCGTTCGTGGCCGACATCGGCACGAGCAGCGACGACGAAACGATCACGGCTGCCATCATCGCGCTTGCGCACGAGCTGCAGTTGCAGGTGATCGCGGAAGGGGTGGAGACCTCGGCGCAGTTCGCCTTCCTGCGCGCGCGCGCGTGCGACGAGCTGCAAGGCTATTTCTTCGCGCCGCCGCTACCCGGCGACGAGGCCGCGGCGCTGTTGCGCGCGAGCGCGACCTACGAGGAAACGCCCGGGCTCGCGTGGACGGATTGAGCCCCGCGCTACGGCCGGGCGTTCGCGATTGCCTCGGCCGTTGCCTTTATTCGATCGGCGGCAGCTGGCGCGGGCGGCGGTCCGCGCCGGTCGCGACATAGGTGAGCGTGGCTTCCGTCACCTTGACGACTTCCTCCTGGAGGCGCATGCGCTGCGCGTACACCTCGACCTCGACGGTCACCGAGGTGTTGCCGGTCTTGACGATATCAGCGTAAAAACTCAGCAGATCGCCCACGAACACCGGTTGCTTGAACACGAACGAGTTCACCGCGACGGTCGCGACGCGTCCGTTGGCGCGGCGGCTCGCCGGAATCGAGCCGGCAATGTCGACCTGCGCCATGATCCAGCCGCCGAAGACGTCGCCGTGAACGTTGGCGTCCGAAGGCTGCGGCACGACGCGCAGCGCAGGCGATTTTTGGGGGAGCGGGAAGGAGTCGGTCATCGGGCGTCCATGAAAAGGGATCGAACGGCGCAAGGCGTTGCGGCGCTAGCCTCGCGCCGGCGTGGGGCGCTCAGCGGCGTGCGCCGCCTTCTGCGACAATACGTCGATCAGGAATTGTACGGGAAAGCCTAAGGCGCGGCGGGCGGGTCGATTAGAGCCCTCCACCTTCGCGAAACCCGTCGCCAGGAACCTCACATCCGCCCCACATGACTCGCCGTGCCGTTTGCGCCGCGCCAGCTTCCGGTTCCCGAACCGGACTTGGCGCGCCGCCCGGCACAGGCATCACGCCGCTCGCCCCATGCGCCGCTTTCCCGCTTCCAACGAACCCGCGCTGCCCGCCACCGGGCCGCGCAACGACTGGCAGACGATCGTTTCGCTGCTGCCTTACCTCACCGCTTACCGTTGGCGCGTGGGGTTCGCGCTCACCTGCCTGATCGGCGCGAAGGTGGCCAACCTCGGCGTGCCGATCGTGATGAAGCACATCGTCGACGGTCTCGCCTCGGTGCGCCATCTCACGGCGCTCGGTCGCGCGGAGCACGCGCCCGGCATCGTGCTCGCGGGCGGCATCGGACTGCTCGTGGTGGCGTACGCCGTCGTGCGTCTGTCGACGTCGCTGTTCACCGAGCTGCGCGAGATCCTGTTTTCCAAGGTGACCGAGAGCGCCGTGCGCCAGCTCGCGCTCAAGGTGTTCCGCCATCTGCATGCGCTCTCGCTGCGCTTTCACCTCGAACGGCAGACGGGCGGCATGTCGCGCGACATCGAGCGCGGCACGCGCGGCATCACGCAGCTCATTTCGTATTCGCTCTACAGCATCCTGCCGACGCTCGTGGAAGTGGGCCTCGTGCTCGGCTTCTTCGTGGTGAAGTACGAGGCGTACTACGCGATCGTCACGCTCATCGCGCTCGTGGCGTACATCGTGTTCACGGTGAAGGTGACGGAGTGGCGCACGCATTACCGCCGCACGATGAACGAACTCGATTCGCGCGCCAACGCACGCGCAATCGATTCGCTCATCAACTACGAGACCGTGAAGTACTTCGGCAACGAAGAGTGGGAGACGAAGCGCTACGACGAGAACCTGCACCGCTACCGGCAGGCCGCGATCAAGTCGCAGCACTCGCTTTCCGCGCTCAACTTCGGGCAGCAGGCGATCATCGGCACCGGGCTCGTGTTCATCCTCTGGCGCGCCACCCAGGGCGTGATGGCGGGGCGGCTCACGCTCGGCGACCTCGTGCTCATCAACACCTTCATGCTGCAGCTCTACATTCCGCTGAATTTTCTCGGCGTGGTGTATCGGGAGCTCAAGCAAAGCCTCACCGACATGGACCGCATGTTCACGCTGCTCACCGTCGAGCGCGAAGTGGCCGACGTGCCCGGCGCGCAGGCGCTAGCGGTGCGCGGCGGCGAAGTACGCTTTTCGCACGTGAACTTCGCGTATGAGCCGTCGCGCCAGATTCTGCACGACCTGAGCTTCACGATTGCGGCGGGCACGACCACGGCCGTGGTGGGGCATAGCGGCTCGGGCAAGTCCACGCTCGCGCGGCTCCTGTTCCGCTTCTACGATCTCGATCGAGCGAGCGGGGGGGCGATTACGATCGACGGCCAGGATATCCGCGACGTGACGCAGGATTCGCTGCGCGCCTCGATCGGCATCGTGCCGCAGGACACGGTGCTGTTCAACGACTCGATCTATTACAACATCGCCTATGGCCGGCCCACGGCGAGCCGCGAGGAAGTGATCGCGGCGGCGCGCGCGGCGCACATTCACGCGTTCATCGAGAGCCTGCCCAAGGGCTACGACACGTCCGTGGGCGAGCGCGGCCTCAAGCTTTCGGGCGGCGAGAAGCAGCGTGTGGCGATCGCGCGCACGCTGCTCAAGAATCCGCCCGTTTTGCTGTTCGACGAGGCGACGTCGGCGCTCGATTCGCGTTCGGAGCGCGCCATCCAGCACGAGCTCGACCAGATCGCGCGCGAGCGCACGACGCTCGTGATCGCGCACCGGCTCTCGACCGTCGTGCACGCACAGCAGATCATCGTGATGGATCACGGGCGCATCGTCGAGCGCGGCACGCATGCGCAATTGCTGCACGCGGGCGGACACTATGCGCAGATGTGGGCGCTTCAGCAGCAGAAGGCGGCTGAGGCGCCCCAGTCCCAGTCACAACAGGGGCAGGTGGAGTTGCCGGCGGCGGGTGGAAACTGAAGAAGCGCGCCGCGCCGGCGTTGGCACGGCGCGTCGTGTTGCCGGTTTCAGCTTTGGTGCGCGTCGGTCGAATTTCGCAGCGCGGCGTCGAGCGCTTCGAGCTGCGCGGGCGTGCCGACGTTTTCCCATACGCCTTCGTATAGCTCGCCGCTCACGCGTCCTTGCGCGATCGCCTCGCGATAGTACGGTGTGAGCGCGCGCTTCGTGCCGGGCGCGAGGTCGCGGAACATGCGCGTGTCATAGAGGCCGATATTGCCGAACGTGTAGCGCGGCGCGCCTTCGAGCGCTAGCCGGCCGTCGACGCCCAGCGCGAAGTCGCCCTTCGGGTGGAACCGCGGGTTCGGCACCATCACGAGATGCATGCCCGGCTGCGCCTGCGCCGCGAGCGCTTGCGCGTGCGTCTTCAGGCGCGCGAAATCGTAGGCGCTGTAGACGTCGCCGCTCACCGCGAGGAACACCTCGGGCGCGCCCATCGACTCGATGAGCGGCAACGCCTGGGCAATACCTCCCGCCGTTTCGAGCGCGTCGTGCTCGGGCGAATAGTGGAGCGTCACGCCAAAGCGCGCGCCGTCGCCGAGCGCGGCTTCGATCTGTGCGCCAAGCCACGCGTGATTGATGACGATGCGCGTGTAGCCCGCCGCGGCGAGCCGCTCGATCTGCCACACGACGAGCGGTTTGCCGCCCACGGCGAGGAGCGGCTTCGGGCAGGTGTCGGTGAGCGGGCGCATGCGTTCGCCGCGTCCGGCGGCGAAGATCATGGCGGTGCGGCCGTGGCCCGCCCTGGCCGGCGTGTGATTCGATTGGGTCATGACGGCCCGCTTCAGAAGGTGTAAGCGACTTCGACGGCGCTGCCCTGCAGCTCGTCGATGAGCCGTGCGAACGGCGCGAGCGGGCGGTAGCGGTGCGTGACCTTGCTCGCGTAGGCGAGAAAGCGCGGCAGGTCGGCCATGTAATGCGGTTTGGCGTCGCGATAGTTGATGCGGCAGAACAGGCCGAGCACCTTGATGTGGCGCTGCAGGCCCATCCACTCGAGCTGGCGGTAGAACTCGCCGAAATCGGCATCGACGGGCAGTCCCGCCTTCTTGGCGCGCTCCCAGTAGTGCGCGAAGCAGTCGAGCTCGAACTCCTCGTCCCAGCTCAGGAACGCGTCGCGCAGCAGCGAGACGACGTCGTAGGTGATCGGGCCGTACACGGCGTCCTGGAAGTCGAGCACGCCGGGGTTGGGCGTGGCGATCATCAGGTTGCGGGGCATGAAATCGCGCAGCATGAAGCTTTGCGGCTGCGCGCTGGCGCTCGCCACGAGCAGGGCGAAGGTGCGATCGAGCACGCCGCGCGTGGCTTCGTCGACCTTGCGGCCCAGATGGCGCTCCAGATACCACTCGGGCATCAGCTCCATCTCGCGGCGCATGAAGGCTTCGTCGAACTCCGGCAGCACGCCCGGCCGCGAGCTGAGCTGCCAGCGGATCAGCGCGTCGATGGCGTCGCGCATCAGCTCGCGCGAGCGCGCACCGGGGCCGGCTTCCTGCAGCGCTTTCAGGTAGGGCGCGGTGCCGAGATCGGTCACGAGCATGAAGCCCGCGTCGAAATCGGCTTCGAGCACGCGCGGCACGTGGACGCCGGCCGCCTCGAGCCACTGCGCGATCTGGGCGAATTCGCGGCTTTTTTCGGGCGGCGGGGCGTCGACGGCGATCAGCGTCGCGCCGTGCGCGCCTGCGCTCGCGAGGCGGAAATAGCGCCGAAAGCTCGCGTCGGCCGAGGCCGGGGCGAGCGTTGCGAGGTCGAGGGCGTACTGCTGGGCGTGGCTGCCGAGCCAGGCGGCGAGCAGGTCGCGGCGATTGTCGGTCGGAGAGGCGCCAGAGGAAGCGGCGGGAGAATGCGCGGCGGAAAAGGTCATGAAAGCCAGAGGCAAAATCAGTGGATCAACGTCTTGCCATATAATACCCCACGACTTTTTTGACGCGACTCGCGCCAAAGCCCGCATGACGGTTCGCTCGCCGCATTCATCGTCGCTCCAGGGGGACGGTGAATTGTAATTAATTGTTTGCAGCCCGGCCTCGATCCGGTTCATCGGGAGGCGGGTGCCCAGGCGGGCCACCATCATGGAGAGGGCAGGCGGCCGGGCCGATTCGCCAAAACCATACATGCCGCCCAGACAGCTTTTCCAGACGATCTCCCTTAGTGACGACGGCGTGCCGGGCAAGCGGCGGCTCATCGCGGCACTCCTGGCCGTACCGGGTCTGGTGCCCGCGCTCGCGCACGCCCAGCTCTCGGGCGCGGCCGCGCAGCCCGAGCAGCTGGACGGCCCGTGGAGCCTGCGGATCGCACCGCAACTCGAAGATCACCCCAATGCGTCGGGCCAGCACCCGGCGACGTTCGTGCTCGGCGATTCGACGACCGGCACGGTGGACACCGACCTCGCCGTCAGAGGGGCCTCGGAGCTGCGCCAGGGTTCGAACGTGGTGAAGGGCGACGCCCTGCACTACGACCAGGACACCGACATGGCCAATGCCTACGGCAATGTCACGGTCGTGCAGAACGGCACGACGTTCTCGGGGCCCGAGGCGCATTTGAAGGTCGAGGCGAACGAGGGCTTCATGCCCGCGCCGAAGTACCATTTCACGCTCACGGGCGGCTCGGGCAGCGCCGCGCGCGCCGACCTGCTGGACAGCGAGCGCTCGGTGCTCACGACCGGCACCTACACGGCGTGCCACTGCTCGACCAATCCGGCGTGGTACATCAAGGGCAGCGAGTTCGATTTCGACACCGGCAGCGACGAAGGCGTCGCGCACAACGCCGTGCTGTTCTTCCAGGACGTGCCGATCTTTGCGAGCCCGTGGCTGTCGTTCCCGCTGTCGGGTGACCGTCGCAGCGGCCTGCTGCCGCCGACGTTCTCGGTCAGCTCGACGAACGGCTACGAAATCTCGCTGCCGTATTACTTCAACATCGCGCCGAACCGCGACTTCACGTTCACGCCCGAGATCATCTCGAAGCGCGGCGTGTTCCTGCAGGGCAACTACCGGTATCTCTCGACGAATTACTCGGGCTCGATCACCGGGACCTTCCTGCCGGACGACGCGATCACGAAGACGAACCGCTACGCGCTGTTCATCCAGCACAACCAGAACTTCGGCAACGGGTTCGGCGGCTACGTCTACTACAACAAGGTCTCGGACAACACCTATCCGTCGGACCTGTCGTCGCCGGCCAACCAGTTCCTGAACGGCACGCAGACGCTGTACCAGCAGGAAGCCGGCCTCACGTACAACAACGGGCCGTGGTCCGTGCTGGGCCGCTACCAGCACTGGCAGACGGTCGAGTCGTCGACGCCGCCCTATGGCCGCGAGCCGCAGTTGAACGTTAAGTACGCGAAGTACAACGTCGGCGGCTTCGACTACGGCATGGAAGCCGACTATTCGCGCTTCCGCATTACGGAAGACAATGCGACCGAAGGCGACCGCGTCGTCTTCAACCCGTACCTGTCGTACTCCCTGATGGGGCCGGGTTACTTCGTCACGCCGAAGGTTCAGTGGCACTTCGCGTCGTACAACCTGAGCAACATCGGCCCGGCGGGCACGACCTTCGGCTCGCCGGTCGGCACGCCGAAGAGCTTCACCGAATCGATCCCGACCTTCAGCTTCGACACGGGCCTCGTGTTCGACCGCTCGGTGCACCTGTTCGGTCAGGATTACATCCAGACGCTGGAACCGCGCCTGTACTACGTGTACACGCCGTACCGCAACCAGCAGTTCGCGCCCCTTTTCGATACCGCCGAGTCGGACTTCGGCCTCGCGGAAATCTTCACGCCGAACACCTTCGTCGGTAACGACCGCATTGCCGACGCGAACCGCCTGACGGCCGCGCTCACCACGCGCTTCATCGACCCGGCTTCGGGCGACGAGCGCGCGCGCTTCGTGATCGCGCAGCAGTACTACTTCCAGGATCAGCGCGTCACGCTCAACTCGGGCGAGAGCACGAGCCAGGCGACGCATTCGGACCTGATTGCGGGCGCCGCGCTGAAAATCGGGGCCGGTTTCGCTTCGGAAACGGCGTTCCAATATAATGCCGACAGCAACCAGCTCACCAAGGCGAGCATCGGTTTCGGGTACAGCCCGGGAACGAGCCGCGTGCTGAACGTGGCCTACCGCTACACGCGCGCGAACACCACGCTCGACTTCCAGCCGATCAATCAGGTTCTGATCTCGGCTCAATGGCCGTTCTCGCACCGGGTGTACGCCGTGGGCCGCTTCAACTACGATCTGAACGGCCATCGGATCGTCGACGGCCTGGTCGGCATGCAGTACGACGCCGATTGCTGGGTGCTCGGGGTCGGCCTGCAGCGTTACGCGAACGGGCTCAATACGTCGGGCACGCCGAATTCGTCAACGCGGTTTCTCGCGCAGCTTACGCTCAAGGGACTGTCGAACGTCGACAACGGGCTGGTGGCGGCGTTCAGGACCGCAGTGCCGGGGTACACGCAGCTGCCGGCTCAGTCGCCGCCGGATTCGCGCTTCACTGATTATCAATAACGCGTGATCCGGAGCGCCTTGCTTGCGCGAGGCGCCTCGGGGCAACGCGGTGTCGGTTGCATAGAGACGGGCGAAGCGTGCCCGCCAACATTGGAGTATCTGTGGGAATCATGAAAAAGCTTCGCCTGGCAGCGTACGCTGCGAGTCTCTTCGCCGTCGCAGGCGTGTTGCCGGCCGCGCCGGCGCAAGCTCAAGGTCTCCCGGCTGGCAACGGCCAGACGGTCGACACGATCGCCGCAGTCGTCAATGACGGCGTGATCACGCAGCGCGAGCTCGACAGCCGCGCCGAAATGATTGCTCATCGGCTGCAGCAGCAAAACGCGCCGGTTCCGCCCGAGGAGCAGTTGCGCGCGCAGGTGCTCAACCAGATGGTGCTCGAGCGCATTCAGCTCCAGAAGGCCAAGGAAGACGGCATCACCGTCGACGACGCCGGCGTGCAGCGCACGCTCGAGCGCCTCGCCCAGGCCAACGGCATGGATCTCGCCACCTATCGCGCGCGCATCGAGGCGGCCGGGGTGCCCTGGACCACGTTCACGCGCGACGCACGCACGGAGCTCACGCTCTCGAAGCTGCGCGAGAAGGAAGTGGACAGCAAGGTCACGGTGACCGACGCCGAAGTCGCGAACTACATCGCAAGCCAGCGCGGACCGAACGCGGGCCAGTCGAGCGACCTGCACTTCCAGCACATCTTCATCAAGGCGCCGCTGAACGCCTCGGAAACCGACATCGAAGCCGCGCAGGCGAAGGCCAATGCGCTGCTCAAGGAAGCCCAGTCGGGTAGCAAGTTCGAGAGCCTCGCGAAGTCGAACTCGCAGGCGAGCGACGCGGGCAAGGGCGGCGACATGGGTTTCCTGCCGCAGTCGAAGCTGCCGCCCGAATTCGTGACCGCCGCTTCCACGATGCGTCCGGGCGAGGTGAACCCGTCGGTGATCCGCACCAACGACGGCTTCGAGATCGTGCGCCTCGTCGAGCGCCGCCAGGGCCAGGGTACGGCCGCCGACGCGCCCAAGCTCGTGCAAACGCACGTGCGCCACATCCTGCTGCGTGTGGGCGACGGCATGTCCGAGCCCCAGGCGCGCCAGAAGCTGCTCGAAATCCGCCAGGAAATCGGGGCGGGCGGCGACTTCGCCAAGTTCGCGCGCACCTACTCGCAGGACGGCTCGGCCTCGCAGGGCGGCGACCTCGGCTGGATCAGCCCGGGTGAAACCGTGCCTGAATTCGAGCGCGCCATGAATACGCTGCAGGACGGCCAGCTGAGCGAGCCGGTACGCACCGAGTACGGCTACCACCTGATCCAGGTGCTGGGCCGCCGCGACGCCGAAGGCTCGATCGCGCAGCAAATGGAACTCGCGCGCCAGGCCATCGGCCAGCGCAAGGCCGAGCGAGCCTACGCCGACTGGCTGCGCCAGCTGCGCGACAGCGCCTACGTCGATTACAAGATCGCGGGCATGACGCCGCCGCACAACTAAGCGCAGTCACTCAGGGATCGAGCCATGAACGCCTCCGCATCGTCGTCGCCGGCTCCGCGGAGGGCGGGGCCGATCCGCATCGCCATCACCACGGGTGAGCCGGCCGGCGTCGGTCCCGAGCTGACCGCCGCCGCGCTGGCGGGCGCCTCGGCGCACTGGCCCGACGCGCAGTTCGTCGTCCTCGGAGACAGCGCGCTGCTCGAAACGCGCGCGCAGGCCGCGAGCGTCGATTGGTCCGCCGTGCTGGCGAACCAGCCTGTGCAGGTCGAGCATGTGGCGCTGGCCACGCCTGCCAAGCCCGGCAAACTCGACGCCGCGAACGGCCGCTATGTGCTGGCGCTGCTCGACCGCGCCATCGACGGCGCACTGGCCGGCGAATTCGACGCGATCGTCACCGCTCCGCTGCAAAAGAGCACCATCAACGACGCCGGCGTGCCGTTCACCGGCCACACCGAATACCTCGCCGAACGTACGCACACGCCGCGCGTGGTCATGATGCTGGCGGGCACCGGCGCGCGTCCGTTGCGCGTGGCGCTCGCCACGACGCATTTGCCGCTCAAGGACGTGTCGGCGGCGCTCACCGTCGAGGGGCTCGTTGAAACCCTCGGCATCATCGATCATGACCTGCGTCACCATTTCGGCGTGCCGCTGCCGCGCATCCTGGTGACCGGCCTCAACCCGCATGCGGGCGAGAATGGCTACCTGGGGCGCGAGGAAATCGATACGATCTCGCCGGCGCTGGCCGCCGCCGCCGCGCAAGGCATCGACGCGCGCGGCCCGTACCCCGCCGACACGCTGTTCCAGCCGCGCTACCTGAAGGACGCGGACTGTGTGCTGGCGATGTTCCACGACCAGGGCCTGCCGGTCCTGAAATACGCGACGTTCGGCGAAGGCATCAACGTCACGCTCGGCTTGCCGATCGTGCGCACCTCGGTCGATCATGGCACCGCGCTCGACCTCGCCGGCACTGGCCGCGCGGACGCCGGCAGCCTGATCGCCGCCCTCGACACCGCCGTTTCGATGGCGCGCCACCGGCGCGCCATCTGATTGATTCCAGAGAAGATGTCCAACAGCAGCAGACAGCACCAGGGCCACTTCGCGCGCAAGCGCTTCGGCCAGAACTTTCTTGTCGACACAGGCGTGATCGATTCGATCGTCGACGTCATCCGGCCGCAGCGCGGCGAGCGCATGGTCGAGATCGGGCCGGGTCTCGGCGCGCTCACCGAGCCGCTCATCGAACGGCTCGCCACGCCCGAATCGCCGCTGCACGCGGTCGAGCTGGACCGCGACCTGATCACGCGCCTCACGAAGAAGTTCGGCCCGCTGCTCGAACTCCATGCGGGCGACGCGCTTGCGTTCGACTTCGGCACGCTCGCGGCGCCGGGCGAGAAGCCCTCGCTGCGCATTGTCGGCAACCTGCCGTACAACATTTCGAGCCCGCTGCTGTTTCACCTCACCGCGTTCGCCGGGCGCGTGATCGACCAGCACTTCATGCTGCAGAACGAAGTGGTCGAGCGCATGGTGGCGGAGCCCGGTAGCAAGGCGTTCGGCCGTCTCACGGTGATGCTCCAGTACCGCTACGTGATCGACAAGCTGATCGACGTGCCGCCCGAGTCGTTCCAGCCGCCGCCCAAGGTGGATTCCGCGATCGTGCGCATGATTCCTTACGCGCCGCACGAACTGCCGAAGGTCAACGACGCCGTGCTTGGCGAACTCGTGACGGCGGCCTTCTCGCAGCGCCGCAAGATGCTGCGCAATACGCTCAGCGATTACCGCGAGCGCCTCGATTTCGACGCGCTAGGCTTCGATCTGGCGCGCCGTGCCGAGGAAGTGCCCGTTGAGGAATACGTGAGTCTCGCGCAGGCGCTGGAAGGGGCTTGCGGCGCTTGATGTGCGCGTGGTGCGCCGCCTCGCCGGTGCGCTAGCCGTCGCTCAGGCCGCCTCGGCGCGCTGGGCCTCGTAGGCCTTGAGCTGGCTGTAGACGATGCGCAGCACCGAAAGCTCGCTCGACGCGTGCTGTGCCGCGCCGCCGCGCTGGATCAGGTCGCCGAGCACGTGATCGGCCTCGATGCGCGAACCGTTCTGCACGTCGCGCAGCATCGAGGCGGTGAGCGACGAACCCTTGGCGAACAGCATCGCGCGCGAACGCTCGAGGAAGCTGTCGCGCACGGCGTGGCCGTGCCCAGCTGCGATCGCGCGGCATTCGGCGAACAGGCGCTCGATGATCGCGGCGCCGTCGGCCGTGGCGAGAATCGCGCCAATGGGCGCGCGGAAAAGACACGTGCTGCCCGCGAGCGACGCGAGGAACACCCACTTCTCCCACATCTCCTGAAGGATGTGATCGCTCGCCTTCACGTGGAAACCGGCATTGCCGAACTGATCCGCCGCGGCTTGCACACGCGGCGAGACGCCGCCGCCGAGTTCGCCGAACGTGATGGCCTGCACGTCGTTCAGATGCACGATCTCGCGCTTGTCGTTGAGCGTCGACGCGATCAGGCAGACGCCGCCCAGCACCGCCTGCGTGCCGAAGCGCGCCTGCAGGACTTCGAGATGACGCATGCCGTTGAGCAGCGGCAGGATCAACGTGTTCGGGCCGACGGCTGCGGCGAACGAATCGATGGCATTGTCGAGGTCGTAGGCCTTGCAGCTCAGCAGCACGAGATCGAACGGCTGGCCGCCTTGCGAGTCGAGGGCTTCGCGCGTGACGGTCTTGACGTCGCGCAGCGTGAGATCGCCCGCCGGACTGCGAATCACAAGGCCCGCTTCGCGCAGTTGCGCGGCGCGCGCCTCGCGTACCAGAAACGTCACGTCACGCCCCGCAGCGGCGAGCCGGCCGCCGAAATAGCCGCCCGTCGCACCCGCACCGACTACCAGAATTCGCATGTCTACTCCTCGGTTCTTGCGTTCATTGCTTGCGCGCTTTGCTTACGCACATTGCTTACGCCTGGCTGGCGAAATTGCCGCGGCAATTTCGGGATGGCGTCCATGCTAGAGCAAATCGGCGTATCTTGCCGGCGCCGGCAGGGCCGGCGCGTTTTTGGTACAGTCCGTTTTTTGACGACGGCAAAACGGAGTACACCATGCGCCTGCTGCACACAATGATCCGGGTCGGCGACCTCGATCGCTCGATCAAGTTCTATACCGAACTGCTCGGCATGAAACTGCTGCGCCGCGAAGACTACCCCGATGGCAAGTTCACGCTGGCCTTCGTCGGGTACACGGACGAGCGCGACGGCACCGTGATCGAACTGACGCATAACTGGGATACGGCTTCGTACGATCTTGGGACTGGCTTCGGCCATCTGGCGGTCGAGGTGGCCGATGCCTATGCTGCCTGCGCGAAGATCAAGGAGCAGGGTGGAACGGTGGTGCGCGAAGCCGGCCCGATGAAGCATGGGACCACGGTGATCGCGTTCGTGACCGATCCGGACGGGTACAAGATCGAGTTTATTCAGCGGAAGAAGTAAAGTCTTTCTCGTGGCGGTGTCGGGATTGCCCGATGCCGTCGCTTGAGGCTCATTGAGCATTAAGTCGAATTGGCAATCGTCCGGAATTAAAAAGAAAATATTGGGCGATTTGTGAGAATTTAAATATTCCGTTATCTCTATCTCGTTTGAGATGTGAGTGCGGCTATTTGTCGATTACGCGCCTCATCATTATTGGTGATCGATTTCGTATGCCATTGCCAGGCGTTTGTTTCGGTGGATTTTGGATTGCCGGGACTGCCTGGGTGCGATCTCCTGCGACGCCATTTCAGACTCTTCCTATATACGTAGAAGTATCGGTGGAAGAAACTCTCTCCCCTGTCATTAAACACGAAACGGATTCGGCAAGGCGCTCCCACGCGCGGGATAGCCACCTTCGGGCTGGCACGCGCAGGTTGTGCGTATCCGCGCGAGCGTAATCGAATTCGTCGAGCGAGGGAGTGCAGCGTGCAGGCAAGCAACCAGTTTCCGCGTATTTCGTTTCTTATCCTTAGTGGATTCATGGCATCGCTGGACATTTCACGAATCAACCTGCAGTCACTGACGACGAGTCGAGTGCGCCAGCGTTGATGAACCCCGTCTGCAGAGACGCGGCAATCAATTCATTCGTGGATATCCCAATGCACTTGCCCGCTCAAGGCAATCGCACCACATCGAGACGCCGCTTTGGCGCACTGATGCGTTTGGTGGACTTTGCTGTGATCGCAGCGTGCGCGTTCATTGCGCTGCGGCTGGAGGCAACAGCGGCTCAGCCCGGCTACGACAACGCGCTTGTCGCGTTCGCACTATTGGCGTCGGTCTTCCTCTTTCCGCTCTTCGGCCTGTATCGGGCCGTTCGCAGCCACATCTTCTGGCGCTGCGTTTGCGCGCCTGTAGTCGCCTTGGTGCTCGCTTTCGCCGTCGCATTGCTGATCGCGACCACATTGCTCGACCCGTATCGACCGGCGGGTGACTGGTTCATGCGGTGGATGTACCTCTCCGGTCTGGGCCTCGTGATCTGCCGGATCATCGAACGCAGCCTTTGTCTGCGCCGGGAGGAGCAGGGCGCACATACGCTCGCGGTTGCGATCGTCGGCAGCGGGGCGTATTGCGACCACTTGCTGCGTAAGGTCGAAACAACGCCATATTCGATTTACAGCGTGTCGACCATCTTCGACACCGGCACCGGGACTGCCATGGCGCCCGACGTCGTACCGGCGTTTCGCGACCGGGAACGGTTTGCAGAATACGTGCGGCGTTATCGCGTCGCGGAAGTCTGGCTCGCGTTGCCGCTCTCGGAAGCGAACACGATGCGCGAATTCATCAACCTGTTTCGCAACGACCTCGTGAACATCCGGTTCGTTCCCGATGTCACTGGCCTGGCGCTTTTCGAAGGTGAATTGGTCAACCTCGACGGCACGTTTGCGATCAACCTCGTGGGATCACCGTTTTCGTCTGGCGCTCTCGTGTCGAAGGATATTTTCGATCGCGTGTTTGCATTGCTGGCGCTAGTCGCGCTTTCTCCGATCTTCTTGATCGTTGCGCTCGCCGTGAAACTCTCTTCGCCGGGGCCGGTGTTGTTTACGCAGCGCCGCAGTGGGGCAAACGGCAAAGTCTTCAACATCTATAAGTTCCGCAGCATGCGCGTGCACGCTGAAACCAATGGCGTCGTGAAGCAGGCGACGCGCAACGACCCACGTGTGACGCGTGTAGGCGCGTTCCTGCGACGTACAAGTCTCGATGAGCTTCCACAGTTCCTCAACGTTCTTCGAGGTGAAATGTCCGTCGTCGGTCCTCGTCCGCACGCCATCGAGCATGACGCACTCTATCGGGACATCGTGGATGGCTACATTCATCGCTATCGCATCAAGCCGGGCATTACAGGCTGGGCGCAGATAAACGGCCTTCGAGGCGAAACAGACCGAATCGAAAAAATGCAGGCACGTGTTGCTCATGATCTTTACTACCTCAGTAACTGGACCTTCGGATTCGATATGCGCATTGTGTTTGCGACGATCGTGAAGGGATTGTTCAATCGCAACGCATAGTGACTGGTCGGGAAATAGAAGTGCTGAACTCATCAAAAAGAACGTATTCCGATCGAAAATCATGGACCGGTTTCTCCTTTCGATACGTTCGCGCAGGCATGGCATTCGTACTTTGCGTCACGCTTGGCGCGTGTGCGGTTGCGCCAGGTATGCGTATGACGATCTCGCCAGGCAAGCCCGAATCGACATCGTCTGACCAGACTGGCGCTAGTGCAGACCCAGCGGCGCCAGCGGGTGCTGAGTCAGCAGGCCAAACGACAAATCAGGTCGTGAACGTAACTGCTGCTACGCCGGAGATTTCTATCACCGAACTCGACCTCGCACTCGTAAAGCGATATCGGGCGGAACGTCTCAAGCAGCAGCAAAGTCAAGTCGACCTCCTTTCGACGGTCCCGCAGCCATACGTAATCGGCGCTGGCGATGTACTGCAAATCGTCGTATGGGACCATCCCGAATTCGCTGCGGCAATCGGCGGTGCCCAGTCACAGGCATCGACGAGACCGGGCGACCCGTATGCAGGCTTCGTCGTCGATCAAGCCGGCGATCTGACTTTTCCGTATGCGGGCACACTGCACGTCGCTGGACTACGCACAGAAGAGGTTCAACGTCGTTTGACTTCGGCGCTCACGCGCTATTTCATCAAACCTCAAGTGACGGTACGCATGGCTTCTTATCGTGCCCACGAAATCTACGTGGACGGCGAGCTGCGCAACCCCGGCATTGTGGCCGTCAACGACGTGCCTATGTCGCTCTACGAGGCGATTTCGCGGGCGGGCGGGTTTGCCGATACGGCGGATCAGAGTCACCTTGTACTCGTGCGCGGTGGCCAATCGCATCGACTCAATCTGACGCAAATGGTGGCGAGCGGTCTTAGCCCTGCCAGGCTTTACCTCAAGCCAGGCGACATGCTGCGTGCGGTTGCGCGCGACGAAAACGACGTCTACGTGATGGGCGAAGTCAACAAGCCCATCTCCGCGATTCCGCGCCGCACCGGGCGTATCACGTTAGCCGATGCGCTCGCGCAGGCCGGTAGTGTCAATGCTTCGACGGCGGACGCCGCACAGATGTTTGTGATACGCGGTGCGCTAGATGGCAAACCGGAGGTTTTCCATCTGGATGGCCGTTCGCCCGTGGCGATGCTCGTTGCCAAGGAGTTCGACCTGAAGCCCAAAGACGTCGTGTACGTTGACGGCAACGGCCTGGTGCGCTTCAACCGTGTCCTCACGTTGCTTCTGCCCGCAATCAATGCAGGTATGACAGCAGGCATGGTGGCGAAGTGATCGACAGCGTTCTGGTTGTGTGCGAAGGCAACATCTGCCGTAGTCCGATGGCGGCTGCCCTGCTAGCGCGTGAGATCGCGCCCGTCCTGGTCCGCTCTGCCGGAACAAAGGCTCTCGTAGGTCATCGAGCGGATCCGGTTGCTGTAGAACTTATGGCAGCGCGCGGGGTGGACATTCGCGGTCATCGTGCGACGCAGCTTGAGAGCTGGTTGGCAACGAAGTCGGATCTCATACTTGCTATGGATGCCGAACAGAAGCGCTTTATAGAACGACGAATTCCATCGCTGCATGGACGGGTATTCCGCCTCGGTGACGTGATGCAAGACGAATCGGCAACTCTCGACGGCTTCGACGTTCCTGATCCCTATCGGCGTGGTCGAGATGCATTCATGGAGTCTCTGAAGCACATCGACGAAGGCGTTTCAATGTGGGCACGTCGGGTCGAGGCGATGAGGGGGCGTTGACTTACGAGAAGTGGACAGTCTTGCTGAATCAGAATGAATTCAAAGAATCTGCAGGGGAATGAATTGTCAGGCGAAGGCGAACTCGATTTGGTGGGGGTTCTTGACGTACTAGTTGAGTATCGACGGGTCCTCGTAAAGGCAGTCATTGCGTGCGTATTGCTCGCGACGGCATTTGCATTTCTCTATCCGCCTAGCTACCAAGCCGATATCTCCGTCCAGGTGGAGGATAGCTCTGGGGCTGCCGCGCAGAGTCTCTTTGGGGGAATGTCGTCGCTATTCGATATTAACTCCCCTGCATCCGCCGAGCAGCAGATCATGGCTTCCCGGCTTGTCGTCACGAACGTCGTTGATGAATTGCGGCTCTATATCGTCGCTCGTCCAAGTCGTTTCCCGATCGTGGGTAATCTGATATCGCGGATGAACGACGGGCCGGTGCGACCGGGTATTTTCGGACTTGGGGGATGGGCGTGGGGTACAGAGAGCGCCGAAGTCCTTGAGTTTGAAGTACCCAGGCGTTTCGAAGGCGATTCGTTCACGCTTACCGTTCTGCCTGGTGGCAACTATCGCCTCGCGGGATGGGATCTCGACTCCGCCGTGACCGGCAAGGTCGGACAAACACTATCCATATCGACTCCGTACGGTCCGATGAGATTTCTCGTGAAGTCGTTCAACGCATCGCCGGGGACTGCATTCAAGCTCACGCGCAATTCCCGGCTTACCGCTATCACGGATATGCAATCCGCAATCAAGATCGAAGAACAGATAAAGTCTTCGGGGATATTGGTTGCAACGATCAAAGGGCGTGACCCGGTCGCAGTGCGAGATCAACTAAACGCAATCGGCCGCTATTACGTCAAGCAGAACATCGACCGCAAGGCGTCAGACGCCGCCCAGTCCCTGGCATTTCTTGAAACGCAAATTCCGGTTCTCCGTGAGCGGCTCGAAGAAGCAGAAGCGCGGTACACGAGATTACGGGAAAAGCAGGGCTCGCTCGATTTAAGCGAGGAAACGAAGCTCGCGCTGCAACAGTCCGCTGACACCACCACGCGCATGCTCGCGTTGAAGCAAAAACGGGATGAACTCGCAACGCGCCTCACCAGCGCCCATCCGGACGTCCGAGCACTCGATGCACAAATCGGCACATTGAGCGCGCAGCAACGTGTCTTTGATCAACAAATCAAGCGTATGCCTCTCGAGCAGCAAGAGGTTGCCCGTCTGATGCTCGAGGTGAAGATAGACACTGAACTGTACACCGCACTACTGAGCAATGTTCAGCAACTGGAATTGGTCAAGGCCGGTAAGACGGGAAGTGTCCGCGTAGTCGACACACCCGTTGTTCCAGAAGATATCGCGTTTCCGAATCGATCCATTACGGTGGCGATCGGTGCGCTTCTCGGGCTGCTCGCGGGCGTAGGTTACGCATTCGCGCACAACTTTCTCTTTTCGGGTATCGCCAGCGCGGAGGAGATCGAGTCACATACAAACTTGAGCGTGTACGCGACCGTTCCGAAATCGGACGAGCAGGAACAGCATTCGGTGGATCAAGTGACACACGTGGACCGGCTGCCTCTGCTTACCCAGACGCATCCAGATGATCCGGCAATGGAGAGCTTGCGCAGCTTGCGCACCGCGCTTCAGTTCGTGCTCTTCAATTCTGCGAACAACATCGTCCTTTTTACGGGGCCCGCACCTGGCGTCGGCAAGTCGTTCATCTCCGCCAACTTCAGCGCTCTGCTGGCGAAAAGCGGAAAGCGCGTGCTGTTGATCGATGGCGACCTTCGCCGTGGATATTTGTACAAGTATTTCGGCGCACAGCGTGACCGCGGGTTTTCCGACGCGATCGCGGGTGAAGCGCCATGGAGTGACGTGGTCAGGCGCGCCGTCATGCCTAACCTCGACTTTCTTTCGACCGGTCGGGCAGCGCCGGATGCTTCGGAATTGCTGGCGCACGAGCGGCTAAAAGAAATACTTGATGAATGTTCACTGGCGTATGACGTCGTGGTGATTGATTCTGCTCCCATTCTAGCCGTCACGGATGCAGCCGTGCTCGCCAGGCACTGCGCAAATGTCCTGCTCGTCGCGCGCGCTGGCCGCACGCGCGTAGCGGATCTGGCGGAATGCGCAAGACAGGTGGCGCATGGTGGCGCCCGCGTAACCGGTGTTCTGCTCAACGACATTAGCTTGCGCAACGCACGGCTTTCCTACGGTAGCAGGAGTGGCAGCTATCGCTATGTCAACTATGGCTATGCAGATTCCGAATCGAAGGTGAGCAAGTCGCTGTTCATTCGACTGATCGATCGTCTCCGCCGGAGCGCGTAATGTCAGCGGAATCGATTGATGTTTCAGACGTGGTGGCGCACAAGACCGGATCGCCAACGCGAGTTCACGGGGCTTTGCTGACGCCAGAACGAAAGCGTGTCATATGCATTGCAATTGTAGTTGAGGCCGCGGGAGGCGGTGTAGCCGTACACATCGCCGATTTGATTCGCGGGTTGCGCGAGCGCGGTGGGTTCCAGATCCACCTGATCGCGCCCGCTGGCGCGCGGTTCGACGGTCTTATCCTCAATGACGAGGTGCTATCGCTCTGTGATGGCGCCTACAGGATCAAGATGGAGCGTTCGATCGGTGTATCGGATTTGTTCGCCTTTGCGCAGTTGTTCAAGTGTCTGAGCCGAATCAATCCGGACGTCGTGCACAGTCACAGTTCAAAAGCGGGAGCGCTCGCTCGTCTGTGTTTCGGCAGATGGAAGCAGGTATATACGCCCCACGCGATCTACACGCTCAATCCTTACCTGGAAAAGGCACAGCGTTGCTTCTATGGCCTTATCGAAAGACTGCTTGGGCGATTACGCAGCGACCGCATTATCGCGGTATCCGAAGACGAGGCATTCCATCTTCAAAAGACTTTGCGCATTCCAGCAGAACGCGTAACGACCATCTTCAACGGCGTTCCTGTATCTGACTTGATGCCCGCCAAAGAGGCACGCGCTGCCATCGGAGTGCCGCAAGACGCGTTCGTGATTGGGTTTGTGGGGCGATTTGATTTTCAGAAAGGCGTTGATCGCCTGGTGAAGGTTGCACGAACACTGGATCAACGCAATCCTGGAAAGATCATGTTTGTTGCGATTGGTCCAGGCGATTTTGCTGCTGCAGCCGGGACCGAAGCGCAGTCTATTCCTGCGAACTTGCACGTAGCAGGACGAATTGCTGACGCGCGGCGCTATTTTTCGGCGTTTGATCTGCTTGTGCTCCCAAGCCGCTACGAAGGATTTCCGTACGTGTTGCTGGAGGCGGTCGCGGCCCGTGTTCCCCTTGTCGCAACGATGGTGTCGGGCGCGGCGGAGTTGATTGAGGCTGAGCGAGTTGGTTTTGTGGTTCCCAATGAAGACGACATCTCGCTCTTTTGTGAGGCAATCGAGGCGATGGTGCTCGATGCGGCGATGCGAGCATACATGCGAGGGAACTGTCGGCGCGCGGTGGAACGATTCTCGGTTTCCAGAATGGTCGACCGTACTGTGAAGCTCTATGACGATCTATTAAAGGAGCCAACGTAATGCCTCGTTCATCTCATGTCGCGTTGCTCCACGCTTACAGCTCGAGGAATTCGGGGGATGGCTTGCTCGTCGATCTTTCTGTCGCGTTACTCAAGGAGGCGCTTGGCGAGTCGACAAAAGTCTCGATTGTCGCGGCCGATCCGGGCTCATTTCCTCAGTACGCCGATGTCTATCCGGCGCCGGTGCTAGCCGACAGCGGTATCAAGCGCCTGGCCGGAGCGGCGGGGTTTGGGTTACCGCTGGATCTTAACGGGCGCACGCGAAGACCGATGGAAATCCTCGATACGGTTGACCTGATCGCAGGGGTTGGCGGCGGGTATCTACGGGCCCGCAATTGCTGGGAAGTCTTAAAGCTCGAAGCAGGGCACTTGCTCCAGATGCGAGCCGCCGTGCTTTCGGGGAAGCCAACTGTGTATCTACCGCAAAGCATCGGGCCAGCGACGCCGAGCGTGCCGCTGCGCAGCCATCTGACCGGGATGCTCGGCAAGTTTTCAGCTGTATTCGTGCGCGACGACCGATCGTTCGGGCTGCTTGCCGGCAACGCCAACACGTTGCGCGCGCCCGACCTGGCGGTGCTTGAATATGAGCGCCGTGGCAAGGATATATTGGATCGTGGGCATGCCGCGAAGCCTGAAGTCAAGCACGTCGCGTTTGTGCTACGCCGCGCGCCGAGCTGGAACGTGCAGCAGCGGGAACGGTACGAAGCTTCGACACGTTCTTTGCTCAAACTGGTCGGCGCGACCTGCCGCGTGAGTGTCGCCGTTCAGAGCACCGGGAGGGGGAATGACGACGTCGCTTACTATCGGAGCATCGGCATCGACGGGGATCTTGTATCGCTTAAGCAATTGCTGTATCGAGACACGCCGGATATCGTTGTTTCAGTTCGACTGCATGGTGCACTTGAGTCGATCTTGCATGGCGTTGCCGCTTATCACCTGAGCTATGAACGCAAAGGCTTTGGAGCCTATGCAGATCTCGGTGTCAATGACTGGGTTGCGAATGCGGCCGACTTCGACGCGACGATGGTTGCCGAGACGATCTTCGCGCCGAACGCGATTCGGAACTTTTGGGAATGCGCATCAACGGGCCTCAATCGGATTCGCGCTGGCCGAGACAAAATCGTTCTAGGTTTGAGAACCGCGGTTGACACAGGGCGATCATGCATCTGATTAGCCGTCTGGGTCTGCGAATCGCCGCACTCTCACTCAAGTTCGCACTGACTGTCGTAATTGCGAGAGCGCTCGGATTAGCGGCCGTAGGGGACTACGGACTTGCGCTTGCGGTTTCTGTTGTTGCATCGAAATTGCTGGGTTTAGGGTTCAGTACGGAAATCAATCGCCGACTAAGCCTGGCAAATTCACGCGATTCCGTGTTGGAAGCGTACCGCTTGTTGTTCGTTTTCGGTGGATTCTATGCGGCTATCGCAGCAATCATGACGCTGCTAGAGGTCGGTGGGATATTAGACGGGTTCTGGCATGTTCGCCCCGCGATCGTATGGGGCGTCACGCTCGTGGCACTTTCCGAACACGCTGGCCTGGAGGCGAATTCGTGGATTTTTTCGATGCACAGACCACACCTTGGAGCGGTGCTCCTGTTCGTGCGATCCGGTGCGTGGGCGGCGATCGCCATTGCCGGTCTGATCACAAAAGTGATTGATTCGGTCGAGCTGATTCTTCTGCTTTGGGGTGTGACCAACGTACTGGTGGTCGCTGTCGTAATTCGCATCCTGGTCGATGCACGCAGGCAGTCTTCGGGGCCGATTAGCGCAGGCGAGCCTGCGCGCCTTGGCAAGATGCGCTCGTTGTGGATTGGCGGCGCGCCGTTCTTCGTAGCGACAACCGCACTTTCGTGCCTTCAGTACTCGGAGCGCTTCATCGCCGGTATGGTCGTCTCATCAGTTGCGCTTGGCAGCTATGTATTTTGCTGGTCGATCTCCAACGCAATTCAAACGATAGCGTATGCCACTGTCGTCGTTACATCCGGGCCGAGAATGGTACGGGCGCTTGATGTCTCATACGAGGCATTTCGCACCGAACTGAGACGCTCCGTATTCGCGAGCCTCGGACTGTCTGTCTTCGGCGCGGCCGCGTTGTTGCTTGCATGGCGGTTTATTTTTCGGATCGCCCATCAGGCGGATGGAGCGAATGAATTCGCGATCCTGGGTGTATTACTGTTGTCGTTCGTGTTTCGGTCGATCGCTGACATCTACTGGGGTGGCGCGATCGCGCTACGCCTGGGCAAGCAGGTGGCGGTCCTGGTTTCGCTCGTGATGCTGTTGGTCTTCGCCGCGGGATGGATGCTGGTAACGCGCTTCGGTATTTTGGGGGCTGCGTGGGCACATTTGCTCTCTAGTGTAGGTATCTTTGTGTTGTTGCTATGGCAGGTCGGCCACGCTGTCGAAGGTTATCGGCGTGATGCGACGACGATAAAGGAACGCCATGCTTCGTAAGCTTTATCTCGGCGGACCGAGGCTGAGCAAGGGCGTGTTACGCGTGACCGCCGCTTTCATTGTCATCCTTTACGCGTTGCTCTATCTCAAGGCGAGCAGCTTCCTGCCTGGGTTCGTGTTTCGTGACTCAGAAAAAATCCAGTCACAGATCGGTGGGTCAAGCACGTATCAGAATACGTCGTTTGATGCTGTGGCGAAGTTTTATTCATCGCTTGGTACGGCGGGTACGGATCTATTTGTCGTAACTGTTGCTGCGATCCTGATCTGGACGATGGTGAGTTACTCAAAGCGAACCGGAGCATTGGCGATCAATATGTTTCTGCTTGCCCCATGCGTGTTTTTCAACCTGTTCGTCGCAAGCAAAGACACGCTGGTCGTTTTTATGGCGTTGATACTTGTATTGACTGCGAGACGTTGGGGAGCATGGAAAGTCGCATCGCTGGCCGTGCTCCTGTATGTTGGATACGCGGTGACGGTACGAATGTACTTCCTGCTTATCCTGGCGATTGCCGTGGGGGCGTGGATGTTCAGAGCATCCTCGCTACGAGGAAAGCTGCTCATTGCGCTGGTAACGACTATCGGGGTGATCGCGTTGCCGGATAGGGCGTACTTTGCGCTTTTACATCCCCGCGATATGGCTGTCGACTATCTTATTGCCGGGTCAGCTTTCGGTGCGAGAACGGGATTCTACAATCTGCTTCCCCCTGATTCGGTCGGGGCATTTTGCATTGACTATGTCTATGCCGTTGCAAAGCTTCATCTGCCAGTCTTGTTTCATACCGGGCCGAAAGAGCTGGCGATGACCTGTCTGATGGGAATCATTGTTGCGTCGATTTTTTCAAAAATTTCTGAACCGCAGCCGGATAGCGCGGCCGCCCTTGAGGTCCTGACTTGCCTGGTGATTGGGCATATGGCGGTTTCAATGCTATTTGAACCGGATTTGGGAAGCTACACGCGACATTTGACGAGCGTTGTTGTGTTCGGCGCCTTGCGTCTGAATATTTTGTACCGGAGATGCAGCACAAAGCGTGCTTCCAGCCTCAGCAAGCTTTCCATATGATCTTCTCGACTATTAGAAGGCCGCTCAATTGAGGGCCGCTATTGCGAACGTCAGGCGCCTGGTGTTTGGGCTTTGCTGCGTTGTTCCGCTTGCCGTTCACGCGCAGTCGCCCAGGCAATGGATTGCGAGCGATGCCGATCGTCCTCTTGTCGGTGTTCAGATCAAGATCGATCGCTTTACCCGTGAGGCGGCGACACGCGTCAAGGCGACTGGATTCGCTTTCGTGCGCCTGGGTGTCTGGGCCAATGCAATGAAGGACGCCGCCTACAGAAAGCAGGTGGCGACTGCGTTCGCGGCGGCGCATTCGGCTGGCATTGCGGTCATCGTGACGGTTAGATCGACCGCTACGCTAGTGCAGCCTGATGCAGATCAGGAGGTGCGAGTCCAGCAGCTTCGCGCAGCAGCGGCTGAGTTGGTACAGGTCGTCAAAGGCATCGTTGGGATATACGGACACGACGTGTTGGCCGTCGAAATCTGGAACGAGCCGGAATTGCGGAAGTATTGGCCAACTGGCGACCTCGATTCGGCGTTTCCTGTCTATATGCGCGCTGTTTGTGAAGGCCTGTTGACGGTACGAGAATCGACTCATGTCATTGGATTTGCCTTCGCGACGCCGCCAATGCCAGGCTCGCGTTCCGATATATTGTTGCGCAGCGTTGAGACTGCGTCACCGCATTGCCTGGACGCTGTGTCGTGGCACGCGTATGGAAAGAGTGCGCGGGAGATCCGGGCAGTATCGGACTATGTCCGAGCGCGATATGGCGTTCCAACCGTTGTTACGGAGTGGGGCGCGTCATCGGGTGCGCTGGGCGGCGAATCGGGGCAGGTTTCCACCTATCGTTCGTTTCTGGCTAACCTCGATGCGTTAAATACGCCGTTGATTTCTATTTATGAATGGCAAGACACGGCTAATGCGCAGAACATCAAGGAGAGGCACTTTGGGCTGGTCGATGCAGCCGGGAAAGACAAGGCAGCACTCGATGCGGTAAAGCCAATGCTCGGCGTTCCGTGACTGTGCATCTACGGCTATTGGCGTTTCCAGCTGACGAGCTTCGTAGCTACGTTGCAGGCACCTGCGAACGCAATCATCAAGCCGACGAGTAGGGCGCCGGCCACGAAGGCGAGGCAACTTGCTGCCCGGCGCATCATGTAGTTCACCAGTGAGTTCATACGGCAACGCAACCGAGGTTTCGAGCCAAAGGTCACATCTCCACCGGATGCTGCTTAAGCTGCTTCCTCGCCTCGCGAAACTCCGGAAAGATCGATTCAACGGTTTCCCAGAACCTTGGGCTGTGATTCATCTCGCGCAAATGCGCGAGTTCATGCGCCACCACATAGTCCACGACGGAGAGCGGAAAATGAATCAGCCGCCAGTTCAAGCGAATTCTCCCTTCGCTTGAACAGCTCCCCCACCGCGTCGCCGCCGAAGAAAGCCCATAAGACCGGAACGAGACCCCAAGCTTGTCGGCATACACCTCGAGCCGCTCACCAAAAATCCGCGTCGCTTCACCCTGAAGCCACCCAGTCACGCGGTCCTTGATCTGCTGCGCGTCAGCATGCGGCGGCAGCGGCAACGCAAGCACACGCGTCTCCTGATCGAACGCGAGCAAGGAAGCCCCCAGCTTCACCGTAATCGGCCTGCCAAGATAAGGCAGTTCAGCCCCGTCGCTCCATTCCACGCGCGGCAAGGCTCGCTGCTCCGTGCGCGTCTGCCATTCCGCGAGCTTGGCGAAGATCCACCGCTGCTTCTCGGCGATAGCGGTCTCGATGTCGGCGATCGTGACCCACCTGGGCGCCGTGATGCTGAGCCCGGTACCGTCGATCACGAACCCGATCGATTTGCGCGACGAGCGCTTGAGCCGGTAATGCAGCGTGCGCGCGCCAAGCACGACAGTACGCAGCCGCGTGCCATCCGGCGCAAGCGGCGCCTTGCCTGGCTTTTCAGGCGAGAGGGGAGTCGCGGGCTGCGGTGTGAGGGGAGAGGATGCATCAGGCGGCACAACAGGCGCCGGTTCAGCAAAGAGTGGCAAGTCGAGTTGCCGGTTGTCGAGTGCCGCGTTTGGGCGCGGCGTGGGGGACTTCTGCATCGTCAGGCCTGGTGCGGATGGGCGTGCGCGGCGGGGGCGTGTGCCGTTCGCGGGGCGTTTGCGCAGGGCTTCTGGCGCCGTGTCGTGCGGCGCGCTCAGCCGTGCAGCGAGCAGCGCCCACATCCGCGCTACAACGCTTCGCGCGACGCGAGCCAGCACGCGCTGCGCCTCAAATCCGTGCCGCTTTCGCCGCTGCGCCATCCGTTTCGCGATATGCCTCAGGATCGATCCGCCGCATTTCCGTTTCGATCCACGTTTCCACGCGCGTGTTCACTTCGTCGGGCGTGAGTCCGGTCGTCTCGATCGGCTTGCCGATCGACACCGTGACTATACCCGGATATTTCATGAACGAGTTTCGGGGCCAGACGTGGCCCGCGTTGTGCGCGATCGGCACCACGGGCGCGCCCGTTTCAATGGCGAAGCGCGGGCCGCCGGTCTTGTACTTGCCCTGCTTGCCCACCGGTATGCGCGTGCCTTCGGGGAACATGATCACCCATGCGCCTTCGGCCATGCGCTGCTTGCCCTGGCGGATCACCGAGGTGAACGCGTTCTTGCCTTCCTTGCGGTTGATGTGAACCATCTTCAGCATGCCCAGCGCCCAGCCGAAGAACGGCACGAACAGCAGCTCGCGCTTGAACACGTAGCACATCGGCCGCGGCATGAGCGCGGGGAACGCCAGCGTCTCCCATGCGGACTGGTGCTTCGAGAGCAGCACGGCCGGCCCGTTGGGCAGGTTCTCCATGCCCTCGATGCGGTAGCGAATGCCATTGAGGTAGCGCGCAACGAACAGCGTCGAGCGGCACCAGCCCACGGCCATCCAGTAGCGCCGCGTCGCGTTCATGAACGGGAACGCGATAAAGCACGCCGTGGCGTACGGCATCGTGTAGACGATGAAATAGATGAACAGCAGCAGGGAGCGGAGAAAGCGCATCGGTCGAGCCGGTTTAGTGTTCGCGTGTGCCGCCTGCGCCTTTACGCAGGGACGTTCGCGAGAAAGTCGAGCGCGAAAGCGCGCAGGTCGTCGTGGATCAGCGTGCCCTCGGGCAGGCCGCCGGCGGCGAGCGTTTTCTCGCCCTTGCCCGAACGCACGAGGTGCGTGCGAAAGCCGAGTACCGCGCCTGCCTGGAGGTCACGCAGCGAGTCGCCCACCACCGGGGTATCGGCCGGTTCGATCTCGAAGCGCTCCGCGATCATCTTGAGCATGCCGGGCTGCGGCTTGCGGCACTCGCAATGGTCCTGCGCCGTGTGCGGGCAGAAGAACACGGCGTCGATGCGGCCGCCCACGGCTGCCGCCTGGCGATGCATCTTCGCGTGCATGGCGTTGAGCGCGGCCATGTCGAACAATCCGCGCCCGATGCCCGACTGGTTCGACGCCACCGCGACGCGATAGCCCGCCTGGTTCAGGCGCGCGATCGCTTCGAGGCTGCCGGGTATCGCGACCCATTCGTCCGGCGACTTGATGAACGCGTCGGAGTCGACGTTGATCACGCCGTCGCGGTCGAGGATCACGAGTTTTCTGGTGGTGCTGGTCGGCATGGCGTCTCGCTCAGTTCCGCTTGTTTGCGCTTATGCAGCCAGCCGCGAAATGTCCGCGACGCTGTTCATCTGGCGATGCAGCGCCTTGAGCAGCGCGAGGCGGTTCGCACGCAGCGCCGGGTCTTCGGCGTTGACCATCACGTCGTTGAAGAACGTGTCCACGGTTTCGCGCAGCGCCGCGAGCGCGGTGAGCGCGCCCGTGTACTCGCGTGCGGCGAGCTGCGTTTCCACGCGCGGCGCGACTTGTTCGAGCTGTGCGTAGAGCGCCTTCTCGGCGGCTTCGACGAAAAGGGCGATCTGCACGCCCGCATCTTCTACACCCTCGGACTTCTTGAGGATGTTCGAGATGCGCTTGTTGGCCGCCGCGAGCGAGGCCGCTTCCGCGAGCGCTGCGAATTCGCGCACCGCGTCCAGACGCGAGACGATGTCGTCGAGGCGCGTGGGGTTCAGTGCGAGCACCGCGTCCACTTCGGTGGCCGCGAAGCCGCGTTCGCGCAGCATGCCGCGCAGGCGGTCCATGCAGAACTCGTAGATGGCCTGGGTCGACTCCGTCACGGCCTCGATGCCGGCAAATTGCACGGAGGTGGCGCGCAGCAGCTCGACGAGGTCGAGCGGCAGTTGCTTCTCGACGAGAATGCGCAGCACGCCCAGCGCGTGACGGCGCAGCGCGAACGGATCTTTTTCGCCGGTGGGCGCGAGGCCGATGCCCCAGATCCCGACGAGCGTTTCCAGCTTGTCCGCGAGCGCGACGATCGTGCCCGTCGTGGTGGCGGGCAGGGCGTCGCCGGAGAAGCGCGGCTGGTAGTGCTCGGAGCACGCAATCGCCACTTCTTCGGGCTCGCCGTCGTGGCGCGCGTAGTAGGTGCCCATCGTGCCTTGCAGCTCGGGGAACTCGCCCACCATGTCGGTCAGGAGGTCGGCCTTCGCGAGGCGCGCGCCGCGTTCCGCGAGCGCGATATCGGCGCTGCACATCAAGGCAATCCGGCCGGCAAGCGCTTCGAGGCGCTCCACGCGCTGCAGCGTCGAGCCGAGCTTGTTGTGATACACCACGTTCGCGAGCAGCGGTACGCGGTCGGCCAGCGGCTTCTTCTTGTCCTGCTCGAAGAAGAACTTCGCGTCGGCCAGACGCGGGCGCACCACGCGCTCGTTGCCCTCGACGATCTCGTCGGGCGTTTGCGTCGCGATGTTCGAGACGATCAGGAAGCGCGAGCGCAGTCGGCCCTGGTCGTCGGTGAGCGCGAAGTACTTCTGGTTCGTCTGCATCGTGAGGATCAGGCATTCCTGCGGCACTTGCAGGAATTCGTCCTCGAACTTGCACGCATACACGACCGGCCATTCGACGAGCGAATTCACTTCGTCGAGCAGCGACTCGGGCATCACGACCTTGTCGCTGCCGGCCTGTTCGATGAGTTGCGCGCGGATCGATTCGCGGCGGTCGGCGTAGCTCGCGATCACGAAGCCCTTGTGCTGCAGCGTGTGCGCGTACTCGTCGGCGTGCTGGATGGCGATCAGGCCTTCGGAGAGGAAGCGGTGGCCGCGCGTGGTGTCGTCGGCATCGACGCCGAACGCCGTGACCGGCACGATCTGGTCGCCGTGCAGCACCGTGAGGCGATGCACCGGGCGCACGAACTGGACGTTGCTGCCATCCGGGCGCTGGTAGGTCATGACCTTCGGGATCGGCAGCTTGCCGAGCGCTTCGTCGAGCACGGCTTGCAGGCCGTCGGCGAGCGTGGCGCCCGGCGCTGAGTAGCGCAGGAAGAACGCTTCGTTCTTGCCGTCGCTCGCGCGCTCGAGGTCGCTCACGGGGAAATCGGGGAAGCCGAGCGCCGCGAGCTTCTTCGCGAGCGGCGCGGTGGGCTGGCCGTTGGCGTCGAGCGCGACCGAAACGGGCAGCACTTTTTCGCGCACCTGCTTTTCGGGCGCAACGCTGCGCACGTTCTTGATCGTGACGGCGAGGCGTCGCGGCGTCGCGTAACGTTCGAACGAGAGGTCGCCTTCGATCAGGTCGCGCGCGGCGAGGCGCTGCGCGATGCCTTCGGCGAACGCGTCGCCCAGGCGCGCGAGGGCCTTCGGCGGCAGTTCCTCGGTCAGCAGTTCGACGAGGAGGGTGGCGTGATGAGCTTGCGTCATTGTTCTTGAGATCCGTTCATTCCTCGTCGAACTTGCGTTCGACCTTCAGCGGCGGCGCCCAGGCGGGCATCGCGGCGTCCTGTTCGTCGGTGGTGAGGCCCGGCACGCCGTGCACGGGGTTGCCGAGCATCGGGAAGCCGAGCTTTTCGCGCGACTCGTAGTACGACTGCGCCACGCTGCGCGAAAGCGCGCGAATGCGGCCGATGTACGCTGCGCGCTCCGTCACGGAGATCGCGCCGCGCGCGTCGAGCAGGTTGAACGTGTGGCCGGCCTTGAGCACGAGTTCGTAGGCGGGCAGCGCGAGCTGCAGATCGATCATGCGCTTCGCTTCGGCTTCGTACGCGTTGAAGAACGTGAACAGCAGGTCGACGTTCGCGTGCTCGAAGTTATAGGTCGATTGCTCGACTTCGTTCTGGTGGTAGACGTCGCCATAGGTGAGGCGGCGCATTTCCGGGCCGTTCGGGCCTTGTTCTTCCCACTCGGTCCAGACGAGGTCGTAGACGTTCTCGACCTTCTGCAGATACATCGCGAGACGCTCGAGACCGTAGGTGATTTCGCCGAGCACCGGCTTGCAGTCGATGCCGCCCACTTGCTGGAAGTAGGTGAACTGCGTGACTTCCATGCCGTTGAGCCACACTTCCCAGCCGAGGCCCCAGGCGCCGAGCGTGGGGTTCTCCCAGTCGTCTTCGACGAAGCGCACGTCGTTCTGCTTCAGGTCGAAGCCGAGCGCCTCGAGCGAGCCGAGGTACAGGTCGAGAATGTTCTCCGGCGCGGGCTTGAGCACCACCTGGTACTGGTAGTAGTGCTGCAGACGGTTCGGGTTCTCGCCGTAGCGGCCGTCCTTCGGGCGGCGCGAGGGCTGCACGTAGGCCGCGCGCCACGGCTCGGGGCCGATTGCGCGCAGGAAGGTGTGGACGTGCGAGGTGCCGGCGCCGACTTCCATGTCGATCGGCTGGAGCAGTGCGCAGCCCTGCTTGTCCCAGTAAGACTGGAGCGTCAGGATGATTTGCTGAAACGTGAGCATGTGTGCCTGCAGTGTCTTTCGGGCTTTCGGGGGCGGAATGCGGCGGCCGGAGCCAGGCGAGCGCGCCGGCGGGGCGGCGATGCTCCGCCTTGCCCCTTCCCCTTGCGTGGCCCGGGCCAGGAGGCGGCCAGGTGCTAAAACATTGAATTTTACCGGATTGCCGGAGCCTTGAGACCTGGACGGGGTTCGGGCGGCCGGCAGCGGCGTGGTTGCGTCGTCAGCGGGTGGTTGCGCGGCTTATTTTTCGTTGGCCGGCTTGCGTTCCTTCGCGCCCTTGAAGGCCGGTCCGAACGCAAAGCCGAGCGCCAGCAGCAGCAACGACATGGCGATCACCGTGTTGTTGCCGCTCGTCACGTAGGGCGTGAAGCCGCTCGTCCCTTCCACCTTCACGTCGAGCGAGCCCACCGTGAACGTCGGCAAACGTGCGATCACCCGGCCTTTCGCGTCGATGGCGGCCGTGGCGCCCGTGTTGGTCGCGCGCAGCATCGGGCGGCCGGTTTCGAGCGAGCGCATGCGCGCAATCTGCAGGTGCTGATCGAGCGCGATGGTGTCGCCGAACCACGCGAGGTTCGTCGAGTTGATCAGGATGCCCGGCGAGGCCGGGCTCTCGCGCACGGTGCGCGCGACCTCCTCGCCAAAGATATCCTCGTAGCAGATGTTCACGGCCACGAGTTCACCGTGCACGCGGAAGGGCGGTTGCACGGGCGCCCCGCGCGCGAAGTCGCCGAGCGGGATGTTCATGAGATTGACGAACCAGCGGAAGCCCCAGGGCACGAATTCGCCGAAGGGCACGAGGTGATGCTTGTCGTAGCGATAGAGGCCGTTCTGGCCCGGCGTGATGCCGAAGAGGCTGTTGGTGTAGTCGATCACGCGCCCGTCGGACGTGATGGTGCCGCCTACTGCGCCAAACAGAATAGCCGTGTTCGTGCCGTCGGCGAAGGCGCGGATATCGCGGCCGAACTTCTGGGGAATTTCCTGCACGAGCACCGGCACTGCGGTTTCGGGCGTGACGACGAGATCGGCGGGCTTTTCGGTAATCAGCTTCTGGAACTCGTTGAGCGCATCGATCGTGCCCTGCTCGGAGAACTTCATGTCCTGCTTGACGTTGCCTTGCAGCAGCCGCACGTTGAGCGGCGTGCCGGAGGGTTGCGTCCACGAGACGAGCGAGAGCAGCAGGCCGGCGGCGATCACGGCGAGCGCGAGCAGCGCAGGCGTCGCCACCGCACCGCGCCGAGGCGTCGCGCCATGCCCCTTCATGTCGCGCGCGCGCAAAACCGCCTGCGCGATGAGCGCCGCGACGAGCGCGAGCACCCAGCCCACGCCATACACGCCCACGATCGGCGCAAAACCGGCGAGCGGACCGTCCACTTGCGCGTAACCGCTCGAAAGCCAGGGAAAGCCGGTGAACACATAGCCGCGCGCCCATTCGCCGAGCGCCCACGCACTCGCGAATGCGAAGGCGCCGTGCCACGTGGGTGAGAACGGCAACTCGCCGCTGCGTCCATTCTTCGCGTGTCCCGCGCAAAACGACCAGATGAGCGCGGCGAGCGCCGGATACAGACCGAGGTAAAGCGAGAACAGCACGAGCGCGGCGCCCGCGAGCACCGCGGGCATGCCGCCGTAGAAGTGCATGCTCACGTAAAGCCACCAGACGCCGCTCACGAAGTTGCCGAAGCCGAACGCCCAGCCCGTGAAGAGCGCGCTCCTCCAGCCGGTGGTGCGCGTGAGCCAGAAGTAGAACAGCGCAAAGATCGCAATGGCGAGCCAGCCGCCGCGCGGCGTGGGCGCGAACGACAGCGTGTTGAGCGCGCCCAGCGCGGCAGCGGCGAGATAGTGCCAGAAGGGCAGCGCGCGGCGCGCGGCGCCGTTGGTGGTTTCGCTCGCACGCGTCTCGGTGCGCGCGCGGGTATCGATCGGTTCGGCCATGCGGTGCTGTGGAATGCGATGGAAAGCGCGCTGAAAAGCGCGGGCGCGGATTGCGCGACGAGCGCAACGATAGCACTTTCGTGCGACGTTACCGGGATGGTCTCCTGGGGGCGGATCGAAGCTTCGGCGCGCTCGAAGCAAAAACGCCAGCCCGGAGGCTGGCGTCGTCTGCGCATAGGCGGCGCGCTCGCGTTGCGTCAGGTGCCCGGCGGCTGCAGCGCGGCTTCGCGCTGTCCTGCCATCGGGTCGCGCCGCACCAGCAGCATGTGAACCTGGCGCGCGTCGGCGCGCAGCACCTCGAAGATCAGGTCGCCGATGCGCACCTTCTCCCCGCGATGCGGCACGCGCCCGAAGTGATTCGTGACGAAGCCGCCGATCGTATCGACTTCCTCATCGGAGTAATGGGTGCCGAACGCCTCGTTGAACTGCTCGATTTCGGTGAGCGCGCGCACGCGGAACCGCCCGTCGGGCGAAGCGATGATGTTGCCGCTTTCCTCGTCGAAGTCGTATTCGTCCTCGATGTCGCCCACGATCTGCTCCAGCACGTCCTCGATCGTGATGAGACCGGCCACGCCGCCGTATTCGTCCACGACGATGGCGATGTGATTGCGGTTCTGGCGAAAGTCGTGCAGCAGCACGTTCAGGCGCTTGGACTCGGGGATGAACACGGCCGGGCGCAGCATGCCGCGCACGTCGAATTCCTCTTCGGCGTAGTAGCGCAGCAGGTCTTTGGCGAGCAGCACGCCGATCACGTTGTCGCGGTTGCCGTCGTACACGGGGTAGCGCGAGTGCGCTTTCTCGAGCACGAATGGAATGAATTCGTCAGGATTTTCGGCGATGTTGATCGCGTCCATCTGGGCCCGCGGGATCATGATGTCGCGCGCGCAAAGCTCGGACACCTGAAACACGCCTTCGATCATCGAAAGCGAATCGGCGTCGATCAAGTTGCGCGCGTGCGCGTCCTGGAGGATTTCGAGAAGCTCGCTGCGAGAGTCGGGCTCGGGCGAGATGAAGTCGGTCAGCCGCTCGAGTAGGGAGCGCTTTTCCTGCGGTTTGTCGGTCTGGCGTCGACTGGGATAAGAGTCGTTCATGGTGGTGCGCCCTTTGCCGCTGGGGGCAGGGCGCGCTGTTGCGGAGGGTTAAGGATACATCACGCCTGTGGCGCGACCGTGTAATGCCACACAAAGGACACACGCCGGCAGATCAATCCTAACGCAGATGCGGCGTCGCCGCCCGGTGGACGAAAAAGCGGCGCGCCGTGACGCCAGCCGCCGTTTGGTCAACGTGACCAGCGCAACCTCAAGCGCAACGCGCGAGCAGCCGCTCCAGCGCGCGGTCGCGCATGCCGCTCTCGCGCAGTGCATCGACGGTGCGGCGCACGTAGTCGAGCGTCGTGCCGTAGCGGCCAGACGCGCAGCCGAACACGGTGCGCACTGTGGCTTCGGAAAGCTTGCCGGTGTAAGACGACACATCGCGCCGCATGACGAATGCGAGCGCGGCGACGCGGCGGCCGTCTGCGAGCACGCAGGGCAGCCAGGCGGGGCGGTACGAGCCCATCGGCATCTCGCGGCGCCAGAGCGCTTCGAGGTGCGGCATCGCGCCTTCGGCCGCAAGACGGAACGCGACGCCCGCGCACGAGCCGCCGCGGTCGAGCGCGAGCACGAGGCCGGGCTGCTCGGGCGTGCCGCGGTTCACGCGCGACCACAGGTAAAGCCCCCGATGGTAGCCGTGCACGCGCGAACGCACGTTCTCGACGGTGGGCAGCCCTGGGTTCCAGATCAGCGAGCCATAGCCGAACAGCCAGATGTCGCTCGCGCCGTCCCAGCCTCGCGCTTTTAGCGTGCAGGCGAGCGAGGCGCGCAATTCGTCTTCGCTCAGGAGCCGCGACTCGCCGAGCGCCGGCGGGTAGCCGGGGCAGGGCACGCTCGCATCGCCCGCCTCGGGCAGTGCTGAGGGTTCGGCGAAATCGGGCGTGCGTTTGTCGTTCATGGCGTGGGCTTACTTGTACGGATCCGGAAAGCCTAGCGAGTTGAGCACCTCGGTTTCGATGCCTTCCATCTCTTCGGCTTCGGTCTCGTCTTCGTGATCGTAACCCTGCGCGTGCAGCGCGCCGTGCACGAGCAGATGCGCGTAGTGCGCGGCGAGCGGCTTGCCCTGCTCGGCAGCTTCTTTTTCCACCACGGGGCAGCACAGGATCAGATCGCCCGTGACCGGATCGTCCTCGCTCTCGGCATACGCGAAGGTGAGCACGTTGGTCGCGTAGTCCTTGCCGCGATACGTGCGGTTGAGCGTGCGGCCTTCCTCGGCATCGACGAAGCGCACGGCCAGTTCCGCGTCCGCGAAGAGCGCGGCCTTGAGCCACGCCGCCACGGTGGCGCGCGGCAGCGCGGCCTTGTGCTCGGGGAACGCCTTCGCGGCGGGGAACTGCACGGTCAGTTTGAGTTTCGGTGCGCGGGGCATGGGGTTAAAGCTGTGAAACGACGCAGGCGGCGGCGTTAGCGCGCGTCGCCAACGCCCTCGTCCTTTTTCGAATGCGCGTCATAAGCCTCGACGATACGCGCGACGAGCGGATGGCGCACCACGTCCGCACTCGTGAAGTGCGTGACGGCGATGCCGCGCACGTCCTTCAGCACATGCTGCGCCTCGATAAGGCCGCTCTTGTGGCCGCGCGGCAAGTCGATCTGCGTGGTGTCGCCGGTCACGACTGCCTTCGAGCCGAAGCCGATACGCGTGAGGAACATCTTCATCTGCTCGGGCGTGGTGTTCTGCGCCTCGTCGAGAATGATGAACGCGTGATTGAGCGTGCGCCCGCGCATGTAGGCGAGCGGCGCGATTTCGATCATCTGGCGCTCGAACATCTTCGCGGTCTTGTCGAAGCCGAGCAGATCGTAAAGCGCGTCGTACAGCGGACGCAGATACGGATCGACCTTCTGCGACAGATCGCCGGGCAGGAAGCCGAGACGCTCGCCCGCTTCCACGGCCGGACGCGTGAGCACGATGCGCTTGACCTGGTCGCGCTCGAGCGCGTCCACGGCGCAGGCCACGGCGAGATAGGTCTTGCCGGTGCCCGCGGGCCCGATGCCGAACGTCACGTCGTGCGAGATGATCTGCTTCAGATACTCGCGCTGCGCGGGCGTGCGGCCGCGCAGGTCGGCGCGGCGCGTGTAGAGCTTCGGGCCCAGTTCCTCGACATCGACGCCTTCGCGCGCGGGCTCGTCGAACGGATGATCGGGGTCGCCGCGAAAACGCGGGTCGATCTCGGCGGCGTCGTTGCCACCGCTGTTGCCGCCGTTCACATTGCCGCGCACGCCGCCGTTGCCATTGCCGCGCGGATCGTTCGCCGAATTGCTGCCGAAGTTCACGGGGTGCCGGGCTTCGACGAGCGCCAACTGAATGTCGTCGACGGAGAGCGGATCGCGCGCCCGGTTGTAGAAGTTCTCGAGCGCCGCGAGCGCCAGCTTGGCGCCACGCCCGCGAATGGTGATGCGATGGCCGCGCCGCGCGAGCGTCACGTCGAGCGCTTGCTCGATCTGCCGCAGGTTTTCGTCGAGCGGGCCGCAGAGGTTGGCGAGCCGCGCGTTGTCGTCGCGCGGCGCGGTGAATTCCAGATGCTGCTGATTGGGCTTCAAGGTGTCTCTGAACTCCTGAATTCCTGCGATGCGCCGATTAATGCGCTAGCGTCGAAGCGTCTTCGTGAGCGAGCACGAGTTCGCCGCGCAGCGAGTGGGGGTACGCGTGGTTGATCTTCACGTCGATCATCTGGCCGATCAGGCGAGCGTGCGAAGCGAGCGGCGCCGGGAAGTTCACCACACGGTTGTTCTGCGTGCGGCCCGAAAGTTCGCTCGGGTCCTTGCGCGAAGGGCCTTCCACGAGAATGCGCTCGACTCGGCCGACCATCGACTGGCTGATGCGCGCCACGTTCTCTTCGATCGTGGCCTGCAGATGCTGCAGGCGCTTGAGCTTCACCTCTCGCGGCGTGTCGTCTTCGAGATTCGCGGCGGGCGTGCCCGGGCGCGGGCTGTAGATGAACGAGAAGCTCGTGTCGTAGCTCATCTCTTCGACGAGCGCCATCATCTTCTGGAAGTCCTCTTCGGTCTCGCCGGGGAAGCCGACGATGAAGTCCGTGGAGAGCGACAGATCCGGGCGGATCGCGCGCAGCTTGCGGATGATCGACTTGTACTCGAGCACGGTGTAGCCGCGCTTCATCGCCATGAGCACGCGGTCCGAGCCGTGCTGCACCGGCAGATGCAGGTGGCTCACGAGCTTGGGCACCTTCGCGTAGGTGTCGATCAGGCGCTGCGTGAATTCCTTCGGATGCGAAGTCGTGTAGCGGATGCGCTCGATGCCGGGGATTTCGGCGACGTATTCGATCAACGTGGCGAAGTCGGCCACGTCGTGCGCGCCGGCCGTCAAAGCGCCGCGATAGGCGTTCACGTTCTGGCCAAGCAGCGTGACTTCACGCACGCCCTGGTCGGCGAGGCCCGCGATTTCGGTGAGCACGTCGTCGAGCGGACGCGAGACTTCCTCGCCGCGCGTGTAGGGCACCACGCAGTAGCTGCAGTATTTCGAGCAGCCTTCCATGATCGAGACGAACGCGCTCGGGCCTTCCACGCGCGCGGGCGGCAGATGGTCGAACTTCTCGATTTCGGGGAAGGAGATGTCCACCTGCGCGCGGCCCGAGGCGCGTCGCGCGTCGATCATCTGCGGCAGGCGGTGCAGCGTTTGCGGGCCGAACACGAGGTCCACGTACGGCGCGCGCGCGACGATCGCCGCGCCTTCCTGGCTCGCCACACAGCCGCCTACGCCGATCAGCAGGTTCGGGTTCGCTTCCTTGAGCTCGCGCACGCGGCCGAGGTCGGAGAAGACCTTCTCCTGCGCCTTTTCGCGCACCGAGCAGGTGTTGAAGAGAATGACGTCCGCGTCTTCGGGGGTGTCGGTCTTCACGAGACCTTCGGCGGCGCCGAGTACGTCGACCATCTTGTCGGAGTCGTACTCGTTCATCTGGCAGCCAAAGGTCTTTACATAAACTTTCTTGGTCATCGGGTTTCGCCGTTCGCAGTGGTTGACCTGGGGGCGTCGTCCGCTTGATGCGCGCGCGTGATGCACGGTCTGCACGTCAGGACTACGGTGTTTTAAGGGGCCGAATCGGGGCGCGGCGATGTCGGCTGTGAGCCGGCATCGGCATCCTGTTTCTGGCCATGCGCGTTTAGCAACTTGGGACGTTCCGCGTTGTTTTTCGCTTCTTTCTGCCGGCGCCGCATTTGCCAATATTTACCAATGCGGATGCGGCTGCGGATCGCTTTCTGCGCAATCCGACATTATATCCGTTTGCGTCTGCGGCTTTGCGTCGCTTCGGCCGGATCCGTGCAGGGGACGAGCGCTTCCAGTTCGCCCGAAGTCTGCGCGAAACGCTCGGTGAGGAAATCGAGCAGCGCCCGCACGCGCGGCGCGAGAAAGCGGTTGCGGTGATAGAGCGCGTGCAGCGGCGCGTCGGGGTAGCGCCACTCGGGCATCACGGTCTTGAGCCGCCCGGCGCGCAGATCGTCCGCGACATCCCAGATCGACTTCACCGCGAGGCCGTAGCCGCATAGCGCCCACTGGCGCGCGACTTCGCCATCCGTCGATTCGAGCGCGCCGTCGAGCGCCACCGTATAGGTCTGCGTTTCGGTCTGCGATCCGCTGCCGCGCGTGAAGCGCCATTCGTTCACCGGCCCCGCCGCCGAACCGATCACGATGCAGTCGAAACGGGCCAGATCGTTCGGGTCCTTCGGCTCGCCGCAGCGCGCGAGGTAGTCGGGCGAGGCGCATAGCACGCGGCGGTTCGGCGCGAGCCAGCGCGCCACGAGCGAGCTGTCCTGCGGCGTGCCGAAGCGGATCGCGAGATCGATGTCTTCGAGCACGAGATTCGAGAGCGAGTCGGTCAGCATCAGCGCGAAACGCACGTCGGGATAGAGGGCGCGGAATTCGTCGAGCCAGTTCATCAGCAGATTGCGGCCGAAATCCGAGGTCGCCGAAATGCGCACCTTGCCGCGCACCGCGTTCTGGCCCTCCTGCAAGGCCGCTTTGGCGTCGTCGAGCGAGCGCAGCGCGTGCTCGCTGCAGGTGAGGTAGAGGCGGCCTTCGTCGGTGAGGCGCAGCTGGCGGGTGGTGCGGTCGAACAGACGCGCACGAAGCTCCGCTTCGAGCCGCGCGAGCCGGGCGCTGGCCGCCGCGGGCGTGAGGCCGAGCTTGCGGCCCGCCGCGGAAAGGCTGCCGAGGCGTGTTGCCTCCACGAAAAGGCGCACGTCGCCGAGATTGTCCATCGCGCGATTATTAGAAATAGATTGAAAATGATTCAAATGCTACGCCAATTATCAAATTCGAGTGTAGCCGCGACAATGCGCGTGTTTTCAGGACAACCGCCTCGGACCGCGCGCCATGCAACTCGATCACGTCACCCTCGTCACGCCCGATCTCGAAGGCACATGCCGCTTCTTTCGCGACATCGTCGGCCTCGAAGACGGTCCGCGGCCGCCGTTTCGCGTGGACGGCCACTGGCTCTACGCGAACGGCCGCCCGGTCATCCATCTGGTCGATGCGACCGGGCCCGCCCGCTTGTCAGTTGGATCGTCTGCGCTCGTCGCGCCGCGCATCGACCACGTGGCGTTTCGCGTGGCACCGGGCGTTGAGTGGCGCTCACTCGTCGAGCGGCTTGCGGCTCACCGCGTGCCGTACCAGCTGGCGGAGGTGCCCGCGAGCGCGGAAGTGCAGCTGTTCGTTGCGCTCGCGCCGGGTGTCGTCGTCGAGTTCGTGACGTCGCTGCCGGCCGGCGCGGCGGCTTGATGGCCGCTGGATGCCACTGAAGCCCATTTGAATCCAGGCTGATTTTCGGAGATTTCGATGCCTATCCCCTTGCTCGCGCTGGCCATCAGCGCCTTTGCCATCGGCACCACCGAGTTCCTCATCATGGGCCTGTTGCCCGATGTGGCGCGCGATCTGCACGTGACGATTCCCGCCGCGGGGCTGCTCGTGACCGGCTATGCGCTCGGCGTGGCGGCCGGCGCGCCGCTGCTCGCCGCGCTGACGAGCCGCATGCCGCGCAAGCTCGCGCTGCAACTGCTGATGGGCGTGTTCATCGTCGGCAACGTGATGTGCGCGGTCGCGTCGAACTATTCGCTCTTGATGGTCGCGCGCGTCGTCGCGTCGTTCGCGCACGGTTCGTTCTTCGGCATCGGCGCCGTGGTGGCCGCCTCGCTCGTGCCGCAGGAAAAGCGCGCGAGCGCCATCGCGCTGATGTTCACGGGACTCACGCTCGCCACCGTGCTGGGCGTGCCGTTCGGCACCGCCATTGGGCAGCAGTTCGGCTGGCGCGTGGCGTTCTGGATAGTGAGCGGCCTTGGCGTGATTTCGCTCGTCGGCGTGACGGCTCTGGTGCCCAATCATCACGACAGCGGCCCGGTGGGGCTCGGCCACGAAGTGCGCGTGCTGCGCGACCCGCAGGTGTGGCTCGCGCTCGGCATGACGGTGCTGGGCTTCGGCGGCGTGTTCGTCGTGTTCACCTACATCGCGCCGATTCTCGAACAGGTGGGCGGCTTCTCGCCGCGCGGCGTGACGCTGATGCTCGTGCTGTTCGGCGTGGGCCTGACGCTCGGCAACACCCTGGGCGGCAAGCTCGCGGACCGCGCGCTGATGCCTTCGCTCATGGGCATTCTCGTGATGCTCGCCGTGGTCATGGCCATCTTCACGAAGACGAGCCACGCCATGTGGCCCGCCGCGATCACCGTCTTCGTGTGGGGCATCGCCGCGTTCGCGACCGTGCCGCCGTTGCAGATGCGCGTAGTCGCGAAGGCCGCGGCGGCGCCGAATCTCGCTTCGACGCTGAACATCGGCGCGTTCAACGTGGGCAACGCAATGGGCGCGTGGATGGGCGGTCTCGCCATTGCGCACGGCGTGGCGCTCGACTCGCTGCCGTGGGTGGCCGCAGCCGTCTCGTTGGCGGCGCTCGTGCTCACCTGGGCGGCGGCGCGGCTCGACACGCGCACCGTACCGGTGCCCGATGCGCGCGTGGCGGCGCGGCAGAATACGTGAGCGCCCGATGAGGCCAAGGCGCAAGGCCGTGCGGCGGGCAATGCGCCTTATGCGCAGGACGCGAAAGCAATCCAGGATTGGCGCTCTGCAATGCTGATAACAGTGTGAAGATAACTTCGTTGGGCGCGGCAAATCGCGATGCTAGTCTTGCCTCCATTCATGCTCTTGCGCCGCAATCACGCGGTGCGCCTGGAGGCAGCCATGCATTCACCCCTCGCGCTCGTCCGCGATGCACAACCCGATATTGCGCACACCGAAGGATCTTACGAGACGCTGGAGCATCTCGTCGGTGTGAACCTCGCCCGGCTGCGCGCCGAACGCCAGCTTTCGCTCGATGCGCTCGCACGCGCCTCGGGTGTCTCCCGCGCGATGCTCGCGCAAGTCGAGTCGGCGCGCAGCGTGCCGTCGATCAAGGTGCTGTGCAAGGTGGCGGCGGCGCTCAAAGTCTCGGTTTCGGCGTTCCTGCGGCGCCATGCCGTGAACGGCTTCGAGCATTTGCCCGCCGAGCGGGCGTCGCGCCTCGTTTCCGCCGACGGCCGTTATTCGGCGCGCGCGCTCTATCCGGAAGGGGAGCCCGCCGCCGCCGAATTCCACGAACTGCGCATCGCGCCGCTGCATACCGAGCCCGGCGTGCGCCGCCCGCCCGGCACGACGGTGAACCTCGTGGTGAGCGAGGGTACGCTCGAAGTGAGCGTGCACGATCGGCGCCAACTGCTCGCAACCGGCGACGCGATCGTATTCGACGCCGACCAGCCGCACAGCCTGCGCAACCCGGGCGACACCGAGGCACGCGTGTTTCGCGTGACGCTCAACGCCGAGACGCCGCCGCGCTGGGACGTGCCGGCCGCGCCGGCTGGCGGCGAAGCGCCGTCGGCAGTCGAAGCGGTCAGGACGGTCGACACGGTGGAGGTGGTCAAGTCGGTCGCAGCCGTGGCGGCGCAGCCGGCATGAGCCGCGCCGTATCGTCGAGAATATTCTCTAGTCGTGCTTTTTCGCGCTGCACAGTTGCGCAGCCTGTTGTATCCTTTGCCCGCCGGTTAAGTCAGGTAATAAGCCGGTAATCAGTGCGTCTTCAGGGCGGGGCGAAATTCCCCACCGGCGGTATGCCGGCCGCGCCGCAAGGCAAGGTCGACGAGCCCGCGAGCGCCTGCGCGAGCCTCATTGTGTCGTGCGCAGGGTCAGCAGATCTGGTGCGAAGCCAGAGCCGACGGTCATAGTCCGGATGAAAGAAGATGTGCAGATGGTCATGTTTGCCCATCCGCCGCGGCGTTTCGGCCGATGCGCGTGCGTCCCCATTTTTGGGGCGTGCCGCATCCGTGCGAATCACGCGTGCCGGGGATTCCTGTCTGTTTGCAATGCCCTGAAACGTTTTTCGCCTAACTCTCGCGAGGAGCGTTTCACATGTCCCTTACTGCCAGTACCACTCTCGCTTCATCCCAGGGCGCGCCGCTCGACGCCGCCGCCGATCTCCCGTTCATCGATTCCGAGCCGGTGCCGCAGCGCATTGCCGCCGCGTTGCAAGCCATGCGCGAAGGCCGCCCGGTCGTGCTGCAGGACGACCACGACCGCGAGGACGAGGCCGATCTGATCGTCGCCGCCGAACGCCTCACGCCCGAAACGATGGCGCTCTTCATCCGCGAATGCAGCGGCATCGTCTGCCTGTGTCTGTCCGACGAAAAGGTGCGCGCGCTCGAACTGCCGCCGATGGTGGCCCACAACGAGAGCCGCAACCGCACCGCGTTCACGGTCTCGATCGAAGCGCGCGACGGCGTGAGCACAGGTGTTTCGGCCGCCGACCGCGTGACGACGATCCGCGCCGCGATTGCCCCGGACGCGAAGCCTGCGGATATCGTGCGCCCGGGCCACGTGTTCCCGCTGCGCGCGCAGAAGGGCGGCGTGCTGGCGCGCCGCGGCCATACCGAAGGCACCGTCGATCTGGCGGTGCTCGCGGGCCTCGCGCCCGCCGGCGTGCTGTGCGAACTGATGAACCCGGATGGCACAATGGCGCGCGGTAAGCAGGTCGACGACTTCGCCAGGCTCCACAATCTGCCGGTGCTCTCGATTGCCGAGCTGGTGGCGTTTCGCGAGTCGCTCGCCGTGGCGCGCGAGCGCTGCGCCGAGCCGGCCTGAGGCGCGCTGAAAGTAGCGGAGTGAGGGACGTGGCGCCGATGGGCCGCGTCCTGTTTTCATCGCGACATATGCGACTTGTGCGGTCTGCGGGCCTGCGGCGCGCGCAGCCTTACGACTGCACGTCGCCGAATTCGCCGCGTACGCCGGCCTCGACGAGCGCCGGCAGCTCTTCCATGTGCGCCATGATGCGCGTGATGCCCATCTCGCGCAGCACGTCGGCGTAGCCCGATGGAATGTGGCTCGCGCCCACGAACGCAATCGTCTTCATGCCTGCCGCGCGCGCGGCGTTCAAACCCGAAATGCTGTCTTCGACGACGACGCAGCGCGCCGGCTCCACGCCGAGCTGCTTCGCCGCGTGCAGGTACACGTCCGGATAAGGCTTGGGCCGCGCGACCTGCTCGGCGCTGAAGATGCGTTCGCCGAAGATCGTGTCGAGCCCCGCGCGCCGCACCGAAGCGTGCACGCGCGTGAGCCGGCTGTTCGAAACGACGGCGGCAGGAAGCGTCACCTGGCGCAAGGCGTCGCGCACGCCGTTGATCGGGCTCACCGACTCGGCAATGGCGGCTTCGCAACGATGTTCGATGGTCTCGAGAAAGTCCTCGGGCATCGTGAGGTCGAAGCGCGCGGCGACGTCGGCGAGAAAGCGCGAGGTCTGCTGGCCGAACGCCGCGTTCACGGCGGCGTGAAAATCGATGCCGGGAAAGCTGCTGCTGAGCGTGTCGAACAGAACGCGGTCGGCGATGACTTCGCTGTCGACGAGCACGCCGTCACAGTCGCAGATGAGATGGTCGATCATGCGTGAAACGAGAGGCCGGGCAGCGCGCGGCCAGCGGTCAGCGGCCGGTGCGTGCGCCTGAGCCAGGCAGGCGGGAAGGTGGAAACTCCCATCATACGTGCTTTTGCTTTTTGCACGCAGCGCACTCGCGGCCTGCGAGGCTCAGCCGTCGTCCATTGCGTCTGCCTCGCGGGTGTCGGCCCATGCTTTTGCCGCGAGTATCGCGCGCTGCCAGCCGGCCAGGCACCTTGCCGCATCGTCGCGCGGCAACGAGGGCGTGAAGCGGCGCTCGAGACTCCAATGCTGCTGGAGTTCGTCGATATCGCGCCAGAACCCCACCGCGAGCCCGGCCAGATATCCCGCGCCCAGCGCGGTGCTTTCGCTCGAGCGCGGCCGCAACACATGCACGCCCAGCAGGTCGGCCTGAAACTGCATGAGCAGATCGTTCGCGCTGGCGCCGCCATCTACACGCAGCTCGTTCACGCGCATACCGGAATCGGCCTCCATGGCGGCGAGCACGTCGAACGACTGATAGGCGATCGACTCGAGCGCCGCGCGTGCGATATGCGCCGCGGTCGTGCCGCGCGTGAGCCCGAACAGCGTGCCGCGCGCGTGCGCGTTCCAGTGCGGCGCGCCGAGGCCGGCGAACGCGGGCACGAAGTACACGCCGTCGCTGTGCGGCACGCTGGCCGCGAGCGGTTCGATTTCCGCTGCGCTGCGAATGATGCCGAGCCCGTCGCGCAGCCATTGCACCACCGCGCCCGCGATAAAGATGCTGCCCTCCAGCGCGTATTGCGTTTGACCGAGCGCTTGCCACGCGATGGTCGTGACGAGGTTGTGGCTCGACTCGACGGGCTGCGCGCCAGTATTCATCACGAGAAAGCAGCCGGTGCCGTAGGTTTCTTCACCATGCCGGGGCGCATGCACATCTGCCCGAAGAGCGCCGCGTGCTGGTCGCCGGCCACGCCGGCAAGCGGGATTTCGGCTGCGAAGAGCGACGCCGCCGTGCGCGCGTAGATCTCCGACGACGAACGCACCTGCGGCAGCATGCTGCGCGGAATCTCGAAGAGCGCGAGCAGGTCGTCGTCCCAGCGCAGCCTGTGGATGTCGAAGAGCATCGTGCGCGCGGCGTTCGTGACGTCGGTGGCGTGCAGCGCGCCGCGCGTGAAGTGCCACAGCAGCCAGGCGTCCACGGTGCCGAACGCGAGCCGGCCCGCGCGCGCTTTTTCGCGCGCGCCCTCGACGTGATCGAGAATCCAGCGGATTTTCGTCGCCGAAAAGTACGCGTCGATCGGCAGGCCGGTTTTCGCGCGCACCATTGGCTCGAGGCCGCGCGCTTTCAGTTCGTCGCAATAGCCGGCCGTGCGGCGGTCCTGCCAGACGATGGCGTTGTACACGGGCTGACCCGTTGCACGGTCCCACACGATGGTCGTTTCGCGCTGGTTCGTGATGCCGATGCCCGCAATCGCGGCGGCCCCGACGCCCGCGCGCGTGAGCGCTTCCGCCGCGACGCCTGCCTGGCTCGACCAGATGTCGCGCGGATCATGTTCGACCCAGCCGGGCCGCGGGTAAAGTTGCGCAAACTCCTTCTGTGCGAGCGCGACGATTGCGCCGCTGCGCTCTAGCAGCAGGGCGCGTGAACTCGTCGTGCCCTGGTCCAGCGCGAGGATGTACGACCCGGCGTGCGACTGAGGCATCGTGCAGTCTCCGTGGAGGGTGCGCGGCGGTACGCGCGTCGACCGGCCGTCGACCGGCGCGCAACGAGGTGCGTGGCATCGAATCCAGCATAGCCCGAAAGCGATTTGCGCTCGACGCGGCGCGACGCAACGGCCAGGGTGTCGCTCGCGCGGCGCGGTGCGACAATAACCGAGTCGGGATGCAGTCGTTCCAACCAGTCGAAAACGATAACGAGGCAATCATGCGTGCAATTGCAATGATCGGTGCGGCCGTGCTGCTCGCGGGGTGCGTGGGCGCGCCGCCGGGCCCGGAAGGCGGGGGGCGCGCACCGTCGCTGGCCGCTTTGCAACAGATGTGCGGCGGGCAGGCGGTCGATTTCGGTGCGTATGCGCCGGGCGTCTACGCGGCCATTTTCGATGCGTGGGTCGCCAATCGGCGCGGCAGGCTGCCCCAGGACCAGTTTTGCGGCTTCCAGGCTCAGCTCGCGCAGCAATACACCACGCTCGGCAAGAGCGGCAACGGCGAGGCGCGGGGTGAGTGGGTGAACTTCCTCAATACGCAGCGCGCCCAGGCGCTGAGCTGGCGGGCGGCGGTCGACCCCACGCTGAGAGCCGGGTAGGCGCATAGTGCCGCGGCAGGGTGCGCGCGTCCGCGCGTGCAAAGAGGCACGCGCAAAAAAATGGTCACGCGGGCATGAAGCGCGCGGGTCCGCGTGACCATGCACTGCAGGCGCGTACGTCTACTGCCGTGCGCCTGCATCGGGGACGTGCCCGACAAGCCGGGCTGGCGGACGACCCATGCGTCCGCGCAAATCGATAGAGGGCAATGGAGCCTGTGACTACGCGGGTGCTCGGCCCGCGGGATCAGGCTACGAACACCGTTTGATGGCGCGTAACGCAGAGTCGCCGATTTCGGTTAGTCGCCATTGCTGAAGGCCGGATGCAAGGCGCTCCAGTTGGACGAGCTGTCGTTCGAGCAAGGCGTCCAGTTCTTCTCGCTCCATGTCGAGCTGGTTGGGGGCGTCCTGTACTAGCAGCAGGGTGGCGAATTCATGCGGACTCAGCATCGTTCTCTCCGTGTTGCCGCATCAGAGGTCGCCGGTTGCGGCCCGCAGGGCGGCGCAGCGACAGGAATGCGGTGGTGTGAGCGAAAGCCTGCGACCGTGCAGATCGGCTGGCTGGAGGGACCGGCCGCCCGGACCGCCTGTGCGCGGCCAAAACGGCATCCAGCCCGGGATCTACCTCGGGGAACTGGAGTGTAGTCAACGCCGCTGCGTTGTACAAACCACGCCCCGAAAATTTTCCCTTTGACATTCGAGCCCGCACGCAGCGGTGTTGCGAGCCGCCTGGATTCGCGAAATCACTTGAAGTTCGTGCCGCAGCGCGGCACGCAGCGAGCGAATCCGCGTCGATACGCTACGCATCAAACGCACGGTATGCCCGCGGGTACCCGCGCGTAATGCGTTTGCGCCTCGGCCGGTGATCGTCACATGACGTAACGCGAAGAGGTCGTCAATTCGCGGAACTGCGGGAACCGGGCCCGGTCTGTGCTTTGTGACTGCAGCTACGCGAAAGTACAGCTAAGATGGAAATAGGGATGGCTTGTAACGTTCGCCGCGCGTGACTGGCGCAGTTCGCCGGGCCTCGGGCTTCCGGCCGGGCGCCGCGCGTCGTGAGCGTAAAACGCCGCTTCGGGAGTAGGACACAATGCGTAACGACAATGAGCCTCGCCATGTGATGCCCTGGCGCATCGAAGACATCGATCTCACACGTATCGACCGTCAACGTGCCGCCGCCAACGAAGACCTGATGCTGCTCCTCGCCGCCTCTTCGTTCATTGAAAGCGGTTCCGACCTTTACACCAGTAACCTGAACGTATTCTTCAACGGCGACCCCGAGGTCTCAGAGTGGCTCAACCGCGAATGGGAGCCCGAGGAGCTTCAGCACGGGCGTGCGCTGAAGACGTACATCCAGTACGTGTGGCCCGAGTTCGACTGGGACGCGGCGTTTCAGACCTTCATCGAAGAGTATTCGAAGACCTGTTCATTCGAGGAGTTCGAGAAAACGCGCGCGCTCGAAATGGTTGCGCGCTGCGTGGTCGAAACCGGCACCGCCACGCTTTACCGCGCGATCGGCGAGTATTCGGATGAGCCCGTGCTCAAGGAAATCACCGACAACATTCGCAGCGACGAAGTGCGCCACTACAAGCACTTTTTCCGCTATTTCAAGAAGTACAACCAGATAGAAGGGCACGGGCGTCTCGCCGTACTCGGTGCGCTCATGCGCCGCGTGATGGAGATCAAGAACGAGGATTCCGAGATCGCGCTGCGCCATGTGTACGCGAGCCGCTACCCCGACCGCGTGCGCGACGATGCCTATAGCCGCGAGCTCACCGCGCGCGTGAACAAGCTGGTGCGCCACAATCTTTCCGCCGACATGTGCGTGAAGATGCTGCTCAAGCCGCTCAACCTGCCTGCGAAGATCCGGCCCGGCGTGCACTATCCGCTCGCGAAGATCACGCAACACGTCTTCTTCCGCTAGGACATCGGCGCGCGAAAACAAAAAGCCCGCTGTTCGAGCGGGCTTTTTCGTTTCTGCAAGCGAAGATCAGCGATCGCGCTGGCCGTTGCCGTCGCGGCGCGAATTGCCGCCTGGGCGGCCGCCGAGCAGTGCGCCCGGGTTGCCTTGGGGCTTGCGTTGTTGCGGGCGGCCCATGGCGCTCTCGTGCGAAACGCCGCGCTGGCTTTCGCGACGCGTATGCTCGCCGCGCGCGCCTTGTGAGCCGTGATTCGCGCCTTGCTGTTTCACGGGCTTGGCGGTGCGCACGCCGCCGTTCGAGGCCGGCTTGGCCGGGCGCTGGCCGCCGTTGCCGCCACCGCTGGCTGGCTGCGCGCGGTTGCTGTCGCGGCCACCTTCGCGGTTGCCTTCACGGCCACCTTCGCGGCCACCTTCGCGATTACCGCCGCGCGACTCACGCGGTTCACGCGCCTGCGCGGGTCGTCCGCCGTTCGTGGCATTCGCGCCATTCGACGCACCGCGGCCCTGGCCCTGGCCTTGCCCCTGGCGCGGCGAGCGCCCTTGGGGCTGGCTGCGGCGCTGGATCGGCTCGGGCTTCGCGTTCGGGTCCGGCTCGAAGCCCGCAATGACCTCCTGGGGCACCGCGCGCTTGATGAGCTTCTCGATGTCCTTGAGCAGTTGATGCTCGTCCACGCACACGAGCGACACGGCTTCGCCCGTCGCGCCCGCGCGGCCGGTGCGGCCGATGCGGTGCACGTAGTCCTCGGGCACGTTGGGCAGATCGTAGTTGACGACGTGCGGAAGCTGATCGATATCGATCCCGCGCGCGGCGATGTCGGTCGCGACGAGCACCTGGAGCGTGGCGTCCTTGAACTCGCTCAAAGCGCGCGTGCGTGCCGACTGGCTCTTGTTGCCGTGAATCGCGAGCGCGCTGATGCCGTCCTTCGTGAGCTGCTCGGCGAGGCGGTTCGCGCCGTGCTTGGTGCGCGTGAACACGAGCACCTGAAACCAGTTGTGCTGGCGGATCAGGTGCGTGAGCAGGTCGCGCTTGCGGTCGCGGTCGACGGGATAGATCTTCTGCGCCACGGTTTCGGCCGTGGTGTTGCGGCGCGCGACTTCGATGAGCGCGGGCGAATCGAGCAGGCTGTCGGCGAGCGCCTTGATCTCATCGGCGAAGGTGGCCGAGAAGAGCAGGTTCTGGCGCTTGGGCGGGAGCTTCGCGAGCACGCGCTTGATGTCGTGGATGAAGCCCATGTCGAGCATGCGGTCGGCTTCGTCGAGCACGAGAATCTCGAGCTGCGAAAGATCGATCGTCTTTTGCTGCATGTGATCGAGCAGGCGACCCGGTGTCGCGACCACGATATCCACGCCGCGCCTGAGCGCGTCGATTTGCGGATTGATGCCCACGCCGCCGAACATCACCGTGGACTTGAGCTTCAGATACTTGCCGTAGGCGCGCACGCTCTCTTCGACCTGCGCGGCGAGCTCGCGCGTGGGCGTGAGGATCAGCGCGCGCACCACGCGCTTGCCGCCCGCTGCCGGCGCCATGTCCGTGAGGCGTTGCAGGATCGGCAGCGTGAAGCCGGCGGTCTTGCCGGTGCCGGTTTGCGCGCCGGCGAGCAGGTCGCCGCCGCCGAGCACGGCGGGAATCGCCTGCGCCTGGATAGGCGTGGGCGTGCTGTACCCAAGTTCGTTGACTGCGCGGACCAGCGGTTCGGACAAGCCGAGAGAATCGAAAGACATAAACACCTGTTGTATTGCAGTAGCGCGGGCGTCGCTTCGCGGCCCGAAGGCGCGCTGCGCAGCCAAAGCGGTGTTGCCGGATTCAAATGCGCCCGGTGAAGCCGCCTTTTCGCGTTGTTCGGACGGCACGCCAGTGCGCGCGCCGCGTTTTTTCTTCATGGAACGGACGGGTCTATCAAGACCCGTCGTCTGGCGTTAAGTTGCATCGTGCGGCCGCGGACACTGCGGCGGCCGTGCGATGTCTTCGCATTGACGCGTCACGCGACGTAGCGCGCGACGCTCACGAATTGACAGACGCTTCCGGCGAGCACGAACAGATGCCAGATTCCATGTCCGTGCCGGATGCGCTCGTCATTGACGAAAAAATAAATGCCGACGCTGTAAATGACGCCGCCGGCCAGCAGCCACGCCGCGCCCGCGGCCGGCAAGGCTTCGATGAGCGGGCGAACCGCCACCACCGCGAGCCACCCCATCACCACGTAGAGCACCATCGAAAGCACTCTCGTGCGCCGCCCGAGCGTGAGTTCCTGGACGATGCCAAGGGCCGCGAGCCCCCAGCTAACGCCGAAGAGCGACCAGCCCCAGGGTCCACGCAGCGTCACCAGCGTGAACGGAGTATAGCTTCCCGCGATGAGCAGATAGATCGCGGCATGGTCGCACTTTTGCAGCACCGCCTTCAGGCGGATGCCGCGCACGCCGTGATACAGCGTCGAGATCGTGTACAGCGCGCACAACATCGCCCCGTATACCGCAAAGCTCACGACCTTATAAGCGTCGTGATCCAGCGCCGCGAGCGTCACGAGCGAGACGAGCCCCGCTACCGACAACATCGCGCCCACGAGGTGAGTAATGCTGTTCAGACGCTCACCGGCGTGCATGACGACCACTCCTTGTTCTTCTTGAGCGCGAGGCGCGCCGGTGGAACAGTGTTCCGCCCCGTACGGCGCCGTGCTCGAGCGCAGCGTTCAAAACCAGGCCTGACGGGCCACGGAGCCGTTTTCACCGCACGGCCCGGCGCCAAATAGCGAAGGGCGCAGCCCGCGCTTTGCGGACTGCGCCCTTATCAGGCAACCGTCACTATAGCAGTAACCACTTGCGTGGGACCGCCGTAAGGGCTGGGGCCCTAACGGCGGCGGACGGCTTTGCATGGGACCAGAGTAAGCGCTATGGGACCGGAGCAGGCGCTAAAGCGTCAACTCCGGTCGACACAGGCCTCAGTCGAGCGGAGACGAGCGCAGGTCCGAGACCTGCTGCGGGGACACCGGCGTGCCCTTGTTGCCCCACGACATGCGGATGAACGTCACCACCGCCGCAACCTCCTGGTTCGAGAGCGCCTGCGCGAACGGCGGCATGCCGTACGGGCGCGGATTGCCCCCCGTGCTCGGCGGATAGCCGCCATTGAGCACCATGCGGATCGGGTTCACGGCCGAATGCATCTGGATCGACTGGTTGTTCGCAAGCGGCGGGAAGTTCGGCGGCATGCCGAGACCGTTCTCCGCATGGCACTTCGCACACTGGTCATGGTAGATCTTCTGACCTTGCTGCAAGAGTTCGCCGCCGAACGCTTCCGAAGTCTCCATCTGCATCGTTTCGGGCGCTTCCTTCTTCTGCGGGATGGTCTTCAGATACGAGGCCATCGCGTGGATGTCGTCGTCCGAGAGGTATTGCAGGCTGTTGTGGATCACGTCCGCCATCGGGCCGAACACGGCGCCGCGCTCGGAAACGCCGGTCTTCAGGAGGCTCGCGATGTCCTTGATGTCCCAGTCGCCGAGGCCGCCTTCGCTGCCCGTGAGCGACGGCGCGTACCAGTTCTGCAGCGGGATCAGGCCGCCCGCGAAGGCCGCCGAGTTGACCGGGCCGCCCACTGCGTTGATGGACGTGTGGCACATGCCGCAGTGGCCGAGGCCTTCCACGAGATACGCGCCGCGGTTCCATTCGACCGACTTGGTCGGATCGGGCTTGTATTCGCCTTCGCGGAAGAACAGCGTGCGCCAGCCGATCAGCAGGTTGCGGTTGTTGAACGGGAACTTGAGTTCGTGCGGGCGGCTAGGCACGTTGACTGGCGGGACGGAGCGCAAATAGGCAAAGATCGCGTCGGCGTCGGCGCGCGTGACCTTGGTGTAGCTCGCGAACGGGAACGCCGGATAGAGCAGGCTGCCGTCCTTCGAGCGGCCCGTGTGCATGGCGCGATAGAAGTCGTCGGCGCTCCACTTGCCGATGCCGTACTGGTCGTCGGGCGTGATGTTCGGGGTGTAGAGCGTGCCGAACGGCGTGGCCATCGGCAGGCCGCCCGCGAACATCTGGCCGCCGCGCACGGTGTGGCAGGCGATACAGTCGCCGGCGCGCGCGAGGTACTCGCCCTTCTTGATGAGGTCGGCCTGGTCGACGGGTGTCGCGGCCTGCGCCGCGCCGTTGTGCAGATAGTGGGTGCCCGACCAGAGCACCGGTACGAGGGCCGCGGCGGCGGCCACGATCACGGCGGAAAGTGCGAACAGGGACTTGCGGTTCATATTGGCTGTCTCCCCCGGCGCCTTATTGCGGTTCGCTGCCGCAGGCAAGCGGCGTCTTGAGTGAGCCAGCCGGCGCCGGCACGGGGTTCTGCGGCGCGCTCTGCGTGGAGAGCCAGGCCGCGACCGCGTTCACGTCTGCGTCGGTGAGGCGCGTGGCGATCTCATGCATGCAGTCGGGCGCCTTCGCATGCCGCGAGCCCGAGCGCCAGGCGCCGATCTGCGCGCTGATGTAATCCAGGTGCAGACCGACCAGACCCGGAATGGCCGGCTCCATGCCGGTGAGCTTCGCACCGTGGCAGGCCGCGCAGGCGGGCACCTGCTTGGCCGGGTCGCCGTGCAGGACGATCTGCTGACCGCGCGCGAGCGTGTCGCTGCCGACCGAAGGTTTCGCGGGCGGCGGGTAGGGCGGCCGCTGCTGCGAGAAGAACGTCGCGATCTCGTGCAGGTAGTCGTCGGAGAGATAGGTGACCAGATAATTCATCGGAGGGTACTTGCGGCGCCCCTCGCGGAAGTTCATTAGCTGGTTGAACAGGTACTCGGCCGGTTTGCCGGCGAGACGCGGGAAGTAGTCGTTGTCGGTGCCCTGCCCGTGCGAGCCGTGGCACGCGGTGCAGCCCTGCACGCGTGCGGCGATCGTGTCGGGGGCTTTGGCCTGCGGCGCGGAGGCCGCCGTCTGGGCATGTGCAGCGCTGAGAACGCCGGTCGTCCCGAGCAAAAGTGCTGCTGCCAGAGGCGCGACGAGCGGAATGAGCGGTCGGAAGATACGTCTTGGGGACACGCGTAACTCCATCTTTATCGTGGACCTGACCAGGCTTCGAACGGCCCGGCTTTTAGGCTGCGCGCGATGAAAGCAGAAGACCGTGCGCGCTGCGGCGACGCAGCAGATTCTAGCATCGGGAACTCATAGTGACCATTTGCCACATGCGCCACAAACGCCCTCCGATGGCTTCGAGGCGCCACCGCGACGTGCTTGCGGCCGATCGTCGCGTCGGTGCCGGTTATGATTCTGCACCTGTTCGCCAATCGGTGACACGGGGTTGTCCCGCACCCGCGCCACACTCGGCGAGCCGCGTGTGGCCGGGTGCATGCATGTCATCATGCCGGGCGCATGCCGCCGTCGCGTTCGGACTCGTGCCCCCGGCTCGATGCTCGCGCATGGAACGCGCGTTGAGGCCGCATCGAGCCCGCATTGAACCGAATGACGCGCCGGCTATCGAAGCAGGCACCCTTGCGGGACACGCGACGTGATGCGTCTGCGTGCTGCTGTTGCCGTTTTCATGTTGTTTCCTTGCCACTTGTCTCGATGACTCCAATTGCACTTTCCCTATCGTTGCATCAAGCCGACCGATCCCCTTCGCGCGAAGTCCGTGCGACCCGCAACACGCGGGAGGGCGAGGTCCGATGAAAGCTGACTGGCTCTGGATCGGGCAGGTCGCCATGGCGGCCATCGTCAACATTGCCTACGCATTCGCGCTCGGCTCGGCGTTCTATGGCGCGTGGCTCGACAAGGACGGCCGCAGGGCCGTCGCGCCCGCGCGCCTCGCATGGCTGCGTGCGCAACGCTCGCTGCGCGCTGCGGCATTCGTGCTCGTGGCGGCGCTCATCCTGTGGATGCTTTACGAGAGTGCGTCGGTCAGCGGCGAACCGTTGCCCAGCGCGTTCGGCGTGGTCGGCACGGTGCTCTCGCAAACGCACGTTGGCCACGCGTGGAGCGTTGCGTTCGTCGGCGCGCTCGTGCTGCTCGGCTGCGCGTTCGCGGCTTCGAGTGTGGCGCGCGACGGCGTGCTGTGGCTCGCGCTCGTCGCCATCGCCGCGGGGCGGGCGGGGCTCGGACACGCCGCCGATGCGGGCTTCGCCTCGGCCGCGCTCGGGCTGCACACCCTCCATTTGCTCAGTGCGAGCGCGTGGAGCGGCATCGTCATGGCGGGGGGACTTGCCGTGCTGCCGGCGCTCGGCGCATCGACGGCGCGCGGCGTGCTGATCCGCACGGCGGGCCAGATTTCGAACGTGGCGTTCTTCGCGGTCGGCTTCGTGATCGCGACGGGCGTGTTCGACGCGTTGCGCGGCAGCGGCGGCTCGATCGACGCCATCGTCGGCAGCACCTGGGGCCGCGTGCTGATGCTCAAGGCCGTGCTCGTCCTGCTCGCGCTCGCGATGGGCGGCTTCAACCGGCTCGTGGCGATGCCCGAGTTGCGGCGCGCGGCGTCGACAGCGGCGGCGCGCCGTTTCGTCAACGTGATCCATCTCGAAGCGATCGTGATGATCGGCGTGCTGGTGGCCGCCGCAGCGCTCGCGCACAGCGTGCCGGCCTACGTGTTGCAGGGCTGAAACGTCGTCGCTGCAACCTATTCGTAGCCGAGCCGGTGACTGAGGATCGGTGAGAAGAAGAGGGCGAGGGCGCAGCCCGTGGCGTTGCCTTCGAGTTCCGCGAGCGCGGCCACGGACGTTGGATTGGCGATCAGCGCGATCACTTGTGGCGCGCACCACAACGCCGCGGCGCCGATCGCGGCGTACTCGACCCAGCCAATGCGCCAGCCGCGCGTGAAGGCGATTGCGGCAGCGAACACGCGCAGGAAGCCGAAGGCGACGAGTGCGCCGACGGCGGCTTGTTCGCGGATCAGATAGTCGGGAAGCGACGCGTCCATGGAATCCTTTGCAACACCGAAGTTGGGTTGCAAAGGAATCAGCAAGGAGCAGGCCAGTGGGTGGCGTTCGGGAGCGGCGCGTGCGTTCGATGATGGCCACGCCTTGCGCGCCGTGGCCTTCCATGAACTGGCTGTGTGCGCAAACGACATAAGCCGTTCGCGCGTGTCGCGAGCGCGCGCGCCTGGGCGCGCAAAGCCACGCGAAACGTTACGTCGCCGAAACGCGCGACACCGAGCGCGTCACGCTGCGCGCCGCGCGTTTCGGCGTTCATTTGTGCATCACCATTCGGCGACGCTGCCATCCTCGTGACGCCACACCGGATTGCGCCAGCGGTGACCGGTCTTCGCCATTTCGCGCACCTTCTCCTCGTTCACGTCGATGCCGAGACCCGGGCCCTGCGGAATCGAGACGAAGCCGTCTTCGTACTTGAAGACTTCGGGATTCCTGATGTAGTCGAGCAGGTCGTTGCCCTTGTTGTAGTGGATGCCGAGGCTCTGCTCCTGGATGAACGCGTTGTAGCTCACCGCATCGATCTGCAGGCAGGTGGCGAGTGCGATCGGCCCGAGCGGGCAGTGCAGCGCGAGCGCGACGTCATAGGCTTCGGCCATCGCGGCGATCTTGCGGCACTCGGTGATGCCGCCCGCGTGCGAGGCGTCGGGCTGGATGATGTCCACATAGCCGCCCGCGAGAATGTGCTTGAAATCCCAGCGCGAATACAGACGCTCGCCCAGCGCGATCGGCGTGCTGGTCTGGTTGACGATGTCGCGCAGCGCCTCGACGTTCTCCGAGAGCACGGGCTCCTCGATGAACATCAGCTTGAACGGATCGAGTTCCTTCGCGAGCACCTTGGCCATCGGCTTGTGCACGCGGCCATGGAAGTCCACGCCGATGCCGACGTTCGGGCCCACGGCCTCGCGCACGGCCGCGACGTTGTTGATGACGCCCTGGACCTTGTCGAAGGTGTCGATGATCTGCAGTTCTTCCGAGCCGTTCATCTTCACGGCCTTGAAGCCGCGCTCGACCACGGCGCGCGCGTTGTTGGCGACGTCGCTCGGACGGTCGCCGCCGATCCACGAATACACCTTGATCTTGTCGCGAACCTGGCCGCCGAGCAGCGCGTGAACCGGCACGCCATGGTGCTTGCCCTTGATGTCCCAGAGCGCCTGATCGACGCCGGCAATGGCGCTCATCGAGATCGGGCCGCCGCGGTAGAAGCCCGCGCGATACATCACCTGCCAGTGGTCTTCGATGAGGAGCGGATCCCGGCCGATCAGATAGTCGGCGAGTTCATCGACGGCGGCGGCTACCGTATGCGCGCGGCCTTCGACGATCGGCTCGCCCCAGCCGACGATCCCTTCGTCCGTTTCGATCTTCAGAAAGAGCCAGCGCGGCGGGACGACGAAGGTTTCGAGCCTGGTGATTTTCATGCGGTGTCTCCATGACCTTAAGCGGTAGGGCGGCGCTCGCACCACGCGCGAGCGGCAACGTCTTCAAGCGCACATGCTACTGCAAAACTCGCCTTTAAGTGCTATTAATAGTATTATTTAGCAACGCTTCCCAATATCCAGGAGAACGGCGATTCAACGCGATCTGCACGGCACGGTGGCCTACGAACTCGGCAGCGCGATCCTGCGCGGCGACTACCCGCCCGCGACGGTCCTGCCGCGCGAGGCCGAACTCATGGCAACGTTCGACGTGAGCCGCACGGTGCTGCGCGAGGCGCTGCGCACGCTCACCTCGAAAGGGCTCGTGGAGTCGCGCCCGCGCGTGGGCACGCGGGTGCGGGCGCGCGAAGCGTGGAACCTGCTCGATGCCGACGTGCTCGACTGGTACGCGCGCGTGGCGCCGCCGCTCGCTTTCGCGCTCAAGCTCCAGGAAATGCGCGAGATGATCGAGCCGTTTGCGGCAGGGCTGGCCGCGAACGCGCACGACGCCGATGCGCTTGCCTCGATCGCCGCCGCGCACGCGGCCATGGCCGAGGCGCGCAATGTGGACGAGTGGGTGCGCGCGGACCTGCGCTTTCATCTCGCGGTGCTGGGCGCCTGCCGCAACGAATTGCTGGTGCCGCTCGGCACGCTGATCGAGCGCACGCTCGAAGGCCAGTTGCGCGTGAATGCGAAGCGCGCCGACGTGTTCAACGCTGCGCTGCCCGATCACACCCTTGTGTACGACGCGATCGCGCAACGCGACGCCTATGCGGCGAGCCGCGCGATGGCGGCGCTGCTGCGCGTGACGCGCGAGCGCATCGAGCGCTGAACGCGTATGCCTAATGGGTGTCTTCGCAACGAATCGCATAAAGCGCAGCGAATTGCAGATGTAAAACGTTTGCGCTGGCACAATCAATAGCGTTTGCTATGCTTTAGCCCGATCGCACGGCGCTTTGGCTTTCAGTGCCGTCAACAAGTCAAAGGCAAGGCTAACGGTTAAGCGATGAAGAAGAGCGAAGCGAAAGACACGCAACTGGACAACGCAACCCTGCTGGAAATCATCAAGGCGCAGTCGGACATCGCGAAGCTCGGGCTCGATCTCGGCGGCGTGATGGCCTACGTGGCCGAGCGCACCGAGCAGCTCACGCGAGCGCAAGGCGCGGTCGTCGAGCTAGCCGAAGGCGAGGACATGGTCTACCGCGCGGCCTCGGGCAACGTCGCGGACCTCCTTGGATTGCGCCTCGCGCGCGCAACGAGCCTGTCGGGCATGTGCGTGCGCGAGGGCGAGATCCTGCGCTGCGACGACTCCGAAAGCGACCCGCGCGTGGACCGCGAAGCCTGCCGGCGCGCCGGCCTGCGCTCGATGATCGTCACGCCGCTCAAGCATCTCGAGACGACCGTCGGCGTTCTGAAAGTCACGAATTCGGAAGTCGACGCCTTCAAGGACGAGGACATCCGCACGCTCTCGCTGATGTCCGAACTCATCGCCGCGGCGATGTTCCATGCCGCGCGACACGAAACGAGCGAGCTCTATCTGCGCGCGACGCATGACGCGCTCACGGGTCTGCCCAATCGCGCGCTCTTTTACGATCGCCTGCGCCAGTCGGTGGATCTCGCGGTGCGCTCGTCGGGCGGACTCGGCGTGCTCAATCTCGACATGGATGGCCTCAAGCCGATCAACGACCGCTACGGCCATCGCGCCGGCGACGCGGCGATCCGCGAGACCGCGGCACGCATCGCGCGTCACAGCCGCCGCGTGGACACGGCCGCGCGCGTGGGCGGCGACGAGTTCGCCGTGATCCTACCGGGCATCGCGGGGCGCGGGGACGCCGAGGCTTACAGCCGCCGGCTCGTGGACACCGTGGGCGAGCCGTTCGAATTCGAAGGACATCGCATCGATCTCGGCGTGAGCGTGGGCGTTGCCATCCTGCCCGAAGACGGCACCGAGATGACGGCGCTGATCGAATACGCAGATCGTTCGATGTACGAAACGAAGCGGGAGCGCAAGCAGGTTAGGTGAACGGTGCCGCTGTCTGGCGGACTGCGGTTAATCGGTTCGCCAGGCGCGAGCACGGAACCCGGAAATGAAAAAAGCCGCTGTCCTTGTGGGACAGCGGCTTTCTTTTGCAACTGGTGGCGAATCAGGGATTCGAACCCCGGACCTGCGGATTATGATTCCGTCGCTCTAACCGGCTGAGCTAATTCGCCGAAGAAAAGAATTATCGCGGTACAGCCGGAGGTTGTCAACCCCTTCGTCATCTTTTCTGCAGGGAAGACGCTCGCCGCCGGGCGAGAAGTCCCGCCCGGCGGCGCTCACAGCCTCAATCCTGCGCGTAGATATCCGAGTCCTTGGTTTCCTTCACGAACAGCATGCCGATCACGAAGGTGCCCAGCGCGATGATGATCGGGTACCAGAGGCCCGAGTAGATATCGCCTCGCGCCGCCACGATCGCGAAGGCCGTCGCCGGCAGGAAGCCGCCGAACCAGCCGTTGCCGATGTGATAGGGCAGCGACATCGAGGTGTAGCGGATGCGGGTCGGGAACATCTCCACCAGCATCGCCGCGATCGGCCCGTACACCATGGTCACGAAGATCACGAGGATCGTCAGCATCACCACCGTCATCGGCCAGTTCAGCTGCGCGGGATCGGCCTTCAGCGGATAGCCTGCCGCTTTCAGCGTGGCCGCGAGCGTCTTCTCGAACAGCGAGCCGGCTTCCTTCGCACCGGGCGCCCGGCCGTCAAATGTGTCGATGGTCGTGTCGCCCACCTTGATCTGCGCGAGCGTGCCTGCCGGGGCGGCCACGTTCTCGTAGTTCAGGCCAGCCTTCGAAAGCGCGCTCTTGGCGATGTCGCACGAGCTCGTGAACTTCGAGGTGCCAACCGGGTTGAACTGGAACGAACACTCGTCAGGATTCGCGATCACGACGATCGGCGCGCGCTGCGTGGCGGCTTCGAGCGCCGGGTTCGCGTAGTGCGTGATTGCCTTGAAGATCGGGAAGTAGGTGAGCGCCGCGATCAGGCAGCCAGCCATGATGATGGGCTTGCGGCCGATCTTGTCCGACAGCGCGCCGAAGAACAGGAAGAACGGCGTGCCGATCAACAGCGCGAGCGCAATCAGGATGTTGGCACTCGAGCCGTCCACCTTGAGCGTTTGCGTGAGGAAGAAGAGCGCATAGAACTGACCCGTGTACCAGACCACGGCCTGGCCGGCCGTGAGGCCGAAGAGGGCAAGCAGCACGACCTTGAGGTTCTTCCACTGGCCGAACGCTTCCTTGATCGGCGCCTTCGAGATCTTGCCTTCCGCCTTGATGCGCTTGAACGCCGGCGATTCGTCGAGTTGCAGACGGATCCACACCGAAACCGCGAGCAGCAGGATCGAGGCGATGAACGGAATGCGCCAGGCCCATGCGGCGAACTGTTCTTCGCCGACAAACGTGCGCACGCCGAGGATCACGAGCAGCGAGAGGAACAGGCCGAGCGTGGCGGTCGTCTGGATCCACGAGGTGTAGAAGCCGCGGCGTCCGGGCGGCGCGTGTTCCGCGACGTAGGTCGCAGCGCCGCCGTACTCGCCGCCGAGCGCGAGACCCTGCAGCAGACGCATGCCGATGAAGATCACCGGCGACGCAATGCCGATCGCCGCGTAGCCGGGCAGGAAACCGACCACGAAGGTCGAGATACCCATGATGACGATCGTGACGAGGAACGTGTGCTTGCGGCCCACGAGGTCGCCGAGGCGCCCGAACACGATCGCGCCGAACGGACGCACGGCGAAGCCGGCGGCGAAGCCGAGCAGCGTGAAGATGAAGCCGGCCGTGGGATTGACACCGGAAAAGAAGCTCTTGCTGATGAAGGCCGCAAGCGATCCGGCCAGGTAGAAGTCGTACCACTCGAACACAGTGCCGAGCGACGACGCGAAAATCACGCGTTTTTCGTCGCTGGTCATCGGCGCGTGCGAGACTTGTCCGCCAACGGTTGCCATAGATGTCTCCAGTATTGATATGCGTGTGGTCCGTCGGGCAGGCGACTCGTAGACCCGCGGTCCTGCGGAGCATTATTGGAATGGAAACTTACGGGCTTCTGACGCGCGTGTGGGTTTCTGAGTGAGGTATCGGAGTGGGGTCTAATCGGTTATATTCGCTGAATCCGCAACTATAATTACGCATTCACACACGAACATCTTCTAACGTGATGATCGTGACCCGCGTCCCGCGGGTCGGATAAGGGTAAGTCCCATCCCGTTTTTCTGACGCGATCCGTCAGTTTCGCGGTGGTTTCGCCGCCAAAGCGCCGGCGATGCCGCTCAAGCGTGCGCGCGCAGCCGCAGCGTCACGCGCACGAGCGTACCGGCGAGGCGTGGCGTGTCCTGATAGACGTGGTCGTCGATGGCGAGTGTCCCGCCGTGCATTGTGGCGATCTCGCGCACGATCGCAAGCCCGAGCCCGCTTCCTTCGCCATCGCGCCCGAGAATGCGGTAGAAGCGCTCGAGCACGCGCTCGCGCTCGGCGGGCGGAATGCCCATGCCCGTGTCTTCCACCTCTAGATGGACCACGCCCGCCGCGGATTCGGGCCGCACGCGCACGGTGATGCGCCCGCCCGCGGGCGTGTAGCGGATCGCGTTGTCGATGAGGTTCGAGAGCATCTCGCGCAGCATCACCGGGTTGCCGTCCACTTCGACGCGCACCGCCGCTTCACCATCGTCTTCCTCGCTGCCGTAGGCCGTTTCGGGACCTTCGTAGCCGAGGTCCATCTGTTTGGCGAGCGCCGGCTGCACCCAGTCGCGCACGGCGTGACGCGCCACATCGGCCACGTCCACCGGCGTGAAGACCTGCCCGGACATGCGGTTCTCCGCGCGCGCGAGCGCGAGCAGCTGCGTGACGAGCCGCGCGGCGTGCTCGGAGCTCGTCGCGATCTGCTCGAGCGAGCGGTGCACTTCGGCGGGCGCGTTCTGGCGCAGCGCGAGTTCGGCCTGGGTCCGCAGACCCGCGAGCGGCGTTTTCATCTGATGCGCGGCGTCGGCAATGAAGCGCTTTTGCAGCTCCATGTTCTGTTCGAGGCGCGTGAGCAGGTCGTTGAACGAGGTGACGAGCGGCTCGATTTCGGGCGGCGCGCGGCGCGCTTCGAGCGGCGAAAGATCGTCAGGGCGACGCATGCGGATGTTCGACTGCAGCGCGTGCAGGGGAGCGAGGCCCCGCGAGAGGCCGAACCACACGAGCAGGATCGCGAGCGGCAAGATCACGAACTGCGGCAGGATCACGCCCTTGATGATGTCGTTGGCGAGCTGGCGGCGCTTGTCGAGCGTTTCCGCGACCTGCACGAGCACGGGTTGGCCTTGCCGATCGCCGGCGCTGGGATGCGTCGGCTCCACGGTTGTATAGGCGACGCGGATGTCGATGCCATGCAGCGTGTCGTCGCGGAATTCGACGAGACCCGGCGGCGGTCGGTCGTCGTCGTGCGGCAGCGGCATGTCGCGATCGCCGCCGATCAGCTCACCGCGGCTGCCGAGCACCTGATAGAACACGCTGTCGACGTTATCGGCGCGCAGGAAGTCGCGCGTGGAGGCGGGCAGTGTCAGCTCGGCCACGCCGTTGACGGGCTGGATCTGGCGCGCGAGCACATAGGCGTCGGTTTCGAGCGCACGGTCGAAGGGGCCGTTGGCGATCGACTTCGCCACGAGATACGTGACCGCGATGCTCATCGGCCAGAGCAGCAGCAACGGCGCGAGCATCCAGTCGAGAATCTCGCCGAAGAGCGAGCGCGGGCGCGCCTCGGCGACGGCTTCGGCTTCGTCGGGTGGGGCGAACGGATTGGCGTAGCGGGCGTCGCGCGCGTCGTCGTCGAGGGCGTCGGCCGCGAATGCGGACGCGCCCGAGGCGCTGTCGCCGGCCGAGCCGGCCACGCCTGCGGCGCCCTTGGGCGGCACGGCGCGCGCGATGGGAGGACGCCCGGCCATCGTCGATCCCGCCTACTTGAAGTAGTGGCTGGCGGGCATCGCCGGCGCGGCGTCGGGCGCGCCGGACCCGGTCCGGGCGGGCGTCTGGCCTGCGCCGGCCTGCGCTTCCTTCGCCTCCTTTTCGAGGCAGTAGCCGAGCCCGCGCACGGTCACGATGCGCACGCCGCCCGCTTCGATTTTCTTGCGCAGCCGGTGCACGTAGACTTCGATGGCGTTATTGCTGACTTCCTCGCCCCATTCGCACAGGTGGTCGACGAGCTGCTCCTTCGAGACGAGCCGCCCGAGCCGCTGCAGCAGCACTTCGAGCACGCCCAGTTCGCGCGCGGAAAGGTCGAGCACCTGGTCGTTGATGCGCGCAATACGCCCAACCTGGTCGAACGCCAGCGCGCCATGGCGCACGACGGTCGGGCCGCCGCCCGCGCCGCGCCGCGTGAGCGCACGCACGCGTGCTTCGAGTTCGTTGAGCGCGAAGGGCTTGGCCATGTAGTCGTCGGCGCCGAGGTCGAGGCCTTTGACGCGCTCGTCCACGCTGTCGGCGGCGGTGAGGATCAGCACGGGCAGGTTGGAATTGCGCGCGCGCAAACGGCGCAGCACCTCGAGGCCCGGCATTTTCGGCAGGCCCAGATCGAGGATCAGGAGGTCGAACGACTGCATCGACAAGGCGGTATCGGCGTCCACGCCGCTACGCACGTGATCAACGGCATAGCCCGATTGGCGGAGTGATCTCACGAGCCCGTCCGCGAGTATGCTGTCGTCTTCGGCAATGAGGATTCGCATGTTGCGCCAGCGTCGCCTTCGAGGCGTTTTGACCTCGTAGTCAGGCTCGTAACACCCGCGCCGCGCCGCGTCCTTGAAGGCGCGGTCAGGCGACGCGCGGCGGTCTCCCGAAATTTGCGGTTCTGGATAGCCAAAAGGCTTGCCAAAACCACTGTTTTTTTATACAGTGTCTGCGTTCGTGTGCATTAGCCCGAATGAGGCGTGCGCATGGTCACGAGACGCCGTTCATCATAGCAAAGGACGATTCATGGAAGATAGCAAGAAAGGCTCGGCTGGGCTGACTGCTGAAAAGAGCAAGGCGCTGGCCGCCGCGCTCGCGCAGATCGAAAAGCAGTTCGGCAAGGGGTCGATCATGCGACTCGGCGACGGCGACGCGGTCGAGGACATCCAGGTAGTCTCCACCGGTTCGCTCGGCCTCGACATCGCACTCGGCGTGGGCGGTTTGCCGCGCGGCCGGGTGGTCGAAATCTACGGTCCGGAATCGTCGGGCAAGACCACGCTCACGCTGCAGGTGATCGCCGAAATGCAAAAGCTCGGCGGCACGGCGGCGTTTATCGACGCGGAACACGCGCTCGACGTGCAATACGCCGCCAAGCTCGGCGTGAACGTGCCCGAACTGCTGATCTCGCAGCCGGACACGGGCGAGCAGGCGCTCGAAATCACCGACGCGCTGGTGCGCTCGGGCTCGATCGACATGATCGTGATCGACTCGGTCGCGGCGCTCGTGCCGAAGGCCGAAATCGAAGGCGAAATGGGCGACTCGCTGCCGGGTCTGCAGGCGCGTCTGATGTCGCAGGCGCTGCGCAAGCTCACCGGCACGATCAAGAAGACGAACTGCATGGTGATCTTCATCAACCAGATCCGCATGAAGATCGGCGTGATGTTCGGCAACCCGGAAACCACCACGGGCGGCAACGCGCTCAAGTTCTATTCGTCGGTGCGTCTGGACATTCGCCGCATCGGTTCGATCAAGAAGAACGACGAAGTGATCGGCAGCGAAACGCGTGTGAAGGTCGTGAAGAACAAGGTCGCGCCGCCGTTCCGCGAAGCCGTGTTCGACATTCTCTACGGCGAGGGCATCTCGCGTCAGGGCGAAATCGTCGACCTCGGCGTGCAGGCCAAGATCGTCGACAAGGCGGGTGCGTGGTACAGCTATAACGGCGAGCGCATTGGCCAGGGCAAGGACAACGCACGCGAATTCCTGCGCGAGAACGCGGACATTGCTCGCGAGATCGAAAACCGCATCCGCGAATCGCTTGGCGTGAGCACGATGCCGGACGGCGTCAAGGATTCCGGCGAAGTCGAAGTCGCCGACGAAGAGTAAGTCCACGAGGCTCTCGTAGATAAGGCAAGCTGATGCGCAAGGGCGGGTCACACATGTCCTCGCCTTCCGGCGAGCAGGCGAACCCGCATGCGGGCTCGCCTGCGGACAGGGGCGCCGAGCGGCGTTCCGCCGTCAAGCCTGCCGACTCGCGCACGAGCCGCTCAAGCCATTTGAGCCGCGACGCCCAGGCGGGCGATCGCGGCTTTGCCCATTCTGGCGCGGCGTATTCCTCGCCCGCCGATCTCAGCGACGATGGCGGCGCGGTCTTCGAAGTCCCGTTCGAGGCTTTCTTCAGCGGGGCCGATGAAGCCGCGGCAAACGTGCCGCCAGAGCCGCTGTCCGACACAACGTTCAAGCGATCGCGTCGCGCACCAGTTGAAACGGCGCATGAATCCAGCGCGCCGCAAGCCGACCAATACGAGCGTAGCTCGGCCAGCCGCGCCGCACGCGCCAGCGAGCGCGAAAAATCGTCCACGGCGAAGCAGCGCCCCGAGCGCTCCCTCAAAGGCCGCGCGCTTGGCTATCTTTCGCGCCGCGAATACAGCCGCGCCGAACTCTCGCGCAAGCTCATGCCGTACACCGAGGACGCCGACGCACTCGAAGTGCTGCTCGATTCGCTCGAACGCGAGGGCTGGCTCTCCGACGCGCGTTTTGCCGAAAGCGTCGTACACCGGCGCGCGTCGCGCGTGGGGGCAGGGCGTATCGTCAGCGAACTCAAGCGCCACGCGGTGGGCGAAGCGCTCATCGAAGAGGTGAGCTCGCAACTGCGCGAGACCGAGCTCGTGCGTGCCCGCACGGTCTGGCAGAAGAAGTACGGCCAGTTGCCCGAGACGCCTGCCGAACGCGCGCGCCAGGCGCGCTTTCTCGCGGCCCGCGGCTTCTCGATGTCGATCATCGGCAAGATCCTCAAGGGAATCGAGGAAGACTGGTCCGACAACTGAGCCGGCCGTCTCGAAAAATCCGCGCAGGCAAGTCCCCGCCCGGCCTGTGTGTTCGCGGCTGTCTCAAATACCCGGTATGTTAAAATCGCGAGGTTTTCCCATCCGGTCTTACCTTTAGCATGCCGCTTTCTCCGCCCGTGCCCCGCCAGTTGCGCCATCAGCGCGCCATCCGGGCGGTTGCCTATGAGCGCGAAGACGGCTTGTGGGACATCGACGCGTGCCTGACCGACCACAAGCCACGCGACGTGCCGCTCGCCGCCGGTGTCCGGCCCAATGGTCTGCCGATCCATGAACTCTGGCTGCGCATTACGATCGATCGCAAGCTCAACGTCGTCGACGCCGAAGCGTCGTCCGACTGGGTGCCTTACGACGGTCAGTGCCAGAACGCCAATCCCGCCTATCGGGCCCTTATCGGGCTCAATCTCCTCGACAACTTCCGCCGTGAAGCGGGCCGGCGCCTCGCCGGCACGCTCGGCTGCACACACCTCACAGAAATGTTGGGCGTTTTGCCGACCGCTGCGGTCCAGGCGTTCGTCGGGGCAGTGTGGGACACATCGAATGGCTCGCCGGGTGAAGCGCCCGGACCGGAACTCGGCAAGACCGCCGGAGGCAACGAGGCCGCCGGTGAAAAGCCGCCCTTCCAGCTTGGCCGCTGCCATGCGCTGCGGTTCGACGGGGAGGCGGTGAAGCAGTTTTATCCGCGCTGGTATGGCCATGTGCCGCGTTCAATAGCACGCGGCGCGGAAACCCCCAGCGTGCGCGACAGCCGGAGCCCGGGCCAAGAGGGCAGGGCCGACGCCGTCTCGCATGAATAACAACAGCGGAATCGAAGTTCACTCCAACTCTCAGACTGAAGGAATCACGCATGAAGATTCACGAGTACCAGGGTAAGGAAATCCTGCGGAAATTCGGAGTCGCGGTCCCGCGCGGCATCCCGGTGTTTTCGGTGGATGACGCGGTCAAGGCCGCTCAAGAGCTGGGCGGTCCGGTTTGGGTCGTCAAGGCGCAGATCCACGCTGGCGGCCGCGGCAAGGGCGGTGGCGTGAAGGTCGCCAAGACGATCGAGCAAGTCCGCGAATACGCGAACCAGATCCTCGGCATGCAGCTCGTCACGCACCAGACCGGTCCGGAAGGCCAGAAGGTCAATCGTCTGCTGATCGAAGAAGGCGCCGACATCAAGCAGGAACTGTATGTCAGCCTCGTCGTTGATCGCGTGTCGCAAAAGATCGTTCTGATGGGTTCGAGCGAAGGCGGCATGGACATCGAAGAAGTCGCCGAAACGCACCCGGAACTGATCCACAAGGTCATCGTCGAGCCGTCGACGGGTCTGCTCGACGCCCAGGCCGACGACCTCGCCGCGAAGATCGGCGTGCCGGCCGCTTCGATTCCGCAAGCCCGCGCCATCCTGCAAGGCCTGTACAAGGCATTCTGGGAAACCGACGCATCGCTGGCTGAAATCAACCCGCTGAACGTCTCCGGCGACGGCAAGGTTATCGCGCTCGACGCGAAGTTCAACTTCGACTCCAACGCGCTGGCCCGTCATCCGGAAATCGTCGCTTACCGCGACCTGGACGAAGAAGATCCCGCTGAAATCGAAGCCTCGAAGTTCGACCTCGCGTACATCTCGCTCGACGGCAACATCGGCTGTCTCGTGAACGGCGCAGGCCTCGCGATGGCCACGATGGACACCATCAAGCTGTTCGGCGGCGAGCCGGCCAACTTCCTCGACGTAGGCGGTGGCGCCACGACCGAGAAGGTCACCGAAGCGTTCAAGCTCATGCTCAAGAACCCGGACCTGAAGGCGATCCTCGTGAACATCTTCGGCGGCATCATGCGCTGCGACGTGATCGCAGAAGGCGTGATCGCCGGTTCGAAGGCTGTGAACCTGAAGGTGCCGCTCGTCGTGCGCATGAAGGGCACGAACGAGGACCTCGGCAAGAAGATGCTGGCCGAATCGGGCCTGCCGATCATCTCGGCAGACAGCATGGAAGAAGCCGCGCAGAAGGTTGTCGCGGCTGCCGAAGGCAAGTAATTTTCACCGGACACGAATGGCGTGGTGCCGGCGCGGCCACTGTAATGAAAGTGGCAGGGCTACATGACGCCAGACGAACAGAGGTCAATACATGTCGATTCTGATCAACAAAGACACCAAGGTCATCACGCAGGGCATTACCGGCAAGACCGGTCAGTTCCACACCCGCGCTTGCCGTGAGTACGCGAACGGCCGTGAAGCGTTCGTCGCTGGCGTGAACCCGAAGAAGGCCGGCGAAGATTTCGAAGGCATTCCTATCTACGCGAACGTGCGTGAAGCGAAGGACGCCACTGGCGCGACCGTTTCGGTCATCTACGTGCCGCCGGCAGGCGCTGCTGCTGCGATCTGGGAAGCCGTCGAGGCCGACCTCGATCTCGCGATCTGTATCACGGAAGGCATTCCCGTCCGCGACATGATCGAAGTCAAGGACCGTATGCGCCGCGAAGGCCGCAAGACGCTGCTCCTCGGCCCGAACTGCCCCGGCACGATCACGCCGGACGAGCTGAAGATCGGCATCATGCCGGGTCACATCCACCGCAAGGGCCGCATCGGCGTCGTGTCGCGTTCGGGCACGCTGACGTATGAAGCGGTTGCCCAGCTGACCGCGATCGGCCTCGGCCAGTCGTCGGCAGTCGGTATCGGCGGCGACCCGATCAACGGTCTGAAGCACATCGACGTCATGAAGATGTTCAACGACGATCCGGATACGGACGCCGTGATCATGATCGGCGAAATCGGCGGTCCGGACGAAGCGAACGCGGCCGAGTGGATCAAGGGCAACATGAAGAAGCCGGTCGTCGGCTTCATCGCGGGCGTCACGGCGCCTCCGGGCAAGCGCATGGGCCACGCCGGCGCGCTGATCTCGGGCGGTGCGGATACGGCCGACGCGAAGCTGGAAATCATGGACGCGTGCGGCATCAAGGTGACGCGCAACCCGTCGGAAATGGGCCGTCTGCTGAAGGCGATGCTGTAAATTTCGAAATGCGCCGCCGCTCGTGCATCATGCATGCGCGGGCGGCCGGCGTTTTTTGATATGCTTGCGGAATCCTTTCACGAGGTTTCCGAACAAAAGCGAGGGAGCCAGTCATGGCCTCCTCGCTTTTTTATTTGGCTCGCCGTATGAGCCGCCCATCCTGAGTCACGGCTGAGTCTTCGTCTCCATGCTCGAGTTTTTCGCGACGCTCCATTGGGGCGCTGTCTTCCAGATCATCGTCATCGACATCCTGCTCGGCGGCGACAACGCCGTGGTGATCGCGCTCGCCTGCCGCGACCTGCCTTCGCAGCAGCGCATGCGCGGCATTCTGTGGGGCACCGCAGGCGCGATCGCGCTGCGCGTGGTGCTGATCGCGTTCGCCGTGGTGCTGCTCAACGTGCCGTTCCTCAAGTTCACAGGTGGCCTGCTGCTGCTGTGGATCGGCGTTCGGTTGCTCGCGCCCAGCCATCTCGAGCACGCCAACGTGAAGCCTGCCGACAAGCTGATGGGCGCGATCAAGACGATCGTCGTCGCTGACGCGGTGATGAGCCTCGACAACGTCGTCGCGATTGCGGGCGCAGCCGAATCGGCCGATCCGCGTCATCGCATCGCGCTCGTGATCTTCGGGCTGATGGTGAGCATTCCGCTTATCGTGTGGGGCAGCCAGCTCGTGCTCAAGCTGCTCGACCGCTACCCGGTGATCGTGACGCTCGGCGCAGCGCTGCTCGGCTGGATCGCGGGCGGGCTCATCATCAACGATCCCGCCGGCGACCGCTGGCCGCTGCTCGACACGCCTGCGGCCGAATATGGCATGTGCGTGGCGGGGGCAGTGTTCGTCGTCGCGCTCGGGTCCTGGCTCAGGCGCCGCAACGCGCGGCGCAGCGCGGCGCAGGGGCCGCAGGCGCACTGAGCGCGCATGGCTGTGCCATTGCGCCTGGGCCATCTGGCCGACTGCTGCGCAAAGCGGGCCGCCGATACGATCAAGACGCCTGTTCACGACTGTGAGCAGGCGTTTCTTGTTTCAGGAGCCCTGACGATGACCGTATCCGCCCTTCCCATGAGCCCGCCGCCGCGCAACGGCTGCGCGTGTTTTGCCAGACTCTCGCGCCTCGCCAGCATTGCCGCGCGCTGGACCGCGCGTGGCTTCACGCTGATCGAACTAATGATCGTGCTCGCGATCGTCGGTGTGATCGCCGCTTACGCCATTCCCGCGTACCAGGATTACCTCGCCCGCAGCCGCGTGGGCGAGGGCCTTTCGCTCGCGTCTTCCGCACGCCTTGCCGTGGCGGAGAACGCGGCGAGCGGCAACGCGTTCGGCGCGGGCTACACCGTGCCACCGGCCACGCGCAACGTGCAGTCGCTGCATATCGACAACACCACCGGTCAGATCACGGTTGCTTTCACCTCGCGCGTGGCGCCCGAGGGCAGCAACACCATCGTGCTCGTGCCCTCGGTGCCCGACAATGCCGATGCGCCCACCGCGCGCGTCGCGCTCGCGCAGGGCAGCGTGCAGGGCGGGACACTCACGTGGGAGTGCTTCGCAGCGGGCAAGGCGGCTTCGTCGCTTGGCGCGCCCGGCGTGGGCCCCGCGCCGGTGGACGCCGCAACGCTGGCGGGCAATCTCGCGCCGCCGGATTGCCGCGCATAAGGTTTGCGCGCAGGTGCGGGGGCAACGATGAGCGCTTTCGAGCGCATGCGCGCAACGCACGCCGATGCGACTCAACCGGCCGCACCCGCACAGCGGGGGAAAAGTTTTGTATAGTGCCCCGTTGCTGAACGCCCCCGCCCAACCATGCCTTCCAATTTTGCGCGTTACCTTACGTTCGTCTTGCTGGCCCTCGCGTTGACGCTGCCTTATGCGGTCGTCAACCACACCTATCCGATTCCGACTTTCTACGCGGAATTCGTTGCACTGACACTTTATGTGCTGATGGGCGCCGCGACGTTGCTGCTCATTCGTCCGGCGCGCACGGGCGAGGGCTTCGCATCGCCCACGGTCGCGCTCGTGCCGTTTTTCTTCGGTCTGCTGCTGATCGTGCAGACCTTCGCACTGCCGCTCGCGGAGCCTTCGATGAACTGGCTCGGCGCGGGTTATCTGCTCGCCGCCTTCGTGGCGACGCACGCGGGCTACACCATCACGCGCGCGCGCCTCATGCAGTCCGCACTCGTGTGGGGGGCGTTCGCGCTGCAGTTCGGCGGCCTCTTCGCCGTGTTCACCCAGGTGATCCAGCTCTTTCACCTGGAGACGAAGGTCACGCCACTCGTGGTGGCGTACAACATTACCGTCGATCGCCGGCCGTTCGGCAACATGGCGCAGGCCAATCACCTGGCCACCTATATCGCCTTCGCGATGGCGGGCGCGATGTACCTCGTGCTCACGCGGCGTCTGAACATCCTGCTCTGGGGCGTGCTGACCGCGATCTATTCGGGCGGTCTCGCGCTCACGGTGTCGCGCGGGCCGTGGCTGCAGATGGGCGTGATTTTCGTCGCGGGTCTGTGGATCGCGCTCGCGGGCTGCCGCACCGAAGCAGACGAGGGACGCGGTGCGCTCGCGCAAGGCTTCGCATCGGCGGCGGGCTCGGGCCGCAAGGCCGGCGGCGTGCGTGCCTGGACCATCCCGGTCGTGCTCGTGCTGATCTTTTTCGGCATGAACGCATTCGTGCGCTGGGCCAACGTCCACTATGGCCTCGACCTTGCGCAGTCGGCCGCCGAGCGCATGAAGGACGCCAGCCAGATTGCGCCGCGCCTCGCGCTGTGGCGCTACGGCTGGACGATGTTCAAGTCGCATCCGGTGCTCGGCGTCGGCTGGGGCGACTTCCCGATGCATCAGTTCGAGCTGGTGCGCTCGCTTGGCGGCGTCGAGATCGCCAACAACGCGCACGATATCTTCCTCGATCTGCTCGCGAAGACCGGCCTCGTCGGTCTTGCCATCGTCGTGATCGGGCTCGTCGCGTGGTTCGTGCGCGGGCTGCGCGCGCCGCACACCGCCGAGCGCGTGTTTGGCTTCATGCTGATCGGCGTGCTCGTCATGCATGCACTCGTCGAGTATCCGCAGCAGTACATGTTCTTCCTGCTGCCGGCGATGTTCGTGTTCGGTCTGCTGGAGACAAAGCCGCTGCGTGCCGTGCCGTCGCGCGTCTCGCTCGGCGTGTATGCGGTGGTCGTGTTCGGCGGCGTCGCGGCGCTGTACCCGGTGCTGCGCGACTACAACCGCGCCGAGGTGCTGTATTACGGACAGCACCCGGCGCGCGACTACGGCGACGATCCTTCGCGCCTGTTCGGCGCGTGGGGCGACTACGGCATGGCCACGCTGTTGCCGATGAGCGCCGCGAGCCTGCCGAGCAAGCTTTACGCGCACCAGCGCGCCATCGCGCTGCTGCCCGGCGAGACGGTGCTGCGCCGCTACGCGGTCTTGCAGGCGCTGGACGGCGACACGGCGGGTGCATTCGATACGGTGGAGCGGCTGCGCATTTTTGCCTCGGAGCTGCACGACTGGCAGACGCAACTCGCTTCGCTCTACGGCCTGCTCGACGAGCAGCCCACGCTCGCAGACTTCAAGGCGCAACTCGTCAAGAAATACGGGACGCCGGCGAAGTCGGTCGAACAGGACGACGAGGACGATTCGGACGATTGAGCCTCACCGCTCGTGCGTGAAGCGGCGGGCGCGTCAGCTCGCCGCCGCGTTCTGCGCTGCCGCTGCGGCAATCAAAGCTCGGAGTATTTCGCGGCGCTGCCTTTCGCCTTCTCCACGGGGTAGCGCTGCGCGTTCAGCTTGAGCTTTTCCGCTGCCGCCTCGACCAGATCGATGCCGGCGGTATGCGCGGCCAGCAAGAGGTAGATGAAGACATCCGCGCATTCGTGCTTGAGATGCGTGAGCTGCGCGGGATCGGCGAGCTGTGCGTCGATCTGCGCATCGGTTTTCCACTGGACCGTTTCCAGCAGCTCGCCGGCCTCGATGCTCGTGGAGACGATCAGGTTGCGCAACGTGTGAAACTGTTTCCAGTCGCGCTCGTCGCGGAAGGCCAGAACCTGCGCGAGCAGTTCGTCGAGCGTCATGGCGTCAGCGCTCCGCGACCCAATCCCCCGACTTCCCGCCGTGCTTTTCCAGCACGCGCACATCGGTGATCGTCATGCCGCGGTCCACGGCCTTGCACATGTCGTAGACGGTCAGCAGTCCGACCTGCACGGCGGTCAGCGCTTCCATCTCCACGCCCGTGCGGCCGAGCGTTTCCACCTGCGCCGTGCAGTGAACCCCGGGCAGCGTTTCGTCGAGCGCGAAGTCCACCTTCACGCGCGTGATCGCGAGCGGATGGCACAGCGGAATCAGGTCCGAGGTGCGCTTCGCCCCCTGGATCGCGGCGATGCGCGCAACGCCGATCACGTCACCCTTTTTCGCCTGGCCGTCGCGGATCAGCGCGAAGGTTTCCGGCAACATGCGGATCGTGCCGCTCGCGAGCGCGATGCGCTTCGTCTCTGCCTTGCCGCCGACATCGACCATATGAGCGTCGCCGGCGGCGTCAAAATGCGTGAGTTCAGGCATGGTGGGTTCTTCCTTGAGGGGTACCTATCTTAACAGTGCGGCACGCCGCTCTTTCTACGCGTCTTGCCGCGCCGCAAGAGTTGTAAGGCGGGCTACAATCGATCGGTTGGCGCAAGCGCGCAGGCGGTCCGCCCCGGGCGCGCCGCCGCGCCAGTGTTCCGCATTCCCCGATCCTGTCATCAATGCGTCTGAAACGGCTGCTTGCTGCATGGTTGTGCGCGTCGCTCGCGGTTTCGCCGCAAGCGTACGCGCAGGCGTCGAATGCCGCCGTGCTCAATCTCGGCGCGGCCCCGCCGACAGCCGTGCAGCCCGTCCCGGTCCCCTCCCGGCCCGCACCGAATGCGGCCAATGCGGCGCCCGCACTCGTGAGCGGCCCGTTCGACGACGCGGCGGACCCCGTCGTCCCCGCCTCGATCGCGCAGGGCGTGTTCGGCACTTACGGCGGTGCGCAGAACCGCTTTGCGACCCCGGGCCAGGCCGGCGCAGCTTCCTCGTCTTCGAGCGGCAATACCAGCGTGCGCGCCCCCGCCTGGGTGCCGCAACTGCCCGACCTCGGCGACGGCTCGGGCGGCGCACTCACGCCGCAGGCCGAGCGCCGTATCGGCGAGCGCGTGATGCGCGAGATTCGCCGCGACCCCGACTATATCGGCGACTGGCTCGTGCGCGACTACCTCAATTCGGTCGCCGCGCGCCTCGCCGCGGCCGCTAGCGCGCAGTTCATCGGCGGGTATCGGCCCGACTTCGATCTGTTCGCGATCCGCGATGGCCAGATCAACGCGTTCTCGCTGCCGGGCGGCTTCATCGGCGTGAACTCGGGGCTCATCGTCGTCACGCAAACGGAATCCGAACTCGCCTCCGTGCTCGGTCACGAAATGGGCCACGTATTGCAGCGGCACATCGCACGCATGCTTTCGCAGAGCGAGCGCACGGGTCTTGCCGCGCTGGCCGGCGTGCTGTTCGGCATTCTCGCGGGCGTGCTCGCGCACAGCGGCGATCTCGGCGCCGGAATTGCGCTCGGCAGCCAGGCGTATGCCGTGGACAGCCAGTTGCGTTTCTCGCGCGCCGCGGAGCACGAGGCTGATCGAGTGGGCTTCCAGCTGCTCACGGGCGCGGGCTACGACCCGTGGGGCATGGTGGCGTTTTTCGAGCGGCTCGAGCGCGATTCGATGGAAGACACAGGCGTGCCTGCCTACGCGCGCACGCACCCGCTCACCGGCGAGCGCATCGCCGACATGCAGGACCGCGCGCGCCGCGCCGCATACCGTCAGCCGCGCCAGGCGCCCGAGTACGGTTTCGTGCGCGCACGTGTGCGTGTGCTTCAGGACCGCACGCGTAATGAGTACATCGACGAGGTTTCGCGCTTGCGCTCGGAGCTCGAGGACCGCACGGCGCTCAACGTCGCCGCGAACTGGTATGGCATTGCCTACGCGCAAATGCTGTTGGAGCGCTATGACGACGCCACGGCGTCGCTCGCGAACTCGCGCGCGGCGTTCGCGCGGTTCGAGGCCGCGGATGGCAGCAAGACACGCAACTCGCCGAGTCTAGACGTGCTCGCCGTGGACATCGCGCGCCGCGCAGGCCGCACCGACGACGCGGTGCGGCTGGCCCTGGCCGCGCACAAGGCGTGGCCAGACTCCCACGCGGCCACCGATGCGCTGCTGCAGGCGCTGATCGCGGCGCGGCGCTTCAAGGAGGCGCAGACGCTCGCGCGCAGCGAAACCGAGGCCGAACCGCAGCAGGACGCATGGTGGCTCTATCTGGCGCAGGCGAGCGCCGGACTCGGCGACGCGCTCACCCAGCATCGGGCGATGGCGGAGAAGCTCGCGCTCGATGGCGCCTGGCCGTCGGCCATCCGCCAGCTCAAGGAGGCGCGCGACATGAAATCGGTGGGCTACTATGATCTGTCGACCATCGAAGCGCGCCTGCACGATTTCGAGGCGCGCTACAAGCAGGAGCGCCAGGACGAGAAGGACGAGGGCCGCGGCTGAGCCGGCGCTCAGTCTGCGGATGCAGGCGGCGTGCCGCTCGCGCCGTGCTGCGCGGCCTGCGCCTCGCGCTCGGCGCGCGCCGGGCTCGTCACGAAGGCAAAGCGCGCGCTCACGTCGGCGCGCTTGATCGGCTGCAGCGGTAGCGCGGCGCCAGCGCGCCAGTGGAACGTGCCGCTCTCGGCGTCGTCCGCGAGCGTGGCGTGGTCCGTGAAGAGGTCGAGGTCGTGGTCGTGCAGCAGCGCCGCGCGCGGTGGCGTGCTTGCATCGGCGAAAATCACGCTGCCCGCTTCGTCGAGGTAGGCGGCCAGGGGCTCGAACGCCTGACCGCCCTGATCGGTGAGCGTCAACGCGTCATCGCCGCCGTCATGACCCGCGGCGAGACGGACGATCCACGGCGTGTATTCGAGCTCGACGTACACGCGCTGCGGCCCGTTCTGGAAGTACCACTGGCCTTGTTCGTCGCGCTCGTAATTGCGGTTGATGAAGCCGAGCAGCGCTTCGTGGCGGATCGCCGTGCCGGGTGCGTTCTGCGCCTGGGCGGCCTCGTCGCGCATGCGCCAGTTGCCGCGTGCGTCGAGCAGCAGCCAGCCCGTGCAATGCGGGACGTTGGGCCAGCGCGCGAGCGCCTGTTTGACGATGTCATCCATGAGAGACGAAAGGCGAGAGATAGGTGAACACGCGCTGCGCGAGCCAGTCGCTGCGGCCGGGGAACGGCCCCGTCATGAAGCCGACGTGGCCGCCGTGCGCGGGCTGATCGAGCTCGACGGCGGCGCTCACTTCGTGGCGCGCGGGCAGTGCGCGGCCCGGCAGGAACGGATCGTTGCGCGCGTTCAGAATGAGCGTGGGAACGGCGATTTCGCCGAGCTTCGGGCGGATCGTCGCCTGGGTGTAGTAGTCATGGGCGTCGCGAAAACCGTGCAGCGGCGCGGTCACGACGTTGTCGAATTCGTACATCGTGCGGCTGGCGAGCACGGCTTGCGCGTCGAACAAGCCCGGGTACTGCTCGAGTTTCTGAAGCGCCTTCACTTTCAGCGTCCTCAGGAAGCTGCGCGTGTAGATCATGCCGAAGCCCTGCGTCAGCATCTCGCTGCCGGCATGCACATCGAGCGGCGTGGAGATCGCGGCGGCGGCTGCGACGATCGCGGCGTCCTCGCGACGCTGTGCGAGCCAGTGCAGCAGCACGTTGCCGCCGAGCGACACGCCCGCGACGACGAGCGGCCCTGCGTGGCGGGCGGCGAAGCGGCGTAGCACCCAGTCGACTTCGGCGGAATCGGCGAGATGGTAGAAGCGCGGCAGCAGGTTCAGCGGACCGCTGCAGCTGCGAAAGTGGGGGATCGCCGCGTGCCAGCCGCGCGCCTGCGCGGCGGCAGCGAGCGCGCGCGCGTAGTGGGAACTCGAGCCGCCTTCCAGGCCGTGGAACAGGACGAACAGCGGGGCGTTACGTACGTTGGGGGCGTTGCGTGAACCCGCACCGGCTTGCTTGCCGTCCAGCCAGTCCACTTCGATAAAGTCGCCATCTGGCGTGTCCCAACGCTCGCGCCGGTAGGCGGGCGCGGGCAGGCGCGAGAACAGCGCCGGCACGATGGTCTGGATGTGCGCACCGGGCAGCCAGAACGGCGCGCGGTAGTCGTTGTCGTAGTGGGGGCCGAGCAGGGCAGTCTGGGCATCGAGCGCGGCCGCGACGCGGGCTGCCTCGCCGGGCCTGCTGGTGTCGTCGGTCGTACTCATCACTGCCCCCTGCTTTGCGCCCTTATGTCAGTGCAGCGCGCCCTGGCCGTGGCGCAATTTGGCCGAGAACTGGGTAGCTGCGTCGTCGGGCATGCGGCTCGCGTGAATGTGCGCAATGCGCCACTCGCCGCGCTCGTGAACCATCACGTAGGTCGTGAAGACCATGGTGGGAATCGCGCTGGGATCGACCGGGCGGTGCGCTTCCACGATCGCGTAGACCACGGTGCCTAGGCTGTCGTACACGCGGATGTCGAGCGGCTCGATCGACACCGGCGCCGCTTCGAGCTGCGCGGCGAGGCCCGCGCGGATGCTCGACAGGCCGTGCAGATGCGCGCCTTCCGCCGTGATGCAGCTCACGAATTCTTCATCGATCCACAGACCCATCAAGCTGTCGATGTTGACTTCCGCGACGGCCTGGTAGTACGCGTTGAGGGTGTCCGCGGCGGCTTCGAAGATGTGGGCAAAACGTGGCATGGCTCGTTGGTCTTGTGCGCTCGGTGTTGCATTCGGCGTCTACCTGGGCGCGGGTTGGCGATTGATCGGTTGCGTCGCTGCGCGGCTGTCGCTGCGTGCCGCGCGTTTGCCGCGAGCATGCCGCTTTCGCGAGACAGGCCTGTGACGTGCTCCGATGCGGCGCTTTGGTCCCTCCCGCGCCTCGATGCCTCTATTGGGCGCGCGCAACGCGCGTGGCGTCCGTTGCGTGGCGCACATCCATTTGTGTGCGCGATGTTTTCAGCGTGGCGGGCGGTACATAGCCGCCCAACTCTGCTGGCGATGCCTGATGCTTATCGCTGCCCGAGCAGCATGCCGCGCAGATCGCCGAAAACCTGCTCCGGGCTCAGTTCGCGCAGGCAGTTCAGATGCCCGAGCGGACACTCGCGCGCAAAGCAGGGACTGCATTCGAGATGCAGCCATTGTACCTTTGCAAGCTCGGACAAGGGCGGCGTGTGGCGCGGATCCGTCGAACCGTACAGCGCCACGAGCGGGCGGCGCAGCGCGGCGGCCACGTGCATCAGGCCCGAATCGTTGGTCACCACGGCGTTCGCGCGCGAGATCAGCGCGCATGCCTCGCCGAGCGCGGTCTGCCCGCACAGGTTGCGCACGTTCGGCGCGCGATCGGCAATGGCCTGGGCGAGCGGGGCGTCCTTCGGCGAGCCGAGCGCGACGATCTGCGTGTACGGGAACGACTGGCCCACCATCTTCGCGAGCGCCGCGAAATGCTCGGGCGGCCAGCGCTTGGCCGGGCCGTACTCGGCGCCGGGGCAGAACACGAGCAGCGGCACGCGCGTATCGAGATTGAAGCGCGCCGACACGCGCGATGCCTCGTTCGGGTCCGACTCGAGGCGCGGCATCGGCAGGTCGTCGGGCACGCTCGCGCCGGGCGCGTAGGCGAGCGCGGCGTAGTGCCCGACCATTGGCGCTCGCTCGTCCTTCGGCGGATTCGCATGGCGCACGTTCAAGAGGCCGTAGCGGTTCTCGCCCGTGTAGCCGATGCGCAGCCCGATATTGGCGAGCCACGGGATCAGCGCGGACTTGAGCGAATTAGGCAGCACGTAGGCGGCGTCATAGCGCTCGGCGCGCAAATCGCCCGCCAGTTGCCAGCGGCGCAGCAGCTGCAGCTTGCCGTGGCCGAGGTCGGTGGCGTAGACGTCGCGGATCTCGGGCATGCGCTCGAGTACGGGCGCAACCCAGGTTGGCGCGAGCGCATCGATCTGAATGCGCGGGTGCAGTTTCACGAGCCGCGAAAAAAGCGGCTGCGCCATGAGTGCGTCACCGATCCAGTTCGGTGCGATTACCAGCGCGCGACGCATCGGGAGTCAGGGTCCGGAGAGGGTAAAGGTTGCACGTGCGGCGTACCCGCCTGGGACCGGCTCGGGGCCGGCTTGGGGGCGTATCGGGCCGCGCGCGAAACACGGTTGGGAAAACGACGACGAGCCGCGCGCCGATGAACGGGCAGCGGCATCACGGAAAGACGCGCCGCCGCATGCACGACGGCGCGCCGCGAGTGAGGCGAAACGCGTCAGTGGCCGTGGACGACCTCGCCCGCGCGCAGCTTGTAACGCGTGCTGCAGTACGGGCACTTCGCTTCGCCGTGCGTTACGTCGAGGAACACGCGCGGGTGGTTGCTCCAGCGCGGCATCGACGGATTCGGGCAGTAAGCGGGCAGATCCTTGGCCGAAAGTTCGACCAGCGGCATTTCCTTAATTTCGCTCATGAGGACAATTCTCTGTGTAGCTGTGGGGGCCGGGCGAAGGGCGCCCGGACCTTTATGTCTTAGACCTTCGCGAGCCAGTGCGCGTACTTCTCGTTCTTGCCCGAAACCACGTCGAAGAAGGCCGATTGCAGCTTTTCCGTGACCGGACCGCGCGAGCCGCTGCCGATGGTGCGGTTGTCGAGTTCGCGGATCGGCGTGACTTCGGCGGCGGTGCCGGTGAAGAACGCTTCGTCGCAGGTGTACACCTCGTCACGCGTGATGCGCTTTTCGATCACCGGAATGCCCATGTCGCGCGCGAGCGTGATGACGGTGTCGCGCGTGATGCCGTCGAGGCACGACGCGAGGTCCGGCGTGTAGAGCTTGCCGTTGTTCACGAGGAAGAAGTTCTCGCCCGAGCCTTCCGAGACATAGCCGTCCACGTCGAGCAGGAGCGCTTCGTCGTAGCCGTCGGCGGTGGCTTCCTGGTTGGCGAGGATCGAGTTCACGTACCAGCCCGAAGCCTTGGCGCGCACCATCGACACGTTCACGTGATGGCGCGTGAACGACGACGTCTTCACGCGGATGCCCCTGGCGAGGCCGTCTTCGCCGAGATAGGCGCCCCACGGCCATGCGGCGATGGCCACGTGAATGGTGTTGCCCTTGGCCGAAACGCCGAGCTTTTCCGAGCCGACCCAGATGATCGGGCGGATGTAGCACGACTCGAGCTTGTTCGCGCGCACGACTTCGAGCTGCGCGTCGGCGAGCGTCTTCGCGTCGAACGGCACGTCCATCTGGAAGATTTTGGCCGAGTTGAGCAGACGCTTGGTGTGCTCGGCGAGGCGGAAGATGGCGGTGCTGCCGTCGGCGGTCTGATAGGCGCGTACGCCTTCGAAAACACCCATGCCGTAGTGCAGCGTGTGGGTCAGCACGTGAATGTTGGCGTCGCGCCACTCAATCAGCTTGCCGTCCATCCAGATCTTGCCGTCGCGGTCGGCCATTGACATACGATTCTCCAGACAGGTGCAGTAAATATCGGGCTTATGCACGGGGTTTCGCCGCGCGCCGCGTGGTTGCGGTTGGCAAAGACGATTATTTTAGCGTCATTTGACGCCTTCCAGCGCGCCCGCGGGCGCGTGGGGCGGGGTTTTCGGGCGATTTTAGGGTCGTTTCGCGCCGTTTCCCGGCGATTTTTTTCGGGGTTAACGCATGCTGCATCGCAGCAAATCGCGGGAACGCCCGCCCGGCGAGCAGCGTCTGCCCAAATACGGGAGATTCGCCTGGACACGTCTCAGATCGTCCTGGCTATCAGCTAAAATACCGATCTCGCAATTCGATGCCGGCTCGTGCCAGCGACGAGCAGCGACCCGGAGCCGCGACCCGAGACAGTCACACCGGATCCCGCGCCGTGCCGTTGAGCACGTCTTGCCGCGCCAGAGTACGGCCTGCGGCGCCGCATTGCCTTGCCACCGCCTTCCCACCATCAAGATGACATGCCCATGAACAAGGTTCTGCGTCTTTCCGATCTGATCTCCGAAGGCAAATTGAAGGGCAAGCGCGTATTCATCCGCGCCGACCTGAACGTGCCGCAGGACGATCACGGCAACATCACCGAAGACACCCGCGTGCGCGCCTCCGTGCCGGCCATCAAGGCCGCACTCGACGCCGGCGCGGCCGTGATGGTCACCTCGCACCTGGGCCGCCCGACCGAAGGCGAATTCAAGCCCGAAGACTCCCTCGCGCCGGTCGCCAAGCGCCTCGCCGAACTGCTCGGCCGCGACGTGCCGCTGGTTGCGAACTGGGTTGAAAACGGCGTGAACGTCGAGCCTGGCAACGTGGTGCTGCTCGAAAACTGCCGCGTCAACAAGGGCGAGAAGAAGAACTCGGACGAGCTTGCGCAAAAGATGGCGAAGCTCTGCGATATCTACGTGAACGACGCGTTCGGCACCGCCCACCGCGCCGAAGCCACGACCTACGGCATCGCGAAGTACGCGGGCGTCGCCTGCGCGGGTCCGCTGCTGGCGGCCGAACTCGACGCCCTCGGCAAGGCGCTCGGCGCGCCCAAGCGCCCGCTGGTGGCGATCGTGGCGGGCTCGAAGGTCTCGACCAAGCTCACCATCCTCAAGTCGCTGGCCGAGAAGGTCGACCAGCTGATCGTCGGCGGCGGCATCGCCAACACGTTCATGCTGGCCGCGGGTCTGAAGATCGGCAAGTCGCTTGCCGAAGCCGATCTGGTGGACGATGCGAAGGCCATCATCGAAGCGGCGCGCGCGCGCGGCGCCTCGGTGCCGATCCCGACCGACGTCGTGACCGCGAAGGAATTCTCGCCGACGGCCAAGGCCGAGACGAAGAACGTGGCCGATGTGGCCGACGACGAGATGATCCTCGACATCGGTCCCGTCACCGCCAACGCGCTCGCCGCGCAACTCGCGCAGGCCGGCACGATCGTGTGGAACGGCCCGGTCGGCGTGTTCGAGTTCGACCAGTTCGGCAACGGCACGAAGACGCTCGCTGATGCGATCGCCAGTTCAGGCGCGTTCTCGATCGCCGGCGGCGGCGACACGCTCGCGGCCATCGCGAAGTACAACATTGCCGACAAGGTCAGCTATATCTCCACCGGCGGCGGCGCCTTCCTCGAGTTCCTCGAAGGCAAGAAGCTGCCGGCGGTCGAAGTGCTCGAAACGCGGGCGGCCGGTTAAGTGGCGCCGCGCGCCCCGGCCGGGAAGGCCATGAGCAAACTTCCTCGTGCAAGCGCACAGAAGTCGCGCAGCGCAGCCGGGGCCGCAGCAAAACAAAAGGGGCGTGCAGCGCCCCAGGCAGATACTGATAAGGCGAGGGCGGACGCGACGCCCGCCGCCGCTGCCGAAATGGACATTGCGGCGACGCAGTCGACTGCTGAATCGACAGCCGCACAGAATCCGACAGGGCGTACAGCCACGCCCGCATCGAACATGACTACGCAGGTAGAAAGCGCCGCAGCGGCTCGTGTGAGCCCCGCGGCGTCCTCCAAGAAAGCGACGCCGGGTAGACCCGGTGCGCGTTCCGGCGCATCCGCACCCGCGGCGCAGCCGGCCAGCACTTCTCGCAGCAACGGTTTTCCCAGCGATCCTATCCAGACGAGGAGACTCATGCATCGCGCCACCAAGATTGTCGCCACCATCGGTCCGGCTTCCAGCACGCCGGACATCCTGCTGAAAATGATCCGCGCAGGACTGGACGTGGTGCGCCTCAACTTTTCGCACGGCACCGCCGACGACCACCGTCAGCGTGCTGAAATGGTGCGGGACTGCGCCCGCCAGGCTGGCCGCGAAGTTGCGATCATGGCGGACCTGCAAGGTCCGAAGATTCGCGTCGGCAAATTCGAGAATGGCAAGACGACGCTCGAGCCGGGCCATCCCTTCATCCTCGACGCCGAATGCGAGCTCGGTAATGACGAGCGCGTCGGTCTCGACTACAAGGACCTGCCGCGCGACCTGAAGCCGGGCGACATCTTGTTGCTCAACGACGGCTTGATCGTGCTCGACGTTTCGCGCGTGATCGGCAGCGAGATTCATACGGTCGTGCGCGTGGGCGGCGACCTGTCGAACAACAAGGGCATCAACCGCCAGGGCGGCGGCCTGACGGCGCCCGCGCTCACTGCGAAGGACATGGAAGACATCCGCACGGCCATGTCGCTGGGCGCGGATTTCGTCGCCGTGTCGTTCCCGAAGAACGCCACCGACATGGAAATGGCGCGCCAGCTCGCGAACATCGCGGGCGCGCCGTACGGCATCAAGCCGAAGATGATCGCGAAGATCGAGCGCGCCGAAGCGATTCCGGCGCTGCAGGAAATTCTCGACTCGTCGGACGGCATCATGGTCGCGCGCGGCGACCTGGCCGTGGAAGTGGGCAATGCCGCCGTGCCGGCGCTGCAAAAGCGCATGATCCGCATGGCGCGCGACTCGAACAAGCTCGTCATCACGGCCACGCAGATGATGGAGTCGATGATCCACGCGCCGGTGCCCACGCGCGCCGAAGTCTCGGACGTCGCCAACGCCGTGCTCGACGGCACGGACGCGGTGATGCTCTCTGCCGAATCGGCGGCGGGCAAGTACCCGGTGCAGACCATCGAGGCGATGGCCGCGATCTGTCTGGAAGCGGAGAAGTCGGAGCAATCCGAGCTGGACAAGGACTTCCTCGACCGCACCTTCACGCGCATCGACCAGTCGATCGCAATGGGCGCGCTGTTTACGGCCTACCACCTGGGCGCGAAGGCGATCGTCGCGCTCACGGAGTCGGGCTCGACCGCACTCTGGATGTCGCGTCACTGGACCCATGTGCCGATCTTCGCGCTCACGCCGCGCCCGGGCAGCGAGCGCGCCATGTCGCTCTACCGCAATGTCACGCCGCTGCACCTCGACACGAGCAGCGACCGCGACACGGCGCTGCAGCAAGCCATCGAGGTGGTGGTGAGCAAGGGCTACGCGTCGCGCGGCGACATGGTCGTGCTGACCGTGGGCGAGCCGATGGGGCAGCCGGGCGGCACGAACACGCTGAAAATCGTGCGCGTGGGCGACGTGCTGTAAGTTCGTTGCTGTAACCTCGCGGCGGCGATTTTTTTCGCTTTATTTTCGCGACTCCCGAAAATAAATGCGGTCGGCGCCCGAGGTGGCCAGCTGGTATCACACTGGTATCAGATCGACGCCAGATCGGTGCCATTTAGACGCCTTTTCCCCGCAATTGCAGCCCGTACGCTGTAGAAACGGCGCGCGGGCTGTCAACTCTTTTTGCACCTTCTCGCGGTTTTGACGCTCCGATACGCCAATTTCATGCCAGTTACGTGCCTGGCGCCGGGAACGGACGCGCTTCGCGATAAAATCACCCTATCGAGCCCGCGGCAGGTCACGCGGGCGGCGGCTGCCAGGCCGCCCTCGACCGGCTGCGCAAGACAGTCGGCGGCAGAAGCATTTCGTTTCAAATCAAAGGAGTAGCAACAATGCCTCTCGTATCAATGCGTCAACTGCTCGACCACGCGGCTGAACACGGTTATGCCCTGCCGGCGTTCAACGTGAACAACCTGGAACAGGTCCAGGCGATCATGGAAGCCGCGAACCAGGTCGGTTCGCCGGTGATCATGCAGGCATCGGCCGGCGCGCGTAAGTACGCGGGTGAGCCCTTCCTGCGCCACCTGATCGAAGCCGCGGTCGAGTCGTATCCGCATATTCCGGTCGTGATGCACCAGGACCACGGCCAGTCGCCGGCGGTCTGCATGGCCGCGATCCGCAGCGGTTTCACCAGCGTGATGATGGACGGCTCGCTCGAAGCCGACGGCAAGACGGTCGCATCGTACGAGTACAACGTCGAAGTCTCGCGCAAGGTCGTCGAAATGGCGCACTCGATCGGCGTGACGGTCGAAGCGGAACTGGGTGTGCTCGGTTCGCTGGAAACGATGAAGGGCGACAAGGAAGACGGTCACGGCGCCGAAGGCACCATGACGCGCGAGCAGCTCCTGACGGACCCGGAGCAGGCCGCCGACTTCGTGAAGCTCACCCAGTGCGACGCGCTGGCCATCGCCATCGGCACCTCGCACGGCGCGTACAAGTTCTCCAAGAAGCCCACGGGCGACATTCTGTCGATCCAGCGCATCAAGGAAATCCACACGCGCATTCCGAACACGCACCTCGTGATGCACGGTTCGTCGTCGGTGCCGCAGGAACTGCTGGCCGAGATCCGCGAATTCGGCGGCGACATGAAGGAAACGTACGGCGTGCCGGTCGAAGAGATCCAGGAAGGCATCCGTCACGGCGTGCGCAAGATCAACATCGACACCGACCTGCGTCTGGCGATCACGGGCGCGATCCGTCGCTATATGTATGAAAACCCGTCGAAGTTCGACCCGCGCGACTACCTGAAGCCGGCTCGCGAAGCTGCGAAGAAGGTGTGCGTGGACCGCTTCCTCGCGTTCGGCTCGGAAGGTCAGGCCGGCAAGATCAAGCCGGTCGCGCTCGACAAGATCGCGGAGAAATACAAGTCGGGCGAATTCGCGCAGATCGTTCGCTAAGCGGGCTTCTGCGCCAGGCGTTCCGCTCCTCGCCGGACGCCTGAAGTCGTCAACACATCGCCGTTTCCGCCTGTTTTGGGGGAACGGCGATGGGCTTTTCCGGGAAATTTGCCGGTTTTTGGTTTACCCTCGCAATACCTTCGGTTTTACGGTTTCCTCGCGCGGTTGCAACCGCGATTCTGGACCGAACCCGCCTCCGTTTCGATTGTCCTTTTAGCGAATCACGACGATGTCTACCCTCTACGAATCCACGCTCCGCTCGCTGCCGCTGCTCGGCCGCGGCAAGGTCCGCGACAACTATGCCGTGGGCAACGACAAGCTGCTGATCGTCACCACCGACCGTCTGTCGGCGTTCGACGTCATCATGGGCGAGCCGATTCCGCGCAAGGGCGAGGTGCTCAACCAGATGGCCGACTTCTGGTTCGAAAAGCTCAAGCACGTCGTGCCGAACCACCTCACGGGCGTCGCGCCGGAAACCGTCGTGGCCGCGGACGAAGTGGAGCAGGTCAAGGGCCGCGCCGTCGTGGTGAAGCGCCTCGAGCCGATCCTCGTGGAAGCCGTGGTGCGCGGTTATCTGGCCGGTAGCGGCTGGAAGGACTATCAGGCAACGGGCGCCGTGTGCGGCGTCGAGCTGCCGCCGGGCCTGGAAAACGCGCAGAAGCTGCCCGAGCCGATCTTCACGCCGGCAGCCAAGGCCGAAATGGGCCACCACGACGAGAACATCACGTACGAAGAGATGGAGCGCCGCATCGGCACCGAGCTGTCGCGCACCATCAAGGAAATTTCGATCAAGCTGTACAAGGAAGCTGCCGACTACGCGGCCACGCGCGGCATCATCATCGCCGACACGAAGTTCGAATTCGGTCTCGACAACCACGGCCAGCTGTATCTGATGGACGAGGCGCTCACCGCGGACTCGTCGCGCTTCTGGCCGGCCGACCAGTATCAGGTGGGCTCGAACCCGCCGTCGTTCGACAAGCAGTTCGTACGTGACTGGCTCGAAACCCAGGACTGGAAGAAGGAGCCGCCGGCGCCGAAGCTGCCCGACGACGTGGTCGCCAAAACGTCGGCGAAGTATCAGGAGGCGCTCGAGCGTCTCACGGGTCAAAAGCTCGCGTGAGCGAGAAGAGGGAAGAAGGAAGCACAATGAGCGAAGTTCAGACGGCTCACCAGCATGCGGCGCCGCTTGTCGGCGTGTTGATGGGCTCCAGCTCCGACTGGGACACGATGAAGCACGCGGTCGCGATCCTGCAGGAGTTCGGCGTCGCGTACGAGGCCAAGGTGGTCTCGGCGCACCGCATGCCCGACGAGATGTTCGAGTACGCGGAAAAAGCGCGCGAGCGCGGCCTGCGCGCGATCATCGCCGGCGCGGGCGGCGCAGCGCACCTGCCGGGCATGCTGGCGGCCAAGACCACGGTGCCCGTGCTGGGCGTGCCGGCGGTCAGCAAGTATCTGAAGGGCGTGGATTCGCTCCACTCGATCGTGCAGATGCCCAAGGGCGTGCCGGTCGCGACCTTCGCCATCGGCGAGGCGGGCGCGGCCAATGCGGCGCTCTTCGCTGTCTCGATCCTGAGCGTGACCAACACCGAATACGCGAACAAGCTCGCGGCTTTCCGCGTGCGCCAGAACGAAGCGGCGCACGCCATGGTGCTGCCCCCGCTTTGATTGCCCCGCTTTGATCGTCCCCACGCGCCGCGGCCATCCCGCGGCCGACCACCAAGATGACTCCTGACAATTCACCGGTTTCACCGATCCTGCCCGGCGCCTGGCTGGGCATGGTGGGTGGCGGCCAGCTCGGCCGCATGTTCTGCTTTGCCGCGCAGGCGATGGGCTACCGCGTCGCCGTGCTCGATCCCGACGCGACGAGCCCCGCGGGCACCGTGGCCGACCGCCACATCTGCGCCGCGTACGACGACGAAGCCGCGCTCACCGAACTCGCGCGCCTGTGCGCGGCCATCTCGACCGAGTTCGAGAACGTGCCCGCGGCGAGCCTCGACACGCTCGCGAAGTCGACCTTCGTGAGCCCGGCCGGCCGCTGCGTGGCGGTGGCGCAGGACCGCATCGCCGAGAAGCGCTTTATCGCGGCGGCCGGCGTGCCGGTCGCGCCGCACGTGGTGATCGAGTCGTCGCAGGCGCTCGCCGGCATCGACGACAAGACGCTCGCCGCCGTGCTGCCGGGCATTCTCAAGACCGCGCGCCTGGGCTACGACGGCAAAGGCCAGATTCGTGTCTCCAATGCCGAAGAAGTACGCGAGGCCCATGCGTCGCTCGGCGGCGTGCCGTGCGTGCTGGAAAAGCGCCTGCCGCTGAAGTTCGAGGTGAGCGCGCTGATCGCGCGCGGCACGAACGGCCAGGCCGCGGTCTATCCGCTCGCGCAGAACACCCACCGCAACGGGGTGCTCTCGCACACCATCGTGCCCGCACCGGACGCAAGCCCGGCGCTCGTGCAGCAGGCCCAGCAGGCCGCGATCCAGATCGCGGCGAAGCTCGGCTATGTGGGCGTGCTGTGCGTGGAATTCTTCATCCTCGAAGACGGCTCGCTCGTCGCCAACGAAATGGCGCCGCGTCCGCACAACTCGGGCCACTACACGACCGATGCGTGCGCCACGAGCCAGTTCGAGCAGCAGGTGCGCGCCATGACGTCCATGCCGCTCGGCGACACGCGCCAGCACTCGCCGGCCGTGATGCTGAACATTCTCGGCGACGTGTGGTTCCCCTGCGCCGTGGGCGAGGTAAAGCCCCAGAAGGGCGCCGCGCCCGTCACGCCGCCGTGGGACCAGGTGGCCGCGATGCCGGCCGCGCGCCTGCATCTGTACGGCAAGGAAGAAGCGCGTCCGGGCCGCAAGATGGGCCACGTGAACTTCACCGCGCCGACGCTCGACGAAGCGCGCACGGCCGCACGCGACTGCGCGCGCCTGCTGCACATCGCCACGAGCTGAGGTTGGGCCGGATCATGTCCGATCAGCAGAACGCACCGCACGCTGGCACGCCGCCTCTGACCGCAGCCGACATCGAGCACGCCGCCGCGCTGCTCGATGCGGGCGAGCTGGTCGCGTTCCCGACCGAGACCGTCTATGGTCTGGGCGGCGATGCGGCGAGCCCCGAGGCGGTCGCGCGAATTTACGCGGCCAAAGGGCGGCCGGCGAACCATCCGGTGATCGTCCACTTGCCGCCCGGCGGCGACCCGCAGTACTGGGCCGCGGAGTGGCCCGAGGCGGCGCAAAAGCTCGTCGACGCGTTTTGGCCTGGCCCGCTCACGCTGATCGTCAAACGCCACGAACGTATTCCCGATGCCGTCAGCGGCGGCCAGGATTCGGTGGGGCTGCGCTGCCCGTCGCATCCGGTCGCGCAGCAGTTGCTGGCGGCGTTTTCCGCGCGTCGCGGCGGCCATGGCGGCGTGGCGGCGCCGTCGGCGAACCGCTTCGGCCATGTGAGCCCGACCACGGCGCAGCACGTGCGCGACGAATTCGGCGCGGCGGTGCATGTGCTCGACGGCGGGGCATGCGACGTGGGCATCGAATCGACGATTCTCGATCTCTCGCGCGGATTTCCCGCGTTGCTGCGGCCCGGTCACGTGACGCCGCACGACATTGCTCGCGTGCTGGGCGAGGCGCCGCGCTTGCCCGATGGTTCGGACGCCACGGCGCCGCGCGCCTCGGGCACGCTCAAGGCGCACTACGCGCCGCGCACGCCGCTCGCGCTGCTGCCGTTCGACGCGCTGGAGCCGCTGCTTGCGGCGGCGCGCGATGCGGGTGAAACGGTGGCGCTGGTGGCGCGCGCCTCACGCGCAGGCGTTTGGGCGCAGGCTCAGGGCGTGCATTTCGTCACCGCGCCGGAAGAGCCGCAGGAATATGCGCGTGAGCTGTATGGCTTGCTGCGCGCGCTCGATCGCGCGAATGTCTCGCGCATTCTCATCGAGAAGCTGCCGGAGACGATCGAGTGGATCGCGGTCAATGACCGGTTAGGGCGGGCGGCGGCCGCGTTCGAGGCGCAGCAGTAGGGCTGAGCACGTTTTCTCGCGTTCAATGAAAAACACCCCACGACCCTGACGGTCCGTGGGGTGTTTTTTCTTGCACCGGAAGATCCGGTGCAGGCGACGCTTATTAAGGCGCCTTGCCGATGCCCGCAGCAGCCAGCTGCGTTTCAGCGAATGTCGCGAACTGCGCGTGCAGCGCGGTGGTCGGGTGTACGACATCCGCGAACATGTAGGTCGTAGGCGCGTTGGCCGTCGTGAGCGTTTGCGGCGAGCAGAATAGCGAGCTGCCGAAGTTGCTGCCGTAGGTCGCAGCCGCTTTCTGGAGGATGGCCGGATCCGTCGTGGCCGGCAAGCCGAGCGCCGCCTGCGGATTCGCGAGCGCGTAGTTCGTGGCGTCGGTCTCCATCTGCGAGATGTTGCACGCCGTGCCCGTGTTCGTCACCGTGAAGCCGAGGCTGGCCGCGTTCTGGATCGACTGGTCGAGCCACGAGAACGTATCGATCACGACGGCCTGCTTGGCTGCCAACGTGGGGTGCAGCGTCTCCAGTAGCGTGAGGTTGTACATCGCCGAGACGAGCGTGAGCGCCGTGTCAGCCGCGGTCGCCGAGCCCGGCACTGTTCCGGGGGTCGCCTCATCGGCTGCCAACGCTGCCGGCGTCTTGCCGATATCGGGGACGGTAGCGATTGCGACCTTGGGCGTGCCGGCAATCTGCGTGCTGACGATAGTGGCCAGTTTGGTGGCCGCAGCAAGGATCGGCGTGACCGAGGCAAAGGCGCCGGTTGTATCCGCTTTGACGACACCCAGGGCAATAGCGGCTGGGACGAGGGCTTGCGCTTGCGCGGCCGTGAAACCTGCCGTGACTAGGCCCTGCGCCGTTTGTTGCTGGATCGTCGGATCAGCGAGCTGCGTGAAGAAGGTCGAGTTTGCCAGCGCCGCACCGAATGCCTTCAGGCCTGCGGCCTGGACGTTGTTGGAGTCGGTGCTCAGCAGGCCGAGAATTTCATTCGCGCCGCCTTCCACGAGCACGAGCTGATTTGCATTGAAGCTGCCGTGCTGCGCGAGGTACTGCGAAACTTGCCAGTCCACCGGCTGCTTCGTCAAGGCGCTGTTATCTGTCGCGGCGCCGCCCGTCACCAGCGCGCCGCCTTGCGCGTAGTCAAGCCCGCCCGTGGCCGTGAGCGGCAGACCGAAGCCGCCTTCGAAGGCCGGTGAAAGCGTGTTGCCGAAGTACTCGGACACGTGCTGCGCCCAGACTTCGCCCGGGTTGGTCGTGAAGCGGCCGCCGCCGAAGCCCGGCAGAATCTGCTCCGAATACGTGCCCGCGTCGGTCAAGCTCGTGCCGAACGCCACCACCTGCATGTTGACGCCCGACGGCGGCGGCGTGCTCGCGTTGTTGTTCCCCCCGCTGCTGCCACCGCAGGCGGCGAGCAGCGCAAAAGCGGCGCTCGCGGCAGCGATCTGGGTGGCGCGCAACAGCGTACGGTGTCTCGGTCCTTGATGCTTCATATTCACTTCATCTCCTCTGTGTGTGGCCTTTGATGCCATGCTTGCCTACTCATGCAACGGGTGCTCGTGGCACGAGCACCCGTTGTCGATGTTTTTCCCGATCGCCGGCCTTGCATGCAACCCCCTGCGTGCTGCTGCCCCAGGGTCAGGGCCAAGGCCGACAGACTACGCAATCTCTCAACTGTTGCGCGACCCGAACTCACCCTCGGTGTTGTTTTCCGGCACGCCGAAGCGCGTTCCCGCGGGCGTCGCCGGCGCCGTCACGGATGCGAGGCCCAGTGCGTCGTGGCGCTCGCACCAATCGGGCGGCGCGAACAGCGCGGAGACACGCGAGCGCCAGTCGGGCATGCGCGCGAAGTCCCGCACCATTGCGAGCCATTCGTGAAACGTCGCCTTAAGCGGATTGCATGACGCAAGCGGCTTGACGATGCCGTAATCGGGCGCATCGTGCGCGTCTTCCTCGACATAGCTGCCGAACAGGCGGTCCCAGATCGCGAGCACGCCGGCGTAATTGCGATCGATATAGCGCGCGTTGCGCGCGTGATGGACGCGATGCATCGAAGGCGTATTGAACACGTATTCGAGCCAGCCGAGCTTGCCCACGGCCTGGGTGTGCACGAAGAACTGGAACGCGAGATTGACGAGCACGATTGCGACGATCTGCTCCGGCGTGAAGCCGAGCAGGGCGAGCGGAATCCAGAACAGCCACATGCCCGCCACGGGATACATGAGGCTCTGGCGAAACGCCGTGGAAAGGTTCAGGCGCTCCGACGAATGGTGGACGACGTGCGCGGCCCAGAGCCAGCGTACGCGATGGCTCGCGCGATGAAACACGTAGTAGAGCAGGTCCTGCGCAATGAACAGTGCGATCCACGCGACGAGCCCAGGCTGCCACGAAACGAGCCGGAAGTGCCGGTAAACGTAGGCATAGACGGGCACGGCGACGAGCCATGCGAGCTTGTCCGCGCCCTGGTGCATGAGCGCGAGCGCGGCGTTGCATAGCGTATCGGGCCAGGCGTACCGGGCGCTGTCGGGGGTGTCGTTCGATGCAGCGCGCGGCCGCGTGCGGGAGAGATGCCACGCTTCCCAGCCGATGCAGGCGAGAAACACGGGAGCGAGGGCGAGCAGCAGCCATTGCGCGTCGAACTGCACGAACGTCGTCCTCCTTGTCCCGTGGGCGGCGCTGGTGGGCAGCGCGGCGTTTGTTGTCTCGTATCGTATTGGCCGCGTTGGTGTGCGTTCGCAGGGTGCGCGGCTCGATGGCCGGGCACGCAAGACAAAACTTTCAATGCATTACCGGCCTTTGCCCGTCAGGGTACACGGCCCGCGCCCAGGACGGGCGGCGCTTTGCTAGAGGAAAACTTCGAGCCCGGCGCATCGCGGCGGGCTCGGGTGAGGCGCGCGGGGACAGGTCCGCGGCGCCCGCCCGGCGTGGACACAGCGTGCACGCCGTGTGCAAACAGCGTGCGCTCAGCGCGTGGTCAATGCGCGCCGCGTCGCCTGGCCGGCGCCTTGTGCGTGGCCTTCGCGACCTTCGACTCTTTTGCCGCGCGCTTGGGATGCGGCTCGACATACACGGGCTTTTCTTCGGGCATGCCCTTGTAGACCCACTCGAGCAACGCGTCGTGCGCGGCGCGTGCGGACTCGGCGCGCGGATCGTTGATGAGGCTCACCACGATCCAGCTCTCGCCGTTCTCGGCCGCCACGTAACCGGCGATGGCGCGCACGTCGCGCAGCGTGCCCGTCTTGATATGCGCGTTGCCTTCCACGCCCGCGTTGGTGAGGCGGTTGCGCATCGTGCCGTCCACGCCGACGATCGGCAGCGAGTCGATGAACACCTGCGCGACCGGGCTCGCGTTCGCGTTCTGCAACAGGTTCGCGAGCGAGAGCGCGCTGATGTGCTCTTCGCGCGAGAGGCCGCAGCCATTGTCGAGCACGAGTTCGGGCATGTTCAGGCCGCTGCGCCGCAAGAACGCATTGACGGCCGTGGCGGCCTTGGCCGTGGTCGAAGGCGGTTTGCCCTCGACGGCGCCGAGCGTGAGGAACAGATTGCGCGCCATCACGTTGTTGCTGAACTTGTTGATGTCGTGCACGACGTCCGCGAGCGGCGGGCTCTGGTGCACGGCGAGAAGACGCGCGCGCGGCGGCACGACGCCTTCGCGTACCGCGCCGGCCGGCGTGGCGAAGAGGCTGCCGCCCGATTGCTGCCAGAGGGCGAGGAAGCCGTCCGCGAAGAACGTGCTGTGGTCCACGGGCGCGGCCATGTTGAGCGTGCGCTCGCCGCAGCGCATGGCGTAGCTGCCCGCGAAGCTCGCGGTGACGACGCCGTTGCCGCCGGGCGAAACCTGCGGGCTCGGCAGCATGCCGCCGCACGCGCCGGCGCGCTCGCGGATCTGGTTGTCGATCTGCCACTGCGCAACGGGCGGCACCACGTCGATCGACACCCCCTGGCGGGAGGGCGAGAACGTGAACGAGACCGACTTGAACGCGTACATCAGCGGATCGGGGCCGACGTTGTAGGGCGCGCTGTCGTCGCCGTCGAACGAGGGCAGGTCGCGCGTGGACGGATCGAACTCGCTCTTGTCGAGCACGAGTGCGCCGTCGATGCGCGCGATGCCCGCCGCGCGAATCTTCTGCACGAGGTCGATCAGCTCTTCGGGCACGAGCTTCGGGTCGCCCGTGCCCTTGATATAGAGGTTGCCGTGCAGCGTGCCGCTCGCATCGACTTCGCCGTCGGTATAGGCGCTCGTTTTCCAGCGATAGTCGGGACCGAGCATCGCGAGGCCGCTCCACGTCGTGACGAGTTTCATCGTCGAGGCGGGCATCATCGGCTGGCCGGCATTCACGGCGACGCTGGGCTGGCGGTCGCCGACCTTTTCGATCACCACGCTGAACGACGAGAGCGGCACGTGTGCGCGCTCGAGGCCCGCCATCACGGTGGGCGGCAGCACGGTGGTCACGTTGACTGTGGGCAGGCGTGCGCCTTCGGGCTGCGCGTAGGCGGCCGGCGCGGCGGCGAAGCCCGCGGCGAGCGTGGCGCAGGCCAGGGCGAGGGCGAGCGGTCGAGGCAGGCGCGGGGTGGCGGCGGCGCGATGCGTGCGGTCGGTGCGCGAGGCAGGCAGTCTGAACAAGGAGCGTAGGCGGGACAGCGAAGCGGGCAGCATGAAAAGCGTTCGGGCGAGTGCAGGGGCGGTGCTTGGGCCGGGCGCGGCACCGGCAAGCCAGGGCTCGCCGGTGCCGCGCGCGGACGCGAAAATTGGGGCGGCGTGTGATTCGTGGTGCGCGCGCGATGCGCTCGCTTGAACGTACTGTACAAGCCTGAACACGCGCATCGCGGCCGAATCACGGGTGGAGCGCCGCAAAAGCGCACATTGTAAAGACCTCCCGCCGCGTGCGCGCATTACCGGCGAGAAAACGTTGCACATTGCGTGGCGTGATTCAAACACCGCCCGCAGTGCGCGCCATTGCAGCGCGACCGGCTGCGCGCCGCAGCGGCGCGGCGCCCCTGTTCAGGCGCTAGAATGCTCGCATCGTCATCCACTCACGCAGCGCGGCGCCGTGTCGCCGCCTGGCCAACATTACGATGCGCATACTGCTAGTCGAAGATGACCGCATGATCGCCGAAGGCGTGCGCAAGGCGCTGCGCGGCGAAGGCTTCGCGGTCGACTGGGTCGAAGACGGCGACGCCGCCCTCTCGGCCGCGAGCGCGGATTCTTACGATCTCATGCTGCTCGATCTCGGATTGCCGCGGCGCGACGGTCTCGACGTGCTGCGCACCCTGCGCGCGCGCGGCGCGGCGCTGCCCGTGCTGATCCTCACCGCGCGCGACGCCGTGGCCGACCGCGTGAAGGGTCTCGACGCCGGCGCGGACGACTACCTCATCAAGCCCTTCGATCTCGACGAACTGGGCGCACGCATGCGCGCGCTGATCCGCCGCCAGGCGGGCCGCAGCGATTCGACCATCCGCCACGGTTCGATCACGCTCGATCCGGCCTCGCACCAGGTCACCCAGGACGGTTCGCCCGTCGCGCTCTCGGCGCGCGAATTCGCGCTGCTCGAAGCGCTGCTCGCGCGGCCGGGCGCCGTGCTCTCGAAAACCCAGCTCGAAGAGAAGATGTACGGCTGGGGCGAGGAGATCGGCAGCAATACCGTCGAGGTCTATATTCACGCGCTGCGCAAGAAGCTCGGGGCCGACCTGATCCGCAACGTGCGCGGCCTCGGCTACATGATCGCCAAAGACGCATGAAGCCGGTAATCAAGCGCGGCCTTGCATGGGACCGGAGTCAGCGCTCAAGCGCTAACTCCGGATCGACAAGGAGACCCCTTTAGCCGATGAGTTCCATCCGACGACAACTGCTGTTCTGGCTGCTCGCGATCGTCGTCGCGGGCGTCGGGCTCGCGGGCTGGCTGATCTATCGCCAGGCGCTCGCCGAAGCCAACGAGCTGTTCGACTACCAGCTGCAGGAAATCGCCGAGGCGCTGCCCTCCGAGCCATTCAACGAGATCCTCAGTTCGCGCGATACGGGCGACGAAGGCATCGTGCTGCAGATCTGGAATCGCAACGGCGTGCTCATGTACTACTCGCATCCGCGCGCACCGCTTGCGCCGCGCGCGGAACTCGGCTTTTCGACGGAGCGCACCGATCGCGGCGACTGGCGCGTGTATGGCGCGATCGTCGGCGACAATGTCGTGCAACTGGCGCAGCCCGTTTCCGTGCGCAACCGGCTCGCCGCGAACGTGGCGTTGCGCACGCTCTGGCCACTCATCGTGGTGCTGCCGTTTCTCGGCATCGCGGTCTGGATCATGGTGGGGCGCGGGCTCAGGCCGCTCTCGCGCGTCGCGCGCGCACTCGATACGCGTCATCCCGAAGCGCTCGACCCGCTGCCCGAAGAGCGTCTGCCGCGCGAAGTCACGCCGCTCGTGCATGCGTTGAACGCGCTGCTCGAACGCCTCGCGCAGGCCATCGACACGCAGAAGGCCTTCGTCGCCGATGCCGCGCATGAATTGCGCACGCCGCTGGCGGCCGTGCAGATCCAGGCGCAACTCGTTGCGCGCGCAAAGGATGACGACACGCGCCGCGAAGCGCTCGTCGATCTGCAGGCGGGCGTGACGCGCGCCACGCGTCTTGCCGAGCAACTGCTCGCCCTCGCGCGTTCCGAACCCGACGGTCATGCGCGTGCGCAGAACGTCGATCTGCATGCGCTGCTCGATGATTGCGTGCTCAACTATGCACCGCTCGCGCAGCAGCGCGGCGTCGATCTCGGCATCGAGGAAAGCGCGGTGGCGAGCGTGCATGGCGACGCCGATGCATTGCGCGTGATGCTCAACAACCTGCTCGACAACGCGACCAAATACACGCCCGCGGGCGGCCGCGTGGACGTGAGCCTCGCCGTCGTCGACGGGCATCCGCGCGTGCGCATCGCGGACAGCGGGCCGGGCATCCCGGAAGGCGAGCGCGCACGCGTGTTCGATCGCTTTTATCGCGTGGGCGCGGGCGTGAACCGCGCGCGCACCGATATCGCCGGCACGGGCCTCGGGCTCGCTATCGTGCGACGAATCGCGGATCAGCACGACGCGACCATCACACTCGGCGATTCGCCCGCCGGCGGCCTGCTCGTGGACGTGCGGTTCTGACTCCGAATCGCCCGCAAATGCCCGCCGCGCGGGCGTTTGCGCGATTATTGCGATTTCCGCGTACTTAAGACTCCTTTAAGCGACACGGCTTACTCTTCGGTACGTCGTGATGAGTACCCCGCGCAAGGAGTCCGCAATGAATACAAAAGTTCTTTCCCGCAGTGCCGTGGCAGCCGCCGTGGTCGTCGCATTGTCGGCGGGCTACGTCGCAGGGCACCGTGATCTGCCTGCTCCGCAGGTTATCTCGCAGGCCCAGGCCGCGGCGTTGATGCCGGCCGAAGCCGCAGCCAAGACTGGCATTCCCGACTTCTCGGGTCTCGTGGAAACCTACGGGCCCGCGGTCGTCAACATCAGCGCCAAGCACGTCGTGAAGCAGACGGCGATGCGCAGCGGCGGCAGCGGCTCGCAGCAACTGCCGATCGATCCGAGCGATCCGTTCTACCAGTTCTTCAAGCACTTCTACGGCGGCGCGCCCGGCATGGGCGGCGGCGACAATGGTCCGCAGGCGGACCAGCCGAGCGCGAGCCTCGGCTCGGGCTTCATCGTCAGCCCGGACGGCTACATTCTCACGAACGCGCACGTCGTGGACGGCGCCAACGTCGTGACGGTGAAGCTCACCGACAAGCGCGAATACAAGGCGAAGGTCGTGGGCGCGGACAAGCAGTCGGACGTCGCCGTGCTCAAGATCGACGCGAAGGATCTGCCGACCGTGAAGATCGGCGACCCGCGTCAAAGCAAGGTCGGCCAGTGGGTGGTGGCGATCGGCTCGCCGTACGGCTTCGACAACACGGTGACCTCGGGCATCATCAGCGCGAAGTCGCGCTCGCTGCCGGACGAAAACTACACGCCGTTCATCCAGACCGACGTGCCGGTCAACCCCGGCAATTCGGGCGGCCCGCTCTTTAATCTGCAGGGCGAAGTTATCGGCATCAACTCGATGATCTATTCGCAGACGGGCGGCTTCCAGGGCCTTTCGTTCGCAATCCCGATCAATGAGGCGATCAAGGTCAAGGACGAACTCGTCAAGACCGGTCATGTGAGCCGCGGGCGTCTCGGCGTCGCGGTGCAGTCGATGAACCAGACGCTCGCCAACTCGTTCGGCATGGACAAGCCGCGCGGCGCGCTGGTGAGTTCGGTGGACGCGAGCGGTCCGGCCGCGAAGGCGGGTTTGAAGCCCGGCGACGTGATCCTGTCCGTGAACGGCCAGGCCGTGGACGATTCGTCCGATCTGCCTTCGCTCATCGCGGGCATGAAGCCGGGCACGAAGGCCGATGTTCAGGTGTGGCGCGACAAGAGCACGAAGAACCTCACCGCCACCATCGGCGCGCTGGGCGACGCGAAGGTGGCTTCGAACGACGCACCGCAAGCGCAGATGCAGGGGCGCCTCGGCGTCGCGGTGCGCCAGCTCACGCCGGAAGAGAAGAGCAACGGCTCGCTCGACCACGGTCTGCTCGTCGAGCAGTCGGGTGGCGCGGCCGAGAATGCGGGTGTCCAGCCCGGCGACGTGATTCTCGCCGTGAACGGCCGCCCGGTGACGAGCGCCGATCAGCTCAAGCAAATGGTTTCGAAGGCTGGCAACAGCATTGCACTCCTGATCCAGCGAGACGACGCACAGATTTTCGTGCCCGTCGATCTCGGCTGATCCCTGCTGTCGCGAATCCGGCTCCGTGCGCCGGATTCGCGGCGAGAGCAGGTTTCATTACGTTGTACCTGCGCTGCCGCCGTTGGCCCCTGGCCTCGGCGGCAGCGGTTTTTTTGGGGCGCACAAAACCTTTTGCGCGCGGATCGGGCATGCCCCTTGCGGAAGCATTACATCGGACCACCTGAAAGGAGCGATCGATGAAGCGTTTCCACAACTCGCGCCCCGTCCATACGACCGCTTACGCGGCGATCCTCGCGGCCACACTTGCTCTCGGCTACGCGGGCGGCGCGGCGGCGCAGCAGGGCGATGCCTCGGGCACGGTCGGCGGCTCGACCACCGACAACACGAGCGCCGGCAACACCAATGGCGGCGGCATGCCGCAAGTCCAGCAGCAGGGCGACGTGTCGTACGTCTCCGGCGGGGTGGGCCTGGATGAATCCAAGGCGCTGCTCGGTGCGGAGCGCCAGTGGCCACTGGCGTTGCGCTTTACCCAGCGCAGCGGTGAGTACGTCGCGGACGTGCGCGTGCAGATCACCGACTCGCACGGCGCAAGCGTGCTCGATACGACTTCGCGCGGGCCGTATATGCTCGTGAAGGTTCGTCCGGGCCGCTACAGCGTGCACGTGAGCCATGCGGGCGTCGACAAGACCAGTGCCGTGACGGTGGGCTCGAACGGCAGCGCGCGGGCGGCGTTCATCTGGTAAGGCGCCCAGCCGGGCCAGGCCGCGTTTGGGCGCTGCCGCACGCGCGCCGCGCATAAGATTCACGCAGCCAGGACGAGTTTGGCCGATAATGAAGCCGAGGGGAGGCCGCGATCGCTCAGGCGTGTCGCGAGCGGGTTCGCGTGTTGCCGTCGGTCGCCGTCGATTGCGTGATCGGCGCGGCGACAGGCGACTGGCGAGCGGCCATCCCGTGGCATTGCACGGCACGCGCCTTCATGGCGGCGTGCCACGCGAACCGGTGCGGGCTGCCGGCCGGCGAGGGCAGGGCGCCGCAGGCGCCGCCTACCAACAGGGGAGCCGAACATGGCGGTCGAACCGGCTGCGGACCATCGCATCGAACTCGTCGCGAACCGTCACCGCGTGCGCGTGATTCATGGCGGCATCACCATTGCCGATACGCTGCACGCCGTCACCCTTTGCGAAACCGGCTACCCCGACGTCTTCTACTTTCCGCGCGCCGACGTGAACATGGCGCGACTCGAACGCTCCAGCCAGACCTCGCATTGCCCGTTCAAGGGCGAGGCGACGTATTTCCATTTGCGTACCGAAGACGGGCGCGTCGACGACGCGGCCTGGAGCTACGAAGCGCCGCTCGATGACGCACGCGGCATCAAGGGGTATCTGGCTTTCTACGCGACTCGCGTAGACCGGATCGACCAGACCTCCTGATATGGCCCGGTAGCTTGCATAGGGGAGCCGCCATGGAACTAAACGATGCGTTGAGAATTCCGCTCGACCCGGCCGCCGTCTGGGCGGCGTTGCAGGACGTGGCGCTCGTGCGCGCGAGCATGGAGCATTGCGAGTCGTTCAGGCGGCTCGGCCCCGGCGAATACGCGATCACGCTCACGGTGCCGCTCGGGCCGCTGCGCGCACGCTACGAAGTGCGTGCCCACATTGCCAATGACACGGCGCAGGTGCCGCTCACGCCCCGGCGCGTGCTGAGCTTTCGCGCCCGCGCGGACGGCATCGGCTCGCTGCGTGGCCAGATCGACGTCGCGCTGCGCCCCGAAGAGCGCGCCACGACGCGGGAGCCGGGTACGGGCAAGGATGTGAGCACGCGGATCGACTACTCGGTGTGGGCTACGCTCACGGGACCGCTTTCCGAGCTGCCGCCGCGCCAGATCGAGAACGCCCTGCACGAACTCGCCGACGACTTCTTCACGGAGTTCTGCGCCGTGGTTGCGGTCAAGCACGGCCAGGCGCCGAACCGCGTGGCGGGCGAGCAGCCGCGCCGGCAGCACGTGTTCCTGCGGCCGATCAACCTCGCCGGTCTCGCCCGGCGCGCGCATATCCTGCCGCAGCACCATGCGGGCGGCACGCTCTCGGGCCGCGCGGCAAGCACGCTGAATCACGAGCCGCCGCCGCACGCCATGCCGTATTGGGCGTGGGCCGCGATGATCTTTTTCGTCGCGCTGCTGCTGTATGCGGCGCGCTGGTTTACCGCGACCTGAATGCGGCAGCGGGCGGCGCGCGCAAGGTGCGCCGCCCGTCGAACCCCTCACGCCCCCCGGAACTCCCGCCGCCACGCCGACGGCGAGATCCTGAACGCCTCCACGAAATGCTGACGCAGCGACGCGGCCGAGCCGAAGCCCGCGCGCTGGGCGATCGCGTCGATCGGCTGATCGGTGCTTTCGAGCAACTGCTGCGCGCGCGCGAGGCGCTCGCCGAGCAGCCAGGCGCTGACCGTCGAGCCCGTCGTCAAACGGAACTGGCGCGTGAAGGTGCGCCGGCTCATCAGCGCACGCTGCGCGAGCGAATCGAGCGTGTGGGGCGCGTCGAGGTGGGCGCGAATCCAGTCGAGCAGACCCGGCAGACGGTCGCCGCGGCCGGCCGCCGCGAGCGGCTGCTGCACGTACTGGGCCTGGTTGCCCTGGCGATGCGGCGGCACGACGAGCCGCCGCGCCACGTAGTTCGCGGCGCTCGAGCCGCACAGGCGCCGCATGAGATGCAGGCAGCAATCGAGTCCCGCCGCCGTGCCCGCCGAGGTGAGCAGGTCGCCGTCGTCGATGTAGAGCACGCCGGGATCGAAGCGCACGGCCGGAAAGCGCAGCGCGAAATCGTCGGCGGCGGCCCAGTGCGTGGTGCCCGGGCGGCCGTCGAGCAGGCCCGCATGCGCGAGCACATAGGCGCCGAGGCATAGCCCGACGAGGATCGCGCCGCTCTCGTGCGCTTCGCGCAGCGCGTCGCAAAGCGCGGCGGGCGGCGCCTCGTGGGTGTCGCGCCAGCTCGGCACGACGATCACGTCCGCGCCGCGCAGCCCCTCGAGGCCCCGCGGCGCGCCGATCGTGAAGCCTGCCGTGGTCGTGAGCGTGCCGGGCTCCGCAGCGCAGACGGCGAGTTCAAACGGCGGCACGCCGCCTTCGCTGCGGTCTTCGCCGAACACGACGCAAGGCACAGAGAGATGGAACGGGCTGATGCGGTCGAAGGCGATGACGGCGACGCGCAACGGGGGCGGTGAAGGCGCCTGACGGGGAGCAGTGGCCATGACGAGTCCCGAAGAGGAATGGCCCGATTTTAGCGAAAGTTGTCATCCGGGCCACTGTCACGGCGGCGCGCGCGGCACCACAATCCCGCCATCGACTTCGCGTCTTCGGACCGGTCGGTTCCTTTCACCCCCAGGAGGCATGGCCATGTCCGCGAATCCGCGCCGGGCGCTCGTCGTCATCGACGTGCAGAACGAATATGTCAGCGGCGATCTGCCGATCGAATATCCCCCCATCGAGACGTCGCTCGCCAATATCGGCCGCGCGATCGACGCCGCGCGCGCGGCCGGCGTGCCGGTCGTGGTCGTGCAGAACTTCGCCCCGGCGGACTCGCCGCTCTTCGCGCGCGGCAGCGTGGGCGCCGACCTGCATCCGGTCGTGGCCTCGCGCGAGCGCGATCACTATGTCGAAAAAGCGCTGCCGAGCGCCTTCGCGGGCACCGATCTCAAAGCGTGGCTGGCCGAGCACGGCATCGACACGCTCACGGTGACCGGCTACATGACGCACAACTGCGACGCCTCGACGGTGTTCGAGGCGACCCACGCGGGTCTTGCCGTGGAGTTTCTGGCCGATGCGACGGGTTCGGTGCCGTACGCGAACGAGGCGGGAACGGCTAGCGCCGAGGAGATCCACCGCGTGTTCAGCGCGGTGATGCACTCGCGCTTCGCTGCGGTCGTGAGCACGGATGCCTGGCTTGCCGCCGTCGAAAAAGGCGTGCCGCTCGCGCGTGACAACATCTACGCGTCGAATCAACGGGCCCGCGCGAACCGCGTGTCGGCCTGAGCGGTCAAGAAAAAGGCGGCCTCGTCAGTGGGCCGCCTCGATCGATCCGGGATGCGCGCGCAGGGCTCAGGCGTCCGGCTCGCTCGCGCCAATACGCAGCGACGGGCTGAAGCGCAGCGCGTCGAGCATCGCGTCGACGTGCAGCTCGGCGTTGCTCGCCACGTCGAACACGTCCGGCAGGATCGCCATATCGCGCAGCGCGCCGCCAATGAACGAATGGAGCACGCGCGAAGCGCGCTTGGGGTCGAGGTCGGCGGGCAGCTGGCCCTTCGACATCGCATTGCGCAAACCCTGCTCGATGCTCGCCAGGCCCTCGCGCATATCGGTCTGATGGCGCGCCATCACGGGTCCCATCTCCTCGACGAACTCGCACTTCAGGAACAGGATCTCGAACACGCGGCGGCGGCGCGCGTCGGTTGCCGTATTGCGCAGACACAGAATGCACAAATCGCGCATGCGCCCGAGCGGGTCGGGCTCGCCGGGATCCGTCGATGCCACCTTCAGCTCGTCGAGCGGCAGCACCACGCGGTCGAACATGGCCGTGAACAGGTCGCCCTTGTTTTCGAAATGCCAATAAATCGCGCCGCGCGTCACGCCAGCGGTCTGGGCGATGTCGGCCAGCGAAGTGCGCGACACGCCCTTTTCGTAAAAGACGTGTTCGGCGGCGTCGAGGATCCGGTTGCGCGTCTCCAGCGCTTCCTCTTTCGTTCGGCGGACCATTTTGTAAGTTGAGTGCGTTGCTGCGGGTTAGGGGGAATAAATGTATTTGGGGTGCGAACCGTAATGTATTGATTTGTAATATGGAGGTGATGCGCGGATCGCTCCTGAAGTACCACTCAACGGTTACGTAACGTCCTTTTACATTCGTTCGCGAATGTATCTATAATAGCACCCCACCACCTGGGTGCCTCAAGTGGTGATGTCCGGTTAATATCCGTCCTTGGCCAAGTGGTCGTAGAAACCCCAATGCGCGACGCCTCTCGCGGCGGCGCGCGGCAGTATCGCCCGGACGGATATGCAGACCGGAACGCGCCTTCCTAGAAGAAGTACCGGGTTTATCCGTCAGGTATTTGCCAGATGCTGGCGTGCGTGGTCGTCCTCCTCGTTGCAGGACGCCGCACGCTTTTATTGTCAGTTATAGACAGAGGTCGCTCCATGCGCGTCGAACGGGTTCCATTCCGCCTAATCAGTGTCGCGACGGCTGCCATCGTGCTCGCAGCCTGCGGGCAAAAGCAGTCGGCGCCGCCGCCGCAAGCCCCCGAAGTGGGTATCGTCACCGTCCAGCCGTCCTCCGTGCCGGTCGTCTCCGAGCTTCCCGGCCGTACCAGTGCCTTCCTCGTCGCGCAAGTGCGCGCACGGGTGGACGGCATCGTGCTGCGCCGCGAATTCATCGAAGGCGCGCTCGTCAAGGCCGGTCAGCGGCTCTACAAGATCGACCCGGCGCCGTATATCGCCGCGCTCAACAACGCCAAGGCCACGCTCGCCAAGGCGCAGGCCAACCTCGTCACGCAGAACGCACTGGTTGCGCGCTACAAGGTGCTCGTGCAGGCCAATGCGGTGAGCAAGCAGGACTACGACAACGCTGTTTCCGCCCAGGGCCAGGCCGCCGCCGACGTCGCCGCCGGCAAGGCCGCCGTCGACACCGCGCAGATCAATCTCGGCTATACCGACGTCGTTTCGCCGGTCTCGGGCCAGGTCGGCATCTCGCAGGTCACGCCGGGCGCCTATGTGCAGGCGAGCGCGGCCACGTTGATGTCGACGGTGCAGCAGCTCGATCCGATGTACGTGGACGTCACGCAGTCGAGCCTCGATGGCCTGAAGCTGCGCCGCGAGATCCAGGAAGGTCGCCTGAAGACCAACGGCCCGAACGCCGCGAAGGTTTCGCTCGTGCTCGAAGACGGCCGCACCTATTCGGAAAAGGGCAAGCTCCAGTTCTCCGACGTCACCGTCGACCAGACCACGGGCTCGGTCACGGTTCGCGCGATTTTCCCGAACCCCGACCGCGTGCTGCTGCCGGGCATGTTCGTGCGCGCGCGCATCGAAGAAGGCATCAACAACAACGCGTTCCTCGTGCCGCAGGTCGGCGTGCAGCACGACCAGAAGGGCCAGGCATCGGTGTACGTCGTCAACCAGGACAACAAGGTCGTGCCGACGCCGATCACCACTGCGGGCACGCAGGGCCAGGACTGGGTCGTCCAGAGCGGTCTGAACGCCGGCGACCGCGTGATCGTTCAGGGCACGGACAAGGTCAAGCCGGGTGCGCAGGTCAAGCCGGTTGCCGCGCAACTGCCGCCGCCGCCGCCGTCGGGCGCGCCTTCGGCCGACATGGCAACGGCTTCGGGCTATGCGAACGCCGCCAGCGCCGCATCGGGGCCGAAGGCTGCCTCGGCTGCGCCTGCCGCCTCCGCAGCGCAATAACGGGGAGCCTGCTTCATGGCAAAGTTCTTTATTGATCGCCCAATCTTTGCATGGGTGATCGCCATCATTCTGATGCTCGCAGGTGTGGCGTCGGTGTTCACGCTGCCGGTCGCGCAGTATCCGACCATCGCGCCGCCGTCCATCCAGATCAGCGCGAGCTACCCGGGCGCGTCGGCCAAGACGGTGGAAAACACGGTCACCCAGGTGATCGAGCAGCAGATGAGCGGTCTCGATCACCTGCTGTACATTTCGTCGACTTCCGATGACTCGGGCACGGCTACCATCACGCTGACCTTCGCCGCGGGCACCGACCCGGACATCGCGCAGGTGCAGGTGCAGAACAAGCTGCAGCTCGCCACGCCGATCCTGCCGCAGGTGGTGCAGCAGCTCGGCATCAAGGTCACGAAGTCGAGCAGCAGCTTCTTGCTGGTGCTGGCGTTCGTGTCCGAAGACGGCAGCATGACCAAGTACGACCTCGCGAACTACGTGGCGTCGAACATCCAGGACCCGATCAGCCGTATCGACGGCGTGGGTACGGTCACGCTGTTCGGCTCGCAGTACGCGATGCGTGTCTGGCTCGATCCGAACAAGCTCACGAACTTCCAGCTCACGCCATCGGACGTCACAGCGGCGATCACCGCGCAGAACGTGCAGATCGCGGGCGGCCAGCTCGGCGGCACGCCGGCGGTGGCAGGTCAGTCGTTCCAGGCGACCATCACCGAAGCGACGCTGCTGCAGACGCCGGCACAGTTCGGCGACATCCTGCTGAAGGTGAACCAGGACGGCTCGCAGGTGCGTCTGAAGGACGTGGCGCGCATCACGCTGGGCGGCGAAAACTATAACTTCGACACGAAGTACAACGGTGCGCCGACCGCCGGCCTCGGCATTCAGCTTGCGACGGGCGCCAACGCGCTGCAGACCGCGAAGCTCGTGCGCCAGAAGATCGACGACCTCTCGAAGTACTTCCCGCACGGCCTCGTCGTGAAGTACCCGTACGACACGACGCCGTTCGTGCGCCTGTCGATCGAGGAAGTGATCAAGACGCTGCTGGAAGGCATCGTGCTCGTGTTCCTCGTGATGTATCTGTTCCTGCAGAACCTGCGCGCGACGTTGATTCCGACGATCGCGGTGCCGGTGGTGCTGCTGGGTACGTTCGCGATCATGGCGATGGTGGGCTTCTCCATCAATACGCTGTCCATGTTCGGTCTCGTGCTCGCCATCGGCCTGCTGGTGGACGACGCGATCGTGGTCGTGGAGAACGTCGAGCGGGTGATGGTGGAAGAGGGGTTAGGGCCGAAGGAAGCCACGCGCAAGGCCATGGGCCAGATCACCGGCGCACTGGTGGGCGTGGCGCTCGTGCTCTCCGCGGTGTTCGTGCCGGTGGCGTTCTCGGGCGGCTCGGTGGGCGCCATCTACCGGCAGTTCTCGCTCACGATCGTGGCGGCGATGGTGCTGTCCGTGCTCGTCGCGCTGATTCTCACGCCGGCGCTGTGCGCGACCATCCTCAAGCCGATTCCGAAGGGCCACCACGAAGAGAAGAAGGGCTTCTTCGGCTGGTTCAACCGCACGTTCGAGACGAGCCGCGACAAGTACCACAGCGGCGTGCACCACGTGATCAAGCGCTCGGGCCGCTGGCTCATCATCTACCTCGCGGTGATCGTCGCGGTTGGCCTGCTGTTCGTGCGCCTGCCGAAGTCGTTCCTGCCCGATGAAGACCAGGGCACGATGTTCGTGATCGTGCAGACGCCTTCGGGCTCCACGCAGGAAACCACGGCGCGCACGCTCGCCACCATCCAGGACTGGCTGCTCAAGGACGAAGGCAGCATCGTCGAATCGACCTTCACCGTGAACGGCTTCAGCTTCGCGGGCCGCGGCCAGAACTCGGGTCTCGTGTTCGTGCGTCTGAAGGACTACAAGCAGCGTCAGCATGCGGACCAGAAGGTCCAGGCGCTGGTGCGCCGCATGTACGGTCACTTCGCGAGCTACAAGGACGCGATGATCTTCCCGGTGAATCCGCCTTCGATTCCTGAACTCGGCACCGCGTCGGGCTTCGACTTCGAACTGCAGGATCGCGGCGGCGTCGGCCACGAAAAGCTGATGGAAGCGCGCAACATGCTGCTCGGCATGGCTGCGAAGGACCCGTCGCTTGCGCTCGTGCGCCCGAACGGCCTGAACGACACGCCGCAGTTCAAGGTGGATATCGACCGCGAGAAGGCCAATGCGCTTGGCGTGACGTCGGCGGCGGTCGACCAGACGTTCTCGATCGCATGGGCATCGGCGTACGTGAACAACTTCCTCGACACCGACGGCCGTATCAAGAAGGTGTACGCGATGGCCGACGCGCCGTTCCGCATGAACCCGGAAGACCTCGGTCTCTGGTACGTGCGCAACAGCTCGGGCGGAATGGTGCCGTTCACTTCGTTCGCGAGCGGCCACTGGACGTACGGTTCGCCGAAGCTCGAGCGTTACAACGGTATTTCGGCGATGGAAATCCAGGGGCAGGCGAGCCAGGGCAAGTCGACCGGCCAGGCCATGACGGCCATGGAGCAGATCGCGGCGAAGCTGCCCGCGGGCGTCGGCTACGAATGGACGGGCCTGTCGTACCAGGAGCGCCAGTCGGGCTCGCAGGCGCCGATTCTGTACGGCATCTCGATCCTCGTCGTGTTCCTGTGTCTCGCGGCGCTGTATGAAAGCTGGTCGATTCCGTTCGCGGTCATCATGGTGGTGCCGCTCGGCGTGCTCGGCGCGCTGCTGGCGGTGACCTTGCGCGGCCTCGAGAACGACGTGTTCTTCCAGGTGGGTCTGTTGACCACCGTGGGTCTGTCGGCGAAGAACGCGATTCTGATCGTGGAGTTCGCGCGCGACCTGCAGGCCGAAGGGAAGATGGGACCGATCGAGGCGGCGCTCGAAGCTTCGCGACTGCGTCTGCGGCCGATTCTCATGACGTCGATGGCGTTCATTCTCGGCGTGCTGCCGCTCGCGATCAGTAACGGCGCGGGTTCGGCTTCGCAGCACGCGATCGGCACGGGCGTGATCGGCGGGATGATCACGGCCACGTTCCTCGCGATCTTCATGATCCCGATGTTCTTCGTGGTGATTCGCGCGAAGTTCGCCGGCGAGAAAGAAGACGCGGACGTCGCGCTCCAGCACTACGAAGAGCACCACGCGCACGACCATGACCAGGACAACGGCGCGGATGGCGGTGGCGCTGGCGGTCAGGGCGGCACGGGTGGCAACGACGGCGGCAACGGCGACGGCCCGGGCAAGGAAGGACATTGAGATGCATAAACTATCCGTAATTGCATTGGCTACCGCGCTCCTCGCGGGTTGCACGATGGAGCCGTGGTACCACCGGCCCGAAGCGCCGGTGTCGCAGAGTTTCCCGCAAGGCGGCGTGTACGCCACGCAGCCGGTTGCTGCGGGCGCGAATGGCCAGAACGGCCAGGCTGCCCCGAGCGCCAATGGCGCCGCGGCGACCGACATCGGCTGGCGCGAATTCTTCGTCGATCCGCGCCTGCAACAACTCGTCGACATCGCGCTGAAGAACAACCGCGATCTGCGCGTCTCGGTGCTCAACGTCGAGGCGGCGCGCGCGCAGTATCAGATCGTACGCGCCGATCTGTTCCCCGCGATCAACGGCGTGGGCACGGACACGCGTACGCGCGTGCCGAGGAACTTTCAGACCACGGTGAACAACCCGTACAGCGTGTACAACGTGGGCGTGCAGGCTTCGTGGGAACTGGACTTCTGGGGGCGCATCCGCAGCCTGAAAGACCAGGCGTTGGCGCAGTACCTCTCGACGGCGTATGCGCGCAAGGCGGCGGAAATCACGCTGGTTTCGGAAGTCGCTGACCAGTACCTGACCATGCTTTCCGACGACGACCTGCTCAATGTCACGCAGGAAACGCTCAAGACGGCGCAGGACTCGTACAACATCGCGAAGGCGCAGTTCGATACGGGCACCGGCACCGAGCTCGATTTGCGTCAGGCGCAGACGGTGGTCGAGAACGCGCAGGCCAACATGCAGGCGCAACTGCGGGCGCGCGCCCAGGCCGAAAACGCACTCGTGCTGCTGATCGGCGAGCCGCTGCCGGCGGATCTGCCACAAGGCCTGCCGCTCGACGGCCAGCCTCTGCTCAACGACGTTCCGGCAGGCCTGCCTTCGGATCTGCTCACGCGTCGTCCGGACATCATGCAGGCCGAAGAGACGCTGCTCGCGGCAAACGCCAACATCGGCGCGGCGCGTGCGGCGTTCTTCCCGAAGATCTCGCTCACGGCGGCGTTCGGCACCGAAAGTCTGTCGCTCGGCGGGCTCTTCAAGGCCGGCACGGCAGCATGGAGTTTCGCGCCGCAGATCACGCTGCCGATCTTCGAAGGCGGGTCGAACATCGCGAACCTGCAACTCGCGAATGTCGAGAAGCGCATCGAGATCGCCAACTACGAGAAGTCGATCCAGTCGGCGTTCCGCGAAGTGGCCGACGGTTTGGCTGCGCGCGGCACCTACGACGAGCAGATCGCCGCGCTCGAGCGCAGCACCTTTGCGAACCAGCGCTCGCTCACGCTTTCGGAACTGCGCTACAAGAACGGCGTGGACAGCTATCTGCCGGTGCTGGCCGCGCAGACCAGCCTCTACACGGCGCAGCAGTCGCTCGTCACGGCGCGCCTCGCGCGGCTGACCAACCTCGTCGATCTGTATCGCGCGTTGGGCGGCGGCTGGATCGCGCACTCGGGCGAGACGCCGCGCGAGCCCGATGCGCCGGCCGATTACGGCGCGGCCAGCGCGCCGGTGGCGGCTTCGGCTGCGACGGCGGGGTAACGCGCTACGGCTTCGGAATCGGAAGCCAAGAACGCCACGGAAGACCGTGGCGTTTTTTTCGCGTGTGGGCGTGCGCAAAGCGGGTAAAAAAAAAGCGCCATGGTTTCCCATGGCGCCGAACCAGCAAAAGACCCCGCCCGCCTGTGTATAGATGGACACCTGCGAGCGGGGCACCTCTCGCGTCAACTCAATACATTCAAACCCGTTTCGATCAGCTCAATTCGATCGACTCAGTGCGCGGCCGAGCGCGGCATTTCGTGGCCCGCATCCGGCGCCTGATCCGCGTTGGGACGGCCTTCGAGATCGTGCCCGGCGCGGCGGATGGCGCGCTCGGCGGCTTTCTCGCTCTTCGCACCGTTGAAGATCAGGTTCAGCACCACCGCCGAAACCGAAGCGAGCAGGATGCCGCTATGGAGCAAAGGCGAAAGCGCGGGCGGCAGCTTGGCGAAGAAGTGCGGGGACACCACCGGCACGAGGCCGAAACCCACGCTCACGGCCACGATGAAGAGGTTGTGCTGGTTCTTCACGAAGTCCACGCGCGAGAGCACCTTGATGCCGTTCGCCGCCACCATGCCGAACATCACGATGCCTGCGCCGCCCAGCACGAAGGCGGGCACCGAGGCGACCATCTGCGCCATCTTCGGAAAGAGGCCGAGCAGCACGAGAATCACGCCGCCCATCGCGCACACGTAGCGGCTCTTCACGCCCGTCACGCCGATGAGGCCCACGTTCTGCGAGAACGACGTATGCGGGAACGAGTTGAAGATGCCGCCGATCAGCGTGCCGAGACCGTCCACGCGCAGGCCGCGCACGAGCGTGGCCTGATCGACGGGGCGCTCGACCATGTCGCCCACGGCGAGGAACATGCCCGTCGATTCGATGAAGGTCACGAACATCACGATCACCATCGTCGCGATCGGCAGGCTGTGGAACTTCGGCATGCCGAAGTGGAACGGCATGACGATGCCGACCCACGGCGCGCTGGCCATGCCTTCGAGGTTCACGCGACCGAGCGCCAGCGCGATGGCAAAGCCCGCGACGATGCCGAGCAGCACCGAGATATTGGCGATGAAGCCGCGCCCGAACTTGTTGATGAGCAGGATCAGCATCAGCACGAGCAGCGAGAGGCCGAGGTAGATGGGGTTGCCGTAGTCGGGGTTGCCCACGCCGCCCGCGGCCCAGTTGATGCCCACTTCCATGAGCGAGAGGCCGATCACCGCGATCACGGTGCCTACCACGACAGGCGGGAAGAAGCGCAGCAGCTTGCCGATCATCGGCGCGATCACGATGCCGATCGCACCCGCCGCGATGGTCGAGCCGAAGATATCGAGAAGGCCGAGCGAGGGATTGGTGCCGATGGCGATCATCGGGCCCACCGAGGCGAACGTGCAGCCCATGATCACGGGCAGGCGGATGCCGAAGATCCACAGGCCGAGCGTCTGGATCAGCGTGGCGATGCCGCAGGCGAACAGGTCGGCGCTGATGAGGAAGGCGATCTGGTCCTTCGGCAGCCCGATCGCGCCGCCGACGATGAGCGGCACGGCCACCGCGCCTGCGTACATCACGAGCACGTGCTGGATACCGAGTGTCAGCAGCTGGCTAAACGGCAGGCGCTCGTCGCAGGGGTGGACCTGCTTCTGGCCAGACCGCTGGGCGGCCTGGTCCTCAATGCCCTTGGCTTGCATGTCGTCTGTCTCCGTCTCTTTGTTTAAGGATATGGCCTCCAAGGTATGCGGTAAGAAAATATGCAACAAGACCACTGGAGACTATTCCGTGCTTTCCGGTGACGATATGCGCCCGTGGCGATAGCCCGGCGACATAAGGGTGGGATCGGCGCGCGTGGGCCGTGCGCGGCGGCTTCATGGCGGCAACGCTGGATGCCGGTTCGGACCGCGCGAGCGGCGGCGCAAAGCGGGAAGTCCCCTGTTTGCGGCGGTTGAGCGCCTTTGCGCGATGGGCGCCGCGGCGCGGGCGTGGCGGGTCCGAACCGTGCCAGAGCGTGTGCGGGGGCGGCGAGCCCAGGCTGGCGATGCCCAACGGGTCATGTCACATATGGCCGCGCCGTTATGATCTCTATTTCGAACGCGGCATGTGAGCCATTTTGCATCGCGCGCTCACCCACCGGGTTAACCCGCGAATGGACGTTTTTCGCGTCGAAATCGGCTGTGTTGCGCGCGGGTTCGCGGCAGGTTTGAAGACCCCGCTTAACGCGCATCCGGCGCCGAGGATCTCGCCGCGCATCTCGCCGGTATGATTGTTTTTCCCGTCCTCACCCACCTCGCACACCGTTTCCCATGAACCCATCGCAGACGCGTTTTCTCGGTATCGACCTCGGCACCGGTTCACTCAAGCTCGGCATCATTGATGGCGACGGCGTCGAGCGCGCCGCCGCGAGCGTGGCCTACGCGCTCGAAACACCGCAGCCCGGCTGGGCCGAGATCGCCGTGCATCGCTGGTGGGACGCGCTCGTCGTGGCCTGCGCGCGGCTGCCCGAGAGCGAGCGCGCCGCGGTGCGGGCAATCGGCTTTTCCGGACAGATGCATGGCGTCGTGCTCACCGACGAAGCGGGCCGCGCGTTGCGCCCCGCGATGCTCTGGCCCGACACGCGCGCGCATGCGCTGCTCGATGCGTGGCCCGACGACGCCGGGCATGCGCAGCCCAACCCCGTCGCGCCTGGCATGGCCGGGCCGCTGCTGCGCTGGGTCCTGCAGCACGAGCCGCAGGTCGCCCAAGCCGCGCGCTGGGCGCTGCAGCCGAAAGACTGGCTGCGCGTGGCGCTGGGTGGCGCGGTCAAAGCCGATCCGTCGGACGCGTGCGCGACGGCGCTCGCCGCACCCGATGGCGCGTGGGACTTCGCCCTGATCGAGCGGCTGGGATTGCCCGCGCGGTGGTTCGCGCCGCTGGCCGCGTCGCATGCAGCGAGCGGCGCGCTGAGCACGCAAGCCGCACAGGCGCTCGGGCTGCCCGCCGGCATCGTGCTCGCGACGGGCGCGGGCGACACGCCTTGCGCGGCGTTCGGCAGCGGCCTGGCCGACGATGGCGATGCGCTCCTCACGACGGGCACAGGCGGCCAGATCGTCGTGACCGCGCGCAGCGAGCCGCCCGCGCGGCGCGGGCTGCATCGCTACCGCTCGGCGACGGGCGGCTGGTACACCATGGCCGCCATGCAGAACGTGGGCGTGGCGCTGGAAGCGGCGCGCGGCTGGCTGGCCTACGACTGGGCTTCGGCCTATGCGGATGGGTTCGCCGTGCCGCCATCGGCGACGCTCGCGTTCCTGCCTTACCTGAGCGGGGAGCGCTCGCCGTGGCTCGACCCGGCGGCGCGCGGCGGCTGGCTCGGCGCTTCGCTTGGCGACTCGCGCGGCACGCTCATGCGTGCGGCGTTCGAGGGCGTCGCGTTCGCGTTGCGCGCGGGCCTCGACGCCGTGCGCAGCACCCGTGAAGCCGCCGATGGAGGCACGCGGGATGCGCGCAGTGTGGCGACGCTCAAGCTCGCGGGCGGCGGCTCCGTGGACGCGCGCTGGCGGCAGTTGCTCGCCGACACGCTCGACGCGGACCTCTACGCGATCGACTGCCCGAACGCAGCGGCGCGCGGCGCCGCGATGCTGGGCGGCCTCGCCTGCGGGCACTGGCGCATGAGCGAGCTCGCGGCGCTTGCGCCGGCCGCGACGCAGGTGGCGTCGCCGCGCGAGGACGCCGCGCTCGCGCAGCGCTATGCGCGCTTCATCGATCTGTACGGCCGCGTTCGAACCTGGTTTGCACCGGCATCTTGATGACTAGCGACGCCCGATCAGACTCGCGCCATAGACGAGCGCGGCGAGCGCGGTGATCCAGAAGCTGGTGGGCCAGTCGGTGTAGAACGCGAGCGTCACGCCGAGCCACGCTTGCACGAGCGCGAGCAGCGCGGCGAGCACGAGGCCGGTGGACAGGCGCGTGGTGAGATTCTGCGCGGCGGCGGCCGGACCGACCATCAGCGTAAAGACGAGCAGCACGCCGACGATCTGCGTGCACGCGGCCACCGCGAGCGCGGCGATGGCGAGGAACAGCATCGAGACTGCGCGCAGCGACACGCCCTTCGCTTCGGCGAGTTCGGGTTGCAGCGAGGCGAACAGCAGCGGCCGCATGATGGCGGCCAGCGCCGCCAGGCTCGCCACGGCGAGGGCGGCAAGCACGCCGAGCGTCTCGCGGTTCACGCCCAGGACGTTGCCGAACAGCAGCGCCGTGACCTGCGTGGCATACGACGTGAAGAAGTGCAGAAACAGCAGGCCGAAGCCGAGCGCGAGCGAAAGAATCACGCCGATCGCCACATCGCGGCCCGCGAGCTTTTCGCCGAGCGCGCCCATTGAAACGCCGGCGGCGAGCGTGAAGCCCACCATGCCCCACATCGGCGAAACGCCTAGCAGCACGGCGCCCGTCGCGCCCGTGAAACCCACGTGCGAGAGCGCGTGGCCCGCGAAGGTCTGACCGCGCATCACGAGGAAATAGCCCACCACGCCCGCGAGCACCGCGACGATGCCCGACGCCGCGAAGGCGTTCACCATGAAATCGTATTCAAGCATCGTGCGTGTGGCCGTGTGTGTTGTCGTTGTTGTTGCCGTCGGCGTGACCGTGATCGTGCGCGTGGCCGCCGTGGTCATGGCCATGGTCGTGCTCATGCTCGTGGTCGTGCTTTTCGACTTCCACGTCGCCCGACATCACGAAGATGCGGCCCTTCATGCGCATCACTTCGATAGGCGAACCGTAGAGGCGCGAGAGCACGGGCGCGGTGATGACTTCATCCACGCTGCCGAGCGCGGCCACGCCGTTGCCGAGATAGAGCACGCGGTCGAGCGCGTTGAGGAGCGGATTCAGCTCGTGCGCGGAGAACAGCACCGCGATGCCCAGCTCGCGCTGCACGCGGCGCACGAGTTCGACCACGCCGCGCTGGTGGTTGGGGTCGAGGCTGATGAGCGGCTCGTCGAGCAGCAGCAGCTTCGGGTCGCCGAGCAGGCATTGCGCGAGCAGCAGGCGCTGGCGCTCGCCGCCCGAAAGCTCCGAAAGCGGGCGATCGGCCAGCGCGGTCGCCCCCACGAGGTCGAGCACGCGCGCAACGTCGGCGCGCGTGGCGGCGTCGGCGCGCGGCAGGCCCCAGCGGTGCCCGTCGGCGGCCATCGCCACGAAGTCGCGGCCGCGCACGCGGCGGCTCGCGAGCGCCGTGCGCGTTTGCGGCATATAGCCGATTTTCGCGTTGCCGCGCGCGACCGGCTCGCCCAGCACGCGGATCGCGCCGTGCGAGGCCGGCACGAGGCCGAGAATGGCACGCATGAGCGTGGTCTTGCCCGCGCCGTTCGGCCCGAGCACGCCGATGAATTCGCCCTGGTTCACCGCGAAGTTCGCGTCGCGCAGGATCGTGCGTTCGCCGAGCGTCAGCGTCACGCCCGCTAGCGTGAGCACAGGCGCGGGCGCGCGGTGCGTGCCGTTGCGCTGTCCAGTTTGCTGTGAAGCGATATCGGTGGGCGAAGGGCCGGCCCCGGTCATGACGTCTGTCCTTGCTGAATACGGTTAGTGTTGCCCTGCTGTTCCCACTGCCAGCGCCTTGTCGAGCGAGTCGAGCTGCGCGAGCATCCATTGCTGGAAGTTCACGCCGGCCGGCTGCGTCTCGGTCACGCTCACGGAGGGCACCTTCGACTGCTTGGCCAGCGCCAGCATGCGCCGCGTGAGCGCCTCGGTCGCCTGGCTGTTATAGATCAGCACGCGCACGCGGCGCTCGCGCAGGTCGCGCTCGAACGCGGCGATGTCCGAGGCGCTCGCCTCGGTGTCGTTCATCGTCGCGAGCTGAAAGCGCAGGTTGCGCATGTCGAGGCCGATCGCATCCGACATATAGCCGAACACCGGCTCCGTGGCCGTGACGGGCTGTCCCTGGTAGCGCGCGCGCAGCGCCGCGACCTTGGCGTCGACCGGTTGCAGCGAGGCGAGGAACGTTGCCAGGTTGGCATCGTACACGCTCTTGTGCGCGGGGTCCGCCGCGCCTAGCGCGGCGCTCACGGCGCGCGCCACGGCGGGCATGGTCTTCGGGTCGTACCAGAGGTGCGGATTGTCGCCCGCTTTCTTGCCGACGAGGTCCGCCGCGACGATCGTCGTGCGGCTGGTGCCGCTTTTGCCAGCGCCGGTGGCGCCGAGCAGCTTGGTCATCCACGGGTCGTAATCGGCGCCGTTGTACACCACCACGCGCGCATTCTGTAGCGCGCGGGCGGTCTTCGGGCTGGCCTCGAAGAGGTGCGGGTCCTGGTCGGGGTTGCTCAGGATGCTCGTCACGTCCACGTAGTTGCCGCCGATCTGCTTGACGACGTCGCCATAGAAGTTCTCCGCCGCAACAACGGGAATCGTGGCGCTGCCAGCCTGCGCCGCCAGGGCCGCGCTCGCGCTGCCGAAAGTGGCGCCCAGCGCGAGCGCAAGCCCGGCCGCGAGGCGCGCGAGCGTGACGCGACGCCGCGTGCCTGTTGTGGGAGCCCGGGGCGGGCAGTTGGCGCGGCTGAACGTGATCATGGTTCTATCCTTGTCTATAGGGAGCCTGAAAGCGGGCGAGGGCGCGTCGGCGTCGCGAAGGCGAGATGATATAACGTATCACTTTGATTGGCGAGTCGGCTTGACACCCGGTCAGGGGGCCGGATCTGCAGGCCGCAGCCAGTCGAGGCTTGCGCGTCGCACCATCGAAATCTCGGCCAATCGCGTTTGTTCGCCTTGACAGTCTCCGACTCGTATCCGATCATTCGATCAACGACAGAGCAAATGCTCACATGTCGGGCGATCGCTCAGCTGCTCCTCTGGACTGTCTGCCGGGCACGCCCCGCACGAACGAAATTGGAGACAACCTGTGGCACACACCGCGACCCCAGCGGCCGGACGTTTGCAGGACAAGGTAGCCGTGCTGACTGGCGCGGCGAGCGGCATTGGCGAGGCGGTCGCGCAGCGCTATCTGGACGAAGGCGCGCGCTGCGTGCTCGTCGACGTGAAGCCCGCCGGGTCCGTCGCCCCAACGCTTGCCGCCGCGTACCCCGAGCGCGTGCTCGCGCTCTCCGCCGACGTGACCGGCCGTGAAGACATCGATCGCATCGTGGAGAGCGCGGTCGAACGCTTCGGCCGCATCGACATCCTCTTCAACAACGCGGCGCTCTTCGACATGCGCCCGCTCCTCGACGAATCCTGGGACGTGTACGACCGCCTCTTCGCGGTGAACGTGAAGGGCATGTTCTTCCTCATGCAGGCCGTGGCGCGCCGCATGGTCGAGCAGGGCCAGGGCGGCAAGATCATCAACATGTCGTCGCAGGCGGGCCGCCGCGGCGAAGCGCTCGTTTCCCACTACTGCGCGACCAAGGCCGCCGTGCTGAGTTACACGCAGTCGGCGGCGCTTGCGCTGGCACCCCATCGCATCAACGTGAACGGCATCGCGCCTGGCGTGGTGGACACGCCGATGTGGGAGCAGGTCGACGCGCTCTTCGCCCGCTACGAGCATCGTCCGCCCGGCGAGAAGAAGCGCCTCGTGGGTGAGGCCGTGCCGCTCGGGCGCATGGGCCTGCCCGAGGATCTCACGGGCGCCGCGCTCTTTCTCGCCTCCGCCGACGCCGATTACATCACCGCGCAGACCCTCAACGTCGATGGCGGAAACTGGATGAGCTGACCTTTCCCGCAACCCTTGCACAACGCATCACGACAGCAGCAAGACATAACGCAACGAACAAGGAGACAACGTCATGAAGCCAGCAATGAAGACCGCCGCAAAGTGCATAAGTCGAGCGGTGAGTGCGGGTGCACTCGTCGCCGCGGCGAGCGCGGCTCACGCGCAGAGCGTAACGATCGCCATGTTGAACAACCCGGACATGATCGAGCTGAAGAAGCTCTCGCCGGCGTTCGAAAAGGCCAATCCGGGCATCAAGCTGAACTGGGTGATTCTCGAAGAAAACGTGCTGCGCCAGCGCGCGACCACCGACATCACGACCAACAGCGGCCAGTTCGACGTAATGATGATCGGCACCTACGAGGCGCCGCAATGGGGCAAGCGCGGCTGGATCGTGCCGATGACGAACCTGCCCGCGAGCTACGACCTCGACGACGTGGTGAAGACCGCGCGCGATGGCCTCTCGTACAACGGCACGCTTTACGCGCTGCCGTTCTACGTCGAAAGCTCGATGACGTATTACCGCAAGGACCTGTTCGACAAGAAGGGCCTCAAGATGCCCGAGCAGCCGACCTATGACCAGATCAGGGACTTTGCCGACAAGCTCACCGACAAGTCCGCCGGCACCTACGGCATCTGCCTGCGCGGCAAGGCCGGCTGGGGCGAGAACATGGCGTACGTGACGACGGTCGCCAACACCTTCGGCGGCCGCTGGTTCGACGAGAAGTGGCAGGCGCAGCTCACCTCGCCCGAGTGGAAGAAGGCGGTGAACTTCTACGTCGACATGCTGAAGAAGGACGGCCCTCCGGGAGCGAGCTCGAACGGCTTCAACGAAAACCTCACGCTGATGTCCTCGGGCAAGTGCGCGATGTGGATCGACGCGACGGTGGCGGCCGGCATCCTCTACAACAAGCAGCAATCGCAGGTGGCCGACAAGATCGGCTTCGCGGCCGCGCCGACCGAAGTCACGCCCAATGGCGCGCACTGGCTGTGGTCGTGGGCGCTCGCGGTGCCCAAGTCGTCGAAGTCGCAGGACGCCGCCAAGAAGTTCATCGAATGGGCCACGTCGAAAGAGTACGTCCAGATGGTCGCGCAGGACGAGGGCTGGGCTTCGGTGCCGTCGGGTACGCGGATTTCGACCTATCAGAATCCCGAGTACAAGAAGGCCGCGCCGTTCTCCGACTTCGTGCTGAAGGCGATCCAGACCGCCGATCCTAATCATCCGACCGCGAAGCCGGTGCCGTACACGGGTATCCAGTTCGTCGGGATTCCTGAGTTCCAGTCGTTCGGTACGGTCGTGGGCCAGAGCGTAGCGGGCGCCGTGGCGGGACAGATGAGCGTCGATCAGGCGCTTGCCGCCGGTAATGCCGCTGCCAACCGCGCCGTGGCGCAAGCCGGGTATCAGAAGTAACTGCGAGAAGTCAGGCTGCGCCGTTCAGGCAGCCAGCGTAGTAGCGCGAGCGCGCGCCGGGCCAACCGGCGCGGCGCGCACCCTCGCGACAGCCGATGCCGCGCCGTGCCTCGCACAGGCGCGCAACCGAGAAGGGTGGTCCTCATGCGTCATCTCCATCTCCCCATGCCTATATTCAATCGAGCGCGCACGCCACAGAAACCGCAGCAGGTCGAATCGCGACGGACGGCCTCACGCTGGCTCGTGTCGCCGTCCGTCGCGGTGCTGCTGCTGTGGATGACGATCCCGCTCGCGATGACGATCTGGTATTCGTTCACGCGATACAACCTGCTGAATCCCGATCTCAAGGGTTTCGCGGGCTTCGACAACTACAAGTTCCTCGCCACCGATCCCTCGTTCGTGCCGTCGATCGTGCACACCATCGAGCTGATCGTGGCGGTGCTCGTGATCACCGTGGTCGGCGGCGTGCTGATGGCGGTGCTGTTCGACCGCAAGTTCATCGGTCAGGGCGTGGCGCGCCTGTTCGCGATCGCGCCGTTCTTCGTGATGCCCACGGTGAGCGCGCTGATCTGGAAGAACATGATCCTGCATCCGGTGTACGGCCTCGTGGCCATCGCCATGCGCTCGATGGGCATGACGCCGATCGACTGGTTCGCCGTCTATCCGCTCACCGCGGTCATCATGATCGTGGCGTGGCAGTGGCTGCCGTTCGCGTTCCTCATTCTCTTCACGGCGATCCAGTCGCTCGACCAGGAGCAGAAGGAAGCTGCGAAGATCGACGGCGCGGGCCCCATTGCGTTGTTCTTCTACATCACGCTGCCGCACCTGCGGCGCGCGATTGCCGTTGTCGTGATGATGGAAACCATCTTCCTGCTCTCGATCTTCGCCGAGATCTACACGACCACGGGCGGCGGTCCCGGCAACGCGACCACCAACCTCACTTACCTGATCTACTCGATGGGCCTGCAGCAGTTCGACGTGGGCATCGCTTCGGCTGGCGGCATTCTCGCCGTCGTGCTGGCGAACATCGTGTCGTTCTTCCTCGTGCGCATGCTCGCGCGCAACCTCAAAGGGGAGTACGAAAAATGAGCCAGATTACCGCTACGCCCGCGCAATCGCCCGACGCGGTCAAACATTCGTCGCCGCTGCAGTTCATCGGGCGCGTGCTGCCGGGGCTGCTTGCCTGGCTGATCGCGATCGCGCTGTTCTTCCCGATCTTCTGGATGACGATCACGGCGTTCAAGACCGAGCAGCAGGCCTATATTCCGACGATCTTCTTCCAGCCGACGCTCGACAGCTTCAGAGAGGTGTTCGCGCGCAGCAACTACTTCGCGTTCGCGTGGAATTCGGTGCTGATCTCGGCCGGCGTGACGATCGTCTGCCTGATCTTCGCCGTGCCCGCGGCCTACGCGATGGCGTTCTTCCCGAACAAGCGCACGCAGGGAATTCTGCTGTGGATGCTTTCCACCAAGATGATGCCTTCGGTGGGGGTGCTCGTGCCGATCTACCTGCTGTGGAAGAACTCGGGGCTGCTCGACACCGTGAGCGGACTGGTGATTGTCTACACGCTCATCAATTTGCCGATCGCAGTGTGGATGGCGTACACGTACTTCAACGAGATTCCCAAAGACATTCTCGAAGCCGGGCGCATGGACGGCGCGGCCACCTGGCAGGAAATCGTCTATCTGCTCATGCCGATGGCGGTGCCGGGGCTGGCTTCCACCGCGCTCCTGCTCATCATCCTTTCGTGGAACGAAGCGTTCTGGAGCATCAACCTCTCCAGTTCGAACGCCGCGCCGCTTACGGTGTTCATCGCGTCGTATTCGAGTCCTGAGGGGCTGTTCTGGGCGAAGCTCTCTGCGGCATCGCTGCTCGCGGTCGCGCCGGTGCTGATCGTCGGCTGGCTTTCGCAGAAGCAACTGGTGCGCGGCCTTACCTTCGGGGCCGTCAAGTAATGGCCAATGCGATGCCCATTCAAGCCCTGATCTGCGATTGCGACGGCGTGCTGATCGACAGCGAAGCCGTGGCGGCCCGCGTGCTGGTGCGCGAGCTCGAGGCGCGCTGGCCCGGCGTGGACGCGGCGCCCGTCGTCATGCCGCTGCTCGGCCAGCGCATCGAGCGCGTGCTGGGCGGCGCGGGCGACGCGCTCGGGCGCAGCCTCACGGCCGCCGACGTCGATGCGATCCGCACCGTGGCCGAGGCCGAAGCGCGCGAGGCGCCGCTGTTTCCGGGCGTCGTGGCGGCACTGGAAGCCGTGACGCTCACCAAGGCCTGCGCGAGCAACAGCTACACGGCGGTGGTGCGCGAGGTGCTGGCGCGCAACGGACTCGATCGCTTCTTTGGCGCGCGCGTGTATTGCGCGGATATCGTCGCCCGGCCGAAGCCCGCGCCCGACGTCTATCTCGCGGCGGCGCAGGGCATGGACGTCGCGCCCGCCGCGTGCCTCGTGGTCGAGGACAGCGTGACGGGCGTGAGCGCGGCGCGCGCGGCCGGCATGACGGTGCTCGGCTTCGTGGGCGGCACGCACGTGGGCGGCGACGCGCACGCGCACGAGTTGCGCGAAGCGGGCGCAAGCCAAATCTTCGACGACATGACGACGCTGCCCGCGCGGGTGGCCCACTGGATGAACCAGGCGCAAACGCGTTCGAACTGAACCGGTTTGCACAGAAACGGAGACACATCATGGCAAGCGTGATCCTCAGAGACGTACTGAAGCGCTACGACGACAACGAAGTGCTGCGCGATGTGAACCTCGATATCGGCGATGGCGAGTTCGTCGTGTTCGTGGGCCCGAGCGGTTGCGGCAAGACCACGCTCATGCGCATGATTGCGGGGCTGGAGGACATCAGCGGCGGCGATCTGATGATCGACGGCACGCGCATGAACGACGTGCCGCCGGCCAAGCGCGGCATCGCGATGGTGTTCCAGTCGTACGCGCTGTATCCGCACATGACGCTGTACGACAACATGGCGTTCGGCCTCAAGCTCGCGGGCGCGAAGAAGCCCGAAATCGACGCGGCCGTGAAGAACGCCGCGAAGATCCTGCACATCGACCATCTGCTCGACCGCAAGCCCAAGCAGCTCTCGGGCGGCCAGCGCCAGCGCGTGGCGATCGGGCGGGCGATCACGCGCAAGCCGAAGGTGTTCCTGTTCGACGAACCGCTCTCGAACCTCGACGCCGCGCTGCGCGTGAAAATGCGCCTCGAATTTGCGCGCCTGCATGACGAACTCAGGACGACGATGATCTACGTGACGCACGATCAGGTCGAAGCGATGACGCTCGCCGACAAGATCGTCGTGCTCTCGGCGGGCAATGTCGAACAGGTCGGCACTCCGAACCGTCTGTATCACGCGCCGGCGAATCGCTTCGTGGCGGGCTTCATCGGCTCGCCGAAGATGAATTTCCTCGACGGCACGGTGCAGCAGATCGGCAGCGACGGCATCGTCGTGCGCTACGAAACGGGTGATACCCAAAAGGTGGCCGTCGACCCGGGCAACGCGCGTGAGGGCGACAAGGTGACGGTGGGCATCCGCCCCGAGCATCTGCACGTCATGACGGGCGCGGAAGGCGTGAGCGCAAAGGCGATGGCGGTCGAGTCGCTCGGCGACGCTGCTTACCTCTACGCCGAATGTCCGGTCGCGCCCGATGGCCTGATCGCGCGCATTCCGCCGCTGGAGCGGCATGAGCGCGGCGAGGCATTCAAGGTCGGCTCGACGCCCGATCATTGCCATCTCTTCAATGCGGACGGCCTGGCGTTCGAGCGTCGCTTCGCGCAGCAACTGGCTGCGTGATCTCACTGGCTTGCTGGACGCGCCGCCTCGCAGCGTGAGGCGGTGTTCTGTGTGGCGAGGTACCTGAGGTTGCCTTTGTTAGCCCGCTTCATGCGGGCGTTTTTTCGATCAGCGGTCGATCGCGGCGCGCGCACACAACTCGTCGGTGACGAGCCCGGAGAGCCAGCCGCCGTTGAGCGCCGCGATCACCGCTTCGCGCTTGCGCGCGCCGCCGGCGAAGCCGATGGTCGGGCGGCGCGGCGGCGACTCGAGGTACACGCTCGTCACGCGGCGGCCCGTGGGGGAATCGACGCGCTTGCCTGCGGCGTCGATCGGCAGGCCGAGCATTTCGGCCACGGCGCCCTGGCCCATCAGCTCGCGCACTTCGTCGGAGGTGATGAAGCCGTCCTCATGCAGCGGGCAATGCTCGCCGATGTTGCCGATGCCGACGAACGCGACATCCGCCTCGCCCGACAGCGATTCGACGATGCGATAGAGCCGGTGATTGCACCATTGCGCGCGCTCGGCCTCGTTATCCGCGATGAGCGGCGCGGGCAGCAGAAAGTGCTTGCCGCCCGTCTTCTCGGAGATATGCAGCGCGACGTCGTAGCGGTTCGACGAGCCGTCCTGGGCGATCGCGCCCACCATCGAAACCAGCCGATGCTGCGGCCGCTCCAGCTGCGCGATCTGGTCGACGGCGGCCTTGAGCGTGCGTCCGCTGCTCACGGCCACCACCATCGGCCGCTCTTCGCTCAGGTAGCGCTCCATCACCTGTGCGCCTGCCACGGCGAGCTTGCGGTCGATTTCCTCAGGTGTGTCGTTGTCCACGGGCACCACTTCGCAGACCGAAAGGCCGTAGCGCTTCGAAAGCGCGTCGGCGAGCGCGAGGCAATCGGCGAGACGATGATCGACGCGCACGCGAATGAGGTTCTTCTCGACCGCGAACGCGACGAGGCGCTGCGCGACCGGGCGCGACACCTGCAGCTTCTCGGCGATTTCGTTCTGGGTGTTGCCGGCCACGTAGTAGAGCCAGGCGGCGCGGGTCGCGAGATCGAGTTTTTCGGTGGACTTGGGCACGATGATGGTCGGTGGATTCGGAGCCGAAGTGTACGGCACGCGTTACGCGAGGCGCTCGCGCGAGGGCTCGAAGAGCGGGCGCACGTGGCGGTACAACGCGCGGTAGGCGGTGAGCCGCTCGCGCAGCGCCGCGTGGCGCGCCGCATTTGGCGTGTACTCGGCCACCACGGGCGGCTTGGTCAGCACGTCGCGCGCGTCGCCGCCCGCCGCGAGCCAGCCAAGGCGCGCCGCGCCGAGCGCCGCGCCCGTCTCGCCGCCGCCGTGCTGGCGCGTGGGCGTGTTGAATGCGTCCGCAACCAGCTGCGCCCAGTAGCCGCTGCGCGCGCCGCCGCCCAGCATCGACAGCGCGCCCACTTCGGTGCCGGCGGCCGCGAGCGCGTCGAGTCCGTCGGTGAGCGCGAGGGTCACGCCTTCGAGCACGGCGTAGCCGAGCAGCGCGCGGTCGGTCGCGTGCGTCATGCCGAAGAACACGCCCTGCGCATACGGGTCGTTGTGCGGCGTGCGTTCGCCCGAGAGATACGGCAGGAAGAGCGGGGCTTCGGCGAGGGTTGGCGCACTGAGCTGCTCGACTTCGGCGAGCAGCGTGGGTTCGTTCGTGCCCGTGAGCTTGCAGACCCAGCGCAGGCAGCTTGCCGCCGAAAGCACGACGCTCATCTGGTGCCAGCGGTCCGGAATCGCGTGGCAGAACGCATGCACGGCGGAAGCGGGATTCGGCCGGAAACGGTCGCCCACCACGCAAAGCACGCCCGAGGTGCCGAGCGAGACGAAGCCGTCGCCGGGCTGCGTGGCGCCGATACCGATGGCGCTCGTCGCGTTGTCGCCGCCGCCCGCCGCCACGACCACGTCCTCGCGCAGACCGAATTCGCGCGCGAGCGCGGGCAGGAGCGTACCGGAGGGCGCGCTGCCTTCGGCGAGCGCGGGCATTTGCGCGCGCGTCATGTTGCAGGCGTCGAGCAGCGCGTCGGACCAGTCGCGTTTGGCCACGTCGAGCCAGAGCGTACCCGCGGCATCGGACGGATCGGAGACCTTGCCGCCGGTGAGTTGCAGGCGCAGATAGTCCTTCGGCAGCAGCACACAGGCCGTCTCGCGAAAGATCTGCGGCTCGTGGCGCGCGACCCACAGCAGCTTGGGCGCAGTGAAGCCCGGCATGGCGAGATTGCCCGCGATGCGATGCAACTGCGGCGCGCGCGCGGTCAGCTCGGCGCATTCGTCCACCGCGCGCATGTCGTTCCAGAGGATGGCGGGACGCAGCACGTTGTCGTGCGCGTCGAGCAGCACGGCGCCGTGCATCTGCCCGGAAAGGCCGATGCCGCGCACCTGCGCGAAATCGTGCGGATGCGCCTCGCGCAGCGCGGCGAGCGCGCGGCGCGTGCCGTCCCACCAGTCGGCGGGATTCTGCTCGGACCAGCGGGGGTGGGGGCGCGAGACGACGAAGGGCGTGCCGGCAGTGCCGATCACGCGGCCGTCGGGCGCGAGCAGCAGGACTTTCACTTCGGAGGTGCCGAGGTCGATGCCGAGATACATAGGCGCGCTGAAGTCGTGTTGAGGAGTTGCGCTACTTTAGCCGCGCGCCGGGCGCGACGCCATGCGCTCCGACCCGGAGGGCGCGCGTGGCGCGGGTGTTGCGGATCAGGCCGTGGTGTTGCTTCAAACGCTGCAGCCGCGCGAGGCGAGCCACGCGTCGACGCGCGTGAGCGCGCCGCGCACCGCGCCGCCCAGTGTCGGGTTGCCGGCGAGGCCGCCCCACAGCAGCTTGTCGCCGAGAAACGTCGAGACGGGGTCGCCGCTATCGAACATGCGGTGCACGGCCGCTTCGTCCATCACGCCGTCCTGGTAGCGGTAGGGCAGCGTGCCCTTGTGCCAGCGTTCCAGAAAGCGCAGGAAGAGCGCGGGCAGCATGGCCGTGGCGGCAGGTGTTGCGCCCCCGGCGATGCGTTGCGCGAGCGTGGGCGCGATGAAGCCGGGGATCTTCGAGTAGCCGTCGGCGGCCACGCGCTGGTTCGTGTCCTGGATGTACGGATTGCTGAAGCGTTCGAGCACAACGTCGCGATACTTCGCGAGATCGAGCGGGCTGGGCGTGAGACAGGGAATCACGTCCTCGCTCACGTACTCGCGCGCGAAGGTGCGGATGTCGGCGTCGTGGGTGCCTTCGTGGATGAAGTCGAGCCCGACGAGTGTGCCCGCCCACGCAATGCAGCTGTGCGTGGCGTTGAGGATGCGGATCTTCGCTTCCTCGTAGGGCATCACCGATTCGACCATCTCCGCGCCGGCTCGCTCCCAGGCGGGCCGCCCCGCGCAGAAGTGATCCTCGATCACCCACTGGATGAACGCCTCGCCCATCACCGGGCAGGCGTCGTCCACGCCGGTCGCCGCTTTCACGCGCTCGCGCACGTCGGGCGTGGGGCGCGGCGTGATGCGGTCGACCATGGAGTCGGGGCACGCCGTGTTCGCGTCGAACCAGGCGCGCAGATCCGTTGCGCCGCGCAGGGCGAGGAACTCGCGCATGCCCGCATGAAAGCGCTTGCCGTTGCTGCGCAGGTTGTCGCAGGTTTGCAGCGTGACGGGGCCGCCGTCGCGCGCCATGCGCGCTTCGAGGATCGCGGCGAGCGCGCCGTAAATCGTCGTGCGGCCGCCCTTGAGATCGGTGTCGAGGTCGGGGTTCGCGGTGTCGAGGCGGTCGTGCTCGTCGAGGTAATAGCCGCCTTCGGTCACCGTGAACGCGATGATCTTGCAGTTCGCGTCGGCGCCTGCGTCGATCAGGCTCGCGAGATCGGCGGACCAAGGCAGTACGCGCGTGATCGAGCGGATCGTCTCGTAAGCGCGCTCGCCCTGCGGCGTGACCGTTTCGAGCGTGTAGGCGCCGTTCTGCGCGGCCAGCGCGTCCATCACGGCGTTCATGTCGGAGCGGATGTTGCCGACGCTGAGCGACCATGCGGCCTCGTCGGGCTTGCGCGTGAGGTTCACGCGATGCAGGTACCACGCCTGATGCGCCCGGTGAAACGACCCGGCGCCGATGTGCAGGATCACGTTCGCATTGCTGCGTTCGGTGTTCATTCGGTGTCTCCTTACTCAAAGCGGCCGATCGGCTCAAGCCTGAGCAATTGCTCTAGTGATGAACGAATGATCGTATCCGGTCGGTCGAAAGTCAAGCGGGCGAGGGCGGATTTCGGTGGCGCGCTGCGGCGGGGGAGCGCGCGCATGCGGCGCACGGACGTGCACCACCCGCGGGCTGAGCGGGGATGTTGTGGCGCACAAAGCGCCGGGAAGGAGAAAGCGGGGAAAGGGGGCGGCGGCCTCAGCCGCCGATCTGCGCTACCGCCGCGACGGCCTGATCGGTCGCATCCTGCGCGCAGCAATCCACGACGATGCGCTCCGGCATCGCGCGCAGCCAAGTGAGCTGGCGCTTGCAGAGCTGGCGGGTGGCGAACACGCCCTTGTCGCGCATCGTGTCGTAATCGACCTCGCCATCGAGGTACTCCCAAACCTGGCGATAACCCACGCAGCGCATTGAGGGCAGGTTGGGGTTCAGGTCGCCGCGCGCGCGCAGCGCCTTCACCTCGTCGATGAGGCCGCCCGCGAGCATCGCGTCGAAGCGCGCTTCGATGCGCGCGTGCAGCACGCCGCGATCGGACGGCTCGAGCGCGACGGGAACGAAGCGGTAGCGCGCGGCTTCATCCTCGCGCGTGGACGGCGTGGCGAGCAGCACCGACATCGGCTGCCCGCTCAGCATGAAGATTTCGAGCGCCCGCTGGATACGCTGCGAGTCGTTCGGGGCGAGGCGTGCAGCCGTGGCGGGATCGACCTCCGCGAGGCGGGCATGCATGGCGGGCCAGCCGTCGCGCGCGGCTTCGGCGTCGAGTTGCGCGCGCACGGCCGGATCGGCCGAGGGCAGGTCGTTCAGGCCTTGCGTGAGCGCCTTGAAGTAGAGCATCGTCCCGCCCACGAGCAGCGGCATGTTCCCGCGCGCGACGATCTCGCCCGTCACGCGCAGTGCGTCGGCGCGAAAGTCGGCGGCCGAATAGGCATCCAGAGGATCGACGATATCGATCAGATGATGCGCGGCGGCGGCACGCTCCGCGGCGCTCGGCTTCGCGGTGCCGATGTCCATCTCGCGATACACGAGCGCCGAATCGACGCTCACGATCTCCACCGTGCGCCCGCGCGCCGCCGACTGCGCGGCATACGCGAGCGCGGCCGCCGTCTTGCCCGAGGCCGTGGGGCCGAGCAGACAGGCAACCGGCAACGCGCCGCTTTCTTGTTTCGTGGACTGCGTCATTGACCGCGCATGAAGAGCCGATCGAGATCGGCGAGCGTGAGCTGGTACCAGGTCGGCCGGCCGTGGTTGCACTGGTCGGCGCGCTCGGTGGCTTCCATCTGGCGCAGGAGCGCGTTCATTTCGTCGAGCGTGAGACGCCGGTTCGCGCGCACTGCGTGATGGCAGGCGAGCGTGCCGAGCATCTCGTGCTGGCGCTCGGTGAGCACGCGCGAGCCGCCGTACGCGTGCAGATCGGCGAGCACGGCGCGCGCCAGTGCCTGGAGATCGGCGTCCTTGAGGAGCGCGGGCACTGCGCGGATCGCGATCGAGGTGGGCGAGAGCACGGCGAGATCGAAGCCCAGCGCTTCGAGCGTGGCCTTTTCTTCCTCGACGGTGCCGGTTTCGACGGGATCGGCCGTCATCGAGATCGGGATCAGCAAGGGCTGCACGGCGAGCGAGCGTTCGGCGAGAGCCTGCTTGAACTGCTCGTACAGGATGCGCTCGTGCCCGGCGTGCATGTCGACGATCACGAGGCCGCGCGCGTTCTGCGCGAGCACGTAGATGCCGTGGACCTGGCCGAGCGCGAAGCCGAGCGGGTGGTCCTCGCCGGCTTCGAAGGCGGCGTGCGGCGCGCCGGCGGTGAATGCACCGGCTGCGCCGTCTTGCGCCTGCGGCACGGTCGAACCTTGCGCCGTGCCGGCGCCGGCATCCTTGCGGCCGAACAACGCGTCATAAAGCGCGAGCGGCTGCGCGACAGGCAGGCTGCCTTGCGTCATGCGCGACTGGCGCAGCCAGGTGTTGCTGCTGTTCGCGCCTGCACCGCCGCCGCCTGGCTGGCCGAAACCCGACGCGCGCGAAGGCAGGCCACCCGCGCCGCCGCCGAAGCTGCTCGCCACGCTCGCGGTGCCGAACTTGCCGTCCGCGCCGAAGCCGCCCGCCGCGCCGGGCGCTGCACCTGCGCGCTGGGAGTCGGCGACGCCCGAAGCCAGCCCGACCGAGGCGCCCAGCACCCCGGCGCCCGGCAACGCCCGCGGCTCGATGAGCGCGGCGGCATGGCCGCCCGAGGTCGTCTCGGGCGAGGCGCCCGCGTGGCGCGCGAGCGCGCGCTGCACGGCATGGAACACGAACTGGTGAATCGAGCGCGAATCGCGGAAACGCACTTCGATCTTCGAGGGGTGCACGTTCACGTCGACGGCTTCGGGCGGCAGGTCGAGGAACAGCACGTACGACGGATAGCGCTCGCCGTGCAGCACGTCCTCATAAGCCGAGCGCACCGCGTGGGTGAGCAGCTTGTCGCGCACGAAGCGGCCGTTCACGAAGAAATACTGCTGGTCGGCGCGGTTGCGGCTCGCCGTAGGCAGGCCCGCACAACCGTACACGGCGAGCGGCCCGGCGCGCTCGTCGAGCGGCAGATGTGCCGTGGCGAACACTTCGCCGAGGATCTTCGAGACGCGCGTGGCCGGATCGCTCGCGTTCCAGTGCTCGACCGCGCGGCCGTTGTGCAGCACCGAGATCGCCACGTCCGGGCGCGCGAGCGCGCTGCGGCGGATCATCTCGAGGCAATGGCCCAGTTCGGTCTGCTCGCTCTTCAGGAACTTGCGGCGCGCGGGCGTGTTGAAGTACAGCTCGCGCACTTCGATGGTCGTGCCCTGGCCGCCCGCAGCCGGCGAGATTGCGCCGGTGTGCCCCTCGATTTTCACGGCGTGCGGCGCGTCGGCGCTGCGGCTCGTGATCGACATCTCGGCCACCGAAGCGATCGACGCCAGCGCTTCGCCCCGGAACCCGAGCGTCGCGACGCTCTCCAGTTCAGCGAGCGAGCGGATCTTGCTGGTGGCGTGGCGCATGAGCGCGAGCGGGAGTTCGGCTTCGGGAATGCCGCAGCCGTCGTCGGCGATGGAGATGCGCTTCACGCCGCCCTCGTCGAGCAGGATGCGCAGCGTGCTCGCGCCCGCATCGAGCGCGTTTTCGAGCAGTTCCTTGACGACGGAGGCGGGCCGCTCGACCACTTCACCCGCGGCGATCTGGCTGATGAGCTGATCGGGCAGCGCCTGGATCGCGCGGGCGGGCTGCGCGGCGCGCGACGCGACTTCGGCGCTGGTCGCGCTTGGAGTGCCGGCAGTATCGGCAGCGCCGGCGGAATCCGGCACGGCGCCGGTGGGTTCGGAATTCGAAGACATGCGCGCAATTATAGCGAGTCGGCGCGACCGGACCCGACGCGCTTCAGCGCCCGCGAAACCTTCATGTAGCAGCGCTTTGTGCGCAAATTCACCGAAATTGACGGGATATTTTCGTGGCGCGCGGGCACTTTCGGTATCATGGCGCGGTCAATTTGGCTTCTCGCGCAACACAGGGCGAACGCGCTTTTTCAGGCGCGCGGCCCACGCTCAATAAGGGACACTTTTGGATACGCTCCTGCAGTTCGTCAATCTTGTCTTGCACATCGACAAGTTTCTCGGTGTCTTCATCCAGCAATACGGCGGCTGGGTCTACGCGGTGCTGTTCCTGATCGTGTTCTGCGAAACCGGGCTCGTGGTGCTGCCGTTTCTACCCGGCGACTCGTTGCTCTTCATCGGCGGCGCGTTTGCCGCTACGCATGAAATGAATCTCGGCCTGCTGATCGTGCTGCTGCTCGTGGCGGCGGTTCTCGGCAATACGGTCAACTATTTGATTGGGCGCGCCATTGGGCCGAAGGTGTTCAATACGCACATTCCCGTGCTCGAACGCTTCCTCGATCGCACCGCGCTGCAGAAAACGCACGAATTCTACGAGCGCCACGGCGGCAAGACCATCGTGCTCGCGCGCTTCATTCCTGTCGTGCGTACGTTTGCACCGTTCGTGGCGGGCGTTTCGCAAATGCCAATGCGACGCTTTCAGCTCTTCACAATCACGGGCGCGCTGTTCTGGGTGTTGCTGCTCGTGCTGCTCGGCTACTTCTTCGGCAACATTCCGTTCATTCGCCAGTACCTCAACGTGATCGTGCTCGTCGGCATCGGCGCGGCGATCGTGCCGATCCTGATCGGCGGCGTGTGGAAGATGCTGCGCAAGGACTCGCGCGGCGGCGCTGTGCGCAAGCCCAACGGCGGTTGAGCGCCCGGCATCGTCAGGCCGCAACGCAATGAAAAACGGCATCGCCTGCGAAGGCGATGCCGTTTTGTTTTGGCGAGTGCGTTGAACGCCGCGCTAGGAGCCCACGCGGCGAATGATCGAAGGCGTTTCGGGCGTCGGATAGCCCGCGCCCTTGAAGGTCTCGACAATCGCGCGGTTGGTGTCGAAGTACACCTGCCAGTAGGTGTCGTTGTTGGTGTAGGGCCGCACGGCCAGTAGCGGGCCTTCGGGTGTGAACGAGAGAATCTCGACGTCGGGCGGCGGCTCCGGCGAAACGTTCGGAATTTTCGCGATGGCCGCGCGCAGGCGGTTGGCGGCATCGACGGGATCGACGCCGTTGGCGATCTTCGCGGTCAGCTCGACGCGGCGCACGGGCGTCGCGCTGTAGTTCGAGATGGTGTCCGAGAAGATCTTGTTGTTGCCGATGATGTTGACCACGTTGTCCGGCGAGATGATGGTCGTGCCGAAGATGCCGAGTTCCTTGACGGTGCCCGTCACGCCCCCGGCCGTCACGAAGTCGCCCACCTTGAACGGCCGCAGCACCTGCATGAACACGCCCGCCGCGAAATGCGCGAGCAGGCCGCCCCACGCCGTCCCGATGGCGAGGCCAAGACCGGCGAGAAGCGCCGCGAACGAGGTGGTCTGCACGCCGAACACCTGCAGGATCGCGAGGACCAGCAGCAGGTTCAACACGGCGGCGAGGATCGAACTGAGGTAATGCGCGAGCGTGGGATCGATGCGCTCGTTGCGCGCGAGCACCTTGCGCAGCAAACCGGCGACGAGGCTGATGGCCCAGCGTCCGATGACCCACAGGACGATCGCCGCCACGACCTTGGTCCCGAAGTCGATGCCCCGGGTCATGATGAATACGCGGATGGTTTCGAGATCCAAAATGCCCTCGCTTGTGTCGTTGGTTGAGCCTGGAAGACGTGCAACTGACATCGGCGGGAGCATGACGGGCGCCGTGGTTCGCGCCGTCTGTCCCTTAGCGCATTTATAGGCGAAGCGGCGAAAGCGTGCATCCAACGTGCCCGGCGGTCTCAGGGTTGACCCTGCGCACGGAGCGCGCGGTACGCGTTCGATTGATGCCGCATGCATGGCCGTTCGGCTGTATCGTTGCGCGATCGACCCCGACACCAATCGACACTAAACAGGAGGCCCGCCATGAACCTTCCCAACACCGATCTCCATCTCATCACCGTGAAGCTCGACGAGCTGCGTCCCACGCAGATCACGGTGGGCTTTCGGGAGGTGAACGCCAAGCGCGCGCACTGGCAGGTGCTCGACAAGAAAGGCCGCGCGGCGGCCATCGACTCGCACTGGTTTCCGCCGTGCTCGGGCCGAAGTCGCGCTACTACGTGGTCGATCATCACCACCTTGGCCGCGCGTGGCTCGAAGAATCGGTGGAGAGCGTGCGGGTGACCGTGCTCAAGGATCTCTCGTGGCTCGAGCCCACCATCTTCTGGCGCATGATGGAGCACAACCAGTGGGTGCATCCGTTCGATGCCGCAGGCGAGCGCTGCGAATTCGACCAGTTGCCGAAGCAGCTGCTCGGCCTTGCCGACGATCCGTATCGCAGCCTCGCGGGCGAGTTGCGCACGTCAGGAGGCTACGCGAAGGACACGACGCCGTTCAGCGAATTCCTGTGGGCCGACTATCTTCGTCGCAAGGTATCCGAAACGCGTTTGCGCAAGGATTTCGACGCGGCGCTCGCCGACGCGCTATCGCACGCACACGATGCCGACGCGCGTTATCTGCCGGGCTGGTCGGGCGTGGTGCCTGCCGCGGCGCCAGCGCCGGCGGTGATACCGGTCAAAGGGGAGAAGGCGGACAAGCCTGCCAAGGCGAAGAACGGCTAAAGCCGGCGTGCGCCTTACATCGGCAGCGTCGATTTGCTGTAGCGAGACGTCTCGATTTCCTGCGCACCTGGCGGTCCATTGTGCGCCTTGCGGGACGCCTGCCGGCGCGCATGCCAGGCGATGAGCAGCGCCATCAACGCCGCGAGCGCGTAGGCGAAGGCGCGCACAGCGTAAGTCTCGCCGGGATTGTGCGCTTGCCATGGCCCACCGGCCTCGGCGAACACGAGGAAGGTGAGCGCCGTGTCGAACGCGAGCGCAGTCGCCATCAAGCCGATGAAAATATGCGCGCCATTGAGCGTGAGATCGGGCCGCGCGCAGCCAATGAGCCAGCAACCCACGCGCACGGCGAAGAGCAGGGCGAGATTCCAGAGCAGAAAGCAGATGAAGTTGACCATGATGCGAAGTGACCGGGCGCGTGACACAAAGCTCGCGCTGGGTATTCGGGGCGTGCGGCTTTTGCGCATGCCGCACTCCCGGCGAGCGGTGGCGCGATCCTGGCATGGAGGTCCATCTCGATAAATGCGGGCGTACGGAGGCCGATGGCGCGAGGTCGGCGTCGGTTGCCGCGTGAGCCCGGCGTGACGCGGCTTGCGTGGGTTTGTTAAGGATTGTCAGGCGTGCGCGGGGTTGCGTTCGTACAACTCGCAGGCGCATCGCTCGCGCGTTGTTTCAGCGGGCGTCGGGCAACGGCGCTTGCGGCGGCGTGCCTTGCGTGAGGTAGTGGCAGAGCCACTCGCTGGCGGGGCCGCGCGCCGCGTCGGTGCGATGGATCAGCGAGATGTTGTAGCTCACCGAGCGCCGGTCCGCGAGCGCGACGCGCACGAGCCGCCCGGCTTCGAGATCGGCTTCCACGAGGTGCGTCGGCATCGACCCCCAGCCGAGGCCCGCGAGCAGCAGCCGGTGCTTGGCGCCGAGGTCGCCGAGCTTCCACGCGCGATTGCTGTATACGCCGAAGTTCTGGCCTTCGGTGAGGCGGCTGCGATCGGTGAGCACCAACTGCGTGTGCTCGCGCGCATCCGAAATGCGCACCGGGTGCTCCGCCTTGGCGAGCGGATGGCAGGGGGCGGCCACGAGCACGAGTTCCACGGTGCCGATGGACTGGGCCTCGATCACGTGCGGCCAGTTGTGGTTCGGCCCGCTGATCCCCACCGCGCAGTCGCCGTCGAGCACGAGCTTGAGCACGCCGCCGAGCGCTTCCATGGTGAGATTCAGCGCGACGGTGGGAAACGTGAACGCGAACGCCTGCAGCGCTTCGACCAGGCGCTGCGAGGGAAACATCACGTCCACGGCCAGCGAAACTTCGCCCTCGAGCCCCCTCTGCAGGCCGGCCGCCTTGGCGTTAAGCTGACCCATGAGCAGATCGAGGCGGCGCGCGTCGGCGAGGATCGCGCGGCCCGCGGCCGTGAGTTCCGGCTTGCGCTTGCCGCGCTCGAACAGCGCGACGCCCAGCAGCGCCTCGAGATTGGCGATCGTATAGCTGACCACCGACTGCGCGCGGTCGAGCTGGCGCGCCGCCGCCGAGAAGCTGCCGGTTTCGGCGACGGCGATCAGCGCGCGCAGCTGCTCGAGGCTAGGGGAGCGGTCCGAGGTGCGGTCCACGAGGTACGGTCCTTTTCGATCTATCGAAAAAGTGGATGATAACCATCCATTTTAGACGATTGTTTGAATAGGTTTGGCCGGGTAAAGTGCACACCTCGAATAATGGAGTCGTATGCCGATGAACCCTAACGTCAAGCCCGCCGGCCGCTATAACGGCGTCGCCATGCTGCTGCACTGGCTGATCGCCGCGCTGATCGTCTGGGGCTTTGCGCTCGGCTGGGTCATGACCGACATTCCCGGCATCACGCCCACCAAACTGCGCTACTTTTCGTGGCACAAGTGGATTGGCGTGACCGTGCTCGCGCTCGTGCTCGTGCGCATTCTCTGGCGCCTCACGCACACCGCGCCCGCGCTGCCCGGCTCCATGCATGGCTGGGAACGGCTCGCCGCGCACCTGGGCCACACCGCGCTTTACGTGCTCATGGTCGCGATTCCGGTGACGGGCTACCTCTATAGCTCGGCGGCCGGCATCCAGGTCGTGTACCTCGGCATCTGGCCGATGCCCGTGCTGATCGGCCCCGACACCGCGCTCAAGGGCGTGCTGCGCGTCGTGCATATCTCGCTGAACTACACCTTGCTCACCGTGGTCGTGCTGCACGTGCTGGCCGTCATCAAGCACCAGTTGATCGACCGACAGAACATCCTCGCGCGCATGCTGCCGTTCGGCACGCCGCGCGACTGACTTCGCGGCGCGCAAGCGCCGTCTCCATTTCCCGATGCCTCCCACCTTGGACCGACTGCCCATGATCCAGCGTCTTGCCCATACCGCTTCCGTCGTCGCGCTCGGCGCGGCGCTCGCCGCCGGCGCGGCTTTTACCACGACCTTCGCCACGAACGCCAACGCCGCGGCCGAAGCCGCGAAGAACTCCGTGAGCGCCGTGTTCAAGCAGATGAACGTGCCGGTCGAAGGCCGCTTCAACCACTTCACCGCCGACGTGCGCTTCGATCCGGCGAACGTCGCGGCATCGAGCGCGAAGCTCGACGTCGAGGTGGCGAGCTTCGACCTCGGCGCGCCGGAATACAACAAGGAAGTCGCCGGCGACGAGTGGTTCGACGCCTCGCATTTCCCGCACGCGACCTTCGTCTCCACGCAGATCAAGTCCGGCGCGAACGGCGCGTTCACGGTGGCCGGCAAGCTGACCATCAAGGGCAAGACGACCGACGTCGTCGTGCCGGTGCAGTACCGCAAGGACGGCGCCAACCAGGTGTTCGACGGCACGCTGCCCATCAAGCGCCTCGCGTACGGCATCGGCTCGGGCGAGTGGAAGGACACCTCGATCGTCGCCGACGACGTGCAGATCAAGTTTCACATCGTGTCCGCCGCGCACTGACGCGCGTACGGCATCGCTTTCTCACCCAGTTTCTCCCGCACCAGGAAACGATTCATGAAGACCACGATTTTCGCCGCGGCCGTTGCCGCCTCGCTCGCAGCCTTCGTCGCCACGCCGGCGCTCGCGGCCGCCACGACCTACAACCTCGACCCGATGCACACGTATCCGAGCTTCGAAGCCGATCACTTCGGCGGCGTCTCGGTATGGCGCGGCAAGTTCACGAAGAGCGCGGGCACGGTCACGCTCGACCGCGAGGCGAAGACGGGCACGGTGGACGTGACGATCGACGCATCGTCGATCGATACCGGCAACGCGAAGCTCGACAAGCACGTGAGCTCGGCCGAATTCCTCGACACCGCGAAGTACCCGACGGCCACCTACAAGGGCACGTCGATCCGCTTCGACGGCGACAAGCCCGTGGAAGTGATCGGCACGTTCACGCTGCATGGCGTGACCAAGCCGCTGAACCTGAAGATCGACTCGTTCAAGTGCTTCCAGAACCCGATGCTCAAGCGTGAAGTGTGCGGCGCGGACGCGTCGGCGCAATTCGACCGCGCGGACTACGGCGTGAACTGGGGCCAGTCGTATGGTTTCAAGACGGCTACGACGCTGCAGATCCAGGTGGAAGGCGTCAAGGCAGACTGAGTTTGCGCGCGGCATGGGCCGCGCGTCGCTCGATGCGAAGCCCGTGCGCTGTCTGGCGCGCGGGCTTTTTTGTTGCCGGCAGCGATAAGGACGACGAAATGTCGTCAGTGGATAGGCGACGTTGCGTGCGTGCCGCGCGGCGACAGCGCGACATCGACAACGTGCGAATGCCAGATACCGCACGTGGCCTTCACGGGAACCCAGGCGTACTTGCCGCGGACCTTGGCGAAGGCGTGCAGGTGGATGAGCGTGTCGATGGACGGGACAGGCGTAAGCGCCTCGCTTGCGGCGGGCATGGGCGTGGCGTTGACGGGCGCGGGTTGCTCGATCGTCGCCGAGAGCGCGCGCCGATCGGGCACGAGCAGCGAATCGTAGCGCTGCGCCTTGTGCACCCACTGGTCGAGCGCGGCAACGCAATTGACGACGGCGTCCGGCACGCGAATGCGGCGCAGGTATGCGTAGTCTTCGGGTTGCGGTTGGATTTGCGCCTGAACGCGCAGACTGAGCCAGAAAAGCGCGAGCAGGGCGCAGGCAAGGGTCGTGAACTTCATGATGACGTGGCCTGTGCAGCGGGGATGGGACGGCGGGGGAGGAGGGAGTATACATGCTGGACGCATGCTCGCGCGCCGAGCCTCTCAAGTCGCTTGAGCTTGCGCCGTACGCTGCAAAGCAAAAAGCCCAGTCCGAAGACTGGGCTTTTTGTTTGATGCTTTGGTAGGCCGTACGGGATTCGAACCTGTGACCAACGGATTAAAAGCCAAACCAAGCGGCTTTCAGGTTACAGGCAATCACTTGATTTAACAAGGAAAACCGTAACTGCGGGCGATTGCAAGTATCTCTCGGTAACTGGGGTATTCCGGCAAAATTCCGGCAGCCATGTCTCGTCTGATGATGATGTGTGCCTTAGTCAACGCCGGCAAAAAATCTTCCACCGGCATGTCCGCAGGCACGCCGAAAAGCTCCCTTGACCAAGGGTATGGAACAAGTCCCTTATCCCACAAGATGCCCCAATGCCAAAGGTAGTGATTCATCGTTTCCGGGTGCCCCTTGAGGCGACGGAAGGTCGGCCAATCGTGTTCGTATGCGATCTGGAGATCCGACCAAGCGAGGTAGTCGAAGTCTATGGGATCGCTCGGCGCACCCATGATCTCGTCTTGCCTCAGAGCTGCCGCCTTGTTGTTCTGGATGACGAGTCGGTGCGGGCATCGCTTCAGTAACTTCGCAACCCTGTTTTCGAGTTGTTGGATAGATGCGGCTTGTGGCACTCTTGTCTTCCTGGTGCGTGGATATAGGGAATACTGATAGGGCTGCCCATACTCAAGGCCAAGAGCCTCATCCAGTTCCGAGTAGGCCTGACCTTACCCCGCCGAGTACACCATTCGTAAGTTAGCGGGCTCGCCGTTTTTCGGTTGATGCAGTTGCCGGAATTGGTCCGGCGCCAGTTGCCCCAGGGCACTATGCGGGCGCACGGAGTTGTAGTCCGTTCGCCACGCTTCGATTCGCTTGCGTGCATCGTCAAGACTGACGAACGCATGCTGTTCAAACATTCTTCGCGCAGCCGGCTGTTGAAGCTCTCGATGTGCGCGTTTTCCACCGGCTTGCCTGGACGGATGAACTGCAGCTTGACGCCAAGTTCGTGTGCCCATGCATCGAGCGCCTTGCTGACAAACTCCGGCCCGTTGTCGACCTGAATCAGATTGGGCCGCCGGCCCCGCTGACGTAGCTGCTCCAGAACGCGCGCGACCCGAACTCCCGTCAGCGAGAAGTCAACCTCGATGTGCGGGCACTCTCGATTCCACGCGTCGATGATGGTCAACATGGGAATGCGTCGGCCACGCACCAGCGTGTCAGCAACAAAGTCCATCGCCCAGCTTTCGTCTGCGCCGTTGGGCATCGGCATTACCACGCGCAGATGACTCGGGCGCTTCTTTCGCCGTTTCAGGCGAAGCGACAGGCCTTCTGCGCGGTACAGCCGCTCAGTGCGCTTGTGGTTCTGGACCAGGCCCTCCCGGCGCAGCAGGACATGCAGGCGAGGCGAGCCAAACCGCGGTCGCTCCTGGGCCAGCTCGCGCAGCCATTGCCGCACTTCGTAGTCGGCGTCGGGTGGCGCCGGCCGCCGGAACGCCCGGCGATTCAGGCCAACGAGCGCGCACGCCCGGCGCTCCGAATAGTCGTGCTGTTCAATCACCTGCTGCACGACTTCCCGGCGCTGCGCGGGCGAACTCACTTTTTTCCGAGAACGTCCTTCAGAACCCGGATGTCCAGCGCCTGGTCCGCTACCAGCCGCTTGAGTCGCTGGTTTTCCTCCTCCAGCTGCCGCAATCGTCGCGCGTCCGACACATCCATGCCGCCGTAGCGGCTACGCCAGTTATAGAACGTCGCATCCGATATGCCATGCTTGCGGCACAGGTCTGCGACCTTCATGCCGGCATCGGCTTCCTTCAGCACCCCGATAATCTGCTCTTCACTGAACCGCGACTTCTTCATGACAAGGTTTCTCCTGCGGCCTTGCCACTAACTTTACAGTGGGATACTTCTGAGGGGGAAGGTCAGGCCAGCCCGGAAAAAGTGCGGGCCTCGTCAATGAGAACCGCGGCAAAACGATTCAATGCAGTACGCAGCACGCGTCCTCGGTTCGGTCCGATATTTGCCATTCGTGGCGTCAAAAACTGGCCCTATACGAGTCTAGGGCCGAGAAATATAGTTGGCGCATGTTACTACACGTGATCGAGGGTGGTTACGAATGACAAGAGCACAGGATGATTTTCGCGCCGCCTTTTCCCGCATGGCGGCCGAGGCCGTAATAAACCGTTTTAAACTCGCATCGCTACTCGCGACGACTCCAGGCGCTGTCACTCAGATGGCGTATCGGGGAGTGTAGTGGTCTAATGACCCCGGACACTGATTTAGGCGAGAATGCTCGCCATGAAGAGGTGTCTGATAACCAAACAACGTCGTACGTTTTCCCCGGAGTTCAAACAGCAAGCCGCGTGTCTGGTGCTCGACCAGGGTTATAGCCATATGGAGGCGAGTCGCTCAGTCGGCGTCGGCGAGACGGTACTGCGTCGCTGGGTGCACCAGCTTCAAATGGAGCGTCAGGGCGTCACGCCGCAGAGCAAGGCAATCACGCCGGATCAGCAGCGCATTCAGGAACTCGAGGCGCGTATCGAACGCCTCGAGCGTGAGAAGGCCATTTTAAAAAAGGCTACCGCGCTCTTGATGTCGGAAGGCATCGAACGTACGAAGTAATTGATCAGATTGGTGCAAGCGAATCGGTCGAACTGATCTGCGCGGTATTCGACGTATCGCGATCCTGCCTGTATGCGTACCGGGAGCGCGCCCAGCGCGTTGACGCCGAGCGCATGGCACTGCGTAGCCGGGTACACGAGCTGTTCGTCGAGAGCCGAAGCTCTGCCGGCAGCCGCAGCATCATGGGCATGATGCGCGAGGAAGGTACGGTGATTGGTCGCTTCAAGGTCAGCCGCTTGATGGAGGAACTCGGACTGATCTGCAAGCAGCCGGGTCGCCATGCCTACAAGCAGGCCACGGTCGAGCGGATCGATATCCCGAACCATCTCAATCGTGAATTCGAGGCTGGTACGCCGAATCAGGTCTGGTGTGGCGATATCACGTACGTCTGGGCTCAAGGCCGTTGGCATTATCTGGCGGTGGTGCTCGACCTGTTCACGCGTCGGGTTGTAGGCTGGGCATTCTCGATGCGCCCGGATGCCGATCTGGTCGTGCAGGCGCTGGAGATGGCCTACGAGCAGCGGGGCCGACCGCAAGGTTTGCTGTTCCACTCGGATCAGGGCGCTCAGTATGCGAGCCGGAAATTCCGTCAACGCCTGTGGCGCTATCGGATACAGCAGAGCATGAGCCGTCGTGGAAATTGTTGGGACAATTCTCCGATGGAGAGGCTGTTCCGTAGTTTCAAGACGGAATGGCTGCCCTCGATGGGTTACATGTCGACGCAGGAAGCACACCGCGATATCAGCCACTACTTGATGCACCGGTACAACTGGATACGGCCGCATCAGTTCAACGACGGACTCGCACCAGCGGTTGCGGAAGAAAGACTTAGCGCAGTGTCTGGGGTGAGTTGACCACTACAGTTTCCCGCTACCTGTTCGCGCCCAGATTGCATGAAACTTATCCCATGCAACCTGGCGGATAGCTAAGCCCCGGCCCACTCTTTCCGCACGGCATACCAATAGCTAGGCTACTGACCGCTAGAGCGCACGGATTTTCTGTACAAGAGAGTCGGCGCTCAAGGATGGCGCGGCCAAAATCTGTTCGACGCGCGCGGCTTGCTTTCGAACAGGGTGGACAATTTCATTCGTAATGCTAATAAATCCTTCGGCCTCCAGCGTTTTAACTACCCTCTCTACATAATCAGAAACTTGGCGCTGGGTGATCCCACGGAAAAGCGACGCCATCTTTCGCCCACCGCCCGCTTGTTTGTACAGTTTGCGAAGTACCGTCATCAATGCTTTCATCTGTGCTGGCAGGTTCGATTGCAAGACGGCGTTATTGGTCGCCATATCGTCGAAATTTTCGACCTTGCAGTCCACGAATATCTCCCTGGGCAACCCTCTTTCATCTGCGATGCCGACTGCACGAACAATAAGGCAATTGTGGAAGGTTATTCCACCGGTCATACCCTCTGCACTGACGACCAGTTCCGAAATCAAGCAATCACGAACGGTCACCCCTTGTACAAGTACATCCTCTAGATTGACCTTTCCAAGCGTTGCCGACGAAATTTCCAGACCCCTAAAATCAATGTTGTGCAGCCCCTCCTGAATCGCCAAGCTAAGTACGATTGACGTAAGATCGGCCAAGGCTTGTGTATCTTGGATGTTGCCCGACGACTGACGGTGAAGTGACTGTGCGACTGAAATTAGCGTAGATGTCTGATAACCCTCGCGTTTTAGTAAATGCGTGGTCATGTTAATAGCTTTTGCTGATAACTCCGCTATCGGCAACGAATTGTTATTTTTAAAATTCTCGGCGATCAACCTAAAAAAGGCGCTCCCCTGCAGTGCCGCGAGCATATCTTCGTCCACGAACGATCTGGAACCCGGATCTTGCTCGCGCTGGGTCAATCCAGGCAATCGCTGCAATTGAGCTAGTACCCCTTCACCAGCAGATTGCCCCGTCTCAGCAAAAAAAGCGTCGGAGAGATCCGCGCCAGTAATTGGTCCTGTTCCGGACGATCGACCACGTACCGAAAATGCAAGCCGCTCCATTACGGCACGCAGTGTTTGCGCCTCCATAGTCGCAGATTCTAGGGCTGCCTCGCGTTCGGTAATTTTCGTCAAAAACGAATCCCACGCATGACCAAATCCTGCAGATCCATCGATGTTTGTAATTTCACCAATAAGATCTTTTTGTATCAAATATCCGAGAAGAAGGGGTTTTCTTGGTAGCCAATCAGGAAGCTCTTTGGAAACCCCATTTTTATCTAGGAACTCGCGGACACCTTCTTCCGTAAATTCGCCGAGTCGGAATGCCTTGCACACTTTAGCCCCGACGGAAAGTGCAGAGGTAATCTCGCCTTCATCGTCAAAATAATGGTCACGGCCGCAAATCAGTACGCCAATTCCAGCGGGAATCTTTGACAGAAAGTCCCGCACTCCGGTTAACGCCTCACGACGAGCCTCACGCATAAATGTCTTGTCATCCTTTCGGATGATCGATTGTGCGGCAACTTCATCAAAGCCATCGAGGAGTAAGGTCGCCATCCCGGAGCGCCACGCAATTGTAAGATCTTCGCGGGGCGAGTAACCAATAGACCGGGCGTGTCTCTCGAGCATTTCGTCAGCATAGGGCTGAGCCCAGTGCTCTCGTAAATTAAGCGCAAGCGGGACCGACATATGAGAATCTTTTCGAAACTCATTAGCTAGCCGGAGAAAGATTTGGCGGGTCGTTATACTTTTCCCTGCCCCAAAGGGTGCTAGCAGAAAAGCTATGCCGCCGGACTTAATGCACCCAATCACTTCATCGAGATTTGACTGTTGGCTCAGTGAGAACGAAAGTCGACTGCCGGAAGGCTTGTCCGCAATAAGCGTAATCGGCAATTCTACGTATTTAGTATCGTCGATTGATATGGAGTCTGTATACGGATCACGAGCGGAACCGAATACGGCTTTGCTACGGAAATTCAGATATCTGGGCGGCGACAATTATGTTGGCCGGTCGTTGACGATTGTTTTGGCCGGTGGTGAGGAGTCGCAGGCGGCGTAGCCGCCGGAGACGACGAGCCACCGGCAGCGCTGCGTCGGCGGGGCTTTAGGATGGGCTGATCGAAGCTTAAAGAAGAAGCGGTCAGCTCATGTCTGGAACCCGCATCACCGACCAACAGGTTCGTCTCTACATGAACAAGCGCAAACACCATCCGCAGGAAGTCGCGGCCGCCAAGACTGGCATCAGCGTGCGTACGGCACGCCGCATCGAGCGCGAT